>NZ_JADIKI010000022.1:0-1457205 GCF_044904605.1 Dyella humi
TCCAGAAGATTACCAACGGCCAAACCGAGCGCTACGTCTATGACGAAGCCGGGCAGCTGATCGGCGAATACGGTGCGACGAACCGCGATTACATCTGGATGGATGGCATCCCGGTGGCCAACGTCGACACGACGAACGGCGCCAGTGCGATCAGCTATGTGACGGCGGATCAGTTGGGGACGCCGCGTGCCATTGCGGATGGGAGCGGTAACACCCTCTGGCAGCTTCCGTATCAAGGTAATCCGTGGGGTGAGGTGCAGCCAGTATCGAGCGGCTATGTGTATAACCCGCGATTCCCTGGGCAGTATTTCGATGCCGAGTCAGGACTTGTGCATAACGGGGCTCGTGATTACTGCCCGGAATGTGGCGGGTATATTCAGAGCGACCCGCTGGGGCTTTTCGGTGGGCAAGTCAGTACATACGCTTATGGTTTGAATGATCCGTTAAACCACATCGATTCATCGGGGACGAGTGTCACGTGTGATCAGGGCTCTTGCACGATCGACGCGCACTCGCTCCTTGAGGTGGGCGTGGACTATTTGTACGTATCGTCTGTCTATCTTCAAAGGCTGGCCCAAAATGCAACTGCTAGGCCTAACGACATGACGCGTTTAGAAGAGCGTCATTTCGATCGCGTATGTCGCAATAGTGATGATCAGTGCGCCGGTCTTAAAGCGGCGGTGCGTCAGGCTATCGCGCAAGCTCGTGCAAAAATGTCAAATATGCAAAACGACAGTAGCTTGTTCGAACATGCTTTTTCCACCCCAAATCCGAATGTGACCGGAACCTCAACTACCTGGCTTGGACATACGGATGATTTAAAAGGCCGCCTCGCAAATATATATGCGATGATTTCCTTGGGACAGAAACTGGGATGTGACATGAGTGAAGAGGCTAGAGAAGCTGCTACTTTGTTTGTTCCAAGCGCTCCAAATAAGTAGGGAATACAACGATGAAAATTGAGATTGACTTTAGTATTTTTGATTCGCCTGTGTCTGCTTACGGAAATGTAACGGGGCAAGTTAGTGTCTATGGTGCACCAGAGATCGGCTCATATATCGACTTTATCGGTAGCGCAGGGCGAATCATCGCCGATGGGTTTTCGGGAGCGCTCCGAGTCGACCATATTACCCCGGTGCCTAGCGTTGGCTCGGTTATCTACGGACTCGAGGATGTTGTTGTTCCGTCACCGAATGTTGCGAAAGAGCTCGGTAGGCGATTGTCAGACGAGATGGATCTCTTTGTTGTCGACTATGACCGACCTGCGTGAGGTTGGTGAAATGCAAGGCATGACTTCATGCTCAGAGTGTCATCTATGGCATCCCAGCCTACGCGCTAACGCTAACTCGCAGAATGGTGTTGGAGGGCTGCACAACTCTACATCCCGGGGTATCAGAATGTGCTAAGGCCGGCGTACCAAATCCCGTTTAAATAGGACTAGTAATGCCTGTTCGTTTCGATGCCTCCCATGGATTGGTTTGTATTGGCTCTCACATAATAGTGAGGGCCAATATGTCAGTTGCAGATCTCCAGGGGCAGGGAGTCGCGTTCGTGCGTGACTTTGATATGCGAAGTGGCTGGCTTCTTAAGGTAGCGTCACCTCTATATTTGGGAGGTCAACGCGTCGCTTGGTCTGTAAACTTCTGTGACGACAAATTGCACTTTCTAGACTTATCCATCGGCGCGGATGGAAGTTCGGACCTAACGGTTATCAAAAAGAAACACGATCAGTACCTTAGAGATCAACTGGGCCGGCCCACTGAATTTCGCGGTAGCTCCATCATCTACCGCTATCCATGGGGCGAGATAGGATCAGGAATGGATGATCGAAATGGATCTGCCTCCATTACTGTGCACTGGCCTTGATCCTGCTGTATTAGAGAAGCTCAGAGGCAAGGCGACCGGCAACGCGGCAAGAAGCGTGGATGCCAATGGCAATACCACGGCGATCGGTCAGGCGGGGAGTACTTACGGCTTTGGCTACAACAACCGCAACCGCATGACCGTGGTGCAGCTTGCGGGTAGCACGGTCGCCATCTACACCTATGACGCGCTCGGGCAGCGTATCCAGAAGGTGGTCAATGGCCAAACCGAGCGGTACGTCTACAACGAAGCTGGGCAGCTGATTGGCGAATACGGCGCGACGAATCGCGACTACATCTGGATGGATGGCATCCCGGTGGCCAACGTCGATACGTCGAACGGTGCCAGCGCGATCAGCTATGTGACGGCGGATCAGCTGGGGACGCCGCGTGCCATCGCGGATGGGAGCGGTACACCCTCTGGCAACTGCCGTATCAGGGTAATCCGTGGGGTGAAGTGCAGCCGATATCGAGCGGCTATGTGTATAACCTGCGATTCCCTGGGCAGTATTTCGATGCCGAGTCAGGACTTTTGCACAACGCAGTCCGCGATTACTGCCCGGAATGTGGACGGTATGTTCAAAGCGATCCAATCGGCCGGGCCGGTGGTCCCAGCACGTATGCCTATGTAGGTGGCAATCCACTCATCCACAGTGATCGATTTGGCCTTGCAGGGGGCGGTGAGGAAGACGATGACATTTTGGAAGAATTAGATGAGCTGTTTCCGAAGCTAGGTGTTAATCAAGCAGAGCAATGGATCCAATATAAGATCGACATGCTGGAAGGGGAATGCATGGCACCCGGGGCCAAACCCGACCCCATGTCGACGCTTCCCGGTCAGTGGATACCAGTTAACGAGAGCATGTCCAACTTCTCGCGCGCCTACCAACAGTTCATCACTGGACAAACTGGCATGGCGTATGAGGTTAACGGCGTTCGGTTTGACGGTGTTGCAGATACCAGCTATCTGGACGCAAAGGCCAACTATTCGCAATTTGTCGATGGAAGCGGCGAATTCTATGGATGGTGGGGAGGTGCCTCTGATTTTGTGGATCAGGCAAACAGGCAAATTGAAGCGGCGGGAGGCCAGCCGATAGAATGGCACTTTGCTCAGCAGGATGCGGCCGCGGCAACGCAGTCGCTGTTCAATTCAGCAGGAGTCAGCGGAATAACCGTCGTCCACACTCCATACATGACTGCAGCGCAGTAGGAAAGGTAATGAAGATAAACGTCGGAGCCTATTGGGGCTCAAGACAAGAGTCGCTAGACCAGTGCGCTGCCCGGCTTGAGAGATACCTGTCAGCGCTTAGAAGTTTTCCCGTACTGGCGGACTGGTACCTTCAGGGAGGTTCAGTTCGACAAGCGTCAGGTAAAACTCCAATTACTCAATTTGGTGATGGGATCCTTACTGAGCTGCTACGTGCTGGAAGGAACAAATATGATACCAAGCCTGGCGTCATAGAAAATTTGGGCTATCGGGTTGGACTATGGAACAGACGCGGAGAGACCGAATCTGCCAGTCTTCTGATCGGATGTGGGATGTACTCGACGAATCCTCGATTGAGTAATGCCGTAGTTCTAGCACTCCCCTCCAACCTAGAGACGTTATCTACCGACACACAAAGTGCGATTAAGAGATTGCTATGCGTACATGTTGAGGCATGGAACCCTGACTGGAGTGCTGTGTTTGCGTCTCAATGCGACGCCATAAAAAATCGTAAGGGAAATGGTCCTTTTCTCGATAAAATGCTGTGGCTTAAAAGTGGTACGAAGGCGCCAGAGGGGCTCGTAACTGAGCAGCCAGTAGAGCAAGTGCTCGACGGGGCTTTGTACACAAGCAAAACGGGACGGAGGTAGTTAAATCGTCAGACACCGCGCTAGCATAAGGCACGACGTCGACGAGCCATCGCTTACGGCTTAACTAACTCCTTTCTGTTTTGCCGTGCCGCCTGCTACTAGGCCGGCGACCTGCACACCCTCACCAACGCCACCGGCCAAGTCACCACCATCGCCTCCTACGATGGAGCCGGCCGCATCACGCGCCTCACCGACATCAACGGCGTCAACACCGACCTCACCTACACCCCGCGTGGTTGGCTGGCCTCCCGCAGCATCAACGGCCAAACCATCACCTTCACCTACACACCCTATGGCGCCGTCCAGACCATCACCGACGCGGACGGCATCGTCACCACCTACGGCTATGACGCTGCCCATCGTCTGGTGAAGATCACCGATGCGCTGGGCAACTATGTGCAATACACCCTCGACGCCGCCGGCAACAAAACCGCCGAGCAGGTCTACGACACCAGCGGTACGCTGCACAAAAGCCTCACCCGCAGCTTCAACACCCTGGGCCAGCTCACCAAGGTGATGGATGGCCTCAGCCACACCGTGTTCGACGCCAGCGCCAGCGGCAGCTACGACGCCAACGGCAACCTGGTGCAAAGCGCCGATGGCCTCGGCATCCAGCGCCAATTGGGCTACGACGCGCTCAACCGCCTGGTGCAGACCCTCGACAACTACAACGGCACCGACAGCGCCACCCAGAACACCAAAACGGCGTACACCTACGACAGCCTGGACCGCCTCACCCAGCTGACCGATCCCAGCAACCTGGCGACCACCTACAGCTACGACGGCCTCAGCAACACCACCGGCCAGCAAAGCCCGGACACCGGCATGACGAGCCGCACCTTCGATGCCGCCGGCAACGTGCTGACCCGTACCGACGCCAAGGGCATCACCGCCACCACCACCTACGATGTGCTGGATCGCCCGCTCACCGTCAGCTACCCGGACAGCACGCAGAACATCACCTACGCTTACGACGAGGCCAACAGCGTCACCGGCTGCCCCAGCAGTTACGCGAATGGCCGCCTCACGCGGATCATCGAGAACGCCGTCACCACCGTGTACTGCTACGACGCGCGCGGCAACGTGATCCAGAAGCAGCAGATCACCGCCGCCGGCACCGACACCATTGCCTACCGCTACACCAACGCCGATCGGCTGAGCGGCATCGTGTATGCCAGCGGTACGCAGGCAAGCTACACAAGAGACGGCGATGGCCGCATTCAGTCGATCACGGTGACGCCGCCCAACGGCACGGCCAGCACGGTGGTGAGCAATGTCACCTATCAGCCGTTCGGGCCGATCGCCAGCTACACCCTGGGCAACGGCCAAGCCATCACCCGTAATTACGATGCGAACTATCGGCTGACAGATCTGACCAGCCCGGCGTTCAACCTGCACGTGGCACGGGATGCGATGGGCAACATCACGGCCATCGGCAATGCGCCGGGTGCGAACCCGGCCACGGAGACGTATAGCTACGATCCGCTGTATCGGCTGACGGCCATCACGAAAGCGGATGGCAGCACGCTGGAAAGCGTCACGTACAACCCGACCGGTGATCGCTTGAGCAAGACTGGGAATGGCCTTGCTACGGGTGTGTATAGCTACAACCCGAATACGCATCAGTTGATTGCTACGGGCAATGCGGCCAGAAGTGTGAATGCGAATGGCAATACCACGGCGATCAGTCAGGCCGGGAGCAGTTATGGGTTTGGGTACAACAACCGCAATCGCATGACTGTGGCGCAGCTCGCGGGCAGCATGGTCGGTAGCTACACCTACAACGCGTTGAATCAGCGGGTGCAGAAAATCGCCAACGGCGCAACGCAGCGCTTCGATTACGACGAGGCGAGTCAGTTGTTGGCTGAGTATGGCGCCACGAATCGTGACTACATCTGGATGGATGGTATTCCTGTCGCGAACGTGGACACGTCAGGTACGGCTAGCACGATCAGTTATGTGACGTCAGATCAATTGGGTACACCACGTGCGATTGCGGATAGCACTGGCAACACGCTTTGGCAATTCGCCTACCAGGGCAATCCGTGGGGCGAAGTGCAGCCGACGTCTAACGGTTATGCCTATAACCTACGCTTTCCGGGGCAGTACTTCGACCTCGAGACAGGGCTGCACAACAACGTCAACAGGGATTACAACCCAGCAACGGGAACGTATGAGCAAGTGGACCCGATTGGGTATCGCGGCGGCCAGTGGAGTTTGTATGCCTATGTGGATGGCAATCCTTTGCGCTACATTGATCCATTAGCTCTAGCAGAGACAACGGTTGACGCAGCTATAGAGAAGGCCATCTCGACGGGAGATGTCGCTGAGCTGGAGACGCTCTTAGACGCAACTGGCGATGAGGCACAAGTTGCAAGGATACGGACAGCGATCGATGATCTTAAGCTTGCCAATGCAAATAAACCTCCGGCAGATGTAATAAAGCAGGTCTCGACCAATTCTGAAGAGATTGCAAAAGGGAATCGGATTAGGAAGGTCGATGAGCTTGTGCGCAGGTTTGGTGGTAAGGCCAGGGATTGGTGCAAGAAGAAAGGCTGGGACGCTGAAGGAAATGAGTGGCACTGGTACGAAAATAACGGTCGTAAGATTGGTTGGAAATTGAACGGGGACTACGATCCCTTCTAACTATGAAAGTAAAGGCAAGATCGTACATACATGACCGCCTATTTGGCGAAAGCATTCATGCCGGCCTAACGGTCGGCGACATCTATCATGTTGTGGGCATTAGTGATGATCGTTTTCGTATCATCAATGACAACGGGGATCCTGTGTTATATGAAAGGGGCATATTTGACATCGTTGATCCATCCGTGCCCCAAAATTGGGTGGCCCAGTGGTTCGATGATGACGGTGAAAAATACTGCTATATCGACCCGCCTGGCTTTGGTAAGCCAGGTTTTTACGAAGATTACTTTGACGGCGTTGAATACGCAGTTGAAAGATTTTTCGCTTATTGCAAGCAAGAAGGCCTTCCTTGTCGCCTTCCAAAAAACAAAAAAATATGACTGCACGAGTGCTCTTGAAATATTGAGCACGTAGGCTGGGATGCCAATCCCGGCAACAAGGATCGCGGAAGTGGCTGGGATTGGCATCCCAGCCTAAGCGCTGCGGTACGCCCGGCGCCGCCTGCTACCAGGCCGGCGACCTGCACACCATCACCAATGCCAACGGCCAAGTCACCACCATCGCCTCCTACGATGGGGCCGGGCGCATCACGCGCCTCACCGACATCAACGGCGTCAACACCGACCTCACCTACACCCCGCGCGGCTGGCAGCAACAAAAGGGTCAGGTTGAGCTACCCCTGATTTAACGGACGCCTAAAAGCGAGGACAATCCTCGCACGGAGGTGTTCGATGGAAAAGCGTCAAAGGTTTAGCGCGGAATTCAAGCGCGAAGCGATCCGCATGATGCAAACCAGCGGCAAGCCCGTCGCCGTCGTGGCGCGCGAACTGGGTATCCCGCGCAATCGCCTGCACAAGTGGGTGCTAGACGCACAGAAGAAAGGCGACCAGGCGTTCCGTGGTAGCGGGCGCCCCAAAGCTAGTCAGGACGAACTGGCCGCGCTCAAGCGCGAGTTGGCGCGCGTGAAGGAAGAGAACGAGATTCTAAAAAAAGCGGCGGCGTATTTCGCGCGAGAGCTGCCGTGAAGTACGCCTGAATCGCAGGCGAGCGTGGTCATGGTGTGCGTATCTTGTGTCGCGCACTGCAGGTCTCGCCCAGTGGCTATTACGCTTGGCGGAATCGGCAGCCAAGCGCCAGAGCCATGGAGAATCGGCGTCTGGTTCAGCACATCCAGCAGGTGCATCAAGAAACCCATCAAGCCTACGGGGCGGATCGCATGTGGCAGGCATTGCTCCAGCGGGGAGAAACCTGTGGTCGCCACCGCGTGGCCCGGTTGCGCCAAGCCCACGCCATTCATAGCCGTCGACGGCGTCGCTACCTGCGCCAGCGCGGCACCTATCAACGGGTCTCGGCGGCGCCGAACAGGCTGACATGGCCTTTTGAAAGCGCAGGCAAGGATCAGGTTTGGGTGGCTGACATCACTTACGTCCCTACGCGACAAGGCTGGCTTTACCTGGCTGCCGTGTTGGATGTCCACAGCCGGCGCATTGTGGGTTGGGCCATGAGTCATCGCCCCGATCAGGCCTTGGCAAGTGATGCCTTGGCGATGGCGATCACACATCGAAACCCAGGCCACGGCACGATCCACCACAGTGATCAAGGCACGCAATACACCAGCAAGGCCTACCAGCAGCAACTGCAAGTAGCTGGCTTTATCGTCAGCATGAGTCGCAAGGGTATGCCTTACGACAATGCCGTCATGGAGAGCTTCTTCAGCTCCTTAAAACTTGAGCTCACGCATCACGAGTCGTTCGCCGATCGGGATGCGGCCAGAGCGAGGATCTTTCACTACATCGAGGTCTTCTATAACCGGTAACGGTTACACAGCAGTCTTGGCTACCACTCGCCCGATACATTCGAGAGAATGCACCGGGTGCCTTAATTTAACCGTCCGAAAAATCGGGGGTAGCCCAAATCGGACACGCGTACCGCTTAACTTAGGAGTTAGGTCGATTGTGGAGCCTTTGTGGTCAATCTCAATAGACTAACAATGTTCGTCAGTAGCACCGCGGCGACTGGCGTCGTCAGCGGAGAGACGCGCCTTAACTTCGCTCAACGCGGCGAACGTGTTTGGGCGCGCTATGCTGGCGGAAAGGTAGCGCGTGGTTGGCTGGTCGGTCGATGGACCGGCAACTCACTCCGCTTTCGGTATGGGCAGGTCGAGGACTCGCGCTCAATCCACGCAGGGCGTTCTGCGTGCGACGTACACCGTCTTCCTGACGGTCGCGTCCGGCTTATCGAGCACTTCACTTGGAGCACGCGAGTTGGCTCAGGCATCAACGTCTTCGATGAGCTACCACGGGCGGATTGAGGGCGTCCGGTATCGGGCTAACTCCTCTCTCAGGCGGACCGCTGCCAATCACTGCGCTATGCCGATTCGGCATGCGGCCTTATCGTCGAATTTGTAGCGGTCTAAGGTAGAGCAATCGGCCAAATGACATTCCGGTTCCGAGGTTGCGACTATACGTAGAACGCTTTGGGTGGTCCGGTGCCCCAGGGGACGCCACAAATTTGCCACACTAGCTAAGCGAAATCGTGCCTTCCAAAAACAAAACAGCGCTTTACAACGCAAGGTGTAAAGCGCTGTTCTGTATGAGATATTTGGTGGAGCGTAGGCCGTGCCTCTTCAGGATCTGCATATGATTTCCGTCGCTTTTCGTAACACACATGATGTGGTGGAAGAGATCTGGAGTCCGGCGGACCTCGATCAGCTGCGGCCAGAGCCCGATTCAGTCACCCGTTTCCGTGAAAGGTTTGCCGACATGGGTGGGCTGACCGGAGAAGTGGTGTTTGCCGCCAGTGGTAGACAGGCCCTGCGGCAGCTCTTGGCGCGCCTACCGCGGCGTCCGGAACGCCGCGACGTGCTGCTTAGCGCGTTCAATTGTCCGGTGGTCCCCGATGCGGTGCGCGCTGCCGGCTATCGTCCGGTGTTCTATGATTTTTCCTCCGTCCGAGGGAACGTGGATTGGGACCAGGTCGCGACCGACATCGGCGGCAGCGTCGCAGCTGTCATCGTTTCACATTTTTTCGGTGCGCCCGCAGATGCCGAAGCGCTCCGGGAGCGGACGCAGAAAGCAGGGGTCTTCGTGATCGAAGACTGCGCCCATGCGTTCGACGCGTCGATCCGGGGCGCCCCCGTGGGCTCCCTGTGGGATGCGGCGGTGTTCTCCTTCAACTACGGTAAACCCATCTCCCTTTGCGGTGGCGCCGCGCTGGTATTGAACGCTGCTGCGTTGCGAGGTATCTCGATGCCTTGCAGGGAAGCCGATGAGTCTGTTGAGCGCGACGAAACTGCGGCCTACCTCAAGGCGCTCAGCGCCGGACGACGGGCCATAGCTCCGGTCGTCGCGCCGCTGGATCTGGTGCGACGCATACTGCGCCGCATGCGGATCATGACCCCACTGACCCCGCCGCTGGCGTCGGGGTTCGGACCTTTGCGTGCGGCCCTTGGGCTTGCCTCTTTGTCACGTTGGCGCGAGGTGCGGGCCGTGCGGAACGCCAACGCCGATCTCGTGGCCTCCTGCGGCATCCCGCTCTGGCATGTGACGACGGGCGCGCAACCCTCGTGGCTGCGGCTGCGCGCGACGCTGCGCGACGAATCGGTCTTGCGCGAGGCGAGTACTCGGTTAAGAAGCCGGGGTTTCCGAGCCGGGAACATCAATTGGCCGAAGATCGATCCGGACTGCGGTCCCGCACCTTGGGCGCGGCAGGCGGCACGCTGCGGTATCGATGTGCCGATTCACCAAAACATGAGTGCAGACGAAATCGCGTTCATCATCGAGGTACTGGCACCGCTGGTGGAACCCGTTACTTGAACGTCGCGCAACGCCGAAAGGGAATGCTTGCGCAGTGGGTCGTACGCTTTATCGCGTCCACTTGGTCACAGCCTGATGCGGGATGCTAGCCTATGAAGACAAGTTCTCCGCTGTCATCTCTTCGAACTGAGCGCCTATGAACGCCAAGTCCAGCCACTACCAGGGTGTGGCTGCTCATCACGACAAGCTCGCCGAGCACGGTGTCTTCGGCCTGCTGGCGCCGCAGAATCGCGGCGGTGGAAAGAGCGAGTACGTGACTTCGGTCTTCGACCAAGCGCTGCTGCCGCTGATCCGTGAACGCCCGCATTCCTCCATGCTCGACTTCGGTTGCGGTACCGGGGTCTTTTGCCGCAAGGCGGCGCCCTTCGTGGAGCAGGTCGTGGGTGTGGATATCTCCGGCGGTGCCCTGGAAGTCGCAAAACAGGTGTGTGCAGGCTTGGGCAACGTCACTCTTTGCCTCACCGACGGCGATCATCTGCCGTTTCCCGAGGCGAGCTTTGACTGTGCCGTGGAGCGTGAAGCGCTCATGTACGTGCCGGACGCAAAACTCGATGCCGTGTTGACGGAGATATACCGCGTGCTGAGGCCTGGGGGCAGGTTCCTGCTGCTCGATCAGGTCTCCGATGACCCCTACTGGCAGAGATACCCCGGGACACCGCTCCAACTGAAGCGCTCACCGTCCGGCTTCCGCGACGCGGCTGCGCGAGCAGGCTTCACTCTTGTAGGCGACGGTCCGGTGCGCACGCCTCGGTTTCCGGCGATCTATCTCGCCTGGTCGGGTTTGGTGCCGCGACCGCTCATACCCCGGCTCGCGCGCCTCGAGGTCGCCTGGCACCGCGGTCGCCGCCATCCGGGGAAACGGTGGTGGAACGCCCTGTTTCTGCTCACCAAACCTGCATGAATTCTGCCGACGTCCGGGAGATGCCCCGGGCGGCCTACGCGAGTTTCCTGTCGGGTTGGCTCATTCCCCATTCCGGGGTCTGGAATACCTGGCCGATTCATGTTCGCTTCGCTGCGATGGATCACTCAGAGGCACTTTGCGATGTCTGCGTTGCGCCGTACGGGATCGAGGGTTCGACTGGCGCATTTGGCTTGCCATTCCCATCGCTCCGGAGGTAGGGCGATTTGCCCTTTGATCGTAAACTTGGCGGCCTTGTGCGTGCGCACGAAGCCCAAACGCTTTACCAGGCGGGCCATGACACGTGATTCAGACATGCAATAGCACTCCAGCCGTCCGCCTGGCGGAGTGCGCTTTTGAAAATAGGTAACAAGGGCTTGCCCAACGCCTTGCCGACGCCATTGCTCGTTCACCACGACCACGTCGATGCATATCAGTGAAGGGCCCGTTTGATGGGTGTCCGCGTAACTCAAGGCGGCTCCTATAATCTCGCGCCGGTGGCGAACCACGACGAATTGCCGCGTTACCGCAGTACGCCAAAACGGAAGAAGTTGTCCCAAAATCGCTTTAGCGCAACGTATACCGAACTCTTTTTCTGTCATGGGCAGCGAGCAGAACTGTCCGCCGAAGCGTCCACGCCAAGCACCGGAAACTATCTCCGTAACGAAAAAGAAAATGTCCCCTGGGCGCCCCGGCTCCACCTGAAAGCCGCGATCAGGATAAGCATATGTCATCGGTTTATCGCAGTTATGGGCGTAACAATCATCTTGGCAAAGGGTGTAGCCAGTGGCCTAAACGGACAGTTTTCTTCTTGGTTGACTCACCGGTCTGTCGTCCATCCTTTACGCCATGGCATCATCAACCCTGGCTAACCGCCTTACCTATCAGTACTGACAGGGGAATCAAGACATGACGTCACGGGTGCGGGGGCTGTTGCTCGCGGGGCTGGTCCTGGTATGCATTGCAGGTTGCATAAGCATTGGGTTGTCACATTGGCATCAGGGGTCTGTAAGCACAATTCAGCGTCCCACTGGCGTGGCATTGGCGCACATCCAGGCGCCGAAGCCACCGCCGTTCAGTGATGCTCAATTCAATCAATTCCTGGTCGATGCACGAAAGGCAGAGACCATCGCGGACCCGCTCCAAAGATGTCTGGGCTATCCCAATCCACCCGGTCTTGATTGGTCGGCGGCAGTAACGTCTGCGTACTGTCGCTATCAATTTGATCCGGTAGTGACTCGAGCCGAGGTACGCCGGCTTATTGAGTCCGGGTACGCGCAGGAGCTCGATAAGCGTCTTGCTGACGCCTTGCATGCCCAGCTAACAAAACCCGATGCGCAGGCTCTGCTGGATCGAACCTTTGTTATCGATTTCAAGGATGGATCGGAACAAACGCGTGCACTGATGGATGCGTGGAAGCGCCAGTCGCCTATGAGCGCTTTTGCATTGGCTGCCAGTGGCACGGCTTACGTGGAAATGGCGCGGCAAGTTCGTGGTTCCGACTACGCTTCCAAGACGCCGCAGAACTCCTTCGAGTCTATGGAGCGGTTGTTGGAGCGTGCGCATACCGACCTTGACAAGGCGGTTGAGCTTGATCCACAAATCACGTCCGCATACGGTGCGATGGTCTATGCAGGTACATTGCAAAGCGATGATGCGTACGCGGTAAATGCCGCTAAACGCGGACTGGCTGTTGATCCCGCCAATTACACCATTTATGCGCGCTTGGTCTGGATGGCGCAGCCGAAATGGGGTGGCACGGTTCAAAACATGCAGCGCATCATTGCTGCCGCTCAACGCCATGCCAAAGAAAATCCACTGCTTAGGTTGCTTTTTTCGGAAAGCATGGGTGGCGAAGCTTATGTCGAAAATTGTGATTGCAATCCATTGACGGAAATGGATCTCTATAAGGCAGGTGTACGCAGAGGCTGCGCCCGTAGGTATGTTGATGAGTGGAGGATGGGCCGCAAAAAATCGAAACTCTCCCGCACTGTCTGTGATCTACCGTTCGGAAGTGCTTCGGTTTGATCCAAGCAAGATCGATCACGGTGAGGGGCGCGCCTTCGATCTACCAAGCTTGGGTCAATCAGACTGGGCGTTGGCAGAGGGAAATTCCCTTGTGGCGCTGGTTCCCCAGGACGAAAATGCATTCGATGTCCGGGGCGCCACCTATGATCAGCAGGCAACCTGGATCGCGCCAAGGAAGACTACGAGCAGGCGCTGCGCTTGAACCCCGATGACACCTGGACGTTGATCGAGCTCGGCAATATCTACGTGCACTCGACTCGTGATTGGGATAAGGGTTGGGCGATTACCAATCGGCTTATTCAAATCAGCCCAGACAATCCAGAGGGTTGGTTGCTTCGGGCAAGCATCCAAAAGGATCAGCCACGAGACGGCCTCAACCAAACCATCTCGGATTTTGTCGCGAGGTTCGGCAGCGATCCTAGTAAGCAGGTGTTCGTGGAACGTATGCGGGCGATACGTTAGAGCGGAAGAGCTTTCAAAGCCACTTTGCCCGTTTCAGCCACAGATAAATTGTGCCTACTACGCAGGCCACCACGCCCATGATGATCGGATACGCCCATGGCTGGTTGAGCTCCGGCATGTGCGTAAAGTTCATGCCATACCAGCTCGTTATCAAAGTTGGCGCGGCGAGCATGGCAGCCCAGCCCGCAAGCTTCTTCATCACTTCGTTTTGGCCAAAAGTAACCAGTGATAGGTTGACGTGGATGGCGGCGGTTAGCATTTCGCGCATGGCGCTGATGGATTCGTTGACGCGGAAGACGTGGTTGTAGACGTCGCGGAAGTAGACGCGCAGGTCGTCGGGGATGAGGTTGGGGTGCAGGCGGACGAGTTGGTTGATGATGTCTTGCATGGGTGCTGCGGCGAGGCGCAGGGTCATCAGGTCGCGCTGCATGTCGTAGAGGCGGCGGACGGTGTCGCGGTTGAGGGTGTCGGCGAAGATGTCTTTTTCCAGGTCCTGCAGTTCTTCGCGGAAGTCGCGCACGATGGGGAGCAGGTTGTCGACGATGAAATCGAGTACGCCGTAGAGGCCGTAGCTGGGGCCGAGGGCCAGCATCTCGGGCGTTTTTTCGCAGGAGCGCCGGGCGGGTGTGTAGGAAAGTGAAGCGCCGTGCCGGACAGTGATGAGGTAGCGTTTGCCGAGGAAGATGTGGGTTTCGCCGAAGGCGATGTGTCCGCTGATCAGTTGTGCCGTTTGCACCACGATGAAGAGAGAGTCGCCGTAGGCTTCGATCTTGGTGCGTTGGTGGGCTTGCTGCGCGTCTTCCACGGCCAGGTCGTGTAGGTCGAATTCTTCTTGCAGTTTCAGCAGCAGGGCGCTGTCGGGTTCGTGCAGGCCGACCCATACGAAGGTCTCGGGTTCTTTCAAAATCTCGCTGATGTCGTCGACGCTGATGTCGCGCAAGCGTGTGCCATCGTTCCGATAGGCCACGCAGTTCACGACCATGGGGCTATCGGGTGGGCTGTTAGCAGGTGAAACGTCTAGCATGGACATGATGATGATCCTATGCAGTACATGCGCAGGCTATCGAAATCAGAATCGCTTGGTTTGTCTAAGCGTCCAGGCCAGCGCCAGCCAGCAGGGCAGGGCGAAAAGTATCCAGGGCTGGTTTTGTTGTACGACGCCGGGTAGCAGGTGCATGAGCAGGGCGAGTAGCAGCGCGATCAGTTGAAGTAAAAGAGCGCCGTTGGCGGGGCGCGAGGGCGCGATATTGCGGCGTGCCTGCCAGATCGAGCACATAGGCAGAAAAGCGAGCGGATTGAACAGCAGCAGGTTGGCGTTGGCCCATGCGGAATGGTGAGCGGTGAGGGTCCAGAGGGTCAGCATCAGCAGGCCGGCGATGCCCGCAAAGAGCAGGAAGAGGCTAGCGAGTGCGATATAGATCGGTCGCGCGCGGAGCCATGTGACGACGATCAGCGTGGCGAACAGTAAGCCAGCGATGCCGAGCGGGATGCGCAAATCGGGTGGCGTCGCGGGTGGTGCGGCGAGGCGGTTGGGTGAGAGCAGGGTTTCGCTTTGTACGAGCGGCTGTGTGCCTTCGTTTCCGTTGGCGATGGTGACGTTGCGAATGTTCTTCTGTAGCTCTTCAGGCAGAAAGCTTTCCTGCCAGGCGTTGAGTGGCTGATCGGCGTAGGGGCCGAGGCCAAGATCGAGGATCAGCATCAGCCACGGTTGTGCGCTCATCAGGCGCACGGTTTGCTGGCGGTAGGTCATGCCGCCGGGCAGTTTGGTGAGGCGCGCTTTGATGACACCGCCGAGTGCGTGATCGAGTGCATCGCGAACGCGGGTGGTGCAGTTGTCGATGTAGTAGTCGTAGTTGTAGGTGGCGTTTTCGGGGCGCAGGTTCCAGAACAGGAAATCACGCAGTGCAGCGGCTTGTTGTGGGGTGAGGGCAAGCTTTTGCTTGGTGACGGAGCGGCCGGCTTGGACGTAGAAGTTTTCTTCGTCGGTGGTGGGTTCGGCGTCGATCAAGTAGTGCATCTGGCCGCGCGCGAAGTTGAAGAAGAAGTTCTTCTCGTCGAAGTTGAAGACGCCGTAGTTGAAGTCCACTTCTTCGCCGCTGGTCGTGTCGCGCAGTTCGATGGCGTCGTGGCCGAAGCGTTCCCAGTAGATCTCGCCAGGGCCGTAGGTGATGAGGGAGATTTCCAGGTTTTCGCCAGGGGCGTCGGTGACACCGGCGTGGGCTGGGAGGAGCGCGCAGCACAGGATGGCGAGGGCGGTGAGAAGGAGGCGGCCGGCCTTGGTCATGGGTGGGCGGTCTTTTGCGGGGACGCGTTAGGGTAGCGGATGTGTGTGGCTGGTGTGGTTCACGGTTAGGCGCAGCATCGTGTCCTCATGGCCGTCATTCCCGCGAAAGCGGGAATCCATTTTTGCATCTTGCATCAGAGCAACGTGGATTCCCGCTTGCGCGGGAATGACGGCTATGAGGAGTACAGGCTTTTACGAAAGCTATTGGGTGTCGCGCGAGGGTGGCTCCTCACCCCAACCCTCTCCCCGAAGGGGAGAGGGAGTTTGCTCTAGGCGATAGTGGAGTCAGCGGCGTACTACGCGGAACTGCTGCACGCGCCGATCGTCTGCATGGGTCACGTGGAATTCGAAGTTGCCGATGGCGATGGTTTCGCCCACTTCCGGCAGGTGGCCGAATTCGGCGGTGGCCATGCCGCCGACGGTGTCGAATTCTTCGTCGGAGAAAGCGGCGCCTACTTCTTCGTTGAAATCGGCGATGGGGGTGAGGGCGTCGACGATCCACTCGCCTTCGGCCTGCGGGCGCACGAGGTTGGGCTCTTCCTCGTCGTCGTGTTCGTCGTCGATTTCGCCGACGATTTCTTCCAGCACGTCTTCGATGGTGACGAGGCCGGCGACGCCGCCGTATTCGTCTACCACCAGCGCCATGTGGTTGCGGCTGCGACGGAATTCGGCCAGCAGCACATTCAGGCGCATCGATTCGGGAATCAGCACAGCCGGGCGCAGGATCGAACGCAGGTCGAAATCGTGACCGTTGCCGAAGTACTTAAGCAGATCCTTGGCGAGCAGGATGCCCAAGATATCGTCCTTGTCTTCACCGTGCACGGGGAAGCGGGAGTGGCCCGATTCCACCACGGCGGCAAGGATGTCGGGGAGCGGGGAGTCCACGTCGATCATCACGATCTGGACGCGGGGCACCATCACGTCGTCGACGTTGAGCTCGGTGACTCGCAGCGCACCTTCCAGCATGGGAAGGGTGTCGGCACTAAGCAGGCCGTTGGCCTGGGCGGTTCGCAACTCGTCGATCAGTTCTTCGCGGTTGCGCGGTTCGCCTGAAAAGAGATGGCCCAGTCGATCCCACCATTTTCGGGGGGCCGGGCCGCTGGTACTGCCAGGGTCCTCGTTCATTACTCTTGAAAAGACAGCCCAAGTGGGGCGGGAAAATGAGTCTATCGGAAAATCCGTGACAATTCAGAGCCTAGGAAAAGTGGACGGCTGCTCGAAATGCGCGGTTTAGAGCAACAACATGGGGACGGTCTGGCTGGCGTCAAAGTATGCGCGGTGGCTCCGATTTTCCTTGCCGGGCAGGCAGTTGCGCGCGTTCAAGACTGATAGGGATCAGGTACGCCCAAGCCCTTGAGAATGCGTGTTTCCAGCGCCTCCATCTGCACTGCCTCGGCCTCGACGATGTGGTCGTAACCCAGTAGGTGCAACACGCCGTGCACGGTCATGTGCGCCCAATGGTAGGCGAGCGGCTTGCCCTGTTCGGCGGCTTCCCGGCGCACCACCGGGGCGCAGATGGCGATGTCGCCCAGTAGCGGCAGGCGCACGCCAGGCGGCAGTTCCACCGGGAAGGAGAGCACGTTGGTGGCGTAGTCCTTATCGCGGTAGGTGCGGTTGAGCGTACGGCCCTCCCGCGTGCCGACGATGCGGATCGAAAGTTCCGAAGCCCGTCGGCGGCGCGCGCCGGCCAGGGCGGCTTCCACCCAGCGGCGGAAGCTGGCGGGCGAGGGGATGCCGGCGCGAGGGACGCCGTAGCTCAGATGGACGATCGCGGGACTCGGAAGGGCAGATGTGCGGACGTGAGCGGGCATGTTGTCGGCAACCTGTTATTCGCTCGCCTTCGGGGGTGCGGGCTTCGCTTTTTCTCGAGCACCGAGTCCCGAGTCACGAGCCCCGCTATTAGTCCCATCCTGCTCTTCAAACGCCTCATATGCCCGCACGATCTTCGCCACCAGCGGATGACGCACAACGTCGCGTGAGGTGAAGAAGGTAAAGCTGATCCCATCGACGCCGCGCAGCACCTCGACCGCATGGCGCAGGCCGGAGCGCACATGACGAGGCAGGTCGATCTGGCTGACGTCGCCGGTGATCACCGCCACCGAGCCGAAGCCGATGCGGGTGAGGAACATCTTCATCTGTTCGACGGTGGTGTTCTGCGCTTCGTCGAGGATCACGTATGAATCGTTGAGTGTGCGGCCGCGCATATAGGCGAGCGGCGCGATCTCGATCACGTTGCGTTCGATCAGCTTGGCTACTTTTTCGAAGCCGAGCATTTCGTAAAGTGCGTCGTAGAGCGGGCGCAAATAAGGGTCAACTTTTTGCGATAGATCGCCAGGCAGGAAGCCGAGCTTCTCGCCTGCTTCCACCGCTGGGCGCACCAGCAGGATGCGCTGCACGCGATTGGCTTCCAGCGCTTCCACCGCGCTGGCCACGGCCAGATACGTCTTGCCGGTGCCAGCTGGCCCTACGCCGAAGCTGATGTCGTGCGTGGTGATCGCGTGCAAGTAGCGCGCCTGGTTCGGGCCGCGGCCCTTGATCACCCCGCGCTTCACCTTGATGGTGACTTCCTGCGCGCTTTCGGCGGCTTCTTCCGCCATCGCGTCGATGCCGGATTCGGCCAGATGCAGGTTGATCTTCGCGCCGGTGAGCGCTTCGCGTTCGGTGGCGGCGTAGAGCGCGCGCAGTACTTTTTCGCTGGCGCGCGCGGCGGATTCCTCACCGATCACCTGGAACAGATTGCCGCGATGATCGATTTCCACGCCCAGGCGCAGTTCCACCTGGCGCAGGTGTTCGTCGAACGGACCGCATAGATTGGCGAGCCGGGCGTTGTCTTCCGGATCGAGGGCGAAATCGCGTTGGTTCAAACCATTGTTCATAGATGTTGAAGTATTCGTGTGTCGTTGCACCGGCGAATGCCGGACCAGTCCCTTCCTTGCAGGCAAAGTTGCCAGGCCCGACTTACGGCGGTGATGAAGCGTCGGTTTGTCTTAGATTGAGCAGATAGAAGCGCGTATCAACCGGCATGAACGGAAAGCTTGCCGGCAAGTCCGTTTTGTCGATCTGCGAGAAACCGTGCTTTTCGTAGAAGCGATGCGCGGCGTGAAATTTTTCCGTCGTGCCGAGAAACACATTCCGTACCGCGTGCTGCCTCGCCCAATCCAGCGCTGCATGCAGCAGTTTCATGGCAACACCCCATGCGGCGCCGCGATAGTCGGCCGCCACGAACATCTTTCGCAGTGCTACGCCGTGTTGACCGATATCTTTCAGCGCGATCGTACCGATGACTTGCTCCTGATCCAGCGCCACCCAGAAATTGCCGGCGCCTCGCTGGTAGTACGCAGGTATCGCGGACAGATCCGGCTGCCGTTCCAGGTCGATGTCGAAGCCGAATTCTTCCCGCTGGATCGTCACAATCAGCTCACCGACTGCAGCCGTGTGCCGTGCCTCGAAGGGCCGCAGCTGTATGCGTGCGGGGTCAGCACCCATGCTGGCGAGTCAGGCCGCTTCGCTGTCCACGCTTGCAACGCGACCCCGCAGCGAGTTGGTCATCGCTTCGGTGATCACTACGTCTACGAACTGGCCGATCAAGCGTGCTGGGCCGGGGAAGTTCACGTAGCGCATGTTCTCGGTGCGACCGGTGAGTTCGTTCGCGTTTTTCTTGCTGGGTTTTTCCACCAGCACGCGCTGCACGGTACCGACCATGGCTTCGTTGATCTTGCGGGCGTTCTCGTTGAGCACAACCTGCAGACGTGCCAGGCGTTCGCTCTTGACCGCGGCCGGTGTGTCGTCGGCGAGGTTCGCCGCCGGTGTGCCGGGGCGTGCGGAGAAGATGAAGGAGAAGCTTTGATCGAAGCCGACGTCGTCGATCAGCTTCATGGTCTTTTCGAAATCGGCATCTGTTTCGCCCGGGAAGCCGACGATGAAATCCGATGAGATGCAGATGTCTGGACGCACCGCGCGCAGCTTGCGGATCTTCTGTTTGAATTCCAGTGCGGTGTAGCCGCGCTTCATGGCCGCGAGGATGCGATCCGAGCCAGCTTGCACCGGCAGGTGCAGGAAGTTCGCCAGCTTCGGCACATTGGCGTACGCCTCCACCAGCGAATCGGAGAATTCCAGCGGGTGCGAAGTGGTGAAGCGGATGCGGCCGATGCTTTCGATTTGCGCGATAGCGTGGATCAGTACCGCCAAGTCCGCCGTGCCGCCGTCGTGCGTGGGGCCGCGATAGGCATTCACGTTCTGGCCGAGCAGGATCACTTCGCGCACGCCTTGTTCGGCGAGTTGCGCCACTTCCACCAACACGTCGTCGAACGGGCGGCTAATTTCTTCGCCGCGGGTGTAAGGCACCACGCAGTAGCTGCAGTACTTGGAGCAGCCTTCCATGATCGACACGAAGGCGGTGGGGCCGTCGGCGCGCGGCTCGGGCAGGCGGTCGAACTTCTCGATCTCGGGGAAGCTCACGTCTACCTGCGGCTTGCCGGTGGCACGCTTGGCTTCGATCAGCTCGGGCAGGCGATGCAGGGTTTGCGGACCGAACACCAAGTCCACGAACGGCGCGCGCTTCAGGATCGCCTCGCCTTCCTGCGAAGCGACGCAGCCGCCCACGCCGATCAGCACGGGCTTGCCGCCCTGTTTGTATTCGCGCCAGCGGCCGAGTTGGCTGAAGACTTTTTCTTGCGCTTTCTCGCGAATCGAACAGGTATTCACCAGGATCACGTCCGCTTCCGACTCGTCCTGGGTCAATTCCAGGCCATGCGACGCCTTCAGCACGTCGGCCATTTTGGCCGAGTCGTACTCGTTCATCTGGCAGCCGTGGGTCTTGATGAAAAGCTTGCCGCTCATGGCGTCGGGTACCGTGGTTTCAGGAGGCGGTGCGGAGTGCGTCGAACCCTGCATTGTACGCGCGCGCTGTGTTACGTGTCACTGATGGATCAAGTACTTGCGTAGGGATGCGGCCGCCTGGGCAGTGTGTGGGCTGGGATGGCAATCCCATCTTCTTTCGCACCTTGCTGCTGAGATTGTCATCCCAGCCTACGCGCTCTATGAAATCAGAGAGATCAGGCGAGGGCGGCCCCTCACCCCAACCCTCTCCCCGAAGGGGAGAGGGAGCTCAAGCTGCGGCAGTACGTATATCCATGTTCTGGCACACGAATTCGCCAACTCGTGCTTGGCGAGGGCAGCGCATGGGCGCAAACTGGCCGCCATGTTTGCCGCCGTCCGCCAAAGGGGAGGCAGCGGCCCCGGCGCAAGCCGCGTCCCTGCGCTTCTGATCTCCATCCTGCTGCTCATGCTGGGGTGCGGCCTGTTGTTGGCAGCGCGGTCCGCGCACGCCAGCGTGCTTTATCGCTGCGCTGGTTCGCAGGGCGAAGTGGTATTCGCCAGCAGCAAGACGGGGTATCGGGATTGTCGGCAGGTAGCCTCGTTCTCGACGCCCGCGCCGCACGCCGGGCCTCGTCGGGTTGCGTCAAAAGACATCACCTCGTTGGCCTGGGTTACTGGCTGGGTGGAAACCACAGCTAAGCCGATCGCGCCGATCGTCGTGTCGCTGGATCAGGTGGAGGCCGGTGTCGAAACCACGGCTCGGGTGGCGCCGCTCTCGTCCGGCAAGCCGGGGCAGTGGACCTACAGCGAATCGCGCAGCAGCTTGTCCCCAGCACTGGCCGCCACCGGCGCGCCGGATACGCCGGACAACCGCGTGCTGCGCGGCGCCGTGTATAGGGTGGTGCATCGCGATGGCAGCGTGGAGTACACCAATATCCCACCTGCCGGCGGGCAGTCGAGCAACGTCACGCGGCTTTTCAGCTACATCGCCACCTGCATGGCGTGCAATCTGCACTCGACCATCAACTGGGGCACGGTGGCGCTCAACCTGGATGCGTACAAAGACGTAATCCGCGAGGCGAGCTTGGAGTCCGGCGTCGACGAAGCTGTGATCCGCGCCATCATCCATGCCGAGAGTGCGTTCAACCCGCGGGCGATGTCGCTCAAGGGCGCGCAGGGGCTGATGCAGTTGATGCCTGGCACCGCCAACGACATGGGTGTGCTCGATGCGTTCGACCCGGTGCAGAACATCCGTGGTGGTGCACGTTATCTCGGTCTATTAATGAAGAATTTCAACGGCGACGTAAAGCTTGCCGCGGCCGCCTACAACGCTGGGCCCGGCGCCGTGCAGCATTACAACGGCGTGCCGCCGTTCGCGGAAACGCAGGTGTATGTGCAGCGCGTGGGTGAGTTGGTGCAGCGGTATGCGAAGGCGTTGCATCCGCCGTTGGCGAGTCTGTAGGTTGCCCCCCTCACCCCAGCCCTCTCTCCGAAGGGGAGAGGGAGTAAAGCGTTCACCCCTGAATATCGCTACCGCCGCCGGCCGCCGTACTCAAGGTCGGCAACCGTGGAGGCCGCTCGATCACGTTCACCATCACATGGAACGGCACACCGTTGCGCAGGCCAGATACTTCCACCTTACTGCCGGGCTTGAGCGCTGCTTCGTGGCGGCTGAGGTCGGCGGGATCGCGGACGTCGTCCTCGCCCAGGCGCAGCAGGATGTCGCGTGGCTGCAGACCGGCGGCGGAGGCGGGGCTGCCAGGGTAGATATCGGTGACCTGTGCACCGCGCGCCGCGGCGGCTGGCAGGCCGCTGTCAGCGGCGACGGGCACGAAGCCGTAGTTCGCGCCGAGCCAGCCGCGAATCACGTGTCCGGTTGCGATTAATTGTCGCAGCACGTTGGTAGCTGTATCGACCGGAATGGCAAAACCGATACCCTCCGCATTAACTGCCTTGCCTATGAGGAGGGTGTTGATACCGACTAGGTCACCATTGCTGTTGACCAGCGCACCGCCGGAGTTGCCGAGGTTGATCGCGGCGTCGGTCTGGATGAAATTTTCTGGACTGCTGTTGTTCAACTGGCGACCGATGGCGCTGATGATGCCCATGGTCACGGTCTGATTGAGGTTGAGCGGATTGCCGATGGCGAGCACCACGTCGCCCACGCGCAGCCTTTTCGGATCGGCCATCTGGATCACTGGCAGGTTGCCGGCGTCAATGATCTTCAGCACGGCGAGATCGGTTTCCTCGTCTGCACCGACCAGCTTGGCCTTAGCCACGCGACCGTCGTACAGCAGCACCTGGATGTCGTCGGCGTTGGCGATCACGTGGTTGTTGGTGAGCACGTAACCGTCAGCGCTCACGATCACGCCGGAGCCGAGGTTTTGTTCGCGCCGCTTCACCGTGCCGATGGGCGTGCCGCCGAACAGCTGCTGCATCAGCGGATCGGTGAACATGCGCACGGCCTGTTCGGTCACGACCTTGTTGGCGTAGATGTTGACCACCGAAGGTGCCGCTCTGGCAACGGCATCGGCGTAAGAAAATGGAGATGCTTGCGACGAGGTCGAGCCCGCTGTCGAAATGTCCGCGTGCTGCAACCCGACGCGTGCACGCAGGCGATCGCCAATGCCCGGCCAGATCAGGCTGATCACGAACGCGATCGCCAGCCCGAGTATCACGAATCGGGCAACAAAGGCGACGATGCCGGCGGCATGCTTCATGTCGTAATCAATCTTGGAAAGTAAGCGCGTGAGTGTGGCAGAGCGACGTGACCGCCCATAACCTTTTATTGTAGGGTTGTTGACCTGAGGCTAGACTAACGCGATTTTTATAGGTAACGCGATTTTGCAGGGGCACGATCCTGGGGCGGTCGGCGAAGAACGCAAACTTTCTCGTCCGCAGTGGCAGAATCTGGTTTCTGCAGTGTCAATGGCATGCAAGTACCGGAGAGCCTGATGGCGAACGAAGTCGTCGATCAAGGCCGCCGCCGCTTTCTCACCACGACGACAGCCGTGGTGGGTGGAGTAGGTGTAGTGGCGGCAGCTGTGCCTTTCATCAAGTCGTGGGAACCCAGTGCAAGAGCGAAGGCCGCAGGCGCCCCTGTTACTCAATCGCTGAAAAAGATCGAGCCCGGCCAGCAATTGATCGTGGCTTGGCGCAGTCTTCCGGTATTCATCGTCAATCGCACGCCTGCGCAGCTTGCGGTGTTGCCTAAGCAAGATTCTCGTCTGGTCGATCCGAATTCCACCGGCGCTTCTTCCGATCAGCAACCCAAGTACGCACAGAACGCTACGCGCTCGATCAAGCCCGAGTGGTTGGTGATGATCGGCATCTGTACTCACTTGGGCTGCGTGCCCGATTACGTGGGTGAGATGAAGCCCGAGCCATTCGATCCGAGCTGGCAGGGCGGCTACTACTGTCCTTGTCATCACTCGCGCTACGACATGGCCGGACGCGTCTATCAAGGCGTACCTGCGCCGAAGAACATGGCGATCCCGCCTTATCACTTTGTCGATGACACTACTGTGCAGATCGGCGTGGATGCGGAAGGGGCAGCGTAATGGCGAACGTCTTCTCGAACATTGGTGAATGGTTCGTCGAGCGGGCACCCGGTTTGATGCCGGTGTACCGCAAGCACATGACCGAGTATTACGCGCCGAAGAACTTCAACATCTGGTATTACTTCGGCTCGCTCGCTCTGCTGGTGCTGGTCAACCAGATCGTCACCGGCATCTTCCTCACCATGAACTACGACCCGAGCGCGAGCGGTGCGTTCGACTCGGTGCAGTACATCATGCGTGACGTGGAGTGGGGCTGGCTGATCCGCTACATGCATTCCACGGGCGCGTCGCTGTTCTTCGTGGTGATCTACCTGCACATGTTCCGCGGCATCATGTACGGCTCGTACCAGAAGCCGCGCGAGCTGGTGTGGCTGCTTGGCATGTTGATCTTCCTGGTGCTGATGGCCGAAGCCTTCATGGGTTACGTGTTGCCGTGGGGCAACATGTCGTTCTGGGGCGCGAAGGTGATCGTGTCGCTGTTCGGCACCATTCCGCTGATCGGCAAGGATCTGGTCGAGTGGATCATGGGCGATTACCTGCCGGCCGATGCCACGCTCAACCGCTTCTTCGCGCTGCACGTGATCGCGCTGCCGCTGGTGCTGCTGTTGCTGGTGGTGCTGCATCTGGCGGCGTTGCACGAAGTGGGTTCGAACAATCCGCAAGGCGTGGATATCAAGCACGGTCCGAAAGGCAATCGCTGGGATCCGACCAAGCCGGCTGATGGCATTCCGTTCCATCCGTACTACACGGTGAAGGATCTGGTGGGCGTGGGGCTGTTCCTCGCCATCGCGGCATTCATCATTTTCTTCCAGCCCACTTTCGGTGGTTGGTTCCTGGAACACGACAACTCGATTCCGGCGAACAACCTGGTGACGCCCGCGCAGATCAAGCCGGTGTGGTACTTCACCGCGTTCTACGCGATCGTGCGCATGATTCCGTCGGCCATGGGCACCGCGGTGTGGGGCGTGCTGGGTATGTTCGGCGCCATCGTGCTGCTGTTTCTGCTGCCATGGATCGATGCCGGCAAGGTGAAATCCATCAGCTATCGCGGCACTGGCTACAAGGTGGCATTGGCTTTGTTCGTGCTTGCGTTCTTCGGGCTGGTGCTGATCGGCACGGATTCCACCGCTGAACTGATTCCGATGGTGTTCGGTGCGAGCGCCGATGTCACCTCCCTGGAGAACTTGTTCGGGCGCGTGATGACGCTGATCTACTTCGGGTTCTTCGTATTCCTGTGGCTGTACACGCATCTTGGCTGGGAAAAGACCAAGCCGGTTCCGGAACGGGTGACGACGCATGATTAAGCGCTACATATCCATTTTCGCGTTGGCGTTCGGCCTGCTGCTCGGCACCACGGCGGTTCTGGCGGAAGAAGGTCCGGAGCTGCCCGCCGCGGGCACCAATCTGCGCGATCAGGCATCGCTGCAGCGCGGCGCGCACATCTTCTTCAACTACTGCGTGGGCTGCCACTCGTTGAAGTACCTGCGCTACGAGCGCATCGCGGACGACCTCGGGCTGACCGAGGACGACGTGATGAAGAACCTCAACTTCACCGGCGGCAAGTTCGGGGACCCGGTGATCTCGCACATGCCGGCCGACGACGCGCAGAAGTTCTTCGGCAAGGCACCGCCGGATCTCTCGCTGGAAGTGTCGGCCAAGGGCGCGGACTGGGTATTCGGCTACCTCAATTCGTTCTACCTCGATCCCAAGAGCCCGATCGGCTGGAACAACACCGTGCTGCCGAATGCGGCCATGCCATTCCCGCTGTGGGAGCTGCAGGGCGTACAGGTGCCGGTGATGAAGGAGGTCAAGGCCGGCGACGATCCGCAGATCGAAAAGCTCACGCTGCTCCATCCCGGCAGGCTCTCGCCCGAGCAGTACCAGCAGGCCACCCGCGACGTCACCAACTTCCTGGAATACGCCTCCGACCCGGCTGCTCTGCAGCGGCGGCATTACGGCATCTGGGTGGTGCTGTTCCTGCTGGGCTTTACCTTCCTGGCATACTTGCTCAAGAAAGAATATTGGAAGGACGTCCACTGATTCGAAGGGGCGCCTACTGACCAAAAAGGACTTGTGGCCGCAGGTGGCACACGCCATTCTTGCGGCCATCTCGAAGGGGAGACTGGTGCATGGTCCAGAACGCTCGTTCCCGGACGGTACTCGCCCTGTACACCGCTGCCGATGACATCCAGTGTCATCGCGTACGGCTGGTGCTGGCAGCGAAGGGAGTCACCTATGACCTGGTCGTGGTCGACCCGGCCAAACCCCCGCCGGACCTGATCGATCTGAACCCGTATCACACCCTGCCGACCCTGGTCGATCGCGAACTCACCCTGTACGACACCTCGGTGGTGTGCGAGTACCTGGACGAGCGCTACCCGCACCCGCCGCTGATGCCGATCGATCCGCTCTCCCGCGCCCGGCTACGGCTGGCGGCGGTACGCATCGAGCGCGACTGGCTGCCGGAAGTCGAGCACATCAAGGCCGGTGGCCGTCCGGCGGACACGGCCCGCAAGCGGTTGCGCGAACACCTGCTTGGCGCGTTACCGTTGTTCAAGGCGTCCAAATTCTTCCTCAACCCGGAAATGAGCCTGGTCGACTGCCTGGTAACGCCGGTGGTATGGCGTCTTCCTTCGCTGGGGGTAGACCTGGGCCGGGAAGGCAAACCGATCATGGATTACGGCGAGCGCCTGTTCCACAGTCAGGGGTATGCTCGCAGTCTGACGGCAGAGGAAAAGGCTTTGAGGGTGCTCTGACTGGTTTTGCGTAAACGGTCTTCTGGACATCACCCCATCTTTCTCATTCAATACGCAAGGACCGGTTCTGTCTGTCCGCATATCTTCGGTGCGTCGCCTCGACAGACAGCCAGTCTGTCGAGGCGACACCCCTGTGATCTGCGAACAGACAGAGTCGGGGACGTCTACGCAAAACCAGTCAGAGCGCCCTTCAGGTGACCACCCAGCAACACCATAAGATGAGTTCCAATCGCCCGTATCTGCTACGGGCGATCTACGACTGGATCAGCGACAACAACCTCACGCCCTACATGCTGGTC
This sequence comes from Dyella humi, assembly GCF_044904605.1. Lineage (NCBI taxonomy): Bacteria > Pseudomonadati > Pseudomonadota > Gammaproteobacteria > Lysobacterales > Rhodanobacteraceae > Dyella > Dyella humi. Next base: position 27,286 of record NZ_JADIKI010000022.1, read on the forward strand.
GATGCCACGCGCAGCGGCGTGCGCGTGCCGCCACACGTGATCAAGAACGGGCAAGTGGTGCTCAACCTGGCCATGCGCGCCGTGGCCAACCTGGATCTGGGCAACGAGTGGATCAGCTTCCAGGCGCGCTTTTCCGGCGTCAGCCATAGCATCCAGATTCCGGTGCCTGCCGTGCTCGCCTTGTACGCGCAGGAAAACGGGCAGGGCATGATGTTTCCTGCCGACGAGGAAGAAGGTAGCGAGCCGCCGAGCGACACGCCGCCTTCGCCGCCCGAGCCAGAACCGCCGTCGGGCGATGGGGACAAGCCGAAGCGAGGTGGTGGGTCGCATTTGCGGGTGGTGAAGTAAACGATCGCTCTTATACCCTCTCCCCTTCGGGGAGAGGGCTAGGGTGAGGGGACAAGGCTTGACGGAAAGCTGACTAATACGTGCAAGTATCTTTTTGATTCTTGCGCATGTGATGAAAGATCACGCGAGGTTGGCCCCTCACCCCAACCCTCTCCCCGAAGGGGAGAGGGAGTAGGCATTGCTACAGGTCCAGATAGCCGCACCACCACGTTTCCTCTAAGGTATCGGCTTTCTCCTACAAATCATTCCGTATGTCCTCAGCCCAGGAACACCCGGATCATCTACGGCGCAGTCTGTCCAATCGTCACCTGCAATTGATCGCTATCGGTGGTGCGATCGGCACCGGACTGTTCATGGGGTCGGGCAAGACGATCAGTCTGGCCGGGCCTTCGATCTTGTTGGTGTATCTGATCATCGGCGTGATGCTGTTCTTCGTGATGCGCGCGATGGGCGAGCTGCTGCTGTCGAATTTGGAATACAAGTCGTTCATCGACTTCTCTACCGATCTGCTCGGGCCGTGGGCCGGTTTCTTCTGCGGCTGGACGTACTGGTTCTGCTGGATCGTTACCGCTATCGCGGACGTGATCGCCATCGCCTCGTACGCGCAGTTCTGGTTTCCCGGCCTGATGCCGTGGATTCCCGCCGTGTTCTGCGTGCTGCTTCTGCTCGCGTTGAATCTCACCGCGGTGCGGGTGTTCGGTGAGTTGGAGTTTTGGTTTGCGTTGATCAAGATCGTGGCGATCATCGCCTTGATTGTCACCGGCTTCGGCATGATCGCGTTCGGGTTTCAATCGCCCTCGGGTCATCACGCTGCGTTGGCGAATCTGTGGAACGACGGCGGGTTGTTCCCCACCGGCGTGGGCGGTTTCTTCGCAGGTTTCCAGATCGCCGTATTCGCATTTGTGGGCATCGAGCTGGTGGGCACGACGGCGGCGGAGACGGCCGATCCTACGCGCAACCTGCCCAAGGCGATCAACTCGATCCCTATACGCATCATTCTGTTCTACGTGTTGGCACTGGTGGTGATCATGACGGTCACGCCGTGGCGCCTGGTGCAGCCGGGCAGGAGTCCGTTCGTGGAGCTGTTCATGCTGGCCGGCATTCCCGCCGCGGCCAGCCTGATCAACTTCGTTGTGCTGACGTCGGCCACTTCCTCGGCCAACAGCGGCATTTTTTCCACCAGTCGCATGCTTTACGGTCTGGCCGAAGAGAGTCACGCGCCACGCGGGTTTGCGCGCCTGTCGCGAGCGGCGGTGCCATCGTATGGCCTGCTGTTCTCTTGCGTGTGTTTGCTGGCGGGCGCGATGCTGGTCTATGTGGTGCCCAATCTGGTGACTGCGTTCACCCTGGTCACCACGCTGTCGGCTGTGCTCTTCATGTTCGTGTGGTCGCTGATCTTGATTGCGTACATGGCTTACCGGCGCAAGCGGCCGCACCTGCACGCGACTTCGTCGTACAAGATGCCGGGCGGCGTGGTGATGTGCTGGGTGTGCTTGGTGTTCTTCGCGTTTGTGCTGTGGTTGCTGACATTGCAGGCGGATACGCGTCAGGCGCTGTTGGCGAGCCCGGTATGGTTTGTGGTGTTGGCGATCGGGTATGTGTGGAAGGGGCGGCGCGCTGCGGCAGTTACCGCGCCGGTCCGTGAAGAGGGCTAAGCCTCAATGCCGGATATCCCGGTCTCGATATTGCCGGCGAAACGGCACCACGTTGCTGTGCTCTGAGGTATCAGGGGTATCAGGTGTATGTGCCGGCTGCTCCGGCATGTACAGCTCGATGGTGGGAAGGATCAAGGCGGTAAGCACGTTGCCAATCATCCACAGGTGGCCGGCTTCGCGGTCGTCGCCGTCGATGCTCACCTCGAAACTGTAGCGGCGCTCCAGCACCCGCTGGCCGTGGAAGCGTTGCAGGCGCAGACCGCTCAGGCCCACGGTTTCGTCCAGCAGTTGCAGACCATGTTGCTGGCAGCGCCGACGCGCTTCTTGGATGGCGCGGTCGCGGGCGCGGCTCAATACCAACCAGGTGCCGGCGATGGCCAGCAGCACGAGCAGCAGCAATAGGGTAGCGAGGTCGCCCATGCTTGCAGTGTGTGGGCGACTGACCTGCGTAGCAAGTCAGTTGATCTTCAAACGCAGCGAAAGATCGACCGCCCGCACGTGCTTGGTCAGCGCACCCACTGAAATGTAATCCACCCCGGTTTGGGCGTACTCGCCGATGGTCTGAAGATCGACGTTGCCGGAGATCTCCAGCGGCACGCGGCCATTGGCCTGCGCGACCGCTTCGCGCATCAGCGGCAGGGTGAAATTGTCCAGCATGACGCGATCCACGCCTGCGTCCAGTGCTTGCTGCAGTTCGTCGAGGTTTTCCACCTCCACTTCCAGCAGCAGCGTAGGGTGCAACCGGCGGGCTGCCTGGACTGCAGCGGCAATGCTGCCGGCGGCGATGATGTGGTTTTCCTTCACCAGGATCGCATCGTAGAGACCGATGCGATGGTTGTGGCCGCCGCCGCAGCGCACGGCGTACTTTTGCGCGAGCCGCATTCCCGGTACGGTCTTGCGCGTATCGAGCACACGCGTGCGAGTGCCGGCGACGGCTGCGACATAAGCGGCCGTGATCGTGGCGGTACCGGACAGCATCTGCAGGAAATTCAGCGCGGAGCGCTCGGCCGTGACGAGTGCACGCGCGTTGCCACGCATTTCGCAGACGACGCTGCCAGGTGCGACGCGATCGCCGTCCGTGATGCTCCAGTCGATGCGCGCATGCGGGTCGAGTTTGCGCACGCAGGTGTCGAACCAGAGAATGCCTGCGATCACGGCATCTTCGCGACAGGTGAGCTGTGCGGTGGCCTCAGCATCGGCTGGCAGCAGGCTGGCGGTAGCGTCGCCGTGGCCGATGTCTTCGGCGAAGGCGCGTTCGACGTCGGCGTCGATCAGGTTCTGGTTGGGCGGGGCGAAGCGGAAGGCGTGGGTCATGAAGAACTCGATGCGCGAAGGGTGACACCCTCTTGGGGGTGAGGGGACAAACTTGCGCGCATGCTACTTCACTGCGCCGGAAATCGGCGCGTCGTTCGTGTGGTAATGAGGGTAGTGGAGAGCGTGGCCCCTCTCCCTTTCCTTAATCAAAGATGGGGAAAGGGAGAAAAACTCAGGGCGATTCGCCCGCGCGCACTTCCTCGTGGCTCAGGCGATCCACGATCGCGTCCATCGCACGGTCGAACAGGGCGTTCGAAGCCAGGATGCGTGCACGGCCATCCGTCATCACCATCGCCAGTTCGTAGGGCGAGTAATCGCCCACCTTCAGGCCACGGCGGTTGACGAAGAGGTAGCGGCCGCTCATCGGGCTGATCCACGACAGCTTGGCGCGCTCGAAATGCCCATCCTGGCCGCTGAATTCCAGCCAGGTGCCAGGCTTGAGCACCTTGACGCGCTCCAGTTCTTCGCGCACTTCCGGTGCGATGGCGTCTTCCGCCGGTTCGACACTGGCCGGGTCGTCTTCCAGGTCGGCCACGCTTTCGGCGATCGGCTGGATGCTTTCCGGAATCGGTAGCGGCGCAGGCGTGGCGGATTGCGAGTGCTGCTCCTGCGCCGGCGCGGCATCGCCAAGCTGCTGGCGATAGTACGCGTGGAGCTGGGCGAGCAGCTTTTCGATGTCCGCGTCCTGGAAGGCCACGTTTGCCAGGCCCTTGCGCAGCGCGCGCTCGATGCCGGGCAGCAACTGGCGCAGGTCGCGCTTGGCTTCCGGCGTGCGGACCGGCTTGGTGCTGGCGATGAAGGCGTCGACGAAACGCAGCGCTTCGCGCAGGTCGTTCGATTCCTCGCCCTTGCGCAGGATGGTGAGCACCAGGTAGTTCGCCCACGCACGCGACAGCACGCCGTGGATCAGTGGCGGCAGCGCATGATCGCCGATGCGATTGAGAATTTCGCGCGCGGCGCGGCGGCGCGCCTGCTCCAGCTTTTCGCGTCCGCGTGTGGATTCGGCCACGCGCTGCTCGGCCAGTTCCGCGCGGCGGCGGTTGGATTCCTGGAATTGCTGCAGTTCGGCGGACAAGCGATCGAAGATCGTCATGTCATCGTCGAATTCCTGCAGCAGGCGATCGACGATGGCCTTGATGGTGTCGTGCAGGCGGCCGTCGCGGTCCGATTCCTCGGACCAGCTCTTGGCCGCTTCGGCGAGGCCGTCGAGCAAGCGGCGCGCGGGATGTTGGCGGTGCGCGAACAGCTTGCGGTCGAGAATGGCGGCCTTGAGATACGGAATCTGCAAACGCGCCAGCATCACCTGCATCTGCGGCGGCAGGTTGCGATCTTCGAGAATGAACTCGAACAGCATGCCGACCAGGTCGATGGTGTCTTCGTCGATGGTGGCGATCTGGCCGGGGCGTTGGCCGCGCAGGGAGCCGAGCTGGGTAAGCAACTGCTCTTTCAGGTGCAGCACCTGCTCGGCGATATCCACCGCGCTCGCGCTGGGCGCGGCGGCGACCGGCAGCGATACCATGGCCGCCTGGCTTTGCAGCACGCTTAGCGCGCCGATCAATTCGTTGGCCGTGGGCAGCGGGCCATGCGCCATCGCCCCCAATGGAGCTGCCGAATGCCCGCGGCGCGAGCTGAACAAGGTGCGCAAGGTCTGCAGCAGCTCGGCGGAGGCTTCGCTGTCATCGGCCGGCAGAGGCTGCGGCACTTCGCCCGCGGCTGCGGTCTGGCCCCCTCCCGCGCCGGTCCCTGCGTTGCCGGCGGTGTTGCGCACCACTTCGTGACGGAGTTGCGGCAGCACGCCCGCGCGCATCAGCTCGGCGTTGACTTCCTGGTACAGCTCTTCGAGCGCCGACATTACGTAGCGATCGAACAGCTTGTAGATGATCAGCTTCACGCGCATGTCGGCGTTGAGCTCGCGCATCGCCTGGCGGAACGCCTGGGCCAGCAGTGCCGGACCGACCGGGTTGGTGGCATCCTCGATGCGCGTGCCGCCACAGATCACTGACAGGCGCTGGTTCACCGCGAACAGGTCACGCGAGAGACGTGTCTCGTTTTTGCCGATCATGCTGGTGATGGCCAGCGATTCTTCCAGCTCGTTGTCGGCGACCAGCGAGAGTTCGACCGAACCGGGTACCGGCGCTGACGGGGTGCCGGCGGCGCTTGGCGTCGTGGCGGAACGGTTGCCGCTGGCGAAGTCGTTCAGCTCACGCGACACCAGCGACAAGAAACTGCGCTCGATCACCGGCCGACGCTTGCGCACCTCGCGCATGCCGTCGAAGTAATGCATCTGCGCGGCGTTGTTCTCGGCTTTCTCGGCGAGATCGAACAGGGCGTCGTCGACGTGTTCGAACATGTTGCCGATGTACTGCTGCAGGCGGCGGGAGGAGATGTTACGGACAGCGTTCAACAGGTCGCCTCCGCGTCCGCTGGAGGGATCCAGCCGCTGGCTAAGATTGACGACGTTGGAGGACTCGTTGGCTTCGTTCATCGCCACACCCCTGTGGTTGGCTGGCTAGGCCGATGTTTATAGCTGCCGCGGATGGCAGCTGTTTTACCTTGGCGACCGCGGACGGTCGCGGCAGGGATGCCGCCTATACCCGGAACATAAGCGAAATTGGGTTTCACCGCCATGTCCCAAGTCATGCTTTTGTGTACTGTCCGTCTAAGTACAGTGAAGACGGATCGTAATTTTTTACGCTGTCGCGGGAAAATCCGTGAACTGGGTGGTGCCGATGCCTTCTTCGGGCAGCATCATAGGGATCCCATCCTCGATCCGGTAGATCACTTTGCGGTCGACCGTGATCAGGCCCTCGGTCAGCCGGTTTTGCACCGTGCTACCGGCCACGTTCAGTACCTGACCGGCGTCAATCGCCCGGTTCAAGGTGCTGAGTTCGCTGGTACTGAGAGGGCGCACCGGCGTTTTGCTTACCGGGCAGCAGAGGATGTCGAGCAGGCGCTTATCCATCGTTTTAAAAGGGTATCGTTGCAATGCGGCGAAGTCCTTACAATAGCCCCTTTTGGACGGCCGGACCATGACAGAGACAGCTTCAGCACCGCAGGTAGGCGTGGTGATGGGATCGCGTTCGGATTGGGAAACCATGACGCACGCGGCCGAGGTGCTGCAGGAGCTGGGCGTGCCACATGAGGTGCGCGTGGTATCCGCGCACCGTACGCCGGATCTGCTGTTCCAGTACGCCGAAGAAGCGGTGCAACGCGGCATTCAGGTGATCATCGCCGGGGCCGGCGGCGCCGCCCATCTGCCAGGCATGCTGGCCGCAAAGACCCGCCTGCCGGTGTTCGGCGTGCCAGTGCAATCCAAGGCGCTCAACGGGATGGACTCCCTGCTTTCTATCGCGCAGATGCCCGCTGGCATTCCGGTCGGCACGCTGGCGATCGGCCGGGCCGGGGCGGTCAACGCCGGTCTGCTCGCCGCATCTGTGCTGGCTTTGCACGATCCGGCCGTAGCCAAGGCGCTCGAAGCCTATCGCGCACGCCAAACCCGGACCGTGCTGGACAATCCGGACCCCCGCTCGTGAGCGTACGTCAGAAGCAATCTGTGCTCGGCATCCTGGGCGGCGGACAGCTTGCCCGCATGCTCGCTATCGCCGCAGCACCGTTGGGCGTAAGAACGCTGGTGGTGGACAGCGCCGGTGACGCTTGCGCTGGACAGGTTGCGCCGTTGTGCCAGGCTGACTGGACCGATTTCGTCGCGCTAGAGAAATTCGCGGCCGAGGTCGACGTGGTCACCTTCGATTTTGAGAACGTACCGGCGGACACCGCGCACTGGCTGGCCGAGCGCGTGGCGGTGTTTCCCAATCCGCGTGCATTGGCGGTGGCGCAGGACCGGCTTGCAGAGAAAAACCTGTTTCGCGAGTGCGGCTTGCAGACGCCCGCGTTTGAGGCCGTCGATACGCGTGAGGATCTGAGTCGCGCATTGGCCAAGATCGGCGCGCCATCCATCCTGAAGACACGTCGCCTCGGCTACGACGGCAAGGGGCAGTTTCGTATCAAGCAGCTTGCGGATGCGGATGCTGCATGGGAAGCGCTAGGCGCCAATGCGCATGGCCTTATCCTTGAAGCCTTCGTACCCTTCGAGCGCGAGCTTTCCGTGCTGGCGGTACGCACGCGTGCTGGCGATTTTCGCGTATGGCCGCTTACCCAGAACTGGCATACCGATGGCGTGCTGAGTTTGAGTCTCGCACCTGCGCCGAATGTCGGTGAACTGCAATCGCACGCCGAAGCTTTGGCGCGCACGCTGGCGGAACATCTGGACTATGTCGGCGTCTTCGCGCTGGAGCTGTTCGTAAAAGACGGCCAGTTGCTGGGCAACGAAATGGCGCCACGCGTACACAACTCAGGTCACTGGACCATCGAAGGCGCCATCACCAGCCAATTCGAAAACCACGTGCGCGCCGTGCTTGGCCTGCCGCTGGGCGATACGTCGGCGCGTGGTTTTTCCACGATGTTCAACTGGATTGGTGAACTGCCGGACGCCGCACCGGTGCTCAATACCGTTGATGGACATTGGCACGATTACGGCAAGCAATCGCGTCCGGGGCGCAAAGTGGGGCACGCCACGGTGTGTGCGCAGGATACGAAGACGTTGGCGGCGCGAGTGGGTGAGATTGCGCGAGGGTTGCAGCGTGAGGAACAGGCGGCGCCAGGTATACGCGCGCTATCCAGCTAGTTCGTAGGTTTCGATGTAGTTCAAGGCGAGGTTCGCCCTTCACCCCAACCCTCCCCCCAAAGGGGAGAGGGAGTAGAGCGGAAGATCAGGCGAGATTCTTCGCCGCGAAATCCCAATTCACCAGATCCCAGAACTTGTCCACATAGCTCGGGCGCGCATTGCGGTAGTCGATGTAATACGCGTGCTCCCATACGTCGATGGTGAACAGCGGCTTGTCGCTGCCGGTGATCGGCGTGGCGGCATTGGAGGTGTTGACGATACCCACCGAGCCATCTGGACGCTGCACCAGCCAGGTCCAACCCGAACCGAAGTTGCCGACGGCGGACTTCTTGAATTCCTCTTTGAACTTGTCGAACGAGCCGAACGCCTTGTTGATCGCATCGGCCAGCTTGCCGGCGGGAGCGTTGTCGCTCTTCGGCGAGCGCATGGAGTGCCAGTAGAAGGTGTGGTTCCAGATCTGCGCTGCGTTGTTGAACACGCCGCCGGACGACTTCTTGATGATGTCTTCCAGTGCGGCGCTCTCGAACTCGGTGCCCTTGATCAGATTGTTGAGGTTGGTCACATAGGCCTGATGGTGCTTGCCATAGTGAAACTCCAACGTCTCGGCCGAGATGTTCGGCTCCAGCGCATTCTTTTCGTAGGGCAACGGGGGAAGTTCGATCGCCATGGGTAACTCCTGGGCGTTGGCTGAGGATAACGGGTGGCCACCCGGCCGAGCGCCGGGACGGCTGGTACACTACTAAGCTGGCTGCATTGTAGTGATGAATCTCAAGTTATGGACGTCAACGAGCGAATCAAGGCGGTGCTAGCCGAGCACCCCATCGTGCTTTTCATGAAAGGCACGCCGCAATTCCCCATGTGCGGCTTCTCCGCCCGTGCGGCACAGGCGCTGAGCGAAGCCGGTGCTGCGTTCCATGCGGTGAACGTGCTGGCCGATCCGGAAATCCGCGCCGCCTTGCCGCACTACGCCAACTGGCCGACCTTCCCGCAGCTTTTCATCCAGGGCGAACTGATTGGCGGCTGCGACATCGTGGAAGATCTGAAAGCCTCCGGCGAATTGGCGCGCATGGCCAGCGACGTGGCAGGGGAACACCACGCATGAGCTTGAGCCTGCCGCTGCACCGTCTGCCCGACGCCTGGACGCCGGCTGCCGACGAACTGGCCGGCCGCGTAGTGCTGGTCACCGGCGCCTACGGCGGATTGGGCAGCTCGGTGGCGCGCGCGGTAGCACGCGCTGGCGCCACGGTGGTGATCACCGGCAAACGCAAGCGTCAGCTGGAACAGCTTTACGATGCGATGGTGCGCGACGGTTTGCCCGAGCCGATCATCCATCCGCTCGACATGGAAACTGCTACGCCGCGCGAGTACGAGACACTGGCCGAAGGTTTGCAGCGCGATCTCGGACGGCTCGACGGCATCGTGCATACCGCGACGAGTTTCGCCGGCCTGATGCCCATGTCGACGCACAAGCCAGATGCCTGGTTGCGCAGCTTGCACGTCAATGTGTCCGCGCCGTTCGCGCTGACTCAGGCCTGCCTGCCATTGCTTACCGCCGCGCCCGACAGTGCGGCGGTGTTCGTGCTGGACAATCCCGACCTGGTGCGTCGTGCGCATTGGGGTGCATACGGCGTATCGAAGGCGGCGCTGGAACGCTTCGTCACCATCCTGCATGAGGAACACGACGAAGACGCGTTCCGCGTGCATGCATTGCTGCCCGCGCCGATGCGCACCACCTTGCGCCGCACAGCCTATTTCGGCGAAGACACCCTGCAGCATCCGTTGCCCGATAGCACGGCCGAAGCGGTGGTCTATCTGTTGAGCAAGAAAGCCGCCATCGCACGCGGCGGCGTGCTCGACCTGCGCGTGGCATGATCGCGCAGCATTTTGCGCGCTAACCAAAAGGGGATCTGATGGAAACGCAGATGACCACCATGTCGGCGGCGATCCTGCTGTTTCTGATCATGGATCCGCTCGGCAATATTCCGATCTTCCTCAGCCTGCTGAAGGACGTGTCGCCCAAGCGCCGTCGCGTGGTGATGGCGCGCGAATTGCTGATCGCGCTGGCGGTATTGCTGGTGTTCCTGATGGGCGGTCAGTTGATTCTCCATCTGCTGCAACTGCGGCAGGAATCGATCAGCATCGCCGGTGGCATCGTGTTGTTCCTGATCGGTATCCGCATGGTTTTTCCACCGGCCGAAGGCGGCATTTTCGGGCAAGCCGGTGAAGGCGAGCCGTTTATCGTGCCGTTGGCCATTCCCGGCGTGGCTGGCCCTTCGGCGATGGCGGCCTTACTGCTGCTCACCAACACGCAACCGGGCCGCACCGCGGACTGGGCCATTGCCTTGCTATGCGCGTGGCTGGCGACGGCGATCATCCTGCTCAGTTCCACCTACCTGTTCCGCTGGCTGGGCGAAGGCGTACTTACCGCCTTGGAGCGTGTGATGGGCATGCTGTTGATCGCCTTGTCGGTGCAGATGTTCCTGGGCGGCATCGCGGCGTATCTGCATCTGGCTGTTTGATGCCCACGCCGCGCGCTGAAACCCGCCATGCCAGCCTGTGCCGGCATGACGATCAGGCCAGGACAACGTTCGTTGCAGTGAGCAGAATCAATACGATAGGTCGCAAGACACGATTGGTTTGAACGAGCTTTTAAGAAACCGTCCCGGACCCTTCGTGTATTCTTGCGTTCCGTACGAGTTTGACCCAGCGATTTCTCGCAGTTGTCACACTTGATCGGCAACATGGATTAAAACCAAGGGAGGCGGTCATGCTTCACGTCGAACAGGCCCTTACCGAACGTCTGCCGTGGCTCGCGCAGCATCCGATGATTCGTAAACCCGTTGTTGGCATGTTGGGGCGGCTGGCTGACGAGGCAGGTTTCAATCGGGTACTTGATCGGCTTGCCGATACCAAGGGGTTCGATTTCGCCGAACAGGTCCTGGATCTGTTGGGTTGCAGCTATCACGTCGTACAGCGCGAGCGGGAACATATTCCCGTCGAAGGTGGCGTGTTAGTCATCGCCAATCATCCGCTAGGTATGCTTGATGCAATGGCCTTACTGGACCTGGTTGGTTCGGTACGCAAGGACGTACGTATTCTCGGCAATGACTGGCTGGCTGCCGTACCGCAACTCGGTCCTTTGTTGCTGTCGGTCGACGTATTCGGCGGCGGCGCGGCTTCGCGTATGCGCAACATTTATCGTGCGCTGGACCGTGGCGAGGCTCTGATTATTTTTCCGGCTGGCGAAGTGTCTCGCATGGGACCGGCGGGCGTGCGCGATGGGCGCTGGGCGGATGGTTTCGCGCGATTGGCCATGCGCAGCAAGACGCCGGTGCTGCCCATCCACGTTGCCGCGCGCAATTCGGCCATGTTCTATGGCCTGTCGATGTTGGCCAAACCGCTGAGCACCGCCATGCTGCCGCGCGAAGCGGTCGCTACGCATGTCAGCCGCATCGGGTTCAGCGTGGGCGCGCTGGTCAGCGCGGAAGAGTTGGCCAAGCGCAGTGAAGACGACTCGCAGCGCGCGGCCGACCTGATGCGTCGGCATGTGTACCGCATCGGCCGTCGTCGCGGCTTGATCTTCGGCGGACAGGTGCCGCTGGCGCATCCCGAACCCGTCGACCGCGTAGCGTTGGAATTGGCGCAGAGCGAGAAGCTCATCGATCTCGCCGATGGCAAGCAGCTGATCGTGTTGCGCGGACAAACCGACGGCGCTGCGCTGCGCGAGATCGGCCGCCTGCGCGAACTCACTTTCCGCAAGGTGGGCGAGGGCACCAATACACGGCGCGATCTGGATGCCTACGACGCCCACTACGAACACCTCGTGCTGTGGGATCCGAAAGCGCTGCGTATCGTCGGCTCGTATCGTCTCGGCTACGGCGGACGCCTGATCGCTGAGCGCGGCATGAGCGGCCTGTATACCGCCAGCTTGTTTAATTATTCGCCGGCGCTGGAATCGCGACTGGCGCAAGGATTGGAGCTGGGACGCAGCTTCATTGCTCCGGCCTACTGGCGCTCACGCGCGCTGGATCAGCTCTGGCAGGGCATTGGCCTGTACATGCAGCGCCATCCTGACCTGCGCTACCTGTTCGGCCCAGTCAGCATGTCGGTGAATCTGCCGCGCCAGGCGCGCGAGTGGATCGCTGCCGCGCATCAGCATTACTTCGGCGTGTCGGGCCTGGCCTCTGCGCGACAGCCGTTCAAGGTTTCTGCAGACGTGCTCGAAGGCGTGCGTCGCGAACTGGAAGGTCTGGATTCGGTCAGCGGCCTGGGCAAGCTGCGCAATCATCTGGATGCGCTGGGTGTGAGCCTGCCGGTGCTCTATCGCCAATACGTGGACCTGGTCGAACCCGATGGCGTGCAGTTCCTCGACTTCGGCGAGGACCCGGGTTTCTCCGGCTGCGTCGATGGCCTGGTTATGCTCGATCTGGCACGCCTCAAGCCGGCCAAGCGGGCGCGTTATCTGGGCAAGGGCGCCTGAGCTCTATCCCCTCTTCCTTCCGGAAGAGGGTTGCCAGCGTCGCTATTACCTCGCCATTGCAAGCACCATGTTGATCGGTGCTGAGCGCGAATTTGTCTCATATCTCACCCTCCTCCGGAGAGCGCCCTTGATCTCCACAAATGAGATATTTTTGTAAAATTTGTGTAAGGGAAACGTGAGATCGTGCTAAGGTATCGCTAAGGATACGTGACCGTCTTCTCCTCGCCTGGGCATAAGCAAATGGCTTGGAGAAGCATGCGAATCAGCTTGCACGTGTTTCGTCCAGGGTTGTGTCAAAGGGTCGGAGCTCTTCCGCTTCGTCCCACTGGAAAAAGCAAAACCTAGGGATTCCTGAGAAGGCCACTCGGCTCATGCAGCAGATGAGCCCGAGCTTTTTTGTGTCGAGGAATCGCGAACGGCCAGGATGGCCGGCTGAGATCGCGTTGTCGCCAGCAATGGTCGAGCAGTCATTACGAGCGGTGCCAAAAAAATCTCGAAATCAAATAACTGGACTACGGGACTCTTCATGAAACGAACGCATCTTTCCGCAGCCATTGCTATGGCTTTCTATTTTTCCGCGGGCGTTGTTGCGGCACAGACCGCCAGCAACGACCAGGCTCAGGCAAGCCAGGACAATTCGGCGGCCCAGCAACGCGTCAACGCATCCAGCACGTCCAACACCACCACGTCCAACGCCACCCAGCGCGACGTGAAGCAGATGTCGCAAGTGACGGTGCAGGGCCAGTCGCTGTCGCTCGGCGGCGGATTGATGTCGGTGCAGATCGCGCCGAAGGCGGTGTCGACGATCACTCGCGATGCGATCGAGAAGGCTAGCCCTGGCAGTAACTTCACACAGATGATCCGTACCATTCCGGGCGTGAACGCGGCCACCGATGACGTCACGGGCCTGGCGAACGGCCACTACAGCCTGCGTGGCTACGACTCGTCCGACATCGGCATGACCGTGAACGGTGCGCCGATCACCGACACCGGCAGCTACTCCGTGTACGCCACCGAATACGGCGACTCGGAAAACATGGGCGACATCACCGTGCTGCAGGGTATTCCCGATGTGGACATGCCCGATTCCGGCGCCAGCGGCGGTCACATCGGCTGGGCCACCATCGATCCGCCGCATAACGGCGGCGTCGATTTCACCCAGACCTTCGGCGGCAACGACTATCGCCGCACCTTCTTCCGCCTGAACACGGGCGATCTCGGTCCGGTACGTTCCTGGTTGTCGTACTCCGACAACACCGCCGACAAGTGGCGCGGCCAAGGCACCATGGATGTGACCAAGGTCGATGGCAAGTCGGTGTGGACGATCGACAGCGACAACTCGATCAGTGCTTCGCTGCAGTACAACCGCGAAAGCAACATCAACTACGAAAGTGTCAGTAAGCAGCAGGTGGCACAGAACGGTTACTACACCGATTACAACACCACGTGGATTCCGCTGGCGGGTCTTACCGGCACCGCGCTGAAGAACGCGCTCAGCAACGACACGTACTACTACGGCCTGCGCACCAACCCGTTCCGCAGCTACCTCTTCAGCCTGGATGGCGAGTTCAAGCTGGCTGACAGCCTGCACCTGTCGGTGATTCCGTACTTCTGGTACGGCAACGGTGGCGGTGGTTCGGCGGCGACGGTGACCGAAAGCACGGCAACGACCAACCGCTTCGGCTATTCCAACATGGACGTCAACAACAGCGGCTCGGTCGTCACCGGCCAGCAGGGTATCGTGTATTCGTACTCCGCCGCGCTCACCTATCGCCCGGGCGTGCTGGTGAAGTTCAATCAGGATTTCGGCCTGGACAACAGCCTGGAATACGGCTTCTGGTACGAAGATTCACGCAAGACGCAGGACAATAGCTACTTCCAGGCGAACGCCAACGGTCAGCCGTCCAGTTTGTGGGGTAACTCGAACTACATCACATACCCGAACGGTATGCCGATGACGTACTACCACGAGTACACCAACACCGAGATCGAGAAGGGCTTCGTCACCGACAACTGGACGCCGACCGATCAGTGGACCTTCACCGCCGGTACTGCATTCCTGCGTGCCAACCGCAGCGGCTGGGGCTACGACTATCCGGGTTCGTACACCGGTTCGGTTAGCAAGCAGCAGATCTACACGTCCGTCAACAGATCCTGGAACAAGCTGTTGCCGACTGCAGGCATCAAGTTCCAGCTTGACGAGAAGAACCAGTTCTACATCGGCAGCGGCAAGACTTTCCGCGTGCCGACCAACACGGTTGTGCTGCTCAACTCGTTCGCGGGTAACGATCTGCAGAAGCCGGAGACCTCTTGGAACACCGACCTGGGCTGGCGTTACTACGGTGATGCGATCTCGGCCAATGCTGACGTGTACAACAGCAACTACAACAACAAGCAGGAAAGCGCGTACGACAACGCCAACGGCCAGACGTATTACACCGCGATCCACCGCATGCACATGCGCGGCTTCAATGGCGAGGTGAGCTACAAGTTCGCGCCGGCCTGGACGGTCTACACCTCCTACACCTATACCAAGGCGGAGATCGTGGGCAGCATCGACGGTGGCGGCGATGGCAGCTATCCGACCAACGGCAAGATCATGCCGGATACGGCCAAGAACATCGGCAACGTCGCGCTCAGCTACGACGACACGCGTCTGTGGGCGGAACTCAATGGCCGCGTCACCAGCCAGCTGTACGGTGACTACATGAACACCGAGCACGTCGGCGGTTTCACCACGTTCGACTTCAGCGCAGGCTATCGCTTCGGCGATTTCGACTGGCTGAAGAAGACCTACATCAAGGTGAACGTGACCAACCTCACCGACAAGCGCGCGTTCTCGTACGTTAGCTCCGCGCAGTTCCTCGCG
Source organism: Dyella humi (assembly GCF_044904605.1). Lineage (NCBI taxonomy): Bacteria > Pseudomonadati > Pseudomonadota > Gammaproteobacteria > Lysobacterales > Rhodanobacteraceae > Dyella > Dyella humi. The sequence goes on from NZ_JADIKI010000022.1 coordinate 42,636, forward strand.
GCGGCATCGGCGAAGCTGTTCCCGTCGCTGTACTCCAGCGCGCCGACCTATGGCCTGCTGCAGCCGCGTACGTACATGGTGACCGTCGGCGCTTCGTTCTTCTGATAATCAGTCATCCGTCCGACTCCCTCTCCCCCTTTTTGATCAATAACGGGGGAGAGGGTTGGGGTAAGGGGCAACCTCGCGGTTGAATTCAAATCCCGGAATATCAAAACGCCCTGCATGCAGGGCGTTTTTTGTGGGCGGGCGACATACGGCGTTGACCGCGCCGCACCAGAAGCGAGATGCTAGGCGGCCGCTCACGCACATTGCAGGCGCGTATGGCGGAACGAAATTCCAGGAGACGACGGACAACATGAACGACACGCAGATCGACAAATCCGGCAAGCCCGCGACGGCAAGCGCCCGCATTTCGCCGGCCGGCGGCCTGGATATCCTTTCTCGCAACGAAGTAGTGCGCCTGCGCGATGCCAGTGGCTCCGGCCTGCATGGCCTACTGCGTCGCTGCGCGCTCGCGGTGCTTACCTCGGGGGACGTCGGTGACGACCCGCGCGGCATGTTCGAGCAGTATCCGAACTTCGACATCCAGGTGCTGCAGCAGGATCGTGGCATCAAGATCGAGCTTTCCAACGCGCCGGCCAAGGCGTTCGTCGATGGACATATCATCCGCGGCATCAACGAACTGCTGGTAGCGGTGGTGCGCGACATCGTCTACGTATCCACGCAGTTGGAGCAAGGCGGTTTCGATCTGCACGACACGGTGGGTATTACGCACGCGGTGTTCGAGATCTTGCGCAACGCGCGCATTCTCAAGCCGCAGATCGATCCCAATCTCGTTGTGTGCTGGGGCGGCCATTCGATCTCGCGCGACGAATACGAATACACCAAATCGGTCGGCTATCAGCTTGGCCTGCGCGGCCTGGACATCTGCACCGGCTGCGGTCCTGGGGCGATGAAAGGCCCGATGAAAGGCGCAACGATTGCACACGCCAAGCAGCGCCGCCGCAGGAACCGCTACATCGGCGTGACTGAGCCGGGCATCATCGCGGCCGAGTCGCCCAATCCGATCGTGAATCAGCTGGTGATCATGCCGGACATCGAAAAGCGTCTCGAAGCGTTCGTGCGCATGGGACACGGCATTGTGGTGTTCCCCGGCGGCGTCGGCACGGCGGAGGAAATTCTCTATTTGCTCGGCATCCTCCTGCATCCGGACAACGCCGGTATTCCGTTCCCGCTGATCTTCACGGGGCCGAAGCAGTCGGCCGCCTATTTCGAGCAGATCGATACTTTCCTGCGCCTCGCGCTGGGTGACGAGGTGGCGCAGCACTACAAGATCATCGTGGATGATCCGATCGCGGTGGCGCATGCGGCGGTACGTGGCGTGGACAAGGTGCGCAACTATCGTCTGGACAACAAGGACGCCTTCTTCTTCAACTGGTCGCTGAGCATCCCACTGGCGTTCCAACAGCCCTTCATCCCCACGCACGCGGCAATGCGTGCGCTTGCCATCCATCGCGACAGGCCGCGCCACGAACTGGCCGCCGACTTGCGCCGTGCCTTTTCGGGCATCGTCGCCGGCAATGTGAAGGACGAGGGTGTGCGCGCCATCGAGCAGCATGGTCCGTTTGAGATCGACGGTGAGCCGGAGATCATGCGTGCGTTGGATCGACTGCTGCAGGCCTTCGTCCAACAGCACCGCATGAAGCTCCCCGGCGGCAGCGCCTACGTACCCTGCTACCGCGTGCTCACGAGCTGAAGGTGAGTGGAAATCCGACGCCCGCCATGGCTTGACAGCCTCGGCCCGGATTCCCCAAACTATGCAGCTCCCCGCCCGAATAGCTCAGCCGGTTAGAGCACTTGACTGTTAATCAGGGGGTCGTTGGTTCGAGTCCAACTTCGGGCGCCATCTACTTTTCCATGAAGTTCCATCCGGCTTCATGGAAAACGTCTAACCCCGCGACCAAGCGGGGTTTTTTGTGCCCGTTGCTTGTGGCCAACTCTGTATACGCGACACTCGCGAGCTCCGGGGTTTTCCCGTCGGGCTCACGGATGGATCAGGCTGGGGTCAACATAGCGTTGCCCGCCATGGATCATGCGGATGGCATCCATCAGCTCGGGTAAGGGGAGCCGCTTGTGTGCGATGCCTGACGCGCCCGCTTCGAAGCAGGCGAACATGCGCGTTTCATCGATGCTGGCGGTTAGGACGATGATGCTGAGTGTGGGATGCTGCTGCTTCAACGTGAGAATGAGCTCGGGGCCGCTGATGTCGCCTGGCGCGAGTGCGTAGTCCAGGATGAGCACGTCGGTACGAGTAGGCCCGAGATCCCGTAGCGTCTCGGCGCCTGATGCGTAGCTTCCGGCAAGCAGAAGGTCCGGCTGCTGTTCGATGAAGCGAGCCAGGCCCAGCCGAACCAAGGTGTGATCATCCAACAGAGACACCCGAATGGTTTGCGCGGCGGTGGCCATGATCGGTTGCTCCTTGGTCGAAGCGTGCGGGCGTCGCGTGATCATTCTACGCAGGTCATGCCGGCACTGTCTGTCGGCGCTTCAGGCGCAATTGTCTTGCTGCCGATTGCCGTCTGTTTGAGATGGTGGGACAGGCGGCAGCTCGATATCGCACCACAAGGCGAGCTCGGAGCGAAGCAGCGCCAGTTGCAGTGGCTTCCTCAGTACACCGTCCATACCGCACTCGATGCATCGCATGCGATGGCTGGCGTCGGTGGACGCAGAAAGCGCCAGGATCGGCGTGCGGCGAGGCGTCGAGCTCTCGCGTTCGCGGATCATGCGCGTCAGCGTATAGCCGTCCATATCCGGAAGATCACAGTCCATCAGGATCATGTCGAACAATTCGGCATGTTGCATCCGCAGTGCGGAGGCGCCATCCATACAGGACGTGACATGACAGCCAATGGCTTGTAGCTGTTGTTCGATCACGAATCGATTGGCAGGATGATCCTCCACCAGCAGGATCGATGCCTGTTTCGGCGATGAGGAGCGTTTACGGCGAGGCAGTTCGGCAACAGTGGCGGGGCGAGCCGGCTCGGCCGACTTGGATTGTTCGGCCGTTCCGAGCGTGACCGGAATATTGAACGACACCGTAGTACCGACGTTCACCTCGCTATCCAGTTCGATGACGCCCCCCATCAATTCGATCAGCTGACGACAGATATTGAGGCCGAGGCCGGTGCCGCCGTAGCGACGGGCGATCGTGTTATCGGCCTGCGCGTAAGCACGGAACAGACGCTTGCGACGCTCGGCGGAAATGCCGATGCCCGTATCCCGCACCTCTATCGACAATTGCGCCGGCAAGTCCATGCCTTCGCTTTGATGCAATGTCATTTCCAGCACCACACTGCCGCGCTCTGTGAATTTCACGGCATTCGACAGCAGGTTGATCAACACCTGGCGCAATCGTGTGGGGTCGGAGACAACAACAGCCCTTGCGGGAATATGCGGTCGAAACACCAGCTTCAGGTGTTTGGCCTGTGCTTTGTGGCGAACGATCTCGATCACGTCGTGACCAAGCTTTTCAAGCTCGAACGGCAGCCATTCCAGCTTCATGCCGTTGACCTCGAGCTTGGATAAATCGAGTACGTTATCGAGCAGGTGATGCAGCGCATCGGCCGCCGTGGTGGCGTTGTCGACGATCTGCTGCTGCTTGCCGTCGAGCGAGGTCTGCCGTAGCAGGTCCACAGACGAAAGCACGGCGCCGAGCGGCAGGCGGATCTCATGACTCATCACGGCAAGGAAAGCAGCCTTGTCGCGTTCACTGCGGATGGCGCGCTGCCGATCCCGGCGCGCGATCAGAAGTAGGGCGATGATCACCGTTAGCAGCGTTCCAGCGGTCAGCATTTCCGGCACGTGGAAGCGAACCAGCACCCGCCACGATGGCGCACCGTAATCGGTATCGCCCATCCATTTCGCTAGCATATCGTCGGTCTGCTTGGCGGTGAGCGAGGTCATCGATTTGTTGATGATCGACATCAGTTCGGGCATGTCGCTGCGAACGCTCATGCGGATGCTGAGCAAGGCATCGTTGACCGTGCCAGAAATGTGCAGGGTATTGAGGTACTTGCGCCGCCACACCGGCATCAATGCCGCGTCGATGCCGATCGCCGCGTCCGCCTTGCCTTGCGCGACGGCTTTGAGCACTTCTTCGGCGTTGGCGCGTGGCACAAGAACGATATCCGGAAAGCGCTCGCTCAAAAGCTGGCATAGAAAGCCCTGCCCACGTACCGCTACGCGCATGCCCCGCAGCTTTTCCAGCGCGAAGACCGGCGGCGAGGAGTCTCGCGTGATGATCACCGCGGTGCCCACGAAATAGGGATCGCTGAGCAGGGCGTGTGGATGGGCGGAGGTCTTTGTGAAGTTTTCCGAAGCGACCGCGGGAAGCAGGTCGACTTCGCCGCGATCCAGCGCCCGCTCGGCCTGGTGCTTCTGCGTCGGGTCTGCCTCTAGCACGGGTTGGAAGGTGAGTCCACTGGTACGGGAGATTGCCGCCAAGTATTCGAGCGCCACGCCGGAAACTTTGCCGTTGTCGATGTACTCGAAGGGATGCCAGTCCGGATACCCCGCATACCACGCTTGTTCCTCGGGCGTGAACAGCTCCCGCGTCTGCGCCCAACCGATAGCCGGCACCAGTACGCATAACATGATGAGCCGGTATGCAAGTCGCAGTATCATCGTCGTCCACCGGATGGCATGGGATGCCGGCTGCAGCCTGTCGAAGGCGCAACGGCGTTACCGTTGATGGGCACCCGCAAGGGCGCCCCGTTCATCCATGCCGTCTCTGTTTGCCTGGTGGTTCGGTTTGGAAACCCTGTATCCGCTGCAGGGAGGTGCGTGCGGGGCGCATGGCTGGGTGCCTTCCCGCAAGGCTTGGGAGGCTTCGCCCAATAGGGTGGTGTCGGCAGGCGCTCGCGGTGGCAAGCCTAGATTCACGGTTGGATGACCTGAAAAGAAGTATCGGATCAAACCGACCGGCGGTATTTAAAAAGTATCCGAAATCCAAGTGCTCATTCGATCGCCGTGGCATAACTACACAACACCGGGATGCCTGGTGGTCAGAGTAAGATTTATTGCGGGTTGGCAGGCTGGTGCGCGACCAACGGCGTTGAGCTGCTATCCCGAGGCGTGCCGGGTGGCTTGCCCATCGGCTGGGCACTCCTCGCTGTGGTACTAGTCAGGTATAGGTTCCCAATGGCATCGGATAATGGCTCACAGTGCTGTAAAAGTCCCTCGGCCTTTGGCCAGATTGGGTGCGTCTGTTGTGTTCCGATGTGACTAAGGAAGGTTGCGTGGGTGGTAGTTGGCTGAATAGCTGTAACCGCCTCGCTTCCAGTACGAAGTGATTCAGGAAATTGGCGGTTGTTGTCGCCAGACGAAGAAGGAGATATTCGTCCAACCGCATCAAACATGGACTTTCTTCACTACGGTCCGTGCGCAGCATCCTCCAGCGCGTGATCCGTATCTTAGTCAAAAGGATAGTTTCATGTCGGCCTATACAGTGACGTCTTCCTTACGCGTGATGTTGCTAGACGACCATGAGGTGATGCGTCGTGGGCTTGAGCTTTTGCTCAAGCAGGAACATCTCATCGATGTGATCGGCAGCTTTACCACCAGCCGCGAATTGTTCGCCGCGCTGCGCGACAAAACAGCCGATGTGCTGATCGTCGATTATTCGCTTGGACCTACAGAGGTCGACGGCCTCAACCTGATCCGTGCATTGAAGGTACGCTTCCCCAACGAGAAAGTGCTGGTAATGTCCGCGCACAATAATGCGGCGACTATCGCGCTGGCGATGAAGGCTGGCGCACGTGGCTTCATCGGAAAAGGACAGGACCAGAAGGAATTGATAACGGCCATTCGTGCCGTCGCCGCGGGGCGCGTTTATCTTAGCAAAGAGATGTCCCGGGAAATTGCATCGCAGCCGACCGAGTTATCAGAACATACGGGTGAGTCGGCGCTGATCAATGATGTAAAGCTTTCGCCTCGTGAGCGTGAGGTGCTTCGCTGTTATCTGGACGGCATGTCCGTCACGGAAATCGCCGTGAAGTTCTCGCGCAGCATCACCACGATCAGCGCGCAGAAGACTGCGGCCTATCGCAAGCTCGGCATTCGTAACGACAGCGAGTTGTTCAAGATCCGGCATCAGCTGGAACGATCATGACCCGCTTTTTTTTGCGCATGCTCCCGATCCTGCTGGTGCTGGCAGGATGGGCGGGAACCCTGCATGCCGAGAAACCGGCTTTCACCGCGCAGGAACGACAGTGGATCAAGGATCACCCGGTGGTCCACTTTGCCGTGGGTACGCAGCTGAGACCTGTCAGCTACGTCGAAGATGGTGTCTATAAGGGAGTGACGGCTCAATATCTTGAAGCCATTGCTCGGAAATCCGGGTTGCGGTTTCAGCTTGTACCTACCGATGGCTGGAGCGGAGCGAAGCAGGCCATTCGGGAAGGCAGCGTGGACCTCCTACCCGTCGCGTTCTACACCAGGCTCGAGCAAGATGTGCAGGAACGCGTAGTCGTCACGGAACCTTATTTTTCGTCGCCAACCGCGATCGTGACGCGGGCCGACAATCCGAGCATTCTCGATCCGGGCGAACTCGAAGGCGAGCGCGTGGCGATCTACGGCGACGCCTCCAGCATACGCTTCTATACCAACCGGCTTCCGTCCATTAAGCCAGTACTGGTCGTCGGGCCCTCGCAAGGGCTGGCGGCGGTCGCGAGTGGAAAAGCGGATGCGGCACTGGGTAGCGCTGCCGTTCTGCAACCTTTACTGCGGCAAAACTACAGCCGCCGGCTCGGCATTGCCGGTGTGATCGACGACTTGCCGGTGAAACTGCAAATGGCGGTGCGCAAGGACGAGCCGCTGCTGTATTCCATCATCTCGAAGACCTTGAAAAACCTGTCGGCGGAAGAGACGGATGTCATGGATGACCGCGCACTGCAAGAGGCTGGCTACGGCGCGCCTACGCTGCGTTCTCTTATCATGCAATACCTGCCGGAGTTGGGGGCGGCATGTGTAGCGGGTTTGCTGCTGATCTGGTTCGCGTACCGGGCGCGGGTGGCGATGCGCCAAGCGGAGCAGAGCGAACTGGCCAAATCGCGCTTCCTGGCGGTAATGAGTCATGAAATCCGCACGCCGATGAACGCGATCCTTGCTTCGATCGAGATGCTGCAACGCTCGACCCTTGATCCGCATCAACACAAGCTCGCGCTCACCGCGTCGACTGCTTCGGAAGCCTTACTGGGCTTGTTGGACGATGTGCTCGATCTCTCCAAGCTCGATGCCCATCGGCTGGAACTGGAAACCATGCCGACCGACATCGAGCGGCTGGCGCAAAAAGTGGTGGATGTGGTGACGGTCAAAGCGCGTGACAAAGCGCTACCGGTTCACCTGTCGGCGGACAATCCTTCGCACGCTCACGCTGTAGTCGATCCGACACGTCTGCGTCAGATTCTGCTGAATCTGCTTGGCAATGCCGTGAAATTCACCCAGCAGGGTAGTATCACGCTGGATCTGCGTGTGGAAGGGGAGTCCGGCCAACAGGGCCATATCCATGCGCGCGTGATCGATACCGGCATCGGCATTCCATCGGATCAGCAAAGCCGGTTGTTCCAGGCTTATGTGCAGGCCGACAGCGCCACCACGCGCCAGTACGGCGGTACCGGTCTGGGTTTGACGATTTGCAAGGAATTGGTCGAGCTAATGGGGGGGCAGATCAGTCTTGAAAGCACACAGGACGTCGGCACCACGGTGAGCTTCAGCATTCCGGTGCGCCTGGTTGCCGCTTCGATGGAATCGGAGATGCCTTCGGTGAGCGAAAGCGAAATAGCATTCGGATCGGCTGGTCACGTGCTGGTGGTGGAGGATCATCCGCAGAATCGTTTCATCATGGCCGAGCAATTGCGTGCGCTCGGCGTCGAGACGATGCTGGTTCCGGATGGCCGCGCGGCGATCGAAACGATCGGGCAGCAACACATTGCATTGGTGTTGATGGATTGCCATATGCCTGAGATGGACGGCTACGAGACCACGCGACGCATTCGCCAACGCGAAACGCGGCTAAAGCTGCCGCGCGTGCCCGTCATCGCCATTTCCGCGGCGACCGATGCGGCTCATCTGAAACGCTGTATGGACAGCGGCATGGATAGCGTGCTGAAAAAGCCGCTGCGGCTGGACGAACTGCGCAGCATGCTCGGCTTGTGGCTGGATCGCCTTCCGCAGACTGAGCCCTCCATCGCGCGCGCGGTGGCCGATAACCCGGCGATCGACATGTTCGAGTTGTACAAGGCATCCATCGAAGAGGATGCGCAGGCACTGGAAGATGCACTTGCGCGTGAGGATCGCGATAACGCCATCCATTTCGCGCATCGCATCAAGGGTGCCGCGCTGATGATCAACGCCGATGGCATGGCGCAAGCGGCTGGCCACGTCGAGGAACTGGCCAAGGCCGCCAACGACACGATCGCGGTTGAAGCGTTACAAGAGTTGCAGAAGGAAATCGCCAAGTGGATCGCGGTGACGCGACATTGAGCGACCTTTGATCGATGAGGTGCCGCAGTCGGCATCATGACTATGATTGTGCTAAAGCGCGCTTATCTTTTCCGCTCAATCGCTTTCCATAAGCGAGAGCGATAGGTGAAATCACTTTTCAGCGATTTTTGGGATTAGTACGACTTCTTTCGCCGGCTCCGCTTTTTAGAGTTTGTCCCAAGGACCGCGTGGACAGCTTCCAGAATGAGGGCGCGGAAACCTCACTTGGTTTTTAGTGCTATTCCGATTTCCTTTGCCAGCCATGCTTCTTAAAGTTTGTTTAACGGAGCACGCGGTTCGCTTTGAGTAGCTGCAACGATATGGGCTACTCCGCAGTGATTAAGACGAACTCCATAGGTGAGACAACCTCGTGAAGGCAAAGTCCTTCCGAGCATTTCCTTATGGGCGAATTTCGGATTAGGCACGCTTTTACGCGTTTGCTCCTTCCTTCTTTGTTGCCGGTCTTGTGGCAGGTAACGAAGGCAATTCGCCAACCAGCGAATGACAGCAAACCAAACCTTAAGGATTTCATCAAATGAAGCAGATCAAGATCGTCTCCGCGATTGCTCTCACCCTGGGCCTCGCTATTGCTGGTTCGGCCAGTGCGCAGAGCTCCTCGGGCGGCACCATCACTTTCACCGGCTCGGTCACCGACGCTACCTGCACCGTTACCGGCGGCACCGGCACCTCCGGTGGCACCGGCAACTTCAGCGTAGCCCTCGATCAGGTGGATGCCAGCACGCTGGCAGCCGCTGGCGATACCGCCAACCCGAAGGTATTCGACGTGATCATCGGTGGCCCGGGCCAGGGCACCTGCGAGGACGGCAAAGTCGCCTCGATGTCGTTCCTGCCATCCAGCATCTACGTCGATGCCGCCACTGGTGCCCTTTCCAATGCCCTGACCGGCGAAGCCACCAACACGGAGATCGAGTTGTTGGATAGCACCAGCACGAAGATCGATCTGCGTGCGGGCGCCGTTGCCGGCACAGCGACGATTGCCAACAACACGGCGACGATCCCGTTCACCGCACAGTACCTTGCTGTTAATGGTGCGGCGACCCCGGGTCTGGTCAGCACGAACGTTGTGTACGCGGTCACCTACAACTGATCGTTTAACACGTTGTGGTTCCACATCGACGGCCGTCTAGACGGCCGTCGATTTACCCTTCCGATAGGTGATGTATGACTAACGTAATGCGCTATGCCATGGCTGGCTTGTTTCTCTGCGCGGGCATCTTTGCCGGTCGCTCCGAAGCCAGTGTGGTGATCGGCGGCACGCGCGTGGTGTACCCCGCCCAGGAAAAGGAAGTCACCATCAAGCTCACCAATCAAGGTGTCAAGCCTGCGCTTGTGCAGGTATGGCTCGATGATGGTGATGCAAAGTCCACCCCGACCTCATCCAAGGTGCCGTTCGAGGTGTTACCCCCGTTTTTTCGGCTCGACCCAACTAAGGGCCAAGCCGTACGTGTGATGTATACCAAAGAGCCGCTGCCCACCGACAAAGAAACCTTGTTCTGGGTCAACGTGCTCGAAGTGCCGCCGAAGTCGGCCAATGACGGCCGCAATCTGTTGGAGTTTGCTTTCCGCACCCGCATCAAGCTGTTCTTCCGCCCAGCCGGTTTGCCCGGTACGGTCAATAGCGCACCGGAAAAGCTGACCTGGAAACTGGTCAACGGCGAAGGTGGCAAAGGCATGGCCCTGCAAGTTACTAACCCGACGCCGTACTACGTCAACTTCGCCCATGTGGGCCTGAAGATGGGCGAGCGCAGCATCTCCCAAAAGGGCGAGAAAGGCGAGAAAGGTGGCATGGTAGCTCCTGGCGGCACCACGACCTTTCCGCTCAGCGAACTGAGCAGTCGTCCCACGGGCGATGTGAAGGCGCAATTCGACGTCATCACCGATTTTGGCGCGATCAACCCGATGGTGCAGCCCCTGACACCCTAAGCGTTATCGCTTCGCCAAATATCCAAGAAATATGTATGGCCGCGTAGCGTCGTGCTGCGCGGCAAATAGCCACGATTGTCTCTTATAGTGTTAGGAGTTGCTCGATATGTTGTCTGGCGCGAAAGGATCAACCACCGGCCAGTCCGCGCCATTGCGGCGTGCACTGCTGCCTACGCTGCTCCTGAGTGCGCTGGCGAACTCGGCCTATGCTGCCGATCCCGCGGCTGCCGCCGCAGATCCTGCTGGCCCGGCTGACCCGGCATCGAATAGCGTCGACTTCGATCCAAACTTCTTCCCCGCCGGCACCGCGCCCAAGGTCGATCTGTCGCGTTTCGAGAAAGGTAACGTGGTGTTGCCCGGCACCTATCGCGGTGACGTCTACCTCAACAAGGTGTGGAAGGCACGTAACGACCTGGTGTTCGCTGCCGTACCCGGCAAGGACAACGCACAACCCTGTTTCGACCCGGCCACGCTGATCAGCCTTGGCGTGGACCTGAAAAAAGTCCTTACGCAGAAGGAAAATCCGTCGCTCAAGAAAATGCCCGAGGGCCAGTTCTGCGGGCCTATCGGCGACTACATCCCGGGGGCTGAGGCCGACTTCGACATCGGCACGCAGGAATTGTCACTGTCCGTGCCTCAGATCTACACCAACCAGGCGGCGCGCGGCTATGTCGATCCCTCGCAATGGGATGCGGGCATCAACGCAGCGGTGCTCGGCTATAACACCAATCTGTATCGCTCCGATTATGGCGCTCAAAACCAGACCAGCGGTTACGTTGGTCTCAATGCTTCACTAAAGCTCGGTTCCTGGCACGCGTACAGCCTGGGCTCCTTGACCTGGTCCAGTCGCAACGGCAAGCGCTACCAGAACACTGCCACGTATGTGCAGCATGACATTCCCTCGCTACAAGCCCAGGTCGTAGCGGGCGACACCTTCACACCGGGCGATATGTTTGACAGTGTGCGTTTGCGCGGTATGCGCCTGTACACCGATGACCGTATGCTGCCCCAGTCCATTCGCGGCTATGCGCCCATCGTGCGCGGCATCGCCGAAACCAATGCACACGTCGTCATCCGCCAGCACGGCTACATCATTTACGACGCCAACGTGGCACCCGGTCCGTTCGCCATCGACGATCTGTATCCCACCGGTTACGGCGGCGATCTGGATGTAGAAGTCACCGAAGCCGATGGTCGCGTCCAGCGCTTTACGGTGCCTTTCTCCGCCGTGGCGCAATTGCTTCGTCCTGGGCAAAGCCGCTTCAGCATCGCTGCCGGCAAAGTCGAGCAGCTGAACCTGCTGAATACGCCCATGCTGGTGCAGGGTACCTATCAGCGCGGCATCACCAACAGTGTCACCGCGTATGGTGGTGCTACCTTCACCAACAGCTACGGCGCCTTCCTCGCTGGTGCGGCACTCAACACCCAGTTCGGCGCTTTTTCCGCCGACATCACTCACGCTACCAACCAGGCGCCGGGCCAAAGCAGAACCCAAGGCCAGAGCGTGCGCCTGGGCTACAACAAGAACTTCGTCGACACCGGCACCAATTTCGCCGTGGCGGCATATCGCTATTCGACCAGCGGCTATGTGGGCCTCAATGACGCCGTCGCCATGCGCGATGCGGCCGCTCGCGGCTTGGGCGACAACTACATCCCGCGTCAGCGCAGCCGGATAGACGTCAATATCAATCAGGCGCTCGGCAGCCGTTTTGGTCAGGTGTTCCTGCAGGGCTCGGTGATCGATTACTGGAACGGTAGTGGCCGTCAAACCAATTTCTCGGCCGGCTACAGCAACCACTGGAAATCGCTCAACTACAGTTTCACCGCTCAGCGGCAGCTGGTCAGCGCCAGCCAGGTCGGTGTGCCAGGTAGTGCACCGATCGACCAGATTCCCGGTGCGCCCAGTGCGTTCAATCTGCAGACGAACCCCGGGCGTCGCGACACCCTTTTGCTCTTCACGGTCAACGTGCCGTTGGGACGCAGTGCGCAAGCCCCTCAGCTGACAGCCATGCTCAATCGCTCCAAGGACGGCGGCAGCAGCAGCCAGGCCACGGTAAGCGGTTCCGCCGGTGCCGACAATCGCTTCAATTACGGCGCCACCGTCGGCAAGACCGACGGCAGCGGCACCACTGGCGGCGTGAACGCGCAATACAGTAGTCCGCTCGCGCAGCTCGCCGCCGGTTACAGCCAAGGCAGCGGCTATCAACAGATCAATGCCGGTGCGTCAGGCAGCGTGGTGGTGCACAGCGGCGGTGTCACATTCGCGCCGCCCACCGGCGAAACCATTGGCTTGGTGCACGCCCCTAACGCCACAGGCGCAACGGTTTCCAACGGGCAAGGTGCGGCGGTGGATTCACGCGGCTACGCCGTGGTGCCGAACCTGATGCCCTATCAGCTCAACACCGTCACGCTCGACCCCAAGGGCACCGATGCCAGCGTGGAGCTGAAAACCACCACGGCCAATGTCGCGCCGCGCGCAGGGTCGGTGGTGCGATTGAATTACGAAACCACCAGCGGCCGCGCGCTGATGATCGAAACCACGCTGCCAGATGGACGTCCGGTACCGTTCGGTGCCGACGTGCTCGACGCGCAAGGCAACAATGTGGGCGTCGCCGGCCAGGGCAGCCGATTGTTTATTCGTGACATGCAGTCGTCCGGCACCTTGACAGTGAAATGGGGTGAAGGCGCGACAGATTCCTGTCGCATCAACGTACAGTTGCCACCGGCCACCAAGGGGCGTCAGGTCGATCTGCAAACCATCCACGCCGGTTGTCAGAACGAAGGCGCAGCGAGTGTGCCCAAAGCCATAACGCCCGAGACACCCGAGCTTAAGCCCGTCGCGCTCCATACTCAGCTACCACACGCAGCTAACAACGACGCTTTATCTTCTTGGCATCCGGGACGCTTCCCAGTGCAGCTCGCCACCCATCAACGTTCCGCTTTATCCGTGAGCGCCGCAGGATGAACATGCCCCTACGCCCCTTCGCCATCACCACGCTGGATTCCGAGACAAGTCACGGCCAGCGTGGTGTGTGCTCGATCCGAAGCCATGTCTCGGCAATCGCCCGTACCATCTCTACATCAGGCCTCAGCATGGTGACGAAATTCAACCTCACAGCCTTATTGGCATGCTGCCTTGTTGGTGCGCTGCTTATCCCAAAAACAGCGTGGGCGCAGCAAGCAGCGCCAGGGACATGCCTTTATGTACCGGGAAATAAGACTGTCACAGTACCAACCGTGACATTCCCGGCAGATGCCTCTATAGGAACAACCGTAACAATCAATGGCGCTGGCGCTGGTGTTGTTGGAAACCTTGGTGCGTACTGTAATGATATCGGTGCAGAGGTCACATACCATTTAGGTTATTACGGGCTTGCGCAATTAACGCTAGTGCCAGGCTACACTGATGTATGGGCGACTAACTATCCGGGCCTTGGGGTTCGCATTCCCTTATGGGATGCTGGCAGTAGCAGCTGGATTTACTTGAGCGCGGCCCGCATCGATGCACCATTCGCCGAATTTGTAGCCTCTGGCGGGGGGGGGCTTCAGTTTCTGACAACTAACCCCGGTTGGCATTACAATTTTACCTCTCTGCCTTTTCAGTTTGTTAAAACGAGCAATCAGCTGGTGACGGGAAATGTCCCCGCTACAACGCTGATGGCCACTTATTACACAGGATACATTTGGAAGGAGGAGAGGCCCACGCTAGGCCCAGAGCACACCGTCATTCCAGCAGGTTCCAACGCGTTTTTTGGATACTACCTACTGAATGGTTTTCAGGTCATTGAACCCACCCCGACCTGTACCCTCGCGACCTCCAGCGCCACCTTCAATATGGGTACTGTCGCAGTGTCGGCCTTTACCGGTGTCGGCACGGTGCAGCCATGGGTTGCCGACCAGTCCCTGGTTTCCGGTGGCTGCAATGCCAGCACGGTAACCATGACGTTCGCGGGGACCGCCGCGCCAGCACCCTACAACAGCGCGTTTGCCAACAGCGGCACGGCGCAAGGCATCGGTTTGCAGCTATGGCAGGCCAGCGGTGCGCAAGCCATTCCCAATGGCGGCCCGATCACCTTCGCGGCGCAGGGAGCGGGTGGAGTTTATACATTTGCAGCCCGCTATATCCAAACGGCGCCCACCGTCGTCGGTGGCTCGGTCAGCGCAACCGTCACGGTCACGCTCAATTATCAGTAAGGGACAAACCCATGAAACGCCTTTTCTCTTGCACCCTGCTGGCCGGCTTGATGATGACGGGTTCGGCCTTGGCCCAGGACACCGGTACTGCCACCATTCGTTTCGTCGGCACCATTGGCGCGATCACCTGCTCACTGCAAACCGCCAATCTCACGATCCCTCTCGGAGCCGTGAGTAAAACAACCTTTGGGGGTATCGGCAGCGCGTCGCCCTGGGTAGGAGGCAATCTGGTGTCCAGTGGCTGCAACGCCAATCTCGTATCGATGACCTTCTCGGGCACCGCCGATCCCAACAACCTAAATATGTTTGCTGTCACCGGCGGTGCGACGGGTGTCGCTGTGCAGTTGGATCAAGCCGGCGGCACGCAACAGGCCGTACCCAATAGCAGCACCCCGATGACGTTCGCACCCGCCGCCGCAGGCGGCCTCTACCCCTTCGCGGCTCGCTACGTTCAGACCGCTACCACCGTGACCACGGGTACGGCGAACGCGACGATAACCGTGTTGATCACGTATACATGAGGTGCTCCACATGAAAAACCTACGCGTATTCTATAAATCATGTTTAGCGCATCGTTGCTTGGCTATTGCTTTGTTGATGGCCATCGTGGTCTTGGGATCTAGCTCTGCCTTCGCACAGAACACCGGCAACGCAACGATTGATGTTACCGGCACCATTGTCGGGCCGACATGCTCGCTCACCACCTCAAACATTACGTTGGCTATCGGCCTCGTGGACGAATCCGTGCTTGCGAATGTTGGCGACACCTCCAACTGGTCGCCGGCCGAGTCCCTCCTTTGGGGCCCCTGCGATGCTTCGCTGGTCACGTTGACGTTCACCGGCGCCGCGGATGCCAATAATCCCGCGCTGTTTGCCGTCACCGGCGGAGCCGCTGGCGTGGGCATTCAGTTGCAACACACCTACCTTGAGCAGGCCGTTTACAAGCCTGGCGATGAAGCAAGCGAAACCCCCACGGCGGATTTCCACTGGACGTTTCAGGCTCGCTATATGCGGACTTCCGCTCAGCTCACCCCGGGCCCGGGCAACGCGACCATCACCGTCTTGGTGACGTATACCTGAGGCGCTCAACATGAAGAACATATCACTACTCAATAGGTCCCATTCCATGGGTCGCCTCCGCCTCGTCGTTTTGTTGACAGGCTTCATGGCTGCAGCATCGGGCTCTGTAATGGCACAGAACGCTACGATCAACGTCACCGGCACCATTGGTGGCTCATCGTGCGCCATCTCAACCACCCCGGTGGACTTGGGCCAGCACAATGCCAGCGAATTTACCGGCGTCGGTTCATCGCCATCTTCGGGTTGGGTCAATTTCCCGATCACCTCGCAGGGATGCAGTGCTGATGTTGTGACGCTGCATATGGGCTTTGACGGTACGGCCGACACCGACAACAACGCCATGTTCGCGGTCACCCCCGGCGGTGCCAGCGGGCTTGGGATCGAGCTGCAGACCCAGGATGGCAGCGCTACTGCAGTACCCAACAGCACCACCGAATTGATCAACTGAACGCCAGCCGCTGTCGGCAGTACGTACCCCATGCGAGCACGCTATGTGCAAACGCAGGCCGCCGTCACGCCGGGCGCGGCCAATGGTGTGGTCACCGTCATGCTGTCTTATAACTGATGCGCCAGGCCGCTCCTTCCAAACGGAAGGAGCATCGAATAATCTCGGTTTTATATCGTCATGAATCCGCTTTGCTGTTGGAAAGCGCCACAGCAGAAAGAAGAAGTGACGAACAAGCGTGGCATTTTTTCGAGGCGGCCTTATTTTTGGAGTCGACATGATGAAATTGCCATTTTCAAGCTTTTCCCGCTTATTCGCTGCCACGTGTCTGGCCGCGCTGTTCTCTGTGTCGGCGCAGGCCGATATCGTTATCAACGCCACACGCGTGATTTATCCCGCGAAAGATCGTGAGATCACGATCCAGCTGACCAATGATGAAAAAACCGAGCCACGGTTGGTGCGTGCCTGGATCGACGATGGCGATGTCAATAAAACACCCGATCAAATCGATGTGCCATTTACGCTGACACCGCCGATGTTTCGCCTGGATGCGGG
This sequence comes from Dyella humi, assembly GCF_044904605.1. Lineage (NCBI taxonomy): Bacteria > Pseudomonadati > Pseudomonadota > Gammaproteobacteria > Lysobacterales > Rhodanobacteraceae > Dyella > Dyella humi. The sequence continues at coordinate 59,395 of NZ_JADIKI010000022.1, forward strand.
CAAGGGCCAGGCCTTGCGCATCATCTATACAAAAAGCGACTACCAGGGAAAGCCTTTACCCGCGGATAAAGAATCGGTGTTCTGGCTCAACGTGTTGGCAGTGCCACCTAAACCGGCCAATAAAGCCAGCGAAAACACCGTGCAATTTGCCTTCCGCACCCGAATCAAATTGTTTTTCCGCCCCGAAGGGTTGGCTGGCCAGCCAGACGCTGCGCCCAAACAGTTGACGTGGAAACTCGTTTCAGATGGAGCAACGCAGGCATTGGAGGTTTACAACCCCAGCGCTTATCACATCTCGTTTTCCAAAATCGCGCTGGTGGTGGACGGCAAGGATTTCAAAAGCGAAGCGCCGCCGATGCTTGCTCCCGGAAGTACGGGGCGCTACGTGCTCAAAGATTTCTCCGGCAAGACCGATGCGACGGCAGAAGTACATTTTTCCGCCGTCGATGATTATGGCGGTGAGCAGAACTATACGGCCAAGTTGTAACCCGACTGGAAGTGGATCAACTACGCCCGTTCGCCATTCCTGCTTGCGCCAGGTGACGAGCTAAAACACGGAAACATTCGCCTAAGACACCCACCCCTATTAAGGATTGGGAGAGACTATTGATGAAGATGCACTATGTTCGCTCTATGTGTGCGCTGGCAGTCTGCTGTCTGGCAAGCATGCTCACCACCCACGTTCACGCTGGCGTGGTAATCGACAGCACGCGAGTGATTTATCCAGCGCAGCAGCGCGAGATTACCGTCAAGCTGACCAATCAGGACGAGAAGTCGCCGCTGTTGGTGCAAGCCTGGATCGACGACGGCAATGAGAAGAGCACGCCGGACCAGCTCCATGTACCGTTCATCCTGACGCCACCCGTATTCCGCATAGACCCAGGCAAAGGGCAAGCGCTACGGGTGACTTACCTCAAGGACAACGACAAGCCGCTACCGACAGATAAAGAGTCGATGTTCTGGCTCAATGTGTTGGAAGTGCCGCCCAAGCCCAAGGCCGTCAATGGTCAGCAGCCCAACACGCTGCAGCTGGCCTTTCGCACGCGTATCAAGCTGTTCTTCCGGCCTAAAGGCCTGAAAGGCAATCCCACGGATGCGCCGGGCCAGCTACGCTGGAAACTGGTGGCAGACGGCGCGCAACCGACACTGGTGGCGGAAAACCCCAGTGTCTATTACGTCTCGTTTGAGAGTGTGTCGCTAGTCGTGGATGGCAAGGATATCAAGAGCGAATCCCCGCAAATGATCGCCCCCGGTGGCACGCAGCGTTACCCGCTCAAGGATTTTCACTCCACTAACGGGGCGAAATCGGAAGTGCATTTCAATAGTATCGACGACTATGGCCAATTTGTTTCGCGTACGGCGATGTTGACACCATAGGGTGCAAAAAGAACTTTGCGTTGACACATCCCGGCACCGTATTTGTCGGTCACTGCTTTGACCGAGACTAGCGACGTGCTCGTGGAGGCCTTTGCTTTCAGAAGAACGGCTCGAACAGGGGCATTAGGGACGCTGCAACTGAATCTTGTAAGTAGGGCTTGCGACTAGGCCGGATTTGCCTGGCATCATGCTTATCTAGCTCGACAACGGTCACGGCTTGGCGGATATTGCTAGCCTGACAGCGTACAGTGAGATCGCAGGGGAAAGCTTTTTAGACGTCCGGCGTTCATCCGTGGCCGGACCGGTGTCCGAATCACTGCGGCCACTCTTTCAGGGAGTAACGCGATATGGCCACTTCTCAGCATCCGCCCTCCGCGCCGGATTCGTCTGCCGCAAACGGCAAGACGACCATGACGATCAGGCTGTCTGGGAAAGATCGGCGCGTTCTCATCGAATCCGTCAGTCGCGACCTTGAAAGTATCGACGATGCATTGCGCCGGCATGACCAGGCCGGTTTGCTGGAGTGTATTCATTCTCTGAAGGGCGCGTTGTTTATCGTCGGCGAACACTCAGCGGCCAACGATTGTGGCATCGCCGAGCAGAGCGTTCAGGCGCTAGGTCTGGACAAATGCGGACACGACATCGAATACCTGAAGGCATCGCTGCATCAGCTGCTCGAGCGCTACGCCAAAAACGATTGAGCTATTCAATCCACACGACTTCGATGCGACGCGCTCAGCCTGAAGACGAGTCGCTCTCGTTTTGCCAATACACGATGTGGCGTTCGTCGTGAATTTTATTTAACGGCGTAACTGCCAATGCGTCTTGGCGCGTAGTGGCTTCGAAACGCGGCGCGTCCTTAGAGACGACACGCATCCAATCCGTGTTCTGCGGCGCCGCTGCCGTTATGTGCGGGCAGGCTGAGCGGGTGGCTCCGGCACTGGGCCGGTGTCGTAGCCGCCGTACTGCATGGCGTGCGTCAGTCCCTGATTGCCGAGTCGCGCACAGATGCCACTGTATGGCTGTCTGCGTGAAGACGGCTGTGATGACGCCCATACGCGAAATACACCAGCAAGCCGACCAGCAGCCATAGTCCAAAACGCCAATATGTGATGCTGGGCAAACCCCAGATCAGCCAGCAGGAGAAACCTACGCCGACCAGCGGTATCAGCGGCACCATCGGCGTGCGAAACGGGCGCACCATCTCGGGGTGGCGCCAACGCAACACTGCCACCGCTGTGCAGATCACGATGAAGGCACAGAGCACGCCGATGTTCACCAGCTTGGCCAACTCGCCCAGCGGAAACAGACCTGATGCGGCCGCCGTGACGGCACCCAGCAGCAAAGTAGTGCGATGCGGCGTGTGCCAACGCGGATGCACCTTGGCGAACCAGCCGGGAAGCAGTCCATCGCGCGATAGCGCAAACCAGATCCGCGCGCCTGCAAGCAGATTAGCGAAGATCACGCTGGTGATGCCGCAGATCGATGCCAGCGAAATCGCCACCATCACCTGCGGCAGCCCGATGGCGGTGAACGCGCTCGCCACCGGCGCTGGAGTGTCCAGCGTGGTATACGGCACGATGCCGGTCAGCACCAGGCAGATAGCGAAATACAGCACCATCGCAATGCCCAGCGACAGCAGCACCGCACGAGGCAGATCGCGCTGCGGATGGCGCGATTCTTCCGCCGCCGTGGTAAGCATGTCGTAGCCGAACACCGCGAAGAACACCACCGCTGCACCGGTGACCACGCCGTGCATGCCGAACGGCATGAACGGATGCCAGCGCTCCGGCTTCACGTAGGCAACGCCGGCGATGACAATGGCTGCAGCCGCCGCGATCTTGATCGCTACGATCGCCGTGTTAAAGCGCGCGCCCCATTGCATGCGCATGGCAAGCAACGCAGTAATGGCCAGCGAAATTACCACCGCAGGAAGATTGAACAAGCGACCAGGTGCGCTTCCGTAAGCGCCTTGCGCCCACGCCGGCAACGACAACCCTGCCGCTTCCAGCAACGCTTGCACGTAGCCCGACCAACCCACCGCGACTACTGCCGCGATCAACGCGTATTCCAGGAGCAGATCCCAGCCGATGATCCACCCGACGAATTCGCCGAGCACGGCGTAGCCATAGGTGTAGGCGCTACCGGAGACGGGAATCAGTCCGGAGAATTCCGCATAGCACAGCGCCGCTGCACCACTGGCAATGCCCGCCAACAGAAACGACAGCACCACCGCTGGCCCCGCTTGCGTGGCGGCGACCGTACCGGTGAGCACGAAGATGCCGACCCCGATGATGCCGCCCAGACCAATGGCGGTGAGCTGCCACAGCCCGAGCACGCGCCGCAGTCCGCTGCGTTCCCCCGTTTCCTGCTGCATGACCTCGACGGATTTGCGTCGGGTCATATCGGTGATCAGGCTCATATGATGCTCCCCTGCGCCGAACCGTGATTGACCAGCTTCGCTGCTGAAAAGCGCCTTGGCCTTCGCCAAGATGACGGTGGAGCACAACACCCGTTCGCACCAGAGTGCGCGTGCTGTATGGCTGAATGATGTGCGCAATGCCTACGCAACATCACCATCCGTCCAGCGCCCATCTACCAACCGCTGCACACCGCCAGGATTGCGATTGCGCAACTCTGCCGGCAGCAACGCTTCGGGTACATTGTCGTAACTGTGCAGCGCGGTGAAGCGTCGAATGGCGGCAGGCATACCCACCGAGGTGAAGCCCGCATGGCTAGTGCTGGGGTAGGGGCCACCGTGGTTCATAGCCGCGCTTACGGCAACACCGGTCGGCATCTTGTTAGCGATCAGCCGACCGACTTTGTTGCGCAAGATTGGCGCGAGGGCTTGCCACGCGCTATCGTCGCCGCCGTCCGAAGGGCGATAGATGGTGCCGGTAAGATTGCCTTCGAACGATGCCGCGATCCGTTGCATGGCCGCCAGATCCGCCGCGCGAACGATCAGGCTGACCGGCCCGAACGCTTCGGCTTGCAGGCTTTCTGCATGGGCGACAAAATCATCGCCATCGACGCCGAGCAAGGTCGGTTGGAAGCGATAGCCATCGCCTACGCTGCCACCCGCAAGCACGTGCGCACCGGCCGCGTGCAAGCTGGCTACTGCGCGTGCAAGGTTCTGCTGCACGCCGCGTGAAAACAGCACCTTGGCTTCGGCCTCGGCGAACAATCGTGTGGCCGCAGCAACGAATGCATCGCCGTGTTCCCCTTTGGGCACGATCACGATGCCAGGATTGGTGCAGAACTGGCCGCTGCCCATCGTGCAGGAAGCAAAAAACTCCTGCGCCAGCGCTTCGCCGCGTTCGACCAGTGCACCGGGCAGCATGAACACCGGGTTGATGCTTGAAAGCTCCGCATAGATAGGCACGCCGGCTTTGTCGGCCGTGGCCTTCAACGCCAAGCCGCCAGCACGGCTGCCTGTAAAGCCGATCGCACCCAGTCGTGCGTCGCCGGCCCATGCGAGGCCAAGTGCATTATCGAAGTGATACAGCATCTGCACGGATGCCCCGGGCAAGTCTGCTTCCAACAATGCCGTATGCGCCAGTTGCGCCAGCCGTTGACTGGTGGCCGGATGCGACGGATGCGCCTTGGCGATCACCGGGTTGCGTGCCGCGATGGCCGATGCGAAGTCACTGCCCGCGATGGCGTTGAATGCGAATGGAAAATTGTTCGGGCCGAACACAAGCACCGGTTTGTTGAGCGGTGCGCGATGCGCGCGCAGTCCGCCTTGCGTGTCGATCACCGGATCAGTCCATGCGTAGTCGCGCACGGCCTTTGCTGCGAGACGAAGCTGGTTGCTGGTGCGCGGCAGTTCCACCGAGCGCAGGCGTGGTTCGGCGGGCAGGGCGGTTTCCGCATGCGCCAAGGCCACCAGGCGATCGGCATCGGCGTCGATCGCGGCGGCATAGCGCTCCAGAAAATCAGCAATCTGTGCGGGCGACGCTGCATTCAATGCACCCGCTACATCAACTGCAGCGCGCATCGCCGCTTCGATGTCGGCGTCGCCACTGATAGGAAACGCTGGGCCGATCGCTTCCACGCGACTGGGATCTTCCGCGCGAAAACTGCCTTGCGCATCCAGCGACGCGCACCAGCGGCCTCCGATCAGCACTTGCTCGAACATGTCCATATCAAACCGCCGGCTTGGTAGCGATGGCGTGATCGATGATCTTGAGCGCTTGCTCGCGTTCGGTGCCTGCCACCGGCAGACGTGGCGCGCGCACGCGTTCACTGCCCATATCGGTTTTTTCCTGCACCAGCTTGATCAACTGCACAAAGGTGGGCACGGTATCCAGGCGCAGCAGCGGCAAGAACCAGTTGTACAGCGTTTCGGCTGCCTTCGGGCCACCGTCGCGTGCAAGCTCGAATAGTTTCACCGACTCTTTCGGATAAGCGTTCACCAGGCCGGCAATCCAGCCCACCGCGCCCATCGCCACGCCTTCGACGATGGCATCGTCCATGCCTACCAGCAGTTGCAGGCGGTCGTCAACCACGGCACGAATGCCGGCGAAGCGACGCACGTCGGCCGAAGATTCCTTCACTGCCTGCAGGTTGGGAAATTCCGCGGCGAGTTCGGCGATCTGCGCCGGTGCAAAATCGGTCTTGTACGCGACTGGGTTGTTGTACAGCATGCACGGCAGATCGGTGGCGCCGATCACAGCGCGCACGTGCGCGCCCATTTCGCGCCAGTCGGTGGAATACACATACGGTGGCAACACCATCAGACCGCCGCAGCCGAGCGCCTTGGCTTCCTTCGCGAGCTTCACGGCCTCGCGAGTGGAAAGCGCGGCGATACCCGGAATCACCGGTGCGCGACCTTCCAGTGCCTTCACCAGCGTACGCAGAATGTCGAGCTTTTCCTCGAAGCTCAGCGTGGCCGCTTCGCCCAGCGAACCCAGCGGCACGATGCCGCGGCAACCGACGTCGATCAATTGCTTCGCGTGCTTGGCGAGAAACGCGTGATCGACCTGATCGTCGGCGGTGAACGGCGTGGTGATGGCGGGCAGTACGCCGTGCCACATGGATGCGTTGCTCATGAGGAAGATCCTTGGTTTTCGCAGAGAGAGTCGATATCGCCCAGCGTGGAGAGCCGGGCGGGAAACAGGGGCGGGCGCTGACCGCTGCGCGGAAAACGGCCGAGTTCGGCCAGTACTGTGCCGCACACGCGGCCCTGGCAGGCGCCCATGCCGCAGCGTGTGGCGAGCTTGGCGCTGCGTGCATCGTCGTAGTGATCCAACGCTTGCAGCGTTACGTCTTCGCAGCGGCAGATCAGGGTGCTGGGTTCGGCCAGGTCGTAGATGTAGGGATCGAGCGTGAAGTGTTCGCGCAGCGCCGCAGCGAAGCTACGCGCATGGCGTTGCTTTCGCAGCAGCGATGCATCGATCGCGGCGCCGGTGGCGCCCATACCTGCGATGCGTCCTTCCAGCCATGCGCTATCGCGTCCGCCGATGCCGCAAAGCTCACCGGCGGCATAGACGTTGGCGACGCTGGTGCGCTGCATACCATCGACGTCAACCCGAGGATGCGCGCCTTCGTACTTCATGGTGCAGCCAAGCATCTGCGCAAGTTCCACATTGGGCACCAGCCCATAGCCCACGGCGAGCTGATCGCATTCGATCCGTTCGACGCCGTGCGGTCCATCCACCTCGATCAGCTGCAGCGCATCGTTGCCAATCGCGCGCGTCACGATGCTGCCGCAACGGTAAGGAATGCCTGCCAGTTGTATACGCAGCAACGCTGCCTGCAGCGCCTTGCCGGGCCAGCGCCAGAGATTGCGTGCAAAGCGCTGCACCGTGGCCTCGCTGGCTTGTTCGTAAATGCCAAGCACGCGTGCACCGTGTCGCTTTGCCGTAGCGGCAGCAGCCAACAGCAACGGACCGCTGCCTGCGATCACCACGCGACGTCCGGCCAGCGGCCAGCCTTGCTTGGCTAGTGCCTGCAAACCACCTGCGCCGGTTACGCCGGGCAACGTCCAGCCCGGGAAAGGCAGCAACAATTCGCGCGCGCCGGTCGCGAGAATCAGCGCGCCATAGGTCGCGCGCCATGCACGAGATGCATCCTGCAGCAGCAGTTCGTCATGCCCTGCAGCGACGACCTGCGTCTGCGGCATCCACGTTGCGTTCGGGTGATGAAGTACGTGCTGAATCACGCGCTGTGCGCGACGCGGCCAACCATGCTCAACATCCTTGCGCCATACCTGGCCGCCGGGTGTGGGCTGCGCGTCGATCCATGCTACGCGTGCGCCGCGCACAAGCGCGGCTTCGGCGGCGGCCAATCCCGCAGGGCCGGCGCCGACAATCACGGCGTCGTAATGCTCAGCCATCGGTCGCCACCTGCATGCCTTCGCGCACCGTCACCATGCATGCGCGTTGCTGCGCGATACCGTCGATACGCACACGGCATTCGAAGCAAATGCCCATGCCGCAGAACGGTGCGCGTGCCTGTCCTTGCACGGAGCGGCGAAACGGACGCTGCAAACGCGCGATCGCCGCGGCCACGCTGATGTCGGCCGGCACGTCGAGCGTCTGGTCGTCGATTTGTATGCGCACAGACGAAGCACTCATGCGGCCACCCGCGCCGGATCGTAAGGGCGCGGATCGATCGCCGTCGATCGGCCCAACCATTGATCGATCACCAACCGCGCGCTGGCCAGCGAGGTCGTGATGCCGAGACCTTCGTGGCCTGCCGCTACCCATACGTTCGTTTGTTCCGGTACGCGGCCAAGATAAGGCAAGCCGTCTGCGCTGACCGGACGAAAACCGGTCCAGATGCGCAGCGCGTCGAGCTGACGCAAGCCTGGCAGATAATGGAACGTTCGCTCCAGCATCCGTTGCACCATCGGCATCGAGACGTCCGGCGTATCGCTGCCGTATTCGCGCGAAGAGCCGATAAGAATCTGTCCCGTTGGCCGCGGTTGCACGTTGAAGGCGACGCTGCTGTCAGCATCGCCGTGCGCGCTGTCCGCGTAGCCGAGTTCCAGCAATTGATGATGCACGATGCCGGGATAGCGATCGGTGATCACCAGATGTCCTTTGCGCGCGCGCATCGGCAACTGCGGCAGTAGCTCGGGCAGGGCGCATCCGGTAGTGACCAGCACGGAGCCGGCCAGACGCGTTTGATCCGCCAATTGCACGCCGTGCTCGGTGATGGCTGTGACGCGATGGCTATGAAGTTCGGTGCCACGTGCGCGTGCGCGATCGAGCAGGTGGCGTGCCATGCCGGGTGGATACACGACGGCCTCGCGCGCCACGCGCATGCCACCGCACAGACCGGCTTTCAAGTGAGGTTCGAGATGATACAGCTGTGTGCTGTCGATCAGCTCGGCTTGCACGCCCACTGTGGCGAGACGCGCCAGCTTTTCTGGAATGCATGCGTATTCCGCTTCGTTGCCGGCAACCCACAAGGTGCCGCAGCGGCTGTATTCGATTTGCTCGACGTCGGTGAAGGCTTCCCACAGATTCAACGAGTAGTGCGCAAGCGCGAGTTCCGCCGGATCGTCATCCATCGCTACCAAATGGCCCATGGCCGCCGCCGTGGCGCCGCCACCGATCGGACCGGGTTCGACGATCGCCACGCGCACGCCTTCCTGGCTGGCGTAATCTGCGCATGCGGTGCCGATGATGCCCGCGCCGACGATGATCAGGTCGTAGCTCTTCACGCGGTACCGATACCCCACGCCAGCGGATCGTTGCTATCGTCAATCAGCAATTGTCCTTGCGCCGTGATATGCGCGCTGCCGGTGATACGTGGCACCACGCCGCGCGTACCCGGTGTGTACTGCGCCTCGAACACACTGCCGAGTATGCCGCCCTGACGCCATATCTGTCCTGGCGCCAGTTTTCCGTCCGCGGCCAGGCAGGCGATCTTCGCGCTGGTGCCGGTGCCGCAGGGCGAGCGGTCGTACGCCAGCCCAGGGCAAAGCACGAAGTTGCGAGCGTCCGCATCAGGCTCGGGTGACGGGCCGTTGATTTCGATGTGGTCGATGTCGCCGTCGGCGTCACCGCGGATGTTTGCCGCTTCGAGCGCAAGGCGAATCGCTTCGGTGTACTGGGTCAACCCGCGCTGGTTGGCGAGCGTAAGCGGCAACGGACTATCGTTGCTGATGAAGAACCAGTTGCCGCCCCAGGTGATGTCGCCGGTCACCTTGCCGTAGCCCGGCACATCCAGCACCACGTCTTTCGCGTGGCGGTAGCTTTCCACATTGTCGATCGCTACGCGGCCGTCCGCATGCAACTCGATGCCCACCATGCCGACCGGCGTTTCCAGGCGATGCCGGCCTGGTGCGATGCGGCCGAGATAATGCAGCGTGCGGATCAGCCCGATGGTGCCGTGGCCGCACATCCCCAGGTAACCCACGTTGTTGAAGTAGATCACCCCGGCGCAGGCGGACGGGTCGGTCGGCGGCAGCAGCAGTGCGCCCACCATGGTGTCCGAACCGCGCGGCTCACAGGCGATCGCCTGGCGCCAGCGGTCGTAGCGGGTGCGGAACAGCTCGCGGCGCTCGGCCAGCGGGCCGGACCCTAAGTCAGGAAAGCCCGCCAGGACGACCCGGGTGGGCTCGCCCCCGGTATGCGAGTCGATGAAGTCGATGGTATGCATGCTTGCATCTTCGTCTTCACATACCGCAAACGTCTAGAAAGGCTTGTGAACCTGGCATGCGGAATTCGGCATAGTCGAGCCTACGCCATCTGGTACGCCGCCGGTCTGGCGGCGTTTATTTGCAGTTATTGCCGCATGTGTCGTAGCCGTCCGCCTATGAAGATTTTTGCCGATCAACTGAACCTACGATGCTTGTCTGCACAGGTCGCGTTCGGTTTTTACTGACATCACAGTCCTGGCGTTGGCCTTCCGTGCGCTTGGCGTCCGGCCCGATTTGTGCTTGTCTAGCGGGCTCAGCCGATCGGTACTGAAGGAAAAGACAGGTGCTGTCCTCGCAAGCTTTTCCACTTCCATGCACGCCCCTGGCTTTTCCGCGATGCGGAAGGAGGCCGGTCGCGCGCGAGTGGGCGCCATGAATCGGCCAGAAGTGACGCAACGGGTCTACCTATGCGCGCCGGCCGCGTTCCGAGCCAGGCGCATGGGTGGGCCTACCGAAAAGATCGTAATCGCAGCACCTTGCGGTTGGGCCAGGAGGCGGCGGATTGCGGAGCGTCATCCGCATGCCGGCGTGAACGTCAAAGGTCCTGCCGGCATGGCAGCGCTTCCTTCATGGCAGGCGAAACTCGCGATCGATGCATCGAAGCTGCTGCCGGTGATAAAGCAGCATGCGCAGACTTATCGCACGCCGATCCTCGGCGGCCTGGGTCTCGTTGCGGGTACGGCCGCGGTAGTGATCGGTCTGCATGCGTGGCATGCGGAGCCAAAGGCACACGTTTCATTGCAAGCGATGAGCGTAGCGAAGCCGGCAGTTATTACTTCGCCTGCGCGCTCATCGGCTTCGTTCGTCGATGTGACGGGCTCAGTGGTGAACACGCCGACGCATGTGGCGGCGATCGTCAAGCCGAAACAGGCACCGAAGACCACGCTTGGGCTTTCCGATGACGGAACCATCGTGGTGGTGGCGCAGCCGCGCGCTAGTCATGCCGACGGTTTCAATCTCGACATCACCTCGTCCGGCAGCTTGTGGGCGAAGACGGGTGCGCACTATCGCATCGATCCCGTTTTGATCTATGCGGTGGCACTGGTGGAAACGCGCGGTACGCAACCGGATGGTTCGGTGGCGCCCAGTCCGTGGATCGTGCGCATCAATGGTCACTTGCACAGCGGCACGCGTGCGCAAACCGAGCATGCGATCGAACTCGCCCATCTGCTGGCCGTGCCGGTACAGGACGTCGGCATCATGCAGGTGTACTACCCCGTGCACCGCGATATCGAACCTGATCCGATCGCGCTGCTCAATCCGGCGCGCAACATCGAGATTGGTACCCGTTTGCTGCGCAAGGCAATGGGCGAAAGCAGCGATCCGGTGCTGCGCATCGGTTATTACCATAGTCACGATGCCACGCTGGCGCGCGGCTACGGGCAGCTGGTGTTGAGTGTGTACAAGGAATTGAAGATGGCGATGGGTAAGTCGCCATCGGCCGCTGTGGCGTTGGAGTCGATGAAGGGCAATGCCGCGCAGCCGGGCGGATGATCAACAACATAGGCTGGGATGCTAATCCCCGCTGTTTTCACGTGATGCTGGGATTGGCATCCCAGCCTACGCGCTCTGGTTCATTCCGCATGTCTCAATTTCCTGGTTCGGCACATGGTGTCGAACGGGACTCGACCGTTGTTTCTCCTAGGGTTGCCGCGCCGAGGCAGCGTACCCAAGACTTCCGGCAGCGGGCAGTGTCCTGACGAGCCAGCGTCGGCCCGTTAAACTGCCGGCTTCAATCTTGCCGATGCAGCCCATGACGCAGCCTTTTGTCGTGCAATTCAACCCCGTCGTCGTGCATCTGGGACCGGTCCAGGTCCACTGGTACGGCCTGATGTATCTGATTGGTTTCTTGGGGGCCTGGTTGCTGGGCGGATATCGCCGCAAGCAGGGGCGTTTGCCGGTAAGCCGCGATGCGCTGGGCGACCTGATGTTCTACGGAATGATGGGCATCATCCTGGGCGGCCGCATCTGGTACATGCTGTTCTACTACGCGGGCGGTTTCAAATGGATCTGGACCGATCCGCTGGCGCTGTTCCGCGTGTGGGACGGCGGCATGAGCTTCCACGGTGGCCTAGTCGGCGTGCTGGTGGCGGGTTACTGGTGGTCGCGCCGGCATCGGCTGCACTTCTTCGACACGGTGGATTTCGTTGCGCCTCTGGTGCCGCTGGGCCTAGGTCTGGGGCGCTTGGGCAATTTCATCAACGGCGAACTGTGGGGTAAGCCGGGCGGCGTGCCGTGGGCGATGATCTTTCCCAATGCTCGCGATGAAGACGCTGCGCTGGCGGCGAACGATCCGCATCTGACGCAACTCATGCAGCAATTCGGCGGATTGCCGCGCCATCCATCGCAGTTGTATGAACTGGCGCTGGAAGGCGTGGTGATGTTCAGCGTGCTGTGGCTGGTGTCGATGAAGCCGCGTCCGCGCTATCTGATCTCGGGATTGTTCGCGCTGATGTATGGCTGCTTCCGCTTCGCAGTGGAATTCGTGCGTGTGCCGGATGCGCAGCTTGGCTATCTGGCCTGGGGCTGGTTGACCATGGGGCAGATCCAGTCGCTGCCGCTGATTGCGGTAGGCATCATTTTGCTGTGGATGTCGCGCAAAGCGCCCACCCTGCCGCTCGCCGCGGCAGAGCCCTCCAAGACGGCGTAAAATCCCGGTATGCGCGCTTACCTCGACTTGCTTCGCCACGTGCTGGATCACGGCACGGAAAAAACCGATCGCACCGGCACCGGCACGCGCAGCGTGTTCGGCCGGCAGATGCGTTTCAATCTCAACGAAGGCTTCCCGCTGGTCACCACCAAGAAGCTGCACTTGAAGTCGATCGTGCACGAGCTGATCTGGTTCCTGCGCGGCGATACCAATATCGCGTATCTGAAGGAACAAGGCGTCAGCATCTGGGACGAATGGGCGGACGAACACGGCGATCTCGGCCCGGTATACGGCAAGCAGTGGCGCGCGTGGCCCACGGCCGACGGGCGCGTCGTGGATCAAATCCGTTGGGTGGTTGAGGAGATCAAGCGCAACCCGGATTCGCGCCGCCTGATCGTGAGTGCGTGGAACGTGGGCGAGTTGCCGAAGATGGCGTTGATGCCCTGTCATGCGTTGTTCCAGTTCTACGTGGCGAACGGCGAGCTGAGTTGTCAGCTCTATCAGCGCTCCGGCGATATTTTTCTCGGCGTGCCGTTCAACATCGCCAGCTATGCGCTGCTTACGCACATGATCGCGCAGGTATGCGGACTGGGCTTGGGTGATTTCGTGCATACGCTGGGCGATGCGCATCTCTACAGCAATCATCTGGAGCAGGCGCGTTTGCAACTCACGCGCGAGCCACGTCCGTTGCCGCGGCTGAAGCTCAATCCGGAAGTTACGTCGATCTTCGACTTCCGCTTCGAAGACGTAGCGATTGAGGATTACCACCCGCATCCGGCGATCAAGGCGCCGGTGGCGGTGTAGGTCAGGAGTGAGTGAAGGCGAGTGAGGGGGAGAGAAAAGCGTCGATGGCCGGCCTTTGCTCTTCACTCACTCCTCACTCCCCTCCACTCACTTCTATATAATGAGCGGTCGGTCGGGCTGGTCCCGGCCTTTATGACACCACTGCCGTCCGCTGGAGCTTCCATGGCCATTTCGCTGATCGCCGCCCTCGACGAGAACTTTGCAATCGGTCGCAAGGGCCAGCTCCCCTGGCATCTGCCGGACGATCTGAAATGGTTCAAGCAGCTGACCGTCGGCAAGCATGTGCTAATGGGCTACAACACCGCCGTGTCGATCGGCCGGGCCCTGCCGGACCGCGTGAACTTGGTGCTGTCGCAGCGGCATGAGGCGCCGTTCCCTGGTCAGATTACGGTGCGTTCCATCGAAGAAGCTCAGGCGCGTTCCGACGGCACCGGCCTGATGGTGATCGGCGGCGGCAAGGTGTTCCATGACGCGCTGCCGATGGCGCGGCGGCTTTATCTCACCTGGGTGGGCGCGGCGGTGGATGGGGCCGATGCGTTCTTCCCTGGCATTCATTTCAGCGACTGGACCGAGGTTAAGCGCTCGCATCACAAGAAGGATGCGCAGCACAGCTACGACTTCGACATGGTCGAATACATCCGCAACAGCTGATTCCGCTGCGTGAACGCCGCCGCCGGCGCAATGCTGCATGTGATGGCCGGCGTGCTGCGCGATGCGCAGGGCAGGGTGCTGCTGGCGCAGCGTCCGCCGGGTAAGCATCTGGCCGGTTTCTGGGAGTTTCCCGGCGGCAAGCTCGAACCTGGGGAATTGCCGCAGCTTGCCTTGATGCGTGAACTGCGTGAAGAACTGGATGTGCAGATCGAACCGCAGGATGGCACGCCCCTGATCCGCATACCGTGGCGTTATGGCGAGCGTGGCCTGCTGCTGGATGCGTGGCAATTCACGCGTTGGCGGGGCGAGCCGAAGTCGCTCGAGGGGCAGGCCCTGCAGTGGCAGATGCCGTGCGACGTCGACCTGACAATGCTGGCACCTGCCGATCGTCCCATTCTGCAGGCGCTGCGCTTACCTGCGATCTACGCAATTACGCCCGCCGATGTACCGCCGGATCACGCTGAGGTATGGCACACGCACGTGGCGGCTGTGCTCGAACAGGGCATTGGGCTGATCCAGCTGCGCTTTCCGCTGTGGTCGATTGAAGAAGTGCGTGCCCTGGCAGCCCGCTTGCAGGGCCTCGCGGTGCGATGCGGCGCCAGCCTGTTGCTCAACGGCGACGTGGAAGGTGCGCGCCAGCTGGGCGAGGGCGTCGGCGTGCACGTGAAGGCGTCGCAGCTCGATCAGCTGAAAGAACGCCCCTTGCCCTGGTCGCAACTGATCGGCGCCAGTTGTCACGATGCCGACCAGCTGGCGAAGGGTGCACAGTTCGCCGACTTCGCCACGCTATCGCCGGTAGCGGCCACCGCCAGTCATCCAGAGGCAGCTGTGCTGGGCTGGTCGCGTTTCCAGGCCCTGGCCGAAGCCGCCGCGCTACCCGTCTACGCGCTCGGCGGCATGGCGCCTGCGCAGACCGAAGAAGCGCGCAAGCACGGCGCCCAGGGCGTGGCGGGCATCGGTGCTTTCTGGTGAATAGCTTGCCCGGCGGGGCAGGCAGCAGTAGCGTGGGGCCATGCGTATCGTTTACCGCGCCCAGAATCTGATCGACGCCCATCTGGTGAAAGATGCGCTGGAGAGCGCTGAGGTGCCCGCCTTCATCTCCGGCGAATACCTCACCGGTGGTGTCGGGCAGCTCCCTGCGCTGGATTACGTGGCAGTGCTGGTACCCGAATCCAGCGTGGATGCAGCCGAGTCGATCGTGCGCGAAATCGATCACGCGCTCGCCGAAGCGCGCCTGGCCATCCACGAACTCGACGACGATGCGGACAGCCTGGTGCCGCAGCCCGGTTGATCACGGAGCGTTTCCCTTTTCTCTCCATTGAGGAGAGGCTGTCGTACCGCATGCAGGTATCCTACCCGGCGCATCACCACTGGAGCCCTGCATGACCGAGTTTGCAAGCTTGATTCGCGCTGTACCGGATTTCCCGAAGCCGGGCGTCACCTTTCGTGACATCACGCCGCTGTTGGCCGACGGCTCCGCCTTCGCGCGTTGCATCGACGCGCTGGTCGAGCCATGGCTGGACAGTGACGTGCAGGCCGTGTGTGGCGTCGAATCGCGCGGCTTCATCTTTGCCGCGGCGATGGCGCAGAAACTGGGCGCGGGCTTCGTACCGCTACGCAAGCCGGGCAAGCTGCCGCCGCCCGTCATGTATGCCGATTACCAACTCGAATACGGTACCGATCGCCTCGAAGCGCGCGTCGGCACCGTGCGCCACGGCGAGCGCGTGCTGCTGGTGGACGACGTCCTTGCCACCGGCGGCACGCTTGGCGCCGCGCGCAATCTATTGGGCCAGCTCGGTGCAGAGCTGGTGGGCGCGTCGGTGGTGATCGAGCTGCTAGCCCTGCAGGGTCGGGCGCTTTGGCCACGGGACATTCCGCTGCATACCGTGTTGCATTACTGACGCCGGCCCACACCTTCAGACATATCACTCTGAAGGAGATCGCGGTCATGCTCAGCATCGGTGCGTGGAAACAGCGCATGCCTCGTGAGGAGGATGCGCTGCCCGGGCGCGAACAAGCGTTGGTGCCAGCCTTTACCCATGACGTACACGGCCGCCCGCTGCAGCAGGAAGCCTTTCCTGGCAGCGAAAGCGTGCTGTTCGGCATGGGCTGCTTTTGGGGCGCCGAGCGCAAGTTTTGGAGCCTGCCCGGCGTGCTCACCACGGCGGTGGGTTATGCGGGCGGCTACACACCCAATCCCACCTATCACGAAGTGTGTTCGGGTATGACCGGTCATGCCGAAGTGGTGAAAGTGGTGTACGACCCTTCGAAGGTTTCGTTCGATACGCTGTTGAAAGTGTTCTGGGAAAACCACGATCCCACCCAGGGCATGCGCCAGGGCAACGACACGGGTACGCAGTATCGTTCAGCCATCTATACGTCCAACGATGCACAGTTCAATGCGGCGCAAGCGTCGGCGAAGCGCTTTCAGGAGGAGTTGGCGCGTGCGGGTTATGGCAGCGTTACTACCGAAATCGCCATGGCCAAGCCGTTCTACTTTGCCGAGGACGAGCATCAGCAGTATTTGTCGAAGAATCCGGCTGGGTACTGCGGGTTGGGTGGGACGGGTGTTGCTTGTCCGATCGGAATTGCGGCAGCGTAATTCGTGCCTCATGGCCGTCATTCCCGCGAAAGCGGGAATGACGGCCATGGAGTAAGGTGCCGCTAATCGAAATCGACCACCAACGCCTTACGCAGCGTGTCCGATAACGTAACTTTCTCGCGCATCTCCGAATGCGTAGAAGCCAGCGTCACCGCAACGCCGGCTTTCCAATCCTCGATCATCCGGTCATCCAGCTCGAACCGCAGAAAATGCACCGCAGCGGTTTTTTCTTCGGTACTGCGATCCATATCTTCATCGGCGATGGCGGTGACCGGCGCATGTCCGCTTACCGTCAGCACAATGTTATGTTCGATGCCGACTAATCGCGCCAGCTCATGCTTGCGCTGTTCCACGTCGGCATACTCGATGAATAGCGTGGCCTTGAGGTTTTTTCCATCGGGAATGAGTGGATTGTAGGCATCCAATTCCTCGTTGATGCCATCGGCTTCGAAGATACGCTCGATACGCAACATCTCCTGCACCTGATACTGGATGGTGAGCCGATCCTCGAAGGCGAGTGTGAGATGCGCGCCAAGATGCACATTGCGATTCCTTTTGTGCGCCATGACGCGCGCGCGGAAATCGGCACGTTGCGCGGCGTAGGCTTCGAGCGAAAGCAGATCATGGCGCTGCAGTTTGTTCGTGGGTGTCGAAAGTTGAGCGTTCATGTCGATGTTTATATCCCGTAAGCCTTGCGTAGCAGGCTCAGTGGATGTTCGGCTGCGGGGTTGTCGCCCAGGCCATGCGCGATGTGGCCGCCGGCCATCGGGCAATCGCTGGTGAAGTGCGTGGCTTCCGCTTGCGCCACACGGTTTTCTACCGGCTTGGCGAGTTTGCGCGATAGTGCGTACGTCTTGTGCTTCACGCCGTAAGTACCGTCGTGGCCAGAGCAGCGTTCGATGGTGGTGATTTCCGTATTCGGCACCAACCGCAGGATCTCGGCGGTCTTGGGGCCGATCTTCTGCACGCGTTGATGGCAGGGCACTTGCCACGCGACCGTGCCAAGCGATTGCTTGAAATCGGTGACCAGCAGCCCGGCTTTATGGCGTTCGGCCAGGTATTCGAAGGGGTCGAAGAAGTGGTCACGCACCAGCGCCACATCGTCGTCATCCGGAAACATCAGCGGCAGTTCCTGCTTGAACATCAGCACGCAGGAAGGAATCGCCGCAGTGAAATCCCAGCCTTCGCGCGCCATCTTCGCCAGCACTGGAATGTTGCGTTCTTTGTACTTGCGTACGGTTTCAAGATCACCCAGCTCGAACTTTGGCATGCCACAGCAGCTTTCTTGTTCCACCAGGCGTACGGGGATGGCATTGTGCTTGAGTACGGCAGCGAGATCTTCTACGACGCCCGGCTCGGAATGGTCGCAGTAACAAGTGGCGAAGATGGCAACCTTGCCGCGTGTGCGTCCGGCCGGCTTGGCTTCACCTTGGCCGTCGAGTTTGCGCAGACGCTTGCGTGCGGTGGGCGTGTGATAAGCCGGTACGCGCGCCTGCGCGTCCACGCCCATGGTTTTTTCCAGCAGCTTGCGCGCGGTCTTGTTCTTGTTCGTTGCGTTGATGGTTTGCACGACGACGGGAATGGAAGCGAGTTTGCCGACAGCGCGCGTATTGGAAAGGATGCGTGCGGACACCGGCGCGCCATGCTCGCGAAAGTCGACGGCTTTGGCGCGCAGCATCACGTGCGGGAAATCCACGTTCCACGGATGCGGTGGCACGTACGGGCATTTGGTGAGATAGCACAGGTCACACAGGTAACACTGTTCGGTCACCTTGACGTAGTCGCTTTTCGCAACGCCGTCGATTTCCATTGATTCTGAGTTGTCGATCAGGTCGAACAGCGTGGGAAAAGCGTGGCACAGGCTGACGCAGCGGCGGCAGCCGTGGCAGATGTTGAAGACGCGTTCCAGTTCGGCATCGAGTGATTGGCGATCCCAGAATTCGGGGTTGAGCCAATCCAGTGGATGGCGTGTCGGTGCTTCGAGGCTGCCTTCGCGAGTTGTGCCGATGGGTTCTGCCATGGGGTTGTCTCTGACGTTGCCCTGTGTAACCGCAAGGCCGTCATTCCCGCGAAAGCGGGAATCCCTCTCGCTCTTGCATCGCAAGCGAAAGTGGATCCCCGCTTTCGCGGGGATGACGGCATCATGGGGTTGCAGGGTCTTCACGCAAGATTGGCCCCTCACCCCAGCCCTCTCCCCAGCGGGGAGAGGGAGTAGTTGCTATTGCGTCAGGAGGCGAGTTCGTTCAGCGCCTTCGTAAACCGATTCGCATGCGAGCGTTCCGCCTTGGCGAGCGTTTCGAACCAATCGGCCACTTCCTCGAAGCCTTCTTCGCGCGCAGCTTTCGCCATGCCCGGATACATGTCGGTGTATTCGTGGGTTTCACCCGCGATGGCGCTTTGCAGGTTCTCTTTAGTGGGGCCGAAGGGTTTGCCGGTAGCGGGATCGCCGCATTGCTCCAGGTATTCCAGATGGCCATGGGCATGGCCAGTTTCGCCTTCAGCGGTCGAACGGAATACGGCGGATACGTCGTTGTAGCCTTCCACATCGGCTTTCGATGCGAAGTAGAGATACCGGCGGTTGGCCATCGATTCGCCGGCGAACGCGTCTTTCAGGTTCTGCTCCGTCTTGGAGCCTTTCAGCTTGCTCATGACATCACCTCGTGGCGTTGGGCTTGAGAGGGAAATGCAGAGGCGGCCTCACGGTCGCGCCTTCCGAGCGTAGCGCGCTGTAGGACAAGTATGAAATTGATTGTTCTTATGAGGATGATTGACGCCAGCTATGGCGCAACGCAGCACTTCACATCACGCGTCGACGCTTTGCCGGCACCGCGTTGACGGTGTGCGGATCGAGCAGATCTTTTGGCAAACTCTTGAATATGTCCGCCAACTGTTTCAGAAAACCGCTCATGGCTGAGCTCTTGCGCCACACCATGGCTACGCGGCGGCTGGGCGGATGCCCGCCGAATTCCACAAACTGCAAGTTGGGTGCTTGCGCGACCGGTGGTTTCACCGCAAGTGTGGGCAGCAAGGTGATACCGACGTTGGAAGCTACCATCTGGCGCAAGGTTTCGAGACTGGTTGCGCGAAAGCCGCTCTTTTCGCCGGCGCCTGCCATGTGACACACCTCCAGCGCCTGATCGCGCAGACAGTGGCCGTCTTCCAGCAGCAGCAGGCTCTGATCGGAAAGATCGCTGAGCTTTAACTGCGTCCGTTTGGCCAACGGGTGCGATTGCGGCACGGCCAACATAAACGGTTCTTCGAACAGAAATTCCGCATGCAGGCTGTCGTCATGGATCGGCAAGGCCAGCACGCCGGCATCGAGCTTGCCTTCGCGCAGGCGATGCAGCACGACTTCGGTTTTCTCCTCTACCAGCAGCAGTTCTAAACGAGGAAAGCGTTCGCGCACCATCGGTACCACGTGCGGAAGCAGATAGGGGCCAAGCGTAGGGAAGATGCCCAGCCGCACCGTGCCCGATTCCGGATCCACCGTGCGCCGCGCAATGCCCTTGATCTGCTCGATTTCGTTCAACACCTCGCGCGCACGATTGGCGATGTCGCGGCCTACCTCGGTGAGCAATACCTTGCGAGGCGTACGTTCCACCAAGGCCACGCCCAGCTCGTCTTCCAGCTTCTTGATCTGGGTGGAAAGGGTGGGTTGGCTGACGAAGCAGGCTTCCGCCGCGCGCCCGAAGTGCCGATGCTCAGCCAGGGAGACCAGATAGTGGAGATCGCGCAAGTTCATGACGAGCTCAATAATAGATGGTATCTATAAGTATTGCGGTAATAATCGGTTTTAGCAATGCAAGAGGTTTCGCCATGGGCAATGAGAACCATCAAAAAAGAACCCCGGCTCGCTGGCCGGGGCTCTTCCTGCATGTAACTAACGCCTGCAATTACGGCGTGTAGTCGGCCAATACGGAAAGGTTGCTGGTGGCGCTCTCGCCACCGACCACGAGGATGTAGTACGTGGTTGCTTCCGGTTTCTGAATGACTACGGCTTCGTTGTTACCAGGCTTGACCGAGCTGAAATCGGCATCGCTGCCGTCGGCAGCTGGCGAGCTGCCGGCCTTCACATACAGCGATACGTCACCGCCGCTGCCGCCGATGGTGCGGATGTTCAGCGTGGTGGCGCCAGCCGGCACGGTGATCGAGTAGCGAACGGCGGCACCTGCGCCGATGTTCTGGCCGGAGAGGATCACGCCCTTGGTCAATGTGATGCCTGGATCGCTGTCTCCATCGCCCGGATTGCCAGTGTCACCATTCAAGGCAAGATTGACCGCGGCAGCAGCATCAACGATGCCCGCGCCAATGACGTGATCCTGGGCCACCGGGAACGGACGAGCGGATTTCACCAGGATATTCGCGATATCGGATGGCGATGGCGTCGCCAATCCAGCTGCGTTCGTTGCACCGATGATCATCGCCACGGTGCCACTGACATGCGGGGTGGCTTGCGAGGTGCCGGCCATGCCGCCGTATGTGGCGTTGCCGGGTGTTGTGGCGCCGTCATTGATGGAGGACCAGACGAAACCGTTGTCGACTACGTTGCCCGACGAAGCGTCGTTGGCATAGATGCCGCCACCCGGAGCCGAAAGGGTAACGCCCTTGCCGTAGTTGGAATAGAAAGCGCGTTTGCCTGTAATGCCGTTTGACGCAACCGCGATAACGCCGGGGCAACTGGCGGGTGTAAAGCCGGATACATCCGCCGAGCTGTTGCCTGCGGCTACGACAACGGTGGTGCCGCGGCTGATCGCGTTTTGGATGGCGGTGTATTCCGGAGCATCAGGGGTGCATGCTTCCTGACCGCCCAAGCTCATGCTGATCACCTGCGCCACGTGTGTATTGTCAGGCACACCATCCACATGACCGCCCGATGCCCATTCGATGGCGTCGGAAATATCGGAGTCGTAACCACCGCAATGGCCAAGCACGCGTACTGGCAGCACCTTGGCGTTGTACGCGATACCGGCCATGCCTACGCCGTTGTTGGTGAGCTCGGCAATCGTGCCCGACACATGCGTGCCGTGCCAGCTACTGGGTTCACCGTCCGCCGGATTGTTCGAGCCGAGACACTCTTGCAGATAGGGTTGGGTGTTGTCCCAATCACCCGTATCCCAGCCGCCCGGCACGCGACCGTCGGTAGCACGGCCGGAGACAAAGGAGTCAGAAATGAAATCGTAGCCTGCGTCAGCCAGCGACGTATCGAGGTCGGGGTGCTGCGTGATGCCGGTGTCGATCACTGCCACCGTGATACCTGAGCCATCGGCAATATCCCACGCGTTGTTGACGTTTGCGCCGCCGGTCGGGTCAAAGAAATGCCACTGATATTTGGCGTAATAGGGATCGTCTGGCGTGAAGGTTTGCAGGGCTACATTCGCCTTCGCATTGATCGATGCCGGTGCTGCGAAGTCTTTGACCACATACATCTTGTAGTCCGGCTGGACGTGCGCGACCGACGGGTCGGCGGCTATCTGTGCCATCAGTGTGTTCGCTTCACTCTGGTTGAGTTTGCGCGAGGTGCGCACCAGGTCGGCACCCACAGCGAGTTTGCGCTGGTACGACGCGGACACGGCGGGCGTTGTAGTGCCGTTGGACGCAATCGTTACGCGGTCCAAACCGACACGACCTAGAGCAGTCTTCACGTTTTGAATGACGGCATCGCTACTACTACGTTCGGTCGTGCCGTCTTTGTAGGTAATGATGAAGCGATCATAGGTTTGATTCGCCTGACCTACGCCGACGAACTTGCCAGGTAGCGTGGGCGCATCGGCAGCATGAATCGCCGAAACGGACAAAAACAAAGCAGCGGCAAGCGCACCGATGCGGAGTGTGTGAAGTGACTTCATGCATGGATCCTTGAAGTGATTCCCGGGATTCCCGCATCCCGGATGAGTTGGCGGGCGATACGTAATCGCCCGGTTGTCGCCCTGCCGCGAACGGCAGGGCGATGTGCAAGGCGCCCTCTCTCCATCAAGGGAAGAGGGCGCAACGCGTTACCAGCCGAAGCTGGCGCCGATCGTGCCGCTGGACTCGCCACCGCCGGCGACGGAGCCGCCGATCAGCAGCGCACCATTACCCGGTAGGCGACGTGCAAAGCCCACGGACAACGCGTTCTGGCCACCGTAGGTACCTGCTGCCGCGCTGACACGGTTGTCGGTGCCGGGAGCGGCAGCAATCGCACCTGCCATGCCCGACATTGCCGCACCCATGGCGCCGACACGGCTAATGCGCGTGTTGACGGCATGGAACTGCTGATTCACCGAATCCTTGAAGGCATTGAAGTTGTCGTTGGTGACAAGATTCGAGACCTTGCTGTCGGTATAGGCATTGGCGCTGTTGAGCGTCTGTTGCGCGCTGTTATCGGCATAGGCTTGCGCGGCTTCGATGGCGCTTTGCGTGGCGGCCGTCATCTGGCTCATGTTGACCGCATCGGTGGCCTGCGTACCGGCTGCTACGTTGGTGATCTGGCGTTCTGCACCAGCGCTGCCCACGGAGACTGAGTTGTCCCTGTCCGCAACCGAGCCAGCGCCAAGAGCAACGGCATTGGAGCCCGTGACTTCGCTGCCTTGCCCAATCGCGGTGCCGGTGGAGCCTGACGTGCTTGCGCCTCCACCCAGGGCGGTGCCGCCATTGCCGTTTTGCACGCCGCTGTTTTCACCGATAGCTACCGTATCGCCGCTAACCACACCAGGGATGCCGGTGCCACCGCCGACGGAGACTTCCAGATTGCCGACGCGGTTGCCCAGCGCGGTGACAGCGCCATCCAGAGCGCCGAATGCTGCGCCCACATTGCTGTAACTCACGCCTTGGATGTTGAACTGCGGCAAGCTGATCATGCCGTTGGGTCCGATCGCTGCACCGCCGCCGATGGTGTTAGCCAGCGACTGGTACTGATCGAAATTCACCGCCTGACCCGACGACACACCTGCGGCAACATTGGCAATGGTGGTGCCACTTATGCCATCGCCGAGGGTTACCGAGCGCTGGTTGCTGCCTGCGTCGTAAGCCACGGCCGAAATGGTGCTGCCGTCGGAACCGACCAGGCCCGCCTGCTTGAGCTGAGCCACGTTGACGGCATCGGTGTCTGCGGTGCCTGCAGCAACGTTGGTGATCTGGCGCTCGCCGCCCACACGGCCAACCGACACCGTATTGTTGCGATCAGCAACGCTACCGTTGCCCAAGGCCACACTGTTGAAGGCGGTGCTCGCGCTATTGGTGCCCAGTGCCAGGCTGCTATTGCCGGTAGCTGTGGCGTTGAAGCCCAATGCGACACTCTGCACGCCGCTGGCCGTGCTCTCACCGCCCAGTGCCACCGCGCCATCCGCCAACGCCTTAGCGTTAGCACCACTGGCTACCGCTTCCGCGCCACTGATCCTGGCGTCGTCACTGCCGTCGTTGTTGCCGACAGCCTTGAAGTAGCGGTTGGTACTGCCGTCACCGCCCACTTGCGAGATGGCATCGTTCAACTGATCCACGTTCACCGCGTCGGTGCCTTCGGTACCAGCTGCGACGTTGGTGATTTGGCGATCGATGGCCTTGTACACCGTGCCATCCGCGCCCTGCCAATCTTGCGCAGCGCCCACTGATACCGAATTCGCACGATCAGCTCGCGAGCCTTGCCCCAACGCCACGCTGTTGTCAGCCATGGCCCAGGCATTGGCACCTACTGCTACGGTGTTATCGCCAAAGCCGTAACTGTTGTAGCCGACCGAGGTGGCCATGCTGCCTGCGGCCCAGCTTTCCGTGCCGACAGCTGTGCTGTTGAAGTTTGCGTAGGTGTTGAGGCCAACCGCCACGCCACCGTTGTCGGCGAAACTGTCCGCACCCAGCGCTGTTGCCGACTGACTTGCCGTTGCACCGGCGCCTAAGGAGCTGCCGCTTTCATCGGCGGTGCTGCCTGCACCCACGGCTACCGCATACACGTTGGCGGAGGAGGAATCGCCGAGGGCCGTACTGAAAACACCCTGGGCCGACGAACCTCCGCCCACTGCGACGTTGAATGGCCCATTTGCCGTCGCAAAGCCGCCGATAGCGACCGAATTGAAGCCCAGGCTCTGGCTGCTTGCACCAATACCCACGCCAAAGCTGCCCGCAGTCAGGCTGTCGCGGCCAACAGCAATGGCGCTGCCGCCGGAGGCCTGGCTGTTTGTACCTTGCGCGATTGAGTAGTCACCAATCGCCGAGCTGCCATATCCGCTGGCCACGCTGTACGCGCCAATGGCATCAGCGCCGCTACCGAAAGCGGAAGCGCCATCGCCAAAGGCGTTGCTCCCCGAACCGGCGGAAGTCGCGTGCGCACCGCTTGCAACGGCGTCGTCATTACTGTCGCCAGTAGCAGCGAAGTAACGAGTGGTCGTACCGACGCTATCAGCGAGTGCATCCAACTGTGACTTGTTTACCGCATCAGTGGCCGCTGTGCCCGCCGCCACGTTGGTGATTTGACGTTCACTTCCGGTGGAGCCGACAGAAACAGTATTGGCACGATCAGCGTAAGAACCCGAACCCAGGGCTACTGCGTTCGTGGCGCCCTCAGCTACCACGCTGCTTTCGCCGATAGCGGTGCCGTTGCTTTCAGAGCTGGAGGCGTTCGCGCCGATCACGGTGCTGTTCGGTGCCCAGGATGCAATTTGGCTGCCTGCACCGACGATGGTGCCACGATAAGCATTCGCTTGAGCATCGGTGCCCACGGCGGTGATTTCATCCACAACGTCGTAGCTGCCCGCGCCTGCGCCGAGCGCTGTTGCGTTGTTGCCGAGTGCCCAGGCCCCAGCGCCTGCTGCCAAGCTGTTGTAGCCGCTGGCCATGGATGCACCACCAAGCGCGGTGGAGTACGCGCCGGTGGCTTGGCTAGCCCAACCCAGAGCAACGTTGCCCAGCTGGTCCGCTTGAGCCCCCTCTCCGATAGCGATGCTTTGAACACCGGTTGCTTGGCTGTCCAAGCCGACCGCAATCGAGGACCAGCTGTTGGAAATACTGTTGGAGCCGATGGCGATAGCGTTGTAGTACGAAGCGGATGCCCCGTCGCCCAGTGCCAGTGACTGCTCACCACTGGCTTGCGCACCCGTGCCGATGGCAGTGGCATGCGAAGCGATAGCTTGACTGGAGCTGCCGACAGCGATGGCGTAGTCATCCCCAGCAATAGCATCGTCGAACAGGCCAACATCATTGTTGCCGTTGGCTTTGAAATACTTGCTGGCTGCGGCAGCGTTGCTGGCCACTTCATCCAACTGCGACTTGTTCACCGCGTCGGTAGCCTGCGTACCGGCTGCTACGTTGGTGATCTGACGCTCGCTGCCAGCACTGCCGACCGACACACTGTTGCCACGATCGGTCGTGGAGAACGCACCCAGCGCTACGGAGTTGGCGTTGCTGGCTACCGAACCGGCACCCAATGTCGTGCTGTAATCGCCCGACGCGGTACTGCGCCGTCCCACTGCCGTGCTGCGTTCTCCATCGGCCAGCGCCTGCGAGCCCACAGCGGTTCCGCCATTGGCTGCATGACTGCTGTTGCCCACTGCCACCGACAGGTCGCCTTCGGCAAACGCATAGGCGCCGCTTGCGACGCTGTTTTCGCCCGCCGCAAGCGCGGAATCGAACGGATCGACGACATCACCCTTCTGGCCCTGCGCTTTGAAATAGCGATTGTTCTGAGTGGCGCCGGCCACCGTATTGTTCAGCTGGTCGACGTTGACGGCATCGGTGCCTTCGGTGCCAGCTGCAACGTTGGTGATCTGGCGGTTGATGCCATTGATATCGCTACCTACCGATACCGTGTTGTCGCGCGTGGCCGTCGAGTTGTAACCAATCGCCGTCGAGTCGGATGCAACGGCCTGCGCACCCGGACCAATCGCGGTGGCATTGTCAGCAAGTGCGAACGAAGCCGCACCTAGGCTGACGCTGTCTGCACCGTTGGCCATAGCGCTGGCTCCCAGGGCAACCGCATTACGTCCGGTTGCCATCGTGGCGCCCAAGAAGCCGACCGAACCTGGCGGTGGCGCGTAGGTGCCGCCAATCGCGACTGCACCATCGGTCGCTGCATTGGCGAAATGCCCCAGCGCAATCGAGTCTTCGCCGCCGCTATAAGCGCGGGCGCCCACGGCCAGGCCGTAGTTGCCATCGGCATAGGATTCAGCACCCAGGACCGTAGATGCATTGCCGATGGCCATCGCACCCACGCCTGCCGCCGTGGTGAAATCGCCGTCGGCCAAACTACCGGTGCCGAAGGCTGAGGCGTAGAACCCGTTCGCTGTGCTGCTATTACCCACCGCCGTGGTTTCTAGACCCGAAGCCTCGCTGTTCAGACCGACGGCGGTCGAACTGTCTCCGCTGGCCGAGCTATTGGAGCCAAAGGCCGCCGCGCCGAGGCCAGCAGCCTGGCTGCTGGCGCCTGCCGCCACGGCACGCTCACCGCTGGCGATCGCACCGTCGAACAAGCCTATGCCGTCATTGCCGTTGGCCTTGAAGTACTTGTTGGTGCCTTCGGATGCGTTGGCTACAGCATCCAACTGGGACTTGTTCACTGCATCGGTAGCTTCGGTGCCGGCCGCCACGTTGGCGATCTGACGCTCAAGACCGACCCTGCCTACCGAAACAGTGTTGTTCCGATCAGCCAAACTGTAGCTGCCCAACGCAATCGAATCGTTGGCGCTGGCTTCGGAGGCAAAACCAACAGCGGCGCTGAGGCTTCCAGCAGCCAGAGCGGCAGCGCCCAGGGCAGTCGAGTACGTGCCACTCCCCGTCGCCGCACGTGCGACGAAACTCGTGGTTCCCGGTTCGATAAACGCACCAACACTGCCTACAGCAACGGCTCCACCGGCGTTGGACTGCGCGTAGGCACCCACCGCGATGCCCCCGCTGGCGTTATCGCCGACCGAAGCCATGGAGCCAACGGCTATTGCGCTATGCGAGCCTTGACCCACATACGAGCCGGTACCAAAAGCTTGACCGAAGTTCGCACCGGCATTCACCGTGCCGCCGGCAAGTGCCAGCGAACCCAGGCCCAGTGCCTGCGAATCGCTGCCGAACGCGCTGCTATTGGCGCCACCCGCTACAGCGTTGGCGCCTACCGCGGCGCTACCCTGGGCCAGACCTTGACTGCCATGACCCACCGCAACGCTGTCGGTGTCGATAGCAGTCGCGGCATAACCTGCAGCTACGCTGAAATCACCGATCGCATCGGCGCCGCTGCCAAAGGCCGAACTGCCGGTGCCACCTGCAAACGAGCCTTCACCGGCGGCGGTGGCGTAATCCGCACCAGCGAGAGCCTCGGTGTCAGCGCCCGCGCCACCGCTGGCAGCAAAGTACTTGGTCGAAGCAGTCGCTGCTTCCAACTGCGCTTTGTTTACTGCGTCGGTGTCTTCGGTCCCCGCCGCCACATTGGTGATCTGGCGCTCACGACCTACATCGCCGACTGAAACGGTGTTATCGCGGTCGTTGTACGAATACGAACCCAGGGCCACACTGTCGTTGACCGGCGTGCCGTCGTCACGAGTAACCGCCGCACCGGCGCCCAGAGCCACGCTTCGATCGCCACCCACGAAGGCCCCGGCACCTACTGCCACTGCGTTATCGCCACTTGCCGCGGTGAAATAGGTTGGACCGAATTCGCCGGGAACTGGAGCCAAGGGCCCACCAATGGCCAAGGCGCTTTGTCCGCCGGCCTGCGCACCCGGTCCGATGGCCGTGGCGCTCCAGCCGCTGGCCACGGTGTCGGCGCCCAAGGCCATCGCGTGATTGCTTTCGGCATAAGCATTGATGCCGATCGCCATAGAAGCCGGTCCAGCAGCCATAGCACTACCGCCTACAGCGGTGGAATAGCTCGATGCGTAAGAGTTCGCACCGACGGCGACGCCCAGCCCGGCTTCGTCCCCATTGTCATCTTTGCCGTTAGCAATCGCCCCCATGCCGATAGCGACGTTGCCATAGACGTTGGCAACGGAATGATCACCCAGCGCGATCGTTCCTACGCTCGACGCCTCAGCGGAATAACCGATCGCTACCGCCTGATTACCCGCCGCATGGCTGGCAGCGCCCGCGGCGACGGCGTAGTTGCCACTGGCAGCGCTTTCCATACCCGTTGCGATCGAGCCATACGATTGCGCAGTCGAATTGGCGCCCAGCGCCAAAGCATAGTCACCACCCGCGTACGAGTCGGCGCCGTAAGCCGTGGAGCCGAATCCACCGGCGTAGCTAAACGAACCGATCGCAGTGCCAAGGCCATTCGCCAAGCTATAAGAGCCAATAGCCACGCTACTGCTACCCTGTGCAACGCTGTTGCTGCCGGCAGCAACGGCGTATTGGCCGTTGGCCGTAGCATCATCCGAACCATCGTTGTTGCCATGGGCCTTGAAGTAATGCTGTGCGTCGCTCACGTTGTCGGCGAGCGTGTCCAGCTGACGCTTGTTCACGGCATCGTACGGATCGGTCGCGTCAGCCACGTTAGTGATGCGACGCTCACTACCAGCGCGGCCCACTGACACGGTGTTGACTTGATTGGCGAGGGAGTTGTCGCCCAGCGCCACGCTATTGGCTGCCGAGGCACGACTGTTCTGACCGATGGCAATGCTTGATTGACCCGACGCAAGTGCGTCGTGGCCCAAGGCGATGCTGTCGATGCCGCGCGCTTGCGCGGAGTAGCCCACTGACGTGGCGTAGTCACCGAAAGCGAAGCTGTCGGTGCCAAGTGCCGTCGAGTATTCGCCCTTTGCGTAGGATCCCGCGCCGCAAGCAAGGGCAGTCGCCGCTGCCTCGGGCATGTCGTGATCCGTAAACGAACCCGAGCAGATATCGGCGCGTGCCATGGAGGGTAGCAGTGCAAGGCCGATCAACACTGCCAACGTGCTCTTCAAAATAGTGCGCGCCTGGTTCGGATTGCTTCCCTTGCAAACCACCACGTCACTGCTTGCCAGCTCGGATGCGACGATGACGGCGCCAATCGAAGCATTCCACACCTTGCTGTAGATCTTATTCATGACTTGTTCTTTCCTCCATGTTGTTAGGCCGCAACCTATGCATGCCGATGCGACGCTGAGAACGGGGCGATTCATAGGCGCCATGGCGCGGTCTTCTCCCCATGCAACCCTTGTCGATGACGAGTCATGACACGGTCGCGCAGCGTTGAGCATCCGTTCACGCGTGGAGGTGTGTCACGCACACAAATGCACGGAATATCACTTTCTTATTCGCAATCTCACGGTTGATCACATCCATGCATGCCGTGCACGAAGGAGCGCGCATGTCGCTCAAATGGCGTTGCGCTTGGCTTAGGAAGGAGTGGTGTTGATGACGTCACTCTCTCGGAGAGGGCAGGTGGGGAAATCGAGAGAGGAAGCTTGCGAATTATCTGACAAGATGCGCTGGCACATGCTTGCGCTTCTAGGGTGACATGCCGTCAACGCGATTTTTTGATGAGTACTTAAGTCCAATCTTGCCTGCGCTATCGATCACGGCGCGTAGGTTGGTGGTGAGCGCATGCGAACCCCAGCACGAGATTCACATGGCAATGTTGGGGTTCGTGTGCGCCGCAATCTATGTATGGTCGTCATTCCGGCGAAAGCGGAGGCGCTTCACAACAGCGAAGCTGGTCAATCCATCTCGCTTCTGTTCGCAGAGCAACATGGATTGACCAGCTTCGCTGTTGAAAAGCGCCTCCGCTTCTGCAGGAATGACGGCTGTGAGGGTGTACAGAGTTCATCACGGGCTGGATTGACGAAAAAATCGCAGCGAGTGTTTGACGACTTTTGGATGTGCCCTACGAATCACAAAGCAGCATGTAACCCTTGCTGCGCACTGTAATGAGCGGGAGTGCATGCTCCGTCTGCGCAAGCACTTTTCGCCGCAGCCGATAAATGATCATTTCCAGACGATGCGGATCGGAGTCGTAGGCGTTCTGGCTGAGTGCTTCGGCGAGCGCTTCGCGCGACACAGGATGATCACCTGCAGCAATCAGCACGGTCAGCACGCATCGCTCGCTGGACGTGAGTGCAACCACTTTTCCATGAGGCGACACGAAACGCCAGCCGCCGGCGTCCAGTCGCCAGCACGAGGGGGAAGGTTGATGATGTGTCGCGATGTCATGCGGAGTGGGAAGTACAAGCCGGCGCGCGAGGCTGTGCAGCGAAGCCACTAGCACGTCGACATCGATCGGCTTGGACAGATAGAAATCCGCTCCTCGCTTGAGTGCCTGGATGTGGTGGTCGCGGTGCACCAATCCACTCAGCATGATGATGCCAATGTCCAATGTTGCGCGCAGGTGTTGCGTGACGGTAAGTCCATCCTCATCGGAAAGGCTGATGTCGAGTAGCACGATATCGAACTGCTGCGAAAGCATGTTTCGATACAGTTCCGCCGCGCTTGCCATGCCGTGTGCGCTGAAGCCGTGATCGTGAAGCACCGGCAGCAGAATGTCGCGGCGGAATGCCTCGTCGTCCTCCAGCACCGCGACACGGATGGTGCGCGCGGATGCACACGGGATCAAAGGCGGATGATCCTTCATCGATATGTTCATCAATTGTCCCTCCTGCGAGCAAGCTTAGGTGCAGGCGGCGGCCAACCATCAGAGGACTATGCCTTTTGGCACTGTGGCAGAGTGCCTACACGACCTAGCGTGAACGCTTTTCGTTGCCGTAGGGAACTCTCCATGCACCACCTCGTTCGTTCGCTCGCCATGACTGTGCTCGCCGTATGCTGCAGTGCAGCCCTGGCATCACCGCAAGCCGATCAGGCGCCACATGGAAAGTTACCTGGCTGGGCCGTGCCGCAGGCTTACAAATTGGCTTTCAAGGTCGACCCCGCGCTGCAGACGTTTTCCGGCACCACCACCATCAAGGTGGATCTGAAGCAGGCATCCGATTATCTGTG
The DNA here is from genome assembly GCF_044904605.1 of Dyella humi. Lineage (NCBI taxonomy): Bacteria > Pseudomonadati > Pseudomonadota > Gammaproteobacteria > Lysobacterales > Rhodanobacteraceae > Dyella > Dyella humi. Next base: position 90,991 of record NZ_JADIKI010000022.1, read on the forward strand.
GTTGGATGGTCGCGACCTCAGCGTCTCCAAAGTCACCATCACGGATGCCGTAGGCAAAATCTACGACGGCAAATACGTGGCCGTGGCGCCGAACGAAGGCGTGTCGCGCATCGATTTCGGCAGCACGCTGCAGCCGCAATCACTCACGCTCACCATCGACTACACCGCGCCGCTCAATCAGCAACTGCAAGGTTTGTACAAGGTCAGCCATGCCAGCGTGCCGTATGCGATGACGCAGATGGAGCCGATCAGCGCGCGCTTCGCTTTCCCTGGCTTCGATGAGCCTGGCTTTAAGACGCCGTACGACATTTCGCTCACCATTCCTTCCGATTTAGCAGCGGTGGCCAACACGAAGCAGCTCAGCGAGACCGCGGCCGGCGACAAGTGGAAAACGCTCACCTTCGCGCAAACCAAGCCGCTACCCACCTACCTGGTGGCCTTCGCGGTCGGCCCGTGGGATATCGTCAACGGCCCGGATATCGCGCCCGACGAATACCGCAGTGATGTGTTGCCGTTGCGCGGCATCGCTGCACACGGCGAGGGTCATCGCATGCAGCATGTGCTGAGCGAAACGCCGAGCATCATCCACACGTTGGAGAATTACTACGGTTTCGGTTATCCGTTCGGCAAGCTCGATCTGCTTGCCGCGCCCGATTTCTCCGCTGGTGCGATGGAGAACCCCGGTCTGGTCACCTTCCGCGACTGGCTGCTGTTGCTCGATCCGGATTCGCCGGCCAAGTATGTGCGCGGCTCGTTCAATGTCACCGCGCATGAGTTGGCGCATCAATGGACCGGCGATACGGTCACGCTGGCGTGGTGGGACGATCTCTGGCTCAACGAAGCTTTCGCCACCTGGATGCAGCAGAAAGTCACCATGAAGGTGCATCCGGAATATCGTGCCGATCTCGACCGCATTACCGCCGCACAAGAAGCCATGCAGAACGATAGCCTGGTCAGCGCACGCAAGATTCGCCAACCGATCACCGGCAACGGCGACATCGAAACCGCCTTCGATGCCATCACCTATCGCAAAGGCGCCGCGGTGCTTGGCATGTTCGAAGGCTACGTCGGCGAGGATGTGTACCAGAAGGGTATGCGTGCCTATATTCAGGCGCACAAGTTCGGCAATGCCACGGCGGATGATCTGGTCGGCGCCGTGGCCACCGCGGCGAACCAGGGCGAGACATTCAAGCACGCGTTCAACAGCTTCCTCGATCAATCTGGCGTCCCGTACGTACGAACCACGCTGGAGCAGAAAGGCGGCAAGACCATCGTGCACCTGAGCCAGAGCCGTTACCTGCCGGTGGGCAGCGCGGGCGATGCGAAGCGCGAGTGGGGTATTCCGTTGTGCGTGCGCTACGGCGCCGCGGATGGCAGCAAGGTGAAGTGCGAAATGTTCGACAAGCCCAGCGGCACCATCGAACTGACTGACGCGAGCAATCCAACCTGGGTGATGCCTAACGCCTATGCACGCGGCTATTACCGCTTCAGTCTCACGAAGCCAGAGTGGACGGCACTGACGCAGCACGTAGCGTCGCTCAGCGACACCGAGCAGCTGGCCTATGCCGATGGCATCGATGCAGGCTTCCGTCATGGCGAGCTGAATGCGGGCGATGCACTCGCAGCACTTAAGCCGCTGGCCGGCGCCGGTACGCGCGAGGTAGTTGTTGCGCCGCTTGATACCGTTGCGTGGATCTATCGCAACGAAGCGCAAACCGATGCGCAACGCGCGAAAATCGTCGATTGGGTGAAGAATGCTTATTTGCCACGCATGGAGCAGCTCGGCTATCAACGCAAGCAAGGTGAAGCCGATGGCGACTCCATTCTGCGCACCACGCTCGCCCATGCGCTCGCGCTTGATTTCAAGCTTCCGCAAGTGCGTGCGGCCTTGCTCAAGCAGGGCGATGCGGCGTTGACCAAGAAGGCCGATGGCCATCTCGACCTCGCTGCTGCTGATCCGGATCTGCTCGGCGATTCGCTGGCCGTAGCCGTGCAGGAACGCGGCAAGCCCGCTGTCGATGCCTTGATTGCCGAAATACCGCAAACCACCGACCCGGCCCAGCGCAACGCCATGCTCGCCGGCCTCGCCGCTGCGGATACGTCGGAGCTAGCCGATCAAGCCCGCAACTTCGCGCTGACCAAGCAAGTGAAGGTCGGCGAAATGGCCGCCATCCTCCGCGGTGGCCGCGACACGCCTGCCGCGCGCGAGGCGCTGTGGCACTGGTTCACCGGCCACTACGATCAGGTGATTGCTCGCACCGGCAGCTTTGCCAGCGGCGTGCTGCCACGTCTGGTGGGTGGTGGCGGTTGCTCCAAGGCCGAAGCGGATCGCCTGCAGGCGTATTTCGAGCCGCGCCTGAAGGACGTTACTGGTGCTGATCGCGGCCTTGCGCAGACGCGCGAGCAAACCTTGCTGTGCGCAGCCTTGAAGGCGAAACAGGATCCGGCGGCAATCCTCCGCTGAACTTTTGAAATGCAGTCGATGAACGCCGGACGGTGCATGCCGTCCGGCTTTTTTATGCGCTAAGCAAGGCGGTGGTCGTCATGTAGGCAAAGTCGTTCGCTGTCTCAGTCATGGTTGTCAAGCAGCCGGGTGGTGGGACTGCATCAAGACTCAGCCTTGCCTCAAGACAATCCATCAAAGCCACCCGACTTCGATGGAGATTCATGGATGAGCAAGGCAAAAGGACTGCTTGCGCTGACATTGCTGGCGCCAACCCTCATGGCTGCACTGTATGCCGCGGGTTTTCTTTTGTTGTGGCTGCTTGGCCTACGTCATGTTCCGCTGGAATGGAATACCTACTGGGCGTACTACAGTGTCATCGACGTGCCGGCGTATGTGCCGTATGCCGGCAAGATAAAACTCGCCGGTGTCATCGGTTTCGGCGTGCCGCTGCTCACCTGGATCATTCTGGCCATCTTGATCCTCAAGCCGCGCACTGCAGCGTTTCACGGTGACGCCCGCTTTGCCACCCGAGCCGATCTGGCCAAGGCTGGGCTGCTGAAAAAGACGCCCGACGGTGTGGTCATCGGCAAATACGGCCGTGAATACCTCTATCTGAGCGGATTGCAGCACATCATCGTGACCGCTCCCACAAGGACGGGCAAAACGACCAGCATCGCCGTTCCCGTGTTGCTTACCTACCAACACTCCATGGTCGTCATGGACCTGAAGGGTGAGTTGTACCAAGCGGCAAGCGGCCATCGGCAAGCCGAAGGTCAGATCATTTACAAATTTGCACCCTACGCCGAAGACGGCCGCACTCACCGCTTCAATCCGTTCCTGTGCGTGTCGCGCGATTCGCGGGTGCGGGTGAGCGAAATCCAGACGTTTGGCGCGATTCTTTATCCTGATGATCCCAGCAAGGATCCGTTCTGGATCGCGCAGGCCCGGACTGCGTTCTTCGCCTTTGCATCGTTCATGTATGAGAGTTGGGACGAGCGAATCCAGCGCAACATCCCGCTCGACCCCAACAGCGATCTATCCTTTCCCAGCTTTGAGCGTATCTATCGGCTATCCAGTGGTAACGGACAGGGTAGCGATCTGAAAGCGACGATCAAGCAATGGCTAAGCGGTAATCGCTACTTGAGCGAACCAACGCGCACCGCTTTTTCCGGCCTGGTCGGCTTGGCCGAAGAAACCTTCTCCTCGGTGATCGCTACCATGCAGGAGCCGTTGCAACAGTTCATCAGCCCGATCCTGGCTGCCGCCACCAACGCCAGCGATTTCGACGTGGCAGATCTACGCAAGCGGCCGACCACGATCTTCGTGGTGATCCCGCCGGCCAAATTGGGCGAGTCCACCAAGCTGCTGAACATCTTCTTTTCGACGGTTGTCGGCCAGAATCTGAAGGCGACGCCGCAAGAGGATCCATCCATCAAGCACCAATTGCTGCTGCTGATGGACGAGTTCACCGCGATGGGAAAGGTGAGCGTATTGTCCGAACGCATTTCGATCACTGCTGGCTATGGCGTGCGCGACTTGACGATCATCCAGAGCAACTCGCAGTTGCGCTCCACCTACGGGCCGGATGCAGCGCAGAACTACGTCACCAACCATGCCGCCAGTATCGTCTTCACCCCGCGCGAGCAGCAGGACGCCGAGGATTATTCCAGAGCGATGGGCGACACCACCGTACACCGGCGCAACCGCAGCACTGGCCAGGGCGGAACCTCCTACACCTACACCGAGGAGCGCCGTCCGCTCATGCTGCCGCAGGAACTCAAAGCGCTACCGAACGATGAACAAATCATCTTCTATGAAGGTTGCCCGCCGATTCGCTGCAAGAAGAACTGGTATTTCAAGAGTGCGTATTTCAAGAAGCGCATTGGGTCGCCGATTGAGGTGAAACCGTTAGCGCTGCAAAGTAAACCGGCGAAGAAAACTACACGCGAGGAAGGGGCGGCGGTGGGTTAGTGAAGTTGAAGTAATGAAGGATCGGTGCGGTCGTCGCTATGACGAGAATCATGATGCTGTATATGGACACTCGAGGGAATATGACGGTTTCGAAAACAATATCTTTAGCAATCGCCGCTACGCTGTTAGCCGCGTGTCAGGCGAGCACATCGCAGGCAGCGTTGGGTGATGTCGCTGCCGCGCCGTTCGAGACGGCAGCTAGGCCTGCGCCGATTTCATCAGTCCCTGCAACGGAGAAGGGTGCCGCGATCTCCTCACAAGTTCCACCCGAAGTCGAAATCTACGCGACGAAAGAAGCCGGTGCTGGGCAGAAGTGTATGGTGGGCGCCGAGACCGACGAAGACGGTATGAACGAAAAACCAGTTGTTTACCTAAGCGACGTGAAGGCCGGGTTTGTGTGGCATGTATCCCTGTCGATACCTGCTGATACCTATCAGGGGAGGGCAACGCACTGTGTCGCATCAACAAATGCATTGTTTGTTCTTGTTCAATCGGACACACAACCACAACAGTCTTTGTCCCAAACCTTGCTGCAAGTGGTCAAGCTAGACAGAAAGAGTGGCGCGGTGCTCTCTTCGAGAGGCATCGAAGTGCCGAATATTTTTGCAGCACACACGTCATGGGTAGAAAAGGGTGATGGAAATTTCGTCCTGGATGGAAATAGTCTGATCGTTATGGGTCGGTATGAACTACTTTCCGACAGAGATAATTCTTCCAAGAAGGATGCTTCTCATTTTTCCGTAAATATCTCTCAGAATCTAAGTCCATAAGGAGATGGAGAGGTGGACGACAAAGAAAGATTCATTGCGAAGCTCTATCTGGCCGCTCGTCAGGTGTCACTGGAGACTGGCATGTCCTACGAACTGATATTGGCACAGGCGGCTCAGGAAACAGGTTGGGGACAACATCAATTGCCCGGAACGAACAATATCTTCAACATCAAGGCCTATGGAGATTGGAACGGGCAGGCCAAGACATTCAATGTATGGTAAATGGAAAATGGCAAGAAGGTGTGGAAGGACCAGCCATTTCGGGTATATGACTCATACGAAGAAGCTCTTCGCGATCGTGTGGAGTTTCTGCGTGAGAACTCGCGTTATGCGAATGCTGGTTTGTTTGACAAAGGAACAAAGGGCGATTTGAGAAAAGAAGCGGAGGCGCTGCAAAAAGCAGGTTACGCTACTGATCCGAGCTATGCAGATAGCTTAGTCAAGGTATTTAACAGTCCGGCGATGCAAAGAGCTATCAGGAACGCCCAGTCTTTGGAACATGCGCCGGGCCAGGTTGTTTCAGTCCTATCAACGTCCGCGCAACCGGCTTTTGCTGCGCCCCATGACATCCTCCAGCAAGGCGTCTACGGAGCAGCGGTCCGCACCTTGCAAGCTAACTTGGCCGCACTCGGCTACACCGACAGCCGCGGCCAACCTCTGCAGCCGGATGGACATTTCGGCCGCAATACCGAGGCCGCCGTCCGTGCGTTCCAGAGCGATCACGGCTTGCTCGTCGACGGCATCGTCGGCAAGAACACACTTGAAGCTCTTCACGGCCAGCGACGGTTGCGCCATGGCATCTCTGCGTTGGCGCCGGAGTCGGAGGGCCGCGCTCATGCGCGATTCGATGACCGCATCAATCATGCTCACGCACAACGCGATCCCCGCGCGGGTGTCTTGCCTGAGGTCAACACACAGATATCTAACCCTTTCGCCGACCCACGTCACCCCGATCACGGTATGTACGCCGAATTGAAAGAACGCATCCCCGACGCTTCCGAAAACCGTCTGGCAGAACTAACGGCGGCATGCCACATGGTGGGGATCAAGCCGGGGCAATTGGGCGATATCCATATCGGTAGGCAGGGAATTGTGGTCAGGCCGGATGGCTTTGGGCTACATGCAGTGGTGGATAACAGCGTTCCTGCACCGCCGATCCAGCAAACGGTGCAGCAGGTACAAGCGTTCGATATCCAGCAGGCACAGCTCAGTGTCCAACTCAACCAGGCCCAGGTCGGTCCGGTAATGGGCGGACCAGGTAGCTATGGGCGGTAAGTCATCGACACAACCCTGTCCGATCCCTTGCCGACAGCACGAAGATTCCCTCTAAACTGAAAGGAACTCGACCAGGGGGATTTATGCGCCAGTGGAAGTGGATGCTCGGTCTGCTGTTTGCGGCTGCCTCGGTACATGCGCAAGACGTGCCCACCGCGCTGCGGGATTGGCAGGGTTGGGTGCTGCATGACGCGCCATGGCACGGGTGTCCTTTCCTGGCCAACAGCCAGCCCGATGCGGGCACCTATCAATGCGTGTGGCCCGGTCGATTGAATGTGCAGGCTGGCAAGGATGGCGGGCGTTTTAGTCTCGATGTGCGAGTGGATGCGCCCAGTTGGGTCGAGCTTCCCGGCGACGAGCGCAGTTGGCCGCAGCACGTCACGGCGAACAACAAGGCGTTGCCGGTACTGGATCGTGACGGGCATCCCGCGTTATGGCTGGAGCCGGGAAATTATGCGGTGCGCGGCGAGCTTCCATGGAATGCACGGCCGGCGCGCTTACGGGTGCCGCCCTCCATCGGCCTGGTGTCGCTCGATCTGGACGACCACACCATCGAACGCATCGAGCGTAACGGCGATCAGCTCACGCTCGGCGAAGCGGCTGAAGCACAGCGTCAGGCCGATGCGCTTTCCGTGCAGGTTTATCGCCATCTCAGCGACGGCATGCCGGCGATGCTGGATACGCAGGTGCAGATCAACGTAACCGGTAGCGCGCGCGAGCAACTGTTGGGGCCTGCGTTGCCCAAGGGTTTCATCGCCACCGCGTTGGATAGCGATCTGCCGGCGCAACTGGATAGCGACGGACGCCTGCGCCTGCAACTTCGTCCTGGCCAGTGGACGGTGCACCTTGCAGCGCGTGGTGTGGATACGCTGCATGCGGTGAATCTGTCGTCGCCGGCCGAACCCTGGCCAAAACAGGAAATCTGGAGCTACAGCGACGATCCCTCATTGCGCAGCACTCGCGTCGATGGCCATCTCACCGACGCGGGCCAGGCAGGCGTCCCCGGCGATTGGCGCGAGCTGCCAGCTTATGTACTCGACAATGGCGATGGCTTGACGATCGAGCAAGGCGTTCGCGGTGGCGAAGGCGGGGCAGGGGACCAGATCCATGTGCAACGCGAAATGTGGCTCGATTTCGACGGCCGTGGTTTCAGCATCAGCGATCATCTCACCGGCAAACTGCAGCGTGCGCAGCGCCTGGATGTTCTGTCGCCCTGGCAATTGCAGCGCGCAACACAGCAAGCGACGCCGCTGCTTGTAACCCAGGCAGCTGATGGGCGTACCGGCGTCGAACTGCGCGACGCGAACCTGGACTTGCATGCGGGATTGCGCATCAACGATCGCAGCGGCTCGTTGTCGAGCACCGGATGGCTGGCCTCGGTGGAAGACATCGATGCGGTTCTGCATCTTCCTTACGGTTATCGTCTTTTCGGCGCAGGTGGCGTGGATCGTTCGCCGGATTCGTGGATCGCGCAATGGAGTCTGTTGGATCTTTTTGTCGTCGCTTTGATCGCCTTGCTTGCCGGTCGGTTGCTGGGATGGCGCTGGGCGATAGTGGCTGCATTGTTTCTGATCCTGTCGCAGCACGAATCCGGCGCGCCACGCTGGACCCTTGGTTTGGCGCTTGCGTTTGCCTTGCTGATGCGTGCATTGCCGGCAGGAAAGTTGCGCCGCTTTTCGCAAATCGTCGCGTCGCTTGCGCTGGCGGTGGCCGTGTTGTGGACATTGTCCTTTGCGAAGACGCAATTGGAGACGGCCTTGCATCCCCAGCTTGAAGACAATGGCGGTTATGCGGCGTTGCAGGCACCTGACGCTTTGGAAGTCCGCGAAGCGAAGAAATCGATGGTGGCACCTGCGAATCAGGCCGAGCAGGATGAGGCGGTGTCGAAAGCCCCGGCACTGCCGCCGCCGCCCGCACCAGCACTGGCCGCGCCACTTGCACACGCTCCCTCTTCGGCACCTCGACAGCTCTACAGTGTCGTTGTGACTGGAAGCAAGATATCGGCCAGTTCAACACCTGCCAACGAAACGGATAGCCGCAGCGTGATCCAGGCTGGCGGTGGCGAGCCAAGCTGGAACGTCGGCAACAATTACCGCTTGACATGGTCAGGGCCGGTGACTGCCACGCAAGCCATGCGCCTTGTCATCGCCCCGGCGTGGCTGGTGCGCTTGTTGCGCGTGCTCATGCTCGCCTTGCTGATCGTATTGCTCGGTCGTATGGCGCGCGATCTGCTTAAACCCTCTGGCAGACTGCTTGCCGATTGGCGTCCATGGCGCGCCGCCGCAGCGTGTCTTCTGCTTGCGAGCATGCCGCACTTCGTGCACGCCCAGGCCACGCCCAATCCGAACGTGCTGAGCGAGCTGCGTAGCCGTTTGCTGGAAGCACCCAAATGCGCGCCGGCGTGCGCAGTGGTTGCGGTCGGCGGCCTGCGTGCGGCGAACGATCAAGTCACGCTGGATCTAGAAGCACACACAGGCGCATCCGTGGCGATGCCCTTGCCGCAAACGAATGCAGGCTTGCAGCTTTTTGACATCAAGGTGGATGGGCGGGCCGATACCCCGCTCGTCAAGCGCGACGATTTGAGCTTCGTAAGCCTTGATCAAGGTGTTCATCATGTGGTGCTGAGTTACCGCATCCAGCCGGTCGACAGCGTTACGTTGAATTTTGCGTTGCGTCCGCAATGGCTTTCCTACAATGGACAGGGTTGGTCGCTTGATGGTGTCGACGGTGGTCGTTTGCTCGGCGACAGCGTCACGCTCAATCGTGTTCGCACTGCTGCCGATGGTGCACAGGCGCCACTATCGCAGCAGACGTTTCCACCTTATGTGCGCACCACGCGCACGATTGTGTTGGGTGTGGATTGGACAGTCGTCAACACCGTCGAGCGTATTGCTCCCAGCAGCGGCGGCTTCACGCTCGACATCCCGTTGCTCGCCGGTGAGCATCCTTTGGGTGATGGTGATCGCGTGCACAACGGACGCCTCAGCGTCACGTTTAACGGCGGACAGGATCAGGTGAGCTGGACCAGTCGTCTTGATCACGCCGATACCTTGCAACTCAAGGCGCCTGTGCTGGGCGAGCGTGCGGAAACATGGGAATTGCACGCGGCGCCGATCTGGCACGTCGAAGCCAAAGGCTTGCCGATCAACGACAACAGCGACGGGCTTCGTTTTGCGCCGCTGCCGAATGAATCGCTTGAACTGGCGATCAGTCGGCCGAAAGCGGTGGACGGCGATAGTCTGGCGTTTGACAGCGTGGCCGCCACCGGTAGCATCGGCGACCACTCCATGGAGACAACACTTGAGCTGCTCGCGCGTAGCACTCGCGGCGGTGAGCACGAGATAACACTACCTGCCGGCACCGAACTGTTGAGCGCAACGCGCGACGATGACGCGCTGAACCTTGCCGTGCGCGACGGCAAATTGAGCCTGCCATTGCTGCCCGGTAAGCATCATTACTCGCTGCGTCTGCGCGAGCCGCGCGGCATAGGCTTGCATGTGGCAACGTCCGCGATCAGCTTGGGCGCGCCTTCCGCCAATATTCTGCTCGGCCTGCAATTGCCACAGGATCGTTGGGTGCTATGGACATGGGGGCCGACGGCCGGGCCCGCAGTACTGTATTGGGCGCAGCTGATCGTGCTGATCATTGCGGCATGGCTGCTGGCGCGCTACGCGCCGACGCCTTTGCGGTTCCATCATTGGCTGCTGCTGGGTCTGGGCTTCTCCGCGTTTGCATGGAGTGCGTTCGCATTCGTAGTGCTCTGGTTGATCGTGCTTGGCTTGCGGGCGCGCTATGACGGCGCCGTTGCGCAGCTTTCAACACGTGTATTCAATCTGCTGCAGATTGCCTTGGCGGTCGTCACCGCACTGGCGCTGATCATGCTGATTTCGGCTGTGCCGAAGGGACTGCTTGGTTTGCCGGACATGCACGTCACCGGCAATGGCTCTACGGCGTGGGCTTTAAATTGGTTCGCGGATCAGGCCGAAAAGACCTTGCCGCATGCTGGCGTCATCAGCATATCGCTGTGGTACTACAAGATAGCGATGCTGGCGTGGGCGCTGTGGCTCGCCAATGCGTTGATCGGCTGGCTGCGGTGGGGCTTCGATGCGTGGACCAAAGGTGGCTACTGGCGCAAGCGCGAACCGAAACACCCGGTGCCGCCATTGCCTGCCCAACCTTCGATGGATGCTTCGCACGATGCCTGATGTACGCCACACCTTGATCGAGGCAACGCATCGACTCGGCGATCGCGTCGATGCGGAAGTGTTGCTGGCCTATGCCTTGAGCAAGCCGCGCAGCTGGCTGATTGCGCATGCCGACGATGAACTGTCACTCGAACACGCATCGGCCTACAAGTTGTTGATCGAACAGCGCGAGGCGGGTGAACCGGTGGCGTATATCACGGGCCGGCGTGGTTTCTGGTCGCTCGATCTGGAGGTGACTCCCGACACGCTCATTCCGCGTCCCGAAACCGAACTGCTAGTGGAGCTTGCGTTGGAGCGCCTGCCGCTCGATAAGGCGTGTTATGTGCTGGACCTGGGCACAGGTTCGGGTGCGATCGCCTTGGCAATTGCGCGTGAGCGAACGCAGGCGCAAGTCATCGCCACCGACGCCAGCGCCGAAGCGTTGGCAGTGGCGCAGCGCAATGCACGGCGCCATCACGTCGGCAACGTTAGCTTCGAGCATGGTGATTGGTTTGCGCCGGTGGGTGATCGCCGCTTCGATGTGATCGTATCCAATCCGCCCTATATCGAAAGCAGCGACCCGCATCTGCAGCAAGGCGATTTGCGGTTCGAGCCGATGAGCGCACTGGCATCGGGGAAAGATGGGCTCGATGACATCCGCCGCATCGTTCGTGATGCCGGTCTTCACCTGGTGAAGGGTGGATGGTTGTTGTTCGAGCACGGTTGGAATCAAGGTGACGCGGTGCGCGTGTTGCTTCGCAACGCAGGTTTCGTGGAACTTTCAACCGCGCGTGATCTTGAACAACGCGATCGCGTGAGCATGGGGCGTTGGCCGGTCAGCAGCGGTTGTGATTCACCGTGAAGTTAGGCGTAGACTGCAGCCGTCTTTAAAGGGGCCCGGATTGTATCGGCGCATCTGGGCATAAACGAATAACGTTTGCCCCGGACGCACTGCTATGAACGCTCATCGTGTTGTGACTCGCCGTTTGTGTGTACAGCGTTGCCTGGCACACGCGATTCGTTTGCTACTGGTTTCTGCGGCTGCACCTGCCGCGATGGCGCAGACCAGCACATTGCCCGCATCGTCGAGCACTGCCGCAGCGCCGCCTTCAAGTAGCAACAAGCAAGCCGTGACGTTGAGCGAAGTAATGGTGACGGCAAACCGTCGTCGTGAACCGGAACGCGAGGTGCCGATGCACGTGGATACCGTGCAGGCAACTACGTTGCAGCAATTGGGTGCGAAGAATCTCAATGATTATGTGTCGTACCAACCTGGTGTGTTCTTCGCGAGCGCAGGTGGAACAGGTGAGGGCGAGCTGGTGATGCGCGGGGTTTCTACCGGCAACCAGACCAGCCCTACCGTGTCGCTCTACATCGATGACGTGCCGGTCGGCGGCAGCACGGTCTATGCCGCGTCGGCGACGTTTCTGTTCGATCCGGCCTTGCTCGATCTTGATCACATCGAATTTCTGTATGGACCGCAAGGCACGCTGTACGGCGCAGGTTCGATGGGCGGGCTGGTGAAATACGTGACGGTGAAGCCAGACCTCAGCGGTGTTTCGGGCAGTGTAGGCGGCGATATCTCCAATACGAATCGCGGCGGCATGAGCTATTCCGAACACGCCTCGATCAATCTTCCGCTGGTGAAGGACAAAGCCGCCGTGCGTGTGTCGGTGGTGGACCAGCATGTCACCGGCGTGTATCAAGCGGTAGGTGAAACGCCAGCCGGCGGTGCGGATCGCACACATACCAAAGGCGCGCGCGTGCAGTTGGAAGTCGATCCTATCGACAAACTCACGTTGAACGTGACCGCGATGGCGCAGAAGATCACGGCGGACGGCCTGTCGATGGGTGACTTCAATCTGCAAGGGCAACCCATTTCCGGCGGCCCATACAACCGCGCGCTCAACCATCGCGAGCCGTTCACCCAGACGTTGCAGCTTTATTCGTTCCACGCTGGCTACGACTTCGACTGGGCGACATTGGACTGGATCAGCGCGTATCAGAACTTCGTCAATCACAGCGTGCAGGACTATCCGGATTCCTTCCTGGGCTTGCTGAACTTGCTGGGGCCCGAGTTCGGTCTTACGCAGCCGATGAGTTCCTTGTACGTGGATTCCCAGTACACCGTGCACAAGACTTCGCAGGAATTGCGCCTTACCTCGCGCAAGGGCGAAACGCTCGATTGGCTGTTAGGCCTGTGGGCCAATCGCGAAGATGTGTGGGAGCAATACACGCTGCAAGGCGACAACCTGCCGCCGCCCGGCGCGACCGTGCTGATCCAGCAGAACGTGAATGCGCGTTTCGAGGAATACGCCGGCTACGGCGATCTCACCTGGCATATCAATCCGACCTTGGACTTGACGGTTGGTGCACGCGCAAGCGGCAACACGCAACATTTAGCCAACATGGAAGAAGGCCCCTTTGCTGGCAGCCCTGGTGGTTTTCGCGAGCACGTAAAAGACCAGGACATCACCAAGATGATCACGCTGACCTGGCGACCCACCGACAAGGACAGCTACTACATGCGCGCGTCCACCGGTTATCGGCCGGGCGGCCTGCAGGCGCCGATCCAGAGCACGCTGCTAGGGCCAAACCCCAATGCTACGAGCACCTTTGGTTCTGACAACCTGGAAAGTTATGAGCTCGGTTACAAAGGCAGTTATCTGGATCGCCATTTGAATGTCGGCATCGACGGTTACGACATCGAATGGCACCACATGCAGCTCTACACCTTCACGTTGGGCAACGCCATCATCCAGAACGCGGGCGATGCGCGCATCAAGGGCTTGGAAATGCAGGGAAGTTATTCAGACGGTTCCTGGGAGTTCGGCGCATCCGGCGCCTATACAGATGCATTCACCAACAACGGCGCGCCGCAACTCGGCATCCAGCCCGATGCACCGCTGCCGTATTCGGCCAAATGGGCCGGCACGTTGAGCGGAAAATACAAATTCATGTTGGCCGGAACGGATGCTTATATCGGCGCGGTGGTGCGCGCATCCAGTCATCGCAATGCAGGTTTCGACGGCGACATCAGCGATCCGAATTTCAAGCTGCCCGGTTTCATGTTTCTCGATTTCAATCTGGGCGTGAATCTACGTAATGGCACCAATATTGATTTCTACGTACGCAACGCGCTCAATCGACAGGTGCCGATCGGCACGCTCAACGATGAAGCGGTGAATTTCCTTGCCACGGTGGGCGGCCCGATGCTGGTGCAGATGTCGACGCCGCGGACGGTGGGTGTGGCGTTCAATGTGCCGTTTTAACTGAGTGTTTCATTCTCGCCGATGCGGTGTACTCCCTCCCCTGCTTGCAGGGGAGGGTCGGGGTGGGGTGAGTACTTGCCTCAGACTTTCCCGCAAGTGTTCACCCCCTCCCAACCTCCCCCTGCAAGCAGGGGGAGGAGCTGATTGCGGCAGGTTGAGGCTTCAGGCAAAAGCTGAGGCTAATGCCCCGTACCGCTAACCTGCCCAGGCGGCTTGATCGCATACAGCAGTGCCGGCAGAAAAATGAAAGTCGCCAGCAGCACTGCAACCAGGCTCACCAGCAGCATGCGGCCCATGCTGGCCATGCCCATATCGTGCGATAGCGCCAGCGAACCGAACGCGGTGCCGGTGGTGAGTGCCGAGAACAGCACCGCGCGTGCGGAGGCGGAGCTCACGAAACGCCGCATGCCCGCGCGCCAATTCATCACGAAGTAGACGTTGAATGACACGCCCACGCCCAGCAGCAAGGGCAGCGCGATGATGTTGGCGTAATTCACCGCCATGCCCAGCGCGCGCGCAAGCAGCGCGGTGAGTAGTGCAGACATGGCCAAGGTCAGCAGCACGATGCCGGCATCCTTTACGCGACGGATCACCAGCATCAACACCACGGCGATCGCGACGATGGCCAGCAGCGCAGCTTGCTTGAAGGCTTGCATGATGGTGTCGGCCGATGCGATGGTAGTGACGGCCGGGCCGCCCGCATCAGGCGCAACGCGCTGCACAGCTTCTACGAATTTGCGCAATCCGGCGGTGTCCTGCTCGCTAACGGTGGGCGACACCTGGATACGCACTTGCCCGCTTGGACTCACCCAGTCGCGCTTGATCGACTCGGGCAACGTTTGCAGTGTCACGCCTTTGGCGTTCAAGGCGTCGCGCAGGCTGTTCAACTGATTGGGTAGGAAGCGGCTCACCGCGTCGTTCATCATCATCAGGCGATCGTCCGGCGCCTTGGCGAGTTTCTGCAGGGCGGCCTCAATGCCAATCAGCGGTGAATTGGCGGGCATTTCTGGCTTGGCATCGTTGATCGCGTCCAGCGTATCGCTGATGGACGAGCGCAGTGCCTGCGGCGTGACCGGCGGCGCGGAAGGGTCGACATCCAGCGACGGCAGCATCAACACTTGCGCCTGGTTGAGCTGATCAAGCGATGCCTGTTGATCGGCCGGCACGAAGGTGGCAGTGGAAATCACGCTCGATACTTCCGGCAGCTTCGAGAGCTTGTCCGTCAGCACGCGCGCGGTGTCCAGGTTGGGCACCATGATGTTGATGTTGAACGGGTTGGTAATTGGATTGTCGGCCAGGCTGCGCAGGGTGCGCATCGGTTCGGAATTCGGATCCTGTGTGTTGAGCGGATTGGCATCGAACGGCATGCGCGCGCCCGCCACCAGTCCAATGATGCCGAGCAGGGCAAACACGATCAGCACCGGCTTGTAATGGCAGTGCAGCAGAGAATCCAGCTTGGGGCCGAACGGCAGCGACAGTTCCTTGCTCTGGCGCGTAGGCTTCATCAGGATCAACAGCGCAGGCAGCAAGGTGAGCGTGCAAAGCAGCGCGATGCCCATGCCGACGCCGGCGATGGTGCCCAGTTCTGCCACACCTATAAAGCTGGTGGGTGAGAAGGCGAGGAATCCGCACGCGGTGGCCGCGGCGGCCACTGCGATCTGGCTGCCGGAAACACGTGCACCTTCGGCCAGCGCTACGTTGATGTCATCGTGGAGCATGCGCTGCTCGCGCAGACGCACCGCGAACTGGATACTGAAATCCACCGCCAGACCGACGAACAGCACCGCGAACGCCACTGAGATCACGTTCAACGTGCCCACCGCCGCCGCGGCGAAGCCGATGGTGAGCGCGAAGCCGACCAGCAGCGTGAGCAGGATCGGAATGATGCGACGAAACGAATGCATCGCCAGGTACAGCCACAGCGCAAGCAGGAACAGGCTGACCAGCGTGCTGGCGACGATGCCCTTGGTGAGCGCGCCGAACTGCACGTCGCCAAGCGCGACCGAGCCGGTGTAATCGATGCGCACGCGTCCGGCCTTCACGTCGGGCAAGCTGTCGCGGATGCGCTCCAGTGCCTGCGTCGCGGCCAGGCCGGGCTGCAGCGAACCATCTTCAAGCACCGGATGGGTGAGCACGAAGCGCACGTTTTCCGGCTGCTGCGTGATGTCCGAGCCGAGCAGGCTCTGCCACGACAGCGGTGTGGGGTGACCGTCGGCTGCGTTGTCGAGTACCTGCCGCAATTGATCCAGCGCGGGCTTGTAGGGCGAAAGATCGGCATGCTGGATGCGCACGCCTGCGGCCATCAGCGATACACCGTTCAACAGGCCACGCGCCGATGGATCGGCTGCGAGCGGACCGAGCAGCGGCTGTGCATTCATCAGCGAGTTGAGCATCTTGCCCAGGTCGTTGGGGTCGAGCAGCAGCAGTCCTTCCTGGCGGAAGAACGGATCGGCATCGGGCCGGCTCACGTCGATGAAATGCTTCTTGTCCGCCTCCAACGCCTTGGCCAGTTGTGCGGCGGTTTCGTCGGATTCCTCCGGCGTGACGCCGCGCACCACTACTGCCAGCACGTTGTTGAACTGCGGAAATTCGCGGTCGAACGCCATGGCGTGCTGACGCCACGGCAGTGTGCTGGCGAAGAGGTTGTCGGTGTTGGTGTCAACGCTCAGCTTGCCCGCGGCGACCCAGATGCTGACCCCCGCGAGCGCAAAGAAAAACAGGGCCACGGCCAGGGCGTAGCGGCGGCAGAATTGGACTACTCGGACGATAAGCTCGGTCACGGGCCAAACGGCTCCTCAATCCTTGGGAAAACGTTAAGGATATTGCATAACCCGCAATTGTCCCTTAGGCGGGGGTAACTACCTCAACGTGCTTGAGGGTGAAGGGGGCATCGAACAAGGCGAATCGTACGGGATTTGGTGCCCTGTCCCCTCCGGGGGAGAGGGTGGCGCTCAAGCACTCGCCTGATTTGCCGCCACCACCTGCGGAAAACGCGCCCGGATCGCTTTGCGGATGCCCGGCAGATCCAGCCCGGCCTCGCTCAGCACCTCCTCGCGACTGCCGTGTTCCAGGTAGGCGTCGGGCAGCCCCAGGTGCAGGATCGGCAGGGTGACGCCGTGCGCCGCGAGGCACTCGGCCACGCCCGAGCCCGCGCCGCCGGCCACGGCGTTGTCCTCGATGGTCACGAAAGCATCATGGCTTTTCACCAGTTCCAGCAGCAGCGCTTCGTCCAGCGGTTTCAGGAAGCGCATGTTGACCAGAGTCGCGTCGATTTCGGCGGCGATTTCCGTGGCCGGGGCGACCATCGCGCCGAAGGCCAGAATCGCCAGCCGGCGGCCTCGGCGGCGCAGGTCCGCCTTGCCGATCGGCAGCGTATCCAGCGTCTGGCGCACCGCTACACCGGGGCCGGCACCACGCGGATAGCGGATCGCGGCCGGTCCCGCATGATGGAAGCCAGTGCTGAGCATCAGGCGACATTCGTCCTCGTCGGCCGGCGCCATGATCAGCATGTTCGGCAGGCAGCGCAGGAAGCTCAGGTCGAAGCTGCCGGCATGGGTAGCGCCATCCGGCCCGACCACGCCGGCGCGGTCGATGGCGAAGGTCACATCGAGGTTCTGCAGCGCCACGTCGTGAATGGCCTGGTCGTAGGCGCGCTGCAGAAAGGTGGAATAGATCGCCACCACCGGCTTGGCGCCTTCGCAGGCCATCCCGGCGGCGAGCGTTACCGCGTGCGGCTCGGCGATGGCGACGTCGATGTAGCGATCGGGATGTTTCTGGGAAAAACGCACCAATCCCGAACCTTCGCGCATGGCCGGAGTGATGCCGAACAGACGCTCGTCCGCGGCGCCCATGTCGCATAGCCAGTCGCTGAAAACGTCGCTGTAGGTGGGTTTGGGGCCGGCTTTCTTCACCACGCCGGCAAGCGGGTCGAACGGGCCCACGGCGTGGTATTCGATTTGCGCCAACTCGGCCGGTGCGTAGCCCTTGCCCTTGGTGGTGATCACGTGCAGCAGTTGCGGGCCTTGCTGGTCTTTCAGCGCGCGCAATACTTCCAGCAGTTTGGGTACGTCATGCCCATCGATCGGGCCGGTGTACTGGAACCCCAGCTCCTCGAACATGCTGCTAGGCACCGACACGCCGTCGCCGCGCTTTTCCAGCCGCTTGGCCAGGCCGCCCACGTTTTCGCTGATCGACATGCCGTTGTCGTTGAGTACCACCAGCAGGTTCGCGCTGAGGTCCCCGGCGTGATCCAGCGCTTCGAATGCCATGCCGGCGGTCATCGCGCCGTCGCCGATCACCGCCACGAACTTGCGCGCGTCTCCCTTGCGTTGCGCAGCGATCGCCATGCCCAGCGCCGCGGAGATCGAAGTGGAGGAATGGCCCACGCCGAAGGCGTCGTACTCGCTTTCCTCGCGGCGCGGAAAAGGTGCCAGTCCGCCTTTCTTTTTGATGGTGGTGATGCGGTCGCGGCGGCCGGTGAGGATCTTATGCGGATAGCACTGGTGGCCCACGTCCCAGATCAGTCGATCGCGTGGCGTGTCGAATACGGCGTGCAGCGCTACGGTCAGTTCCACCACGCCCAGGCCGGCACCGAAATGGCCGCCGGAGCTGGCCACCGCTTCGATCAAGTAGCAGCGCAGTTCGTCGGCGACGGCGGGAAGCTGGTCGTCGGGGAGGCGGCGCAGGTCGGTGGGTGCCTCGATCGAGGCGAGGTGGGGGTAGCGGGAAAGGTCGATCATTTGCGTATTGTTGGCCCCGCGCCCAACTGGAACAAGGCCACCACAGCCCCTCTCCCGGTGGGAGAGGGGAGAAGAGCGCTACACCAACGCTTCCCGCCGATGCCGCGGCAGATGGCTCACCAGAAACTCCATCTGGTCGGCCAGGATGTTGCGGTTGGACAGAATCAGATGTTCCACCCAGCTCGGTCGGTATGGCACCGCCAGCAGCGGCATGTTGGCTTCCTGCGGGGTGCGGTTGCCCTTCTTCAGATTGCAGTGCAGGCAAGCGCTGACCACGTTTTCCCATTCGTCGCGGCCGCGCTTGGAAATCGGCAATACGTGGTCGCGGGTCAGCTCGCCGCGGCTAAAGCGCACGCCGCAGTACATACACAGGTAGCGGTCGCGACTGAACAGGGCGACATTGGTCAGTGCGGGTGCGGGGTCGATGGCGTGGTCGTGGCAATGGCCTCGGCTGGCCACGATAGGGTGCAGGTCGATACGGCTCTGCATGCCCAGAAGCCGGTTATGACCACCGTGCACGGTGAGGCAGGGGTCGCCCAAGGTCCAGGCCACGGCGTCGCGGACGTAGAGGCATACCGCGTCCTGCCAGCTGATCCAGTCCAGAATCCGACCAGCGGCATCCAGTGACAGTACCCGGGTCGAGTTAAGGTCGGCCCTATGTGGCACTTCCATAAGCATGTGTTTCGTCCTTCACTTTTAGCGAAAGAGCGTCGTCATCAATGCAATGGCGCTCGAATTTTCCGCAGCATAGACCAAATTCATTGCAAATCGCATGCAATCCGTACAGCGGACCTTACGAAAACGTGTGGTTAGTGCCAACTCGCCCCGGCTTTCCCGCACTGATATAGTGGCTATTCATCTGTAGACCCGACGCCGGGTTTGGGAGGGGGAGCCTGGGTGGCTACCCCGGCACGGCGGGGCAGAGGTTAGTAACGTGGCTGAAGTACTTTTCTACGAGCGCCCAGTTCCGCTCAACCGCACCGCACACAAGGATCTGCGCATCAAGGGGCTGCAGAATCTCAAGTTCGCACACAACGCGCATTCCGTGCCGCTCACCTGCACGGAATTCCCGGTCAGCGCGCGCGATATCCCGATCCTGTTTGCCGGCCCAGACGAGACCAACGCCGGCCCGATGGCACTGCTCGGCCTGCGCCAGAACGAAAACCTGTTCCTCGGCACCGACGGCCAGTGGGCTCCGAACGTTTATATTCCGGCCTTCGTGCGGCGTTATCCGTTTGTGCTGGCCGAGAAGCCGCCGGGCGCGGAAGGCGACGACTTCACCGTGTTCCTCGATGAAGGCTACGAAGGCTTCAACAGCGTTGAAGGCGAGCGCCTGTTCAAGGAAGACGGCACCGAAACGGACGTGCTGAAGAACGCTGTGAGCTTCCTCGGCGAATTCCAGCAGCACGTGGCGCGCACCAAGCAGTTCATGGAAGACCTGCGCAAGCACGACCTGCTCGAGCCGCGCAACATCCGCCTGGAGCGCAACGGCAACGTGATCAACCTCAATGGCCTGTACGTGGTCAACGAGGAAAAGTTACGCAAGCTCGACGCGGAAACCACGCACCGCTTCCTCGCCGACGGCACCCTGGGCTGGATCTACGCCCACCTGCTGTCGCTGATGAACATCGACCGCGTGGGTCAGCGCTTGGCGCAGCGCGAGGAAATCGAAACCAGCGAGGCGGCGAAAGCCACCAAGAACTGATCGGCCTTGCGATAACTAGCATGGGGAAGCCACCCTTTTTAGGGTGGCTTCTCTTTTGTGCGCTGGGCGGGTATTTCGCCCAACAGCATCCAATTCACGCCGCGCGATCGCGCGGGCGCGGTGCCCGGCCAGCCGACTTCGTTCCTGCGCGCTTGACGGCTGGCATGTCCGGCGACGCCGGTTCGATCAGTGCTTTCAGCACATGCTTGGGGTCGTTCTTGATCGCGCGCAACAGCGCGCGTGCGGGGCCGGTGGGTTCGCGCAATCCCTGTTCCCAGTTGCGCAGCGTGCCCACATTCACATCCAGCGCCTTGGCGAATTTAGATTGAGACAAACCTGTGGCTTGGCGAATGGATCTCACTTCTACCGCATCGACATGGAATTCCCGCGAGGGTGCTCGCTCGCCGCGGGAGATTTCGCCCATCTGCTCCATGCTTTCGACCAGTTGTGCAAAAAGTTTCTTATCCATTACTGCCACCTTGCCTTGATTTCGCGCAGAACTGCTTTTTCCTTTGCGTTGAGATCGTCTTTGACGCCTTTCTTATAAATAAGAAGAAGGCGGATCTGTGCGGCCTCATCCAGGTAGTAGTAAATCACCCGCACACCACCGCGTTTCCCTTTGCTTCCGGAGACCAGCGAACCTTGCGTAGACCGTCAGTGCCTTGGATCACATCGCCGGCCAGCGGGCTCGCGACCATGTATTGCTGGAACGCCGAATAGTCCTCGTCACTCATCAATTCATGCAGAAGTTTGGTGAAGATAGGAGATTCGACGAAGATCATGTACGCATAGTACACCATTGGTGTAGCCATGTCGCCATAGACGTTGGATGGGTGACTGCGTCATTGGCTGCACTGCCTGCCATGGCAGCAAGTCCGCCGTTCGCAGAGATGTTTATCGCGGCGGCTGTCCAGATGTGGCGCTTTGAGGATGCATGGCAGCGACCTCATCGGCCGTGATATTGTTCGAGTAGTGATTGCCGAAATGCGTGCGCACGTAGTTGATCACTTCGGCGACCTGCTCATCGGTGAGCGTGGCGTCCTCGAAGAAGCTCCGATGGGTCGACGCTCTCACGACGAACGACGGCATGTCGTGTCGGCCAAACAGAATCACTGCGGCCATATACTGCGGCGAGGCAAGTTTCGGATTGCCCGCTAACGACGGATAGTTACCTGCACCGGTCGCGCCCTTGGCATCGGGCATATGGCAGCCCTGGCAGATGGTGTGGAAGATGGTTTCGCCATCCGCGTGTTTGAGCGTGGCATAGGTAAGCAACGCACCGTCGGAAGATTGCGCTGCGGCATGGCCGGCGCAAGCGAGAAAAAGCGCAGCTGCAAGGCCTAAGCGTTTCATGCCGCACCTCCTGCCATCACGCGTTGATGAATGCGCCCGATGACGTCCAGCGCCGATGTCACCGCGCCTTCCTGCCATGCGGGTAGGTAGGAGGCATGCTCGCCGGCCAGCGCGATGCGGCCGTCGATCTGGCAGAGGTTGGCGTAGTGCTTGTCGCGCAGTTCATCGGACCAGGTCGCGAAGCAGCCTAATGTGAAGGGCGCGCGGTGCCACGCCACGGCAATACCGTTTTCGAATTCCTGCTTGTACTGCGGATGGATCTGGCTGCCGTATTCCACGGCTCTGCGCACGCGTTCTTCGGGTGTCATCGCGGTGAACTGGTAGGCGTCGAGGCCATAGGCATAAGCGCCCAGCAGTACGCCCTTGCCCGTACTGTTGAAGCCACTGCTCGGATAGCTGATGGTGTTGATCGGTAGATCCGTGGCGGTGATGCCGCCGTAGATGTCTTCGTCTTCTTCCCAGAAGCGTCGCTTGAATTGCAGGCCGACTTTCACCGATGCGGCGTATGGCACGGCGTCGATTGCCTCGGCCATCGGCGCGCTGACGTTCATGGGAAGCTGGCTCAGGATGGAAAGCGGAATGGTGCAGATGCACCAGTCGGCGCGTGCGGTCGACGTGTGACCCGGGTGACGCGTGTCTTCGTAACTGACGGTTACGCCGTGATCGTCCTGATGAATCGCGGTGACTTTGGCGTTGTAGCGGATCACTTCTTTCAATTGCTGCCCGAACGCTTCACCAATGCGACCCATGCCGCCTACGGCCTGGAACAGCGTGGTCTGGAATTCGTAGTTTTCGCCATCCGTGAGGTTCGACCACAAATGCGAACTGAGCACGTCATGCAATTGCAGCGGCTGCGAATCTAGCGGCTTTGCCGACAGGCCGCCGCCGGGCTCCTTGTTGTAGCCGCGGCGATTGCTGGTGCGAGGGCCCGCAGCGTAGGCGTAGTGCTCGTCGAGCGCGCCCCACTGGCGCAGCGAGTCGAGCAACAGTGCCTGATCTTCCTTAGTAACTTGCGCCTCGAGCTTGCCTTGCTGGGTGACTTTGGCGAGCAGCTCCGCCACGTGCCCGCGGTAATCGGCATTGATGGCGCGGTAACGCTGCGGCTTGCCGTCGAAGGCTTTGGCACTGTGCAGGTACGCGTTGTGGTTGACCTGCACGAACGGCTCGAGCGGCACGTTGAGTTTCTTGCAGTAATCGAGCAGTCCACGGTGGTGATAGGGAATCCGCCACGGACCGGGATTGATGTAAAGGCCGCGATCGAACTGACAATGCTGCGTAAAGCCGCCGAGTTCGGTGTAGG
The DNA here is from genome assembly GCF_044904605.1 of Dyella humi. Taxonomy (NCBI): domain Bacteria; kingdom Pseudomonadati; phylum Pseudomonadota; class Gammaproteobacteria; order Lysobacterales; family Rhodanobacteraceae; genus Dyella; species Dyella humi. Next base: position 114,006 of record NZ_JADIKI010000022.1, read on the forward strand.
TGTCGCCGCCGCGCAGCGTCCAGTTCCGTCCGCCAGGGCGATGGTTGTATTCGAGCACCTGCACCTTGTAGCCGGCCTGGTGCAGTTCGTAAGCCGCCACCATGCCGGCCAGCCCTGCGCCGAGAATCAGCACGGACGTGCCGCGCGGCGCGCCTTGCAACATGGGCGCGCCCTTGTACGGCGATTCGGCTGCCAGCCCGAGCCGGTTCATGGCCGCATACATCGCCGCGCCGCCCGCGCTGAGGCCGATCAGGCGCAGCAGGTCGCGACGCGTCATCGAGTGGTCGGAGTCTTCCCCTTGCATCGCTTGCCCCTTGGTGTCTGAGCTATCAGCACAGCGCATCCGGGGAGCTGTGGACAGTGACATAAGGCATGGTGCCTCGGCCGCCGCCTCATTCGTCGATGAGCGAGAAGTGAGCGGAGAGGAGTGAGAAGTGAGTGAAGAGCTGGTGGGCGCTGTCTGGGCCTTTCTCGCACTTCTTACTCCTCTCCACCTACTCCTGCATCTCAATGAACAGGCTTCGCCATCCGCAACAGATCGAGGTTGTACCCCGCCGCCTCGTAGAGTGCCCGCGCCCGCTCGTTGCCCGGAAACACCGCCAGCGTGACCAGTTGGCACTGATGCTCGCGCGCCCATGCCTCGGCATGTTCGATCAACGCCTTGCCGACACCCTGGCCTTCATAGCGGGGCGCCACCGCAAGGTCGGAGATATGGCAATTGTGCCGACCGGTGAAAAAATCCTGCGTTTTCTGCAAGTGGATGAAGCCGACCCGCTCGCCGTCGTCGTTTTCGGCGACGAAGACGTAGCTGTTGGAAGGCTGGTCGTCCAGGTGGCGGCTGAGGTCCTTGCGGATACCTTCGATGCACTCGTGCCGCTTGCGCCACGCAGGCAGGGAGAAATCCACGAAACGCGGAACCAGGGCGAGGATGAAGTCATCGTCATCCTCGGCCAGACGAATAAGAAAATGGGTGTCGCTCATGTCGGCCGGTCAATAAGAACGGGTGAAGCCGGTTCTACACCTAATAGGGTTGTGGGTGGAAGCCCTTGGCATCATTCCTCGCTCTGTAGAGCGCGCCCCTCCCCCTGCTTGCAGGGGGAGGGCGGGAGGGGGTGAACACTTGCGTGGTGGTCTGAGGCAAGTACTCACCCCACCCCAACCCTCCCCTGCAAGCAGGGGAGGGAGCTGATCTCCGCGTTTGTACGGATAGATGCATTGATGAGGCGCGAAGCTAACCACCAATAACCGGCAGAGAGATGTAACTCGCCTGATCCCCCGAGTGATAAACGCGCTGCGTCGCCTTCTGATAATCCGCCGGTTTGGCGAAGAAGATGTTCGGCACGAAGGTCTGCGGGTTGCGGTCGTAGAGTGGGAACCAGCTCGATTGCACCTGCACCATCACCCGGTGGCCGGGCAGGAACACGTGGTTTGCGGTTGGCAGGTCGAAGTGGTAGGCGAGCGGCTGGTTGGCGGCCAGTGGCTTGGGGTTGTCGTAGCCTTCGCGATAGCGGCCACGGAAGATATCCATCGACACGGCGAGCTGATAGCCACCCATCTCCGGCTGCTCGGCCACCTGGTCGGGATACACGTCGACCAGCTTCACCACCCAGTCGCTATCCGTGCCGCTGGTAGAGGCCGTCAGGTGCACGATCGGCGCGCCGCTGATGGTCAGCGGTTGAGTAAGCACATCGGAGACATACGTGACGACGTCGGTACGACCGGAGGCCTCGCGCTGATCGTCCACCAGCCACTGCGGCCAGGTCAGGCCGTTGTCGTAGCCGATCGGCTGGATCGGGCGCGCGCGAAACGGCACGGGGTGCGCGGGATCGGAGACATATTCGTCGTACGCGTCGCCGCTGCCCGGTGCGCTGAAGCCGAGCTTCTGGTCCGCCTGCAAGTACAGCGGACGGCTCTTTGCATTGCAGCCTTCCTCACAGGCCAGCGGCCAATGGCTGAGCCGTTGCCATTGATTGCTGCCCGTCTGGTAAGCCGTCACCGGCGCGATGTCCGCCTTGGGCGCGCCGTCCTTCAGATATTGCGCCAGGTACGGACGCAAGACGTGTTCGCGGAAATACTTGGCGGTGTCGCTGCCGAAACGGATCGCTCCGAGCGAGCTTGCTTCCTCGATTTCCTGGCCGTGATGCCACGGGCCCATCACCAGCTTGACCATGTCGCCGTTTTTATCCTTCGGCTTGATGGCGCGATACACGGCGAGTGCACCGTAGATGTCTTCCTGGTCCCACAGGCTGTGCACCAGCATCGTCGGCACTTTCAGTGGCTGCGCGGCGAGCACCTTGTCGACGGCCTGGTCGCTCCAGAACGAGTCGTATGCAGGGTGCGCAATCATCTTGTTCCAGAAGCCCAGCTGTTCCATGCCATACGCGCGGCCCATGTCACCGGCAGACACATAGTGCATGAACAGATCGTATTCGTCGTGGAAGCTGCTCCACCACTTGAACGAGTTGTCGCGACTGCCCGACTGCTCGTAGATGTAAGACATGTTCTGCTGGCGGAATGCGCCGTGATGGAACCAGTCGTCGCCCATCCAGCCGTCCACCATCGGATTCATCGGCACGGCGACCTTCAGTGCCGGATGCGGATTCACCAGCGACATCAGCGGTTCGAAACCGTCATAGGAAATGCCGATGGTGCCGACCTTGCCGTTCGACTCGGGGATGTTCTTCACCAGCCAGTCGATGGTGTCGTAGGTGTCGGTGGCGTCATCGACCGGCGTGGGATTGAGCGGGCCGTGCACCGGCCGGTTCATCACGTAATCGCCCTCGGAGCCGTACTTGCCGCGAATGTCCTGGATCACGCGGATATAGCCGTCTTCCACGATCACGTCAGTGGCGTTGTCGTAGCCCTGCAGCATGGGGCCAAGATGGCCGCTCATCACGTGATGGGTGAGTTCCTTGGCATCGTAGGGTGTGCGGGTAAGCACGATGCCTGCGTGATGCGCGCTCTTTGGGACGAGGATCACCGTGTGCAGCTTCACGCCGTCGCGCATCGGAATGTCCATGTCGCGTTCGACGTAATCGAAACTGTCCGTGACCGGCTTGAAGTGCGCCGGCGTTTCGCTGGGGTAATTCGGATATTGCTGCGGCGTGTCGTCCATGGCCGGTACGGCGCCGCTCAGGCTGAGCAGCAAGGCAAGCAACGCGGGTTTGACGCCGCGTAAAGCGATCGCGGTACGACTCGACTTCATGGTGACTCCCCGTTGGATAAGCTGGGGTAGCCTAGCGTCAATCGAGATGGACGGGTACGTGCCGATGGTCGCGTAACCCGCTTGGCCGTCATTCCCGCGCAAGCGGGAATCCATCTTCGCTTTTGCATAAGATCAAAATGGATTCCTCGCTCCTCAAAGCCGAGCACGTCCATGTGCTCTCCCCGCGTACCCGCTTGCGCGGGAATGACGGCCATGGGAGTTATCGGCTATCTCAAGCTATGGCCGGAATCGTGTCGATCCCTCCCTCAATTGCAGCTTTGTGCATATGCGTCCGCGGCAACAAACGCGCAAAGTAGAACGCCGCCGTATCCCGCTTCGCCTGCTTGAGTGCCGGTTGCTGCGCACTCGGTTCCAGCGCTGCCACCGCGCGCGCCCAGAAATAGGCAAGGGTGATGTAGCCGCTGTAGTAGAGATAATCGTTCGCCGCAGCGCCGAGTTCTTCCGGATTCGACTGGATGCGCTGCGCCAGCTTTAGCGTCAGCTCGCCCCATTCTTTCGCCAGCGCGCCGAGCGGTCCGATGTACGGCTTCAACGCTTCATCCGCCGCATGTTGCTTGCAGAATGCGCCAATCTCGGCGAGGAAGTGCTGCAAGCCCACGCCCTTGAGTTGCAGGATCTTGCGGCCAAGCAGGTCGGCGGCCTGGATGCCAGTGGTGCCTTCGTACAACGTGATGATGCGTGCATCGCGCACGAACTGCTCAACGCCGTTCTCCACGATAAAACCGTGGCCGCCGTACACCTGCAGTGCTTCCTTGGTGCATTCCTGTGCCAGTTCCGTGACCAAGCCCTTGGCGATCGGGATCAGGAAGGCGAGCAGTTCGCTGCCTTTCTGCCGCTGAGCTTCATCGGCGCCACGCGCTTCGACGTCGGTTTGCAGCGCGGCGTACAAGAGCAGCATGCGCGAGCCTTCCACGAAGGCGCGCTGGGTCAGCAGCATACGGCGCACGTCCGGCTGAACTAGCAAGTTGTCGGCCGATTTCTCCGGGAATTTCGGGCCGGAGAGTGAACGCGATTGCAGACGTTCGCGCGCGTAGTTCTCGCTGTTCTGCAGCGCACGTTCGGCCAAGGCCAGGCCCTGCACGCCTACCGAAAGGCGCGCAGCATTCATCATGGTGAACATCGCCGCCAAGCCTTTGTGCGGCTGACCGATCAGATAACCCTCAGCGTCGTCGAAATTCATCACGCAGGTGGCCGAGCCGCGGATGCCCATCTTGTGCTCGATGGCGCCGGCGTACACGTTGTTGCGCTCACCCGGTGTGCCGTCGGCCTTTAGCTTGAACTTGGGCACGATGAACATGGAAATGCCGCGGCTGCCGGCCGGTGCATCGGGCAATCGCGCAAGCACTAGATGGATGATGTTCTCGGCCAGGTCGTGGTCGCCTGCGCTGATGAAGATCTTGGTGCCCGTGATCTTGTAGCTGCCATTCTCGCCGGGCTCGGCGCGCGTTTTCAGAAGGCCCAAGTCCGAACCGGCCTGCGGTTCGGTCAGGCACATGGTACCGGTCCACTGGCCGGCGACGATCGGCTTGAGATAGGCGTGCTTCTGCTCATCGGTGCCGTGCAGTTCCAGCGCATGGCAGGCGCCTTCGGACAGCAGCGGATACAGGCTCCACGACAGGTTGCCCGACTGGAACAGCTCGGTGGTGGCCGTGCCCAGTATCGAGGGCAGTGCCTGGCCGCCGAATTCCTCCGCCATGGTGAGGCCCGGCCAGCCGCCGTCGGCGAATTGCTTGAACGCTTCCTTGAAGCCCTTGGGCGTGGTGACGGTGCGTGCGGCCTTGTCGTAATGGCAGCCTTCTTCGTCGCCCGGTGCATTGGTGGGCGCCAGCACCTGTTCGCTCAAGCGGCCGGCTTCTTCCAGCACCGCATCGAGCAGGTCGCGGGTGTGGCCGTCGCCCCCTTGCAGCTTGGTGAGCACGGCTTCGGCGCCGAGCACGTCGTAGAGTGCAAAGCGCAGGTCGGTGAGCGGAGCCTTGTAGAGCGTCATGGCTTGATCCTTCGTAGAGCGTTAGCGATACGTGTTGGGCACGCCGGGAACCGGCGAAAGGAAGGAGTTGCTGGTCAACGGAAAATCACGCGGGTTCTTGTTGTCCGGGTGATCTTCCAGATTGGGCATGCAGTGCACGATGCCGTTGAGGGTGTAGGGCAGGGAACCCGCGCTGCCCTCGGCGGCCACCGCCTGTAACGCCTGGCTCATAGCGGCTGTCGGCAGCACTTGCACCTGCACCACGTCACCGGCGAACGAAGGGACGTCGAGGTCGAACTTGGCATGCACGCGCACCGGTATGCCCTGCGCCACCTGCAGGCTGCCTTCGATCGACTGGTAATTCATGCCGGTGTAGCTGTTGTTCTGGAGGCGCAGGCTGAGCTGCCAGGCGCCGTCGGGCTGCACGCGCATCTGCTGGATAGTGATGGTGGGCGGGAACACGCTCTGCCGCTGCGGTCCGCAGGCCGTCAACAGGAAAGCCAGCATCACAAGGGCCAATCCGTGGAGCAGTCGTTTCATGGAAGCACCTCAAACGATTGTTTGAATATAGCAGGGAACGGGACGGGTGAAATGACACCGCGCAACATGCGAAACGTTTGAAACTGAAAGGGTTATACAAAAAGGATGTGGCGGAATGCAGTGCCTGCGCTTTGCTAGTTGCGCCGGCTCCGTCCAGCGCAACAGAGAAAGAAGCAGTGCATGTGCATCCTGGTGTTCTGTTGCGGTTCCCAATGCCACACAGAGCAGGCATCATTAGCGATTACCTTCTTCTCCTTCCATTTCTGGTCATCCATGTCCCGTCGCATCGTTGCTCGCCGCTCACCCATCCACGGCAATGGCGTGTTTGCCGTCGCCCCCATCAACAAGGGTGAAGAAATCATCGAATACAAGGGCACGATGATGACCCACGAGGACGCCGACGAGATGTACGGCGACGGCGGCGAGACGGGTCATACCTTCCTGTTCACCCTCAACGACGACTACATCCTCGACGCCAACCGCAAAGGCAACATCGCGCGCTGGATCAACCACAGCTGCGCGCCGAATTGCGTAGCCTTCGTGATCGAGAATGAAAGCGGCAATCCGCGCAAGGACAAGGTGGTCATCGAAGCCAAGCGCAACATCAAGGCCGGCGAAGAGCTCACCTACGACTACGGCATCGTGCTGGAAGTGCCGCACACGGCGCGCCTCAAGAAGAAGTGGGCCTGCCTGTGTGGTTCGCCCAAGTGCACCGGCACGCTGCTCAAGCCCAAGCGCGCCGCCAAGAGCTGATCGCGTCGCAAGCCGGATGATATTCCGGCGTTTGGCAAGACGTTAATCGGTTTTCTGGTGGCCTGAGCGGGTCTGCTCCCTCCCCCATCCTTATTCATCTTTGGGGGAGAGGGATCCGGTACTGCGGGTTAGGGCGAACTGACGTTGCGCGGTTGATAAGCACCCTCGCGCCACTTGCACGCCTGTCAGGACTTGCTCATATACTCAAGTCAAGCATCGGCATGGGGGCCGATGTTCAGACAGGGAAATAAGCCATGGAAACGAATCCGTATGCCGCGCCCGGCGCGGTGGTCGAGGACGCGCCTGTACTGCGTGACGACACTCTGGACGCTCGCAAGGCAACGCGATGGCAGCGTTGGTGGGGAGCTTTCATTGACAGTTTTGTCGTAGGCATCTGCGCTTGGCCCTTGTCCATGTGGTGGGCCTCCCATTACGGAATCAACCATTCCGCAAGCGCGGCCATCCTGCAAAAGCTTCCTTTTACCGGGCCAACTGCCATGGCCATCAGTTCAATCTTGCTGCTGGTGGTGGTCGCCTGCAATCTCATGCTGCTCAATCGAAATGGCCAGTCCATCGGCAAGCGTGCCGTCGGTACGAAGATCGTGCGCACCGATGGCAGCCCGGTGGAAGTCTGGCGTGTCGTCGCCCTGCGTTGGCTTCCGCTGTTTATTGTGCGGTATATCCCATTCCTGGGGGGCTTCGCCGGGCTTGCCGATGCACTGGTGATCTTCGGCAACGATAAACGCTGCATCCACGATTACGTCGCGGACACCATCGTCATCGTCGACTGATGCTGGACACCGTACGCGAAATCGAAACGCCGGAGGGCGTTGGCCTGCGTCTGCGTGCCGCCGGTTCGTTCGGCCGTGCGCAGGCGTGGCTGCTGGATTTCTTTCTGCGTGCAATGGTGTTCTTCACTGCGCTGGGCATCTTCGCGGCGCTCGGTCGCGGCGGCATGGGCCTGGCTTCGCTGCTGCTGTTCTCGCTCACCTGGGTGTACAACGTGGTGTGCGAGGTGTGGTTCCACGGCCAAACAATCGGTAAGCGCGCGCTGGGTTTACGCGTGGTCAGCGCCGATGGCACACCGATCACGCTGATGCCTTCGATCGTGCGCAATCTGCTGCGCGTGGTGGATGCATTGCCCGGTATCTACGGTGTCGGCTTGATTTGCAGCATGATCGATCCTTCCGCACGGCGCATCGGTGACATCGTGGCGGGCACGCTGGTCGTCCATGCGAACGATCTCCCTGCAGGCAGCAAGGTGCCGGTCGTGCCTGCGCAGCCGCTGCCTTTGCCCCTCGATCAGAATGAACAGGCCGCGGTGATCGAATTCGCCGAACGCTCCCCGCTACTCACAGTGCAGCGGCAGGAAGAGCTTGCCGATATTCTCTCTCCGCTGACGGGACGCGAAGGCACCGCTGCAGTCACGCAGATCACCGCCTACGCCAATGGATTGCTGGGAAGACCATGAAACAGGAGCAGTTCGTCGCCTTGCATGCGGAAGAATGGGATGCGTTGCAGTTCTGGCTCGCGCAGCTCGATCGTAAGCCGCAAGCAGCCATGCGCGCCGAGCGTGCGCTGGATTTTCCGCAGGCCTATCGACGCGTATGCCATCACCTCTCACTCGCGCAGGCGCGCGGCTACAGCCGCGAGGTGACGGATCGCTTGCAGCAGATTGTGCAGATGGGGCATCGCCAGCTCTATCGCCCACCTGCGCCGCGCTGGCACAAGGTGGCGGTTTTTCTGCTTGCAGACTTTCCCCGCCTGGTGCGCCAACAATGGCGCTACATGCTCGTCGCCGCGTTGCTGTTATATGTGCCGACGGTGGTGACTTACATCGTGCTGCAATGGAAGCCGGCGCTGGCGCATTCGCTGTTCACTACGCGGCAGCTTGCCCAATTCGACCAGATGTACGACCCGGCCAACAGTCATATCGGCCGCAGCAGTGGCACCGATCTGCAGATGTTCGGCTTCTACATCATGAACAACGTCAGCATTGCTTTTCGCACGTTCGCGTCGGGACTGCTGTTTGGCGTAGGTGCGATCTATGTGCTGGCGGCCAACGGCGTGATCATTGGCGGGGTGGCGGGGCACCTCAATGCTATCGGCTACGGCGCGCCGTTCTGGCGTTTCGTCGTGGGCCATTCCGGATTTGAATTGACGGCCATCGTGATTGCCGGCGGCGCCGGCTTGCAGTTCGGCCTGAGCCTGCTGGCGCCGGGGCGCTTGCGGCGCGAGGTAGCGCTGCGTCATGCCGCATGGACCGGCGCGCGCCTGGCCATGGGCGCGTTCGCGATGCTGGTGGCCGCAGCGTTCATCGAGGCGTATTGGTCGTCGATCGCAGCGCTGCCCGATATCGTGAAGTACAGCACCGGCGGCGGCATCTGGTTGCTAGTGCTGTGGTGGCTCATTCGCGGCGGGGCGGGGCGCAGCCATGCAGCTTGAACGCATAGGCGTGGCATTACGCCCGCGTACGCCGATGGAAGCCATGGACCTGGGGGTGGTCATGCTGCGTGCGCATGCACGCCCTCTATGGACAGCATGGTTCGCGTTCACGCTGCCGATTTTTTTGGTCTGCCTGGGATTGGCATGGTTGCTGGGCATGCCGTGGCTGGGCTTGCTGTTGCCTTGGTGGTTGCGTCCCTTGTTCGATCGTATTCCGCTTTATGTGCTGTCGCGCGCGGTGTTCGAGCAGGCGCCCACGTGGCGTGCAACCTTGCGCGGTCAGCGCCAGTGGCCATGGAAGCGGACGCTGGCCGCATTGACGTGGTTGCGTGTGGATACCAATCGCGCCTTGCGTCTGCCGATGGAATTGCTGGAAGGCGTGGCGTCGACGCAGCGCAAAGCGCGATGGCGCGTACTCAGCCGCCCGCTGGTCGGTGTGACCAGTGGCCTCACCTGGACGTGCATGGCATTCGAGTTGGCGATATCGCTGAGCTTGTGCATCTTCGCAATCTGGTTGCTGCCCAGCGAAGCACTGCCCGATTCCATGCGCAATCTGAACCAGGCTTTCGCGTTGCCGGCCTTCAGGCATGCCCTGGCGTGGATCGTCTCGGGCGTCACGTATGTATCGATGAGCATTGTCGAACCGTTGTACGTGGCGGCGGGTTTTGCGCTGTATTTGAATCGCCGCACGCAATTGGAAGCGTGGGATATCGATCTCGCCTTTCGTCGCTTGCGTCAGCGCTTGATCGAAGCGGGCGTCGCCATGGCCTTGCTGGCGTGCGTGATGTGCGTTCCGTCCATCGCTCACGCTGCGGACAAACGTGCCGAAGCCAGTCATGCGCCGACACAGAACATCGCCCAGGCGTTCCACCAGCCGGTCGACGAGAAAGATGCGCAGTTTGCCAGCGAAGCCGCCGATGTCTATCGCGATCCCAGATTCGGGCAGGAACACAAAGTGCTGCGCTGGGTGCCGCGGCTGCCGCCGAATCCCACGCCCACCAAGCCGCTCCCGCCCTTGTGGCTGGCTGGGATGTTCGCCAATTTTGGTGCCGGCGTGTTGAACGTGTTGTTGTGGGGATTGCTGGCCGTAGTGGTTGTGGCGTTGATCGTGTTTGCCGTGCGCCACCTGCAGCGCGGCGCGATATCGCCGCAGGAACGCAACGAAAAGTCGAAGGTATTGCGCAGCAGTGCCGTGCACGATATTCCGCTGCCCGAGGATCTGTCCGCAGCCGTGCGCGAACAGTGGCGCGAAGGCCATCGTCGTGAGGCCCTGGCCTTGCTCTATCGCGGCAGTGTGCAGCGTGCAGCGATGGCGTTGCGCATGCAGCCGCCGATCGATGCGACCGAGGCCGACTGGCTGCAGCATGCGCGCTCCATCGACGATTCGGCCCGACGCGAACGCTTGATCGCGATCGTACGCACCTGGCAGCTTGCCGCGTACGCTGACCGCTATCCCGGCGATGCCGACATCGACGTGTTGTTGTCGGGCTGGCCCGCGCAGCAGGTGGTGTCATGAAAATCCGCTTGATTATCGCGCTGATCTTGATTGCCGTGGCGTTGCTGTGCAGCGCTATCTTCTTCTCCACGTTCAAGCGCGACTGGGTCACCGAAACCACGCCGGCGAGCGGTGAGGCGCGCTACAACCGCTTTTTTGCGCTGGAAGGCATCCTGGAAAACCTGGAGCAGCCCGTCAGCAGCAGCGTGATGCTGGGCCGCGTTCTGCCGCTGCTACGGCCGGGCGATACGCTGGTCATCGGCGATGACGTCGGCCGCATCAATCCTGCACAAGCCGAGGCGCTGCACACGTGGGTGCGCGGTGGCGGGCATCTGGTGCTTTCGCCGTCGATATCCGCCGATCGCGAAGTGCCAGTGCTTGACGATCTCGGTGTGCTGCAAACTGGACAAAAGCGCGAATGGGTGTGCGTGAAGCTCACGGCCGGCGCCGAAAGTCGTCCCGATGCGCAGACAACGCCACTGTGCGGCTTCGGTTTCCACCTGCAGCCACAAGCGCTGGCGCGCGCGAGCACCGTGATCGGCGATCAGGCCGGTAAAGGGCTGGTCTTTGCACGCGTGCCGGAAGGCAAGGGCGTGGTCAGCGTGCTGGGCGATATGGACATTCTTTCCGGCAACCATCTGAAAAACGCGCCCGAGCAGCAGTTCGCGCGGCGGCTGTTGGCACCGAACTTCGGACGTGGCCATAGCTATCTGCTGTACGAACTGATCGGCAACTCGTTCTGGGTAAATCTGTTCGTGCGCGGCTGGCCGGCGTTGCTGGCGTCCTTGTTGCTCATCCTTGGCTGGATGGCTGTGCGCAGCGAGCGATTGGGGCCACTGGCGCCGGCGCCAGCCGCGCACCGCCGCGCGCTGCTGGAACATATTCAGGCCGTCGGCGAGTTTCTGTTTCGCCGCGACGGCGGCCGCAGTCTGCATCAGTTGGCATGCGAGGCAGTGCGGGCGCGCCTGCATCGCAGCGATCCGGCCAGCACTATGCTCAACGATCAAGAGTTGTACGCATGGCTGGCGCAGCGCAGCCGGCTCGAACCTTCCCACATCGAACATGCATTCCGCTCGCCTGCGAACGCCGCTGCGTTCCGCGGCAGCATGACTACCCTGGTGCGGCTGAGGAGCCATCTATGACGACGACAGAAACCCTTGCGCCCGCAGCGCCGCTGGCGCCGATGACGGTCGACATCATTCATGCGCGCACCAGCGCGTTGCGGCAGCAGGTGGCGCATGCCTTCATCGGGCAAAGCGGCGTGTTCGACCAGGTGCTGATGGCCTTGCTTGCCGGCGGCCATGTATTGATCGAAGGCGTTCCCGGATTAGGCAAGACGCTGCTGGTGCGCGCGCTGGCGGCGGCGATGAACTGCAGCTTCGGGCGCATTCAGTTCACGCCTGACCTGATGCCCACCGACGTAACCGGTCACGCCATCTACGACGTGAAGGCGGAGCGCTTCCAGATTCGTCGCGGTCCGGTGTTCGCCAACCTGCTGCTGGCCGACGAAATCAACCGCGCACCGGCGAAGACGCAGGCGGCGCTGCTGGAAGCGATGCAGGAAGGGCAGGCCACCATCGAAGGCCGGCGCTTCCCGCTGCCGGCGCCGTTCATGGTGGTGGCCACGCAAAATCCTATCGAGCAGGAAGGCACCTATCCGCTGCCCGAAGCGCAACTCGATCGCTTCCTGATCAAGGTGCTGATCGACTACCCCTCGCTGGAAGACGAGAAGCGCATGGTGGAGAGCGTGCTGAGCGGAAATATCGCCGCCGATCTCGACGTGTCGCGTGTGCAGCAGGTGATGACGCAGGTGGAATTGCTCGCCATGCAGCAAGGTGTGGCGAACATGCATATGGATCCCGCGGTGACCGATTACGCCGTGCGCATTGCACGCGCGACGCGTGAGTGGCCCGCGGTGGTCGGCGGCGCGGGTCCGCGTGGTGGCTTGGCGCTTGCACGCCTCGCACGCGCGCATGCCGCCATGGACGGCAGGGATTTCGTTACACCCGATGACGTGCGTGTCGTGGCCTTGCCGGCGCTGCGTCATCGCTTGCTGCTGGCGCCGGAAGCGCTGGTGGAACGGCAGCGTCCGGACGACGTGATCCGCGCGCTGCTGCACAAGGTGGCTGCGCCACGGCAATGATGCGACCGGCTCCATTGTTGCTATGGCTGCTGTTCGGTTGGACGCTGGTGGGCGTGCTGGCGAGCATCGGCATGCTTCCGTTGACAGCGTGGCTGGCTTACGGCGGTGTACTTGCGTGCGTGATCCTGATCGACGCATGGCGACTGCAGCGTGCACCGTCGCCGGCGCTGCAACGCGAAGTGGTGCCGGTGGTGCCGCTGGGGCTGGACATGGTCGTGCGGCTGCGCCTGCAGTCGGCCGAGAAAGCCCGGCGCACCGTCGACGTGCACGATCTGCATCCGGGTGGCTGGCCGATGCGCGGGCTGCCGCATCGCCTGCAGCTCGCGCCGGAAACCCATTACGCATTCGAATACGCGCTCACCCCCGACGAGCGCGGACCGGCGATCTTCGCCGGTTGCCATATGCGGGTTCATTCCGCCTGGCGATTGTGGACGCAGCGCCGCACGCTGGAGGTGGTGAACACCGTGCGCGTGTATCCCAACTTCGCGCCACTGGCGAAAATGGCCGGTCTCACTGTGGAATTGGCATCGCACACCATCGGTGCGCGCCTGCAGCGGCGGCGCGGCGAAGGCACGGAATTCCAGGAGCTGCGCGATTACCGCGTCGGCGACAGCATGCGCAAGATCGATTGGAAAGCCACGGCGCGCATGGGCCATTTCATTTCGCGTGAATACCGCGAGGAACGCAACCAGCAGATCGTGCTGCTGCTCGATTGCGGCCGTCGCATGCTGGCGAAGGACGGCGCGATCTCGCACTTCGATCATGTATTGAACGCATCGCTGTCGCTGGCTTACATCGCCATGCGCGAAGGCGACGCGGTGGGTCTGCTGGCATGCACGGGCCACACGCAACGCTGGCTGCCCCCGCAGCGTGACAGTGGCGGCATGGATCTGCTGCTCGGCACCGGCTATGACTTACAGGCGACCTCCGCGCCAACCGACTACCTCGCTGCGGCGAGCGCCTTGCAGCAACGACAACGCCGACGCGCACTCGTGATTCTGGTGACCAATGTGCGTGACGAGGACGACAGTGAACTCGCTCTGGCGGTGACACTGCTTGCGCAACGCCATCTGGTGCTGGTGACGAGCTTGCGCGAGCAGGCGGTGGAGCAGGCCGCCCAGCATGCTGGCGACAGCTTGGAAGGCGCAATCCGCAGCGCATCCGCCATGCACTATTTGGCAGGGCGCGAGCGCATGCATGACGATCTCAACCGGCGCGGGGTGATGACGCTGGATGTGGAGTGTGCGCAGTTGTCGGGCGCGTTGATTGAGCGCTATTTGAGGCTGAAGCGAGAAAACCGTTTGTAGGCTGTTTTGTAATCTCCATGGCCGTTATTCCCGCGAAAGCGGGAATCCATCTTCGCTTTTGCATCAGAGCAACATGGATTCCTGCTTTCGCGGGAATGACGGCTATGGGGGTTACGAATCGTATTCAATCCGCAGCACCTCGATCGTCATGTCCCCCGCTGGCCGTTGCCAGCGCACTTCATCTCCTACGCGCGCGCCAAGCAACGCCGTGGCCAGCGGCGACACGTAACTCACCAGGCCATGTTCGGCATCGGCTTCGTCTTCGCCGACGATCTGCCAGCGCCGTTCACCTTCGTCGCTGTCCACCGTCACGATGGCGCCGAACGCCACGCGATCACGCGGTTGCTTGGAAAGATCCACCTCGATGGCGCTGGCGACGTGTGCGCTGAGATAGCGCAGCTCGCGTTCGAGTGCAGCCAGTTCGTTGCGCTGAGCGAGCGCGTCCTGTTCATTGGCCTTCAATGCGTCGTGGCGCGCGAGCACGCTGGCAAGGCGTTCGCGGAAGACGGCGAGGCCCCGCGGCGTCATGTAATGGGGATGGGAGCTGACCAGCGGCTCGGGCAGTGCATCCGGTGTGTCGCCATCATCGTCTTTTACGAAGGCTCGGCTCATGCGGCCCTCCATCGGTGAATGTGTGTTCGAAGCATCGCCTGAATGGCTAATGCGGCAGGTGCTATCCAAATACATAAGGTCGAGTCGGGTGCCTGCAACTCACCCGACCGATTCATTCATGAAATGAGTAGTAGGGCGACGTCAGTCTTCGTCCAGTTTAGGCTTCCACGCCTCGCTGAGCTGACGCTGGATGGGTGGCGGCACCGGTTCGTAATGGCTGAGGTCGAGGCTGTAGCGACCGCGGCCGCCAGTCATGGCTTTCAGCTCCGTGGGATAGTCGGTGAGCTCGGCCAGCGGCGCTTGCGCCTTGATCACCAGTTCGCCGTCGCGCTTGGCGTCCGTGCCCATGATGCGTGCGCGCTTGCTGGCAAGGCCGCCGGTGACGTCGCCCACGCTAGGTTCGGGAATGGCTACTTCAACATCCACAATCGGCTCCAGCACGATCGGTCGCGCCTTGCTGACCGCATCGAGAAAGGCTTTCTTGCCCGCAGAGACGAAGGCGACTTCCTTCGAATCGACCGGGTGATATTTGCCGTCGTACACCGTCACGCGCAGGTCCTGCAGCGGATAGCCGGCCACCGCGCCGACGTCCATCGCCTGGCGCACGCCTTTCTCGATCGCCGGAAGATATTGACCGGGGATCACGCCGCCCTTGACCGCGTCGACGAACTCGAAGCCCGCGCCGCGTTCGAGCGGATCGACACGCAGAAAGACTTCACCGAATTGTCCGGCGCCGCCAGTTTGTTTTTTGTGACGATGATGGCCTTCGGCGGAGCTGGAAATGGTTTCGCGATAGGCGATGCGCGGCGGATGCGTGATTACCTCCACACCATAGCGCTCCTGCATGCGCTCCAGCATGATCTTCAGGTGCAGGTCGGAAAGTCCGCGTATTACCGTCTCGTTGAGTTCCTTGTGGTGTTCTACGCGGAAGCATGGGTCTTCCTCGGACAGTCGCGACAGCGCCTGCGAGAGTTTCTGTTCTTGGCCCTTGTGCTTGGGCTCGAGCGCCAGGCCGAACATCGGCTGCGGGAAATGTAAGGGTTCGAGATGGATGCTGTCTTCGTCGTGCGAATCGTGCAGCACGGCGTCGAAGTGAATGTCTTCCACCTTGGCCACGGCGGCGATGTCGCCAGGTATAGCCTGATCCACTTCCACGTGCGATTTGCCATTCAGGCGGAACAGGTGGCCCACCTTGAATGCCTTGCGATTGTCGTCGACAAAGAGCTGGCTGTCGCGACGCACGGTGCCTTGCCATACGCGAAACACGCTCAGCTTGCCGACGAAGGGGTCGTTCACCACCTTGAACACGTCGGCGATGACGTGCGCGTTCGGATCGGGCTCGACCGCAATCTGCATGTTCTGCGGGTTGCGGAAGAGCGGTGGGTTCGCCTCGGCCGGATGGGGTAGCAGCCGCTCGAAAATATCCAGCAACTCGCGCACACCCGCGCCGGTGCGTGCACTGACGAAGCACACTGGCACCAGGTGGCCTTCCCGCAGGCACTGCTCGAATGCGTCGTGCAACTGCTCTGGTGTGAGTGCGTCTTCGCCAGCATCCAGGTAGGCGCCCATGGTGGTTTCGTTGATCTCTACCACTTGGTCGAGAATCTGCTGATGCGCGTCGGCCAGCGAGGAGAAATCGGTGGTGCCGTCGCGATGGAAAAAGCAGTCGAGCACCTTGCCACCGTTGTCGGCGGGCAGGTTCACCGGCAAACATTCGTTGCCGAATTCCTCGCGCAGCGCGTCGACCAGTGCGGGCAGGCCCGCGCCATCGGCATCGATTTTATTGACCACCAGCAAGCGGGCAAGACCGCGTTCGCGCGCGCGCTCCATGATCCGGCGCGCGCCGTGTTCAATGCCGTTGGAGGCGTTCACCACCACCGCCACCGTTTCCACCGAGGCAAACGCGGAGAGCGTGCCACCGCGAAAGTCCGGGTAGCCGGCGGTGTCGATCAGATTAATGTGGCAGCCATTGCGGTCGATGCCGGCGATGCAGCTGTCGATGGAATGGCCACGCGCCTTTTCCTGGGGATCCGTGTCGGATTGCGTAGTGCCGCGCTCTACCGATCCGATGTTCTGGATGACGCCGCCGGCGTGCAGCAAGCCTTCGAAAAGCGTGGTCTTGCCCGTGCCGGCGTGACCGGCGAGCGCGATGTTGCGGATGTTTTCCGTGTGGTAGGACACGATGCGACCCTCCTCTGCAAGAGCCGCACGTGGCGGCTAGATCGTGGCGGGCCGTCATGGTCGTCCTTTGCGTGCGGGACGCAGGGCGGTCATGGCGGGGAGAGCGGCGATGCCTGCCAGGCGCCGCCGCCGTTGGGCTAGCGTTCTCTCATTGAGCGAGATGGTCAAGTTGCAGTGCGAAGACATGGGTCGGAGCATTCCGGCGGCAACCGTTAACCTTGTGTGATTTGCCATTGGAACCGCGCCGCGCAGACATGGTCTGTGTGGTTCCCATACGGCCACATGGCGTGGCCGAGCGAACACACCGAGGACGGTTTATCGAACGCCCCGACCAGATCGAGCATCACCGCTGGTTCCCCGAGACACACCGAGGACTGGCTCCGCTCGACGGCCCCACCCGCGCCATGCTGCACGAACTGCGGTGGCGCAAACCGCCGCGTGATCACCGCCGCCTGTGGACGGCTCTGGCGATCGCGCTGGTGTTGCACGTCCTGTTCGTGGCGGTGGTGTGGCACGAGATGAAACCGACCGCACCATTGCCGCAAGTGGTGCGCGTGCAACTCGATCAGGGCATCCAGGTGCGCTTCATCACGCGCAATGCGGCAAACCCAAAGGCCGCGCCGCCGCCTGTCACGCCTCCTCCACCTCCGCCACGTCCCGTGCGCGAGCCGGTGTCGAAAAACGCCATGACGGTGCATATGCCGGAATCATCCACACCGGTAGTACAGCCTGCACCGGCTACGTCGGCGCCGCATCCTGTGCTGATCGACCGCACGGGACAAATCGTGTTGCCGGCGAATGCATCCAGTGCGTCGGCGCATTATGTGCAGCAGGCACTGCAGGGTGATGCGCAGATCATGCAGCATCGTGCCGGTGCGCAATACCAATCGGGACCGAATACATTCAAGAAATATTTTCCACCTCCGGACGAATCATTCGTCGGTGGCGTAGTGCGCAAGTTGAACGGTAGCGAGAGCAATTCGAAAAGCGTAGATCTGCCGGGCGGCATTCATCTGAAATGCCAGAAGGTATTCGGCATTCCCATTCCCAATTGCGGCATACCGCCACCTCCGCCGCCGCCGACCGATGGCGATCAGCGCTTGAACATGATGTCCGCACCGCTGGTGAAGGGAACGCCGATGCCGAAACCGGATATTGCTACCTGCATTGCGGATTATCGAGCTGGCAAACCGTTGCCTTATGGCTGCCCGGTCGATACGCCCGCGCACGCAGTGGATGCGGAGAAGAAGAAATCGGGACCATAGCCCGCGTTTGTCATTTCGGCCTTCGTGTGCTGCTGCCAAAAAAACGGAATCCCCATGGCTGCGCAATCCTTGCCGGTCGTTGTCGGCTGACCGGTCGTCATCATGAGTTTTTCACGCGAATGGCCTCATGGTGTTACAGCCTTTACGTTGGGTCATGCATTTAGACGTCTAAATTTAGATGTTTAAATTTAGCCAAGTGTGATCCGTAGATCGGGCGTAGTACTTTAATTACTTGTAGCACTAGACGTCCAAACGTACTGGTTGCATTATCGGCCGCCCCCGTCACTTGGCTGGGGATCAAGTGGGAGTTCAAGCAAGTCAGCGCTACCGCAGCCCGTGGCTGCGTCGAGCCCGTATGGCGGTTCGATGACTTTGTCCGTTCTTATTACAGAAGAGGTGACCGACGAAATATAGGGACAGGCTGGCAGATCCATCACAGGGGGCCTCGCTTTTTCATCCGAATCCTTTAGGGAGAAAATACGTGAAAACCGAGCATGTGATGATCGGCGTATCGATTGCAGCGGCCCTCGCCACGCTGCCTTCGATCGCCCTGGCTTCCGCTTCAAACGCCGCGCTTGCGGGTATCGACATTACCGAAGCGCCACGGGTAACCCAAACTGTAGACACCAGGGTCGTTTCCACCCTTGGCAATACTCATCTATCGCTGCTGGACAACGTTACGTCTATCGGTGCCGTGGCTGATTCCGCACCGATGAACCATATGCAGCTGGTCCTGCAACGCAGTGCAAAGCGCACGGCCGCATTGAATCAGCTGATCGCCGCGCAGCACGATTCTTCTTCATCCAAGTTCCATCAATGGCTGACGCCGGCCGAGTTCGGACAGGCTTTCGGTTTAGCCGATGCAGATATCAGTGCCGTAACGTCCTGGCTTACTTCGCAGGGCTTCAAGGTCAACGGCGTGCTTCCAAACAAGATGCAGATCGATTTCAGCGGCACCGCCGGCCAGGTGCGGCAGGCTTTTCACACGCAAGAGAATCATTACACCGTCAATCATGAAAGCCACATTGCCAATGCGGGCGACATCAGCATGCCGACCGCGTTGCGCGATGTGGTAGTGGGTGTGGCGGGGCTGAACGATTTCCGGCCGAAACCCTTGCACCAGCAGCCGCAGACCGCGCAGTTCGATGGTTCCAGCCAGCGCTTCAAGATTCAGCAGTCACCCAAAGCCAACGCCAGCATCGCCGGTGGTCCGAAGCCGTTGGTGAATTTCCAGGGTGGCGTACGTGGCTTCGTGCCCTATGACATGCAGACGATCTACAACACCTCGCCTCTGTACAACAGCGGCCTGACTGGCAAGGGCATCACCATCGCGCTAGTGGAAGATCAGGACATGGATGTGTCGGACTGGCCGAACTTCGTCAGCCAGTTTGGCCTGGGCGGCTATGGCGGCACGTTCAACCAATCCCAGCCATTGCTATCGCCTGATACGGGCAATTGCACGGATCCAGGTGGCAACAACCCTGGCGGTGAGAGCATCGAGGCTGTGCTCGATGCGGAATATTCCACCGCCATCGCGCCGGGTGCAAATATCTGGGTGGCCACGTGCAACGACGCCGGCAGCACCAATTTCTTCGGTGGGGTGTTCACTGCGGCAAGCAATCTGATCAACGGCACATCGCGTCCCAACATCATTAGCGCCAGTTATGGGTATGGCGAAGGCTTTACCGACGCCGCCAGCAAGACAGCCATCGATCTGATGTGGGCACAGGCGGATGCGGAAGGCATCTCGGTCTTCGTATCGAGCGGCGATTCCGGTTCCAACCCCAGCTTCAACGGCTCGATCATCAATGGCGTGCCGGCTATCGATGCCAATTCCTTTGGTTCTTCGGCCAACAATACCGCCGTCGGCGGTTCGGATACGGCGGACGTGCTCGATGGCACGAGCAGCAAGTACTTCAACACCGCGTTGAATCCGGTGTATGGATCGGCGAAGTCGTACGTGCCGGAAATCACCTGGAACCAGTCCTGCGGCAATACTCGTGCCGCCAAGGATCTGGTCAACGTCTCGGCCCTGCAGTTCTGCAAGAACGCGTTGATCTACGATCCCAACGGCGATTACGTCACCTCGGAAAGCGGCAGTGGTGGAGCTTCCTCGGTCGTTGCGAAGCCGTCGTGGCAGCGGATCGTACACGGCGCGGCCAAGGATCAGTCGCGTGACTTGCCGGATGTCTCGCTGTTTGCCGGTTCCTACGGCGGTTATTCCTGGGTGATCCTGTGCACCGGTAACTATCCGTGCACAGCGAACTTCACCTCGCCGGTGGTGCTGGAAGGCGGCACGTCGCTGTCGTCGCCGATGTTCGCCGGTATCCAGGCATTGATCGACCAGGGTCTGTCCAGTGCAGGCGGATCGGTGGATCAAGGCAATGCCGCGCCCACGCTGTATGAGCTGGCACGGAATGAGTACGGTGGTCCGACCGGTTCGGTGCCGTCGACGCTTGCCGCGTGCAACGCCGACAATGGCGCGAAGGGTACCGGTAAGTGCGTGTTCCACAACATCACCGACGGCGGCAACTCCACGCAGTGCATTGAGTTGCTGAGCCAAAACGAAGTCACCCCCGACTGCTACTTCTACGGCACGATCAATAACTTCGAAGGTTTCTTTGGACCGACCAAAGTCGGCCTGACCTCGTCCAATGCCACGAAGTACAACAGCACCACGGCGGCCTATGCGGCGCAAGCCGGCTGGAGCGCTGCCAACGGTCTGGGTTCGGTGAACGCCACTAACTTGCTGTCAGCGTGGAAATCGTTCAACGGTCTTTGATCATCCTCATTGAGTACAGAGCGTTCATACCCCTGGCGGCTAGTGCCGCCAGGGGATTTTTTATAAGAGGCGGGGTCGAGGTGGCGGGTTCGATAGCGCGAGCTTAAGAAATTCCTCGCGCCTATTACACTGGCGCCCATGTCGTCATTGCCCCCCGATCAACCCGCCCCATCCAAACAGGTCGTCATGATCAAGTCGCCGCGCGACGCGGCGACGTGGGCGCTTGTTTATCGGCGTCGCAGGCGCGACAGGCCGCGCGATCGTGTGCTGAAGATGCTGGGCCTCATCGGCAGCCTGCTGGTGCATCTTGTCGTGCTGTTCGGCGCGATTCTCGGCTCGCCGTACGAGCTGCCGCCACCGCCGCCGGAACCCAAGGGCAATGCGCTGCTGGTGCGGCTGATCCAGAACAAGCCCCAGCCGCCACCGCCGCCGCCCGTGCGCGGCGTGCCACCCAAGGAACATGGGCCGACGCATCGAGGCAACACCGCCCAGGTGACGCACGCCACGCATGAAGCCTCGACCGCCGCGCCGGTGGCCGCGGTGACGCAGCCGCCTGCGCCAGCGCCCAAGCAGGAGCCGGTGGTGGCGCAAACCAAGCCGCCTGCCGCGGAGAAAGCGCAGGCGCCTGCCGCGCCGCTGCCGCCGATCACCTTGCCGAAACCGTCGGCGCCACCGATCGAGCAACCCACACCCACCGGTTTGCCGCCACCGGCGTTGTCGCTGCAGGCCGTGCAGGCGCCGCAACCCGTGCCGCCTCAGTTCCAGCCCGAACCGGTGCGCAAAGCGCAGCCCGAAGGCACGCAGCCGATGCCGCCGTTGCCGTCGGTGGCGCTTCCCACCCAGCCCGCGCAATCGGCGCAGACCATCGCGCCGCCGCAGATGGCGGTGGAAAAACCATCGCTCACGCCGGTGCCGATGCCTAGCGTTGCGACGGCGCAGCCCAGCCCCACGACGGCGGCGCCGCCGTCGCCATCGTTGCAGCCGGTGCCGCTGCCGGCGCAGGTGGCGCCTACGGTCAACCTGCAGGCATCTACAACGCCGCTGGTGACGCCGAATGTGCCACGTACCTCGCAGCAGGAGCTTGGCCCGGTTGTGCGCCCCCAGGAACAGCCGCAACTGGCGCCGGTACCGGTCACGCCGGTCGCCGCACCGACGCCGAACGTTGCGCCGTCCGCACCAGCGTTGAATATCGAAGCGCCCAAGCTCGCCGTGCCGGAGGTGTCGCTGCGCCCGCAACTGAGTCCAGCGGTTTCGCCCACGCCTACCACGCCGCAGAGCGAAGCCAAGCCTTCGTCATCGACGAGCAACGAGAAGGAGACGGCGGCGACATCTTCGCCTGCGCCGAGTACGGCACCTTCCAGCGCGCCTGCGAACGAAGGCAACGCGAGTGCCAGCACTGCGCCCAACGCCACGCCGCAAGGCAGCGAAACCGCCAATCCGGGGCAACCCAATGGCGTCATTCAATCGCCATCGGAAAATGCCGGCCAAGGCACGCAGCCGGCTCCATCGATCGGCACGGGCAACAACACAGCGGGCGAGCAGGGCGGCGGCACACCGGGTACGCCGAACGGCACCTACATCCAGCTCAAGCCACGCGGCGATACGGAAATCATGTCCCACAACACGAATCTGCCGGGGTACAAGCGGACCCGCTTCGACCAGTATTGGACGCCAGAAGGCGAGAGTTCCGTCGACACTGCCTTGCGTCACGCCGTGGAAAAAACCACGGTGAAGCACACGTTCAATTTGCCGCAAGGCGTGCGTATCGAATGCGCGGTAACGCCGCTGCTGCCGTCGGCGTTGTTCGGTTGCCGCAATCCCGATCCGCCCAGGCAGCCGCTCGAGAAAAAGATCTACGATCGATTGAATCTGCCTTCGCAAAACGCATCGATCCCCAAGACGGAAGCGGCCGCTGCCGCGAGTACGTCAGCACCGGCCGCACCGGTGGTGCTGGACAACAGCGCCGAATGCGCCGCGGCGCGCGTCAGCGGAGGCCCGATGCCGCCGAATTGTCCGCCTACGGCATCGACGCCAGTGAAGGCTTTGCAGCCAATAAAGCCGGTGGGCGCGCCGACATCAACATCGGGTTCATGGGTGCCGGCCAGCGATCAATTCCATTAGCGACATGGAGGCGATGCCATGAGCGATGAAATCAAGCACTTCGAAGGCGGGTGTGATTGCAGACTGGTGCGCTATCGCATGATAGATACGCCACTGTTCGTGCACTGCTGTCATTGCCGCTGGTGCCAGCGCGAAACCGGTAGCGCGTTTGTGCTCAATGCGATGATTGAAGCGGAGCATGTGTAGTTGCTGTCCGGCGAAGTAGAAGTGGTGTGCACACCGTCGTGCAGTGGCAAGGGGCAGAACATTTCGCGTTGTCCCGAATGCCGTATCGCTTTATGGAGTACGTATTCCGGCGCAGGCGAGCTGATCCGCTTTGTGCGTGTCGGTACCCTCGACGATCCGGATCGTTTTCCGCCGGATATCCATATCTTCACGCAGTCCAAGCAACCGTGGGTGCTGTTGCCGCCGAGCGTGCCGGCGATGCATGCGTATTACGATCGGGAGAAGTATTGGCCGCAGGCGAGTTTGGAAAGGCGCAGGGCGCTGTTGATACGAGCGGGGCGTTAGCGATCGGCAAATTCCTCGCTAGACCGGCCCCTCACCCCAACCCTCTCCCCGAAGGGGAGAGGGGGTAAAGGCAGCATCACAACAACCGCAGTAATTCCTTCATCAACGGCAGCCTGCGCACGCGCACCGCGCTCACGCGGAACACCGCGTTGGCAAGCGCAGGCGCTGCAGTCGGCATGGCAAGAAAGCTCGCACCGGCTGGATCGCCTTCGCCAGGCACGGTGATCACTTCGACCGTACGCGGTAGCTGCGCCATGCTGGCGAGCTGATAATCCTTCAAGGTGCTTTGCTGCACTTTGCCGTCCTTCGTGGTGATCGCGAGGTTGAGCGCAGTGGAGAGCGCATCCAGGGTGGCGCCGGCCACCTGGCCTTCCAGACCCATCGGGTTGATCACGCGGCCCACGTCGACCGCGCACACGACGCGTTCGAGGGTGAGTTTTTCGCCTTGCATCGACACTTCGATCGCATGCGCGACGTAAGCGCCATCCATGTACCAACAGGCGATGCCGAAGCCGTTGACCGAGTGCAGCCAATCCTTCCAGCTGATGCGATCGGCGACGAGCTTGAGCACATTGATCATGCGCGCGGTATCGATCGCGCCACCACCCTGCAGGGGCACCAACCGCGGCTCGCCGAGCAGGCGCAGGTTGGTCACCAGCGGGTCTTCTTTCAGCGCGTGCGCGATCTCGTCGATGAAGCTGCCGACGGCGAAGGCGTTGGTCACGTCCGGCATGCCGCGATGCGGCCCGCGTGGCAGCGACGACGCAAGGCCGAACCAGTCGCTGCGGTAATTGGGCACGAAACCGGCTGGCAGTTGGTTTGCGCTTACTTCGGACGTCCATAGGTGATCGCTCGGCACGCCGCGGCCGTTAAGCGCTGACGCACTGGCCACGCGCTGGTTCCACGCGATGACGTTGCGCTTGGCGTCGATGATCGCGTTGAACTTATGCACGCAGCCGGAGCGGTAAAAGTCGTGTGTAAGGTCTTCGTCGCGCGGCCAGAGCAGTTGCAGTGGCTTGTCGACTTCCTTGGCCAGCAGTACCGCTTCGGCCACGTAGTCATGATCAAGGCGCCGACCGTAGCCGCCGCCGATGCGCGGCACGCGGATGTCGATCTGATCCGGCGCGAGGCCGGTAAGGCGCTGCACCACCGTCCATGCCTGCTGCGGCGATTGCGTGGGCACGCAGAGCGTGGCGCTGGTCTTGTCCAGGCGCACCACGCAGTTCATTGGTTCGCTGGTAGCGTGCGCCAGCCACGGCTGGTAATAGGTGGCTTCGACGCGGCGCGCGGCCTTGCGCTTGGCCTTGTCGACGTCGCCGTCGTCGCGCACGCGCGTGGTGGGCGCGGCATCGCTGTCGAGTAGCGCGGCGGCTTGCTGCTCCAGCGCGGCAGTGCTTTCGCTGCCGCTCGCACCGGGTTTCCAGGTGAGCTTCAGTGCGCGCCGTGCCTGCAACGCAATCCAGGTGTTTTCGGCAATCACCGCGACGGCCGGCGCGATGACTGTTTGCCCCGGCGGCAGTTTCGGATCGGGCTTGAGTTCGATCACCTTCACCACGCCTTTGATGGCGAGTGCGGCGGTGCTGTCCAGGCCGGTGAGCTGACCGTCGGGCCATGGGCAATGCGCGAGCACGGCGACTAGTGCGTCGCCGAAACGCTGATCGAGCGCGTAAGGGGTTTGTCCCGTCACGATGGCGCGTGCATCGGCGTCGCCTGCGGGCTTGCCGATGAAGCTGTAGCGATCGGGCATTTTCAGTGCGATCGGGCCGGGCGGCAGCGCAACTTTCGCTGCTGCGGCGGCGAGCTGGCCATAACCGAGGCGACGGCCGTCGGGCGCGATGACGGCGCCTTGTTCCGTACGCAATTTCTCGGCCGGTACACCGAGTTGCGGCACGGCTGCCCGGATCAGCAGCCAGCGCACCAGCGCGCCAGCCGAACGCAGATCGCGCCACGCGCGTGGCATGGAGTTGCCGGTGCCGCCCACCTGCTGGCCATAGAGCCAGCGCGGCTTGCCATTGTCGTTGGCCACGCCCAGGCCCAGCGGCAGCACGCGCACGCGCTGCCAGTCGGCATCCATTTCGTCGGCGATGATGCGAGCGAGCGAGGTCGCGACGCCGGTGCCGGTTTCGGGATCGCGTGTGCCGATCAGCACCGTGCCGTCGGCGTCCACACGCACATAGAGGCCAAGATCGAACAGCGCGTCGCCCAGCATGTCCGGAGGCACCGGTTCGGTGGCGGCATGGACAGCACGAATGCCGACGATCAACGCGCCGGCCGTACCGGCAAGCACCTGCAGGAAGCGGCGGCGGGAAAGCTGTACGCGGCCGCTCATGCCTTCGCTCCTTGCTTCATCGCTGCAGCCGCGCGCTTGACGGCTTTGCGCACACGCGTCTGGCAGCCGCAGCGACAGAGGTTGGGCAGGGTGTCGATATCGTTGTCGGAAGGATCCTTGATTCGATTCAACAGATCCATCGAGGCGATCAGCCAGCCCGGCGTGCAGTAGCCGCAGCCGATGGCGTCCTCGTCGATGAAAGCCTGCTGCAGCGGATGCAGCCCGCCTTTCGCATCGGTCAGGCCTTCCACCGTGGTGACTTGCTTGCCGGTCAGCTTGCGCATCGGCACGCCAATGGCTGATGTGGCCTTGCCGTTCACCAGCACCAGATCTGCACCGCCTTCGCCATGCTCGCCGCCGTACTTGGTGCCGTTGAGCCGCAGCACATCACGCAGGTACCACAGCAAGGGCATCTCCGGATCGCCGGTGTGGCGGAATTGCTCGCCGTTGATCAGCAGGTCGATGCCGGGGCGGACCGGAGTGGGCGTGATATCCGCAGCTTTACTGGGCAGCGCGGCGTGGTCTTGCGCCATCGGTTGGTGTCTCCTTAAACCTATTCGCGCATTTTGGCATTGACGCAAGAATTTAGGGGCGAACCGGGCTGAACAATCGTCGCCAGATCAGATAGACCGGAATGCCTGCCACCATGATGGCCAGGCCAATACCCGTATTCACCAAGCTTGTACGCAGGCTTTGCACCACCACCAGTCCGATCGTGCCAATAAAGATCAGCGGCAGCAGCGGATAACCGGGCACGCGGAACGACACGTCGCTTCGCTGCTTGTGGCGATACCAGAACAGCGTGCCCACGCCCACGGCGCAGGCGAGCCAATCGCCGAAAGTGGCGTAATCGAGCAATTGGCCGTAGCTGCCCGACAGCACCAGCACGATCGACCAGCCCACCAGCAGCAGCAGCGCCAGGTTGGGCGTGTGATGACGCGGATGCAGGCGCCCCACACTGGCGAAGAACAGGCCATCCGCGCCCATCACCTGCAATACACGTGCGCCGGATACCAGGGTGATGTTGCAAAAACCGAAGGTGGAGACGGCGATGCCTACGGCGATCAGCTTGGCGCCTGCCGGGCCAAACACCTTGCCCATCACTTCCGCGGCGGGCGTGCGGCTGTGGGCGAGGCCATCGTGGCCAAGCACGGCCAGATAGGCCACGTTGACCAATGCATACACAGTGATGACACCCAGCATACCCACCAGCAGCGCACGGGGCAGGGTGCGTTGCGGTTCCTTCACTTCGCCGGCCAGATTGTTGAGGTAGGTGAAGCCGGAGTAGGCGAACAGCACCGGTAGCGCAGCGCCCATGAAGCCGACGTTCGCGCGTGCCGGATCAACGGCCAGCAGCGGCGTGCTACCGACGCCGGCCAGGAACAGTCCGCACACCACCAATACCGCCACGGCGAGCAGCTTCAGCAGCGTGAACAGGTTCTGCATCTGCACGCCAAACTTCAGCCCGAACAGATTGATCAGCGCCACCAGCGCCAGCGCGCCGATCGCCAGCGGCGTCGCCATGCCGGCCGGCAAGCCGAACACCGAAGCCGCGTAGCTGGCGAAGATGGTGGCCACTGCCGCGCTCGATCCGGAATAGATCACCAGCAGCATGGTCCAGCCGAATAGGAAGCCGGCGAGCGGCCCGAAGGCTTCGCGCAAATAGACATAGCTGCCACCCGCATGCGGACGGCGCGCGCCCAGCTCGGCGTAGCACAGCGCGCCAATCAGGGTCAGCACCCCGGCGCCCACCCACACCAGCAGTAGTGCAAGGCCCGATTCCGTGCGCTGCGCGGCAATGCCGGGGTTGAGAAAGATGCCGCCGCCGATGATGCCGCCGATCACCACCAACGCTGCGTCCCGCAGGCGGAGGCTGCGTTGATAGCCCGTAACCGGTGACGTCATGGGAAAGCCCCTGGAATGGAAAGGCAGAGCATGGCAATGGCGATGCGATCCGGCAAGGTCCGCTTTTTCACCCCATGCAAGCACGAGCGGGCGCGTTATCCGATTTCCGCCAGATCGAGTTCGCCCCGGATCACCGTCACGCACTGCCCACCGATCACTATGGCGCCGCTGGCGGGATCGCGCCTGACGCTGACGTATCCGTCGTGGCCTATTTCGCGGCCCTGGCTTGCAAGATAGCTGAGGCCGTAGCGGGTATCGCCGCGTGATGTAAGAAAAGCCATGATCCCGGCATTGGCGCTGCCGGTCACCGGATCCTCTGACATGCCGTCTCCCGGGCAAAATGCGCGCACGGCCATCTGCGCGAGTCCGGAGCGTTCCTGGCCGAACACGCTGACGCCCAGGGCGTCGTGCTGCTCGCACAGGCGCTGGATGGCATGCAGGTCGGGCCGCAAAGCACGTACGCGTGATGCTTCCTGCAGATCGCACACCCACCAGCGTGGGCCGTTGTCCACCAAGCTCATTTGCATATCATGCGATGCCATGCCGATCGCTTCGGCGATGATTCGACGTACCTCGGCACTGACGTCTTGCAGCCCAGCGGCAGGCGCTTGTACGTGGATGATGCGTTGGGCACCGGGATTTTCGATCTCCATTGGCAGCAGACCTGCAGCGCACTGCTGGATCAGTTTCGTTTTGCTGCCGGCAACCAATCCCGCTTCGATGGCGGCATAGGCGCTGCCGACGCTGGGATGCCCTGCGAACGGCAATTCCTGACGCGGTGTGAAAATGCGCACGCGATAATCCGCTTCCGGTGTCGTCGGTAGAAGCAGGAAGGCGGTTTCGGAGAGATTTGTCCAACGCGCAAACGCGCGCATCGTGGCTTCATCCAACCCATCGCCATCGATGACGACCGCAAGCGGATTGCCTTTCAACGGTTGGCGCGAAAACACATCGAGCTGCATGAAGCGGCGCTTGGAGGCCATGGGCATGCGACGTTGTGAAATGGGCTGCCATCATAGCAATCGACGCCGGCATGCTTGCTCTGCAAGCGACAACAAGCCCTTCTCCGATAGCGGGGAAGGGCGTTGGCTTACGACTTAAAATTCACTGCGCAGGAACGCATCCAAATTCGCCACATTCAGCGAACCGATGCCCGCACCCAGGTTGTACTGCGGCGCACCGTAATAGAACCAGTTATCACCGGTACGGATGCTGTGGAAGGGGGAGAGCTGGCCGTAGCCGAAGATGTTCTGGATCGCATACACCTGCGGATTCCAAAAGCCGATGCGGTGACCCGAACTCTGTCGTAGCAGTGCGGCTATGCCGTTGAGCTGCGCTGACACGAAGCTGGTGCCGCCTTCGCCGCTGTTCAAACCACCGTCATAAGTCGACACGTAGATATAGCCCGTTTCGGGATCGGCGTTCAACGAGATATCCGGCACGTTGCGGCCCGCAAAGTCGCTGGGCATGTTCAGTAGCGTACTGCAGCGACCGAGCAGATCGCAGAAGTCCACCGCCTGATTCGGTTGGCTGCGCTGGATGCCGGACGTGAGCCGCTGATAGAACGGCGTATGCCAGTACACGCTCACACCGCCGCCGCTGCCCACGGAAAACTCATCGACGCCCATGTGGAGGTAGGTGGAAAAATAGTTTTGGATGTAATCCCACCCCCAGACGCTTTCCAGCGTGATGGATTCGTTTGGGCCGCCGTCGAAGGCATAGCTGAAAGGCACGGTGGTGCCGCCGGCAGCGGTGATGTACGGATCGGAGGCGGGTGAGTCGACGCTGAGCGGTATGGAGTAACCGACCGCATTAACGAAGTAGCTATTGACGTCATACGCACCGGAATCACCCGAAGCGGCAAATAGCGATTGTCCCTGCGCGGCCGCTTCCAGGAAGATTTTGTGCAAGGCGCGTAGATCGCCCACATCGGTGGTGTCATTATTGTTACCGCCGTACCACGCGGCGAAGTTGAAAAATTCAGGCATGCTCCAGCTGGTGGAAAGGCTGTCGGCAACGTCGTCCGACACGGCTTGCGCAAACGCGTCCACGTAGCCACTGCCGCCGTTGGGTGCGTCGTACACGATGATGTTGGCATACGGCGCAATGCCGCCCGATTGTTCGACGGCGATGGACGTTTCGCCGCTGCCGCCATCGATCGCACCGCCGCCATCCACATGTACCTGCGTGATGCGATTGGGCTTGGTGGTCAGGCCGATATCCGACCAATAGGTTGTTGCGTCACTGGGATAGAAATCCGACAGCGTCACGATGCCGACAATCGAGCCTCTGCCGACCACGCCGCGTTGATAGAGCGGATTGATGTTATAGAGATTGGCGACGTCGCCCACCGTGTACTGGCCGGGAATGCCGGATGCTGTGGGATTGCCGTTGGATCCGGAGGAACCCTCGCTGCTCAGTTGCCGGGTTTTCGCGTTCGGCGTTCCGGATGTGGCAAACGCGGGTGCCGAGACATGATGCGGGCGATAGATATTCTCCGTGCTCAAGCCGACGGCAATATCGACCACATCGGCAATGGTGGAAGGAATCTGCGGCGACGATATCGGCTTATAGAAGCGACGTCCGTTTTCGCGCGCTACATAGTCGTGGATCGACGTCTGGAACAGTTGACTGAACTGACCCAACGTGCCGCTGGTGCGAATGGCCAGATGGCTCGGCAGCACTTCGCTGTTCAAACCCTGTTTCCGCAGAAACGTCTGTATACGTGCAATGTCGTTATCGGTGGCGCCGTATTGTTGCGCGAACTGACTGGTGGTCAGAAATTGCTTATAGTGCGCACTGCCAGGCGTGACGGTCTGCTTGATGTAGTCCTCCAGCGCGGCTTCGTTGTGCAGCTTCAAGAACAGAGTGACGTGTACGGTTTGATTGGCCGGCGCCACACCGGCATCAACGGCTGGGATAGTGTTGGCGGCCCACGTGCCGGCACTCGCGCCGACCAAGAGCAGGCCAAGGGATAAGGAAAGCGATTTGCAATGCAGCTTCGCGAACATGGTGTTCCTCCTTAAACTGGATGGTCGCAACGACAGACCTGGAGCACACACCTTCGTCTCGCGCGAGACGCTGCCGTTACGCATGGTTGAGTGCATCTTTCCCGCGACGTTGTCCGTCTCCCCGAGGACTCACATCTCGCCGCTTCCTTGAGCTTATAGCTCGCTCGCGAAGCCTGGAAGGACTTGGTGGAGGCTGATTCTCTGTTTTTCTGCGAGTCGACGAGAAATAAAGGCTGTGAATGTGGTTTGTGTTCGTTAGATCACACACACAGGCGGCCGCATGTCTTGCAAGCCAAGTGTTCGCAAACGAACGCACACATTCGTGAAAGAAATGTCTTTAGGCATTCGCGTGCTGCGCATGGGTTATCACTGGAACAGCGTAGTGAATGACTGTGTTGACGCCGGCTATGACTTTCTCGGCAGCGTCGTGATGCGTGGCGTCCTGCCCGATGACATGGGCATCGGGCTTGAGCAACAGCAAACGCGGAGCTGGCTGCTAGGCGCAACCTCAACGACAACATCATCGAACTGTGTGCATCGGTGCCAGCGTTGGCTGTTCCGTCGCGCAGGCTGTACGTGCTGCACCACATCGCGCTTGGCAGCGAGTCAGGCCGTGACGCTGTAAACCGCGCTGGCGAATACTTCGGCGTGGGCGGCGGCTACAACTTCAACAAGGCATTCCGCCGCGCGGAAACTCCCTCCCCCGATAGCGGGGGAGGGAAGGGAGCGCAACTTAGAAGCCGCTACGCAAGAACACATCCAGATTCGCCACATCCAGTGCGCCGATACCCACGCCCTGGTTGTAGCGCGGCGCGCCGTAGTAGAACCAATTGTCACCGGCACGGATGCTCTTGAACGGCGTGAACCAGCCGTAGCCGAAGATGTTCTGCAACGCATACACCTGCGGGTTCCACAAGCCGATGCGATGTCCCGTGCTTTGCCGCAGCAACGCGGTAATGCCGTTGAGCTGTGGTGCTACGAAGCTGGTGCCGCCTTCGCCGCTAAGCAGGCCGCCGTCAACCGTCGACACGAAGATGTAGCCCGTTTCCGGATCGGCATTGAGCGAGATATCTGGTACGTTGCGTCCCTCGAAATGGCTGGGCAATTTCAGCAGCGTGGTGGGACCGGCGCTGGGGTCGTTGTAGACCAGCGACTGATTCGGTTGGCTGCGGCGAATACCGTCGGTGAATGCCTGATAGAACGGTTTGTGCCAGTACACGCTGACGCCACCGCCGCCGCCCGAGGAGAACAGGTTGACCACACCTGGGCCGATGTAGGTATCAAAGTAGTTCTGCAGATAATCCCAGCCCCACACGCTCTCCTGTGTGATGGACTTGGTCGGGCCGGTACCGAAGGCGTAGCTGTAGGGCGTGGTGGTGCCACCGGCCGCAGTGATGAAGGGATCGGAAGCCGGCGAATCGACGGTGAGCGGCGCGGTATATTGGCCCACGCCTGTGCCGACACCCAAGTCGCGCACCGTGTCATAGGCGCCGGAATCGCCCGATGCGGCGAACAGCGATTGTCCTTGCACGGCCGCTTCCAGGAATATCTTGTGGAACGCACGTAGATCGCCCGCGTCGCTGGTGTCGGTATTGCTGGCGCCAGTGACGTTCAGTGCAGCGAAATTGAAGATTTCCGGCAGGCCCCAACTGGTGGAGATGCTGTCGGCGACGTTATCCGATACTGCTTGCGCAAATGCATCGACGTAGCCGGCGGTGGTGTTGGGCGAGTCGTATACGAGGACGTCTGCGTAGGGTGCCACGCCGCCGGACTGTTCGACGTCGATGGATGTTTCACCACTGCCGCCGTCGATCGCGGCGCCACCATCCACATGCACCTGCGTGATGCGGTTGGGTTTGGTGGCAAGGCCGATATCCGACCAGTACGTGGTCGCGTCGCTGGGATAGAAGTTCGACAAGGTGACGATGCCGACGGTCGAGCCCTTGCCGACCACGCCATGTTTATAGAGCGGATTGATATTGTAGAAATTGGCGACGTCACCCACCGTGTATTGGCCGGGTACGCCCGACGCAGTGGGATTGCTGGACCCGCCGGAACTCTTGGCAGCCAATGCGTTGGTCTTCGCGTTCGGCGTGCCTAGCGCGGTGAGCGCGGGCGTCGAAACGTGGTGCGGACGATACACCTTCTCGCTGCTCAGGCCGGTGGCGACGTCCACCACGTCGGCAATAGCCGAAGGTAGCTGCGGCGAGATGGCCGGCTTGTGGAAGCGATGACCGTTCTGACTCGAAACATAGGTGTGGATGGACGTCTGGAACAGCTTACCGAATTGGCTCAGCGTACCGCTGGTGCGAATCGCCAGATGGCTCGGCAAGACCTCGCTGCTCAATCCCTGGCTACGCAGATAGGACTGTACGCGCGCGATCTCCGCATCGGTGGCGCCGTATTGCTGTGCGAATTGGCTGGTGGTCAAAAATTGCTGGTAGTGCGCGCTGCCTGGTGTGACGGTCTGGCGAATGTAGTCCTCCAGTGCAGCTTCGTTGTGCAGCTTCAGAAACAAGGTGACGTGCGCTGTCTGGTTGGCCGGTGCCGTGCCCGCGTCCACAGCAGGTGTGGCGTTCGCGGCCCAGGTGCCGGCACTTGCGCCGGCCAGTAGCAGGCTAAGCGATAACGAAAGCGACTTGCGATGCAGTGTTGCAAACATGTTGCTCCTCCCGAATGAGCGCAACAGCACGCACGCATGCGTAGCAAAGGCCGAAAGCACACACCCTTGCCTCATTCGCACGAGACGCGTTGCGCATATGGCTGAAAATTCGTCTTCCCAGCGACGTCGTCCATCTCCCCTGACGACTGGCATCGCGTCGCACGAAGGAGCCTATAGCGGTTTGGTGGAACCTGGAAGTGCCTGAGTTGCATGTAGGCAAAAGCAAATTTCATGTGCCAGCAAATTCAGAAGGTTTTCCTCGATCCAACGCAACATCAAGGCTGTGTGCGTAGTCCACGGCAAGACACGATTTGTACGCGGATGCGCGTGCTTCGCGCGAAGACGGATTGCGTAAGAAAAACCCTACCTATGTAGAAGAAATCTCTTTAGGCACCGGCGAAGCGATTGGTTACCTTTTGCAAAATTTTTACGCTCGAAACCGCGTTCCTCTTCGTGCGGTTCGATCAGACGGAATCTCGTCAAAACCATCAAGGAGTTTTCTCATGCGCAAGCTCGCAACGATCGCCATCGCATTGGCGCTGGGTACGGCTTCATCCGTAGCGCTCGCCGACGACGGCAATTTCTTCGTCAATGCCAATGGCGGTGCTTCCCGCTACAGCGTCGACAATCCGTACTCGGGTCAGGACAACAGCTTCAGCAAGACCGGCAAAGCCGGTGCGCTGCGTGTGGGTTATCGCTGGAACAGCGTGGTGGATTACGGCGTTGAAGCGGGTTACGGCTTCCTCGGCAACGCCACGGCGCGCGTCAACTACTACGGCGGCGGTACCGAGCGCGAACAGGTGCAAACCCGCGGCTGGCTGCTTGGCGGCAATCTCAACTACAACATCACCGAGCAGTGGTATGTCGATGCACGCGCCGGCTGGTTCCGTGCGCGCAGCCTCTACGAAAACCGTCTGCTGAGCGACAGCGGTAACTCCTACTATCGCGTTGCTCAGGTCGGCACCGGCGAATACTTCGGTCTGGGTGGTGGCTACAACTTCAATAAGAATCTCAGCCTAGGTCTGGCCTACGACACCTATCGCGCCCCCAACAACGGGAACACCTACAGCACCCGCATCGGCATGTACTCACTCCAAGCCGAATACCGTTTCTGATTCAAGGAGTTCTCCACTCTTTTGCGGCCGCTCTGCGCGGCCGCTTTTTTATCTGCGGGACCGGATTGGGGCACAATAGGATGGTTATGCCCGGCTAGCGCAAGGTTCGCCAGGCATCGTCCCCCAGCAAAAAGCCGCCGCCATGACCACCATCAAGCAAGACGATCTGATCCAGTCCGTTGCCGACGCCCTGCAGTACATCAGCTACTACCACCCGGTCGACTACATCACCAATCTAGCCAAGGCCTATGAGCGCGAGGAGTCGCCGGCCGCCAAAGACGCCATGGCGCAGATCCTGATCAATTCGCGCATGGCGGCGGAGGGGCATCGTCCGCTGTGCCAGGATACCGGCATTGTCACCGTGTTTCTCAAGGTCGGCATGGACGTGCGCTGGGACGCCAGCATGAGCCTGGAAGACATGGTCAACGAGGGCGTGCGTCGTGCCTACAACCATCCGGACAACAAGCTGCGCGCGAGCGTGCTGGCCGATCCCGCCGGCAAGCGCAGCAATACCAAGGACAACACGCCTGCGGTGATCAACGTTTCGATTGTTCCTGGCGATACGGTGGACGTGATCGTGGCGGCGAAGGGTGGCGGCTCCGAGGCCAAGTCCAAGTTCGTGATGCTCAATCCGTCGGATTCCATCGTCGACTGGGTGCTCAAGACCGTGCCGACCATGGGCGCGGGTTGGTGTCCGCCGGGCATGCTGGGCATCGGCATCGGTGGCACCGCCGAGAAGGCGATGCTGTTGGCGAAAGAGGCATTGATGGAGCCGATCGACATCCAGGACCTGATTGCCCGCGGTCCATCGAGCCGCGCCGAAGAATTGCGCCTCGAGCTGTACGAAAAAGTGAACGCGCTGGGCATAGGCGCGCAGGGCCTGGGCGGCCTCACCACGGTGCTCGACGTGAAGGTCAAGGATTACCCCACCCATGCCGCCAATCTGCCGGTGGCGATGATTCCCAACTGTGCCGCCACGCGCCACGCGCACTTCACCCTGGACGGCTCCGGTCCGGTCATGCTCGATCCGCCCTCGCTGAAAGACTGGCCCGAGCTCACCTACGACGCCTCTAAGGGCCGCCGCGTGAACCTGGATACGGTCACCCGCGAGGAAGTAGCAAGCTGGAAACCCGGCGAAGTGCTGCTACTCAACGGGAAGCTGCTCACTGGCCGCGATGCCGCGCACAAGCGCATGGTCGACATGCTGAACAAGGGCGAGAAGCTGCCGGTGGATTTCACCGGACGCTTTATCTACTACGTCGGCCCGGTCGATCCGGTGCGGGATGAAGTGGTCGGCCCCGCCGGCCCCACCACCGCCACCCGCATGGACAAGTTCACCGAGCAGGTGCTGGCACAGACCGGCCTGCTGGGCATGGTCGGCAAGGCTGAGCGCGGCCCGACTGCGATCGAGGCCATAAAAAAGCACCAGTCCGTGTACTTGATGGCCGTGGGCGGCGCAGCGTACCTGGTCTCCAAGGCCATCAAGGCCAGCCGTGTGCTGGCTTTCGAAGATCTGGGCATGGAGGCGATCTACGAGTTCGAGGTGAAGGACATGCCGGTGACCGTGGCGGTGGATTCAGCCGGTACCTCGGTACACAAGACCGGGCCGCGGGAGTGGCAGGCGAAGATTGGGAAGATTCCCGTATTGGTCGAGTAACTCACCTTGGTGAATCCCTCTCTCCTACGCCTGATTAGCGTCGAATCTCAGTTACACCTCATCGTCGCCCCGGCGAAAGCCGGGGTCCAGCGCCTTTCACGCGATTCGAAGTCACTGGATCCCGGCTTTCGCCGGGACGACGAGCAAAAAAAAGCACGGCAAGCTGAGATCCATACTAATTAGATCCCCTCGGGAGAGGGGCTATGCACCGCAAGCATTTAGCCATCCAAACGCTATGCCGATTTATCGGTTGCATTCCGGCTGACGCGTTGCAACACTGGCGGAATTGACTTTCCCGCAGCCCTAGACAGAGAAACCGTGACCTCGAATGCCCCCGCGCCGCTTTCCGCCGGCGCACCCTGGATCGTGATGAAGTTTGGCGGCACCAGTGTCGCTACCCTGCCGCGCTGGCAGAACATCCGCGAACTCATGGCCAGCCGTCGTGCCGAAGGCGCGCGCGTGCTGGTGGTCGTGTCCGCGCTGACCGGCATCACCGACGCACTCAAACAACTGTGCGCCCAGGAAGACAAAGGCAAACGCATCGAGGCTTACAAAACGATCGTGCAGCGTCACTACGAGCTGCTCGATCACATGCAGCTTGCCGTGCCGGACACTTTGGCTGCACGTCTGCGCGAACTGGCAAAGCTGGCCGAAGAAGGCCCGGCTGTGATGGGTGAACTCGCATGGTCCGCGCTGGTGCAGGCGCACGGCGAGCTGATGTCCAGCGCGTTGGGCGCAGCGTTCCTTTCGCACAGCGGCTTGGCCACGCAATGGGTGGATGCGCGCGAATGCCTTGCCGCAGTTGCGCTGCCGAATCAAAACGAACGCACCAAACTGCTTTCGGCGATGGTCGAGGCCAAACCCGATTCTGCATTGAACGAACGCTTGGCCAGGCTGGGTGAAGTGTTCATCACGCAGGGCTTTATCGCACGCGAAGCACAAGGCGGTACTGTGCTGCTCGGCCGTGGCGGTTCGGATACGTCGGCTTCGTATTTCGGCGCATTGTTGAAAGCGCAGCGTGTGGAAATCTGGACCGACGTGGCCGGCATGTTCACCGCCAACCCGCGCCAAGTGCCGGGTGCCCGCCTGCTGCAGAAACTCGATTACGAAGAAGCCCAGGAAATCGCTTCCACCGGCGCGAAAGTGCTGCATCCGCGCTGCCTGTCGCCGCTGCGTGAGCCGCGTGTGCCGATGTTGATCAAGGACACCAATCGCCCCGAGCTGGAAGGCACGGTGATCGGCCCGGAAGTGCGTGAGCATGCACCCAGTGTGAAGGCGATCAGCGCGCGCAAGGGACTGACGCTGGTGTCGATGGAGTCGGTGGGCATGTGGCAGCAGGTCGGCTTTCTGGCCGACGTGTTCGCGCAGTTCAAGCAGCATGGCTTGTCGGTGGACCTGATCAGCTCGGCGGAAACCAACGTCACCGTGTCGCTGGATCCCACCGAGAATCTGCTCGATTCCAACGCTGTCGCCGCGCTCGCCAGCGACCTGGCGAAAGTCTGCCGCGTGAAGGTAATTGCGCCATGCGCGGCGATCACGATGGTCGGTCGCGGCATGCGTTCCATGCTGCATACCTTGTCAGGTGTGTTGGCGGAATTCGGCCAGCTGCGCGTGCATCTGATCTCGCAGTCGTCCAACAACCTCAACCTCACTTTCGTGGTGGATGAGAGCGTGGTCGACGAACTGGTACCTCGCCTGCACGAAATGCTGATCGCCGCCGGCGCGTTGCGCACCGACGACAGCGCCTTGTTCGGACCAAGCTGGCAAAGCTTGTACGGCAGCGGCGAAACCGTGACGGCGGGCGATGCCTGGTGGCGCACGGAATGCCGCGAGCGCTTGCTGACGCTCGGCGCAGAAGCCACGCCGCGTTACGTCTATCACCTGCCGACCGTGCGCAAGCAGGCACGTGAGCTGAAAACGCTTGCTGCGGTGGATCGCCTGCATTACGCGGTAAAGGCCAATACGCACCCGGCCATTCTTGCTGCGCTGGCCGAGGAAGGCTTCGGTTTCGAATGCGTGTCGCCAGGCGAATTGAAAGCGGTGATGGCGGTGGTGCCCGAATCGGCGCCGTTGCTGTTTACGCCCAACTTCGCGCCGCGTGCCGACTACGCATGGGCGTTTACCACGCGTGCCACGGTATCGCTGGATTCGCTCTATCCGCTGGAGCATTGGGGCGATGTATTCCGCGGTCGCGAAATCGTGCTGCGCCTGGATCTTGGCCGTGGCCTGGGTCATCACGAGAAGGTGCGCACCGGCGGCAGCGGCAGCAAATTCGGTTTGCCGGTGGACCAACTCGACGCATTCTTGCGCCTGGCCGATGCGCATGGCGTCACCGTGCGCGGCCTGCATGCGCACCTGGGCTCGGGCATTCTCGACGTCAAGCACTGGGGTGAGGTGTACGGCCAGCTGGCCAGCATCGCCGAACGCATCGGCAGCGTCGCTTTCCTCGATATCGGCGGCGGCCTCGGCGTGCCCTCGCATCCCGGCGAAGCGCAGCTGGATATCGCGGCATTGCAGGAGATGTTGCACAAGGTGAAAGCCGCGTATCCGCATTACGCGCTGTGGATGGAACCCGGCCGTTACCTGGTGGCCGATGCGGGCGTGCTGATCACGCGCGTGACGCAGCAGAAAGGCAAGGGCTCGTGGCGTTATCTCGGCGTGGACACCGGCATGAACAGCCTGATTCGCCCCGCGCTGTACGACGCTTGGCACGAAATCGTAAACCTCACCCGCCTGGACGAACCCGCCACCGCGCTCTACCAAGTGGTTGGCCCGATCTGCGAAAGCGGCGACGTGATCGGCTCCGATCGCCGCCTGCCGGAAGCGCAGGAGGGCGACGTAGTGCTGATCGCCCAGGCCGGCGCTTACGGCAAGGTGATGTCCTCGCCGTACAATCTGCGCGATGAGGCGGAAGAGATCATTATTGAGTGATCTTGCGGCTTTTAACTCGCTCCCCCCTCCGGGGAGAGGGCTGGGGTGAGGGGTCAGCCTCGCCAGATGTAGAAAGGAACTCAGGGATGAAGCGGATGCATGTCCGCAGAGCAAGGGATCTGCGCGGCAACATGACAGATGCGGAGCGATTGCTGTGGTGTCATTTGCGCAATCGGCTGTTTTCTGGACGGAAGTTCCGCACGCAGCATGAAATCGATCGTTACATCGTCGATTTCGTATGTGCGGAGGCAAAGCTGATTGTGGAACTGGATGGCGGACAGCATGCGGAGCAGATGGAGCAAGATGCGGAGCGAACGCGCAGGCTGGAGACACTAGGCTATCGTGTACTGCGTTTTTGGAACGATGATGTTTTGACGAATACTGACGCAGTGCTTGAGGCGATTTTGGAAGTTCTCGCAAGATTCGCCCCTCACCCCAGCCCTCTCCCCGGAGGGGAGAGGGAGTAGAGCGCGAGGCGAGGTCAAACAATCTCGCCTTACCCAGCACCCTCTCCCTTCCGGGGGAGAGGGTTGGGGTGAGGGGTGAACCTCGCGAAGTGTTAGAAACAAAGCCGGAGCTTTCTGAGTGACCCACCCGATCCAACCCCGCCTGACCCAGGTCTTCCACTTCGTACGCCGCAGCTATGCCGACGGCGTGGCCGAGCTGGTCTATGCCTTCGACCAGGGTGAGGAATTGATCGAGCGGGTGCGTTTTCCTGCGCCGCCCGCGCTGACGCCGGAGCGCAAGCATGCGTTCGATGCCGCACTGAAGCTGCTGCACTACATCGCGGGCGTCAGTTACTACAAGGCGGGCGTGCCGCCGAAGATCGAAGTAGCCGACGGTCCACTCGACGACGCAACGGCGGATCTGCTCGATGCGCTGTACCTACATGGTCTGGCCGAATTCGCCTATCGCAACGGTCTGGACCTGCGCGGGCGTATCGCCTTCCCGCGATCCGGCGAGCCGCCGGGTAAAGTGGAGGCGTCCGCGTTGCATCTTCCCAAGCGCACCCTCGTTCCGATCGGTGGCGGCAAAGACTCCCTGGTCGCTGCCGAAGCGATCAAGCAGATCAGCGGTGAGGCGACCGCGGTGTGGGTGGGCAATTCGCCGTTGATCGCCGCCTGCGCTGAACGCACTGGCTTGCCGACGCTCAACATCCAGCGCGAACTCGCGCCCGAGCTGTTCGAATTGAACCGGCTTGGTGCTTGGAACGGCCATATTCCAGTGACGGCGGTGAACTCGGCGATTCTTGCCGTGGCCGCCGTGCTGTACGGCTTTGACAGCATCGCCTTCGCCAATGAGCGCTCCGCATCAGCCGCCACGCTGGAATACGAAGGGCAGCAGGTGAATCACCAGTGGAGCAAGGGTTACGCGTTCGAGCGCATGCTCAGTGATTGGCTGCATACGCATGTTGCAGCGGATCTGGACTATTGTTCCTTGCTGCGGCCGTATTCGGAACTTGCGATCACACGTGCGTTTGCGAAACACACGCAGTACTTCGACGTTTTCTCCAGTTGCAACCGCAACTTCAAGATTCTGGGGCCAAAGCCCGCCGATCGCTGGTGTGGACAATGCCCGAAGTGCCATTTCGTATTTCTCGCGCTGGCGCCGTTCCTGCCCAAGCCGCGCCTGCTCGCCATCTTCGGCCGCAATTTGCTTGATGATGAATCGCAGGCAGCCGGTTTCGATGCGCTGCTCGAATATCGTGATCACAAACCGTTCGAATGCGTGGGCGAAGGCGCTGAAGCGCGCGCGGCGATGTACACGTTGAGCCAGCGTCCGGAGTGGCAGGAAGACGCGCTTGTCGCACGTTTCCGTAGCGAAATCCTGCCGCAGCTCGATGCTTCGCAGCTCGCGCCGGAGCCTTGGTTGCAGCCATCCGGCGAACATCGCGTACCGGCGCGCCTGCAAGCGGCGCTGGCGGCGATCGGTTGACATGCGCATCGCCGAACTGACCGGGCAGCGCGTAGCGATCTGGGGTTTTGGACGCGAAGGGCGCGCAGCCATTCGCGCGATTCGCCAGCGTCTGCCGGATTTGACGCTCGCGCTCTATTGCAACGCATCCGAAGCAGTGGAAGCGCAGGTATTCGATGCGGCACTGAACGTCTACCCGAACGAACCTGACGCCGTGGCGCTCAGCGCTTATGACGTTGTGGTGAAATCGCCGGGCATTTCCGCCTACAAGCCCGTGATTCTTACTGCGCAAGCGCAGGGTACGCGTTTCACCTCAGGCACCGCGCTATGGTTTGCTGAGCATCCGCAGGCGCGCGTCGTTGCGGTGACTGGTACCAAAGGCAAAAGCACAACCACGGCATTGATCGCGCATCTCGCACGGATGTTGGGCGTGCGCACCGCGCTGGCCGGCAATATTGGCCTGCCGTTGCTTGAGCTGCTCGATGGCCAGGCCGAACTATGGGCAATCGAATTGTCCAGCTTCCAGACTGGCGAAGCAGGGTCATTGGAACTGGGTGTGATCACCAGCCTCTACGAGGAGCATCTCGATTGGCACGGCTCGCGCGAGCGTTACGTGGCTGACAAGCTCAAACTCGCTGACGCAGCTCGCCATTTGCTGGTGAACGCCCAACAACCCACGCTGCTGGAAAAAACGTCCCATCACGCGCATCGCCTATTATTCGGGCATACGGAAGGTTGGCATGTGGCGGAGGGATTCATCCGTCGCGGCACGGCTGACGTGTTTTCGTTGCAACGCCTTTCCGTTCCTGGCCTGCACAACGCCTTCAATGCTTGCGCTGCGCTCGCCGCGCTGGAAGCGATGGGCATCGATGCGACGGCGGCGGCACCGGGGCTGGCTACATTTCGTCCATTGCCGCATCGCCTGCAAACGCTTGGTGAGCGCGACAGCCTGCAATGGATCAACGATTCCATCAGCACCACACCGCAGGCGACGCTTGCGGCGCTGGAGAGCCTGCACGATCGGGAAGTCACGGTGATCGTCGGCGGGCATGATCGCGGATTGGATTGGACACCCTTCGTCGATGCGGTCAAATCGCGCACAGCCTTGCGCATCGTGACACAGGGCGCCAACGGCCCGCGCATCGCCGCCGCCTTGCGCGTCTCCAAGTCCGAGGTGCCCATGGGCGATGTCGACAAGTTGTCGGATGCTGTCGAGATGGCACGCATCATCACCCCGCCGGGTGGTACGGTGCTGCTGTCGCCCGGCGCGCCGAGTTTCGATCAATTCCATGATTACGCCGAACGTGGGCGACACTTCGCTGCGCTGGCAGAGTTTGACGAGCAAGCGATCGTGGGTATTGAAGGGCTGGGTATTGCCTGAGCCATCGATGCGGCTGCGCTGAGCGCAGATCTAACTTCACGCCAGCGACGATTGTCACTCGCCATCTAGTTTGCGCATTGTCCGTATACGAACGCTGAAGCCGCTTGCGTCTGCAAGCGGGCTAGGTCGTTGCTGCTCGCTTCGTACACTTACTTCGCCGTTATCTCTGACTAATCTTAATTAGTGGAAATGCCTTCATGCATATTCAGCGATCCCTTATAGGGTTTGCCTTGGCTATGCCGTAGTTTTTCGTCATTCCGCGCCTTTATAGGCAGTTGGCTGATTGGCTGCTTTGCGTATCAAGGGATATCGGGTTGCGGCTACTTTGCAGGAGGGTTCAGGAAGTGGGAGAGGGATTGAGAGGACGTCGGTGGCTGACGCATATCCTCGTCGCAGCCGGTTACGCGCTTGCTTATTTCGTGGTGCGTCCATTTTCCGATGCGCAGTGGACGCTTACGTCGGGACTTCGTGTTGCATGTCTTCTCTTGATGCCGTATCGCTTCTGGCCTGCTTTAGTGCTGGGAGAAGTTCTCCCATTGGCCTACTGGAACTATCAAGAAGGCATGGACTTCGGATGGATTTGGATGCTGCTTGCATCCATGCCACCGATTACCGTGGGAATGCCGATAGTCTGGTGGTGTCGTCATCGTCTGGCCCTGTTTCCATCACGCCGTTTGGTCAACATAGGCGCCCTGCTGCAATGCCTGTTGTTGTTGTCGATGGCTTGGGCGTTTATGAGCTATCTGCTGTATCTGACAGCCAGCCCGTCACATCATGAGAATGCGGCGGCTCCTGCGCTAGGTACGGTCATGTATTTTCTTGGCAACTATTTGGGCATGGTTACCATCTTGCCATGGGCGCTTCTGGCAAGACTGGAGCAATGGCGGGGGCAGTGGCGTTTCAAGCTGAAGCAATTGCTTGCCAATCACATGTCACGCGACATTTTCGCCATCGTGCTGCCGTCAATGGGAGCCCTTTCCGCGCTAAGTTATGTTGATCAGGGTGACCTTGGGGAGGTGGCGCGTGCAGCGATGCTATTACCTATTGCATGGCTCACACTTAAGCACGGATGGCGTGCTTCATTGCTCGGAAGTACGTTCGTTGTGACGTGTGTCTGTATGCTTTTTGCCTGCAAACCTGACGGAGAAATGCTGCAGGTGCAGAGTTATGTGGTCATTACGGTAACTTGTCTCTGTGCGCTTGGTGCGCACGTCTCATCGCGACGTCAGCAGAAAGAGCAAGTCATGACGTATGTGCAGCAAACAAAGCAAGCCGCCAAAAGTAGTTTGAATTTTGGTGATCGTCATTTGAAACAGGCTTCGCGGGCACTGGAATGCGTGCTGAGTGTGCTGGAAGTAGAGCAGTTGAACGTGTCGGAGAAATTGCGGCATGTTGCAACGGACACAGAAAGAAGCATTTACGACAAGCAAGCAGGTCTGCTTCAGAGACGGATATACCATTTGGCGGAAAGCATGCATCCCAGCGCCTGGCGCTTAGGTGGAATGCAAGCGGCGCTGCGCGATTCCGTGGGGCGCGTGCTGAATGAGGCTGGCCTGTTGTATCGCTTTAGGACAAAAGGGCAGCGTTCCAACGCTCTTTCGCCGAGCATACAAGTCGCCATTTATCGTAGCGTTTGCGCTGCCGTGGCATCGATGAGTTCGGATTTGGCATGCGCTAGCGTCGACGTAGTCATGCGCGAAGGCATGACGCATGGTCATCCATGGGTCATGCTGCGTATCGATGGAGGGCTGAGCAAGCTGGCTATCGCACGT
This sequence comes from Dyella humi, assembly GCF_044904605.1. Classification (NCBI taxonomy): domain Bacteria; kingdom Pseudomonadati; phylum Pseudomonadota; class Gammaproteobacteria; order Lysobacterales; family Rhodanobacteraceae; genus Dyella; species Dyella humi. The sequence continues at coordinate 158,029 of NZ_JADIKI010000022.1, forward strand.
AATGTTTGCCTTGCACAAGAGCGCGAGCGCGTGGCGCCAAAATTGGGTGCACACGCGCTCGATTTCCAGGAATTGCGGAATCTCATTCAACTATTCGATGGTGAGTTACGCATTCGAGAAGGAAGGGATAAAGTGCGAGTGACAGCCTTACTGTTCGATGGCGCCCAAAGAGTGAGGGAAAGCACTACGGCCTTCACCCCTCCCTTATGGGTAAGCTGAATTACTGATTGACTCTTCCGCCACCGGTGCAGTAGGAGCAGGTTCCGATTAGGGCCTCGACGCTGTTTGTCTGTGCTGTCGTCGATGTGGTCGTTGTCGTGCTGCTTGTGGTGGTCTGCGCAAAGGAGATGGTCGACAGACCAACAGTTAAGGCGAATGCGGCGATGGTTTGACGAACAAAGCGACTGGTGATGCGGAACATGATGCGCGTCCTTTACGTTGGTGGTGGAGAATTTCCCCTGCGACTGCAATGTAACAAGACGCGTACTACGGAAAAGACGGCGTATTTCGTATTGACAGGTCCTCGTTCTGTGTGCTTTTCGGTAGGTTTGCAGAAAATTCCTTGAGCGTATTTTGCTCGACAAAAAAAGCCGCACTCGAAAGAGTGCGGCTTTTCTCGGTTTTCCTACTCGCTTCGATGTTTACCAGATCTTCACGCGCTCATCGGGCGCCAGGTAAAGCTTCTCGCCGGGCTTCACGTCGAAGGCCTGGTACCAGCCGTCGATATTGCGGACGGTCAAGGCGCGAAATTCTGCTGGAGCGTGGACGTCGGTGGCAAGCCGCTGGCGTTGTGCCGCATCGCGGATCTTGGAGCGCCAGGCTTGGCCAAAGGCCATGAAGAAGCGCTGGTCGCCGCTGAGGCCGTCGATTACCGGCGCAGGCTTGCCGTCGAGCGAGGCGTGATAAGCCGCATAAGCCGCGGTGAGGCCGGATACATCCGCGATGTTTTCGCCAAGGGTCTGCTGACCATTCACGTGCAGACCGGGTAGGGCTTCGTATTGATCGTATTGCTTGACCAGCTTTTGCGTGGCGGCTTGGAAGTGGGCGGCATCTTCGGACGTCCACCAGTTTTCCATCTTGCCCTGCGCATCGAAATCGGCGCCGGTGTTGTCGAAGCTATGGCTAATTTCATGGCCGATGATCGCGCCGATCGCGCCGTAGTTGGTAGCGGCATCCGCATGCGGATCAAAGAACGGCGGCTGCAGGATCGCGGCCGGGAAGTTGAGCGCATTCTGCAGCGGCAGGTTGACGGCGTTGACCGTTTGCGGCGTCATCCACCATTCGCCCTTATCCACCGGCTGGCTGAGCTTGGCGAGCTGGTGCTTGTATTCCAAGGCCTCGGCGCCTTCGTGGTTACCGAGCGGGTCGTCGGTGCGGATATCCAGTGAGCTGTAATCGCGCCAGGTATCCGGATAGCCCACGCTCACGCGCAGCGTGGCGATCTTTTCCTTGGCCTTGGCGCGCGTGGCTGGCGTCATCCACGCCAGCGTATCGAGGCGTTGGTCGAAGGCGGCCACGATGTTCTTCACCAGCGCTTCCACTTTCGCCTTCGAAGACGCAGGGAAGTAATGCTTCACGTAGAGCTGGCCCACCGCATCGCCGAGGTCGGTGTTGGTGGCGTTCACCGCACGCTTCCAGCGGTCTTGTTGCTTGGGAGTGCCCTGCAGCGTAGTACCGTAGAAATTGAAGCTGAGGTCCGCATAGGCCTTGGGCAGCAGCGGCGCGGCCTTGTCCAATGCGTGATAGCGCAGCAGTTGCTTCCAGCTTTCGATTGGCTCGCTACCCACCAGCTTGGCGATGTCGGTGGTGGCGGAAGGTTGCCATACGTCGATCTGCTGCTGACCATCAAGGCCGGCAGCCTTGAAATAGGCGTTCCAGTTCAAGCCCGGCGCCTTCTGTGCAAAGTCAGCCATGCTCCAGACGTTGTTGGCCTTATGCACCTCCTGGCTGTCGACCAGGCTTTCCTGCGCCTGTGCGATTTTTGTTTCCAGCGCGATGATGGCCTTGGCCTGTGCTTCGGCATCCGGCGTGCCGGCAAGCTTCAGCAGCGATGTCACGTAGGTTTCGTACTTGGCGCGGGCTGCAGCCATTTGCGCATCCTGCGACAGGTAGTAGTCGCGGCTGGGCATCGCGATGCCGCCCTGCAGCAGGTAGGCCAAGTTGTGCGATGGATCTTCCAGGCCTTGCGTGACGAACAGGCCGAACACATTCGCGGTGTGGAAGTTGGTGGCGTTAATCGGATCGACGTCGGCACGCATCTCGCTGCCGAGTACGCTGGCGAGATCGTCGCGAGTCTTGATGGCATCGATGCGTTCGAACTCCGGCTTTAGCGAAGCGAGGCCGCGTTTTTCGATGTTGGCCTCGTCCATGTAAGCAGCGTAGTAGTCGGCGATCTTGCGCTCGTTGGAGCCGGATGCGGCATGGCCTTGTGCCACATTGCGGATCAATTGGGAGGTCTGCTTCTCGGCCAACTGGTACACCTGCAGGAACGTACCGGTGCTGGAGCGATCGGGCGGAATCTGCGTCGTCTTCACCCAGTTGCCGTTGGCGTAGTCGAAGAAGTTGTCGCCGGGCTTCACCGCGTGATCGATGCCCTTCAAATCGATGCCGATATCCGTGCGGCTGGCTTTTGTTGTCACCGCTTCGTCCATCGCGGCGGGCGAGGCTGCCATGGCCGTGGTGCTACTTAAAACGGCGGCGGTGAGAATCCATCTGAATCGCTGCATGGCGATCACCTTTTTATGTGGGGAGAAGTTCCCCAACATAGCCCGCTCGGGCGGGCTTGTGAGCATGACTTTCGGGCTAGCTGGTTGCTCTACGCATCTGCACGATTGCGATGGTCTGCTCCCTCCCCTGCTTGCAGGGGAGGGCTGGGGTGGGGTGAGTACTAGCCTCAGACTTCCCCGCAAGTGTTCACCCCCTCCCAGCCTCCCCCTGCAAGCAGGGGGAGGGGTTGCTCGAGGCTTCGTTTCGGCCTTACGTAAGCGACGGCTACGCTGGAACGTCAGTGTCCCAACAATGCAATCTCTGCCAGCGCCTTCGGCGCATTGTTATCGAACCGAAGCCGATAGTACGCATGCACATCGGGCTGACGAATGCCGAACGCACGTGTCTGCCGCGCCCAGGGGAACTGTTCGTTCTTGCGGGTATCCAGCACCGCCCAATGTTGCCCATCATCGGAGGCTTCCAGCGTCCAGTTCGACGGCGCCAATGCCTGCTTGGCGGAGGTAAGCGTATACATCGCCACCGCACGTGGCTGCGGGAAATGCCAGCTCACCATGGGATGCGAACCGGGCAACTGTGCCTCGGTATCACTGGTGTGATCGAACAAAGCCTTGAGATCGGGCATGGCCGGATCGCTGGCGGGCTCGCCTTGGCCGATGCCGACCAGATCGTGCATTGGCGAAGGCTTGCCTGCGGTCGTAAGCGAAGGCGGTAATGCCTGCTCATCGCTGCCCCACGTGGAGGGCTTCGGCCCCATCACGAAATCCAGCGTCGCGCCCTGGGCAAGCAGCTCATGCGGCAAGCTGAGCTTGTTCCACGGCTGACCGTTCACACGCAGGCTTTGCACGTAGCGGTTGACGTCGCTTACCTCGGGGGCGTTGATCACGATGTGCTTGCCGTTCTCCAGCGCGATGTCCATGTGCGGGAAGTAGGGCGCGCCGATGACGTATTCGGGTGTGCCCATGCGCAGCGGATAGAAACCGGCGGCGCTGAACAGCCACCAGCCAGACATTTCGCCGTTGTCCTCGTCGCCCACGTAACCCTGGCCGATCTCGCTGCCCAGGTATAGGCGCGATAGCACATCGCGCACCTTGTCCTGCGCCTTCCACGGTTCGCCAGCGTAGTCGTACATGTAGATGATGTGATGCGAAGGCTGGTTGCTGTGGCCGTACTGGCCCATGCGCACGGCCTGCGCTTCGCGCATTTCGTGGATCGGTTCGCCGTAACCGCCCACGTGGTAGACGCCAGGCGTGGCGAAGAACTGATCCAGCTTCGCGCCGAGTGCCGCGCGCCCGCCATACAGCGCGGCAAGGCCGGCGCCATCCTGCGGTGCGTGGAAGGTCATGTTCCACGCATCTGTTTCGGTGTAGTCGTCGCCCCAGCGCAGCGGATCGAAATTCTGTTTCGTATAGCGCCAGCGGCCTTGCGCATCGCGGGCGACGAAGAAGCCGATGTTGGGGTTGAACAGATTCGCGTAATCCAACGCGCGATCGTGGAAGTAGTCGGCATCTTCCGCGTAGTGCGCCTGATACGGATCCTGCGCATCATGCTGTGCTGCCAGCGCGCTGGCCAGGTTGCCGATCGCGAAATCGGCGATATACCCATCCATCGACCAGGAAAAACCTTCCTTGATCGCGTAATCGGTGTAGCCGTGGAAGATCGAACGTTGCAAGCCCTTGCGGCCGGTGCCTTTCAGCGGGCTCACTACCGTCGCGTCCTTCAATGCCGCCTGATAGAACGATTGCACGTCGAAGTTGTGTACACCTTTCAGCCACGCATCGGCGAAGGCGACGTCGGCGCTGGTACCAACCATCAGATCCGCGTAGCCCGGCGACGACCAGCGCGCAATCCAGCCGCCGTCGCGATATTCCTGCACGAAGCCGTCGATCATCGCGCCCGCTTGCTGCGGCATCAGCAGTACGTAGGCCGGCCATGCTGTGCGATAGGTATCCCAGAAACCGTTGTTGACGAACACCTTGCCATCGACGATACGCGCGCCGGTATGCGTAGGCGTGTTCTCGCCTACGGCGAGGGAGAAGGGACTGGCATAGCGATACACCGGGTCGTTGGTCGTACCGGTGTTCTCATACGCCGAGTTGGGATACATGAGCAGGCGATAGAGATTGGAATACAGCGTAACGAGTTCGCCGTGGCTGGCGCCTTGCACTTGCACGATGCCGAGCTGTTTGTCCCATGTGTTCTGTGCACGTTCGCGCACGTCATCGAAGCTTTCCTGCGGCGCGATTTCCAGCTCCAGGTTGTGCTTGGCCTGGTCCAGGCTGATCAGCGACGTGGCGATGCGCACGTTCACGCTTTTCGTTTTCGACGTATTAAAGCCGAACCACGCCGTGACCTGATCGCGGCCTTCGCCAGTAAGCCGTCCGCTTTCGGCCACCGGCTGATCGACGGTGGCGTAGAAGAATAGCCGCGTGGCGCCGGTGGAGAGCGTGCTCTTGACGTCGGAGTAGCCGCTGAAGCTGCGATGCGCGGGATCGAGCGTGATGCTTCCCTCATCCGTGCGATTGTCGAATACAAGTTGTCCACGCTGGCCCGGGAAGGTGAAGCGGAGCGCCGCGGCGTGATCGGTCGGCGTGATCTCGCCGACGATGCCGTTGTCGAACGTCACCTTGTAATAGTGCGCGTGCGCCACTTCGTTGGTGTGGCTGAAACTCAGCGCGCGCTTCTCGCGGTTTGCACTCGGTGCGCCGCTGGCGAGCGCCGCGGGCATCATCTGGAACGTCTGTCGATCGCCCATCCACGGGCTGGGCTCGTGCGAAAGCGAGAACGCTTCGAGGCGCGGACGATTATCGGCATCGTTGCGCCGCTGATATTGATACATCCAGTCCGAGCCGGCATCGGTTACTGGTGCCCAGAAGTTGAAGCCATGCGGCAGCGTGACGGCCGGAACATTGTTGCCGCGCGAGAAGATGTAACCGGAGTTGGTGCCGCGCAGGATATTCACGTCGTCGCTCGGACGTTCGTTTGCGACAAGTGCCGGCGAGGGCCCGATGCGAAGATCGTCGAGGAAACCCTGAAACTTCCCGGCCGGCCCTTCGTGCACCAGCACTACATGGCGAATGCGTCGGCCGGCAGCGACCTTGCCCACGTCGATCGTAAGTCGGTTCCACTGATTCACGTAAACCGTGCGGCTCGCGCCCAGCGCGTGTGCATTCGCACGAATGCGATGCTGATCCTGTGCGCTACCGGTAGAAAGGCGCGTGCCATCGTCGAACACCAGGTCGACGGCGACATAGGTGGAAGGATCGGCCAGATCGTTTGCCGTGATGCAGGGAAACAGCAGATAGGAAAGTTGCGTAGTCGCCTGCACCGGCAGATCCACGTCGAACATCGTCGCTTCCTGCCTGCCGCCCGTCTGGCCTTCATAGCGCAGCGAGTGCAGGCCGGTGAAGCCGACGCCGGGCTTGGTGGTATACGCGTCGTCCGCCGAAGGGCCGCCGTCGATCGCGATGCTGAAGGCAGCGGTGTTCGAGCGGGCGAGCGGTGCCGGTTCGCCGGTTTCGAAGGATGTGTAGAACGTGTCGTTCCCTCCGGCGCTGACGACGGTGGCGCAGCAGGCGAGCGCGAAGAAAAGCAGCTTCTGCCGGAAGGAGGAGCGAACGGTGAAACCTGGCATTGGATTACCCCTATGGGAGTGCATGCGGGTGACGCGGCGCCACGCCAAGTCCCGGATTTGATCGATCTAAATTCGGGGTGTCAAACCGCAGCGCAGCATCATGACCACTGGACGGCAATTTCTTTCGATGGGGGTAGACTGTCGATTTCCAGTTTGCTGGTTCGTTCGTTTTCACACAGCAAACCCTTGCGATTCAAGGACACTCAATCATGCATCACGCGTCAGAACGACAGCCCGCTCACATTTCGATGCATCCAGACCGCCGCTGGATGGCGTTGGTCGTGCTCTGCCTGGGCGTGCTGATGATCGTGCTGGATACCACCATCGTTAACGTGGCTTTGCCGTCGATCAAAGTGGACCTGAAGTTCGCCGACATCACGCTTGCCTGGGTGGTGAACGCGTATCTGCTCACGTATGGCGGCTTTCTGCTGCTGGGCGGCAGGCTGGGCGATCTGTATGGGCATCGACGTTTGTTTCTGATCGGCATCGGCGCATTCACGCTGGCTTCGCTTGCTTGCGGCCTTTCTTCTACGCAGATGGCGCTGGTGGTAGCGCGCGCCATACAAGGGCTTGGCGGCGCTGTGGTGACGGCGGTGGCGCTGTCGCTGATCATGGATTTGTTCACGGACCCGCAGGATCGCGCCAAGGCGATGGGTGTGTACGGTTTCGTGTGCGCCGGCGGTGGCAGCATCGGCGCGATGCTTGGCGGCTTGTTGACCAGTAGCCTGAGCTGGCACTGGGTATTTCTCGTGAATCTTCCCATCGGCATCGGCGTGGTGGTGGCTTCGCTGCGCTTATTGCCGGCGGCGTCGGGAACCTCTGCATCGAAGCATCTGGATGTGTGGGGTGCAGTCACCGTGACCAGCGCGCTGATGCTGGCGGTGTACGCCATCGTCAACGGCAACCATGTTGGTTGGTTGTCGCCGCGAACACTGGGGCAATTGGCGATCGCGCTGGTCTTGCTGATGGTCTTCTTATGGCTGGAAGCGCGCGTGCATGTGCCGCTGATGCCTCTGCGACTGTTCCGTCTGCGCAATCTGGTGGTGTCCAACATTGTCGGCGTGTTGTGGGCGGCGGCGATGTTCGCCTGGTTTTTCCTATCTGCGTTGTATATGCAACTCGTGCTTGGTTATGGGCCGATGGAAGTGGGTCTCGCGTTCTTGCCTGCCAACCTGATCATGGCGGTGTTTTCGCTAGGGCTCTCGGCCAAATTGGTGATGCGATTCGGCATCCGCCGACCGCTGGTGGTCGGTCTCGCGCTGGCGGCGTGCGGCTTGCTGTTTTTTTCGCATGCATCCGAACACGGTCATTTTCTGACCGATATCCTGCCTGGTATGGTGTTGCTCGGCGTGGGCGCGGGCGTCGCTTTCAATCCGGTATTGCTGGCGGCGATGAGCGATGTAGGACCTTCGGAATCGGGCCTGGCGTCGGGTGTCGTGAATACCGCGTTCATGATGGGCGGTTCGCTGGGGCTGGCTGTGTTGGCAAGTCTGGCCGCGGCGCGCACACAGGTCGTCGCAGCAGCAAGTGGTACGCAGACATTGGCGTTGACCTCGGGTTATCAGCTGGCTTTCTTGGTGGGCGCCTGTTTCGCGATACTTGGTGCGCTGGCCGGCGCGGTGTTTTTGCGTACGTCGCAGGCGTCAACAGGTGAGCAAGCTGCCGCCATGCATTGAGTGACCTCGTTGTAGAACATGCGCGAAGCGGATGACTTTCGCGCATTCAACATCTCTTGATGTCGCCAACGAAAGGCCTGCGCAACAGGTACTTTCGTATTTCTCCTATCCCTTCGTCTGCCTCTTCACGAAACAATCCTACTGTCGAACGGCCCGAAGCAACGCAGTGACGTCTGCTTCGGGCGACACGGCTTGCGTAGCCGGTTTCGGGCGGGAGTGAACGAGCGGGGCGGCGATCTGCACGATGGGATTTCGTATGTCACGCCATGGAAGGCATGCATGTCTTCCAGCATCCGTTAGTACCCGCACGCCGGTGAATGAAGCGGCGCAGTCAGTCTGCCTGCGCCACGATGATTCGTAACCAAGTGGGGCTTCCCGGGAACGGCGATGATGACTTCGGAAAACAATGCAAAACGCATGTTGACCAAGGCCGCCGCCTTTCCGTTTTGCGCTGGGCGTGCGGTCAATCGGGATATGCGCCGTGTCGGTGCGTTGATGCTGATGTGTATGGGCCTGGTTGCGTGCAGTTATCGCGCGTCGGATAAGACAGCGCTGCAAGCACGAACGACTGCTTCCGAAAGTGTTGCGATAGCGGTGGGCGAGTCGAACGCGAATGCGTCAATTGCACATAAAGAAACGCAGGATGCGCAGAAGGCCGCCACATTTTCACTGACGGAGATGGTGCAAGACCGTGCGAAGCCTGCCGCACCCATAGCAGATGCAACTTCCAGCGATGGCAGCAAAAGGCGCCTTGTGCCATCCACCGAGCGTGTCGTAGGTGATGCTTCGGTTTTTCTGTCCGCGGATGGTGCGCCGGCATCCGATGATGATCATGTAGACAAGAGCGATGCTTCGGCGCCCTCCACTCCAATTGCTAAAGCGATTGCTTCTGACGAAAGCGACGCATCTGCTTTTCCGTGGGCATGGCTTCTTGCGATCTCCGCCTTGATCGCCGGCGGCGGCGTAGGTTTCGGCCTGGCTCGTTATCGTCAGCGGCGTATGACGGTAGGTCGTGAAATAGCGGACTCTGATGATAAGGCATGGGAGCAAAAAGACGTTCAAGCCGCACCTTCAACTGTGCTGGAACACGACGTATCGGTGACGCCAGAGCCCGTAGCGCTCACAGTCGATGGCGACGCGCTGTCTGTGACGGCAGATGCTGCAACCGGACCGATACCGTTTTCGTTGCTGGAATGGTCCTATCAGCCGGCCGAATACGAAGGCCGCGAACATTGGGACGTGCTCTCGCCAGTCGACTTCCTTCCCGTGTCGCTGTCTGCGCAGGAAGCAAGCGATTCGTCGCTGGCTGCCGCTGCGGAAGTCGCGGAAGAAGTGCACTTCCACGAGCAAAGTGAAGATCTGCCCATACCGACGCTCGCGCTCAGCGATCACCCGCTGTCCCAGCTGTTCGATCAGTTGGAAAGCTTCGCGCTGCACGAATCCAGCGATATTCCCGGGTTGCTGATCGAGCGCGGTAGCGATTTGCCAGAGGTGATCTGCACGACCGGCGAATCGGCGCCGAGCGAAGTGCTGCAAGCATGGGAAAGTACGTTGCGGCAGGCCCTACCCGATGCGCAAGAACTGATGTTGCCGTGGCTGCTGGTCAGTACGCTGCTGCTGCGTGCCGATGACGTAAACAACCGCGACGCCGAAGCGCTCTACGCGGAAGCCGAGGAATGGATCGAACTGAGCATGACCGCCGACCACGAGCGGAGTGCAACGTGGCAGGCGCGGGGTATCGATATCGACCTGCGCCGGGCCAAGCGACAGAAGGGCGCCGCACGTCTTCTGTCGCTGCGTGCCATGCAATCGCAGTACGCGCCGCAGCTTGCACAAGGCGAGCCGCCGCTGCTGTTCGCCTGGGTCGACGTGCTGATGTTCTGGGCGCAATGCCAGTTCGGCGACGCCGCACTCGCGCGATATGCCGAGGCAGAGGCGATCTGCCTGCGCTTGAGTGAACTGCCGACCAGCACCGACGCCGCTCAGCGGTGCCGTGCCGAGATTCTTCGCCAGCGCGCGACGATTGAGGAAGGCGGCGCGCGCTTGAACAGCCTGGATACCGCACAGGCTTTGGTTGATGCGCTATACGAACGCGTACCAAACGCAGACAACGCACTGGCGATTGCCATTACGGCGCTGGCCCGCGGCAACGTATTGCCGCCCGAACAAGCGAAGGAAGTCTATTCGTACGCCTTGATGTACGCGTTCATGGCCGAAGGCGAACCACGTTTGCGTACGGAAAGCCTGCAATGCCGGCTGGCTGTGCAATGGGCGTACGAGAGCCTGCCGGGCACAGGTGTGCAAAGCAATGTCGCCATGAACCTGGTCGCGCGGCTGGAAGCCTTGCATGTGCAGCATCCGGACACCTTGCAACGCATGGCGCAGACCTATCTGCGCAGCTCTGACTTTGCCCACGCCTGCGAGCTTTGCGAAAGCGCCTGGCGCAGCGGCCACGCAACGCCTGCGCTGCTCGCCACCTGGCAGGAAGCCTGCCTGCAGTGGGAGACGGTTTCTACTCTGCCGGAGCAGCTTGTGGTCCGGCAGCAGACGATGCGGCAGCTCAGCATCGCAAGCGCCATGCGCTAGTTCCAATTCTTATTTCATCACTTACGAGAGGCTTCATCATGAACACGCAAAAGAAAAAAACCGAGTCGCCATCGCGCCTGTGGACAACGCGCTACGGCATGATGGCGTCCATCGCGCCGAAGGGTCCGGTGGCACGCTCGCTGCAGCGCTATGGCGAGTGGGCCGAGCAGGAACTCAACCTGCTTAGCGGATTAATCCAGGACGGACAAAGCGTGCTGGAGTTCGGCGGCGAATACGGTGCGCACACGCTTTGGTTCGCGCAGGCTGTGGGTGAAGAAGGTGCGGTGCATGTCGCCGAGCCGCGACGTCTGCCGTTTCAACAGCTTTGCGCGAATGTCGCCATCAATCAGCTAACCAATGTGTACACGCATTCGCGCTGGCTGGGTCGCGCTGTTGCGCAGGTGCCGCTGTCCTCGCTCCCCGGAAGCGTATTGTCGGATGGTGAGCAGGATGAAACGGTCACCACCGCCACGATCGACAGCTTGGAACTGGACAGCTTGCATATGCTCAAGATCAACGTGCCAGGTAGCTTGATCGACTTGCTGCTGGGTGCGGCTGAAACCATCCGCAAGCACCGGCCGATCCTCTATTACCGTCTTTCCGGCATCGAGCAGGTGGAAGCGGAAGTGCAGGCTATCAAGGATCTTGGCTACCGCTGCTGGTCGCACACGCCGTACCTGTACAACGCTGACAACCACGCAGGCGAGAGCGCCAACATCTTCCCAGGCTGCGTACAGCAGAACGTGATCGCGTCGCCGGTAGAAAGCCGCTTCGAACTCGAGCAGCGGTACGAGCTGTAAAACGTTGCGTATGTGTAGGCTGGGATGCTAATCCCAGCTTTCTCGAGGTTTGACGGATGCCGGGATTGTCATCCCAGCCTACCGGCTACGGGGTTTATTTCTCGATACGGTAGTTAACGCTGGCGCGATTGAAGTCAGTAGCGTTCTGCGCCTCGAAACTCCAGCGCCGGCTCAGGCGATAACGCAAAGTGATCACCTGGCCCGGCTCGAACAAACCGATGCCATAGCTCAGATAAAGTCGCGGCGAAAGGTATTTGCCGACGGTGAAGGCGGAGCTGCCGTTCAAGGCATCGCTGCTGCTCACGCCGATATCCTCGATGCCGAGTTTGCTACCGATGCTCTTCGCCAGCAGGTTGCCGGTAGCCGAACCGAGCGCCTGCGCTGCGGCGTTCACCATGTTGCTTTCGCCGCCACTGCTCACCTGCGACAGCGGCTTGCCGGTAATCAGATAGGAAAGCGCGTCCGATTGATCCATCACCGGGTTGGAGAACACCGTGAGTACGGGCCGCTGCGCGGTGCCGGTGATCTGCAAACCTACTTGTTGGCCTTCGCTGACGGTGGCGTTGGGTTGCAGGCTGCGGATCGCCTTGATGTTGAGGCCGGGATTGTCGATCGGCGTGCTGGCGAACAGTAGCTGACCTTGCTGGATCTGCAGGTTCTGGCCGTAAGCCTTGTACGTACCGTTGACGGTGATTTGCCCCTGGCCGGTGGTAGCGCGGCCTGGGCGTTCGTCCACGGTGAGCACGCCGCTCAGCCGTCCATCCAACCCCATCCCGACCAGATGCGCACGCGAGCCGAGATCGACCTTGATGGACGCATTGATCGGCGTGGAGCCGCTGCCGGCGGCCGGTTGCGGTTCGTCCACCACTACTACGTCGGACGATGCCTTGTTGACGCCGCTGCCTGGCAGCTTGTCGAGATTCACGTCGGCGCTATCCAATCGCACCGAACCGGTGGCCTGGATGCCCTGCGCGTCGTGGCGCACGAGCAGATCCGGCGTCAGCGCGACCTTCGCCGCCGGAATATCGATAACAGTGACTTCGTTGCCTTTCAGCGTGATAGCGGTGGGCGTTTGTGCATCGAGCCCAGCCGTGCCGTTGATAGCAAGCGTGCCTTTGCCCGATTGCACGCTGCCATCGATGCGCAATTGTTTGGCGTCGGTAGTGTTTGCGACTAGCCGGCCGTCGGTGAGTTTCAAGCCCGCATCGGGCACTTCCGCCGCAAAGCCGTCGATGCCGGCCTGACCGGTAACAGCTGGTTCCGTCAGCGTGCCACCAAGGCGGAAGTCCCCGTTGATGCGGCCTTTCACATTGGCCAGCTCATCTGTGAACAGGCTGATGAAGGCGAGGTCGTCCAGGTGTAGGCCGACTTGGCCGCTGAGTGCCTGTTGCGATCCCGTGACGGCGATCTGGCCGTCCAGACGTCCATTGCCGTTGAGGGCGGCATGCACGGTGGCCTGCTGATTGTCAGGCGCCAGATTGGCATTCAGCGCAAGATCCTTGTAGGTGAGCAGCGGTTGATCGGGATGTTCGTTGTACGTGATGCGTCCTTGTGGCGAAGTAATTGAGGCGTTGCCAGTAAACACGCCTGCGGTGGTGCGATGGATTTTTCCGTCGCCTTCCAGCATGCCGTCGGCGCTTACCGGCATGTCACTGACCCCGGCAGCGTTGACGACCAGCGCCAGCGGCACGTCGCGCAGGCGGTAGCCAGCGTCTAGGTTGCCGACCTTGTCCAATTTCCCAGTGATACATAGCAAGGGCTCGCCCGCGGTAAGGCATAGATCGCCAACACTCGCGTTGCCGTCGTTCCAGCCCAGTTGCGTCGCTTGCTGCAGATGCCAGCGTGGTAGACCTTGCATATCCAGCGTGGCCGAGGAAAGCGTGCCGTTCCAGTTCTGTGCTTTCAGCGAGCCGTTGAGTGCGAGCGACACGGAGAGTGGCTGGCCTTGTGCATCGAGTGCGAGCTGATGTTGCGCCGATGTGCCTTGGCTGTTGAGTCGGATCTGCTTGAAAGCCAGTCCGCCCAGATCGGCGCCTGTGGCGTCGAGTTCCAGCTTGCCGCCCGGATGGCTGATGTCTGGTATGTCGGCTTGCAGACGCAGACTTTGGAGGGTCTGCTTGTCCCATGCCAGCGATATGCCTTGCAGCGTGCCGTTGACGGCCAGCGCCGGATAGTTGCCATGCACGCGAAATTGGCCGTTCAACGCGCCGCTGCCCTGCGGTAGCCAATCGTTTAATGAAGCGATCGCCAGGGTGATGTTTGCATCGTTGCTGCTGCCTGGTTGCGCGAGTAGTTTGCTGCTGCTGCTGCCTGAGGCGAGTTCCAACGTGCCGTCCACCACGTGATTGGGCGACAGATGCAGTCGTCCCGTACCGCGCAGGTGACGCTGGCGCAATTGTCCTTCCAGCTTGCGCAGATCGAGCGTGACGTCGGGCTTGTTCTTGGTGAGCTTTCCTTGCGTGCCGAAATCAGCATCGAGCGAACCTTGCCAGCCTGCGAAGAGCAGACCCGGGTCGAACTTATTGGCCGTTGCCTGCAGTTGCCAGGCGAGATCGGGCTGAAGTGTCAGCGTACCGTTCGCAGTGAAATTGCCTTGCGGTTGCAGCAGGCTCAGCGTATGCAACTGGATCTGCTGCGGCGTGCCGTCCAGATTCAAGGCGAGCTTGGCCGGCTTGCCGGGCGGCCCGATCGTCACGTCACCTTCGGCGTGATAGGCATTCGCGCTGCCCTTGGCGGCCAGATGGCCCTGGCTGTCGAGCACCTGTCCGACGAGATCGGCCGGCAGTTCCGCGTTCTTCCAGTCGATGGCAAGGTCGGCGCTTAGCGGATGCGCATCGAGATTCACCGTACCGGCAGCATTCACCTGACCTTTCAACTGCGGCGAGGCGAGCTGCAATTGCTGCAAGGTGAGCGTCTTGAAGTCCTTGTCGAGACTCGCTTGCAAGGGCTGCAGAAGCAGTTGGTATTGGTTGAGATCGATCCTGCCGGCAAGCGTTCCACCCTGACGATCGCCGTTGCCTTGCAGGCTCACACCCAGCTTCGTGAGGGAGCTGCTGCCGAGCAGCGGCTTGGGATCGAATGCAGGCGCGTCGAGTTTGGCAGTCCACGCGTTGTTCGTGCGTTGATCCATGTCGAGCTGCAGATGCGCAGTCATCGGCTGCGCAAGGTCTAGCTTCAACTGCACGTTGCGGCCATCGCTCTGCGCGTTGAGCGTACCGGCATAGTCGACGTCATCTACTTTCCACACGATCTCTGCGTGCCCCTTGCCGCGATAGCGCCGGCCCATACCAAGCTGTCCGCTGAGATCGACATGGCCATCCGGCGCACGCAGCGCCAAGGTGTTCACCTCGACGCCGCTGTTTGTCCAACGGCCGGAGAGATCGAGCTGGTCGGAAGCGAACAACCGCTTGCCTTGCTCGGCGATCGTCACGGGGCCGACGTGCACGCGATCCAGCGTCATCTCGATCGGCGGTTGCAGTGAGAAGGTGCTGGAAGAAGAGGATTCCTGCGACGCCGGCAGCGCCACATCCCCGCGTTCTACACGAAGATCGATAACGTGCAGGCGCTTGTAGAGCAGGGAGGCGAGGTTCCACTCCAGGTGCGTGCGAGTGATGGCGACCTTGGTGCCTTTGCCATCGTCGTAGCGCAACAGCGCGATATCGATCGGACCGATGAGCCGTCCTTCCGCTTGCTGCGCTTGCAGTGCTCCATGCGTAAGGCTTTGCGCTTGCGCCAAGGCAAAGCGCAGGCCTGCACCAGTGCAAAGCAGCCAGCCGAGGCCGCTGGCCAGGAGGATGATGAAAACAAGCACACCGATAGCGATGGCGCGAAGCCAACGACGGCGAGGACGGGCAGGGGGCGGTGTCGTGTTCATCGCTTCCTCACAGATCCGGCCCGATCACCAGGTGCAGTTCCACCCCGCGATGTTGCGCATCGTTGATGGGCGTGCCTAGGTCCACGCGAATCAGGCCGACTGGCGAGCGCCAGCGTACACCGACGCCCGTGCCGATCTTGGGATGAACGTTGGTACCGTCGAAGGCGTTGCCGGCATCGACGAAGGTGGCGATGCCCCAGCGCGGCGTGAAGTAGTGCTCTACCGTGGCGCTGGCGATCATCAGGCTGTTGCCGCCGATCACGCGGCCGTAGCTGTTCTGTGGGCCGACCGCTTGGAAGGTATAGCCGCGAATCGACTGGTCGCCGCCGGCGAAGAAGCGCAGTTGTGGGGGCAGGGCGCTGAAGTCACTGGTCCATACATGACCGAGGCTGCCGCGCAGGATCAGTCTGTCGCGCCGCGTGAACGCGCGGATCCATTTGGCATCTGCAGTGATTTCGCTGAAGCGGGCGGTAGAAAACAGATCGCCCGCGGTACTGCGCGCGTCGAAGCTCAGCGACCAGCCGCGGCGGACGAAGTCGAGGTTGTCCGCCACTTTACGGCTCAGCGAACCTTCCGCGTAGATCAGCGTGCTGCGACCATGCTCCACGCCGGGCGTGCTTTCCGGTTCGTCCGGGCGCTTGCCCACGCTGAAGGTGCCGGTCAACGCATGCATGCCTACCGTGCGCACCCATTCATGCCAGAGCTCGCTCTCGTTAACCACCAGTTCCAAGGTGCGCGACTGCGAGGTGACGGTATTCGCGTCGCGGTAGTTGGCGCCGAAGTTGAGGCTGCGCTGGTTCTCGCCTGGCAGCGGAATGCTGTATTGGCTGGACACCGTCTTCAGCCGTTGCGCCAGCACGATGTCGTTCTTCCACTTGTGCCCGTAGCGATTCACCCAGCGATATTCCACGCCGCCGCGTATGCCCACGCCGGTATCCGTGCCCACGAACAGGCCGCTGGTGTAGATCCTTCGCTTTGCCGGCGCCAGTTGTACCTTGATGTCGACCACGCCGTCTTTCGCCTGGTCGGTTTCGGGTATCACGTTCACGGCGGAAAAATAGTCGGCGCCGTTCAATGCCTGCTGCAAACTGAGCAACTGGTTCTGGTCGAAATAATCACCGGGCTTGAATGGAACGTAGCGATCGAGAAACGCCGGTTGGAACTGCGAACCTTCGAAATGCACGTGCCCGTAGCGGTAACGCCGTCCCACGTTCCAGGCCAAGTGGATGGCTGCGCTGCGTTCGCCGCGATTCACCTCGACACGATGCACGGTCAGGCGCGCATCGAGATAGCCGTTGGCCGTCAACGCATTGTTCAAGGCGTCGCGCGCGGCATCATAGGCGGCATCGTCCAGGCGCTGGCCTTTGAGTTTGTCGATGCCACGGCGTGCGGTACGGATCGGCTTCAGTGCGGCAGCATCAGGATCGAGCTGGATGTCCACCGACGTGACCTTGACCGGCTCGCCGGGAACCACGTGCAAGGTGATATGCCAATCCTTGCCGACCTGTTCGAGCTTGCCGGTGGCGTGTGCGTCGTAATAGCCGTATGGCCTCAACGCAGTGCCGACTTCGGTGTCGGCACGTTCGTAGAGACGGCGCACCTGCGCTTCACTTACGTCGCGCGCGGCGTATTGGGAAATACTCACACCCGCAACGACGGCGGCTTTGAGCGGATCGTCCACGCCATCCACGACGAGCTGTACCCCGGCGCGGCTAAGCGCGGGAACAAGCAGCAGCGGGAGCAGGTATAGGCAGCGGCGAATCCGGCGCATGCGTTAGGGTTCCATCCTCGGCGGGGCATCGCAAGTGAAGCTTAGCGATGCCGGTGTGCACCGTGCATTAAGGGTGTTCCTATTTTGCGGTGCGATGCGTGCCGTTGTTGTACATAGGCTGGGGCCCAAACCCCAGCACTGCCATGCACGCACACATCGCGATGCTGGGGCTTGCGCCCCAGCCTACAAGTCAACCCGCCTTATCGCCGGACCGGTGCGCAATCCATGCACCGATCAGCGCTGAAACGTACGGAATCGACTGTGCGGTCAGGATGAACATCCACAGCTGCCCTTCGGTGAAGTGCGCGGCCGAGCTCTTCGCCATGCCGATTACGCATAGCGCCAGCGCCAGGAACATCAGCATTTCCTCGCGCACCGGCGTGAAGGCGGCGAAATTGCTGCCGCCCAGTCGACGGCTCTTGGCGGTGACCACGAACGAGGTCTTCTCGCGCGTAAGGCCATGCAGGATGCCGCGCGCGATGGCGTGGCTCAGGCTCATGCTAGCGAGCGAGGCCATGATGGTGTCGTACCACCCGCAGGGCACACGTGCGCGATAAAGCACGACGCCGAAGATCGCCTTGGCGAAGAAGAAGCCAATGACAGGAATCAGGAACAACTGCATCGGCAGGCTGAATATCTGCGGCAGGCCCACCATGCCAGCGGTCCAGAAGATCGCCATCAGCGTGAAGATCAGGTGCAATGCGTCGGCGAACCAGCTGAACCAGCCGGTGAGGAAGTGGAAGCGTTGGCCGCCGCTGAGCGGGCCCTTTTTGGTCATCCAGTTCCAGCGGCCTTTCAGGATCTGCATCGCGCCGAAGGCCCAGCGGTAGCGCTGGCTCTTGTACGCCTTGAAATCGGCAGGAGTGAGGCCCTTGCCCATCAGCTCGTCGACATAGACCAGCTCATAGCCGGCATGCATCAGGCGCAGCCCTAGCTCGGCATCTTCACAGATGGTCCACTCCGACCAGCCGCCGGTGCCTTCCAGCGCCGAGCGGCGCACCATCGTCATAGTGCCGTGCTGGATGATGGCGTTGCGCTCGTTGCGATGGTGCATGCCGATGCGGAAGAAGCCGTCGTACTCCCACGCGGTCATGCGGCGGAAGCGGTTGTGCTCGAAGTCGCGATGCGCCTGCGGACATTGCACCACGGCCACCTTCGGATCGTGGAAGTAACCGGCGAGTGACTTCAGCCAGTCAGCACGGACCACGTAGTCCGCGTCGATGACAGCCACCACGTCGGCGCGTGGACTGGTTTCCTTCAAGCCGAAGTTCAGTGCGCCGGCCTTGAAGCCCGGCCATGGTTCCAGATGGAAGAAGCGGAAGTGCGGACCCAGCTTCTCGCAGTATTCCTGCACCGGTTTCCAGATCGCCGGATCCTTGGTGTTGTTGTCGATCACCAGCACTTCGAAGTTTTCATACTCAAGCGCGGCGAGCGAATCGAGCGTGATGATCACCATCTCCGGCGGTTCGTTGTAGCAGGCCAGGTGGATGGAGACGAACGGCTGCTTCTCAGGCGGATCGGGCGGCAGCAAATTGGCGTGGCGGATCCATGTACGCCGCCATAGCACTTCGGCGAATTCGAAGCCGTTGATCAGCATAATGGCGAGGATCGCCACCTGCGCGGGGAACAGCAGCACCAGCATGCTCCAGTCCACCCAGCTCAGGTAGAAATTGAACGGCAGCGTCACCGACCACACGATCAGCCCGCAGGCGAGCTGGATCAGCACGTCGAAGAACAGCCGGCCCATCAACTTGAAGCGGCTGAAGCGCACGCTGAACCAGATCATCGGCAGCAGCGCCAGCAGGCTTGCGGCCAGTGCTTTCCACGGCCAGCCAGTGTCTTCGGTAACCGGCCCAATGAAGGGGAACTTTGGCTGGCGATCAGCATTGAACACGCCCCAGTAGGAACCGGTGCGTCCTTCGCCCAGACCTTCCTTCCATGGCTGGTCGAAGGCTTCAAACAAGTAGTAGTCGACGTTGTTGTGCTTGGCCCAGATCAGCCACTGGCGATCGAAGATAGCTTCGTTGGAGATAGACGGATAGGCGCGTTCGCGGCGGTCACCGTTGGAGGGCCAGCCCACTTCGCCCACTACTATGTGCTTGTTGGGGAATCGCTCCTTGATTTGCAGATAGGCGGCTTCGGCCTGTCGGACGGCGCCCTGGTCCTCGCCCAGGATTTGCTCGGGAGTCACGGCCACGCCGTTCCAAAACGGGAACAGGTGGATGGTGATGTAATCCACGTGATCGGCCAGTTCCGGATACTTCAGCCAGATGTAGTCCGGCTCGGCGATCGACACCGGCTGGCGGATATGCGCCCGCGCCCGATCGAGATAGGTGATCATTTTGTCGACGGGCAGGTCGTTGCGGAACAGCACCTCGTTGCCTACCAGCACGCGCTCGATGGTGTCCGGATAGCGCCGCGACATGGCGATCAGCGCCTCCAGCTCCTTCTCGTTGTTGTCCAGGCGGGTGTCGATCTGCGCGCTGGCCATCACCTTCAGCCCCTCTTTCTGGGCCAGGCGGTATACCTGCGGATTCTCCTGCATGGAGTAAGTGCGGATACGGCCGGTGTACTGGCGCAGCAGCTTCAGGTCGCCGTCGATCTCGTCATCGCTGGGGAAACTCTGCGTGAACGGATTCTGGTAGCGCTGGAACAGCGACACCGCGAAGCCGTTGATCTGTCCGTGCCAGTCCTCCGGACCGTGCGGGCGGTTGCCCCACCACCACAGGCCGATGTTCAACGCAGCGACCACGAGTGCCAGCAGAATGGCAGTGATGATCGATAGCCCGGATTTGGGTTGGGTGGATCTGGCGCTCAAGAAAGTCCCCGTAAGTCACCTCTTACGAGGCGCGTGAATCTCGTGGAGCTTAACCAATTCGCGGCGGGGGGCTCAATAAATTGCGGATGGAGCGGTCAGCGCGAGGTCAGGGCTTGGCGCCATCTCCCCTCCAAGGTCGTAAAAAACTCACGCTCGTCATTCCAGCGAAAGCTGGGATCCAGCGACTTTCTTGCCCATCAAGACACTGGACCCCAGCTTTCGCTGGGGTGACCGGTGTAAGGCAAATTTTTCACAACCTCTCCGGGGGAGGGCTGGGGTGAGGGACAAGGCTTCGCCATCACTTCAACAGCGACCGCAGCATCCACGCCGTCTTCTCATGCGCCTTCAGGCGCCCGGTCGCCATGTCCACGGTGCCTTCATCGCCGGCTGCATCGGCCACCTTGATCACCTCGCGCGCCGTAGCGGCGGCGATCTCGTGGCCCGTCACGAGCTGGTTCACCATCTCTTTCCAATCCGGCACGCTGGGCTCTTCCTTGATGGTGGTGAGCTTGCCGAACTGGCTGTAGGAGCCTGGTGCGAACACATCCAGCGTGCGAATGCGCTCGGCCACTTCGTCAGCGGCCAGCCAAAGTTCGTTGTATTGCGTCTCGAACATGGTGTGCAGGCTGTTGAAGTGCGGGCCGGTCACGTTCCAGTGGAAGCTGTGGGTTTTCAAGTACAGCGAATAGGTATCGGCCAGCAGCTTGGAAAGCTGCTTGGCGACGGCTTCACGATCCTTCTTGGCGATGCCGATGCTGGTAGTAGCCATGATGCGTTCCTCATCAGGTAAGTCTGGGCCATGAGCTTAGCCAGGCCCGCGCGCTAGCGGAAATGGATAATGCGGATGCTGTCGATAGCTACCGGCTATCATGTATGTCTGCATGAGCGATACGAAGACCAATCTCCCCTCCGCTTCCCCGGAAACCCGTCTGCGCGCCTTGCGCAAATCGTTGGACACGGTTTCCAGCCGCGATTTTGGACGCCTGCTTGGCCGCTGGCGCGGGCTGTCGCGCCGCCCGGACGAGAAAAAGCTGGAAGCGCTGGCCGCCGACATTTCCGCTTCGGCCGCGCGAAGGCAGCGTCGCGCGCAAAGCAAGCCGCCGATTCGGCTGGACGAATCGCTGCCGATCACCGCCCGCGCCGACGAGATCGTCAAGCTGATCCGCGAGCACCAGGTCGTAGTAATCGCCGGCGAAACCGGTTCGGGTAAAACCACCCAACTGCCCAAGCTGTGCCTGACGGCAGGGCGCGGCGAAGCCGGCATGATCGGCTGCACGCAGCCGCGCCGGCTGGCCGCGCGCTCAGTGGCGCGCCGCGTGGCGGAAGAGCTGGACACGCAGCTCGGCGACAAGGTCGGCTTCCAGGTGCGTTTCACCGACCAGGTCTCCGAGCAGAGCCTGATCAAGTTCATGACCGATGGCATCTTGCTGGCCGAAACACAGAACGATCCCTGGCTATCGAACTACGACACGCTGATCATCGACGAGGCGCACGAACGCAGCCTCAACATCGACTTCCTGCTCGGCTATCTGAGGCGCCTGGCGGTAAAGCGGCCGGATCTGAAGATCATCGTCACTTCCGCCACCATCGACACCGCGCGCTTCGCCGAGCATTTCGGCAACGCACCGGTGGTGTCGGTGGAAGGGCGCACGTATCCGGTGGAAGTGCGCTGGCGTTCCGTCGACGAGGTTGCCGCGCGCCGCAATCAGCGCAATAGCGAGTTGCAGCAGGGCAGTGCCGAACATGTCGCCGCTGTGTTGGATGAAATCACCCACGACGATCCGCTCGGCGACGTGCTGGTGTTCATGCCCGGCGAACGCGAGATTCGAGACGCGCACCTGCTGCTGTCGCGCCGGCAATTTCGCGAAACGGAAATCCTGCCGCTGTATGCGCGTCTTTCTGCGACCGATCAGGACCGCGTGTTCAAGCCTGGTCCAAAGCGGCGTGTGGTGCTGGCCACCAACGTGGCGGAAACCTCGCTCACCGTGCCGCGCATCCGCTACGTGATCGACACCGGCACCGCGCGCGTGAAGCGCTACAGCCAACGCAGTCAGCTCGAACGCCTACACGTAGAGCCCATTTCGCAGGCCGCGGCGGATCAGCGCAAGGGACGCTGCGGCCGCGTTGGCCCCGGCATCTGCTATCGCCTGTACGACGAAGCCGATTACGCCGCGCGCGCCGCGTACACCGATCCGGAACTGCTGCGCTCTTCGCTCGCCAACGTAATCCTGCGCATGTTGTCGCTGCAGTTGGGCGAAGTAGATGAATTCCCGTTCCTCGAATCGCCTGATCCGCGAGTGGTGGCCGATGGCTATCGCCGCCTCGCCGAAATCGGTGCGATCGATGACAAACGCCAGCTCACCACGACCGGCCGCACGCTAGCCCGTTTGCCGATCGACGTGCAGCTTGCGCGCATGCTGGTGGAGGCGCACACGCTTGGCAGCCTGCGTGAATTGCTGGTGATCGTGGCCTTCCTCAGTACCCAGGATCCACGCGAACGTCCGGCCGAGGCGCGTCAGCAGGCAGACGCGGCACATGCGGCATTTGCCGAACCCAAGTCTGATTTCGTCGGCGTGCTGAACCTGTGGCGCGAGTACGACAGCGCGCACGAAGAACTGACCCAGTCGAAATTGCGGGATTGGTGTTCGCGACATTTCCTGAGTTTTCTGCGCATGCGTGAATGGCGCGAGCTGCATCGGCAGTTGTTGCTGGTGGTGCACGAGCTTGGGTGGAAGCTGGATACCACTACGCCCTCTCCCCTGCGGGGAGAGGGGACAACCTCGCGAGGAGCAGCAAAAGCGCGCGAAAAGATTTCTCAAAGGACTCGCACGGATACAGCTTCCCGCAAGTCCCAGCCCCTCACCCCAACCCTCTCCCCAGAGGGGAGAGGGAGCGAAAGCAGCGGGGAGGGCGAACAACTCTACGAAGCCATCCACCGCAGCTTGCTAGCAGGTTTGCCCACGCAAGTCGGCCATAAGGACGAGAAGAGTATCTATCGCAGCACCCGCGAACGCCGCTTCCAGGTGTTCCCCGGCTCCGCGCTCGCCAAAACGCCGCCGAACTGGCTCTTCGCCGCACAAATTCTCGATATCGGCGGGCGCGTGTGGGGCATGATGTGCGCCCGTGTCGAGCCGCTGTGGATCGAACAACAGGCCGCGCACCTGTTGCGCAGCACCTGTCGCGATGCGCACTGGTCGCGTAAGCGTGGCACCGTGGTGGCGTACGAACAGGTCAGCCTATTCGGACTGGTGTTGGTCGAGCGGCGAGCAGTGACCTTCCAGAAGCAGGATCCCGCGCTGGCGCACGACATCTTTCTGCGCGAAGCGCTCGCGCGCTGCGACATCGAAACACGCGCGGATTTCGTGCGCGCCAATCAGCGTGTGCTGGAAGACGCGCGCGGCATCGAGGCACGCCAGCGCCGCGAAGGATTGATTCGCCACGAAGACGAACTGGTCGATTTTTTCCGTGGAAAATTGCCGGAGGACGTCGCCAGCAGCCGCGCGCTGGAGGCGTGGTATCGCAACGCGCGTCCCGCCGAACAGGCGGCGTTGCGCTGGTCGATCGACGATGTGATGGTGGGCGGCGCCGGGCTGGACCCGAAGGCGTTTCCGGCTTCGCTCGATATTCCGCCGCAGCGCTATCGTCTCGAATACCGATTCGTGCCGGGCGATGAAGCCGACGGCGTCACGCTGCATCTGCCGCTGGCGATGCTCAATGCGCTGCCCGCTGCGCGCTGCGAGTGGCTGGTGCCTGGCCTGCTCAGCGACAAAGTGGCGGAACTGATTCGCGGACTACCCAAGGCTTTACGTCGCAACTTCGTACCCGCGCCGGATTTTGCGCGTGCCTTCGTCGAGGCGGAAGCGCCGCGCGATGAGCCCCTGATCAAGATGCTTGCCATCTTCCTACGGCGTACGACGGGCGTGGAGATCGAGGCGAGCGAATTCGCGCAGGTAGAACTCGCGCCGCATTTCACGACGCGCTTCCGCCTGCATGACGAACAGGGGCGCACGCTCGCTACGGGGCGTGATCTCACCGCGCTGCGTGACCAATGGGAAGGTCAGGCGCGTGAAGCCTTCTCGCGCAAGACCGACATCGAACTCACACGCGAAGACGTGACGAGCTGGGATTTCGAGGAAATCCCCGAGCAGGTGCGCTCCGAAGGCGGGTTGATGGCGTTCCCCGCGCTGGTGGATCTTGGCGAAGCGGTCGCCTTGCGCGTATTCGAGCGGCACGACGAAGCAAAGGCCGCGCACGTCAAAGGTGTGGAACGCCTACTGCGCAATGCGCTCGCCAGCGACATCAAGCAGGCTCGCCGGCGTTTGCCGGTTTCCAATCCTCTGTCCTTGAAGTATGCGCCGCTCGGCAGCGTGGACAGCATGCGCGAAGACTTGGTGGAAGGCGGCTTCAACGATCTGCTCGAAACGCAGCATCTCAACGTGCGCAGCGCCGCCGCCTTCGAAGTGTTACGCACGCACGCGGCGCGCGAGTTGTTCGCTGCAGCGGTGGAACGGCTGAAGCTGGCCGAACCGATCATCGAAGCGCAGGCCGATCTGAAGCCCTGGCTGCAGCCGCCGTTGATCGGCTTTGCTCGCGCCAGTTACGACGATCTGCGCGAACAGCTTGATGGGCTGCTCGCGCCGGGCTTCCTGCGCGAGCTCTTCACCGCGCGACTCGCGCACTTTCCGCGTTATCTCAAAGCGATGCGTCTGCGCGCCGAGCGTTTGCGCCAGGATCCGGCCAAGGATCAGCAGCGCATGCTGCAGGTGCTGCCGTATTGGCACGAATACCTCAATCATCGCGCGGCTGGTGACGAGGGCCTGGATGAACTGCGCTGGCTGATCGAAGAGTGGCGAGTGTCGCTGTTCGCGCAGGAGTTGAAGACGGCGGAACCGGTGTCGGCAAAGCGCCTGGCGAAGGCGCTGGAAGCGCTGCGCTGACGTAGGCTGGGATTGCCATCCCAGCCTACGCCACGCTTTCTGGCCCCCGTCGAGGTTGCGCTATGCTCCATCACGCATGGCATGATCCCTATGCCGTGCCGCAGAGGAACACCGCACGATGGTTCACGCCACTACCACTGCAAGCCACTTGGCGGCGTGGCAGTCACGGGCCGGCACGCTGCCCCCGGTACTTGCCGACGCGTTGGCGGTGTGCGCGCAGAACGGGGTGAACGAACGCGAGTGTGGCGACGTGCTGGATCTGCTCGCCATGCTCGGTTGCGATGCGCAAACCCAGGCGGCCGCGTTGTGGTTCGAAGTTGCGCGCACGCATCCGCTGGTGTGGGAGCAGCGCGCCGCCTCCGTGCCGGAGGAATTGCAACGCCTGGTCGCCGGGCAGATGGCGGCGGAACGCGTTTGGGCGTTGCATGCGCAGCGACCGCCGGAGGGCGGATCCGAAGGTTTGCGCCGCCTACTGTTGGCGATCATCCGCGACGTGCGCGTGGTATTCATTCTGCTGGCGCGCCAACTGGCCCGCATGCGCGCCGCCGGCAGCTTGCCGGAGGACGAACGGCAGGAACTGGCGCGACTGACCCGGGACATCCATTCACCGCTTGCCAACCGGCTTGGCATCTGGCAGTTGAAATGGGAACTGGAAGACCTCGCCTTCCGCTATCTGCAGTCGGATACGTATCGGCGCATCGCCAAGCTGCTGGACGAGCGTCGCAGCGATCGCGAGCACTTTATCCGCCAAGCGTTGACCGAGCTGGGTGAAGCGCTACGCGCAGCGGATATCCGTGCCGATCTGGCCGGACGTCCCAAGCACATCTACTCCATCTGGAAGAAGATGCAGCGCAAGGCGGTGGAGTTTTCCGATCTCTACGACATTCGCGCCGTGCGCGTGCTGGTGGATTCGGTGTCGGACTGCTACGCCGCGCTTGGCATCGTGCACGCGCTGTGGCCGCACCTGCCCGGCGAGTTCGACGATTACGTGGCGCGCCCCAAAAGCAACGGCTATCGCTCGCTGCACACGGCGGTAATAGGTCCGCACGGCAAAACGCTGGAAGTGCAGATCCGCACGCATGACATGCATCGCGCCAACGAACTGGGCGTGGCCGCGCACTGGCGCTACAAGGAAGGCGGCAGCGGCGATGCGGATTTCGAAGCCAAGATCGCCTGGATGCGAAAACTGCTCGAGCCGCGCAACGATGATGGCGAGCTGGCTGCCGAGTTGCAAACCGAGCTGCTGGAAGACCGCGTCTACGTGCTCACACCCAGGGGCGAAGTGGTCGACATGCCACACGGCGCCACCGTGCTGGATTTCGCTTATCACGTGCACACCGAAGTAGGACATCGCTGCCGTGGCGCCAAGGTCAACGGACGCATCGTGCCGTTGACACATCAGCCGCACAGCGGCGATCGCGTGGAAATACTCACCACCAAGGTGGGCGAGCCGCGTCGCGACTGGCTGTCGCCACATCACGGCTATCTGCACACTAGTCGTGCGCGGGACAAGGTGCGCGCCTGGTTCCGGCGCAGCGCGCACGAGGCCAATCTCGCGGCGGGCCGCGCTCTGTTGGAGCGCGAGCTGAAACGCATGGCGCTGCCGGACGTGGATCTGGCCAAGCTGCCGGCGATGGTCCATCTGCAGACACAGGACGAACTGCTAGTCGGGCTTGCGCTGGGTGAAATCAGCCCCGGGCAGGTGACGCGCCTGCTGCAGGAATCCCAACAACCGCACGAACCGCCGCTCAGCACGCCCTTGCCGGCGGCGCGCCCTACCGTGTTCGACCACAGTGCCATCACCATCGAAGGTGTCGGCAATCTGCTCACCGTACTGGGCAAATGCTGCCAGCCATTGCCGGGTGATCCGGTCCGTGGCTTCATCACGCGCACGCGCGGTGTGTCGGTGCATCGTGCCAATTGCACAAGCCTAGCGCGACTCGCCCGGCGCGATCCGGACCGCGTGATCGAGGTGAGCTGGGGACACGCCGATGCGCAGGCGTACGAAGTCACCATCCAGCTCAACGGCTACGATCGCAAAGGCCTGCAAAAAGATGTCGTGGGCGTGATCAGCAACGCCAACATCGGCATCATCGCCTCCAGCAGCCGCCTGTTTCCGCGTACCGGCGAAGTGGAAATGCGCTACACGCTGCGTGTGCGCGACTTCGAGCAGCTTTCCGCCTTGCTGGACCGGCTCGCTGCGCTGCCGAATGTGGTGGAGGCGCGCAGGGTGGGGGCGGGGTAAGTGGGGCGGGGAACAGGGAACGGGGAACAGGGAACGGGGAGCGTTGAGTTCGAGGCTAACGAAGAGACTTTTTCATCAAGCTGGTTCGCCACTGACTTTCGCCACGTAGTGAAGCCAATGTTCCCCGTTCCCTGTTCCCCATTTCCCGCTTCCTGAACGCAACTTCTCGCTCCCGGCTGCTGTCATCACCGCAATGCTAAGCTGAATACCTTCATCTGCCAGCTCTCGAGCCATGAGCGGAAACCGCGACCCGAACGACCCCGGCTATTCCGGCCGAACCGAACCGAAGCTGGGCAATCTGGATCAGCTGGATCGGCCCCAACCGGCCGTCGAGCCGGACGACGGCTTGCCGCAGATCAAGGTCGAACCCGCTTATCGGCGTGGCTCGTCCTCGGGACGCAGTCCGTATAAAAGGCGCAACTGGGCGTTGCCGCTGCTGATCGCCGTGTTGCTCGCAGCGATCGCCGGCCTGTGGTTCAACCAGAGCCGTTTGCGCAGCCTGGTGCCGCGTACCGATTTCGACGACGTGCTGCATCACGCGCAAGTCGCCTTGCAGCAAGGCCATCTCGACGGCACCGATGGCACCAGTGCGCGCGAGCTGTTCGAAGCGGCGCGCGCGCTTGAGCCGGACAACGATGCCGCGCGGCAAGGTCTCAACGATGTGGGCCGCGCGGAAATCTCCCGCGCAGATGCGGCCTTGCGCGCCGGCAACATCGACGAAGCCAACCAGGCATTGACCAACGCGCGCGAACTGCTCGGTGGCGGCAGCGACGTGGATCGCCTTACCCAGGACATCGCCAAGGCGCAGGTTTCATCGGGCCAGACGGACAGCTTGATCGCGCAAGCGCAACAAGCCCTCTCCAACAACAAGCTCGATGGCCCGGACGGCGCTGCTGCGCTTTATCAGCGCGTGCTGGCGGCCGAGCCGGATAACGCCGTTGCGCGGCACGGCATGGATCAAGTTGGCGATGCGATGGCGGCGCAAATACAGAGATCGCTGAATGCCAACGACATCGCCACCGCGTCAGCCGGCATCGATCGTCTCGCGGCCTTGATGCCCAACTATGCACAACTGCCGACCTTGCGTGCATCGCTGTCCGCCTTGCAAACGCAAGCCAGCAGCGCGCTGACTGATACCATCAACCAAGGCAACGAGGCCTTGCGCGCGGGACGCATCGTCGGCGACGGCAATGACACCGCGCTGGCGCACTTCAAGGCGGCACTCGCCATCGATCCGAACAACGCGCAGGCGAAGGCCGGGCTCGGCCAGGTGGCCGAAGCGCTAGTGGTGCAGGCTAACGCGGCGATCGATGCGGGCGATGCCGATCACGCACGGCAACTGCTGGATCAAGCCGACGCGCTTGCGCCGGGATCGGCTGACTTGGTCGCCGCACGTGCGCGCTTGGGCCAGGCACCCGCTCCTGCTCCCCGCGCCGCAGCGGGCAACGAAAAAGCGACCGCAAGTGCAAGTCAGGAAGACAACGCTCCGCTACCCCAGGCACAGCTGACCGGACAACAGCAGATCCAGGTCGCGGACATGGTGAGTCGCGCCAGACAAGCCGCGGCGCACGGCAATATCATGTCGCCGCCCGGCGACTGCGCGTATGACCTGTATCGCGGCGCGCTCGCCATCGACGGCAACAACCCCGAAGCGCTGGCTGGCCTGCAAGGTCTGCCGGGGTTGGTGCAACAGCAATTCAATCAGGCGTTGCGCGACAGCAATCTCAATAAGGCAGGCAGCCTGCTCGATGCGCTTAGCAATCTCGAGCCGGGCGATACCGCCTTGTCGATCTCGCGCCAGCGCCTGGCGTATGCGTGGGTCGATCAGGCCGAGCAGCAGTTCGATAGCGGTGATCGCAACAACGCCGCTGCATCGCTGTTACAGGGGCGCCGGTTGCTGCCCGACGATCCGCGCGTGCGGGAACTTGCCGCGCGCATGCAGGGTAGTCGATGACGGTATTGGTGTTTGGCGGTAGCAGCCAGATCGGGCATTACCTGCTGCCGTTGCTGGCGACTCGCGATGAACCGGTCGTGGCGTTGAGCCGCTCTGCGCGCGCGCCGGCGCAAGGAGTAACGTGGCTCACCGGGCATCTTCCCGATGCCGTACCTGCCGTCGAAGACATCTCGGCCATTTTTAGTTTCGGCCCATTGCAATCCTTTGCGAGCTGGCTTCAACAGGTCGAACTGCCGCATGCGCCGCGTGTGGTGGTGATCAGTTCGATGAGCGCGGAAACCAAACGCGTCTCGGAAGTGCCGACGGAGCGCGATCTTTCCCAATTGATCCGCGACAGCGAAGCGGCGTTGGCTGCCGTATGCGAGCAGCATGGCAGTGCGTGGACGGTGCTACGTCCCACGCTTATTTATGGCACCGGCCTGGACAAGAGCCTTACGCCGATCGCTCACCGCGCCATGCGCACGCGCGTGTTTCCGCTGCCGCAGGGCCGTGGTTTGCGTCAGCCGGTGCATGCGCAGGATCTGGCTTATGCCGCGCTCGCGGCGCTGGATAAAGCCGACGCCGCTGGCAAGATCCTCGCTATCGGCGGCGGCGAGCAGCTGCCGGTGAGCGAAATGTTTGCGCGCGTGCGGCGTAGCCTTCCGATCGACACCCTGCCTTTGCCGTTGCCGGCATGGCTGCTGCGGCTGGCTCGTGGCAGCGTGGGACCGTTGCGCGGACCGTTGAGCCGCCTGGAGGCGGATCTGGTCGCCGACAACGCCGAGATGACTCGACTGTTGGGTGTGCAGCCGCGGCCGTTCCGCCCGGATGCGGACTGCTGGCGCGTTTAACCCTATGTTCCATCCTGCGAAAAGCTCCTCGCGAGGTCGGTCGGGTGGATAGGGCAACGTGAAACGCCTGTGCAAACGCCGCGGGATGCCCGCGTTACGCCATTCCTGGCAGGCCTGCATTCATCCGACCGCCGGGTGCCGGGCCCTATGATCCGATACCGCCGATCCGACTTTCCCACACTGGATACCCCTTGGACTTTCTGAGCCGACTCCGTTCGATCGCAAGCGCATGTTGGCCCTGGCTGCGCATTCCGTTCTGGGTCTGCACGGGCCTGTTGTTCGGTTTCCTGCTGCCGTATTCGCTGATTCTCAACAAGCGCGTGCAGGATCGCTTCAACGACCTCGTGTTCGCGGTACCCACACGCATCTACTCGCAACCGTTGCGGCTGGCTCCCAGCGTGCCGATGACGCCGAGTACGCTGGAAGTGGAGCTGACCTTTTCCGGCTACGTGAACGAGAGTGGCGGCGAGGTGCCCGGCAGCTGGGCGAAGAAGGGCAGCACTTATTTCATTTCCTCGCGCGGCTACGCCGGACCGGATGGCGGCGAACTGCCCAAGCACATCCGCGTGGCACTGGGCGAAGGTGTGGTGCAGTCGGTAACCGATCTGGGCGCTGGGAAATCGCTGGCGGAAACGCATCTGGATCCTGCCCGCATCGCGACCGTATACGGTGCCAAGCAGGAAGATCGCAGCTACCTCCAATTAAGCGATGTGCCGCAACTGCTGGTGGGTGGTTTGCAGGCAGTGGAAGACCGAGACTTCAAGCATCACATCGGCGTCGACTTCACCGCCATCCTGCGCGCCATGTTTGCCGACTTGCGCGCCGGCCACACCGTGCAGGGTGCGTCCACGCTCACGCAGCAGTTGGTGCGCAATCTGTTCCTCAATCGCGAACAGACCATGGGGCGCAAGGCGAACGAAGCGCTGATGGCGATCCTGCTGGAGCGGCACTACAGCAAGGCGCGCATCCTGGAGGCGTACATCAACGAAGTGTTCCTCGGCCAGCAGGGCAGCCAGGCGGTGCACGGTTTTGCCGCGGCGTCGGAGTTTTATTTCGGGCGTCGCCTTGAATACCTGCGCCCGCAGGAAATCGCCTTGCTGGTCGGGCTGGTGAAAGGTCCCAGCCAGCTCGATCCGCGTCGTTATCCCGACCGCGCTCTGTCGCGGCGCAATCTAGTGCTGGATCAATTTGCGCAGACGGGCCTGCTCACGCCGGAGCAGGCGAATGCCGCGAAAGCCATGCCGCTGGGCGTCATCACCGATGGCCAGTTGCCGCATAACCGCTTCCCGGCCTTCATGGAACTGGTGCGTCAGCAGATCATCAACGATTTTGACGAAGACACGCTCAAGCAGGGCAATCTTTCCGTCTTCACCACGCTCGATCCGGCCACGCAGTTGTATACGGAGCAGTCGATCAGTACCGCGATCAAGAACCTCGGCAAACGCGGCGAGGATACACAGGGCGCAGGGGTGGTGACTGATTCGAAGACCGGCAGCGTGCTTGCGGTGGTCGGTAGCAAAGTCGCCGACGAGCAAGGCTTCAATCGCGCACTGGATGCGCAGCGGCCGATCGGCTCCACCATCAAGCCGTTCGTGTATCTGGTTGCGTTGACCAATCCGGAGCGCTGGAACCTCGCTACCCAGCTGGACGATTCGCCGATCAGCATGAAGCAACCCGACGGCAGCTGGTGGACGCCGCACAACGACGACAACCAGAGCCACGGCATGGTGCCGATGGTCGATGCGCTGGCCAATTCCTGGAACCTCGCCACCATCCATCTCGGCATGGACGTAGGCGTGCAGCGCATCAAGGCGTTCCTCGATTCGTTCGGGTTGACGCAGATCCAGCCCGGTCCATCGTTGTTGATCGGTGCAGTCGATCTGTCGCCGCTGCAAGTAACACAGCTCTACCAGTACATCGCCTCGGACGGCCACGCTTTGCCGCTGCTGTCGGTGAGCGGCGTGGTCGACGGCAACGGCCGCACCATCAAGCGCTATGAAGTGGAAGCCGGCAAGGGTGAATACCAGCCCGCCGTGCGTCTGATGACCTGGGCGATGCAGCAAGTGACCACGTATGGCACAGCCCGCTCGCTGGGGGATGGCAACCTGGCCTCGCTGCATACGGCTGGCAAGACCGGCACTAGCAACGATCTGCGCGACAGCTGGTTTGCAGGCTTCACCGGCGACCGCTTGGCCGTGTTCTGGATGGGCCGCGACGATAACAAGCCGAGCCATCTGTGGGGCTCCACCGGTGCCCTGCGCGCCTGGCAGGAACTGTTCCGTAAGCTGCCCACGGTGCCGCTGTCACCGGCGCCGGGCGATGGTTTGGAAATGGCCTGGATCAATCCCACCGACGGCCGGCGCAGCGACCCGGCGTGCTCGGGCGCCAAGCAGGTGCCGGTGATCGCCGGTACGCTGTCCACCGATTCGGAGGGGTGCTTCTGGCAAAAAGTCGGTAATCTCTTTGGCTCTGGTCAGAGCGCTTCGGCTCCGGCCTCCGACACGCCAGCCGCCGCCACCGTCAGCAATCAGTAGCCAAGCATGATCATGTCGTACTGTCCGATCCGCATCCGCACCCCCTTCGTGCCCGCCGCGCTCGCGGCCATCCTGCTCGCCGCCTGCGCCCAGCCCGCGCCTGAGGCACCCAAGCCGCAGGGAAAATCCACCGCGGCGATGGTGGACGAGATTCGCGCCGCTGGTGAGCGCGATAAATCGGTGATCAACGTGCATCCCTTGGTCGATCCGGGCATCGTCTCTCTGCAGGATGGCGCGCGTCAGGATGAACGTAACGGCCAGTACCAGGCCGCTGGCGAAAAGCTGGACATGGCGCTGAAGCGCAATCCCGATGCGCCGGATGTGCTGCAAGACCGCGCCGAAGTCGCCATCTATGTGGGCGATTTCCAGCTTGCCGAAAAGCTTGCGCATCAGTCGTGGACGTTGGGTTCCAAACAGGGGCCGCTGTGTGCGCGCAATTGGCAGACCATCGTGGAAATTCGTCAGCATGCCAACGATGAGCAGGGCGCCGCGGCGGCGAGCAAGTGGGTGGGTGAATGCCGCGAGCCGGGTATACAGCGGCTTTGATGGCGACGACCACTCCCCCTCCTCTCCGGGGAGGGGGTAGGGATGAGGGGCCAGCCAGCTATCCCTGATCGTCATTCCGGATGACGACAAGCAAGTAGGCGCATTACGAAAGGGGAACCCATCTTGCGCGCGATTCCATCAAAGCATCCTTCCGCATGACTCACGACAAGCCACGGATCGGCCTCGTCGGCAGCCAAGGCGCCTACGGTCGATGGCTGCGCCGCTTCTTCGAAGAGCGCATGGGTCTGCAGGTCCTAGGTCGCGATCCTCACGGCGATACGACATTGTCGGAACGCGCCCTGATCGAAGGGATCGACGTACTGATCTTCTGCGCGCCGATCCGCGAGACGCCCGCCGTGATCCGCCGCTACGTCGACCGAGCCGCCGGCATCGAACGCGAGCAGCTCTGGCTGGACATCACGTCGATCAAGGCCGCGCCGGTCGCGGCCATGCTCACCTCGCAAGCCGAAGTGGTGGGCCTGCATCCGATGAGCGCCGCACCCAAGGCAGCCACCTTACGCGGCCGTGCGATGGTGGTGTGCGAAGCGCGCCTGCATAGATGGCGTGCGTGGCTGGAGCAATTCCTCGTCGCCAGCGAAGCCGATTGCGTGCGCGCCGACGCCGAACGGCACGACCGCGTGATGGCGCTAGTGCAAGGCATGGTGCACGCCACGCACATGGCGCAGGGTGCGGTGTTGCGTGAGCTGGCACCTGCGGTGGGCGATTTCGATGGCATCCGTCCTTTCAGTTCAGTGGGCTACGAACTCGACATGGCGGTAACGCGTCGCATCCTTGCTGGCAATCCGGCCATCTATCAGGACATTCAATTCGAGAATCCCTACGTTGCGCCCATGCTGGAACGCCTCGCTGCGCATCTGGATACGCTACGCGATCTGGTGCGCAGCGGCGACGATGCGGCGCGCGACGAATTGCGCGAAAAACTGCTTACACAAAGCCGCACATACGTCGGTGAGCAGGCGGTGGCCGAAGGCAGTTACGCCTTCGAGCGCCTGGGCTATCTGCTCGCCGATCTGCACGAGCCGCGTTACATCAGTGTGTTTCTGCCGCTGGATCGGCCAGGATCGTTGCGAACCCTGCTATCGGTGTTCGAGCAACGCGGTATCAATCTCGACTCCATTCATTCTTCGCGCAGCGCGGAAGGCGAGCTGTTGTTCCGCATCGGCGTCGCCAGGGACACTCACGCCACGGTGCTGCGCGATGCCATGCGCGCCATCGAACACGAAGGCATTGGTCGTGTGGTGGACGCCGCGGGTGTGAGTGAGGCGTCATAGTTCTTGAATCCGGCTTTCCCATACCGCCCGCGCGGCTGCTGCGCGATACTGTGCCGATGACCGACACCGACGACATCGGCGCACTGCTCGGCGCCGACGGCCCGTTTGCCCGCGAATTGCCGAATTTCGCCCCGCGCCTTGCGCAGCAGGTGATGGCCCGCGCGGTGCAGCACGCCATCGCTGAATGCGAAACGCTTATTGCCGAAGCCGGTACCGGCACGGGTAAAACCTACGCCTATCTAGTGCCGGCGATGTTATCGGGTGAGCGGGTGATCGTTTCCACCGGCACCAAGGCGCTGCAGGATCAGCTCTTTTTCCGCGACATACCGAAAGTGCGCTCGGTACTCGGCGCGCGCTTGAAGACAGCGTTGCTCAAAGGGCGTGCCAATTACCTGTGTTTGTATCGTCTGGATCAGACGGTGCGCGAGGGGGCCAGTTTCGATCGCAATCAAGCGACGCAGCTGGCGGCGATTCGTGCGTGGTCCGCGCGCACACGCCGCGGTGACCGCATGGAACTGGCGGAGGTGCCGGAGGATTCGCCGCTGTGGCCGCGCGTCACCTCCACGCCGGAAAACTGCCTGGGCGTGGAATGTCCGTTCTACGACGATTGCCACGTGATCGCCGCGCGCCGCGAAGCGCAGGAGGCGGATCTGGTGGTAGTGAATCATCACCTGCTGTTCGCGGACCTGGCCTTGAAGCAGGAGGGTTTCGGCGAAATCCTGCCTGGCGCGCAGGCATTCATTCTGGATGAAGCGCATCAGGTGCCGGAACTCGCCGGGCAGTTCTTTTCGCAAAGTATCAGCGCGCGCCAGCTCACCGAATTGGCGCAGGATGCGCTGGCCGAATGCAACGGCATCACTGGGGCGATCGGTCTGGTGTTGGAACCGGTCGAGGCTTTGCAGGAAGCCGTGCGCAAGTTCCGGCTGGCGATCGACAGCTTGCCTGTGCGTGGCGCTTTCCATGAGTTGTTGCGGCGTGATGGTGTACCGGCGGCGTTGCATGATCTGGGCGAAGTGCTGGCTGCGCTGACCGATGCGCTTGCTTCGCAGGCGGAGCGTTCGCGCGGTCTAATGAACGTGCACGAGCGCGCGGTGCATTTGAGCGAGCGTTTGGATCGCGTCGCCGAAAAGTCTTCCGAGCATGATGTGCGCTGGTATGAACTGTTCCCGCGAGGCTTTTCGCTGCACGCCACGCCGTTGGACTTGGCAGCACCGCTGCGCGCCATGCGCGAACGCACGCATGCGGCGTGGATCCATACCTCGGCGACGTTGTCGGTTGCGGGGCAGTTCGATCATTTCGCGCGCCAGCTCGGCCTGGACGATCCGCAGACCTTGAGTCTCGAAAGTCCTTTCGATTACGCGCGCCAGGCGTTGTGCTACATGCCGGAAGGTTTGCCCGATCCGGCGATGCGCGATTACACCGACCGCGTGATCGACGCCACGCTGCCGGTGCTGGAAGCTTCCAACGGCCGCGCGTTCCTGTTGTTCACGTCGCATCGCGCATTGCGCCGTGCAGCCGATCTGCTGGCCGATCGCGTGCCGTGGCCCTTGTTCGTGCAGGGCAGTGCGCCGCGGCATCAATTGCTGGAAGAGTTTCGCAACAGCGGCCATGGCGTGCTGCTTGGCGCGGCCAGCTTCTGGGAAGGCGTGGACGTGGCCGGCGAAGCATTATCGGTCGTGATGATCGACAAGCTGCCGTTCGCCGCGCCGGACGATCCGGTGCTTCAGGCGCGTCTTGAGGCATTGGAGCAGGCGGGCATCAACCCGTTCATGGGCTGGCAGGTGCCTTCTGCCGCGATTGCGCTGAAGCAGGGGGCAGGGCGCCTGATTCGCGATGTGCATGATCGCGGTGTGCTGATGCTGTGCGATCCGCGCCTCACCACCAAAAGTTACGGCAAGCTGTTTCTCAATAGCTTGCCGCCGATGCCGCGCACGCGGGATGTCGGCGATGTGCGGCGTTTCTTCGAGCATGCTGACGCGCTTGTTTCCTCTCCCCTCCGTGGAGAGGATTAGGGTGAGGGTGTAGGTTGGCGGTGAGCGCATGCGAACCCCAACACAACACGCCTCGACATAACAGCAGGCATGGCGGTGTTGGGGTTCGTCTACGCGTCACCCCAACCTACGCGCTTTGACGGAGTTCTCCGGCAAGATTGGCTATCCCGCCAAAATGGAAGGGGAACGCCACCGGGCATATGATGCGACGCTGCTAGAGTTCCGGCTCTGCATACGTATTCAGTCAGACAGGACTGCGAAGCATGCGCAGAATCGTCCACCACTTGAAGCCATCATGCGGGGAGCATGAGCCCATGCACTTAAATACAAATACAGATGCGAGCGCGACGCAGGGGGAAGAAGGGCGCGCCACGGCTAGAGTTGTGCTGATCGCTGCCGCAGCGGCCATCGGCGGATTCCTCTTCGGATTCGATACGGCGGTGATCAACGGTGCGGTTGATGCAGTGCGTCATGGCTTCGGCCTGAGCGCCGGGCAGATCGGCATCGCCGTGTCGTGCGCCTTGCTCGGCTCCGCGCTGGGCGCGTGGTACGCGGGGCCGCTGGCCGATCGGCTGGGCCGCGTGCGCAGCATGCAGGTGGCGGCGCTGTTCCTGGTGCTGTGCGCGATCGGCTCGGGGTTGGTGCACGGTGTATGGGATCTGATGTTCTGGCGCGTGATTGGCGGTATCGGCGTGGGCATGGCTTCGGTCATTGCACCGGCCTACATTGCCGAGGTATCGCCAGCGAATGTGCGCGGACGTCTCGGTTCGATGCAGCAGCTCGCGATCGTGCTCGGCATTTTCGTGGCGCTGCTCAGCGATGCGTGGTTGGCGAGCACGGCCGGCGGCGCCGCAGGGAAGTTGTGGTTCGGGCTGGAAGCCTGGCGCTGGATGTTCCTGGTCGCCACGCTGCCGGCGTTGATTTACGGCGTGCTGGTGCTGGGTGTGCCGGAATCACCGCGTTACCTCGTCGCACGCGGACGCTCCGCCGAAGCGCGCGTGGTGTTGGCGAAAGTGCTGGATTTGCACACCGATCATGCACTGGACGCGAAGATCAACGACATCGCGCACAGCTTGAAAGTGGAATACCGACCAAGCTTGAAAGATCTGCGCGGTCCGCGCGCCGGTTTGTTGCCGATCGTGTGGGTGGGCATTCTGCTGTCGGTGTTCCAGCAGTTCGTCGGCATCAACGTGATTTTCTATTACTCGTCGACGCTGTGGCATTCGGTGGGCTTCAGCGAAGCCGATTCGTTCTCGATCACCGTATTCACGTCGATCGTCAATGTGTTGGTGACGCTGGTGGCCATCGCGCTGGTCGATAAGATCGGACGCAAACCGCTGCTCCTGATCGGTTCGGCGGGCATGGCCATTACGCTGGCCTTGATGGCGTGGTGTTTTTCGCAAGCGATCGGCAGCGGTGCAGCGCTGAGCCTGCCGGCGCCCTGGGGCATGGTCGCGCTGGTGGCCGCCAATGCCTACGTCGTGTGCTTCGGCTTGAGCTGGGGACCGATGGTATGGGTGCTGCTGGGCGAGATGTTTCCCAACAGCATCCGTGCGATCGCGCTGGCGGTGGCGGCGGCGGCGCAGTGGGTGGCCAATTTCGTCATCACCAGCACCTTTCCGTGGCTGGCGCAGATCGGTCTTGCTTTCGCATACGGCTTGTATGCGCTGTTCGCTTTTGTTTCCCTGCTATTCGTGATGCGCGCCGTGCGCGAAACGCGTGGCATGGAACTGGAAGACATGCGCGCATCGTGACACTTTCGCGCCGGCACGCAGTTCTCGTGGAATGCCGTGCCGGTGAGAAGGGGAATCAAGTTCAGGCGACGCGCAGCACGCGGCTGTACGCGTGCACTTCATCGACCAGCACCTTCACGTGCTCGGGATCGACTTCTGGTGTTACGCCGTGGCCAAGATTGAACACATGGCCTGGATGGTTGCCATAGCTGTCGAGCACGCGCCGCACTTCGCGGCGAATCACGTCGGGACTGGCGCGCAACACGGCCGGATCGAGATTACCTTGCAACGCAACCTTGCCGTCTACGGCGCGGCGCGCATCGGCGAGGTCGATGGTCCAATCCACGCCGAGCGCGGCGCAGCCGGTTTCCGCCATCTCAGCGAGATGGGTGTTTGCACCCTTGGAGAACAGGATCACCGGCACGTCGCGCGCGTGGAGGTCTGATTTCAGCGCCTCGACCACTTGTGCGAGGTAGCGCAGCGAGAATTCACGAAACGCCGCCGGACCCAGCAAGCCGCCCCAGGTGTCGAAGATCATCAATACTTGTGCGCCGGCAGCTGCCTGTGCGGTGAGGTAGGCGACCACGGAGCGCGCCAGGGTATCGAGCAGCTTGTGCGCGAGCGCCGAGTCGTTCCAGCACATCGACTTGAGGGTGGCGAAATCGCGTGAGCCTTCGCCTTCCACCATGTAGCAGGCGAGCGTCCACGGACTGCCGGAAAAACCGATCAGCGGAACGCGGCCGGCGAGTTCGCGGCGAATCACACGCACCGCGTCCATCACGTAGCGCAATTCGCTTTCCATGTCCGGCACGCCCAGCCGTTCCACGTCGGCACGCGTGCGCACCGGGTGCGCGAATTGCGGGCCTTCGCCTTGTGCGAAGGAGAGACCAAGGCCCATCGCATCAGGAATGGTGAGGATGTCGGAGAACAGGATGGCCGCATCTAGGTCGTAGCGCTCCAGCGGCTGCAGCGTCACTTCGCAGGCCAGTTCGGGGCTTTGCGCCAGGGCCATGAAGCTGCCGGCTTTCGCGCGCGTGGCGCGGTATTCGGGCAGGTAGCGGCCGGCTTGGCGCATCACCCACACGGGCGTGGTATCGACAGGCTCGTGACGCAGGGCGCGCAGCAAGCGATCATTCTTCAAAGAGGTAGACATTTATCGGCGTCCGTAGGGGCCATCTACCCCTTGGGCAAAGACCACGCGATAGCCGCGCTTGAGCTGGGTATCGCGCACTTTTTCGAAGGCGGCGATGGCTTCATCGCGCTCCAGGTATTGATCGCGTTTGAGCGTGGCGCGGCCACCCTGCGTGCCGGACTCGCGGTACAGCGTCCAGCCGCCGAGCAGATCCTGCTCCAGCACGATCTGAACGTAACGCGGCGGTTCGGCCGAGGCTGGCATGGTTTGCAGGTAAAGGCGCATGGCGTCCAGTATGACGGTACGGCGGCAAGGCCGCAGGCAGTTCATTTTAGAGGGCTGGCGCCTCGCTAGCGAGCGTCGGCTTTTGCTTATGCCTACGGGCAAGAGCAGGGCATGCAGTTTCAGGTGCGTATAAGGCTGCCGCGTTGCTGGCCGATCCCTGAAGCAAGGCGGGCAAGCGGGCGATCATCCGTGTCCTGTTTTGCAAACTCGAGCGAGTAGCAACGCGGATCGAGTTCCAACCAGTCGAAATAGCTACGCAACCAATCTTCGGCGCTGTCACGCTTACACGGCTTCTCGCAACACAGCGAGCACGTCAGCCTCGTCGACTCCCGAGACGATCTCTGCGCGCCCGATACCACGCCACAGGATCAAGCGCAGCGTGCCGGCAGTGTTCTTTTTATCCAATCGCATCAACGCCAGCAGTTGTTCGGGATCGTAGCCGGAGGGAACCGTCGTCGGCAGGCCGGTGGCGTTCAACAATCGCTGCAGACGTTGCGTGTCGGAGGGCGTGCTCATGCTGAGGCGTTCGGAAAGCCGTGCAGCCAGCAACATGCCGACGG
The DNA here is from genome assembly GCF_044904605.1 of Dyella humi. Taxonomy (NCBI): domain Bacteria; kingdom Pseudomonadati; phylum Pseudomonadota; class Gammaproteobacteria; order Lysobacterales; family Rhodanobacteraceae; genus Dyella; species Dyella humi. The sequence continues at coordinate 197,951 of NZ_JADIKI010000022.1, forward strand.
CCACGCCTTCGCCGTGGAGCAGCGTTGTGTAATGCCCGGCGGTTTCCAACGCGTGGCCAAAGGTGTGGCCGAGATTGAGCAGGGCGCGTTCGCCTTGTTCGGTTTCATCGCGCGCCACCACACCGGCTTTGTAGCGCACCTTGGTGGCGATGGCTTGCACCAGCGCAGTTTCCTCGCGTGCAGCGAGCGCGGCGGCGTGTTGCTCTAGCCAGGCAAAAAAGGCTTCGTCACCGATAGCCGCGCCCTTGATCACTTCGGCCATGCCGGCGCGATATTCGCGCGCAGGCAGGCTGTCCAGCGTGCCAATATCGGCTACCACGGCGCGCGGCTGATGAAAGGCGCCGACCAGATTCTTGCCGGCAGGAAGGTTGACGCCAGTCTTGCCGCCCACCGAGGAATCGACCATCGACAGCAGTGTGGTCGGCATCTGAATGAAGTCGATGCCGCGCATCCAGCAGGCGGCGGTGAAGCCGGCCAGATCACCGACCACGCCACCGCCCAGCGCGATCACGCAGGCATCGCGCGTTGCGCCGAGCGTGGCCAAGGCTTCCAGCGCCAAGCCGACGTTGGCGAAGCTCTTGTGCGCTTCACCGTCGTCGAGCAGGAACGGCGACCAGCGCAAGCCATCCAGCCCCTGCGCGATGCGGTCCAGATACAGCGGCGCAACGGTGCGATTGCTGATCACCAGCGCATGCCGGCCGCGCAGCGCGGCACGCCAGCGTGCGTGATCGTCGAGCAGGCCGCGGCCGATCCATACCGGATAGCTGCGTTCGCCGAGCGTGACTTGAATGGTTTCGTTTGGGGTTGTGATGTTCATCATGCAGCTTGCCGGTTCCAGTGTTGGTCGATCAGGGCGATGCAGCGCTCGCTGGCTGCGGCAACACCTTCCTGTTCGGAGCCAGGAGGAATGATCAGATCGGCAATTTCTTCATACAGCGATGTGCGTGCGGCCGCCATCGCTTCCAGTTTCTGATGGCGATCGGCGTCGGCCAGCAGCGGGCGCGAGGTATCCAGCGCAAGCCGCTGCAACTGCAATGGCACCGTAGCCTGCAGCCATACCACGTAACCGCGTTCCATCAAGGCGCGTCGATTGGCTGGATCAAGCACGGCCCCTGCACCGCTGGCCAGCACCACGCCGTGGCGGCCGCTACACTCGTCCAGCAGCGCGCGTTCGCGCCGGCGAAAACCCGCTTCGCCTTCGATGTCGAAGACGGTGCTGACGGAAACGCCGGTGACGCGCTCGATTTCCTGGTCGAGATCAAGAAACGGCAACCCTAGGCGCGCGGCGAGCTGCCGGCCGATCGAGGTCTTGCCGGCGCCGGTAGGACCGATCAGGAACAGGTTGCACGAAGGGTTCATGCGTGAATATTAGCAAGCGAGTGAATAGATGTCCGAACGAGTGTTGATTGCCGGCTGCGGCGACCTAGGTGAACACGTGGCGCGCCTGCTGCTGGCGCAGGACAACGAGGTCTATGCGTTCCGCCGTCATCCGCCGGATCATGACGACGGCATCCAATGGCTGTCCGCGGATCTGACCTGTCCGGAAACACTCGCTGCGCTACCGGAGCGGATAACCCGGCTGGTATTCATGCCGGCGCCGCAGGCACGTGAGCCGGAGAGCTATCGCGCCGTGTTCCTCGACGGTTTGCGCAACGTAATCGATGCGCTGGATGCGGCCTCGCTGGAACGCATGCTGTTCGTATCGTCCAGCGCCGTGTATGGCGAGCACGGTGATGCGTGGGTGGACGAAGCGACGCCGCCTTCGCCGCCAGGCTTTAATGGCCAGGTGTTATGGGAGGCGGAACAGTGGTTGATGAATCAGCCTGTCGACGCCGTGGTGCTGCGTCTTGCCGGTCTATATGGGCCGGGACGCATGCAGCTTATCGAGCGTTTGCGCGCGGGGCAGGCGCGTGCACCACGAGAACAGCAGCAGTGGGCCAATCGCATCCACGTCGACGATGCCGCGGCGGCGATCGTGCATCTGCTCGCACTGCGTGATCCGCAACCGGTGTACGTGGGCGTGGACGATACGCCGCTGCCGCTGGACGTTCTCTATGACGATCTCGCCAGGTTGGCGGGTGCGCCGCCTGTTCCGAGCGGGCCGGCACCCGTAGGCATCGGCAGCAAGCGGCTCAGCAATGCGCGGCTCAAGACGAGTGGTTTTCGCTTTCGTTGGCCCGATACGCGCGAGGGTTACGCGGATTGCATCAGGAACGCGCCACCGGCGGAGTGAAGTCAGGATTGCGCGCTGTTGGAGCGCGGCGCGGGCTTGGATTCGGCATGCGGTTCGGCGCTCTGCGAGGTGAGGTGTTCCTCGATACCGTACTTGATCAGATCGACATCGCGACCGATGCCCAGCTTGCGCATCGCGCTCATCTTCTGCGTACTTACCGTCTGTTTGCTGCGATGCAGGCGCTCGGCGATTTCACTGATGGTGAGGCCCGATACGAATAGCCGCACCACTTCCAGTTCGCGCGTCGACAGGTGGCGCTGGCGCGATGCATCGCCCTGAATGCTATGGCGCTGTACGATGGCTTCGATGCCAGGTGAAAGATAGCGCTTGCCGGCAAGCGCTGCATATAGCGCGGTGGTGAGATATTCCAGGGAATCGGCCTTGCTCAGGATGCAGTTCACGTCCTGCGCCAGCAGCGAGCGGATCACGTCGGCATTGCTCATCATGGTCAAGGCGATGATGCGCACGTTCGGAAAACGATGCCTGAGTAGGCCGAACAGCGTGATGCCGTCGCCATGGCTGCCGCCGGGCATGGCGTAATCGGAAATGACCACGTCGACAGGCTGCGTTTCCAGCAGTTCCACCAGCATGGTGGAATTCTTGGCGGCGCCGACGATACGTATGTCCGGCTGATCACGCAGCTCGTGCGTGAGTCCGGCCAGCAGCAAGGGATGATCATCCGCAATCGCCACCCGGACGGCGCGTTCGCTGGAAGGTAGTGTGTCGTTGGCGACTTTCGTGGACATGGGGCTAGGCAGCTCGTGAATGTTTTTTGATTACGCTGCTGGCTAGGCCATGGGTCGTTCGGTGGCTACGCAGCGTCCGACATGCGCGTGGCGATATTTGCCATCTCGGGCTTCTGATTCCGCTACAAAAGGCGTGGACGAACTGCTGTCATGGCAATTCGGCTTCCACTGGCTTTGCTGAGTACCGATTATGGTTTGACGGTTTGGCCGAACACATAGAACTGGTCCGAAATGCATCGACCGAAGCGAACAGGCTGCGCATTTTGCATGGCGCGCATCTATCGATGCCTATGCGAAGGCATGCCGATGCAACGCGGCTCTTTCAGCTGTGACTGAGTCCGGTCACCTGATGATGGGTGTCGTATTCCACGCAGGTATCGGCCAATACAGGCAGGGTGGCCAACGCATGCCGGCTCAGTCGTTCGAAATGGGCGAGAAAGCGTTTCATTGCTTGGGCATCCATCGCCAGCGGCGCGCCGCGCGCCAGCAGTTCCTTCTCGGTTTCGCTGCGCCACTCGCGCACCACTTCCCAGTTCGGTGCTTGCAGCACGATCAGGGCATCCAGTTTGCGCCACAGCGGCTGGTAGGCGCGCAGCTGTTTGTTCACCCAGTGGCGCCAGCGGCCGTCTGGATCTTCGTCGCGTTCCAGGGCGTTGACAGGTTTTTCCAACGCACTCTCCAACTGCGGCCGAAGACCAAGCGCCCAGCCTTCCACCACTACCAGCCGCGGTGGGCGGATCACGCGCGGCCAGCGTGACGGTGGCGTGCGCGTGTCGCGGCCTTTGTCGAAGCGCGGCCAGGTCACCGGAAACTTTTCAGAAGCATTAGGCAAAGCAGCGAGCACGGATAGCAGCAATTCAATCTCGTGCGTGCCGGGTACGCCGCGCGTGCGCAGCAGCGGGTGTATCTGGTGGGCGAGTGTTTCGCGTTCGCTGCGTGAATAGTAGAAGTCGTCCAGCGACAGCACTTCGGTGGGCCAGCCGCGGTGTTCGGCCTTGGCCTTGATCACCCGTGCAAGGGTGCTTTTGCCACTGCCTTGCAGGCCCGATAGACCAAGCACGTACGGTCGCTGCATTCGCGCGATGCGGCCGGCGTAATGATCCAGCAGGTGGCCGGCGAGGGCCTCGTTCTGCGTGCTAGCATCATCCTTCATCGCGTAATCATGACGTGCGCTGGCTACGATTCAAGACCCTATAGATCATCTCATGCTGAAGCCCGAGATCCTTGACACATTCAACACCTTGCTGGACCAGGCCGTGGCCAGTGGCGATCCGGAGCCTACTGCCATGAATCTCTCCAGCGTCGATGCCGCGGGCCGCGTCAGCTCGCGCATCGTACTGCTGAAAGGGGCCGACCAGCGCGGGTTTCGCTTCTTTACCAATTACGAGAGCGACAAGGGCGTGCAGATCGATGCCCACCTGCAGGTCGCCCTATGCTTCCACTGGAAGCGGTTGCGTGAAGGTGTGCAGGTACGCGTGGAGGGTATGGCGCGCAAGGTGTCGGTGGAGGAATCCGATGCCTACTTCACTTCCCGCCCACGTGGCAGCCAGATCGGCGCGTGGGCTTCGCTGCAGTCGCAAACCCTGGCGGCGCGCGAGACCTTCGAACAGCGCGTGGCGCAATACGAGCAGCAGTTCGCCGACCGCGACATACCGCGCCCGCCGCACTGGGGCGGCTACGTGGTGGAACCGGACATGATCGAATTCTGGTATGGCGCCAACTTCCGGCTGCACGAACGCGTGCGCTGGGACCGCCATGGCCAGACCTGGACCAGCCGCCTGCTATACCCATGAGGAGGAGAGCGCCATGAGCCGAGCCACACCCGCGGAACATGTCGCGCAGAACGGCTTCACCGTGCACACGCGCGGTCGCGGCTTCAGCGAAATCACTGACAAAGTGAACGAGCTGGTGGCGGCAAGCGGCGTGCACACCGGCATCGTCAACATCTTCACTACGCACACCAGTTGCTCACTGCTGATCAGTGAAAACGCCGACCCGACCGTGCGTGCCGATCTGGAGCGCTGGTTCGCCCGCGCCGTACCGGACGGCGACGCCATCTTTCAGCACGATGCCGAGGGGCCGGACGACATGCCCTCGCACGTGCGCGCCATCCTCACCGGAGTGAGCCTGACCCTTCCCGTGCATGGCGGCAAGCCGCAGCTCGGGCCGTGGCAGGGCATTTATCTGTGGGAGCACCGGGTGGATCCGCATCAGCGCAAGGTGATGGTGACGGTGTTTGGCCACTGATGATTAGCGCATGACAGATAACGATCCCTTTCCCCACCGCATCGTCTGCCTCACCGAAGAACCCACCGAAGTGCTGTATGCGCTCGGCGAAGAGCACCGTATTGTGGGCATCTCCGGCTTCACCGTGCGTCCGCCGCGTGCGCGCAAGGAGAAGCCGAAAGTATCGGCGTTCACCAGCGCTAAGCTGGATGAAATCCTCGCGCTGCAACCGGATCTGGTGATCGGTTTTTCCGACATCCAGGCGGATATCGCACGTGAGCTGATCCGCGCGGGCGTCGAAGTGTGGATCAGCAATCATCGCAGTGTGGAAGGCATTCTTGCTTATATCCGCCGGCTCGGTGCGATGGTGGGCGCGCACGAAAAGGCCGAGCGTTATGCGCAGCAGGCCGAAGCGCATCTTGCCCAGGTGCGCGCTACCGCCGCGGCGTGGCCGAGGCGGCCCAAGGTCTATTTCGAGGAATGGGATGAGCCGATCATCACCGGCATACGCTGGGTGGCCGAGCTGATCGGCATTGCTGGCGGCGAAGACCTGTTCCCCGAACTCGCACGTGAGTCTCTAGCCAAGCACCGCATTCTCGCCGACGGCAGCGAAGTGGTGCGTCGCGCGCCGGACATCATTCTTGGATCCTGGTGCGGCAAGCGTTTCCGCCCAGAACGCGTGGCCGCGCGGCCAGGCTGGGATGCGATTCCCGCCGTGCGCAACGACGACATGCATGAAATCAAATCCCCCATCATCCTGCAGCCAGGGCCGGCAGCGTTATTCGATGGATTGGATGCAATTCACAGCGTGCTTGCCGATTGGGTTGCACGTCACACGTAGCGCGTAGGCTGGGATTGTCATCGCAGCCTACGTGGCGCTTTAACGACGATGCGGCAAGCACGGTGCAGCAATGCGCTGCAATGCGAGGCTTTGTGCTGCATCCGGAACGAACTGCGCCATCAACGGCGGAGTCTGCACGTTGCCGCTGTTCTGGATCCAGGTGAACGTCACGCCCGACTTGCTCAACGCCGCGACCGCGCGGGTTATCGCATTGCGCTGACCTGGCGTCGTCGCGATGCCGAACACAAACATGCCCGGACCATCGCCGCCATACCAGCCAGCCACCGGCACCGATGCAAGGGATTGATGTCCTACTCGCAGTTCCGCACTGGGCTGATGCGATGCGGGCGCATCGGGGCCTTCATACGCATCGAAAGGAAAAGCGGGCGCGGTATCGGCAACGAGCGCGAGTTGCATCGACAGCGCGCCGCCGGAACCTTGCGTACACATCAGCGTGAACCACGCCGGATGCTCACCGCTCTCGGTAGTAACCGTGCCATGCAGGACAACCTGCGGTGGTTCGCTCGCTCCAAGCACGCCGGACGCAAGACCCAGGCACATCAAAAGCGAGCGCTTCTTCACAAGGCTTATCCCAACCGCGTCAGACTTGCGCCGAAGTCGAACAGTGGCGCGGCGATCAGCCGTTGCGCCAGCAGCAGCGCGATCACCACTACCGTCGGTGAGAAGTCGATGCTGCCTATCACCAGCCTTCCACGCAGTGGACGCAGCAGCGGTTCCACGATGGCGCCGGCAAGGCGGATCAGGGGGTGATGCCGGTCGGGTGAAAACATGCTGAGCAGGGACCAGCCGAAGATCACCACGATGTAGAACAGCAACACGAAGTCGAGCATGTCGGCGAGCGAGAGCACCAACAATCCCGGCCATGCTGGCATTAGGCCCGCCAGGACGAAAAGCAGCAGTCGCTCCAGCACAAAGGTCAGCAGCAGGATCAGCACGGCGGCGAGGTTGATGCGTCGCCAGTTCGGCAGCACGCGGCGAAGCGGGACCAGCACCGGGTTGGTATAGCGATAGATGAACTGGCTGAGCGGGTTATGGAATTCCGCGCGATTGGCTTCCGCCAGCAGGCGCACCAGGAACAGCGTGGCGATGGCGCCGAACACTACCTGGACGATCAGGGTGAAGGCGCTAAGCAGGTATGACATCGATCAGTCCTTGTCCAAAGCCGCAGCCAATTCCGCGCCGCGACGGGTGGCGGCAGCCACCGCGCGGGCCACGATGCGCGGCAGTTGATCGGCGCTGAAACTTTCCAGCGCGGCCTGGGTAGTGCCGTTGGGCGACGTGACGCGCTGGCGCAGCGTGGCCGGCGCGTCGTTGCTTTCCACTAGCATGCGGCCGGCGCCGAGGCAGGTTTGCGTGGCCAGGATGCGGGCCGTTTCGCGCGGCATGCCTTGCAACACCGCTGCCTCTTCCAAGGCTTCGACCAGGGCGAAGAAGTAGGCCGGACCGGAGCCGGAGATGGCGGTGACCGTGTCCATCAGCGCCTCGTCGTCGATCCAGCGCGTGATACCGACCGCATCCAGGATGTGTTGCGCCTGTTCGCGCTGCTGCGGCGTCACGCGCAGGTTGGCGCACAGGCCGGTGGCGCCGGCGCCGATCAGAGCCGGGGTATTGGGCATGCAGCGCACGATTGGCAGCAGATTGCCGAACCAGCGTTCCAACTGGTCGATGCGCACGCCTGCGGCGATCGAGATCAGCAGCGGGCGATTGCGTTGCAGCAGGTCGCGCAGTTCTGCGTGGATCGCCGGCATGACCTGCGGCTTCACCGCCAGCACCAGCACGTCGGCATCCGCCGCGGCCAGTCGGTTGTCATCGAAAGTGGCCACGCCAAAGTCGCGTCCCAGGCTTTCGCGCGCCTGCGCCTGGGGTTCGGCTACGCGCAGGTTGGCGGCCGGCACGCCGGTCTTGAGCAGACCGCCGATCAGGCTCCGTGCCATGTTGCCGCCGCCGATGAATGCAATTCGAGTCATGTTGGATAAGGTTGATCGGGTTCCGGTGGCATACCTTAACAGTAGCGCGCTCCTGGCTGAGTAAGCCGTGCTTTCACGCCCTCTCCCTCGGGAGTGGGGCGGGGGTGATAATCGGGCAGAGCGCGATGCTGATTTGTCGCACGAGTCTTCTTCATCCCGCCCTGATCGTACCCTCACCCCAACCCCTCTCTCGAAGGGAGAGGGCTTGAACCGGCGTGAATGTGTGTGCGCTCGCATTTGTCGAGGTGTATCAAAGTAGATGCACCAGAAAGACTGGCTGCCCGCCCCACCCCGCGAGTAGTATCGGGGGCGCTGCAAGGGATCGGGGGAATGGCGGGGCAGGCTTGCCGCGTCGACACATCTGTCCGGGTGACCCTCCGTCGTCCTGTTTGCGGCTTGCTTTCGTACAAGACGACCGGTTTCTAGGGGAAACATCCGATGGATATCGCCGAACTGCTTGCCTTCTCGGTGAAGAACAAGGCGTCCGACTTGCATCTGTCGGCGGGCTTGCCGCCAATGATCCGCGTGGATGGCGACGTGCGCCGTATCAACATCCCGGCGCTGGACCACAAACAGGTGCATGCGCTGATCTACGACATCATGTCGGACAAACAGCGTCGCGACTATGAAGAGTTCTACGAGACCGACTTCTCGTTCGAGATTCCCGGTCTCGCGCGCTTCCGCGTCAACGCGTTCAACCAGAATCGCGGCGCAGGCTCGGTGTTCCGTACCATTCCTTCCGAAGTGCTGACGCTGGACGACCTTGGGTGCCCGAAGATTTTCCGCGAGCTGATCGAGCAGCCGCAGGGACTGATCCTGGTGACCGGGCCTACCGGCTCTGGCAAGTCGACCACGCTGGCAGCGATGGTCGATCACATCAACAAGAACGAATACGGCCACATCCTCACCGTCGAGGATCCGATCGAATTCGTGCACACCTCGCAAAAGTGCTTGGTGAACCAGCGCGAAGTGCACCGCGATACACACGGCTTCAACGAAGCGCTACGTTCGGCGCTGCGCGAAGACCCGGACTTCATCCTGGTGGGTGAGCTACGCGACCTGGAGACCATCCGCTTGGCGCTCACCGCCGCGGAAACCGGCCACTTGGTGTTCGGCACGCTGCATACCAGCTCGGCGGCCAAGACCATCGACCGCATCATCGACGTGTTCCCTGCTGGCGAAAAGCCGATGGTGCGCTCGATGCTGTCCGAATCGCTGCGCGCAGTCATTTCGCAGACACTGCTGAAGAAAGTGGGCGGCGGCCGTATCGCCGCGCACGAGATCATGGTGGGCATTCCCGCCATCCGCAACCTGATCCGCGAGGACAAGGTGGCACAGATGTATTCCTCGATCCAGACCGGTCAACAGTACGGCATGCAGACCCTGGATCAGATCCTGCTCGACCTGGTGAAGCGTGGCTTGGTCACGCGCCAGCAGGCGATCGGGTATGCGAAGAACAAAGAGGTCTTCAAGTGATGGGAACGGGGAACAGGGAACGGGGAACATGGGGGGCGCGGCATGCTTCCGTTTCCTCGGTTTTTGCCAACCCCGGTTCGAAAATGCGGGACATATCTTCCTGCAGTGATTTTGACGTTCCCTGTTCCCTGTTCCCCGTTCCTGTCTCCGAAGGAGACTTGCCATGAGCGAATTCGATTTTACCTCGTTCCTCAAATTGATGGTCCACAAGAAAGCGTCGGACCTGTTCATCACCGCCGGCGTGCCGCCGTCGATGAAGGTGCAGGGGCGCGTGGTGCCGATCACGCAAAGCCCCTTGTCGGCACAGCAGTCGCGCGACATGGTGCTCAACGTCATGACGCCTACGCAGCGCGAGGAATTCGAGAAAACGCACGAATGCCAGTTCGCGATTTCAGCGCAGGGCGTCGGTCGTTTCCGCGTGTCGTGTTTCTATCAGCGCAACTGCGTGGGCATGGTGCTGCGCCGGATCGAAGGGAAGATCCCGACGATCGAAGAACTGAGCTTGCCGCCGGTGATCAAGCAGCTGGCGATGACCAAGCGCGGCATCATCATCTTCGTGGGCGCGACCGGTACCGGTAAATCCACCTCGCTGGCGGCGATGGTCGGTTACCGCAACCAGAATTCGACCGGCCACATCATCACCATCGAAGACCCGATCGAATACGTGCACAAGCACGAGGGCTGCATCATCACCCAGCGTGAGCTGGGCATCGATACCGACAGCTGGGAAAACGCGCTGAAGAACACGCTGCGCCAGGCGCCCGACGTGATCCTGATCGGCGAAGTGCGTACACGCGAGACGATGGAGTATGCGATCAACTTCGCGGAAACCGGTCACCTGTGCCTGTGCACGCTCCACGCCAACAACGCCAACCAGGCCATCGACCGCATCCTGCACTTCTTTGCGGAAGACCGCCGCCAGCAGTTGTTCATGGACCTGTCCCTGAACCTCAAGGGCATCGTGGCGCAGCAGCTGATTCCCACGCCGGATGGCAAGGCGCGTCGCGTGGCGATGGAAGTGATGCTGGGTACGCCGTTGGTGCAGGATTACATCCGCCAGGGCGAGATCCACAAGCTCAAGGAAGTGATGAAGGAATCCACCAACCTCGGCATGATGACCTTCGACCAAAGCCTGGTGACGCTGTATCAGGCTGGCGAAATTAGCTACGAGGATGCATTGCGGCACGCCGATAGCGCTAACGAAGTGCGCTTGCGCATCAAGCTGTCGCAAGGCGGCGATGCGCATACGCTGTCGCAAGGCCTGGAAGGTGTGGAGCTGGAGGAGGATCGTTCCAACCAGAACGGGCTTGGCGGCGGCTTCTTGCGGCGTTGAGCTTCACTAAAAGCATTGCCGATCACGGCTAAATGCACCAACAAAAAAGGAGCCATGCGGCTCCTTTTTTGCTAACCGGCTTCAGCAACCAGCCGTCACTTCATTTCCGTGTGCGTGGTAATCACCATGCCCTGATCCTGCATCTGCACGCGCATGCCGATCGCCTTGATGCGAGCCGCTTCCGACTTCATCGTTTCGAATTGCGCCTTGGCGCTGGCGACAGCGGCTTTCTCGCTGTTCTGCGCATTGGCGTCGTCGGGGTTCATAGTGGCGGTCATGGCGGCGGCATTTTCCGCGCGCTGTTCCAGCAGATTGATCCAGTTGGCGTACATGTCACCGTCCAGGTGCACGCGCAGTAGTTCGCCAGCGTCGCCGCCGGACTGCTTCATCACGTCGGCCAACTTGCTGTCTTCGTCAGTACCTACGGCGATGCCGACGGACTTGGCGCCCATTGCCGCCCAGCCCGATTCGCTCAGCGCATTGGTGACCTGGGCGGGTAGGGCGACCGGTTTGCCGTCGCCGGTTAGCTTCAGGCCATTGAGCAGTGGGCTGGTGACCTGCGCCATCGCCAACAGACCGGCCGGGTTGTTGGTGCCGATCACCAAGCGACCGGAGAATTTCGGCATGCCACCGTTGGGGTTGGCGGTGTAGCTGTCGAGCGCAATGTGCAGGCCGAGCAGATCGCCGATCGGCGGCACCGCGGCCTTCTGCATGCTGTCGCCCAGGCTGCTGAAGGTCTCGTTGAGATTGTCGAGCATGGGGCAGGCGAATGGCTTGTTCGCCACCGCTTCGGCCTGCGCACTCCAGAAGGTGCGCAGCTGTTGCATCGGCAGGGCAAGGGCAAGCTCGAACGGCGCGGCGGGATCGGTGCCCAGGCCCGGCAGTTCTACTTTCAAACCGCTGAATGCGCTGACGATATCGTTGGCCAGCGCCACGTCGAAGCGCATGTCGCGATGCTTCTCATCCAACGTGGTGTAGCCCATGCTCAGTTTCGGCATGCGTGCGGCCATACGCTCGGCTTCGCTCTGGCAGCTCGGTGGCACTTGCATGATGTTCGCCACCGGTTCGCCGGTCTTGGCCGATTCGTTTTCCGCGCGCATCTTCTGCAGCGCCTGCGCCAACGGATCCTGGCCGCCGATGAACAGCGGCAGCAGGCGCGTGAGATCCACCTCGCCCACCGCCCACTTGGCATAGCCCTTGGACTTGGCCAGATCGGTGAGGCGGTCGGTGTCCTGCACGCTCTTGGCCGGGCGATCCAGGCCAAGCGCCTGGCGCAGCAGCGGCTGCGCGGCATCCTGTGGCAGCAGCGCGAGCACGGCCTGCTTGCCGACCACCGCGATGATGAACTGCATGTGCGAGGTCGGCGCCACGTAGCGTTGATAGCTCTGCGTGTCGAGCGTCAGCACATCGAACTTCTTGCCGTAATCGTTCTGCAACTTGGCGACGAAACTCTCGAACGCCTTGGTGTCAGCCAACTCCATACGCAGCACCGGCGACAGGCCCAGGCCATACAGGGCCATGTAACCCTTGGGGTTGAGGCCGGTGTCCTGGATCACTTGCTCAGCCGTCTTGCCGTCGAACTCGCCGGCTACGGTGCGCAGGTATTTGGCCATGTCCGGATCTTTGTCGGCGAGCTGGTCGGCCTGCGTTTTCATCTGCGCGACCTGCGCAGGCATTTCCGCATCGACCTGGGCCAGGATGGCCTGGCGCGTGCTGTCGTCCAGCACATCCAGATTGGCCATGACGTAAGGGGTATCCGCCGGCGCGAAGGCCAGGGGGGCATCCTTGTCTTTGTGCGAGCAGGCGGCCAGCAGTAAGCCGGAGAACGCCAGCGCGAGCACGCGCTTGGATCTACGCATATTCATCCCCAAGGGTATCGTGTTCAACCGCAGCATTATGCCTGCTTTGGCGTGTGGCCGCTGCGGTTAGTGCGTGCGAGAGGGGGCTAGGGCGGTTCTGTGGGTCCCAACCTACACAGGTCGAAACGACCCATCAGCGCGCCAGCATCTCGCCCAGCACGGCCATGCGCACAAACACGCCGTTACCGACCTGCTCGAGGATGCGCGATTGCGGACCATCGGCCACTTCCGGGGCAATCTCGATGCCGCGGTTGATCGGACCTGGATGCATCACCAGGCAGCCGCGCGCAGCCTTGGCCAGGCGGCGGGTGTCCAGGCCGTATTCGCGGAAATACGCCGCTTCGTCCGGCAGTTCGATGCTGGCCATGCGCTCTTTCTGCAGGCGAAGCGTAATCGCCACGTCAGCGCCTTCGATCGCTTCGTCGAAGTTGTCGTAGAACTTGCAGGCCGGGAATTCGTTTTGATCGGGCATCAAGGAAGCCGGGCCGCAAAGGCGCACTTCGCGCGCCCCCAGTTTGGTGAAGGCGTGTACGTCCGAGCGGGCTACGCGCGAGTGTTTCACGTCGCCGCAGATCACCACGATAAGCTGGCTGAAATCCGGCCGATGCTGGCGGATAGTGAGCGCATCGAGCAGACCCTGCGTGGGATGCGCGCGATCGCCATCACCGGCGTTGATGACCGACACGCCGCTCATCGCATGGCGCACCAGTTCATCGGGTGTGCCTGACACCTTGTGGCGCACGATGATGGCGTCCAGGTGCATCGCCTCCAGCGTGTGCAAGGTGTCGAACAACTCCTCGCCCTTGGAGGTGGAGGAGAACCCGATGTCGAAGTTGATCACGTCCGCGCCCAGGCGGCGCGCGGCCAATTCGAACGAGGTGCGTGTGCGTGTGGAGGGTTCGAAGAACAGGTTGAGTATGGTGCGCCCGTTGAGCAGATCCAGCTTGCGCGTGCCATGCGCGCAGGCGTCGCGCATGGAGATGGCGCGGTTCAGTAGTCGCTCGATGCAATCGCGCGACAGATTTTCCAGGGTGGTGAGGTGGCGCAGGCGAGAGATCATGGCGATGGTCTTTTTCGTGTTGTTGTTATGCGGCGTCGTGCAACCAGCGTTCGAGAATCACCGCGGCAGCTTCAGCGTCGAGTTGCGCGGCATCGCGGCGGCGTTTCAATCCGGCGGCGCGCGCTTGCGCAAAACGCTGCGCGGCCTCACGCGAGCTGTGGCGCTCGTCCACCAGATTCACCGGCACGCTGTAACGCTCGCGCAGGCGCTCGGCAAACCGGCGCGCGCGCTTGCTTGCGGCCTGTTCTTCGCCGTCCAGCGTAAGCGGCAGGCCCACCACGAAGCTTTCCGGCAACCATTCGCTGCGCAGCGCATCGATCGCTGCCCAGTCGGGGGCATCGTCGCGTACGGGAATGGTGGCGATGGCGCGAGCGCTGGCGGTGACACGATTGCCGACCGCGACGCCGATAAGCTTGCTGCCGACGTCGAAGCCGAACACGCAGCTCATGCGTGGCCCGCGTAGCCAGGGAGTTGCAGCGGATCGATGCCGACCAGGCCGGCGGCAGCGCTCCAGCGTTCTTCCAGCGGCGTGTGGAAAATCACCCGCTCGCTGGCTTCGGCGGTGAGCCATGTGTTGTCTTTCAGCTCCTGCTCGAGCTGTCCGGCGCCCCAGCCTGCATAGCCCAGCGCCATCAACGCCAGGTGTGGGCCTTCGCCGGCCGCCATCGCCACCAGGATGTCGCGCGAGGTGGTCACCGACCAGTCCGCGTTGATGCGATAGCTCGACTCCCAGTGACCCTGCTCGCGATGCAGTACGAAACCGCGTTCCTGCTGCACCGGACCACCGATCAACACGGGTGCATCGATCAGTTCCGGGTCGTTGCAGCTGAGCTTCATCTGCGCCAGCACGTCGCCGAAGCGGTATTCGGAAAGTTGGTTGACCAGCAAACCCACCGCGCCGTCTTCATCGTGCTGACAGATGAAGGCCACACCGCGCGAAAACGGCGGTTCGGTCAGGCTGGGCATGGCGATCAGAAACTGGCCGGCAAGGGTCGAGGACGTGTTGGTCTGCATGGTGGCATTGTAAGCGCTGGGCGGGGTCGCGTCTGCGGCAAACAAGTACGCCAGTATCGCGCCGAGTGCTGTTACGGCTACGTTATTGTCTTGATCCCTCTTTCCGGCAGGAAAGGACGATGTTGCATTATCGCGTCTTCAGCACATCCCCTGGCTGAAACTGCCAAGTCCGTGTGATGTACAGGATGTCCACCTTTTCCTTGCTGTCCGATGGCAGCGGCGGGAACGGTGCGCATAGCTTGACGATGGCGATCGCCGCCTTGTCGATCACGGCTTGGCCCGAGCTTTGCGTCACGTCGATGTTGTTGATGCTGCCGTCCCGGTTCAGGCCTACGGTGAGGATCACGTCGCCGTACAGGTGCTGTTCGCGCGCCTGCTGGGGGTAATTGAGATTGCCTACGCGCTCGATGCGATCCACCCAACCGCGCATATAGGCGGCGTAGGCGTATTCCTTGGTGCTGGCGGAGATGAATTTCTTGTGCGGACGCTTTGCGTAGGCCTGCGATTGCTTGCGCACTTCGGCGGCGAGCTGTGCGGCTTGCTGTTCGACGCGCGCCTCGTCGGCGGTGGCGGTGTCCGGGGTGTCTCGCGCGCTCTTGGCGTTATCGCTGTTGACACTGAAGCTGCCCTGCCCGGACGTGGTGAGCATGCGCTGGTCAGTGGCCTGCTGCGGTGAGGGCGTGGCGGCTTGCACGGGCTGCGGTGCGGTGCCTTGGCTGGGCATCGGCAGCAGGCCGGAGAACGGTTGCGACGGGCGCTGCGATTTGTCGCTTTCGCCACCGCCCTTGTTGTTGGCCTGGGCCAGGAAATCGGCCTTGTCCGGCGCTTCGCTGTTGGCGACGTTCACCAGCGTTACATCGAGCGTGGGCAGGGCCGGGCGCGTCGCCACGTAGCCGATACCGATGCCGAACAGCAGCAGGCCGTGGACCAGCAGCGAAAAAACGAAGGTGGCCCCGATCTTGTTGTCGCCGGGGCGGCGGGCTACAGCATTCACGCGGGGATATGTCTCGATTCGATGGCGTCGAACAGCATTCCCGCGATATTAAGCCCGAACTGCTTGTCCAGTTCGCGCGCGCACGTCGGCGATGTGACGTTGATCTCGGTCAGGTAGTCGCCGATCACGTCCAACCCCACGAAGCGCAGGCCGCGACGGCGCAGCTCGGGGCCGACTTCGGCGGCGATCCAGCGGTCGCGATCGGACAACGGCACACCTTCGCCGCGTCCGCCGGCGGCGAGGTTGCCGCGGAACTCGTCGCCCTGCGGAATGCGCGCCAGGGCGTAAGGCACCGGTTCGCCGTCGATCATCAGGATGCGTTTGTCGCCCGCGCTGATCTGCGGGATGAATTTCTGCGCCATGGCGAATTGGCGGCCTTGCCCGTGCGAGTCGCCGCCGAGCAGGGTTTCCAGCATCGAGTTGAGGTTCTTGTCGCCCGATTGCACGCGGAAGATGCCGCGCCCGCCCATGCCGTCCAGCGGCTTGAGCACCGCATCGCCGTGTTCGGCCACAAAGCGGCGCAGTTCGGCCGGGTCGCGCGCCACCAGGGTCGGCGCCATGCACTGCGGGAAGTGCATGGCGAACACCTTTTCGTTGCAGTCGCGCAGCGCGCGTGGATCGTTCACCACCTGCACGCCGTCGCGCTGGGCCACGTCCATCACCAAGGTGTCGTAGACGAACTGGGCGTCGACCGGCGGATCCTTGCGCAGCAGTACGGTGTCGATCTCGCGCAGGTCGATCCATTGGGCTTCGCCCAGGGTGTACCAGCCGGCGGGGTCGTCCTTCACGCTCAGCGCACGCAACCGCGCCCAGGGCGTGCCGTCGCGCAGTGCCAGGTCACCCTGTTCCATGTAGTACAGCCGGTGGCCACGGCGGGCGGCCTCCAGCAGCAGGGCGAAGGTGGTGTCCTTGGCGATCTTGATGCTGCCGATGGGGTCCATCAGCACGGCGACCGAACGGGGCATGGCAGTTCCGGTGGCGGGTGGGGCGTGCATGTTCGCCGAGGTGGTCGGGAAGCCACAAGGGCGCGCTGCTGGAAAGGGCAACGAAGCGGTGACACTAATCTGTCCGGAGGGTGACATCCCAGGTCATTCTTCACATATGTGTTCGCGGTTTTGATGATAAATGCTCCCCCCACAACGTTTTTTCCTTGACGGAAGACCGTCTCAGGCAGTAAACAGCAACGACGGAGCGCCCGACGCAGATCGAGCACCCAAGAAAAGTGTTTGAGCAGGATTTTTCAATAGCGTCCGGTGGGCGTCGTTTGTCGCATGCCGGATGGCGTACCTGAGCCTGGGGCAGGCAGCAGGGGGGTTAAGTGAACTTGAACGTAGGTACGAACGGCCTGGCCGGTCTTAAGGTCATGGTGATTGATGACTCAAAGACCATCCGCCGCACGGCGGAAACCTTGCTGAAGAAAGAAGGATGCGAGGTGCTCACCGCCGTCGACGGGTTCGAGGCGTTGGCCAAGATTTCCGACCAGAAACCGGCCATCATCTTCGTGGACATCATGATGCCGCGGCTGGACGGTTATCAGACGTGCGCGCTCATCAAGAACAATCCGCAATTTCGTTCGACGCCGGTGATCATGCTGAGCTCGAAGGATGGGTTGTTCGACAAGGCGCGCGGCCGCATCGTCGGCGCGGAGCAATATCTCACCAAACCGTTCACCCGCGATGAACTGCTTGGTGCCATCCATCGTCATGTCGCCAGCACGGTTTAAGGCTCGTGAAAAAAAGCTCTGAAGGGGGAGCCGTGGCTAACATCCTCATCATCGATGATTCGCCGACCGACGTGCGCGTGTTCTCCATGCTGCTCGAACGGGCGGGTCATCATGTCGATGCTGTCAACAACGCCGAGGACGGTATCGAGCGCGTGCGCGCCACGAAGCCCGACCTCGTCATCATGGACGTCATCATGCCCGGCATGAACGGCTTTCAGGCCACGCGCACGCTTACGCGCGACCCGGCCACCGCGCATGTCCCGATCGTGATCATCACCACCAAGTCGATGGAAACCGACCGCGTTTGGGGCATGCGCCAAGGCGCCAAGGCCTTCATCACCAAACCGGTGAACGAAAAGGAATTGCTCGCATGCATCGACGAGCTGCTGCCGAAGGCGGCGTGAGATGAGCATGACGGGATCGGTCGCACAATCGCCCTTCGAGATCCTGGCTCGCTACGAGCGGCTGTCGCTGGCGCACGCGTCCGGTACACAGGAGCGCTTCGAAGCGCCGGGTCTGTGGCGCGGCATCGGCTATCGCGCCGGCAACTCCCTGTTCGTGAGCGCCATCGACGAGATCAACGAATTGCTGGCCGTGCCGCCGCTCACGCCTGTACCCGGCACCAAGCCGTGGCTGCTGGGCGTGGCGAACGTGCGCGGCAACCTGATGCCGGTAGTGGACATGGCGCGCTTCCTGTTCAGCGAGCGCACGCTGCATTCCGAGCGCGCGCGCCTGCTGGTAGTGCGCCAAGGCGGCGGCAGCGTCGCGCTGCTGGTGGACGAAGTATTCGGACAGCGTACGGTGGACGCGGAACAGCGCCGCGGCGCCGAGCATGAGGACGATCCGCGCCTGACGCGCTTCGTTGAAGATCGCGTCGAAGTGGACGGACAGCGCCTGGCGCTGTTCAGCATGGGCAGGTTGGTTCGTGCGCCCGATTTTCGCCAGGCGGCCGCGTGATGGCGTGCGGCTGGCCGGCGCTTTACAGCCGGAACGGGGCGAAGGCTTCGAAAATTCTTGACCGGTACGCGCGGCGTGCCGGTGTAGTAGACGGATGAGGTGAAGACATGAGCACTACAGGGGGCGTCGGCAAGGAACGGGGATATACCATCCTGATCGTCTTGCTGGTGGTTTCGATCGGCTTTGCCGCGGTCGACTTCGTACTACTCAACCTCAAGAACGGCGAGGACCGCCAGGCGATTGCGCTCACCACGCAAATCCAGGTGTTGTCGCAGCAGACGGCCAAATACGCGCTGGAAGCTTCCGGCGGTAACGCCGATTCGTACGCTGAGCTCGAGAACGCGCGCGACACCATCGATTCGGCCGTGCAGCGCTTGGTCAACGGCGACACCAAGACCGGCATGAAGCCTTATGCCGACAAGAACGCCACACCCACTGGCCGTTCCGTCAGCAAGCTGTCCGATGCGTGGAAGCAGCTCGACGGTGACATCGGCAAGATCCTCTCTAACAAAGCGGCCGTGCTCGATTCGGCGCAGCGCGCGGACGATCTCTCCAAGCAGTTGCCGTTGCTCAACTCCAACATGGAGCAGGTGGTCAACATCCTGCAGCAGCGCAAAGGCAGCAGCGCAGATGAAATGCTCGGCGCCTCGCGCCAGATGCTACTGGCCGACCGTATCATCCGCCGCGTGCAGGAAGTGCTGCAGGGTGGCGAATCCGCACAGGCGTCCGCCGACGGCCTGTCTCGCGACGCGCAGAGCTACGGCGAAGTGCTCAAGGGCTTGCTGCAAGGCAACCAGAGCATGGGCGTGCAACAGCTGGGCGACGCCAACGGACGCAAGATTCTTTCGCAGATGCAGGGCGACTGGGACAAGCTGAGCGACCCGGTGTCCAAGCTCGTTGCGGCTGCCAGCAACCTTGCCGAGGTGAAGAGCGCCGGCAACCAGGCTTCGCTGGATTCGCAGAACGTGCTGCTGCGCGCGAACGATCTCGCCGAACAGATCGGCCAGCTGCCGATACGCCGCTTGTTCCCGAACGTGGGCTGGGGCGTGGTCGGTGCGCTTGGCGCCGTGGCCTTTGCCATCTTGCTGGTTATCCAGCTCGTGGGCGACCAGCGCCGCCGCTTCCGCGAGAGTACCGAACTCAATCAGCGTAACCAGGAGGCGATCATGCGCCTGCTGGACGAAATGGGTTCGCTCGCCGAAGGTGACCTGACGGTAAAGACCACCGTGTCCGAGGACATCACGGGGGCGATCGCCGACTCGGTGAACTACGCCATCGACGAGTTGCGCACCCTGGTGACGACGATTAACGAAACCTCCGAGCAGGTGTCGTCCTCGGCGCAGGAAACGCAGACCACTGCGCGCCATCTGGCCGACGCGGCGAAGGCGCAGGCGCATCGCATCAGCACGGCGACCACCGCGATCAACCAGATTGCGAGTTCGATGGACGACGTGTCGAAGAACTCCGCAGAATCGGCCCACGTGGCCGAACGCTCGGTGCAGATCGCCTCGCGCGGCGCGGAAGTGGTGCGCGAAACGATCTCGGGCATGGACTCGATCCGCGACCAGATCCAGGAAACGTCCAAGCGTATCAAGCGACTGGGTGAATCCTCGCAGGAAATTGGCTCGATCGTGGAACTGATCAACGACATTGCCGAGCAGACCAACATCCTTGCCTTGAACGCCGCCATCCAGGCGGCCTCGGCGGGCGAAGCGGGCCGAGGCTTCGCGGTGGTGGCGGACGAAGTGCAGCGCCTCGCGGAACGCTCCGCGAGCGCCACGAAGCGAATCGAAACGCTGGTGCAGACGATTCAGTCCGACACCAATGAAGCCGTCAATTCTATGGAGCAGACCACCGCGGAAGTGGTGGCCGGTGCCCGCAAGGCGGAAGATGCGGGCAGCGCGCTGGGCGACATCGAGCGCGTCTCGCACGATTTGTCCGCACTGATTCAAAACATTTCCGCCGCTGCGCGTCAGCAGTCGATCGCTGCGACGGATATTTCGCAATCCATGAATGCGATTCAGGAAATCACCTCGCAGACGTCGCAGGGCGCAAGCCAGACGGCCGAATCGATTGGTTACCTGGCGCAGTTGGCCAGCGATCTGCGCCGTTCGGTGGCGCACTTCAAGCTGCCGGGTTGAGACAGGTTGAATACTGGACCTGGTGTTATTAGGCATTCACAAGAGGGCAACCTCGACGGTTGTGTCGATGCGCAAGAGCGCAGCCGCTGAGGGGGGCGTATGAGACTTCAAGACCACATCGATTTCACCACGCTCCAGTGGGTCAAGCCCGAGCTTGACGAGACGCTTGCGCTCGCACGACAGGCGCTCGAGTCCTACGTGGACAATCCCGGCGAGCGCGAAGTCATGCGCCAGTGCGCCGACAACCTGCACCAGGTGCAGGGCACCTTGCGCATGGTCGAGCTGTACGGCGCCGCGATGGTCGCCGAGGAGATGGAAACGCTTGCCATCTCCCTGCTCGAAGACCATGTGCGCAATCGCGAAGACGCCTACGCCGCGCTGATGCGCGGCTTGATGCAACTGCCCGATTACCTCGAACGCCTTTCCAGCGGTCACCGCGACGTGCCGGTGGTGCTGCTGCCGTTGCTCAACGAGTTGCGCACCAGCCGCGAACAAGAAGCGCTGAGCGAAGCGGCACTGTTCACGCCCAACCTGGATGCGCCCTTGCCGCCGCAGGCGCCGGGTGCCCCCGGCCCGGTCGACGCACAGCGCCGCAAGAGCGAAGTCAACGAGCTGCGCCTGCGTTTCCAGCAGCAGTTGCTGGCATGGTTCCGCGGCCAAGGTGGCGCGCAGCAGCTGACCGGCATGCGCAACACGCTCAACGCGATCGCCGCGCGCTGCAGCAGCGTGCCCGGCCGTCGCTTGTGGTGGATCACGTCCGGCGTGCTGGAAGGTCTCGATCACGGCATGCTCAAGAGCTATGCCGCCGACGTGCGTCAGCTGATCGGCAAGGTCGACCGCTGCATCCGCCAGCTGATCGAGCAGGGCGAAGACGGCATGCAAGGCGGCGATGCCGACGATCTGGCGCGCAAGCTGCTGTACATCGTCGCGCAATCCAAACAGCGCAGCCCGCAGATGGCGCTGCTTGCGCAGACCTACGGCCTCGACGGCTTGATGCCCGACGCCACCGAACTTGAGCATGCGCGCGGCTCGATGGCCGGCCACAACCGCGCCTTGCTCGATTCCGTCTCACGCGCGTTGAAGGACGATCTGCTGCGCGTGAAAGAAGCGCTGGATCTGTTCCTGCGCCAGAGCGACGCCGATCCCGCGCAGCTCGGTGCGCAGGCCGAAGTGCTCGAACGCGTCGGCGACACACTGGGCATGCTCGCGCTCAACGTGCCGCGCCGCGTAGTCAACGAACAACGACGCGTGCTGGAAGAAGTCGCCAATCGCATGCGCAGCCCCGATGAGGAATCGCTGCTCGATGTGGCTGGCGCGCTGCTCTACGTGGAAGCGTCGCTGGACGACCACATCGAAAGCCTCGGTGCGGAACAGCAGCCCGAAGAACAGCAAAGCGTGAGCATGCTGCCGCGCAGCGAGGCACGGCACATCCTTGCCACGCTGATGAACGAGGCCGTCGGCAACACCGGCAAAGTGAAGAACGGCATCGTCGCGTTCGTGGAGTCGGGTTGGCAGCACGACCAGCTCGACGGCGTGCCAGCGATGATGGACGAAGTGGCCGGCGCCATGCGCATGCTTTCCTCGCCGCGTTCGGCGCAGATCGCCGAAGGTGTGGGTCGCTTCATCGGCAATGAACTGTGCATCGACAAGCGCATTCCCAGCAGCGCGCAGATGGATCAGCTGGCTGATGCGCTCGCCGCGCTGGAGTATTACCTCGAGGCCGCGCGTGAGCATCGCGGCGGCCTCGAACACGTGCTGGACGTGGCCGAACATAGCCTCGGCGGACTGGGCTACTGGCCGCCACCGTTGCCGAAGGCGGCACCGGAAAGCGTGAAGGAGACGCCCGCCCCCGCACCTGTGCCGGTGGATGCCTTCGCACCCGCCCCGGCACCCTCGCTCAGCGAGCCGGTTACCGTCGCACACGGCGACGACGCCACGGCGCTGTTCGTCGGCAGCAGCGAAACGCACACGCCGGTCGCGCACGACGTCACCGGTCTGCATCTGGTCGAAACCGAGCCGCACGCCTATACGCCGGCAGTCGCGGAAGGTGATGACTGGATCGAGATCGAGGAAGAAATCGAAGAGCAGGTCGCCGGCATCGATCCGATGGCCGCCACCGTCGGCTTCCAGGCCAGCACGGAAGGCATCGACGACGATATCCGCGACATCTTCCTGGAAGAAATGCAGGAAGAGATCAGCAATCTACGCCATGCGCAGCAGACGTGGATGACTGATCCGACGCAGACCGGCGAGCTCACGTCGATCCGCCGCTCGTTCCACACACTGAAGGGTTCCGGTCGCCTGGTCGGTGCCAGCGTGCTGGGCGAATTCGCCTGGCGCGTAGAGAACATGCTCAATCGTGTGCTGGACGGCACCATCCAGCCGCACAGCGGTGTGCAGGCACTGGTCGGCCAGGCCATCGAAGCGTTGCCGCAGCTGTATTCGTCACTGAAAGACGGCACCGTACCCACCGTGCCGCTCAGCGCGATCACGCAGGCCGCCGATCACCTTGCCGCGGGCGAGCAGGCCGGCTTAGAGCAGTTCATCAACAACGGTACCCAGACGGTGCGCCGCGTGGTGCGCCGCCGTGTGCCGCGCATATCGGCCGATGCGATTCCGACTGCCACGCACACCGATCACACCGTTGCTGCGATGCAACCGTTCGAAGCACCGGTCATTCCTGCAGCCGAAACGATCGCCGCGCCGGTGCTGCCGCCGGTCGACCCGGTGCTGCTGGAAATCCTGCGCAGCGAAGTGGCGCAATACCTGCAGACCATCCGCAACGCGGTGACCTTCGCCGAGGACGAACTGCCGGTCGACGATAGCCTGCTGCGCGCCGTGCACACGCTGCATGGCGCCATCGCGATGGTCGACATTCCGCTGCTAATCCAACTGCTGTCGCCGCTGGAAAGTCTGCTCAAGCGCCTGCGCGCTGCCGGCCAACCGCTGTCGATCGAAGGCGTGCGTCTGCTGCGGCAGAGCGCGGACGTGGTCGACGAGGTGATGGCGCAGTTCGACACGCCGCATCCGCAATTGCCGGACGCGAGCGGCATCATTGCGCGCCTCACCGAATTGCGCGATCACCAGCCCGAGCCGCAAATGGCGCATGTGGTGTTCGAGCCGCACGCCGTCGAGCCGATGTCGTTCGAGCCGGTGGAGCCTGCCGCGCCGCTGCCTGCCGTGACACCGGTTGAGCCCGAGGAACAGGCGCCGGTGGCCGTCGAACTGCCCACCGAAGCGCCCGTCGCCGCGGAAGAGGATTACACCGCCGAGCTGCTCGATGCGCTGGCCGCGGAAGAACCGCAGCAGCACGAAGGCGAGCCTGCGATCCCTCATCACGAGCCCAGCGCGGAGGACGAGGATTTCGCCGAACTGCTCGCCAGCCTCGAAGCGATCCAACCCGAACACCTGTTTGCCGAAACGCCAGCCGAAGAACCGGCTGTGGTCGAGCATCATCTGGATTTCGGTCTCGAAGCGGTGAACGAGCCGGTCGACGAGCCGCTGCACGAAGAACCCGTGCACACGTTCGTCAGCGAGCCCGCGTTCGAAGCAACGCCTGCCGTCGAGCCGGAAGCCGTCACGCACGAACCTGAAGTGCCGGTGGAAGAAGAAGTGCCGGTGGAAGAGCCGGTCGCGTCGGCACCGCGTTACGAAGAACCCGCGCTTGAGCACGTCGCGCCGGAAACGATCGAACCGCAGCCGACGGACCGTGTGCCGGCCGGCGAGCTGATGGGCTTCGGCCATATCGATCCGGATCTGCTGGAAATCTTCAGCGAAGAAGCGCGCGAAATTCTCGACGACGCCGACGGCACATTGGCGAAATGGCATGCCGAGCCGACAGAAGTCTCGCAGCACATGGCGGGCCTGCTGCGCGCGTTGCACACCCTCAAGGGTGGCGCGCGCATCGCGGGCGTAACGCCAATCGGCGATCTCAGCCACGCGCTGGAAAGCCTGTTGGAACGCTCGCATGGCATCGATCCGCAGCAGGCTGCTCCGCTGATCGGTACGCTCGAAGTCGCCTTCGACGAAATGCACGGTCTCGTGCAGCGCGTCTCGCAAGGCAAAGCCATCGCCTATCCGCACGCGATGATCGCGCGCCTGACCGGCGGTGCTATCCATGAAACGCCGGCGACTGTCGCCGAAGCGCCCGCGCCGGCACCTGTTGCTGTCGCCGAACCGGCCCCGCACGAAATCGGCACGTTGGAACTGCCTTCGCTGCTGCCGGCTGACGATTCTCACGGTGAAGACGCCGGCCGCACCGCGCAGGAACAGATCCGCGTCCGCGCGGAATTGCTCGACAGCCTGGTGAACCACGCCGGCGAAGTGGCGATCTACCGCTCGCGCCTGGAGCAGCAGGTTTCGGCCTACCGCTTCAACCTGGTGGAACTGGAGCAGACCGTCTCGCGTCTGCGCAGCCAGCTGCGCATGCTGGAAATCGAAACCGAAGCGCAGATCATCGCGCGCTTCCAACGTGAGCACCGCGAAGCGGGCATGGCTGTGTTCGATCCGCTGGAACTGGACCGCTTCTCGCAACTGCAGCAGTACTCGCGTGCACTGGCCGAGTCGGTCTCGGACTTGGTGTCGATTCAGGGCATGCTCGACGAGCTCACCCGTCAGGCCGAAACGCTGCTGATCCAGCAGTCGCGCGTGAGCTCGGAACTGCAGGAAGGCTTGCTGCGCACGCGCATGCTGCCGTTCGACACGATGGTGCCGAACCTGCGCCGCACGCTACGCCAGGCCGCACAGGAAGAAGGCAAGAGCGCGCAGTTGTACGTGGAGGGCGCGCACGGCGAAATGGACCGCAACCTGCTCGACCGCATCAAGGCGCCGTTCGAGCACATGCTGCGCAACGCCGTGGCGCACGGTATCGAAACGCCGGAAGAGCGCCGCAAGGCGGGCAAGCCGGAAGAGGGTGCAGTACGCATTCGCGTGGCGCGCGAAGCGACCGAGGTGGTGATCCGCGTCAGCGACGACGGCCGCGGCCTGGATCGCGAAGCGATCCGCAAGCGCGCGATCGAGCGCGGGCTGATTCGGCCGGATACGCGTCTTTTCGAAGACCAAGTGCTCTCGCTGATCACCCAGACCGGCTTCTCGACAGCCAGCACCGTCACCCAGCTCGCCGGTCGCGGCGTGGGCATGGACGTGGTGGCCAGCGAGATCAAGGGACTTGGCGGTTCGCTGGCAATCGAGTCGCGCCAGGGCGAAGGCACCACCTTCGTGCTGCGCCTGCCGTTCACCCTCGCGGTGACGCAGGCGATCCTGGTGCGTATCGGCGAAGCCAGCTTCGCCATCCCGATGACTTCGGTGCAGGGCGTCGCGCGCATCAGCCCGGATGAGCTGGCGCAGCGCCTGACGGAAGACAACCCGCAGTTCAACTACAACGGTGAGGATTACGCCGTCCACGATCTGGCCGGGTTGCTCGGCGTCGTCCCTGGCATCAGCGACGAAGAACAGTTGCCGCTGCTGCTGACCCGTTCGGGCGAACTGCGCGGCGCGATCCGCGTGGACGCCGTGATCGGTTCGCGCGAAATCGTGGTGAAGTCGGTCGGCCCGCAGGTGAGCTCGGTGCCCGGCATTTTGGGTGCCACCATCATGGGCGACGGCTCGGTGTTGGTGATTCTTGACCTGGCGCCGCTGGTGCGTCACGGCCTTGCCCGACGCGAACAGCGTCTGGCCGAAGGCCTGGAATACGCCACCACGGCACCGGTGATCGAAGAAGAGCGCACGCGTCCAGTGGTGATGGTGGTCGACGACTCGATCACCATGCGCAAGGTCACTGGCCGTGTGCTGGAACGTCACGAATACGAAGTGGAAACCGCGAAGGACGGCCTGGACGCGCTGGAAAAACTGCACGAGCGCGTGCCCGACCTGATGCTGCTCGACATCGAGATGCCGCGCATGGACGGCTACGAGCTGGCGACTCAAATGAAGGCCGATCCGCGCCTGCGCGGTGTGCCGATCATCATGATCACCTCGCGTACCGGCGAAAAGCATCGCCAGCGCGCGTTCGACATCGGCGTGGAGCGTTACCTCGGCAAGCCGTACCAGGAAGCCGAATTGCTGGCGCAGATCAGCGAAGTACTGGAGCAACACGCGCAGGAGCCGGTGAATGAATAAGAGCATGCCTTCACACCCCAAGCACCCCGCATTGCGCCTGAGCGGACGCCATGCGGCAGCGCGCGGCTTGACCAGACGGCCAGTCTGGCGCTGCGCCACGCGCTACCACCTGACGGCCGCTCAGGCGCAATGCGGGGCACTTGGGGCATGAAGGCAAGCTCAAAGGTTGTGGCGGTTGCGCTGTTGTTTGATGACGTGGAGCTGGGAAGTCATCTGCGCGCCGCCCTATCCGAGCACGGCGCTCGGATTGCGCATGAAGGTCCGATCAGCAGTTTCGACGTGGCCAAATTGCGTCAGGCCGGCGTGGACGTGCTGGTGGTGAACCTGGACGACTCGGTGGATGAAGCCGCGCTCGACCTGATCTACGAACTAGTCGCCTCCGGCGATATTCCCGTCGTATTCAACGATGCACAGGCCAGCCGTGCTTTGGACGGCTGGGACCGCGCGCGGTGGGCGCGCCATCTGGCCGCCAAAACGCTCAATAGCGACACCATCGACCCGCCGCGGCCCGAGCATGCGCGGGCGGTGGAAGTTCCCGTAGCGCCGGCTGTGGCCGAACCGCAAGCCGAAGTCGAGCCCGTCGTTGCCGCGCCGTCGGTGGAAACACCGATGGAAGCCGAACCCGGACCCGAATCGGAGCTGGAGCCGTTGCTTGCGCCGGTTGAATCGGAACCGGTGGCGGACGTGCTTGCGATGCACGAGGAACATGAGGAACACGAGGCAGCGCTCACTCCGGAATCCTCCGAAACACTGGCCTCCGAACTGGAGGCCCTGTTGGCCTTCGATGAGGCGCAAGCGAATCCGGAAGACGAGTTCGGCTCGCTGAAATTCACGGCGGAAGACGAACTGCCGGCGCTGCACGATGGCAATTTCGGTTGGGGGGAACAGGATGCGTCCGTGGCGCATGAGGACATTCCGACCGCGCCCGGATTCGCACCCGCGCCCGCGCCTGTTCCCGCACCGGCGCGACTCGAGGCGCCGGCGTTCAACATCAACTTGGGTCACCTGTCGCTTGCTTCGCTCGACGAGGAATTCACCCCGCCGGTGATCGAAAAGGCAACGCTTGCCCAGCAGACGCCTTCACCCGTCGCACCCGAATGGGGCTTCGTGGAAGAGGACGATGCCGCCAAAGTGCAGCCGTCTAGTGACAAGGCATCGTTCGGTGTCGAGAAAGTCAGTGCGACGGATTATCTGGCACCTGACGTCGAGTTTCTTGAAGACGAATCGCCGGTCGAGCCGGGTATGAGCCTTGAGCTGGTGTCGATGGAAGAAGCCATCGCGCCCAACGATGAATATCAAGCCTTCGAATCGCACCTGCAGGAATTGGATGCCGCGTTCGCGCGTCTGCTAGTGCTAGGCGCGGCGCGCGACAGCGGTGCTTCGCTGGCTTCGTTCCTCGGTGCGCTGCCGGGCGATCTGAAAATGCCGATCCTGCTTACTCAGCATCACGGCCAAGATGCGCTTGAACAACTGATCGAATCGTTGGCCACACGCTGCACGCTGCCCATCAAGGTGGCTGCGCCAGGCATGCGTGCACGCACCGGCGAAGTGGTGGTCGTACCGCGCGGGCAGCAAGTGCGCATCACGCGCGACGGCCGTGTAGAACTCAGTGCGGCAAACGACGACGTCGGCGGGCAGTCGCCCTCCATCGATAGCAGCTTCACGATGGCGGCAAGCGTGTTCGGCCGCGACGCGCTGGCGATCGTGTTCGCCGGCCACGCGACGGACGCCGTTGCCGGCGCGCAGGCGATCCACGATCGCGGCGGACAGGTATGGGTGGAAGCCTCTACCGGCGATCACTACACAGATATGGTCAACGGCGTGATGGCTGAACGCCTTGCCAGTTTTTCCGGCTCGCCGCAGGAACTCGCGGTACGTTTGGTGGAGGATTTCCGATGAGCGAACAACCACTACCCCGCGAAATCCGCTGCGTGCTGGTGCCAGTAGGCAATCTGCGCCTACTGCTGCCGAACGCTACCGTGGCCGAAGTCATCACTTTCGCCACACCCGAACCCGTGGCCGGCGCGCCCGAATGGTTGCTCGGCCGCATCGCCTGGCGCGGCTGGCGCGTACCGCTGGTCTCGTTCACCAAGTTGGCCGATGCCGAGGAGGGCGACTCGGAACTCAGCGTTCGTGTGGCCGTGCTCAAGGCGCTCGGCGACAATCCTGATGTACCGTTTGTCGCCGTGATCACGCAAGGCTTCCCTCGCCTAACCACGCTCAATGCCGAACTGATCATTCCCACCCATGATGGCAAGCCTTTGCCGCGCGGCGTGAAGGCGCAGGTGCTCGTGCGCGATGACATCGCTGTGATTCCGGATTTGGAAGGGATCGAGCACGAAGTGACCGAGTTGTTGCGGCAAGCGAGCTGACAAGCATCTAAGGCAATTTTGAGCTGGCGCGTAGGTTGGCGGTGAGGCGAAGCCGAACCCCAACTTACAAATCTCCGTGGAGCGCCTGCAACGCCGCGAGTGCCGCCAATCCTGCCGTTTCCGTCCGCAAAATCCGCGGCCCCAAGCGCAATCCCTGAAAACCCGCTTCGCGCAACGCCGCCACATCGCGTTCGCCCAGCCCGCCTTCCGGCCCTACCACCAGCAACCCGCCCGATGCGCCGAAACGCAGTTCGCGCGCACGCAGCGTGCCTTCCGGTAGCAACGCCAGACGTTGCGCGCCATCATCGGTCAGGCTTTCCAGCCATACCTGCAGCGGTAGCGCAGGCACCACTTCGGGAATGCGCACCCGGCCGCTCTGTTCGCACGCGCTAGCCGCAACGGCGCGCCAATGTTGCAGGCGTTTCTCCGCGCGCGATGCATCCAGCTTCACCTCGGAGCGTTCCGTAAACAAAGGCACGATGCGCGCCACGCCGAGCTCGGTGGCTTTCTGCACGATCAGGTCCATCTTCTCGCCGCGCGCAACACCTTGCGCCAACGTAAGTTGCAGCGGCGATTCGTTCGCAATTTCCTCGCGGTCCTCGATGCGTAGCACCACGTCGCGCTTGCCGACGCTCACCAGCGTGGCGGCGTAGTCGTAGCCGTCGCCGTTGAAAAGAGTCAGCACGTCGCCCGCATCCATGCGCAGCACGCGCGCGACATGCTCGGCGGCTTGTGCGGGCAGCGACAGTTCGATGGCGGGTGCCAGCGGCTGGTCGACGTGGATGCGAGTGGTACGCATGGGCTTTCGATCGATGAAGGCTGTCCAGCATACCGCCTGATGCGCCACTGTTCAGCCATCTGAACGCGTCGCCTGTGAATGGGCCTTGCGATGAACCGAACCTGGTATCAGCATGGACTCACCTACAAGGCTCGTTCCGTCCCCACAGCGAGCAAGGAGGTTTGCCATGTTCAGATTAATTATTTCCGCAGCCCTGGCAGCAGGTATGGCGACGGCAGCGTTCGCCCAGTACGCGCCCACAACCGACCAACCCACCAGCACCACACCCGCCACGAGCAAGCACGCATCACCGATCAAGCCCGGCGATCGCCAGTGCATTCGCGACACAGGCAGCTTGATCCCAGCGAAGAAGGGCGAATGCCTGCCGGTCGCGGGTCGCTCCTATTCCAAGGGCGATATCGACGCCACCGGCGAAACGAGGCTGGGGCCGGCGCTGGAGAAACTGGATCCAGCCGTTACGATCCAAGGCAATGGCGGTCATTAGTCGTTGCCATTTCTTCTCCCTCTGGGAGAAGGTGCCCGAAGGGCGGATGAGGGTTCGGGCCGAGCGTGATACAGGCTGCTTGCGTAAGTCCTCACTGTCGCGTGCTGATCGAACCCTCACCCTAAACCCCGCTCCCGAAGGGAGAGGGGCTTCACACATCAATCCTTGATGGCACGCGCAATCCCTTCGCTCGCCACCTTCACCAGATGATCGATCTCGCCTTCGCTCACCACGTAAGGCGGCATGAAATAGATCACATTGCCTAACGGCCGCAGCAGCGCGCCGTGTTCCAGTCCATGCAGATAAACGCGCAGACCGCGCCGTTCTTCGGCGGGAAACGCACGGCGCGTCGCCTTATCGGCAACCAGTTCTACCGCGGCGATCATGCCTTGCTGGCGCACGTCGGCTACATTCGGATGCTCACGCAGCGGCGCCAGCTGTTTGGCGAGATGTGTGGCAAGTGCGCGATTGCGTTCCAGCACCGGCTCGTCGCGGAAGATCGCCAGCGTTTCCAGCGCGGCGCGGCATGCCAGTGGATTGCCCGTGTAGCTGTGCGAATGCAGGAAAGCCTTACCTGCGCTGTATTCGGCGTAAAAGGCGTCGTAAACGTGTTGCGTGGTCAGCACCGCAGAGAGCGGCAGGGTGCCGCCGGTAAGCCCTTTGGACAGACACATGAAGTCCGGCGCGATATTCGCCTGTTCGCACGCGAACATGGTTCCGGTGCGACCGAAGCCCACTGCGATTTCGTCGGCGATGAGGTGCACGTGGTATTGATCGCACAGCGCGCGCAGTCCGCTGAGGTAACTCGGGTGATACATGCGCATACCGCCCGCGCATTGCACCAACGGCTCCACGATCACCGCACAGGTTTCGTGCGCGTGGCGTTCCAGCAGCACGCGCATCGCTTCCAGGCGGCGTGTGGCGATGTGTTCGGGCGATTCGCCGTATTCGCCTTCGTATGCGTCGGGTGAGGGCGCAAGGATCGGCGTGAGCAGCAGAGGCGCATAAGTCTTGCGATACAGCGCCACGTCGCTCACGGACAGCGCGCCCAGCGTTTCGCCGTGATAGCTGCCGGTGAGCGCAATGAAGCGCGTCTTCTCACCGTGACCCTGATTGAGCCAGTAATGAAAACTCATCTTCAGCGCCACTTCGACCGCGGCCGAGCCGTTGTCGGCGAAGAAGACTTTCTCCAGACCTTGCGGCGTGATGTTCACCAGTTGCTCCGCCAGCTCGATCGCGACCGGATGCGTGAAGCCGGCAAAGATCACGTGCTCCAGCGTGAGCGCCTGCTCTGCGAGCGCCGCCGCAATGCGCGGATTGGCGTGCCCGAACAGGTTGGTCCACCAGGAGCTGATGCCGTCCAGGTAGCGGCGCCCATCTGCATCGATCAGCCAGGGGCCTTCACCGCGCACGATCGGCACCATCGGCACGTGCTCGTGATCGTGCATCTGGGTGCAGGGGTGCCAGATATGGCGAAGATCGCGCCGGGCGAGGGCGGCGTTGGCGTCGTGCTCATGAGTCATGCGGCTATGATCGGGGCAGCGGCGGTATGGCTCAAGCACTGAGAGCCTGTTCAATGTCTCCCCGCAGCCCGCATAGGCCCTGAGTGGCCGCCATGCGGCAGCGCGCGGCTTGACCAGACACCCAGTCTGGCGCTGCGCCACGCACTGCCACCTGACGACCACTCAGAACCTATGCGAACCACGTGGAGACATTGAACAGGCTCTAAGGAAAGATGATGAAGCGTTTGTTGGTGGTTTTGGTGGTCGGCGTGCTCGCTGTGGGCGCGCTGGCGTGGTTCATTCCTGCAAGCTGGGCGTTGCCCTTGTTGCAGTCGCAATGGCGCGGCGTACGGCTGGAAGGCCTCAGCGGAACGCTGTGGCAGGGCCGGGCGGAGCAGGTGTCAATCGCGAGTGGTCCGCCGCTCGGCCGTCTCGACTGGACGCTCTCCCGTCGTGCTTTGCTCGGCGATATCCGCGTGGATCTGAATCTGTATCAGCCGCAGTTGCAGGTGCAGGCCCAGATGCATCGTGTTTCCTCCGCGCAGATGGATCTGCATGACCTCACCCTGCACATGGATATGGCGATGCTCGGCGCGCAGCCGTGGCTGCACGGGCAGCCGCAAGGTCAGCTCGATCTACAGGTGCCGCAGGCACAACTGCAGGGCATTTGGCCGATGCAGCTCGATGCCACCGGCAACTGGTCGCAGGCGTCGATTCACACGCCACAGGGAGAAGTCCCGCTGGGTACGGTGATGTTGGCGGTGACCGGCCAGTCGGGTGCTATCCAAGGCACGCTCAATGACGATGGCAGCGGCCCCGTTCAGACGTCCGGACGGCTATCTTTCAGTCCTCTCGGCTGGGATCTGCAAGTTCGCCTCATCCCGCGCAACGATAATCCGGCGTTGCTGAGCTGGTTGCGCAGCCTGGGCACGCCAGCAGCGGACGGCACGCTCGAACTCCGCTATCGTGGCGGTTTGGCCCAGTTGAATCCGGTTACCAGGAAACCATGAACGAGCAGCGATGGGAGGCGGCGTTGAACGCCGCGCGCGAAGCGGCGGATGCAGCCGGCGAAGTGATCCGGCATTACTGGCGTCGCGGCGTGGAAGTGGAAATCAAATCCGATGCCACGCCGGTGACGATCGCCGACCGCGAAGCCGAGCAGGCGATCCGCGCCATTCTCGCGCGAGCGCTGCCGGGCGCGGCGATCTACGGCGAAGAATTCGGCCTGGATAACGACAGCGCCGAGTTGCTATGGCTGGTCGATCCGCTGGACGGCACCAAGAGCTTCGTGCGTCGCACACCGTTCTTCTCCACGCAGATTGCGCTGATGTATCGGGGCGAACTGGTACTGGGCGTATCCAGCGCGCCGATCTATGGCGAAACGATGTGGGCCAGCGCCGGCAACGGCACGTGGTTCAACGGCGAGCGCGTGCACGTGGCGGCCACCGCGGACATGGCGCAAGCCTCGCTTTCCATCGGCAACGTCAAGACGCTCACCAGCGATGCGCGCTGGCAGGCGCTCGGCCAGATGATTCGCGACAGCAACCGTATCCGCGGCTACGGCGATTTCTGTCACTACCATCTGCTCGCGCGCGGCGGGTTGGATCTGGTGATCGAGTCGGATGTGAATATTCTCGACGTGGCGGCGCTGGCGGTGATCGTGCGCGAGGCCGGCGGCGTGTTCACGGATCTTGAAGGCGAGGCGTTGAATCTGGAAACCCGCAGCGTGTTGGCGGGTACGCCGGCGATCCATGCGCAAGCGTTGGGCTGCTTTGCAGCAGGGAACGGGGAACGGGGAACAGGGAACAGGGGGGCTTAGGCGGCCCGGACGGTCCGGCGTCCGAAGGTGGGATCGATGGACGTGCCGCGATATGCGGACTTGTTTGGCACTTCATGTTCCCTGTTCCCCGTTCCCCAATCCTTTACAATCCCCCAAATGCCACCTCGCTATCCCGTCATCCACGCCACGCGCGATCTGGACACCAGCAGCTTCCTTCGTGCGGAGCAGGTGGACCTGGAATTTTCCAACGGCCAGCACCGTACATACGAACGCCTCAAGGCTCACGGCCTGGGCGCGGTGATTATCGTGCCGATGCTCGACGACGAAACCGTGCTGCTGGTGCGCGAATACGGCGTAGGCGTGGATCGTTACGAACTGGGTCTGCCGAAAGGCCGGCTCGACCAGGACGAAACGGTGGAGCAAGGCGCGGACCGCGAGCTGAAGGAAGAAGTCGGCTACGGCGCGCGCAAGCTCAAGATTCTGCACAACCTCTCGCTGTCACCGTCGTACATGACGCACATGGCGCATGTAGTGCTGGCGCAGGATCTCTACCCCGAACGCCTGCCCGGCGATGAGCCCGAACAGTTGGAAGTGGTGCCCTGGAAACTCGCCGAGCTGCACACGCTGGTCTCGCGCGATGACGTCACCGAGGGACGTTCCATTGCCGCGCTGTTTCTGGCGCGCGAATACCTTGCCGGACGTCTGCACATCTCGTGAGCGACATGCCCGATCATCCCCTGCTGCTCGAAATCGGCGCGCTGGCGCGTAGTGCCGGCGAAGCCATCATGGCGGTCTACCGCGAAGATTTCGACGTGGAGATGAAAAGCGATTGTTCGCCGCTCACGGCGGCGGATTTGGCTGCGCAAAAAGTCATCGCTTCCGGCTTGGCGCAACTTGATCCCGTGCTGCCGATCGTCTCGGAAGAGGCGAGCCAGCTGCCGTGGGAACAGCGCCGCGAATGGTCGCGCTACTGGCTGGTCGATCCGCTCGACGGTACGCGCGAGTTCGTCAAGCGCAATGGCGAATTTACCGTCAACATCGCCCTGATCGAGAACGGCCAGCCGGTGCTGGGCGTGGTGCTGGCGCCGGTCACCGAAGAGCTGTTCGCCGCCGCGCGCGGGCACGGTACATGGTGGCAAGTGCAGCGCGATGCCGAGTGGGAACGCATCTCTACGCGCGCGCTGGCCAACCCGCCGGTCGCAGCCGGCAGTCGTTCGCACGGGGGACCTGCGGAAGCGACGCTGCGCCGCTTGCTGGGCGAGGAATATCAGCTACATCCGCTGGGTTCTTCGCTGAAGTTCTGCCTGATAGCGCGCGGCTCGGCCGATGTCTACCTTCGTCGCGGTCCTACCAGTGAGTGGGATACCGCCGCCGCGCAATGCGTGCTGGAAGAAGCCGGCGGCGCGGTGCTCGATCTCGCCGGCAAGCCGCTGCACTACAACCGTGGTGAGTCGCTGATCAACCCGGAATTTCTGGCCGTGGGCGATGCCGACATCGATTGGGCCACGCGACTGCGCGAAGCAGGCCTGCCGTGAGTACGGCCGCGCGCCACAACCTCACCGATCTGCTTGCCATCATGGCGCGCCTGCGCGATCCGAAGCGCGGTTGCCCGTGGGATATACAGCAGGATTTCAGCACCATCGCGCCCTACACCATCGAGGAAGCCTACGAAGTCGCCGACGCCATCGATCGCAACGACTGGTATGGGCTGCGCGACGAACTGGGCGATCTGCTGTTGCAGGTGGTGTTCCATTCGCAGATGGCGAAAGAGCAGGGTCTGTTCGATTTCGACGACGTGGCGCATGCGATCAGCGAAAAAATGCTGCGCCGTCATCCACACGTGTTTGGTGATGCCAGTTACGCCGACGTGGAAGAACAGAAGCGCGCCTGGGAAGACATCAAAGCAGCGGAGCGGGCCGCAAAAGGGGCCGCACAGGACGATAGTGCGCTGGCCGGCATCTCGCGTGGCCAGCCGGAATGGCAGCGCGCGCTGAAGCTTCAACAACGCGCGGCCACGGTCGGTTTTGACTGGCCCGATCATCACCCGGTGATCGACAAGCTGCACGAAGAACTGGCCGAAGTCGCCGCCGAGTTCGAGGCCGGCGCCGATCCCGCGCGGCTGGAAGATGAGATCGGCGACGTGCTGTTCGTGGCGGTGAACCTCGCGCGCCATGCCAAAGTGGATTTTGCGCGCGCGCTGAAACATGCCAATGCCAAGTTCGAGCGGCGGTTCCGGCGGATAGAGCAACTGGCCGCGGAGGAAGGCAAAGCGCTTTCCGCGGCAGCGCTGGCGGAGCAGGAGGCGCTCTGGCAGCGAGCGAAGGCGGAAGAGCGGTAGTCTTGGTTCCTGACCCTGGGGCCTGGCAGGTCTTGCCCGCGGCGGC
Source organism: Dyella humi (assembly GCF_044904605.1). NCBI lineage: Bacteria > Pseudomonadati > Pseudomonadota > Gammaproteobacteria > Lysobacterales > Rhodanobacteraceae > Dyella > Dyella humi. The sequence goes on from NZ_JADIKI010000022.1 coordinate 233,980, forward strand.
AAAAACGCTTCAACCTTTTCCCCGCCACACGCATCTGAAACATTCGAACACTGTCGGAGATATCGCATGCGTTACCTGCTCGTTCTACTGGCTCTGCTGCCACTCGCCGCCACCGCGGCGGAATGCCGCTACAGCGCCCCCCGTACCCTGCACGACGACTTGGCCGGCATTCGCGGTGTGCAGATTGATCTGCATAGCCACGACCTACACTTAGTCGGCAGCACCAGTGGCGGCACGCTGGACGTCAGCGGCCGTGCCTGTGCTTCCTCGGAATCGGCCTTGAACAACCTGCAGGTGACTTCGCATCGCGAAGGCGATCAGCTGATCATCGACGTGGGTGGCCACAATTCGTTCAATGTTGGCGTGTTCGGCATCTCGTACGCCTATCTGGACCTGCAGGCGCAGTTGCCCGCCAGCATGCCGGTCACCCTCAACACCGGTTCGGGTGATGCGTACGTCACCGGATTGACGCAATTGAACGTGCAGACCGGTTCGGGCGATCTGCATGCCGACCACATTGCGGGTGAGGTTTCGGTCACCACCGGTTCGGGCGACGTAGAGCTTTCCGACATTGGCAGCTTGAACGCTGGCTCAGTCGGTTCGGGTGACGTCAAAGCCCGCAACGTCCACAAGAGCGTGATCATCGGCACCGTCGGTTCCGGCGATGTCACGTTGGAACACGTGGGCGGCAGTGTCAACGTGAGCACCATCGGTTCCGGCGATCTCAACGTCAAGGACGTAGGCGGTGATCTGAGCGTGGGCGCGAAAGGCAGCGGCGATGTCGTACACAGTGATGTCCGCGGCAAGGTGAACGTGCCGCACGAGGATGACTGATCGGGCCGGTTTCAAGCCGCCAAGCGCATCACCAGATAAACCGCGACTGCGCAGACCAGCAGAAACGGCACCGATACTTCATGAAACAGCCGCATTCCGTGCGGCTGTTTTGCTAGGCGCAGTGCAATCAGGTTTGCGAGCGAACCGATCACCACGCCGAAGCCGCCCACGTTCACCGCCACTGCCAGTGCTACCGAGTTCTGCGCACGATCGAGCAGCAATACGGTGGCCGGCACATTGCTGATCAGCTGCGAACCGATGATGCCGCTGAGGTAAAGCGCCAACGGCTGCGTGAAATCGATCTTGTCGAGCGCGTGTTCTACCACTGGCAACGCGGCGAAATGGCCCAGGCCCAGAAAGATCGTCGCGAAAGTCGCCATCAGCAGCCAGTCGATGTACGTGAGCGTGCGCCAGGAAAATAGCGCGAACGGAATCACCAGCAGCAGCGCACCAAGCGGTGCATGGCCGTGTTCCATCATCATCACCATCATGGCGAGTGAGACGAGGGACAGAAGCGCCAGCGATACCGAAACCGGATGCCCATCGAGCTTATCGGCCTGCAGTTCCACGCGATCCTTCGGCAGCCAGAACCAAGTGAGCACGGCGACCATCACGAACATCACGGCCGCTGCGGGCAATAGACTGCCGACGAATTGCAGAAACGGCATCTGCGCGTGTTGCCAGATCAAGAGATTCTGCGGATTGCCGATCGGGCTGAGCGTGGAGCCGGCGTTGACGGCCAGCGCTTCCAGCACCGCCATGCGCAGGATCGGTAGATTCGACATGCCACCGATCGCCACCGTCAGCGGCACCATCAGGAACAGGCTGACATCATTGGTGAGCACCATCGACAACACCGCCGTCATGCTCACCAGCAGCAGGCCCACGCCGCGCAGCGAATGCATGCGCGCTACCAGCATGCGGGCCATGCGCTGCACTAGCCCGCTGTCGCGGATGCCCTGAATGGAGATCATCAATCCCAGCAAACCGCACAGCGTGGGTAGCTGCAGCCAACCTTTGTAGCGCGCCCATGGCTGCGGATCGATACACGCGAGCACCACGGTGAGCGCGGTAAACAACAGCAGCAGCCATTCGTGCTTGAGGCGGTTGAGCCAGGGGTGTGCGGTGGAGTTGTTGGAGGCGGCCATCGTCAATTGTGCGAAATACTCGTCCCATCTCCCCTGCGGGGAGAGGGCTAGGGTGAGGGGGCAATCTTGCGATGCAGGTAAATCGAAGCATGCTTCTTATGAGTTTGAGGCAAGCCTTGGCCCCTCACCCCAACCCTCTCCCCGTGGGGGAGAGGGAGTAAAGCTCACCACTCCGTCAACCCTTCTAACTCATACAACTTCTTCCAACTCGGCCGCGCACGCACCAGATCAGCCAACCGCTTCAGCGCAGGCCACTCCGTGACCGGGCGCGGCATGTTGCGCGACCATCGCATTAGCATGGTGAGCATCAGATCAACGCCGGAGAACTCATTGCCGAGCATGTACGGACCATGCGCGGAAAGATGTGCCTCCAGGCGATCCCAGATGCTTTCGATCTTGCGTTGAACGGCTGCGCGAATTTCCGGTGGCGATTCCTGGTGCCCAAGCTCCTGCGGATAGAACCAGAACCGATAGGTGGACATCAGCGCATTGCTGAGAAACACCGTCCACTGCAGCCATGCATCGCGTTCGGGCGTTCCGATCGGCGGAATGAGCTTTGCTTCCGGATGACGCTCGGCCAGGATGATCAGCAGCGCTCCCGATTCGTACACCGGCCAGCCATCGATCAACAGCGTCGGCACTTTCGCGCCGGGATTGAGCTTCAGGTATTCAGAGGTGTGCTGTTCGCTCTTGTCGATGTCCACCAACTTGAGCTGATACTCGGCACCGATTTCCAGCAGCGCCAGATGCACGACCATGCTGGCAGTGCCGGGGGAGTAGTAGAGGGTGTACATGCGCGGGCGATCCTTGTCGGGAAGGAAGTGCGCATCGTACCGCACAGCCATTCCCTCTCCCCGCAGGGAAGAGGGAACAGGACACCATCACTCCGCCCGCAACAACCGCATCGGCGGCGTATGCGTCACCTTCCGTGTGCCGGCCAGGCCAAGCAGCATCACCACGATGGCAGCGACCAGCGCGGAAAGTGCAAGCGGCAGCGGCTGCGGCATGAAATCCTTGATGTGGAAGACGCTGCGCCCCAGCCACCAGCCGCCGACCATCGAACCAAGCGCGGCGGTGATGCCGGCGATCAGGCCGAGCAGGGCGAATTCGCAGGCGGCGGCAATGCGCAGCAGGCCACGCCGCGCACCTAGCGTGCGCAGCAAGGCAGCTTCGTGGCGGCGTTCCTGTCCGCTGGTCGCCAGCGCGGCGGCCAGTACCAAGGCGCCGGCCAGCAGGCTGAAACCTAGTACCCAGCGCACCGCACCGGTCACGCGCTGCACGATGTCGCGCACGCGATCGAGCAACGCATCCACGTCCACCAAACTCAGGTTCGAGTAATCGCGCGACAGCGCCGCAAGCGCTTCCGTATTGCCGCGCGCCAGATAGAAGCTGGCGAGCCAGGTATGCGGCAGCGCATTCGCGTGCGACGGATCCATCAGCAGAAAGAAGTTCACACGGAAGGATGTCCAATCCACGCGACGAAAGCTGGCGACCTTCGCATCGATCTGGCCTTCGCCCACGTCGAAGCGCATGGTGTCGCCGAGTTTCAGCGCATACATGTCGCGCCACATCGTATCCACCGATACCTCGGGCTGCGCCGGATGCGTCGCAAACCACTGGCCGGCGATCACCGTATTCGCGGGCGGCAGGTCGTCCGACCAGGAGAGACGAAGCTGGCGATCGCTCCATTCTTTTGCGCGCTCGTCCTTGAATGTCAGTGTATCGATCGGATGGCCGTTGATGGCGGTGAGCTTGCCCACTGCCAGTGGCATCATGTTGAGCTGATTCGCGCCGATGTGCGCGAGCGCCTTGCTGAAGCCGTCACGCTGATCGTCCTGCAGATTGAGCACGAACCAGTTCGGCGTGTCGCTGGGCAGTTCCTTGCGCCAGCCGTCCAGCAGTGCGGGCGCCACCACGGCTAGCAGCAATAGCGCGGTAAGGCCCATACTCAGCGCTGTGGCCTGCACGATGCTCAAGCCACGCCGCCGTGCCAGCGCCGCCATGCCCAGACGCAGCGCCGGATGGCCGCCGGGTGCAATGCGCCGCACGATCCACAGCAGCAACGCAGCCAGCAGTGCTGCGACCAAGGCAACACCCAATAAGCTCACGGCAAGAATGCCAGCGAGCTTGGCGGAGCCGCTGAGATTCCAGATCAACGCCAGCGCAACGAGCGCAGGAATCAGATAAAGCGCATCGAAGCGACGAATGCGTCGTGCCATGCTGGCGCGGAAAACTGCCACAGGCGGCACATCGGCCAGCCGCACCAGCGGCGGCAGCGCAAAGCCGATCAGTACCGCGATACCCATGCCGGCGGCGGCGAGCGCGGGCAGAATCGGCAGCACGGTTGGCACACCCGAGAACAACTGGCTGGCGAACATCCACGCGCCTTGCGACAGCAACAGCGCGAGCAGCACACCTAGCAAAGCGGCAGGCAAAGCCAGACCGCCCATCGTGCCGAGCAACAGCGTAAAGACGCGCGCACGTGATGTACCAAGTGCACGCAGCAACGACACTTCACCTGTCTTGCGACGTGCATAGCGCTGCGAAGCCAGCGCGATCGCTACGCCCGAAAGCAGTGCCGAGAGCAACGCGGTCAGTCGCAAGAACGAGCCGGCGCGGTCGAACGCACTGCGCATGCGCTCCTGCGTCTGCTCCGGTGTAATCAGCTCGCCACCTTGCGGCAACGCGGCCGATTGCGCCCATGAGCGCCAGCTCTGCACGGCAGCCGGTTCACCGGCCAGCAGCAGATTGTGCCGCGCGCGGCTGCCGACGCCGAGCAAGCCGGCATGCTGCGCATCGTCGAGATTCATCAGTGCGCGCGGCGCCATCGCCACGAGCTCGCCGCCGTCCGGCTGCTGCAGCAATTCGCCCGCAATGCGCAGGTCGCGGCCGCCGAGTTGCACGGTATCGCCCACGCGTCGCTGCAAGGCCACCAGCGCGCGATGATCAAGGTAGACGCTGCCAGCCGCAGGGCCATGGCCGACGACTTGCCGTCCATCCGCCTGATTGATCAGCAGCGTGCCGCGCAACGGGTAAGCGGTGTCGGTGGCGAGCACGTCCAGCAACTGACTCTGTTGCTGCGCGAAGGCCACGCTGGGAAAGCCCGCCGTACGGGTGATCGCCAAGCCGCGTTCACTGCCGGCCACCGCGAATGTGTTCGGAATGCTCTGTGGCGCCGATACGCCGAGATCGCCGCCGATCAACTCGGCGGCGCTGGCGAGCACGCCGCGTTCCATGCGTGTGCTGAGCGTGGCCACTACGCCGAGCGCTACTACGGCGAGCACCAACGACGCAGCGAGCGTGCGCAGCTCCGGCAGATGCCATTCGCGGCGCAGGCTGCGCAGAGCTAGAAGCAGGATTTTCATGTCAGCGACTCTAGGCGGCCTTCCTGCAATTCCACGCGTCGCATGCACCGTTCGGCCAATTGCATGTCGTGCGTGACCAGTATCAGCGTGGTGTGATGATCGCGATTCAACGCGAACAGCAGATCGCACACGTGCCGCCCGGTGCGTCGATCCAGATTGCCGGTGGGTTCGTCGGCGAACAGTACACGTGGGCCGTGCACGAAGGCGCGCGCGATCGCCACGCGCTGCTGCTCACCACCGGAAAGCTGCGCGGGATAGTGCTTGCGTCGCGAACCGAGTTCAACCGCGTCTAGCGCGGCGCGCGCACGCTCGCGCGCATCGGCATGGCCTTCCAGTTCCAGCGGCAGCATCACGTTCTGCTCAGCCGTCAACGCCGGCAGCAGATGGAACGACTGGAACACGAAGCCGACCAGGCGCCGGCGCAAATCGGCGCGCGCTTCCTCGTCGAGCTGTTCTAACGCGTGGCCGTCCAGATGGATGCTGCCGCTCGTGGGCGTATCCAGGCCGGCAAGCAGGCCGAGCAAAGTGGTCTTGCCAGAACCGGACGCGCCCACAATAGCGAAGCTCTCGCCTGCGCTTACCTGCATGGCCACGTTGCTAAGGATATCCAGCCTTCCCTCGGGGCCGTTCACGGACTTGCTAACATCGCGAACTTCGAGGACGTGCTTTTCAACCCCAGGCTTTTCAGCCCCCGGCTGTTCACCCACCGAACGAGAACCACCACTCATGCGTCGTTTCCTTTGTTTGTTCGTGCTGCTTTTCGGTATCGGGGTAGTGCAGGTGGCGTCCACGCAAAACGCACCCGCAAAAAATCTTCTCGTGCTGGGCGATTCGCTGTCCGCCGCGCACAACATTCCCGTAGAAGCAGGTTGGGTGCATCTGCTGGAAGTACGTCTCAAACAGATGGAGCCGGGCTGGGCGGTGATCAATGCCAGCATCAGTGGTGAAACCTCGGTGAGCGGGCGCAACCGGTTGCCGGCGCTGCTGGCGCAATACCATCCGCGCGTGGTGGTGATCGAGCTGGGCGCCAACGACGGGTTGCGCGGACTGCCGCTGACCGACCTGCGTAGCAATCTTGCCGCCATGATCGACGCGGCCCAGCACGCAGGTGCGAAAGTGCTGCTGTTGGGCATCGAAATGCCGGTGAACTACGGCCCGCAGTACCGCGACGGCCTGCGTGCCGTGTACGCGGATCTGGCCCGTGAAAAGCACACCGCCCTAGTGCCGTTTCTGTTGGAAGGGGTGGCACTGAAGCCCGAACTGATGCAGGAAGACGGTCTGCACCCCATCGCTGCCGGCGAACCGCTCGTGCTGGACAATGTCTGGCCAAGAGTTAAACCGTTGCTCTAGCGGACCATCACCACAATTTCTCTCGCCGGAATTCACGTTGCCCTTACTACCCAGGAGGTTAGCCTTCACAAATGTGAAGACCGTAACGGCGACGAGGCGAATATGAGTTCACGTGACGAGCATGCTGGGCTAATCCTGCTGGTGGAAGACAACCGTCAGATCGCGGAAATGGTGGGCGAATTTCTGGAGCGCCGTGGCTATTCCGTTGATTTTGCTCAAGATGGTGTGAGCGGCCTGCATTTGGCGGTATCCAACAGTTACGACGTGGTGGTGCTGGACCTGATGCTGCCGGGTATCGACGGCCTGGACGTCTGCCGCAAGCTGCGCGGCGACGCCAAGAAGTCCACCCCGGTGCTGATGTTGACGGCGCGCGACACCCTGGAGGACAAGCTGATTGGCCTGGAAGCCGGCGCCGACGACTACCTGGTGAAACCCTTTGAGGTGCGGGAGCTGGAAGCGCGCCTGCGCGCGCTGATCCGTCGCGACCGCCGCCAGGTATCCAGCGAGGTGCTGACCGTGGGCGACATGACCCTGGACACGGCCACCTTACGGCTCACCCGGTCCGGCCAAGAACTGACCGTTTCCCCAATCGGCCTGAAACTGCTGGCGATCCTGATGCGCGAATCGCCTCGAGTGGTCAGCCGGCGCGATATCGAGCGGGAAATCTGGGGCGATACGCTGCCTGATTCGGATACCTTGCGTTCGCACCTTTACAATCTGCGCCGGGTGATCGACAAACCGTTCGATCGGCCTTTGCTTCATACCATTCATTCGGCTGGCTATCGCTTGGCCGATCTGGAGGCAGAGACCACGCCCGCCAGCCATATTGCGTAACCGCCCGAAACCTACATGAACACAATGGGTGCTCCTGTGCCGCGCGACGTACGTGCGCGCGGCGGTTTTCAACGCCGCTTGCTGCTGATTTTCGGCATGCAACTCGTGGCGGTGGGCTTGGTGTGCCTGATGGGCTATTACAACGTGGCACCGGCCGCCGCCGTGATGCTGTTGATCGTGATCGTCAGCGCGCTCACCTGGCTGGCCACGGAGCGCACCTGGCGGCAGGTCAGCACGCTGGCCCAATGGGTAGGCAACTGGAAGGAAGGGCAGGCTGATCTGGACGCGCTGCAGCCGGATCGCCTGCGCCAGACCGACGGCGACATCGCCACGCTGGCGCGCGGCTTCCACAGCTTTGCCAGCCGCATCGCCGGCTACAACGAACGCGAACGCAACTTTACGCGCGACGCTAGCCATGAACTGCGCAGCCCGCTCACGGTGATCAAGATGTCCACCGACATGCTGTCGGACGAAGCGGGTCTGAGCGATTTCGGCAAGCGTTCCGTGCAGCGCATCCGTCGCGCCACACGCGAAATGGAGGCGCTGGTGGAAGCTTTGCTGATACTGGCGCGCGAAGCCGACAACGGCCAGGGCGAGCAGGAATTCGTGGTGAACGACGTGCTGCGCGACGAGTTGGCCAATGCGCGTGAAATGCTGCATGGCCATCCGATCGAACTGAAATTAGAGGAGCCAGCGGCCTTCGCGCTGCACGGCTCGCCGCGCGTGTTCGCCGTGTTGTGCTGGCAGCTGATTCGTCACGCCAGTCAATACACCGGGCAGGGTATCGTGCAGGTAACGGTGCTGCCCGGCATGGTGAGCGTGAGCGCCGCTGCGGCCGATGATCACGAGGCGTCCGCGCCTGGGCAGCGGGGTTTCGAATACGCCATCGCGCAGCGCATCAGCGAGCGTTTTGCGTGGCCGCTGAGCTTGCACGTGCATGGCGGCAATCGGTACGTAGCGGAGATCCGATTTCCGCAGCCGCTGCCGGTTTCCGCTTAAGGCGAGACGTGAGGTAGGTTGGAGTTCGCGTACTGCTCACTCCAACCTACGTGTGCTACAGGAACGCATTACTGCAGTGATGCATGCACCTCAAAAGGGCAACCCGTCTTCGCCTTCACGTCCTCCACCGTCACACCTTGCTGCAGTTCGATCAGCGTCAGGCCCTTGCCTTTCGCCACCTCGAACACGCACAGGTCGGTGATGATCAGATCGACCACCTGCTGGCCAGTGAGCGGCAGATCGCACTGTGTCTTGATCTTCGGCGAACCGTCCTTCGCGGTGTGCTCCATCAGCACTACTACGCGCTTCACGCCGCTTACCAGGTCCATCGCGCCGCCGGGGCCTTTCACCATCTTTCCTGGCACCATCCAGTTCGCCAGATCGCCGGTGCAGGACACCTCCAGGCCGCCGAGAATCGAGAGATCAATGTGCCCGCCGCGAATCATCGCAAACGATTCGGCGCTGGAGAAATAACTCGAACCTGCCAGGGCGGTGATGGTCTGCTTGCCGGCGTTGATCAGGTCCGCGTCGACGTGCGCGTCATCCGGGAACGGGCCGATGCCGAGTAGGCCGTTTTCCGACTGTAGCGTCACATCCATACCGGGCGGGATGAAGTTGGCCACCAAAGTGGGAATACCGATGCCGAGATTGACGTAAAAGCCATCGCGCAGTTCCTTCGCCGCGCGCTGCGCCATCGCCATGCGGATCGGGCTTTCCTTGCCGGTGTTGGCACCGGCAACGGTGCGGAATTCGATGCGCTTTTCGTATTTCTCGCCCTGGATGATGCGGTCAACGTAAATGCCCGGCACGTGGACCTGATCCGGATCCAGCTCGCCCACTTCCACTAGTTCTTCCACTTCGGCCACGCACACCTTGCCGCAGGTGGCGATCATCGGATTGAAGTTGCGCGCCGTCTTGCGAAACAGCAGGTTGCCGAGCTTGTCGCCCTTCCATGCCTTCACGATCGAAACGTCGGCGTGGATGGCTTCTTCCAGCACGTATTCCTTGTCACCGAAGTGCTTGGTTTCCTTGCCCTCGGCCAGCTTGGTGCCGAACGCCGTACGCGTATAGAACCCCGGAATGCCCGCGCCCCCCGCGCGCAGCTTTTCCGCCAACGTGCCTTGCGGCACCAGGTGCAATTCCAGTTCGCCGGCCAGCACTTGCCGCTCGAATTCCTTGTTCTCGCCCACGTAAGACGCATACACGCGTTTGACCTGGCGCGTCTTCAGCAGCGGGCCCATGCCGAAATCGTCCACACCGGCGTTATTGCCGACGATGGTCAAGCCCTTGGTGCCGGCGGCGAGCAGGGCGCCGATCAAGTTTTCGGGAATGCCGCAAAGACCAAAGCCGCCTGCAGCAATGGTCATGCCATCAAACAGCAGACCGTCAAGAGCCTTGGTTGCGCTTGCATAAACCTTTTCCATGAGGGATGCCTTTGTTGCGGGGGGAATTAGCTGCGTAGGATACGACGGATCGGCGACGGGACACGCTGTACAAAGGTCGAAGGAGAGCATTTGTCAGCCCGATGTCATCGACTTGCCATACGGCTGAGCACGTCGGGGCGGGTAGCTATACTCGTCCCGTCGTACGCAAGAGGTGCCTCGTGAAGCTGTCCTGCTTGTTTGTTGCGATCGCTGCCCTGGGGGCCGCCGCCATGACTCACGCCGTCGCACCGGCACTTGTCATCCACGGCGGCGCGGGCGTGATCAAGCGCGACATGAGCCCGGCCAAGGAAAAGGCGGTGCGTGCGGCGATGACCAAAGCGCTGCAAGACGGTTACGCCCAGCTCAAGGCCGGCAAGTCGGCGATCGATGCGGTGACGACGGCGATCACCGTGCTGGAGGACGATCCCAACTTCAATGCCGGCAAGGGTTCGGTCTTCACGCACGACGGCAAGAACGAGATGGATGCGGCGGTGATGGATGGCGAAAGCCTGCGCGCGGGCTCGGTGGCGGGCGTGCATCGGGTGAAGAATCCGATCTTGCTGGCGCGCGCGGTGATGGAGCATTCGCCGCATGTGATGCTGGTGGGCGAAGGTGCGGAAGCGTTCGCGAAGGACCAGGGCGTCGCGCTGGTCGATCCTTCCTACTTTCGCACCGAAGAACGCTGGCAGCAGTTGCAGAAGGCGCTGAAGGAAGACAACGACAAGAAGCCACACAGTGATCCTGAGCATGCCGCATTGGAGAGCGCCAAGCATTTCGGCACGGTCGGCGCGGTGGCGCTAGACGGCCAAGGGCATCTTGCCGCAGGCACTTCCACCGGCGGCATGACCGACAAGCGCTGGGGTCGCGTAGGGGATTCACCGATCATCGGCGCCGGCACTTACGCGAATGCGCAATGCGCTGTGTCGGGTACCGGCTGGGGCGAGTTCTACATCCGCGCCGTGGCTGCGCATGAGATCTGCATGAAAGTGTCGATGCTGGGAGAGCCCATTGAACGCGCTGCGGCCGAGGTGATCAATCAGGAGATCCCTTCGATGGGCGGCAACGGCGGCGCCATCGCGCTGGATGCGAACGGCAACATCGCCATGCCATTCAACACCGACGGCATGTACCGAGGCTGGATCGGTGCAGATGGCGTGCCGCACGTCGCGATCTATGACGATGAGCCGGATCCGTCTAATCATCCACCTGCGCCGGCCTCATCGACGAATTGATCGGACGCCAAGCGGCATCGCGTAACGACGGGCCTCGCCGAAAGTGTTGCCCATCCTCTTGATGTGCAATGCTCACGCCCTTTCGGAAACGGTGCGAGCAACGTGGTGCGCAGAGCAGGACAGATATCCCGCATTTTTGATTCGTGGCTGCTGCCTGTTTTGATCGGCGCACTGGCCTGCCTGCTGATCACGGGCGGTGCCATGCTCTGGCCTGGGAACGTCCATTGGCTGACGCAGGGTGATCTGGCGCAAAGCTATCTTGGCTGGGCGTTTTATCGCTACGCCGCATGGAGCTGGCCGCCGGGCGTCAATCCGCTTTACGGCGCCGGGCTGCATACCTCGATCTATTACTCCGACTCCATTCCGCTGCTAGCGATGCTGTTAAAGCCGTTGGCGGCGTGGCTGCCGGAGCCTTTCCAATATTTTGGCCTTTGGGTGCTGGCCTGCTTCGTTCTGCAAGCCTGGTTTGCGTGGCGCCTGCTGGGGCTGGTGACACCGAATGCGATCGTGAAAGCCCTGGGCGTGTTGTTCTTCGTGTTCGCGGCGCCGATGGTGTTGCGGCTGGGGGGACATATGGCCCTGGTCGGTCACTGGATCGTGCTCGCTGCGATCTATCTGTGCCTTCGTCAGGATCGCAAGCATCAAACCTTGTGGTGGGCATTGCTGCTGGCGATGGCGATGATGATTCACGCTTATCTGTTCGCCATCGCCGGAGCAATCTGGCTGGCGGACATGGCGCAGCGTTACCGAATGACTGCACAGCACTCGCCCGGTACGTCCACGTCACGGTGGAAAACACTGTTGCCTGGAATAGTGTTGATCGGCGCGGTCGTCGCGTTTGCAGCGTGGGTCGCTGGACTGTTTGTGGTGTCCGGACAGGGCACGCAGGCCGAAGGTTTCGGCTATTACAAGATGAATGTACTGGCGCCTATCAACGGCATTGGCTGGTCGCATCTTGGCTTGAATTTTCCGCAGGCGACAGGTGAATACGAAGGGTTCAACTACTTCGGCGTGGGTGGTATCGCCTTGATACTTTCGGCTGTCGTGGTGGCGGTGCTACGCCGACGCGCTTCTAACGACCGGCGCATTCCGGGGCCCTTGCTGATCATGGCGGCGTTGCTGGCGATTGCTGCTATCACGTGCAACATTGGCATCGGCACCACGCAATGGCCTATGCCTTTGCCAGATAAATGGCGGGTTGCGCTCTCCCATATTCCTCTTCAATCAACGGGGCGCTTGTTCTGGGCCACCTATTACGTTGCGCTGCTTGCGGCTTTGTACGTTCTGCTGCAACGCTGCTCTGTGCGCTGGCAAGTCGTCGTGCTGTCTGGTGCAGTGGCGCTGCAGTGCGTAGATCTTGCTCCGGGTTTTGCGAATCTCCACACGACGTTGTCGGCACGTGCGCATGATGGCGCGATACCAGGGTTGCGCGGCGACTTCTGGGATACGGCAGGTCGCCGCTACACTTTGTTGCGCGTGCTGCCGCTTTCGAAACCTGCAGATTGGGAGCAGCTGGCGTTCTACGCGAACAGCCATCACATGGGCATCGATGGCGTGCAACTGGCGCGCATCGATATGGACAGCTTCATGATGCTGTACAACGCCGGGCAGGAAGCTCTATTGAGCGATAAGCTCGATCCACGCACGCTGTACTTGTTAGACGATCACGACGTGGCAGTGGCACGTACTGCCATTCCCGGCGCACATGCCGCCTTGTTCCGCTTGGATGACAAGAATGTGCTCGCACCGGGTTGGACCGCTCCGTTGCCTGCGTTGGCGACCGATCTGCGCCATGCGACACCGACATTGTCATTCGATCTTCCATTCAACAGCGATTTCTCCCAGCCCAGCGCCGGACGTCGATTGCTGGGCGAGGGATGGAATGCGACCGGTATCGGCTTGATGAGCCTTTCCGACACGGCCACGCTGTTCGTGCCGGGCGGCCAAGATGCGCAGAGATCGTTGAAAGTGGAAGTGAACCTCCATCGCGCCAATACTGGCAAATCGATGGCGACGGAACTGGAGGCGTGGTTCGACGGAAAGCGCATCGGTCGTTGCTCGATGGCTGGGGATGGCTGCCGTATCTGGATGTTCGACGTACCAGGCACGCCGAATGCCGGGTCTTTCAGAAGATTAGAGCTGCGCCCGAGCGTTGCGGGGGCCAAGCTGCGCATTGCCCTGGATGCCATCCAAGTGCAATAGTGCAGCAGTGTTGCTTCAGCCGTCCGAATTAGGCCGCTCGCGCACCGGATGCTTGCTCAGCTTGCGCTGCAGTGTGCGGCGATGCATGCCGAGGCGGCGCGCGGTCTCGGAGATGTTGCCGTCGCATTCGGTGAGCACACGCTGGATGTGTTCCCATTCCAGTCGGCGTAGGGCGAGCGGCGCTTCGGGAGCATCGATCACCTCGTCTTCGCTTTGCTGCACCGTGTCGCCTTCGAGCAGGGCGCGTACTACGGCATCGGCGTCGACCGGCTTGGCGAGATAATCGTGTGCACCGCGCTTGATGGCTTCCACGGCGGTGGCGATGGAGGCGTAGCCGGTCAGCAGCAGGATGCGCATGTCGGGCACGAGTTCGCGCAGCTCGGGAATCAGGCGTAGGCCGTTTTCCTCGCCCAGTTTCAGGTCGAGCACGCAATGACGCGGCTGATGGCGGTGCGATAGGGCACGTGCTTCGTCGGCGTTGCCGGCACAGATCACCTCGAAACCGCGGGATATCAACGCTCGGCTGAGCACGCGTACGAAAGTGGCATCGTCATCGACGATAAGCAGCGGACGGGTACCGCTGGTGGGGTTTTGCTGATTCATGAATTGCTTCTGGTCATCACTGCCCGTCTATTCTGCCGGATACGAGACCCCGCGTGTTCACATAAGTTGGAACGGGGCTACCTTGGGTTTTCGGCGATGGTGGACAAAGGCAGTCGTAGGCACATTTCCGCGCCGCTGTCGGTATTCGTGGTGATCAGTTCGCCGGCCAGCCGTTCGGCGGTGGCTTCGGCGAGCGCCAGGCCGATACCTAGGCCGCTCTGCTTGCCGCTGTTGCCGATCGCCGCGGTGGTGCCGGCGGCGGTGAAGCCCGGGCCGCGATCGCGCACGATCCATTCCAGCCATTGCTCGTTGCGGCGTACTTCCAGTACCACGTTGTGGGAATCGCATAGCACCGAGGCATCGACCGCGTTGTTCAGCAGATTGAGCAAGGCGTGGCGCAGTCCTGGCGGCGTGCGCAGCACGAGCGGTTCGAGCTGCGGCGCCACCTTGAGTTCCAGTTCCGCTTCCGGCCGCAGGAGCTGAAAGCGCTCGACACAGCCGTGGATGAAAACACGCAGCTTCACCCGCTCTGGTTCCTGCGACAACTGTGCTTTGCCGAACGCGACCATCTCACGAAGGATGGTACGGCAGCGTTCCACCTGGCCTTCGAGCAATTCCAGATCCTCGTCCAGCGCCGCATCCGAGGCGTGCTCGCGGCGCAGTTCCGGTAGCAGCGTGCGCATGGTTGAGAGTGGCGTATTGAGTTCGTGCGCCGCACCGGCTGCCTGCGTGGCAATGGCCATGATGCCTTCGTCGCGCAGGGCGCGCTCGCGCACGCGTTGCACTTCCTGCTGTTGCACGCGCACTGCGGTCGCCAGCCGGTTGATGAAGAAACCGAGCAGCAGGGCGGTGACGACGAAGTTCACGCCCATGCCGGCTACATGGAGCGAGAAGCCATGGTCGATGCTCATCAGCTCGTTCATCGGCAGCGGCACGTACCAGCACAGCAATACGGAGTACGCCGCGGCGGCAATGGCGGCAATGGCAAGCACGGCGCGCACCGACAAGGCCGCCGCGCCGAGCGCAATGGGCACCAGCAACAACGTGACGAAGGGATTTCTGGCGCCGCCGGTGAAGTACAGCAGGTAGCTCAGCACCAGGGTGTCCGCGACGATATGACACACCGTCTCCCATTCGCGCACCGGCCATGGCTGGCTGATTCGCCACGCGGCGAACACCGCGAACACCGCCAGCATGTCGATGCCCAACAGCAGCGACAGCGTGGGTATGTCGATGTGCATCCACCAGGAGCAGACCATCACCGCCATGCTCTGGCCGGCGATGGCGCACAAGCGCAGCCACGCGAGCGTGCGCGTGAGCGCGAAGGGTCCGATGGGTTGCTTTAGCTGATACGGCGCCATAACTGCCGAAGTGATTGCGATCCGCCGCATATTACGGCGGATCGCGGGCAAGTCACGGAGTATTGAATTCCTCGCTGCGCACGGCCGGCAGCGGCTCATAGCTGGCGGCGGCATCCGAATGGGTGGCCGAAAGCTTGTTCATCAGAGGCAGCATGAGGAGGGCGACGACGGTGCAGCCGATGCCCACGAAGCCGAGGATGTTGAACAGATGCGTGTAGATGGCCAGCGATTGCACCGCATCGGTGATGTCGTCCGGGATATGCGCGATATTGGCCACCACGCTGCCGAGATACTGAGAGATGCCGACAGCCACGTAATACGCGCCCATCATGAATCCGCCCATGCGTTCGGGCACGTAGCGCGCAATCATCGCCAGGCCCAGGCCGCTGACCAGCAGCTCGCCTAACGAGTACAGGCCATAACCCCAGACCATGATCCACGAAGAAACCTGTCCGTTCACCGCCCAGTTCGCGCCGACGCCGTAGATGAAAAAGCCCAATGCCACCGCGGCGAAACCCCAGGCGAACTTGGCCGCCACCGACGGATCCTTACCGAGCTTGCCGAGCGAGTTGTAGATGAAAACCAGCACCGGGCTCAGCAGCACGATCCAGATGGCATTCAAGTTCTGATACTGCTCGGGAATCCAGTTGAATAGGTGGATGCCGAAGACATGGAACGACAGATCGACGTTACGCTGCGCGAACAAGTTCAACGACGTTGCCATCTGCGCGTAGAAGATGAAGAAGAAGATCGTCTGCACCGTCAGCACCAACGCGGCGATGAGTCCGGCGCGTTCGCTCTGACGGCTGCTGCGGATCAGATGCACGAAGATGCCGAGAATGACGATGCCCGCGCCATACACACACCATTTGGCCACGGTCTGGCTTTGCAGGATGAAGGCGGCGACGAACACGGTTCCCAGCGCAACCAGCAGCACCGCAGCGAGGCGCTTGAATTCGAGCGGGCGCTCGTCGCTAGGCGAGCCGATGTGCGATAGCGTGCGCTTCATCAGCGTGTAGTTGATCAGGCCCAGAACCAAGCCAATGGAGCAGACACCGAACGCCGTATGCCAACCGAGGTCGTCGCCGTAGCGCGTGCCGATGTAGTCGCGAATCCACGGCGTAGCTGTCATCGAGAACATCGAGCCGATGTTCACCGCCATGTAGTAAATGGTGAAGGCGCTATCGATGCGTGTGTCATCGCCTTCGTAGATCTTGCGTACCAGGTTGCCGGCGTTGGGCTTGAAGAAGCCGTTGCCGACCACGATCACGCCGAGCGACAGGTACGTTACGTAGGCGTTGTCCGTGGGTATCCAGAGCATGGCGTAGCCGAGTGCCAGAATGACTGCGCCCATCAACATGGTGCGTCGCGTGCCCAGCAACTTGTCGCCGACCCAGCCGCCGATCGCCGGTGTGGCGTAAATCAACGCCGCCGCCGCGCCCCACACCAGGTTGGCCTTGGTATCGATGAAGCCCAGTTTCTTCATCATGAAGGTGACCATCAGCACCTGCATGCCGTAGAAGCCGAAGCGCTCCCACATTTCGATCAAAAAGACCGTGGTGAAAGAGCGGGTCTGTGAAACAGGGTGGGTCTGAATGGTCATGGATGCTTCCGTATTACGTGTACTGCAAAGTCGAAATCGACCTGTTTTCATGGGCCTTTAGCGAGGCACATCCGGCGAAGCGTACCCCATCCGCCGCTAGACGAAAGTTGCATTGCGGCAAGCAAAATCCTGCGGGAAGCCGGTGCCTTGGCCTGCTTATGGCATCATGGCGCGCCTGTTGCCGCCATTTGGGAGCGCTTTACGCCATGCAGAAAAGTGCCGTAATACCCTTAAGGGCCAGCCTTTTCCGCCATGCCCGGTAACGGATTTCGCGGTGACCCCCGCCAGTTGTGGCGCGCGTTCCGGTGGTCGATGAGTGGCCTGCGTGCGGGCTGGCGGCATGAGGCGTCGTTTCGGCTGGAGGCGATGCTTACCGTCATCCTTGTCCCCGTCGGTCTGTGGGTGGGGAATGGGGCGCTGGAGAAGATTGCCCTGGTTTTTCCGGTCATCCTGGTGCTCTCGGTGGAGCTGCTCAATTCCGCCATCGAGGCGGTGGTGGACAAGGTCAGCCCCGAATTCCACGAGCTGGCCGGACGGGCCAAAGACATGGGCTCGGCGGCAGTCTTTCTGCTGCTGGTGCTGGTGGTGTTGTGCTGGGGGTTGATTCTGGGGCCGCGCTGGTTTTGATTTGCCCGCAGTGCGGTGTGGCAATTGCATCCATGTAGGCCTGATGCTGCAATGAACGCCTACTGGGAAAGGAGCCTTCCGATGAAAAGCCTACGCGTTCTCGCGCTATTGCTACTGGTGTCCATACTTTCGGGTTGCGGCTACAACAGCATCCAGAAACAGGACGAAGTGGTGAAGGCGCAATGGTCCGAGGTGCTTAATCAATACCAGCGCCGCGCCGATCTGGTGCCTAACCTGGTGAACACCGTGAAGGGCTACGCTGCGCATGAGGAAAAGGTCTTTACCGAAGTGACCGAAGCGCGTTCGCGCGTGGGCAGCATCCAGGTAACCCCCGAACTGGCGAACGATCCTGACGCCCTGGCCAAATTCCAGGCCGCGCAAGGCCAGCTTACCGGTGCACTGTCGCGCCTGATGGCTGTCAGCGAACGCTATCCCGATCTGAAGGCGAACGGCGTATTCCAGAATCTGCAGGCGCAGTTGGAAGGTACCGAGAACCGCATTGCCGTGGCGCGCAACCGCTACATCCAGGCAGTGCAGCAATACAACTCGCTGATCCGTACTTTCCCGAACAATCTCACCGCCAAGATGTTCAGCTATCAGGTGAAGCCGAATTTCTCGGTGGAGAACGAGAAGGCGATTTCGACCGCGCCGACGGTGGATTTCGGTACCGGCACGCCGGCTGCTCCAGCTCCCGCCGCGTCGGCACATTGACATGACGCGGCGCTGGGTGCGCCTTTGGATGATCCTGGCGATAGCCTTGCTGTCGCCGTGGACCCTTTCGCATGCCGACGACCAACCCGCGGTTCCCAAACTGACACGCCACGTCACCGACCTCACCGGGACGCTGACGGCGCAGCAGATCGATCAACTCGACGCGCAACTGGTCAGCCTGGAGAAGCAGAAGGGCGCGCAGCTGACCGTGCTGATGATCAGCAGTACGCAGCCCGATGACCTCGACGATTATTCGTTACGTGTCTCCGAAGCGAACAAGATCGGTCGCAAAGGCGTGGACGATGGCGTGCTGCTGTTCATCGCCAAGAACGACCGCCAGGTGCGCATCGAAGTGGGTTACGGGCTGGAAGGCGCGATTCCCGATGCCGCAGCCGCGCGCATCATCCGCGAATACATCGCGCCGAAATTCCGCAGCAATGATTACTTTGGTGGCATCAGCGACGCGGTTGGTGCGTTGACCCAATTGATCGACGGCGAACCGCTGCCGCCGCCAGTGCGCGGCAACGAAGTGGCACGCAGGCCGGATCTGCAGGGCGTGTTCTTCCTTGCGCTGTTCGCGCTGATCGTGATGCGCGGCATCTTCGGGCGCGCGCCTGTGCTGGTGCGCGCGCCGCTGGGTGGCTTGGCGGTCGGCGCCTTGCTGTGGATGCTGGCGTCGATCGGCGTCGGCATTTTCGGCGGCATCCTGGGCGGCTTGTTCATGCTGTTGCCGGCCGGCGCAGGCCGATCCATCGGCGGCGGTGGCTGGGGTGGTTTCGGCGGCTGGGGCGGCGGCGGTTTTGGCGGTGGTGGTGGCTTCGGCGGCGGAGGCGGCGGCTTCAGTGGTGGGGGCGGCAGTTTCGGTGGCGGTGGCGCCTCGGGGAGTTGGTGACATGCCTACACGCCGTCAACGACTCATCGCAAATCTGTTCGAGGGCTGGTTTCAGCTCCATAGGCGCTTTCCGCCCGAGCTGCTGGACGACATGACCGTCGCCATCGCGGACGGTGAGCACACGCACCTGGGCGAAGTGCGCTTTGCGATCGAATCGCGCCTTCCCCTGCATGCGGTGTGGCAAGGCCTGGATGCTTACACGCGCGCACGACAGGTGTTTGGCCAACTCGACGTGTGGGATACGGAACACAATTGCGGCGTGCTGATCTATGTGCTGATGTCCGAACATCGCATCGAGATCGTTGCGGATCGTGGCATTGCGCGCCGTGTGAAGCCCGAGGAATGGACCGCGATCTGTGATGGCATGCGGGAGAATTTTGCGGCCGGGCAATGGCGCGCGGGCGCCTTACATGGCATCACACAAGTGCATGCCTTGTTGGAGAAGCATTTTCCGAGTCATGGCAAGTCGCGGCCGGATGAGTTGCCGGATCGGCCGGTGTTGCTTTAAGGAACAGTCCGAGGCTGCGGGCGCAGGTTGGCGATCAATCCGTGGACGCACATGGCGAAGCGTCACCGTTTGTTCCTTGCGCACCCTTCACACGTCCAACGCGGGAAACGATCACCCGCAATACATGCTGCGGATCATTTTTCATGCAGAAGGACAATGTCTGGAAGGTATTCACCGAACTCCCATCCGGACCAAACCACACGTATTTCTGCTTGCTATTGCTGGTAATGACCAGCGTATCGCGGTGCTTTTGGCCTACGTAGCGCGGTGATCCGAGTAACTGACTGGCGTTATCAGGATCGGATTTTCCCACCAGCCAACCCTGGCTCCACGAATCGTCGCCGCTGCAACTGCGCGCATCGCGGCTAGGGCAGAAGATGACGCGTACCTGCTCGTTCACGGCGAGATTGCGTGCATGCTGCAACGCTGCGATGTAGTCGGACTGGGCGACGCGCAACTCGTGTCCTTCCAGCATCCGGTGAAAGGAGGGCACAGCGATCGCGGTAACCACAGCCAGCACCGCAAGCGTCATGAGCTGCTCGGCCAGCCCAAATCCTCTGTTTCCGCCCCGTCCCGGGCCGTTGGCATACCATGGTTCCATCCCATCGATGCTAAACCCCGATTTGTGCGAGCCAATCGCCGCAGGGGCGGGCCAGCGTCAGACCCTGCTGACAACTTGTGTCAGTACCAGCATTTAAAATCCGCCAAAACGCCCGCACGTTGAGCCCCTATGACCGATCGCGACCGCTTCGAACTCGTTTCCAGCTACCAGCCCGCCGGCGATCAGCCAGATGCGATCAAGCGCCTGGTCGAGGGCTTCGAATCCGGCCTCGCGGGGCAGACGCTGTTGGGCGTGACGGGTTCCGGCAAGACCTTCACCATCGCCAATGTGGTCGCGCAAGTGCAACGGCCCACCATCGTGCTGGCGCCGAACAAGACGCTGGCGGCGCAGCTCTACGGTGAGTTCAAGGAATTCTTCCCGCACAACGCGGTGGAGTATTTCGTCAGCTACTACGACTACTACCAGCCAGAAGCATACGTGGTGGCATCGGATACCTATATCGAGAAAGATGCCTCGATCAACGAACACATCGAGCAGATGCGCCTGGCAGCGACCAAGGCGCTGCTCTCGCGCAAGGACTCCCTGATCGTCGCCACCGTCTCCGCCATCTACGGCCTGGGCGATCCGGAAGATTATCTTTCGCTACGTCTGATCCTCGCACGCGGCGAGCGCATCGACCAACGCGCGCTGATCCGTCAACTCACCGAGCTGCAATACACCCGCAACGAAATGGAACTGCGCCGCGGTACTTATCGCGTGCGCGGCGAAGTCATCGATGTGTTTCCCGCCGAATCAGAAACCGAAGCGCTGCGCATCGAGCTGTTCGACGGCGAGGTGGAAAATCTTTCGCTGTTCGATCCGCTCACCGGCGAAACCATCCGTAAGGTACCGCGCTTTACCGTTTATCCGCGTACGCATTACGCCAGCACGCGAGAGAGTGTGCTGAACGCCATCGAGACGATCAAGGTCGAGCTGAAGGAGCGCCTGGACTTTCTGTACAAGGAAAACCGGTTGGTGGAGGCGCAGCGACTGGATCAGCGCACGCGCTTCGACATTGAGATGATGGCCGAAGTCGGCTATTGCCAAGGCATCGAAAACTACTCGCGTCACCTCACGCGCCGCGCGCCGGGCGAGCCGCCGCCGACCTTGTTCGATTACTTGCCGGCCGATGCGCTGCTGGTGGTCGACGAATCGCACGTCACCATGCCGCAGTTGGGCGCGATGTACAAAGGCGACCGCTCGCGCAAGGAAACGCTGGTGGAATTCGGCTTTCGTCTGCCCTCCGCGATGGACAATCGGCCGCTGCGTTTCGAGGAATTCGAGCGCCGTGCGCCGCGCACGATTTACGTATCTGCCACACCGCGCGCATATGAGCTGGAAAAGTCTGGCGATGCCGTGGTGGAGCTGGTGGTGCGCCCCACTGGCTTGGTCGATCCGGAAGTGGAGGTGCGGCCGGTACGCACTCAGGTGGACGATCTGCTCAGCGAAGCGAAGAAGCGCATCGCCATGGGCGACCGCGTGTTGGTCACCACGCTCACCAAGCGCATGGCGGAAAACCTCACCGAATACCTCAGCGAGCACGATGTAAAGGTGCGTTATCTGCATTCGGACATCGAAACCGTGGAGCGCGTGGAAATCATCCGCGACCTGCGCTTGGGCGAGTTCGACGTGCTGGTCGGCATCAACCTGTTGCGTGAGGGCTTGGATATGCCCGAAGTGTCGCTGGTGGCGATCCTCGACGCCGACAAGGAAGGCTTCCTGCGCTCCACCGGTTCGCTGATCCAGACCATGGGTCGCGCCGCACGCAACCTGCGCGGCAAAGCGATCCTCTACGCTGACGAAATCACCCGCTCCATGCAGGCGGCGATGGACGAAACTAACCGCCGCCGTGAGAAGCAGGTGGCCTGGAACCTGTTGCAGGGCATCACGCCGCAGTCGGTGGTGCGAAGCATCGCCGACATCATGGAAGGTGCGCGCAGCGAGGTGCCTGGCCGGGCGCGGAGCAAAGCCTCACGTGGCCGCGCCGCCGCTGTGGCCGAGCAGGCCGCCGAATACGCCAGCCTGGATGCCGAGCAGGCCGCCACGATGATCAAACGGCTGGAGGCTGACATGCGCAAGCACGCGGAAAACCTGGAATTCGAAGAGGCGGCCCGGCTGCGCGACCGCATTCACCAGCTGCGGGAGCTGGCTTTGCGCTGATCGGGTGCTTCGGGTAAACTGCGCGGCCTGCACACCCTGTCAGGGCGTGTCTGCGGGCGGTTAGCTCAGCGGTAGAGCACTTCCTTGACATGGAAGGGGTCACAAGTTCGATCCTTGTACCGCCCACCAATTCATATCCCTGCAATGGCGCGGACCTTCCGGTTCGCGCCATTGTTTTTTGCGGGGTACGTCACGGGCGTTGGCGCTCCCAGAGTCCTCAGTGCTCGCTTGCATCGACACAGACAATCAACGGTGAGATCGATCGTGATTGAGTGTTGCGCATTCGCGTCATAGCCAAAAAAGCTCACTTCACCGTGCACTTTTTTATGAGCAGCTACGCGTGTCCACGGCGGAATCGTTTGACATGTATTGAGATTCGGCTCAATCGACGTACCATGGCGCACGTCTTCGCCGCCGCGTGGAATCGCCATGACTTATCTGTGGATCAAGAGCCTGCACGTGTTGTTCGTGATCGCCTGGATGTCCGCGGTGTTCTACTTGCCACGCATCCTGGTGAATATCGCCGAATCAAGTGACGAGCCTGCCGTGAAGGCGCGCCTGTGCCTGATGGGACGTCGCCTGTATCGCTTCGGCCACAACTTGTTCGGTATCGCTTTTCTGTTCGGCTTGACGCTGTGGCAGGGCTGGCGTGTGTTTCCGCAAGCATTGCCGAACGTTGTCGGGCCCCTGCATTGGATTGACGCCAAGCTCACGCTGGTAGTTTTGCTGCTGGTCTATTTCATCTGGATAGGACGTTTGCTCAAGCGCACTGAGCAGGGTGGAGCGTTGCCTTCGGCGCGCACATTGCGATTGTTGAATGAGTTGCCGGTGCTGGTGTTGCTGGGCGTGGTGTTTCTGGTGATCGCCAAGCCGTTCTGACGTAAGGGGCAACCTTGCTTGTCAGTCCAGTGATAACTACGCTCACGCAATGTGGTGATAATCCCGATACCACGCCACAAACTTTGCCACGCCTTCCTCGATCGACGTATTCGGCGCATAACCCACATCACGCCGCAGTGCCGACACGTCCGCCCAGGTATCCGGCACATCGCCCGGTTGCATGGGTAACAGGCGCTTTTCCACCGTGCGGCCCAGGTTCTGCTCCATCAGTTCGATGAAATGCATGAGCTGCACCGGCTGATCATTGCCGATGTTGTAGACGCGATAAGGCGCACTTGAAGTGCCGGGATTGGGCTGGGTCGCGTCGTAATTGAGGTCGGGCTCGGCAACGTGATCCAACGTGCGGATCACCCCTTCGACGATGTCGTCGACATACGTGAAATCACGACTGTGCTGGCCGTGGTTGAACACGTCGATCGGCTCGCCGCGCACGATGCGTTCGGCGAACAGTATCGGCGACATATCAGGGCGCCCCCACGGTCCATACACCGTGAAAAAGCGCAGGCCGGTAGTGGGCAGGCCATACAGATGGCTATAGGTGTGCGCCATCAGCTCGTTGGCCTTCTTGGTGGCCGCGTACAAGCTCACCGGGTGATCGACGGCATCTTCCACCGCGAACGGCAGCTTGCGGTTTGCACCATAAACGGAACTGGAAGAGGCATAGACCAAGTGCTCCACCTTGTTGTGGCGGCAGGCTTCCAGGATGTTGATGAAGCCGACCAGATTGCTCTGCGCGTAGGTCTGCGGATTCTTCAGCGAATAGCGCACGCCGGCCTGCGCGGCGAGGTTCGCCACGCGCTGTGGTTGGAAGTCCCGGAAGGCCCGGTTCATCGCCTCGGCATCGGCCAGGTCGGCGCGTTGGTGCGTGTAGTTCGGGTGCTCGGCAAAGCGCGCCAGGCGGGCCTCTTTCAGCGTCGGATCGTAGTAATCGTTATGGTTGTCGATACCTTGGACCTGATCGCCCCGCGCCAGCAGACGTTCCGTAAGGGCGGCGCCGATAAAGCCGGCCGAGCCGGTGACGAGTACACGCATCGCGATGTCCTTGAGGTGAGGTGCGTATTGTATAGCTCGGTCGCCGTCGCTGAATTGACACGGCCGCTGCGCTAAATTAGCGTTCGCTTCTCAACTTTAGAGACAAGGTGGCCCGCGCCCAAGCGCCGGCCGAGTGTGCGACATGACAACTACGAGCCGCCAACGCTGATACCCGCCACGCCTGTCTTTTCATGCAAAAGGGCGCGTGTGGCGCCCTTTTTGTTTTCCGAGATACCCAACCCCATGATCGACATTACGCTCCCAGACGGCAGCAAGCGCCCCTTCGACCATCCCGTCACGGTACAGGACGTGGCCGCCTCCATCGGCGCCGGCCTGGCCAAGGCCACCCTGGCCGGCAAGGTGGACGGCAAGCTGGTGGACGCCAGCTTCGCCATCGACCACGACGCCAGCCTGGAAATCGTCACCGAGAAGAGCCCGGAAGCGCTGGAGATTTTGCGCCATTCCACCGCGCATCTGCTGGCGCAGGCTGTGCAACGCCTGTTTCCCGGCGCGCAGGTGACGATCGGCCCGGTGATCGACAACGGCTTCTTTTACGACTTCGCCTACGAGCGCCCCTTCACGCCCGACGATCTGGCCAAGATCGAAGCCGAGATGGAAAAGATCGTGAAGGAACAACTGCCGGTCACGCGCAGTGTGAAATCGCGTGATGACGCGATCACGTTCTTCCGCGGCATCGGCGAGGAGTACAAGGCCGAGATCATCGAGAGCATTCCTTCCAATGAGGAGCTTTCGCTCTATACGCAGGGCGAATTCACCGATCTGTGCCGCGGCCCACACGTGCCCAACACGGGCAAACTGCGTGCGTTCAAGCTGATGAAAGTCGCCGGCGCTTACTGGCGTGGCGATTCCAACAACGCGATGCTCACGCGCATCTACGGCACCGCGTGGTTGAGCGACAAAGACCTGAAGGCCCACCTGCATCAGCTGGAAGAGGCCGAGAAGCGCGACCATCGCAAGATCGGCAAGGCGTTAGACCTGTTCCATCAGCAGGAAGAAGCGCCTGGCATGGTGTTCTGGCATCCGAACGGCTGGGCGATCTGGCAGACCGTGGAGCAGTACGTGCGTGGTGTCTATCGCAGCAGCGGCTATCAGGAAGTGCGCGGCCCGCAGATCATGGACGTCAGCCTGTGGAAGAAATCCGGGCACTGGGACAACTATCAGGAAAACATGTTCTTCACGGAATCGGAGAAGCGCACGTATGCGCTGAAGCCGATGAACTGCCCCGGCCACGTGCAGATCTACAACACCAGCCTGCATAGCTACCGCGACCTGCCGATCCGCTACGGCGAATTCGGCGGCTGCCATCGCAACGAGCCGTCGGGTGCGCTGCACGGCATCATGCGTGTACGTGCCTTCACGCAGGACGATGGCCACATCTTCTGCACGGAAGAGCAGATCGAATCGGAAGTGACTGCGTTCCACCAGCAGGCCATGAAGGTGTACGCCGATTTCGGCTTCGACGATATCGCCTTAAAGATCGCCCTGCGCCCCGACAAGCGCATCGGCGGCGACGAAGTGTGGGATCGTGCCGAGCACGCCCTGCGCGCCGCGCTGCGTGCGGCCGGTGTACAGTGGGAGGAATTGCCGGGTGAGGGTGCCTTCTACGGACCTAAGATCGAGTACCACATGAAGGATTCGATCGGCCGGGCCTGGCAGGTCGGTACCATGCAGGTGGATTTCATGATGCCGGAGCGTCTTGGCGCCGAGTATGTCGACGAACATAGTCAACGCAAACATCCGGTTATGTTGCATCGAGCCATCGTGGGCTCGATGGAGCGCTTCATCGGCATCCTCATTGAACATCATGCCGGCAACTTACCGCCGTGGCTGGCGCCGGTGCAGGCGCAGGTGTTCAGCATCACCGATGCCCAGGCCGACTATGTTCGTCAGGTAACGCAAACCCTTGTCGACAAAGGCTTCCGCGTGCATGCCGATTTGCGCAACGAGAAGGTCGGCTATAAAATCCGTGAACATACGATACAGAAAGTGCCCTACCTGCTTGTGGTCGGCGATCGCGAAAAGGAATCGGGCGCTGTTTCCGTGCGTACACGTTCGGGCGAAGATCTAGGCAGCATGCCGCTCGCCAGCTTCATCGAACGTCTGGAGGCCGAGACGCGGCGTTAGTGCGCGTCCGGCCGAATTCAACATCTTCTGGAGGATAGTGGTATCGCCACCACAGAAACTAAGGGCAACCGTCGCAACCATGAGATCCGCGTACCCCGCGTGCGTGTGATCGGACCGGATTCCGAGCAGCTTGGCATCCTCACCCGCGACGAGGCGCTGCGTGCGGCCGAGGAAGCGGGGCTCGATCTGGTCGAGATTCAGCCGAACGGCGATCCGCCGGTCTGCCGCATCATGGACTACGGCAAGTTCAAGTTCGAAGCCCAGAAGAAGGCTCAGGCCGCCAAGAAGAAGCAAAAGCAAGTCGAGATCAAGGAAGTGAAGTTCCGTCCGGTTACGGACGTGGGCGACTACCAGATCAAGCTGCGCAACATGCTTCGCTTCCTTGAAGAAGGCGACAAGGTCAAGGTCACCATCCGCTTCCGCGGCCGCGAAATGTCCCATCAGGATCTGGGCCAGAACCTGGCCAGGAAGATTCAGGAAGACGTGGGCGAGAATGGCGTCGTCGAATCCTTCCCACGCCTGGAAGGGCGCCAGATGGTGATGATGATCGGGCCGAAGAAGAAATAAGCGGGCGGGATCTCCAGCCGTGCCGCAACTCCCTCTCCCTTCCGGGAGAGGGCAGGGTGAGGGGCCAAACGTGGCCCCACCCATCTAGTCAGCTGCTTTTGATGTACTCGCGCCTCCGGGCTCGCTTCGTAGCCTTTTCTGGCGGCGTGGCCCCGGCATTTATGGCGTTTTGGGCGAAGTGGTCCCTGGCATTGCCAAGCCTTCACCCGTATACTCCACCGTTCGACCCGCTAGGAAGGGTCGTGAACCGATCGTGGCAGGACGGAAAGCGTGGCCCAAGGCCGCCGCCAGATCAGTCAGAAACCGGGGCCGCTCCCAATCAAGAAAGAGCGCATCCCTATCAAGGAGCATTCCATGCCCAAGATCAAGACCAACCGCGCGGCGGCGAAGCGTTTTCGCAAGACCGCGTCCGGCAAGTTCAAGGCCGGCCATGCGTTCAAGTCGCACATTCTGACCAAGAAGTCGACCAAGCGTAAGCGCAACCTGCGCGCCACCAACCACGTCAAAGCATGCGACACCAAGGGTGTAGCACGCATGTTGCCGTATCTCTAAGGCGGAGGACTAAACCATGGCTCGTGTAAAGCGTGGCGTTACCGCCCGTCGTCGTCACAAGAAAATCATCGGCCGCGCGAAGGGCTACTACAACGCCCGTCGCAAGGTCTTCCGCGTTGCTAATCAGGCCGTCATCAAGGCCGGTCAGTACGCCTATATCGGCCGCAAGCAGAAGAAGCGCCAATTCCGCGCCCTGTGGATCGTGCGTATCAATGCGGCTGCCCGTCAGTTCGGCCTGTCCTACAGCCGCCTGATCAACGGTTTGGCCAAGGCCGGTATCACGGTCGACCGCAAGGTGCTGGCCGACATCGCCGTGCACGACATCAAGGCGTTTGGGGCCATCGCGGAAAAGGCGAAGGCCAGTCTGGCCGCTTGATCGTCGAACACTGACGAGTGATGTAAATCAAGCGGGGAGAAGGCCGAATGCCTTCTCCCCGTTTTTGTTTCTGCTGCTTCTCCCCTGGGGAGAGAAAGGCGAGACCACCGATGGAAGACTTGGATAGCCGTGCCACCCAGGCGCTGGCGGAAATCGACAAGACCGATACGCTCGACGCGCTCGACGCGCTGCGCGTTAGCTTGCTGGGCAAGAGTGGCATCGTCACCGCCGCGCTGAAGGCGCTCGGAACGCTGTCGTCGGAAGAGCGCAAGGCGCGCGGCGCCGAAGTGAACCGCCTGAAGGAGCGCCTCAACGACGCGCTCACCTCGCGCAAGCAAGCGCTGGAACAGGCCGAACTCGATCGTCGCCTCGCTTCCGAGAAGCTCGACATCAGCATGCCTGGCCGCGATGGCGAGCGTGGTGGCATCCATCCGATCACCCGCGCACTTGAGCGTATTGCCGCCATCTTCGCGCGCCTCGGCTATCAGCGTGCCGACGGTCCCGAGATCGAGGACGACTGGCACAACTTCGAAGCGCTGAACTTCCCGCCGCACCATCCCGCGCGCGCGATGCACGACACATTCTACTTCGGCGACGGCCGCCTGCTGCGCACGCATACCTCGCCGGTGCAAATCCGCTCGATGAAAGGCCGGCAGCCGCCGATCCGCGTGATCGCGCCCGGCAAGGTGTATCGCAGCGATTCGGATCAGACGCACTCGCCGATGTTCCATCAGATCGAAGGCCTGCTGGTGGACGAAACCTCCAGTTTCGCCGACCTGAAAGGCACGCTGGCTGAATTCATTCGTGCGTTCTTCGAGCGCGATTTCGAAATGCGTTTCCGTCCCAGCTACTTCCCCTTCACCGAACCCTCGGCCGAAGTGGACATTCGCTGGGATGCGGAAGACGGCAGCACGCGCTGGCTGGAGGTGCTTGGCTGCGGCATGGTGCATCCGAACGTGTTGAAGAACTGCGGTATCGATCCGGAACGCTACACCGGCTTTGCGTTCGGCCTGGGTGTGGAGCGCTTCGCCATGCTGCGTTATGGCGTTTCCGACTTGCGCGCGTTCTTCGAGAACGATCTGCGCTTCCTCAAGCAATTCGCGTAATCGAAGCAGGAATCGACACGCATGAAATTCTCCGAAAACTGGCTGCGCGAGCTGGTCGAGATCAAGGCAGACCGTGCCGCGCTGGCGCATGCGCTGACCATGGCCGGGCTTGAAGTGGAAGAGCTCACACCGCTGGGCGAAAACCTCGGTGGTGTG
The DNA here is from genome assembly GCF_044904605.1 of Dyella humi. NCBI lineage: Bacteria > Pseudomonadati > Pseudomonadota > Gammaproteobacteria > Lysobacterales > Rhodanobacteraceae > Dyella > Dyella humi. The sequence goes on from NZ_JADIKI010000022.1 coordinate 263,268, forward strand.
GTGGTGGCCGAAATCGTCGGCGCGGAAAAACATCCGGAAGCCGATCGCCTGCAGGTGTGCAAAGTCAACGCTGGCACAGGTGAACTGTTGCTGATCGTCTGCGGCGCGCCGAATGCACGCGTGGGCATCAAGGTGCCGCTCGCTACGGTCGGCGCGACCCTGCCCGGTGGCATCAACATCAAGGCGGCCAAGCTGCGTGGTGTGGAGTCGCTCGGCATGCTCTGCTCGGCGAAGGAGCTCGGCATCGACAACGATGCATCCGGCTTGCTGGAGTTGCCGCTGGATGCGCCGGTCGGTCAGCCGCTTGCCGCTTACCTCAGCCTGCCGGATGCCAGCATCGAACTGAAGCTCACGCCGAATCGTCCGGATTGTCTCGGCCTGGTCGGCCTCGCGCATGATGTTGCAGCATTATTCGGCAGCCACGTGAAAGTGCCCGCGCACGCCGATGCGCCGGTGACGGGCAACGCACGTCGCGGCATTCGCCTCGAAGCGGGTAAGGACGCACCACGCTATCTCGGCCGCATCATCGAAGGCATCGATCCCGTCGCACGCACGCCGTTGTGGCTGGCCGAGCGCCTACGCCGCGCAGGTTTGCGCCCGATCAGCGCCGTGGTCGACGTCACCAACTATGTGATGCTCGAACTCGGCCAGCCGCTGCATGCATTCGACAACGACAAGCTCGACGGCGATATCGTGGTGCGCCATGCACGCGATGGTGAAACGCTGAAGCTGCTCGATGGTTCTGAAGTGAAACTCGATAGCGGCTTTTTGCTGATTGCCGACGAAAAGAAAGCGCTAGCGGTGGCCGGCGTGATGGGCGGCTACGATTCGCGTGTCACCGATGCGACGCACAACATCTTCCTGGAATCCGCACACTTCGCACCGGCCGCGATCATGGGCCGCGCGCGCAAGCTGGGCATGCACACGGATGCTTCGCATCGCTTCGAGCGCGGTGTCGATCCCGAGCTGCCGCGCCGCGCATTGGAGCGCGCCACGGAATTGCTGCTGGCGATCGCAGGTGGCAAGGCCGGGCCGGTGCTGGTGGCGGAAAATCCTGCCGACCTGCCCAAGCCGGCCACGGTCACGCTACGCCGTACACGCCTCAAGCGCGTACTGGGCGTGGAAGTGGCCGACGCCGAAGTTGCCCGCATCTTCACCGCGCTGGGCATGCAAGTGACGGCCACTGATGAAGGCTGGCGCATCACCGCACCCAGCAGCCGCTTCGACATCGAGCTGGAGGAAGACCTGGTCGAGGAAGTGGCTCGCATCTACGGCTATGACCGCATTCCCACCCACACGCCGGAAGGCGCGCTGGCTCTGGCGACCGAACCGGAAGGCCGCCTCAACGAACTGGCCGTGCGTGAGCAACTCGCCGCGCGCGAGTACTACGAGGCGGTGAACCTGGCCTTCGTCAGCCATGCCTTGCTGGAAAAGTGGGGCTTCACCGAACGCTTGGTGCCGCTGGCCAATCCGCTCTCCGCCGATTTGGCGGTGATGCGTCCCTCTCTGCTGCCCGGGTTGATCGAAGCGCTATCCCATAACCGCGCACGCCAGCAGGATCGGGTGCGTCTGTTCGAGCTTGGCAGGGCGTTCGCGGCCGGTAATCCTCCAATGGAGACGCCTAGCCTAGCCATCGTCGCCTGCGGCCATGCACACGCCGAACAGTGGGGTGAAGCCGCGCGTCCGCTGGATTTTTTCGACGTCAAAGGCGACTTGGATGCCATCATCGCCTGGGGCGGTGAACCTCAGCGCTGGGCCGTCCACGCCGACGGCCTGCCGGGCTGGCTGCATCCCGGCCGGGCCGCGCGCGTCACACGCGATGGCGAGACGGTCGGCTACCTCGGTGCACTGCACCCGCGCCTGGCCAAGACACTGGACCTTGGGCCGGACGTGCACGTGCTGGAACTGGCCCTGGAACCGCTGCTCGGCCGCCGCCTGCCGAAGGCCCAACCCGTGCCGCGTTTCCCGGCCGTGCGCCGGGACATCGCCGTTGACGTCCCTGAACAGGTAAGCTGGTCACAGATCGAACAGGCCGTCCGCGCCACCCTGGGCACCGCCCTGGCAGAGCTGCGGCTGTTTGATCGCTACAGTGGAAAAGGGGTCGAAGCGGGCCGAAAGAGTCTCGCTATGGGCTTGATTTTGCAGGACGCTTCACGCACCCTTACCGACGACGACGCAGACCGTTGCGTACGCAATGTGGTGTCGGCGTTGGAGGCTGGATGCGAGGCGAAATTGCGAGGGTGAGATGGCGGCGCTGACAAAGGCGGAGATGGCAGAGCGCCTCTTCCTCGAGGTGGGCCTTAACAAACGTGAAGCCAAAGAGTTCGTGGACGCCTATTTCGAGGTCGTCCGTGAAGCTTTGGAAAAGGGCGAACAGGTGAAGCTGTCCGGCTTCGGCAACTTCGACCTGCGGCAGAAGAACCAGCGACCGGGGCGCAATCCCAAGACCGGCGAGGAGATCCCCATCTCCGCTCGCCGGGTGGTGACGTTCCGGCCAGGACAAAAACTCAAGGTGAGAGTCGAGGGCTATGCTGGATCAGGGGAATAACACCGAGCTGCCCGCCATCCCGGCCAAGCGCTACTTCACCATCGGTGAAGTCAGCGAATTGTGCGGGGTGAAGCCCCATGTGCTGCGCTACTGGGAGCAGGAATTTCCTGCGCTCAACCCGGTCAAGCGCCGCGGCAACCGCCGGTACTACCAGCGCCACGATGTGCTGATGATCCGGCAGATCCGCTCCCTGCTGTACGACGAAGGCTTCACCATCACCGGCGCGCGCGCGCGTCTGGAAGGTCCGCAAGCCCGGATGGAAGCCAGCATGTCGCACCAGATCGTGCGTCAGGTACGCATGGAGCTGGAAGAGGTCCTGGCGCTGTTGCGTCGTTAAGCGGCCCCTATCGGCACCCCTGCCGGTACTGCTACAATTTTTTTCTTTGCTGGATCAGTCGGGGCGTAGCGCAGCCTGGTAGCGCATTTGCCTGGGGGGCAAAGGGTCGTCGGTTCGAATCCGGCCGCCCCGACCAATTCGGAAAACAGACAAACGGCGCCTCGGGCGCCGTTTTTCGTTTCCGGCTGCTAGGCTCGTGCCAGCGAACTCACCGCGCACATAAGGGCCGCCACCATGCCGTCGAACACTTGTCACCCGAACGCCCCACACGTGAAGCTGAACGCCCCCGACTGGTACACCTCGTCGCTGATGATGGATCGCGCCTTGGACGCCATCCTGCGCCGGGTCAAGAAGTTCGATCGCAAGCACGACATCCCTTATCTCGCCGGCTACAGCCAGGATGGCAAGACCATCTACATCGATCGTCATCTGCCCAAGTCGTTCACGTTCCGCGGCCGCACCGTCGAGGTGGATCGGTTTTTGATCCTGCACGAGGAAGTGGAGAAAACGCTGATCGACCAGCTCGGCCTGCATTATCTGCATGCGCATCAGATCGCCACGCGCGCCGAGGAAGCCGCGGTGCACGCCCAGCGTATTACCTGGAAGGCCTACGACCGCTTCATGCAGAAGTACGTGAAAAGGATCGGCGACGAGCGCCTGGCGAAGGTGCCGGTGGACCTCGATCTCAAACCCTATCGCGACTATCACGATTACGATTTGCTGCGACAGATGGAACAGCATCTGGCGCGGGACGCTGTGCCGCCCGGAGTCAAGAAGGCGGAATTGAAAACCTATGCCACCGCGTTCCGCGAGGAACTACGCGTGCGGGAGCACCACGCAGCGGCGAGCGACGTCGTTGGCACCGTCAATCCCAAACGAGCCACGACGGCGAAGAAGACCGCAAAGCGTGGCAAGGCTGCCGCAAAAAGCGTTCGATAAAGCGGCTGCTTCCAACAACTTGGCTTGCAGATAAAGTTCCAGGCATGTCTGCGGTAGCTTGCTTCCCTGCAAGCGATCATCCCTCTGTGCGCAGAACTCCCTCTGCTTGAAGGGAAGCCTTGTGGGAAGGTTCGTGGCAAGTACCCCTCCACCCTGCACGCAGGTGGGATGGGTACTTGCAGAGCTCAGGCCGCCTCCAACTGCGAGCGATGCGCCACTCGCGAACCCGTCAAGTTGGATGGCGCTGGCGAACGGTTGGCCGCCTCTTTGTCGCCGAGCTTGAAAAACGCCACGCTCTCAACCAGCGAACGCGCACGCACCTGCACGGTGTCTGCCGCGGCGGCAGCTTCCTCCACCAGCGCGGCATTGTTCTGCGTGACCTCGTCCATTTGGCGCACTGCACGGTTTACCTGCTGGATACCGCTTGCCTGTTCCATGCTCAATGTGGCGATGGACTCCACCGTCTTGGTGACATCGTCCACACTGCCGAGCAGCTTCCCGACCATCGACTCCGCGCGGCCGATGATTTGCGTACCGCTTCCAATGATGGTGACGGATTCCTCGATCAGGGCACGAATTTCGCGAGAGGCACTACGCGAGCTGCGCGCCAACGCCTGCACTTCCGCCGCCACGATGTTGAAGCCTTTGCCAGCTTCACCTGCACGCGCCGCTTCCACTGACGCATTCAGAGCAAGGATGTGCGTCTGCGTGGCGATGCGGTCCATCGTCTCGGTGATCTCGGTAATGCGATTGGCCACGCTTTGTACTTGCGTCATCGCACCGACCGCTTCGGACATGGCCGCGCCGCTCTGACGTGCGATGTCGGAAGCCGATTCTGCCAGGCGGCTCGCTTCATGCGCGCGCGAGGCGTTGGCGTTCACGCCTTGGGTGAACGCCTGCATCGACGATGCGGTTTCCTCCAGAGCGGCAGCCTGTTCGCTGGTGCGTGCGGAAAGATCCTGGTTACCGGCGGCGATCTGCCGGGTGGAGGCGGAAATCTCGGTGGAGCCGGCGCGAATCACGCCCACCACGTTGCGCAGTTGCTCGTTCATCGAGGCCAGCGCGGAAAGCAGCTTGCCGGTTTCGTCGCGGCTCGTTGCAACCACCTCAGTGGAGAGATCGCCTTCGGCAACCGCCTGCGCCACTTTTACGGCGCGCCCCAGCGGCGCGGTGATGCTATAGGCGAGCAGCCAGACCAGTAAAGCACCGGCGATCATCGCGCACAGCACCACTGACGCCAGCAACATGCACGCCTGGCCGAACGCCGCGCTGCTTTCCGCGTCGATGCGCTTTGATGCCGCCTCGGCCTCCCGCTTCATGCCGGCAACCAGCTCGTCGATGGCTGTCGTAGGCGCGCGATCGATGCCGGTGACCATCCCGTCGACAACGTGCACGCTCTTCTCGTCCTTCGCGTCGTAATGCTGGATGGCGGCCAGGTATTTCGAGCCGAGTTCGGCGTGCTTGGACGCTGCATTGTCCACCCCGCGCGTGTCGAGACCGAGTTCGTTCATCTGCTGCTTGAGTGTGGTTAGGTCCGTGTCGACCGCATGCGACTGTGCGACGAAGGCATCGTGGTATTTCTTGAACTTATCGGCATCTGCGCCGCGCAGCAGTAGATCCTTCCACTCCTGCACCTGCTTCTTGAAATCCACCTGCGTGACGCGCGCGGTATCGACCGCCGCCGCAAACCGGGTCGCCGTTTCGGCAGAGCGAATCTGCAGATCATGGGTGCGGACCAGTCCACGCCAGCCACCGAAGCCTACGATGACGGTCGCTGCAAGCAAGACAACGCCGAGCAGGCCTAGACGTGCAGCGATAGGTAAATCACGGAAACGAAAATTCATGGAAAACCGCATGGAAAAGATGCCGAGTTATAGGAAATATCGGCATAAGTGCGGTTTTCTTAAGCGGATAGCAGTCGGGCCGGGCATGTTTCCCGGCTCGACGCTAGCCTTTCAGTAAAGCACGCGGGCGCGCAATGTGCCCGGAATCGCCGCCAATTTATCCTTCAGCGATGCCGCTTGATGCTCATCGGCAGAGACATCGATCACCACATAGCCCACGTCCGCGCTGGTCTGCAGGAACTGCGCGTCGATGTTGATGTTGCCGGCAGAGAACAGCTCATTGATACGCGAAAGTACACCCGGCACGTTGCGATGGATGTGCAGCAGGCGGCGGCTGTGCGGATGCTCGGGCAGCGTTACTTCAGGGAAGTTGACGGCCGAGAGCGTGGAGCCGTTGTCGCTGTAGCGCACCAGCTTGCTGGCTACTTCGATGCCGATGTTTTCCTGTGCTTCCAGCGTACTGCCGCCGATGTGTGGCGTAAGGATGACGTTATCCATGCCGATCAGCGGCGAGACGAACGGATCGTCATTGCCTTTTGGTTCCACCGGAAACACATCGATCGCCGCGCCGCCGATATGTTCGCTGCGCAAGGCCTCCGCCAATGCATCGATGTCGACCACCGTGCCGCGCGAGGCATTGAGCAACAAAGCGCCCTTACGCATCTTGGTCAACTCATCTCGGCCGATCATCAGCTTGGTGGCAGGTGTTTCCGGCACATGCAGCGTGACCACGTCGGCACGTTCGAGCAGATCGTCCAGGCTTGCGGCAGCACGCGCATTGCCCAACGAGAGCTTCGCTTCGATGTCGTGAAAGATCACGCGCATGCCCAGGCTTTCAGCCAGTACTCCAATCTGCGTGCCGATGTGGCCGTAGCCAACGATGCCGAGTACTTTGTCACGTACTTCGAAGCTGCCGGCGGCAGATTTGGTCCAGCCGCCGCGATGGCACAGCGCGTTCTTCTGCGGGATGCCACGCAGCAGCATGATCGCTTCGGCAATGACGAGTTCCGCCACGCTGCGCGTATTGGAGTAGGGCGCGTTGAAGACGGGAACGCCAAGCTTCCCCGCTGCGCCGAGATCCACCTGATTGGTGCCAATGCAATAGCAGCCCACCGCGATCAGGCGCTTGGCGTGATCCAGCACGTCGGCGGTGAGATGCGTGCGCGAGCGGATGCCGACGATGTGTGCATCGGCGATGCGCGCTTTCAGTTCGTCCTCCGGCAAGGATTTGGCGTGGTACTCAATCTGGCTGTAGCCCGCGCGTTGGAATGTTTCCACCGCCGTGCGGCTCACGCCTTCGAGCAGCAGTACCTTGATGTCTTGCTTGGGGAACGAGGTCTTCATGAGAGCGTCGCGTTTGGATGTCCAAACACTATGCCAGATTTTGCGGCGTCGCAGCACTAGACGTGCCGGGCGGGCGCTGGCACGCTGGGCGCTTCCCTCCCGGAGCTGCCATGAGCCCGCAAGCCCTCGCCGACCTTTCCAGCCGCCTGCCTGACCTGCGCCTGCTCACCGAGCCGGGCGACCTGGAGCATTACGGCCGCGACTGGACTCGGCGTTGGACCCCGGCTCCGCTGGCGATCGCGCTGCCGGCCTCCATCGAGGAAGTGCAGGGCATCGTGCGCTGGGCCAACGATCACAAGGTCGCAATCGTGCCGTCCGGCGGACGCACGGGGCTTTCGGGCGGCGCGGTGGCGGCCAACGGCGAGCTGGTGCTGAGCCTGGCGCGCATGAATCGGGTGCTGGGCTTCGACGCCGTGGACCGCACGCTGACCGTGCAGCCGGGCATCGCGCTGGAGGCTGTGCACACCGCGGCGCGCGAGCATGGCCTGATCTATCCAGTGGACTTCGCCGCGCGCGGCTCCTGCTCCATCGGCGGCAACATCGCCACCAATGCGGGCGGCATCCGCGTGATCCGCTACGGCAACACGCGCGAGTGGATCGCCGGCCTCAAGATGGTGGCGGGCAACGGCGAGCTGCTGGATCTCAATCGCGGTTTGATCAAGAACTCCAGCGGTTATGACTTGCGGCAATTAATGATCGGCTCGGAAGGCACGCTGGGCATCATGGTGGAAGCCACGCTGCGTTTGACCGATCCGCCGCCGACCTCGCAGGTGATGCTGCTGGCGTTGCCGGACATGGAAGCATTGATGCAGGTGTTCGCACTGTTCCGCGCGAAGCTCTCGCTGCAGGCTTTCGAGTTCTTCACCGACGTCGCCTTGAAGCATGTGCTGGCGCATGGCGCCCAGCGCGCGATCGACGGCGACTACCCGTATTACGTGGTGACCGAATTCGATGCCGCGGATGAACGTGCGCAAGAAGCCGCGCTGGCCGTGTTCGAGCAAGGCATGGAGCAGGAATGGATCGCCGACGGCGTGATGGCGCAGAGCGAAGCGCAGGCCGCAGCGCTGTGGCGTCTGCGTGAAGGCATTACCGAGAGCCTGGCTCCGCATAAACCCTACAAGAACGACATTTCTGTGCGCATCGGCGCGGTGCCCGCGTTTCTGCATGAGATACAAGCGTTGCTTGCGCGCGAATATCCGCAGATGGAAGTGGTGTGGTTCGGCCATATCGGCGACGGCAACCTGCACATCAATGTGCTGAAACCGACCGTGTTAGCCGATACGGATTTCATCGCGCAATGCGAGCACGTTACCAAGCTGCTGGCAGAGACGTTGCAGCGCCACGGCGGCAGCATATCCGCTGAGCATGGCATTGGGTTGGTGAAGCGCGCGTATCTGGAAAGCACACGCAGCGCGGCAGAGATTGCGTTGATGCGCGGAGTGAAGGCGGTGTTTGATCCGAATGGGATTTTGAATCCTGGCAAATTGTTTGTCTGATCTTCCTGTCCCCAGCCTAAGTCGCCCCACCTTGGGCAAGGTTGGCCCATCGAAGAGGGAGTAGATGGCTCTTGGGTTGCCCAGCATCCCCTCGTACCATGTGCTTCCCCTTTCCAATACCGCCCACACCCATGTCCCAGCAGCGCCGCAGCTTGTATCCCGAGATCGAGCCCTACGACGTCGGCCAGCTCAAGGTCTCCGACCTGCACACGCTCTACTACGAGCAGAGCGGTAACCCACACGGAAAACCGGTAGTTTTCCTGCATGGCGGCCCTGGCGGCGGCACCAATCCGAAATGCCGGCGCTTCTTCGATCCGGCGGTCTATCGCATCGTGCTGTTCGACCAGCGTGGCTGCGGCAAATCGACGCCGCATGCAGAGCTGACGGACAACACCACCTGGCATCTAGTCGCCGATATCGAGCGCTTGCGCGAGCACCTAGGGATAACGCGCTGGCAGGTGTTCGGTGGATCGTGGGGCTCTACGTTATCGCTGGCCTACGCGCAGACGCATCCGGATAAAGTGACCGAACTGGTGTTGCGCGGCATCTTCATGCTGCGCCGCTGGGAGTTGGAATGGTTTTATCAGAAAGGCTGCGATGCGCTGTATCCGGATGCATGGGAAGCGTATCTGGCCGCGATTCCGGAGGTGGAGCGCGGCGATCTGATGAGCGCCTACCACCGCCGCCTGACCAGCGCGGATTCGCAGGTACGCTTGCATGCCGCACGCGCCTGGTCGGTGTGGGAAGGTGCAACGAGTTTCCTGTATCAGGATGAGGCATACATCAACAGCAGCGGCGAAGACGAATTCGCGCTGGCGTTTGCACGCATCGAATGTCACTACTTCGTGCACGGCGGTTTTTTCGAGCACGACGATCAGCTATTGCGCAACGTCGATCGTATGCGCCGCATTCCGGCGGTGATCGTGCAGGGGCGTTACGACGTGGTGTGCCCGATACGCAGCGCGTGGGATCTGCATCGCGCATGGCCGGAAGCGGATTTGCGCATTGTGCAGGATGCCGGGCATTCGGCGTTCGAGCCCGGGATTGCGCATGAGTTGATTGAGGCGACGGACAGGTTTGGGCGTCGCTAGCTTTTTAGGGTTCGCCTTGAACGTCTGACTTCAGCGCATCGTCATTCCGGCCTTCGCCGGAATGACGGCATGGCAAACATGGACCTTCACGGCTGGATTCGAGGTTTCTCAATCCAGCGCCGGCAACTGCTTCGTCCCAAAAATCTTATCCCCCGCATCGCCCAGCCCCGGCAGAATGTAGCCATGCTCATTGAGCCGCTCGTCGATCGCCGCGGTATAAATCTCGATATCCGGATGCACTGCCTCGATGCGCTTTAACCCCTCCGGCGCCGCCACCAAAAACAGCCCTTTGATGCGCTTGCAACCGGCCGCTTTCAGCATGTCCACCGTAGCTACCAGCGTGCCGGCAGTGGCCAGCATCGGATCGACGATCAGCGCGATGCGTTCGTCCATGCGGCCGGTAAGTTTTTCGTAGTAAGTGATCGGCTGCAGCGTCTGCTCGTCGCGCTGCAGGCCCACTACGCTAACTTTCGCAGAAGGGATCAACTCCAGCACGCCGGGCAGCATCCCTAAGCCTGCGCGCAGGATCGGCACAATGGTGATCTTCTTGCCCTTGATCTGTCGTACGCTTACCGCCCCCGCCCAACCGTCGATCTGCGCTTCAACAGTTTCCAGATCCTTGGTGGCTTCATAGGTCAGTAGCGACGCGACTTCGGAAGCCAGCTCTCGGAATTCCTTGGTACTGATGCCGGCTCGGCGCATCAGGCCTAGCTTGTGCTGGATCAGAGGATGGCGAACTTCGGTGATCTTCATGTGGATCATGACGTGCGGCTGGGTTTCGGCAAGCATAGCCGCAAACGAAAAAGGCGCCGTCATGTGACAGCGCCTTGGAGTTCGATGAGCCTTGGTGGATGTATCAGCGCATCAATGGGCTTTCAGGCAGGCGCTGACGGCACTCTTGTAATCGGCGCCCTTCTTGCCAGCATTTTCCTTGCTGCATGCGGCCATCTTTTCTTGCTGAGTCATCTTGGCAGGCGTGGCCGCAGCAGTGTTATCGCCTTTCATGCAACTGCTGACGGCGCTCTTGTAGTCGGCGCCGGTTTTGCCTTTGGCAGCATGGCTGCAGTCGGCCATTTTCTGTTGCGACGAGGAGAGGGGCTTGCTTTGCGGTGCGTCGGCGAAAGCGGCGCTGGCGAAAACCAGGGCTGCGCTGGCGACGAGCAGGCTGAGACGCATGGACATGATGCTTCCTCCTGAAGTGGTGACCGGCGCTGGTACCGGTTGGCGCAGTCTATGCCGTGTGAAGAAGCAGGGAAACAGGGAGCAGGAAACGGGGAACGTCGACGTTTCGGAAGGCTTTATGTTCCCCGTCTCCTGTTCCCCGTTCCTTAGCTTTCAGGCCGCCTGCGCTTCGCTCTTGCGTGGCCCTTCCAGCAGCGCATGGCGCACGTGGTCAATCACCATGTCCACTTCCGCGCCGGTGATATTGAAGTGCGGTGTGAAGCGCAGTGAATTGGCGCCGCCGTGAATCACACCGATGCCGCGCTCGCGCAGGTATTCCTCGGTGGAGCCGGCGCCATAGCACTTGAACTGCGGTGCCAACTCGCACGAGAACAATAGGCCCGTGCCTTGCACTTTGGTGATCAGGCCGCCCAGTTCGTCCTTTAGCGCATTGAGCTTGTCGACGAATTCCTTGCCGCGCACGCGAATATTGGCACGCACATCGTCGGTGAGCTGTTCCAGCGTCGCCAGTGCAACATCCAGCGAACGTGGGTTGGCGGTCATGGTGTTGCCGTAAATGCCCTTGCGGTACAGGCCGGCCACGCGGTCACTCACCGCCAGCACCGAGAGCGGATACTGGCCTGCGTTGAGCGCCTTGGAGAAGGCTTCCATGTCCGGCGGCGCCAGCTTCTCGAACCCGGGGTAGTCGATGATCGACAGCACCCCGTGCGCGCGCAGGCCAGCCTGGATGGAATCCACCAGCAGCAGCGACCCATGCGATTCTGTCAGTTCGCGCGCCGCCTGGTAGAACGCCGGCGTTACTGCGCGGCCCGGATCGCCTTCGCCCATCACCGGTTCCAGGAACATCGCCTCGATGAACCAGCCGTGCTTGTCCGCATCGGCGAACATAGCTTCCAACTGCGCAATGTCATACGGCGACACGGTGAGCAGCGTGTCTTCGTGGCGATAGCTCGCCAGATACTGCACGTACGTGCGGCGCGAAGAATCCGAATACAGCGCCGGCCGATCGGTGCGTCCGTGGAACGCGCCTTTCACGGCAATGCGCTTGATGGTGCGGCCGGCATAGCGCGCGCCAGGATCGGTCATCTGCTTGGCATTCACGTCGGCGATGCGGCAGGCCAGGCCCACGGCTTCCGAGCCGGAATTCAAACACAGATAACGCGTGTACGGATTACTGCCGCGATGGCGACCAAGTTCGCGATTCATCGCCTGCGAGAAACGCATCTGCGACACGCTCGGCGTCATCACGTTGGCCATCACTTGCGGACGCGCCAGCGCAGCGTCGATAGCGGCATTGTTGTGGCCGAAGCCGAGCATGCCGTAGCCGCCGTTGTCGTGCACCACTGCGCCTTTCAGCGTGACAACCCAGGGACCGCGCGCGGCAGCCGGCAGATACGGATTGATGGCATCGTCCGGATAAAAATTGACGAAGTCGCGCTGTGCTTGCAGCAACTGCTCGGCTTCATCCAGCTTCAGGAAATCGGCGAGCTCGACGCGCAGTTCGCGATGGCGCGCGACAGCGTCGGCAATGGCTTGAACGAGTTGCGGGTCCAGTGCGGCCATGCGTTCGATGGTGGCGTCAGCCAATCCGGAGGTCCGCGGCTTGCCGCCAAATTCGCGCAGTTCGCGCAGCTGATCGATGACACCCATGACTACTCTCCTCGAATCTGACAGCGCCTCGCGCCCAACGCGAAGCAGGCCGGCAGGATGTGTTTCGTGCGGTGTGAAGGCTGGAGGCCTAGGGCGATGCGCCCGTTCGCACTGTGCCGCGTATGGGGAAACCGCTGTCGCACAGGCATCAGGATAACCGCTGGACCAGGGCGGCGGTACCCCCAGGGATGACGGCTGTCATACCCGATCGCTGACGCAGGCAACTGCAGAAAAGCGCTTGCCCTACTTACGCTGCAGTGCAAGGAGACCCATCATGCATACCTCATCCGATGTTGTAGCCCGTCTTTGCGGCGTGGTGAAACGTTACGGTCATCTCACCGCGCTCGACGGCGTCGATCTTGTGTTGCAGCGCGGCGAACTGCTGGCGGTGCTGGGGCCCAACGGCGCCGGCAAGAGCACCAGCATCAGCCTGCTGCTCGGCCTGATCCGCCCGGACGGCGGTCGCGCGGAATTGTTCGGCATGGATCCGCAGCAGATCGACGCACGCCGCCGTATCGGCGTGATGCTGCAGTCGGCCATGCTGCCGCTTACGTTACGCGTCGGCGAGCTGTTGCGCCTGGTAGCCAGCTACTACCCGAATCCGCGCACACTGGAAGAAAGCGCCGCGCTGGCCGGCGTTACGGACCTGCTGCAACGGCCTTACGGCAAGCTGTCGGGCGGCCAGCAGCGCCGCGTGCAGTTTGCGCTGGCACTGTGTGGTCGACCTGAACTGGTATTCCTGGACGAGCCGACGGTCGGCATGGATATCGACGCGCGCCGCAAGCTATGGAGCGCCATGCGCGCACTGGTCGCCGAAGGTTGCTCGGTCGTGCTCACCACGCATTATCTGGAGGAAGCCGAAGCGCTTGCGCAACGCGTGGTCGTGATGGCCAAGGGGCGCGTGCTGAGCGAAGGCAGTGTCGATGCGCTGCGTGCACAGGTGCCGCTTGCACGCATTCGCTGCGTCACCGATCTCGATGCCACTGCAGTGTCGACATGGCCACAGGTGACGTCGGCCGAGCGCGAGGGCGTTCGTTTGCGAATCAGTACCGGCGCACCGGAAAACGTGTTGCGGCGCCTGCTGGAAGCGGATGCCTCGCTCTGCGAACTGGAAGTGCAGCGCGCGGGCCTGGCCGAGGCATTCACTGAACTGACACGCGAAGAAAACGCAGAACAGGAGGCCGCGTAATGAACAGCGTATCGATTTCCGCCGCAGCAGCGACAGCTTCCGCTAACGGCATGAGCACCCGTCGCGTCATCGGCGCCTACCTCGCCGAAGCGCGCAGCGAATGCCTGCGCTATATGCGTGCACCGGCCTTCATGCTGCCGATCATGCTGTTTCCCACCATGTTCTACATGCTGTTCGGTATTGTCATGGGGCGCTCCGAAGGTGCTGATACCGCGCGTTATCTGCTGGTGAGCTATGGCGTGTTCGGCGTGATGAGTCCGGGCCTGTTCGGCTTCGGCGTTTCGCTGGCACTGGAACGCGATGGCGGTTTGCTCACTTACAAGCGTGCCTTGCCGATGCCGCCGGGCGCTTATCTGCTCGGGAAGATGCTGATGGCAATGGTCGCGGCGGCGGTCGTGATTCTGCTGCTGCTCGCCATGGGACTGACGCTGGGGCACGTAACGTTGACCCTGCAGCAGGCTGCGTTGATGTTGCTCACAGGCATCCTTGGCGTCTTGCCATTCTGCGCGCTGGGCATGCTGGTAGGCACCTTGATCAAAGGGCAGGGCGCGCCAGGCATGCTGAACATGATTTACCTGCCCATGTCGTTCCTGTCCGGGCTGTGGATTCCCATCGCCATGTTGCCGAAAGTACTACAGCAGATCGCGCCGGTATGGCCGAGCTATCACCTGCATCAGCTGGGGCTGGCAGCGTTAGGTTTGGGACACGGCAACGTGATGGAGCACTTTGCAGTGCTGGCGGGTTTCTCGGTGCTGTTCTTCGTTATCGCGGCGCGCAGGCTGCGGCGCTACGGTTGAAGTACGATGTTGCCCAGGAAGGCCGCAGCGCGGGGAAAGCAGCCATGAATATCACGACAACCATGCGTGCTTGGTTTACGCCAGTACCCGATTCAAGTGCGGCGGATGATCTGCGGCGCAACAAGTCACCCTGGGCCATTCACTTGTTGTGGTCGGCCTGGATCTTCATCACACCGCTGCTCGACAACCAAGGTTATACGTTCACTTGGCTCATGTTCACGCTGGGTACCTATCCAGTCTTCCTGGCGCTATATCTCAAGGCGCATTTTGCGTCTTGCCGCCTCATGCATCACTACGCTTTCGGCGTGGCCAGTCTCTGTCTACTGACGTTGCCATGGTATTCAAGCGGTCTTAGCTATTTGATCTTCAGTTGCACCATGCTGATGAAATGGCGGGCGGGTTATCGCGCGCGCTTTGGCTTATTGCTGGTAGTCAATGCACTCTATATCGCTTTGGCGTGGCGAGCGGGATATCCATGGGCGATGTTGATCTCCATGCCGGCAATGGCTTTGATCATATGCACGGTGATCATTTTCGAGATCAATAATAGGGAACGCGACGCGGCATTGCGGCTCTCGCAGGAAGAGGTGCGTCGCTTGGCGGCGACGGCGGAACGTGAGCGCATCGGTCGGGATCTGCACGATCTGCTTGGGCATACGCTGTCGCTGATCACATTGAAACTGGAGCTGTCGCGTAAGTTGTTCGATCGCGATAGCGCCGCTGCGCTTCGCGAACTGGAAGAAGCCGAACGCGTCGCCCGTCATGCCCTGGCGGAAGTGCGCTCTGCGGTCACCGGCATTCGCTCCACCGATCTTGCCGCCGAGCTTGCTTCTGCGCGACTGCTGCTGGAATCGTCTGCTGTGCATCTCGATTACGGCAGTCTGCCTGATTCATTGCCGCAGGAGGTGGAACGTACGCTCGCCCTAGTGATCCGCGAAGCCGTGACCAATATTCATCGGCACGCCGTCGCCACCGAGGCTTGCGTGCGCTTTACCCGCACGGCGGAAAAACTGGACATGCAGATCAGCGATAACGGAAAGGGCGGACTCGCAGCCCATGGCAACGGCGTCAGTGGCATGTGCGAACGCATACACGCCATTGGGGGCACCTTGCAAATCGATTCGCCGCCACGCCGGGGAACGCGCTTGCTGATAAGTGTTCCATTGCGCGGACAGAAAGAACGCATCGTTCCGGAGGCCTTGCCTGCGGCGAACGATTTCGCAGGGAGCACGGCATGATCCGTGTGCTGCTGGCCGAAGACCAGGCGATGGTGCGCGGCGCACTGTCGGCATTGCTGAATCTCGAATCGGATATCGAGGTGCTCGGTTCTGCACCTGATGGCGAAGCTGCGTGGCGTGAAGTGCAGCGCCTGAAGCCGGACGTTCTGGTCACCGATATCGAAATGCCTGGCATCACTGGTCTGGAACTAGCGCAGCGTATCCATCGCCATGAACTACCGGTGAAATGCGTCATCGTTACCACGTTCGCCCGTCCCGGCTTTCTCCGCCGCGCGCTGGATGCGGGCGTATCAGGTTATCTGCTGAAAGACGCGCCTGCCGAAAATCTGGCGGAGGCGCTGCGCATCGTGCATCGCGGCGGCCGTTCCATCGATCCGCAACTTGCATTGGAAGCTTGGTCAGAAGCCGATCCTTTGAATGATCGTGAACGGCAAGTATTGCGACTTGCCGGCGAAGGCCAGTCTGCCGGTGACATCGCTACGAAGCTCAATCTCTCGCACGGTACCGTGCGCAATTATCTTTCCGAAGCGATAGGCAAATTGGGTGCGGCCAATCGTATCGAGGCGTATCGGTTGGCGCGGCAGAAAGGATGGTTGTAGCCGTGGTCGCGTTTGCTCACAGCGAGCCTGCATTTGCCTTGAGCTGATTCCTCTGAAGCTAATAGCGTCGAATTTCAACGACTCCTCATCGTCGCCCCGGCGAACGCCGGGACGACGAGCTGAGATTTCCTCACAAGCTCTTCGGGAGGGGGAGCTGTTTCGGGCATTTGCGCGATAATGCGTCACCTCAAGCCAGCATCCCGCCGTGAAGAAGTCCGATTTCCACTTCGACCTCCCGCCCGAACTGATCGCGCAGGCGCCATTAGCCGAGCGCAGCGCAAGCCGTCTGCTGGTGCTCAACGTACCCACGCGGACGTGGCAGGACCGCATGTTCCGTGAGTTGCCCTCGTTCCTGCGCAAGGGCGATCTACTGGTGTTTAACGACACACGCGTGCTGCCGGCGCGCTTGTACGGGCGCAAGCCGAGCGGCGGCGCGGTGGAGATCCTGATCGAGCGCGTGACGGGCGCGCACGAAGCAACCGTGCAGCTTGGGGTGAGCAAGAAGCCGCGCGAGGGCACGGCGATCGTGCTGGCTGATGGCAGCTATGCCACGGTACTGGGGCGCGACGAGAGCTTTTTTCATCTGCGTTTCGAATCGCCGGAGCCGTTGGAGCGCCTGCTATTGAAACTGGGCGAGATGCCGCTGCCGCCGTACATTTCGCGCCACGCAGACGCCAGTGACATGGAGCGCTACCAGACGGTGTATGCGCGTGAGCCGGGTGCGGTGGCAGCGCCGACAGCGGGCCTGCATTTCGACGACTCGCTGCTGACGCAATTACACGGGATGGGCGTCGACTTCGGTTACGTAACTCTGCACGTCGGCGCGGGCACATTCCAGCCGGTGCGCACGGACGAGCTTTCGCATCACAAGATGCATCGCGAATGGCTGAACGTGGGCGCCGGGTTGGTCGAGCAGATCCAGCGCACGCGGCACGCTGGGGGCAGGGTGATCGCGGTCGGCACCACAGTGGTGCGCGCGTTGGAAAGCGCCACGGTGGAAGGCGAACTGCGCCCGTTTGCAGGCGAAACGCAGATCTTCATTTTCCCGGGTTACCGGATCACGAGCATCGATGCGCTGATCACCAACTTTCATCTGCCGGAATCGACCTTGCTGATGCTGGTGTCGGCACTGGCGGGGCGGGAGTACATGCTCAATGCGTATTGGCATGCGGTGCAGGAGCGATATCGGTTTTTCTCTTATGGGGATGCGATGTTGATCTTGCCGAAAGGGCTGGACGCCGCAGGGTAGCCACACGGCCGTCATTCCCGCGCAAGCGGGAATCCATTTGCTCTGAAGCAACAGCGAAGATGGATTCCCGCTTGCGCGGGAATGACGGCCGTATGGTGTCGCCGGTGCTTCATCGCTAGATTGGCCCCTCACCCCAGCCCTCTCCCCTGAGGGGAGAGGGAGTTGGAGATGTCATAATCTCCGGATGACCTCCATGCACTTCGACCTCCTCGCCACCGACGGCGCCGCAAGGCGTGGCCGTCTTACCTTCGACCGCGGCACCGTGGAAACGCCGGCCTTCATGCCGGTAGGCACCTATGGCTCGGTCAAAGCGATGACGCCGCGCGACCTGCTCGAGGTCGGCGCCGAAATCATTCTGGGCAATACGTTCCACCTGTTTCTGCGGCCCGGGTTGGATATCGTCGGCGAGTTTGGTGGTCTGCATCGCTTCATCGGTTGGAAGGCGCCGATCCTCACCGATTCCGGTGGCTTTCAGGTGTTCTCGCTGGCGCACAAGCGCAAGATCACCGAACAGGGTGTGACCTTCGCCTCGCCGGTGGACGGTTCCAAGGTATTCCTCTCGCCGGAGGAATCGATGCGCATCCAGACCGTGCTGGATTCGGACATCGCGATGATCTTCGACGAATGCACGCCGTATCCGGCCACGGAGAACGTGGCGGCCGAATCGATGGAGCTGAGTCTGCGCTGGGCGGAACGTTCGCGTCGCGCGTTCGACGAGTTGAAGAATCCCAACGCGCTGTTCGGCATCGTGCAGGGCAGCGTCTATGAAAACTTGCGCAAGCGTTCGGCCGAAGGGCTGATCCAGATCGGCTTCGACGGTTACGCAGTCGGCGGACTGGCGGTGGGTGAGCCGGAGGAAGCGCGCAACCACACGCTGGATTTCACCGTGCCGCTGCTGCCGCAGGACCGGCCGCGCTATCTGATGGGTGTGGGCCGGCCGGAGGATATTGTCGAGGCCGTGCGGCGTGGCATCGACATGTTCGATTGCGTGATGCCCACTCGCAATGCGCGCAACGGCTTCCTGTTCACCTCGCACGGCACGCTGCGCATCCGCAACGCCAAATTCGCCAACGATACCCGCGTGATCGAGGAAGGCTGTGCCTGCTACGCCTGCAGCCAAGGCTTCAGCCGCGCCTATCTTCGTCACCTGGACCGCTGCAATGAAATCCTCGGCAGCCAGCTCGCCACCATTCACAACCTGCATCACTACCAGCGCCTGATGGCCGGCCTGCGCGAGGCCATCGCGACTGGGTCGCTGGAGGCTTTCGTGGCTGAGTTCTACGCCCAGCGGCAGGGGGCCGCCGAATAACTCCCCCTGGGGTGAGCGGGCAGCCTTGCGGGGATTTGGCTGACGACAGCGAACTTTCAGCCTGTTTTTAGACACAGAAACGAAAGCCTGTGGCGAGGTGGAGCCCTCATCTCAATCCCCCCGATCAAGTCGAGGGCAGGCCTCCCCTCGGAGCGGAGAGGAGGCGAACGCAAAGGGCCGTTCTCATGGCATAATCCGACGTCTTTTTATGGGCGCGCGGCGAAAACTCCAGTCGCAGCCACAACTTGCGGGATAAGCAGATGATTCTTCCGACGACTTTCGTGCTGGCGCAGGCGGCGCCAGGCGCAGCCGCCAATGGCGGCCTTTCCATGCTGATCATGATGATCGTGCTGTTTGGCTTGATGTATTTCATGATGATCCGCCCGCAGATGAAGCGTCAGAAGGAACACCGCCAACTGGTGTCGAACCTGGCCAAGGGTGACGAAGTGGTCACCAACGGCGGCATTGCCGGCCGCGTCGATGATGTGGGCGAGACCTTCATCACAGTGGAAATCGCGCCAAACGTGAAGATCAAGCTGCAAAAGAGCGCGGTTCAACAAGTGCTGCCCAAGGGCACGCTGAAGTCGTCCTGACGCCAAGCCGGTTTCGTCTTTCCAAATTCACGCTACTCCGCGGCCGCATGCCGCGGCATATTGGATGCAAGGCATGAGTGATTTTCCACGCTGGAGATACTTTCTGGTCGCCATCGTACTGGTGCTGGGCACCCTGTACGCATTGCCAAACGTGTATCCACCGCTGCAGGCCGTGCAAGTCACGCCCAGCCAGGGCGCGTCGCTCGATCCGACGGTGCAGCAGAAGGTTGTTTCCGCGCTGCAGGCGGCCAAGCTTCCCTACGTCAACGAAAGCCTCAAGCATGACGCCAGTCGCGGCGATTACATGGTGGTCGGCTTCACCAACGGCGACCTGCAGAAGAGCGCGGCCGATGCGCTGAAGGCAGCCTTGGGCGAAAACTACAACATCGGATTCAACCTGGAATCCACCGTGCCGCGCTGGCTCAACGCCATCGGCGGCCGCGCCATGCCGCTGGGCCTGGACCTGCAGGGCGGTGTGCGTTTCCTGATGGCGGTCGACCAGAACGACATCATCGACCGACAGGAAAATCGCTACACCCAAGACATCACCGCGTTGCTCAAGGACAAGAAGATCTCCTTCGTCTCCGTGGCGCGCAATGCCACGCGCGGGCAGGGCGTGATCGTGGTGCTCGGCTCCACCGCCGACCGTTCCGCGGCCAGCGATGCGATCGCCGCCGAGTACACCGATCTTGCCGTGACGGACGGCGCCAGCACCGGCGATCGCTTCGTACTCAATGCCATCATCAAACCGGACAAGCTGCGCGATCTGCAGGTCAATGCGATCCGTCAGAACCTCGCTACGCTGGGCAACCGCATCAACGCGCTGGGCGTGTCGGAGCCGGTGATCCAGGCGCAGGGCGAGGACCACATTTCGGTGGAATTGGCCGGTGTGCAGGATCCGGCCGAAGCGAAGAAGGTGATCGGTGCGACGGCCACGCTGCAATATGTCGCCGGCCTGGGCGACGCGCGCGACCCCGCCGTGCAGGACGCAGTGAAGACCGGCAACGTTCCGCCGGATGCGCACCTGTATTTAGGCTCGCACGGTGAGCCGTACCTGGTCAGCAAGAACATTATCGCCAGCGGTGACGAACTGGTGGATGCGGCCTCCGGCAACGATTCGCAAAGCGGCTCGCCGATGGTAAGCGTGACGCTGAATTCGGCTGGCGCAGCCAAGATGCTGGACTTCACGCGCGAAAACGTCGGCAAGCCGATGGCGGTGGTGTACGTGGAAAGCACCACCGACACCAAGGTCGTGGACGGCAAGGAAGTGCGCACGCCCAAGACCACGTATACGGTGATCAACTACGCCACCATCAATGGCGTCTTCAGCAACAAGTTCCAGACCACTGGCTTGGCCAGCACGAAGGCTGCGTCGGAGCTGGCGCTGATGCTGAAAGGTGGCTCGCTCGCCGCACGCATGGATATCGTGCAGGAAGGCGTGATCGGTCCCAGCCTCGGCCAGGACAACATCGACAAGGGCCTCAAGGCGGTGCTGCTCGGTCTTGCCCTAGTGCTGGTGGCGGCGGCGATTTACTACAAGCTGTTTGGACTGGTGGCGGACATCGCGCTGTTCTTCAACCTGGTGATCCTGGTGGCGGTAATGTCGATGATCGGCGTCACGCTCACCATGCCGGGCATTGCCGGTATCGTGCTGACGCTGGGCATGGCGATCGACGCCAACGTGCTAATCTGCGAACGCGTGCGCGAAGAATTGCGTAACGGCTCCACGCCGCTGGCGGCGATCCGCGCCGGTTACGAAAAAGCCTGGGCGACCATTCTCGACGCCAACGTCACCCACCTTATCGCCGCGCTGGCGCTGACCACGATGGGTTCCGGCCCGATCAAAGGCTTCGGCGTTACGCTGCTGATCGGTATCCTCACCTCGATGTTCACCTCGGTAACGGTTACCCACGCGATCACCGCGCTGATCCACGGCGGCCGCAAGCTCAAGACGCTGTCGGTGTAATCGGAGACGCTCATGGAAATTTTCAGCCACAACAGCAACGTCCACTTCCTGGGTCTCCGCAAGATCAGCATCGGTATTGCGATTTTGCTGATGGTCGCCTCGATCGCTCTGCTCGCGACGCGCAGTCTGAACTACGGGCTGGACTTCACCGGCGGCGTGAGCGTGGATGTCACCTACGACAATCCCGTGTCGGTCGAGGATGTCCGCAGTGCTTTGGACAAGGGGGGCATCGAAAACGCCACCGTGCAGAGCGTCGGCGGCACCCGTCAGGTGTCCCTCCGCTTTCAGCCGAAGGACGATAAGCACAATGTGCAGCAAGAGGGCAAATCTCCCAATCTCGACCTGATTTCGAACGACGTTGCCAAGTCCCTGCAGACCGCACGTCCCGACGCCAAGATCGCCGGCAAGAACTATGTCGGCCCGCAGGTGGGTGAACAGTTGCGTAGCGATGGTGTCACGGCAGCGATCTTCGTGATTATCGGCATCGGCCTGTATCTGTGGATTCGCTTCGAGCGCCGCTTTGCAATCGCCGCGCTCGCCACCGAAGTGCATGACGTGCTGGTCACCCTGGGCGTGATCTCGCTAGTGCAGCGCGAATTCGACCTTACCGTGCTGGCCTCGGTGTTGGCGGTGATCGGCTACTCGATCAACGACAAGGTGGTGGTGTTCGACCGTATCCGCGAATTGTTCCGCTCATCGCGCAAGGCCGATCCGGAAGAAGTGCTGAACCGCTCGATCAACAGCACGCTGTCGCGAACCATCATCACCTCGCTGTTCACCAGTATCGCGATGGCGGCGCTGTATTTCTTCGGTGGTCCGTCGGTGCACGGTTTTGCGGTGACCATGCTGATCGGTATTCTGGTCGGTACGCTGTCATCGATCTTCGTGGCCAGCCCAATTCTGCTGTGGCTGGGCGTGTCCAAGAAGGACCTGATGCCGGTGAGCAAGGAAAATCCGGAGCTGGCACGCCGTCCGTAACTCCTCATGATCTGTGTGTACAAACGGCCCGGACTTCCGGGCCGTTTGTGTTTGCCGCGTAGGTTTTGTTTTTTGTTGTCACGCAGCTGACGTATACGGTCAGCGAGGTGACAAAAATTTGCGCTTGATCTGCATCACAAAGCGCGCATTTTTCCATCTCAATTTCGGACGCCATCGGTCGATAAACAGGGGAAGACATTGCTGTCCTGAATGGAGTCCCCATGCTTGTCCTGATCGGTTCCCTTGTGGTGCTTTCCTGCGTGCTGGGCGGGTATCTGCTTTCGCATGGTCACATCCTTGCACTATGGCAGCCGAGCGAGCTCATGATCATCGGCGGAGGCGCCATCGGCGCGTTCCTGTCGGCCAACCCATTGAAGATTGTGAAGGGCGCGCTGCAGAACGTCGTCGCGCTGTTCAAAGGGCCGACGTATCGCAAGCAGGATTTCGTTGACCTGCTGGCACTGCTGTACGACATCTTCGGCGTGATGCGCAAGCAAGGCCTGCTCGGCCTGGAATCGCATATCGAAGATCCGCAGTCGAGTCCGATATTCACCGCCTATCCGCGCCTGGTGAAAGAACACAACCTAATCGAATTCACCACCGATTGTTTGCGATTGATGGTGGGCGGTAACATGAATCCGCACGAGCTGGAGCAATTGCTGGAAGTGGAGCTGGAAACCCACCAGCACGAAGCGGAAGCGCCCGCATTGGCGGTGATGAAATTGGCCGATGCCTTGCCGGGCTTCGGCATTGTGGCGGCGGTACTCGGCATCGTTACCACCATGTCGCAGCTTGGCGGCGATACTTCGCAGATCGGCGAACACATTGCCGGCGCGCTAGTGGGAACGTTCCTGGGCATTCTGCTGTGTTACGGCTTCGTCGGCCCGCTGGGCGCGGCAATGGAAAGCCGCGTGCAGGAGGACGGCCGCGCGTTCGAATGCGTGAAGGTCGCGTTGCTTGCCTGCTTGCGCGGTTACAACCCAAAGGTGTCGGTGGAATTCGCACGTAAGACCTTGTCGCCGCAGATGCGGCCCAACTTCCAGGATTTTGAGGAGCACCTCAAGGACGCGACCCGCGCGGGGGCGGCGGCGTGAGCGAACAAGATCGCGACATGCTGATCGTGGTGCGTCGGGCGCGGCGCAAAAAACACGGTCATCACGGTGGTGCGTGGAAAGTGGCATATGCCGACTTTGTCACGGCGATGATGGCGTTCTTCCTGGTGATGTGGCTGATCGGCGTGGGCACGCGCCAGCAGCGCGCGGCCATCGCCGAATACTTCAAGAATCCCAGCATGGTGCAAGGCAATGCGACGATTGCGCCGCCCGGCAAGATCGGTCCGGGCGGAGCGAGCGACAGCATGATCAAGCTGGGTGGTGCGATGGACATGCCGCATGGCCCCGGCAAGGATCGCCGCGCTGCTTCGCGCGCGGATGCGGCGGACGTGGAAAAGCAGGCGCGCGAACATGAAAAGCAGCGACTGGAAAACCTGATGCAGCAATTGCGCGCCGCCATCGAGAAAAGTCAGGCGCTGGAACCCTTCAAGGATCAATTGCTACTCGACATTACGCCCGAAGGTTTACGCATCCAGATTGTCGACAAACAGAACCGGCCGATGTTCGATACCGGCAGCGCGACACTCGAGCCCTACACCGTGGCGATATTGCACGAACTGGCGGGCTTCATCGACCAGGCGCCGAACAAGGTCAGCATCTCCGGGCATACCGACGACGCGCCATACAGCGGCGAAAGCCATTACAGCAATTGGGAGCTCTCCGCCGATCGCGCCAACGCCGCGCGGCGTGCATTGCTGGGCGGCGGTTTGATGGAAGACAAGATCGCACGCGTCGTCGGGTTGGCCGCCTCCGTGCCATTCGACAAGGCCAACCCCAGTAATCCGATCAATCGGCGCATCAGCATTATCATGATGACCAAGCAGGCACAGGATGCGGCGCTGTTGCAGGAGCAGGCGGATGCTGCGCCGGTGCCATCTTTGCCCGCTACGGGTACACCAAACGCGCCATAGGTTGGGGTGATAACCCCAACTTTGCCATGCGTGGTTTTACGTTGAGGTTTGCGTATTTGGGTTCGGCCATGCTTCGCCCCAAACTCCATTCTGGATGGCTGTGATGCTCATGGTTCCAGCAACTCTGACTTACAACCATCAAGGAAGTATTACATTCGCTAGCGTTGCTGATATTCCTGGCCCCGCGCTGTTAATTGCCCACAGGGTAATGGTGTAGTTGCCTGATGAAAGCCCATCAAAAACGATTTGAGTTGTCTGATTGTTTCCGGGGAGGGAGAAAAACTTTGGGTCACCGCCCGACGTTGGCTGAGCAATGCCTACGTACTCGAAAATCGGCGCTTCTTTCGTATCTGAGGGTGGCTTGAAGTTAATGACAGCTTTACCCTTTGCAGGAGGTGAGGCTTGCTCAAGCGAAGTCGGAGCGCCAAGGCCCAAAGCAGAAACAGCATCGCGCTGACTCGTTGCAATAGCTGCTGCCGTGCCGGTCTGATTGCTGAGTACCGCCAAGGCATTTGAAAGCGAGCCGGCGTTTGCGTATCTCATGACGTCGCGCGAAGCCATGACCAGGGTGTACTGGTCCGCATCCTGCTTCAATCCAGTAATGATCTGGCTGTCGATTTTTTCTCGTTGAGCTTCAATGGCTGCAAACAGCACAGGAGCCATTTGATTTGCAAGAACGTTCTTGTCGAAAGAAGAGTCAAAGGTGCTCAATGTCGCGGCAACTACCGCTGCCGCTGTTTTGCCAATCGGTGCAGTCAAGCCAGCAGATGCAGCTGCTACGCCCGCTGTAGCCGTTTCTACGGTCATCTTTGTCTCATCATCGTTGCTAAGAAATCCATTTTTATAACCCCACCACAATACGTCGATGTCCCGCATCAATATTTGTACCCACTGATCGCGATAAGCTTTCTTGTACGGGTCTCCTGGGAGGGAAGCATAATATTTTCGCTCCAAAACATTTAGCTGGGCTATGTCGATGCAGACCACCTTTGGGAAGTCCTTTTGAATTCTGTACCAATTCCCATAGTGCAAATGATTGCAGTCAGTCACATCTGCTTTGAATGAGGTATCAATCGATGATGCGCTAGGTGGCACGCTAATTGATGACGCGCTTGATGGCCCTTCCCATTCATAAGGATGGGCTGGAGAGGTGAGATACAATGCCTTGGCGCAGCCAGTTAGCGCGCTAACGATTGCGACAATGAGACTAAATGCAAGAAATTTGCAGCAGTTCATAAGACATCCCCCATGTCGATGAAGTTGCTTTTGTTGAAATGAACTCGATGGATTACATTGCGATTCAGTTACCTTTGAAAACCGGCGTCTCCGTTTATCGGAGACCGGTTTGACTAAAATGGAAGTCTGATGCGAAGCGTGTTGCCAGCAGCATTAACGCTTTCCGATCATGTACTGCGATGCTGATGCCATGGGCCGATGTTGGCAGCTAATTGGAATTATTCTCGGCTAAGTAATGATTGCCGCAGACTGCGGTTGCTTACGGAAGCAGCGGGGTGCAGATAGTGGGTAATGAGCCAGATAAAGCCACATGAATTTCTCCTTGAACATCAATGTTGCAAGGGGTTACGACTCGCCGAGTCGTAGGGCTTTCAGAAAATTGGAACACGGCATGACGCTTTATGCTTGATCAAAGGCAGGTCAGTGTCAATAAGTCATGTTATTTCAGGGAATGTTCTCTAGGCAACGGTAATGGCATGAGTGCTGCATGCTGAGGTAAACCAAGGTATCGGGTACGGTATGGCTTCCAGATCTGTTGCTGGATGTTTATGTTCTCGCATTCAGTGCGGCAAGACGTTCGGGTGCGCCGACATCCGTCCAGGTGCCGCGATGATGACTGCCACGTACTAAATCTCGTTCGATCGCATGCAGCAGCAAAGGTGCGAGCTTGAAGCGCGGATGATTACTGTCCAATTCGGTATTGTTACCTATGAAGGTTTGCCAGTCGTCCAGCAATTCGCGGCGATACATACCGATACCGCTGTAGGTGAGTTTCGTGTCACCTTCGTTGTGCAACTTGCCATGGTCATCGAGTGCAAAGTCACCCTGAGAATGGTGCTCCGGGTTGTCCACCATCAACAGGTGCGCAACCCCATCCGGCTCAGTCGGCAGCAAACCGAAATCCGCATCCGTCCATACATCGCCGCTGACCACGAGAAATGGTTCCGGCCCGAGCAAAGGCAGCGCGTGCAGCATGCCGCCGCCGGTTTCCAGCGGCGTAGTGCCTTCGTAGGCGTAACGGATGCGCACGCCCCAGCGCGAACCGTCACCGAGCGTTTCCGGAAACTGCTCCGCAAGATGGGAGGTGTTGATCACCACGTAGTTCACACCCATCGCCGCGAGCTTTTCCAGATGCCACACGATCAACGGCTTGCCGTGCACCTGCAGCAGCGGTTTGGGCGTGTGATTGGTTAGCGGACGCATGCGCTCACCCAGGCCAGCGGCGAAGATCAACGCATGCCTCATGCGCCGGCTACCTTGGTCAGATCGCGACCCGTCGCATGGCGCTCGATCAGCGCCGCGAAGTCGGCGAGTTCCGGATAACTACGCGCGACCGATACCACGTAGTGATACACACGCGGCACGTCGGCGAGGTAGCCGGGTTTACCGTCGCGATACCACAGGCGATAGAACTGGCCGAGCACACGCACATGCCGATGCATGCCGGTGAGATCGAACCAGCGCAGGAACTGTTCGCGATTAACGTGCTCGCCAATCATGCAGGCATCGCACAGCCGCTGCCGATAAGATTCCACCCATTCCTCCACGCGCTCACGTGGCCATGTGATGTATGCGTCGCGCAACAGTGAAGCGAGGTCGTAGGTGACGGGTCCGGCGAGCGCTCCTTGGAAATCGATGATGCCGGGATTGTTGCGTTCCACCACCAGCAGATTGCGGCTGTGATAATCACGATGCACGAAACAGCGCGGCTGCTCCTGCGCGTTGCGGATGATCACGTCGAACGTCGCTTCCAGCACATCCCACTCGCCGCGGTCGGGCGTGTGGCCAAGGTGGCGGCCGAGGAACCATTCCGGCATCACTTCCAATCCGCGCACCAGCACGTCGCGATCGAACGGTGGTAGTTCGCGGTAATCCATGTGGGTCTGCATGCGCAACAGCGCATCCATCGCGTCGCTATAGAGGGCGTCGGCGTTGTGTTCGTTGAGTTCGTGCAGATAAAGCCGCGTGCCGAGATCCTCGATCAGCAGAAACCCTTCTTTGAGATCCCGAGCATGCACGGCCGGCACATGCAGGCCGGCGGCAGCGAGTTGTTCTCCGATCTTCAGCCACGGACGCGGATCTTCCTGCGCGGGCGGCGAATCCATCACGATCCAGCTACAGCCGTCATGATGCGTGCGCCAATAGCTACGGAAGCTCGCGTCTGAGGAGGCGGGTTCGAGTAAGAGCGAGTTGTCGCCAAGCGTTGCACGCGCCCAGGCGAGGCGGGCTGCGGCGCGGTCGATGGTGCTTTCCATGTGGGGATTCGTTGCGGACACACAGAAAGCTTAGAGCTTGCGTGCGCCGAACGCACCGAGCGTAATACTCAAGCTCGCCGTGACCTGCCCCCTCCCCTGCTTGCAGGGGAGGGCTGGGGTGGGGTGGGTACTTGCGATGAGCTCTCCCGCAAGTGTTCACCCCCTCCCGGCCTCCCCCTGCGAGCAGGGGGAGGAGAAAAGAGCAGTCGCATCACGACAGGTTGTACGCCCGCTCCTCATGCTCCGCGATATCCAAGCCCACCTGCTCCTGCTCAGGCCCAACGCGCAACCCAATCGTCAGATCGACCAGCTTCAAGATCACCCAGCTCAGCACGCCGCTCCACACGATGGTGAAGCCCACGCCCTTGGCCTGTATCCACAGCTGCGCCAGCGGTGAGGTAACGGTGCCGAAACCGCCAAGCTTCGGCGCAGCGAACACGCCGGTGAGCAGTGCGCCGAGGATGCCAGCGATGGCATGCACGCCGAACACATCCAGCGTGTCGTCGTAACCAAGCTTGTGCTTCAGGCGCGTAGCGGTGAAGAAACACACCGCGCCAGCGACGAAACCGATTACCAACGCGCCACCGGGACCCGCCGTGCCCGCCGCCGGTGTGATGGCGACCAGGCCGGCCACCGCGCCAGACGCCGCACCCAGCACGCTGGCACGCTTGTGCATGATCCATTCCACTGCGACCCAGCCGATCACCGCCGCTGCCGTGGCGATCTGCGTAACCAGCAAGGCCATGCCCGCGTTGCCATTGGCGGCCACCGCCGAACCCGCGTTGAAGCCGAACCAGCCCAACCACAGCAACGCGGCACCGATCACCGTGTAGCCAAGGTTATGCGGTGGCATGTGTGTGTGTGGCCAGCCGCGGCGCTTACCAATGACCAGGCACGCGACCAGGCCAGCGATACCTGCATTGATATGCACCACCGTGCCGCCCGCGAAATCGAGCACGCCCAGGTCACCCAGCAGCGAGCCCGGACCGCTCCACACCATGTGCGCGATCGGCAGATACACCAAGGTGAGCCACAATCCGCTGAACCACAGCATGGCGCTGAACTTCATGCGCTCGGCGTAAGCGCCGACGATCAGCGCCGGCGTGATGATCGCGAAGGTGAGCTGGAACATCACGAACACGCTTTCCGGCACCGTCTGGTACAGCGTGGAAGGCGTGAGCCCAGCCAACATCACGCGATCGAAGGCGCCGAGGATCGAATGCCAGTTGGTGACGCCTGCGTGCATGCCTTCAGTGCTGAAGGCAAGAGAATAGCCGTACACCATCCACAGTACGGTCACCAGCGCGGTGATCGCCAAGCACTGCATCATCACGGAGAGCAGATTCTTCGCCCGCACCATGCCGCCATAGAACAGCGCTACGCCGGGAATCGTCATCATCAATACGAACGCGCTGGCGACGATCATCCAGGCGGTGTCGCCGCCGTTAAGTGTTGGCGCAGGCGTGGTTTGCGCAAACGCCGGCAAGGCGAAGCCTGTTGCCAACATAGCGGCGAGGCGCCGCAAGACATATCGATACCTGCCCATTCCTCGTTCCTCGTTCCCCGTTCCCCGCTGTTCAGAGCGCATCCGCGTCCACCTCCTGCGTACGGATGCGAATCACCTGTTCCAGGTCGCTCACGAAAATCTTGCCGTCTCCCACTTTTCCGGTGCGTGCGGCGCGGGTGATCGCTTCGATGGCCAACTCGACCTGTTCGTCGGACACGGCGATCTCAATCTTCAGCTTGGGCAGGAAGTCGACGATGTACTCGGCGCCGCGGTACAGCTCGGTGTGTCCGCGCTGGCGGCCAAAGCCTTTCACCTCGGTCACGGTCATGCCCTGCACGCCGGCTTCTCCCAGCGCCTCGCGCACGTCATCCAGAGTGAAGGGTTTGATGATGGCGGTAACCCATTTCATGCGCGACGGCTCCCCAAAGGTGGTTTTGCTGCATGACAGCAGATTGCGTGCCAAGCGTGACACGAGCTTGTAAAGCCCCGTCGCAGCGCCACTTTGCGGGTATGGCGGATAAAGACGGGTGTGTGGAGCGATTAATTTGGTGCGGGCATTGACCCATCATGGTGCAAATGGCTTCTCGCTCTCGGTATGCGCCGGGCGGGTAATTTGACCCCCCTTCGTCTAATCTGTACCATTTCGGTACGAATTAGAGCTGCATTCCCTACCCCATGTTTCGAGTCAGCCGACTGACGGATTACGCCACCGTGGTGATGACCTGCATCGCCGCGCATCCTGGTGACGTTCTCAGCACGGCCCAGATCGCGGAAGAAGCGCATCTGGAACTCCCCACCGTCAGCAAGTTGCTGAAGTCGCTGGGGCATGCCGGGTTGGTGGACTCATTCCGCGGCGTGAATGGCGGTTACCGCCTGGCGCGGCCGGCGCAGCAGATCAGCCTGGCCGAGATCGTCGAGGCGATCGAAGGTCCACTCGGCATGACCGAATGCACCCTTAGCGAAGGCCAGTGCGACCGCGAGGCTCAGTGCGGCGTGCGCGGCAGCTGGCAGCGCATCAACCACGTACTGGACAACGCACTGCGCGCGATGACCCTGGCCGACATGCTGCAGCCCGCGCCGCCGGCCGTCGCCACCGTGGCGCTTACCGAATTGAAAGGCAGGACAGCATCATGACCATCGAAAACGATAGCCCCGTCGTGCTGCGCGACAACGCTGAAGTCGCCGCCGCGCTCGGCCGTCGCTACGAAGCCGGTTTCATCACCGACATCGAAACGGACAGCCTGCCGCCTGGCTTGTCCGAAGATATCGTGCGCCAGCTTTCGGCGCTGAAGGGCGAACCGGAGTGGATGACCGAGTGGCGCCTGAAGGCCTATCGCCACTGGCTCACCATGCCCACACCGCACTGGGCCAAGCTCAACATCGCGCCGATCGACTTCCAGGCGATCAGCTACTACGCCTCGCCGAAAAACAAGCCGAAGTCGCTGGACGAGGTCGATCCCAAATTGCTGGAAGCCTACGACAAGCTCGGCGTGCCGCTGCACGAGCGCGCCAAGCTGGCCGGTGTTGCCGTGGATGCCGTGTTCGACTCCGTCTCGGTGGGTACCACCTTCCGTAAAGAACTGGCCGAAGCTGGCGTGATCTTTTGCTCGATGAGCGAAGCCATTCGCGAATATCCAGAATTGGTGAAGAAATACCTCGGCAGCGTGGTGCCGACCGGTGACAACTACTTCGCCGCGCTCAACTCGGCGGTGTTCTCCGATGGCTCGTTCGTGTTCATTCCCAAGGGCGTGCGTTGCCCGATGGAGCTGTCTACCTACTTCCGCATCAACGCCGGCCACACCGGTCAGTTCGAGCGCACGCTGATCATCGCGGAAGACGGCGCTTACGTTTCCTACCTGGAAGGCTGCACCGCGCCGATGCGCGACGAGAACCAGCTGCACGCCGCGGTAGTGGAACTGGTCGCACTGGAAAAAGCGCAGATCAAATACTCCACCGTGCAGAACTGGTACCCAGGCGACGAAGAAGGTCGCGGCGGCATCTACAACTTCGTCACCAAGCGCGGCGATTGCCGCGGAGACGATTCGAAGATTTCCTGGACGCAGGTGGAAACCGGTTCGGCCATCACCTGGAAGTATCCAAGCTGCGTATTGCGCGGCGATCGTTCGGTAGGCGAGTTCTACTCGGTGGCGCTTACGCACCATCGCCAACAGGCCGACACCGGCACCAAGATGATCCACATCGGCAAGGGCACCAAGTCCAAGATCGTGTCCAAGGGCATCAGCGCCGGCAAGAGCTCCAACAGCTATCGCGGCCTGGTGAAGGTGGAGAAAGGCGCAGAAGGCGCGCGCAACTACACCCAGTGCGATTCGCTGCTGATTGGCAAGAAGTGCGGTGCGCACACCTTCCCGTATATGGAAGTGAAAAATCCCAGTGCGATCGTCGAGCACGAAGCCACGACGTCGAAGATCTCCGACGACCAGCTTTTCTATTGCCGTTCGCGTGGCATCGGCGAGGAAGATGCGGTGTCGATGATCGTCGACGGTTTCTGCAAGCAGGTCTTCCGCGAGCTGCCGATGGAGTTTGCGGTCGAAGCCAAGAAGCTGCTTGAAATATCACTGGAAGGGGCGGTTGGATGAAGCGCATAGCGATCGTCTGGATGGTTGTTTCTGCGTTGGTAATGAACGGTATGGCAATGGCTGGTGATGCTCCGGCCACAGCTACGACAGCTGCAGCTTCGAGCAGCGACGCCTGCTTGGAGCATGCACAATCGCAGGCGGCGATGGATGCCTGCGCAGCGCAGGGTCTGAGTGCAGCGGATAAGGAGCTGAATCAGGTCTATCAGCAGGTGTTGAAGAAATACACCGCAAACAAAGTCTTCATTGCCAAGTTGAAGGCTGCGCAGAAGGCGTGGCTAGCGTTCCGCGATGCCGAATTGGCAGCGCGCTTCCCGGAAGACAAGAGTCAATACGGCAGCGCTTATCCCATGTGCGCAAACAACGAATTGGAAGCGATGACGCGCCAGCGTACCGAGCAGCTAAAGCAATGGCTTAAGGGTGTGCAGGAAGGCGACGTGTGCACCGGTTCTTATCAGTCGACCTGAATTGATTTCAAGCGCATCCCATTGGCGATGCGGCAATAGGAACAGAACATGCTGAAGATCGAAAACCTGCACGCCCGCGTCGAGGGCAAAGACATCCTCAAGGGCCTCACACTCACTGTGAACTCAGGCGAGGTGCACGCCATCATGGGCCCTAACGGTGCCGGCAAATCGACGCTGGGCAATGTGCTGTCCGGGCGGGATGGCTATGAAGTCACTGCCGGCTCCGTGACATTCCAGGGCCGCGATCTGCTGGCGTTGGAGCCGGAAGAACGTGCTGCTGCGGGTGTGTTCCTGGCCTTCCAGTATCCGGTGGAAATTCCCGGCGTGAACAATACCTACTTCCTGCGCGCCGCGCTCAACGCACAGCGCAAGCAGCGCGGTGAAGCGGAACTGGATTCCATGCAGTTCCTCAAGCTGGTGCGCGAAAAACTGAAGATCATGCAGATCTCCGACGAGCTTCTGCATCGCGCCGTCAACGAAGGTTTTTCGGGCGGCGAGAAGAAACGCAACGAGATCTTCCAGATGGCGGTGCTGGAACCAAAGCTGGCGATTCTCGATGAGACCGATTCCGGCCTCGACATCGACGCGCTCAAGCAGGTGGCGCAGGGCGTGAATGCGCTGCGTTCGCCGGATCGCGCTTTCCTGGTCATCACGCATTATCAGCGCCTGCTCGACTACATCGAACCGGATTTCGTGCACGTGCTGGCGGATGGGCGCATCGTGGAAAGCGGCGACAAGACACTGGCGCTGAAGCTGGAAGAACACGGTTATGCCTGGGTCGCCGAGCGCGATCCGGCCTTGGCGAATGAGGCGCGTGCATGATCCAGTCGCCGGCGCCCGTGCCTTTTATCGACGCACTGCGCGACGCCACCAGCCTGCGCCTCCCCGGCAGCGGGCTGGCCTGGCTGGACGCGGCGCGGCGCGAAAATCTGGAAGCGTTCATCGCGGCCGGCTTGCCGGATACGCGTGCGGAAGCGTGGAAGTACACCGCGTTGCGTGCACTCGGTCAGCGCCGCTTCGCGCTCGGCGATGCGGCGGCAGCTTCGCATTCGGTGGATCCCTATGCGCTGACGCTGCCCGGCATCGACGGTCCGCGCCTGGTGTTCGTCAACGGTGTGTTCCGTGCTGATCTGTCGCGACTCGAAACGTTACCGCCGGGCCTTTCGCTGCAGCCGCTCTCCAGGGTGCTGGAAAAGGATCCCGAACCGCTGCGCTTCGCGCTCAGCCGCCATTATCGCGAAGCTGGCGACGTGTTCGCGCGGCTCAATGCAGGGCTAGCGGGCGACGGCGTGGTGCTGCGCGTGGCGCCGGGCGTGCGCGTCGGCAAACCGATTCACCTGTGCTTCGCCGGTACGCCGACGGAAGGCGATCTCGCCTGGCATGTGCGTAATGTGATCGAGCTGGGTGAAGGCGCAGAACTCGATCTGGTGGAACATCATCTGGCAACGGCGCCGCACAAGCACCTGGGCACGCTGGTCAGCGATATCGTGGTGTGTGACGGCGCCAAACTGCAGCACATGCTGCTGCAGAACGTCGCGGAGGAAAGCACGCTGATCCGTCGTGGAAGCGTGCATCTCGGCGCGAAGTCACAAGTCATGTTGCACGTTCTGGAACTGGGCGGCGCGCTGATCCGTCACGATCTTCATGCCGAATTGCGCGGCGATGACGGCCGTTTCGATACGCGCGGCGTATTCGTCATGCGCGGGCGCCAGCACATCGATACGCAACTGTCGATCCGCCATCAGGCGCTCAATACCGCATCGGAATCCACTTGGCGCGGTGTCGCCGATGAGCGTTCGCGTGGTGTGTTCCGCGGTGCGATTGTTGTGGCTGAGGGCGCCGATGGCAGCGATGCCAGCCTCAACAACAAGAACCTTTTGCTTTCGGCGCTGGCGGAGATCGACACCAAGCCGGAGCTGGAAATCTATGCCGACGAGGTGAAGGCCGCGCACGGCGCCACCGTCGGCCAACTCGACGAGCGCGCGCTGTTCTACCTGCGTTCGCGTGGCCTGCCGCAGGCCGAAGCGCGCGCGCTGCTCACGGCGGCATTCTGCCGCGCGGTGTTCGCGGCGCTGCCCAACGAAACCTTGCGCGATTACTTTTCCGACGCGCTGCTTGCGCATCTGCCCTGAATGCCATCATGACCGTCAAGCCCAGCCATCCTTCCGTCGACTTTGATGTGCAGCGCGTGCGCGCGGATTTTCCGTTGCTGTCGCGCACGGTGCATGGCAAGCCGCTGGTGTATTTCGACAACGCCAACACCAGTCAGAAGCCGCGGCAGGTGATCGAGGCGGTGGATAACCACTATCGCGAACACAACGCCAACGTCGCTCGTGCGGTGCATCAGCTGGGCGAAGAGGCCACGGCTGCGTACGAAAATGCACGCGACAAGCTGGCCGCATTCATCAATGCCGGTTCGCGCAATGATGTGATTCTTACCTCCGGCACCACGCAATCGATGAACCTGGTGGCGTACAGCTATGCGCTGCCGCGCCTGAAGCCGGGCGATGCAATCGTCACCACGGTAATGGAACACCACGCCAACATCGTGCCGTGGCAGCTCGTTGCCGCGCGAACGGGCGCCACGGTGAAGGCCGCACCGATCGACCAGAGCGGTGAGTTGATCCTGGAAAAATTCTTCGAGCTGCTCACGTCGGAAGTAAAGCTGGCTTGTGTGGCACACGTATCCAACGTGCTGGGCACGGTGAACCCCGTGCGCGAGATCGCGCGCGAGTGCCGTAAGCGCGGCATTCCGCTGATGGTGGACGGTTCGCAAGCACTGCCGCATCGTCCCGTGGACGTGCAGGCGTTGGGCTGCGATTTCTACGCACTGACCGGCCACAAGATGCTGGCGCCCACTGGCACTGGCGCGTTGTGGGCGAAGCGCGAGCACCTGGAGGCGATGCCGCCGTTCTTCGGCGGCGGCGAGATGATCCGCGAAGTGCGTTTCGACGGCACCACCTTTGCCGATCCGCCGCACAAGTTTGAAGCGGGCACCCCGAACATCGCTGGCTTCGCCGGCGTGGGCGCGGCGATCGATTACTACCAAGGTCTCGGCTTCGAGGCGGTTCGCGCGTGGGAGCACGAGTTGCTGACGTACGCCACCGAGCGCTTGCGCGAGGTGCAAGGTGTGCGCATTTTCGGCGAGGCGAAGGAAAAGGAGCCGGTGATCTCCTTCCTGCTCGAAGGTGCGCAGGCCACCGACATGGCCACGCTGCTCGACCTGGAAGGTGTGGCGGTGCGCTCGGGTCATCACTGCGCACATCCGTTGATGCAGTTCTACGGCGTGCCGGCCACCTTGCGCGCGTCGCTGGCGTTCTATAACACGCGCGAAGAAGTTGACGCGTTCATCGCCGCGTTGCTCAAGGTCCGCAAGCTGCTCATGTAACTCGCTTATGCGTAGGCTGGGGTGAGGTGCAACCGAACCCCAGCGTGACCATGTGGATGGCAATGTTGGGGTTCGCTGACGCTCACCGCCAACCTACGTGCCCTATTAGCTCACTCTTCGATGAAGCAGCTTGCTTGCGGCTAGCAACGCAAAGAATCCTGCCAAGGCCAACAGCCATGGTTGCGAAAGCGCGATGTGCGTAAGCTGTCCCAGTGCGCTGCCGTAGCGCAGCATCACTCCGATCAGCATGGCAACCAGTACGCCAAGCAGCGTCCAGCTGAGATAAAGCTCGAGCCGCATATCGCCGGCAGCGCGGCGACGCGCCTCTCTGGCAACCTCGCGGGCAAAATTCAGCGGCAAATCTTCATCCAGAGGCTGTCGTAGCGCGCGCGCCACGACACGATAGCGCTGCAGCTCTGCATCACGGCTGGCGTCCAGCCCGAGCCGCTCGGCTCGAACGGCTTGTTCCTGCAGAGCCCATTCGCGTTCCATGCTGTCGTCGTGGGGCGATGGCGGTTCGCGGTTCATGATGAAACTCCGTACGCGGTCTCGAGCTGCTCGCGCAAACGAAGGCGCGTGCGAAACAGATGGCTTTTAATCGTGCCGGCAGCCAGGCCGGTGATGCTGGCGATCTCGTCGATGGACAGTTCGTCCAGATGATAAAGCGTAAGCAGAGTGCGTTGCAGCGGGGGCAGGGCTTCGATGGCCTGATGCAGATGCGCAGCGGTTTCGCTATCGGCGTAGGCGCCTTCCAGGTCGAAACCGTCGCTCAGGTTTTCGATCGGATTGATGGCATCTTCGTCTTCACCGGGATCGAACACCGCAATGCGCTTTCGTTCCAGGTAACGCAGCGCCACCGTGTACGCCACGCGCCCGATCCAGGATTTGAGTGCACTCTCGTAGCGATACTGGTTCAGATGTCGATATACGCGCAGAAATGTGTCTTGGCATAGCTCGCGGGCATCTTCCGGGTGGTGCACCATGCGATAGATGATGTGCCAGCACAAAGCCTGGTGCTCG
This sequence comes from Dyella humi, assembly GCF_044904605.1. Classification (NCBI taxonomy): domain Bacteria; kingdom Pseudomonadati; phylum Pseudomonadota; class Gammaproteobacteria; order Lysobacterales; family Rhodanobacteraceae; genus Dyella; species Dyella humi. The sequence continues at coordinate 300,107 of NZ_JADIKI010000022.1, forward strand.
CGCACCAGGCGTTCGAACGCGCCGGGCGCATTCGCCAGTACGGCTTCGACGAGCTGACGATCCTGATGGCTCACGCGGTGAGTGCCAATCAGCCGAAACGCCGTCCAAGCAGAAAAACCAGAAGGGACCCGAGCCCAAAGGCGCCCAGCAATAACGCCACCACGCCAGGATTGATCTCGGTCCAGCCCATGGCCTGGATGATCCCGAAAGCGATGGCTTCCATCAGTGCGAGCACGCCCCAGCGCAAGGCCGACATCTGGTAGCGATACGTATCCGCCTGGATGACGGACTCCACCAACTCCTTTGAGCCGCAAACCTGCAGCATCTTGATGCGTTGGCGCGTGTTGACCAGAAGACTGACGATATAAACGATGCCCACGGTGACGCAAAGGAAGAGCACCACGGGAACGGCGATATCTTTGTCCACCATCTACTCCTTTGGTAAAGGGGCGCCGGACGTGGCGCCAATGAGTATAGAGATACGGCCAAGGGCTGCCCGGTTGCAGGCAAATGCCTTGCAACCGTTTTGGCGACACATGCATCTACCTTTCCGTTAGCCCTGCTCCCCACGTAGCAAATCATCCAGCCGCCGCATGCCATGCATGCCGGCCACGGGCTTGCTGTGCCTTTCAAAAGGAGAACGTGATGCGCCCTTGCTTGCTCGCCGTATGCCTTGCTTGCCTTCCCATCACTGCGCTGGCCCAAACACGGCATTCCGTCAAGGTCATCAACGATACCCGGAGCCGGATCGAGTCGTTCGCCCTTGCACCTGCTGGTAGCGACCATTGGGCGGAAGTCGATTTCAAGGGCCAAGATTTCGATTATGAGCTCGCCGAAGTGATTAATTTTAGCGACGACCGCTGCTTGTACGATTTCCGCACGGTACTGTCGGACGGTCGTCGGATTCTTGCCCACGACTTCGATGCGTGCCGTTTTCACGCCTATCGACCCGGAGTGCGCTTCTATCGTGGCCACCCAGGCGAGGTGATGCTGCCATAAACGAGCATCGCTCTTTGGCGGGGATGGTTGGGCGGATTATCATGGAGCAATGAATACCGACATTGCTCCCGTTTTTCGCCAAGCCGTTGCGGCTGACGTCAACGCCATCGTTGCCTTGGTCGAATCCGCCTATCGCGGTGAATCCAGCCGCCGCGGCTGGACCACCGAAGCTCATCTGCTCGATGGCCGGCGCACCGACGCCGCTGCCGTGGCCGAATTGTTGACGACGCCGGACAGCGCCGTTCTGCTAGCACAGGTCGACGGCGAGCTGCTTGCCTGCTGCCAAATCGAAAAACACGGCGATGCCGCGTATTTCGGTATGTTCGCCGTGCATCCACCACGTCAGGGTGGTGGACTGGGGCGTCAAGTGCTGACCGAGGCGGAGCGTTTTGCGCTCGGCATGTGGCAATGCCGCGCCATGCACATGAAGGTGATTGACGTGCGCCACGACCTGATGGCCTGGTACGAACGTCGCGGCTATCGGCGCACCGGCGAATACTCGCCTTTCCCCTATGGCGACGAACGCTTTGGCCTTCCGCGTCGCGACGATCTGCGCTTCGAATTGATGGTGAAGGAACTAACGCCATGAGCGAAGCCTGGGTGGAAGTCGGCACACGCTCGGAGCTGTTGCCCGGCGAATTCAAGGTGGTGTGGGATGGCGACATCGCCATCGCCGTCTTCAATATCGATGGTGATCTCTATGCGGTGGAAGATATCTGCACGCACGACGGCGGTGAGCTTGCCGGTGGTGAGGTCCATGGCCACGAAGTGGAATGTCCGCGCCACGGCGCGCGCTTCGATCTGCGCACCGGCCAGCCGACCTGTCCGCCGGCGTATGAGCCGATTCACCGGTTTCCCGTGCGCGAAAGCGACGGCCTGATCTGGACGCGTGACGATCGCTGAGCGCAATGCTCGGTCATTCGCCATCGAGCGCTTGTGTGCCTTAACCACGTAGGCTGGGATGCCAGCCTACGAGCTGCAATATCGATGTAACACATTGACTTGTGTGTCTCAGTTCTCAACATGCGCGTGCAAAAGTTTGTGTGCATGCGTTGTTGACAGACTTTTCATCACCAAATTGCTACACCGCAACATAAGTACTGCATGGTTGTAAGCAGTGCGATGTAGCGCACGTGGCAGCGCCCATGTGCGAGGTCGGTTTAGTGGAACGCGGCGGATACGTTGCGAAGTAGTTGTTTATCCGCGCCGTCGCAAGTGGGAAGTAAATCGAGTGAATGACGATAGCTGACCGCGCGTCAGTCGTTGTCTCGTTGCGGCACCCAATTGTGCAAGCGTCTCTATCGCGGCTGAAGTTAGCTGTGGCGGGCTTCTTGTGCCATGAAAAACAAGAGCGCAGTCGTCTGCGTCGGGAGAGTGTGTCCTAGGGGTCATGCATCACAAATGCGAATGCAACGCGGGCAGGCGCGTACGAACGAGATAAGCAAGTCGCGGCCAGACCCAAGCGTGCGCATTCACAAGGAGAACGCGCAATGAGTCACGAGTCACCAACGTCGCTGCCGCTGACTACCGCCCAGCGCGGATTGTGGGTGGGGCAGAAGATCGGCGCGGCGGACGCCACCTTGAACATCGCCGAGATGCTGGAAATTTGCGGGCCAGTGCAGCCCGATCTGTTCATACGCGCCTTGTGGCAGCTTACGCGCGAAGCCGAAGCGTTGCGCGTAAGCGTGGTCGAGCAGCACGGTAGTCCGCGGCAAATCGTACGACCTGTCTATAATGGTGAATTTCCCTATCTCGACGTCAGCGGCGAAGCCAATCCGCGCGCGGCGGCCGAATCCTGGATGCGAGCCGAGCTCAGCCGCCCCGTCAATCTGGCCAACGATCCCTTATGGGTGAGCGCTTTGTTCAAGGCGGCAGACGATCGCTACTACTGGTACCAGCGCGCCCATCACATCATCTACGACGGTTACAGCGGCAGCATAAGTGCGCAGCGACTAGCCGAGCTCTATAACGCGTATGTGGAAGGGCGCGAGCCTGCACCGTGCGAGTTCGGTTCGTTGCAGGAATTGATCGAGGCGGAAGCGGTCTATCGCGATTCGGACCGACTGAAGCGCGATCGCGAATTCTGGAAGGAAAGGCTCGCCGACCTGCCCGAAGCCGTTTCGCTGTCGCGCCTGGGGCAGTGCGGCATAGGTCGCTTGCGGCGCAGTACCGGACATCTGTCGGTTGCCACGGTGCAGCGTTTACGCGAATTGGGAAAGCAAACCTCCACCAGCTTGCCGCAGATGCTGATCGCGCTGGTAGCCGCTTATTATCATCGCGCCACGGGCGCGCACGATCTGGTCATCGGCATGCCCGTGTCCGGGCGCATCAATGCGGCGCTGCGTCGAACACCGGGTTTAGCTGCCAACTTCGTGGCGATCCGGCTGAGCTTTACGCCGGAAACCACGGTAATCGAGTTGTTCGCGCAAGTCGCGCGGGTGGTCAGGCAGGCACTGCGACATCAGCAATATCGTTACGAAGATGTACGCCGCGATCTGGGGCTAATCGGCAAAGGCAGGCACATCGCGTGGCTTGGCGTGAATATCGAACCGTTCGATTACCAGCTCAACTTTGGCGGCTCCGGTGTGATATCTCATAACGTGTCGAACGGTTCCGGCGAAGACCTCATGGTGTTCGTCTACGACCGCGGTGACGGCGGTGAACTATGTTTCGACTTCGACGCCAATCCGGTGCTGTACAGCATGGACGATCTGAATGAGCATCGCCGGCGTCTGGCGCTGCTGGTGGATGGCGTGCTCGCCGAGTCGGATCGCCCCTTGCGGCAGATCGATATTCTTGGCGAGGAGGAGCGTCGACGCCTGCTGCACGGATGGAATGACACCGCTGCGCCCCTTGCGCCAGAAAGCCTGCCTGCGTTGATCGCGCATCAGGCACAGCTCGCGCCGGATGCGGCGGCCGTGTTGGTCGATGAAATGACGATCACCTACCGCCAATTGCATGAACGCAGCGTGCGGCAAGCCCGGCAGCTGATCGCCGATGGCGTGCTACCCGGCGACATCGTGGCGGTGATGCTGCCGCCTGGCGAGCAATGGCTGATCGTGTTGCTGGCGATCATGCGCGCTGGTGCGGCCCATTTGCCGTTGGATCCGGATGGGCCGCCGCACCGCATCTCGATGATGCTGAACGATGCATCGCCCATCGCGCTGGTCTCAACGCCTGAGCTGCATGAACGCTTCGGGTTTGGCGGCATGATGCTGCTTCACCCGGAAGCGCTGGAGGCCGCGCTGGAGACAAGCGAGCAGGAGCCAGATCTGTCGCGGCCCGATGCCACAGCCTATGTGCTCTATACCTCCGGCTCGACCGGGCGGCCCAAGGGAGTGGAAGTTACACATCGCAATCTGTGCAATCTGCTGCAAGGCATGCGGCAGCAGCTCGCGCTCCTTCCTGGCGATCGTTTCCTGGCAATTGCCACCGTGATGTTCGATATCGTGATGCTTGAGCGGTTTCTGCCGCTGACGGCGGGAGCGAGCGTGGCGATCGCCAGCGGCGAAACGGTGCATCATCCACCCGCATTGCTGCCCTTGCTGCACCGTCATCGCGCCACGCACATGTGGGCGACGCCTTCGCTCTGGCGCGTGCTGCTGGCAAGTCCCGAAGCGAACTTGCAACACCTGCATGTATTGGTAGGCGGAGAAACCTTGAGTGCCGAACTGGTTGCGCAGCTGCTACAGCGTGCTGCGCGTGTGACACAGCTTTACGGCCCTACCGAAACTACTGTTTTATCAACCGCGATCGAGTTGAAGGAGGTGGTATTTGAAACGCCGCCGATTGGCCGCCCAATTCTCAACACACGGCTCTATGTGCTGGATCAGCACCAGCAGCTAGTGCAAACGGGCGCCGTCGGTGAGCTCTACATCGCCGGTGCAGGCGTGGCGAAGGGTTATCTCAACCATCATCAGCTAACGGAGGCTCGGTTCCTACCAGATCCGTTTGCCAATGATGGCAGCCGCATGTATCGCACCGGCGACCTGGTGTACTGGAACGATCAAGGCCTGCTGCATTTTGTCGGGCGCGCGGATGGCCAAGTGAGAATTCGCGGCCATCGCATCGAACTGGGCGAAATCGAATGCACATTGGCCCGCCACAGCGACGTGCTCAATGCAGCGGTCGCCGCGCATCGTGAGGATGATGGTGGACAAGTGCTGGTCGGCTACGTGGTACTGCGCTCGGGCAGGCAACTGATCGTCGATGAACTTTGCGCTTACCTTGCCAAATTCCTACCCGAGTACATGGTGCCCACGCATATCATGTCTATCGACGCGATGCCGCTGACGCCTATCGGCAAGCTGGATCGCAAGGCGTTGCCGATGCCGGCCCGCACGCCCGTTACAACCGCTTATGCCGAACCGGTTACGGACATCGAAAGAAAACTGGCGGCGCTATGGCAGCAAGTGCTGGGTGTCGAGCGGGTTGGCTTGCATGACAACTTCTTCCAACTCGGCGGCGATTCGCTGAGCGCAGTGGAAATGATTGCGCGCTTCCCTGAGCATTTCGGCATGGAGCTGCCGCTGGCCAGCCTTTTCGGAGGAGCATCGACCATCGCTGGATTGGCCGCGTATCTGCAGCGTGCCGAGGCGAAGAGCGATCCGCTGGGCGCCGTGCTGCCGTTGCGTGTATCGCATCGTGAGCGGCCCTTGTTTTGCATCCACCCGGCCCTGGGGCTGAGCTGGGCATATACAGGGTTGTTGCGTTACCTGGACGACAAGTTGCCGGTGTACGCCTTGCAGTCGAACGGGTTACGTGGCGGCGTATCGTTGCCGGGCAACATTGCGCAGATGGCCGCCGATTATCTGACGCAGATCCGGCGCATCCAGCCGGAGGGGCCGTATCGGCTGCTCGGCTGGTCGCTGGGCGGATTGATTGCGCACGAGATCGCCGCGCAACTGCAAGCGCATAGACAGCAGGTGGAATTCCTGTCCTTGTTGGATGTCTATCCGTTCGTGGCGGAAGGTACATCGTCGTCCGGCGATCCGACGCAGGAAATCAGGGACATTCTGCGTTTCCTCGGCTTTCATAACCACGCCGAGCACCCGCCTGCGGACCTGGCGGCGCTAACCGATCTGCTGTGCCAGGAGTACGGCGTATTCACGCTGCCACCGGTACAGGAGATTTCGCGCAGCGATCCGCACCTGATCGAGAACATATCGGCCGTCGTGCTCAACAATCTGCGACTTGCGCGCAAGCATGTGCCGCGGCGAATTGATGCCGACGTGATGTTCTTCCGCGCGGCGCAGAAGGAAGAAGTCGACCTGACCGGACTGTGGTACGACAAACCGGAGGCGTGGCGTCCTTATATCGATGGCTGGATAGATGTGCATGACATCCCGTGCCATCACCTGACCATGCTGGATGCGGCGCCCGCCGCGCAAATCGGTCGGTTGGTGATGCAGCGCTTACATACACTGCCATCGGTTCGAGCGCAGACGTTGCCGGATACGGCCGATCATGCGCTTGCTGGGAGCACAGTGTATGCCTGAGTCCAGAGCTCCCATTGCGATCTTCACTATCGGCACGCAAGGTGATATACGGCCTTGTGTCGCCTTGGGCGTTGCGCTGCAGCGCGCAGGCTATCCGGTACGCATCGTCACCAGCGACAATTTCGAAGGCATGGTGCGCGCCGCCGGCTTGGCCTTCTTTCCGTTGACCGCCAACTTCCAGACGATGCTGGATTCGAACCGGGAGATTGCCGACATGGGTTTGGACATGTCGGCGATGGCACGTATTTCCAGGCATTTCTACGCCGAGTGGGCTACGCGCTGGGCTAAGGAAGGCATGGCGGCGGGCGCGGGCGCGGGCCTGGTGATCGGCGTCGCCAACAGTACCCTGTTGGCCAAGGCTGTGGCCGAAGCACGTGGCATTCCGTTCGTGGCTGCGCAGTTGCAACCGCTGACGCCATCGCGCTACATGTCGCCGTTAGTGCTAGTTGGTGGGCGGAAGCTGCCGCCGGCCTTGAACATGGCGGCGTACAACCTGTTGCGGTTGCTAGTGTGGTACGTGATGAGCCCGGCTATCAACAACGTCGTGCGCCCGCAACTTGGTTTGCCCAGGTATCCCTGGTACGGGCCTTACTTCAACAACCGGCATCATCGGGTGCTCTACGGTTTCAGCCAACACGTTGTGCCGAGGCCGGCGGACTGGCCCGATACGGCGCAAATCACCGGCTACTGGTTTCTCGATCAGCCCGATTGGCAAGCTTCGGATGCTCTGCGCGCGTTTCTCGACGCAGGCCCCAAGCCTGTCTATGTGGGTTTCGGCAGCATGATCAGCACGCGCGCGGAACAGTTCACCGCCGTGGTGCTCGAAGCCGTGCGCCGAAGCGGGCAACGCGCCGTGCTCGCTACTGGCTGGGGCGGTTTGGCGGGCGAAGAAGGTGTACAGGACGAGAAGATTTTCTTTACGCGCAGCGCACCGCACGATTGGCTGTTTCCGCGCATGGCTGCGGCGGTTCATCACGGTGGTGCCGGCACGACGGCGGCTGCGGCTCGCGCCGGGATTCCTTCGGTAATCGTGCCGTTCTTTGGCGATCAGCCGTTCTGGGCGCGTTGTTTGCAGCGCGAAGGCGTAGCGCCGCCGATCGTGGATCGGCGCAGTATGAGTGCAGACACGTTGGCGTCAGCTATTCAAAGCGCGGTGTCGAAGCCGATGCGCGAGGCGGCATCATCGTTAGGGCAAAAGGTACGTGCGGAAGATGGCGTAGAGCGAGCGATAGCCTTGCTACGTCAATGGAAACTGTTAGAGCAGGTGCATGAAGAAGAGCCGGCGCAGATCGCTGTGGCGTGAGTTCGGCAGCCTGCGAGTTACTTCGCAGGTGCGAACTTCACCAACACTCGCTGCCCGATACGCAACGGCGCCGACGGCGGCTGGTCCAGCGTCAACACGCATTCCACCGAACGCGTGTTGGCGCGCACCTGCGGATCGTCTTCCAGCGTGCTGGCGCCGAACACATTGCCGATCCGCAGCACGTGCGCCTTGAGCGGCGCCATGCCGCTGCCACTGTCGTCGTCCACTTCGGCCGGCATGCCCTCGTGCACCACGCCGACGAAGGATTCGTTGAGTTCGGCGCGCACGATGCGCGGTGCATCCGGCAGCAGCACGAAGATCGGTCCGGCGGCGGGCGACACGGATGCGCCGGGTTGCACCATGCGCTGCACGATTTGGCCATCGACGGGGGCACGCAGGCTGCGCAGTTCGAGTTGATAGCGCGCACCGGCCACTTTCTGAGCGGCAAGTGCGGCGGCAGCGCGTGCATTGTTCAATTCAACCTGCGCCTGCCGTGCCGCTTCGCGCGCATCGTCCGCGCTTTGCACGTCGCCTGCACCGGCCTTGGCGGCCTGTTCCAGGCGGGATGCGCGTAAGCCGGCGGATTTACCGCGTTCTTCCAGCGCACCGATCTGTGCGGTGGCCTGCTGCTGTTCGGCCAGCGCGGTGTCCAGGGCCAGTTTCGCGGGCGCGAGGTCGAGCTGGACGAGCAACTGGCCTTTGCTTACATGATCGCCTTCGTGCGCATTGACCTGAGCCACTACACCTTCGCTGGGCATGGTGAGCTTCAGCAGGCCGCCTTCGATATCGATGCGCCCGCGCGCCACTGCCGTGTACGCCGCTGCAGCGGGGTTAGTGGTCGCCGGCGCATCGTTCTGCGAGCAGCCGGTCAGCAGCACGGCAAGCAGGGTGAGCGGAAGGCGGAGCGTGCGCAGGGTCATGCGTAGGTTCTCAGGGATGCTCGGTGGCCGTGGCGAGTGATGCGGGCGGCACATGGTCGCTCAGAATGCGGCCATCTTCCATCGCCAGCACGCGATCGGCGTGATGGACCAGGCGCGGATCGTGGCTGACGCAGAGTACGGTGGTGCCATGCGCGCGGGCGATGCGGTGCAGGATGTCGATGATGATCTGCCCGTTGGCGGCATCCAGCGCACTGGTGGGTTCGTCGGCGAACAGCAGTTCGGGTTGCTTGGCGAGCGCGCGGGCGATGGCGACGCGCTGCTTCTCGCCACCGGACAACTCGGAAGGCAGCATTCGCATGCGTGGGCCGAGGCCGACTTCTTCCAGCGATTCCATTGCACGCTTGCGCACCACGTTCCTGTCCAGTCCCATGTAGCTCAGCGGTAGTTCCACTTGCTCCAGGGCGGTGAGCGCGGGAAACAGATTGAAACCCTGGAATACGAAGCCGGTGTGTTGCAGGCGGAACGCTTCCAATTCGCGCATGCTAAGACCGCTCAGCTCATGCCCGAGTGCGCGCACTTCTCCTGCATCAGCCGGTTGCAGGCCGCTCAAGATCGCCAGTAGCGTGCTCTTGCCGCAGCCGGAAGGGCCGGAGATCAGCGTGAGTTCGCCGGCACGCATGTCCAACGTGAGATCGTGCAGCACCGTGTTCTGGATGTGGCCAGAGACAAAGGATTTGTGCACGCTGCGAGCTTGCAGCGCGGGGGTGTGTGCGGAAGTGGTCGATGCGATCGTAGGCATGCTTATCTCAGCAGACTCGCCGGGTCCGCGCGACGCAGGCTGCGCACGGCCGCCAGGCCGGACACGATCGCTAGCGCCATGCTCAGTGTCAGGCATGCCAAGGCCGTCAGTGGGCGCATTTCCATCGGCACGCTGCGATTGCGCGCGATCACCAGCAGGATCGCGCCGATCACCACACTGCATACCAAGCCCAACGCTCCGACCCAGAAAGCCTGCTCCATCACTACTTTGCGCAGCGAACCGCGGCCCACGCCAAGCGCATTCAAGGTGGCGTACTCGCGGATCGAGCCGATCACCGCGGCGATCAGCGTCTGGCTGGTGATTACCGCGCCGACCAGGAATACGATGCCGGCCAGGAACAGCACGCCCGCGCCGGCGCCGGTGTCGAGCATCCAATACAGCTGCGAAGTGCGCGCGAACGAGTTGGCCGTCCAGACGGTATACGGGCCGAATGTGTTCGATCCGTTCAAACGCGCTGCAACGACTTTGGGTTTGGCGCCATGGCGCAGCTTGGCCACGAAGTAGGTCATCATGCCGGCATCATCCGGTGCGACGTCCAGCACGCGCGCGGTTTCCAGCGAGGCGACGATATTCACGCCACCCAGCGCGCGCAGGCCGCTGCTTACGCCGACCACGCGTACGCGCTGGCCATTGATGGCCGCGGTGTCGCCGATGCTCACGCCGAGGCTGTCCAGATCCGCCTTGTCCACGATCACCGCGCCCGGTTCGTTCAAGCGTGCGCGCAAGGCAAGGGGCAGGGCGCGCGAGAACATCATGCCGTCGGCGCGCGGATCGATGCCGGACACGAATACCGACACGCCGCCGGTATCGTGCGGACCGCGCCAGTCCGCATCCACCCAGCGGAAGGGCTCCACCTTCACCACGTCCGGATCCATGCGCAGACGCATCGCTACGTCCTCGTTGATGGGGCGGCCGAGATTCACGCTTTGCGTGCCCGGATAACCCGCCCACAGATCGGCGGACGAGCCAGTGATGTACACGCTCGCGCTGCCGAAGATGCCCAGCACCAAGGCAGCCTGCAGCAGTTGCAGCAGGCTGGCGAAACCCACCGCGAGAATCGCGGGCAGGAAACGGCGCCATTCGTAGATCAGGGTCTTGCGAGCGAGCGCCACCATCACTGCGTCTCTTTCTTGTTGCCGAGCGCCTTGTAGTCAGCGGCAACATTGACCGGCGGCTGCGGTGCGCCGCCCAAGGCCTTGTACAGCGATACGTACGCGAGATCGCGTTCTGCGCGTGCGGAGGCCAGTTCGAGCTGCGCGTTCTGCTGGGCGATCAAGGCATCCTGCACGTCCAGCGTGCTGGCCAGACCGAGGTTGCGGCGCTGGCCCAGCGCGGAAGCATTGTGGTCGAGAGCCTGCGCCGCCTGTTCGGCAGAGGTCTCACGCATATGCGCCTGCTGCAGGTCGCCCATCGCGGTTTCGGCTTCGGCTACGCCTTGCAGCACGGCCTGCCGGTAGGCGTATACCGAAGCCCGCAGCTCATGGCGCTTGGAACGCGCCTGCGCTACGCGCATGCCCCAATCGAACAGCGGCACGTCCATCACCGGGCCAGCCGAAAAAATGCCGTCGCCGGAGCGGATGAATGTGTGATGGCTGAGCAGGTTCGCCGACCAGTCCAGCGAGCTACCCAGCCCGATATGCGGATAGACCGCCGCGCGGCTGATGCCTGCTTCACCCGCTGCGCGCAGCACGTCAGCCTCGGCGGCGGCGATTTCAGGGCGCGTGCGCAACAGATCGGCGGGCGCGCTGGTCATCTGCCAGTCGCCCAGTTGCGGCTGCGTGCCGTCTGCTTGCAGCCACGCTGGATCGGGTTCGCTCTGGCCGAGCAGCACTGCCAACTGCTGTGCGTTGGCGTTGATGGCGCGTTGCGGATCGGTCAGCGCCATGTCCGCACGAGCCAGCTCTGCTTGTGCCGTGGAAACCTCGGTGGGGGAGGTGAGTTTCAAACGCTCGCGCACCTGAAGCAGGCTCAGTTTTTCGCGATTCGCATCGCGCACGGCAGTCAGCAGCCTGGCCTGGTTTTGCGCGGTGCGCAGAGCGATCCAGCAACGTGCCACCTCGGCCACCAGGGTGACGTAGGTACCCTGCAATTGCGCTTGCGCCGCGTCGAGCTTGCCGGCGGCAAGCCGGTTCGTGCTCTTGAGCGCGCCGAAGAACGGCAATTCCCACAGCGCATCGAAGCCGACGATGAAATACGAAGCGCTGGCATCGGGCTGGATCACCTGGTTGGTGTCGAAGCGCAGACTGGGCAGATATTGGTCGTTGCGGTGCCGATACAGCGTACGCACGGCCAGCAGGCGCTCGGAGGCTGCCTTCACGTCCAGGTTGTGGGCCAGCGCGCGCTGCACTAACGCGTTCAGCTCGGGATCGTTGAAGGCCTGCCACCAGCTGTGCAGATCCGGCTGCGCGGCGTTGGGGCTGGCCGTGGGCGCGTTGCGCCAAGCCTGCGGCACTGGCGGCTTCAGGGCGGGCAGCGGTGCTGCCGTGCAACCGGCCAGCACTGTCAGTACCAGCGCAGAAAGCAGGCTCAGCCCGGCTGTCAGTGAGCGGGCGGCAGGAAGGGCATGGCGCGGTAAGGGATGGTGCACGAGCTGAAAACCGTCGAAGAAGGCGTGCAAACGCTAAGCATAGCCGGTCAAGCTCAGGTTTGGCTTACGCCTACATGCCCATTGTTCCAAAAGGGGAAAGAGAGCTGATCAACGGAAAGGGGCCCGAAAGGGGATGCTTGCCAAGATGCCCTCTCACTAGTGTTGGGAGTGGCGTGTGACTGCCTGGAACATCCTCTGCGACTTCGACGGAACCATCTCCGTCGAGGACGTGATCGACTCGCTGCTGGATCGTTTCGGCCGTACCGGCTGGGAAGCGTTGGAGCAGGACTGGCGCGCTGGCCGCATCGGCTCGCGCGAATGCATGAGCGGACAAGTGGCCCTGCTCGATGTGAGCGGCGAGCAACTGGACGAGCATCTGGACGGCCTGTGGATCGACCATGCCTTTCCGGCTTTCGTGACGCGCGCGTCGCAACTGGGTGCGCCGATCCGCATCGTGAGCGACGGCCTGGACTACGCCATCCACCGCATTCTTGGACGCTACGGTTTGGATAATCTCCCGCTCGCCGCCAATCACCTAGCGCCGGGCACGCCGCCGCGCCAGTGGCAGCTCACCTCGCCGTTCCAGAGCGAAGGCTGCCGCAGCGGCACCTGCAAATGCGCGTGCGTTGAGCAGGCGCGCGCGGGCGGCAAGAAGACCTTGCTGATCGGCGATGGCGCCTCGGATTTTTGTGCGGCCGATCAGGTGGACTTCGTGTTCGCCAAGCATCGCCTGATCGAACACTGCCGCGCCGCTGGCATTCCCTATGTACCGATCACCGGTTTCGAGGATGCGCTGGAACTGCTGCCGCGCCTGCTGGATGGTAGCTTGCTGACCGAGCACGAGCCGCGAGTGTTGCCGGCTGTTTCGAATTTTTAGTCCAGTAGCCGCGCATTCTTCGCGATGTTTGATTTTCCGCGTCGTCATTCCCGCGTGAGTGGGAGTCCATGTTGCTCTTGCGCAAGGCCAAGATGGATTGACCAGCTTCGCTGTTGTGAAGCACCTCGGCCTTCGCCGGAATGACGGCAAGACAAGGTTGAACATCGTCGCCAAGCGATACCCCTTTTCACTCCATTCTCTTTTTCTCCTTCGATGAACACATACGATCCCAACGCTGCCTCCTACGTCATTCCTGACGACGAACTTCTTGCCGACGAAGCCCAATACAGCTCCTTCGGCGACACCGTGCATTACGTCGACCCTCCGAAGATCTTCCGCCACGGCGAAGGTAGCTGGATGTACGACACCGCTGGTGTGCCGTTCCTCGATCTGCAAATGTGGTATTCGGCCGTTAACTTCGGCTACGGCAACAAGCGTCTGAATGACACGCTGAAGCGCCAGATCGACGTGCTGCCGCAGGTCGCCAGCCAGTATCTGCATCAGACCCGCATCGAGCTGGCCAAGACGATCGCCGTCGACGCGCAGAAGAAGTTCGGCCTGAAGGGTCGCGTGCACTTCAATGTGGGCGGTGCGCAGGCGGTGGAGGATTCGCTCAAGCTGGTGCGCAACTACAAGAACGGCAAGAGCCTCATGTTCGCCTTCGAAGGCGGTTATCACGGCCGCACGCTAGGCGCTTCGTCGATTACGTCCAGCTATCGTTATCGCCGCCGCTTCGGCCATTTCGGCGAGCGCGCGATGTTCATTCCGTTCCCGTATCCGTTCCGTCGCCCGAAAGGCATGACGCCGGAAGAGTATTCCGATCATTGCGTGCGCCAGTTCGAGCGCCTGTTCGAAACCGAATACAACGGCGTGTGGGATCCCAAGGTCAACCAGGCCGAATACGCTGCCTTCTACGTGGAACCGATTCAGGGCACCGGCGGCTACGTCGTGCCGCCGCGCAACTTCTTCAAGGATCTGAAGAAGGTGCTGGATAAATACGGCATCCTGATGGTGGTGGACGAAATCCAGATGGGTTTCTGGCGTACCGGCAAGCTGTGGTCGATCGAGCATTTCGGCGTCACGCCCGACATCATTGTGTTCGGCAAGGCGCTTACCAACGGCTTGAATCCGCTTTCCGGCCTGTGGGCGCGCGAGGAAATGATCAACCCGACCATCTTCCCGCCGGGCTCCACGCACTCCACCTTCAATTCCAACCCGCTCGGCACGTCGCTGGGTCTGGAAGTGATCAAGATGGGCTACGAGCTGGATTACGAAAAGACCGTGCCTGAGAAAGGCGCCTACTTCCTGGAAGCGCTGAAAGATCTGCAAAAGCGCCACAAGGAAATCGGAGATGTCGACGGTCTAGGTTTGGCGCTGCGCGCCGAAATCTGCACTGACGATGGCTTCACGCCGAACAGGGCACTCTTGGACAAGATGGTCGACATCGGCCTCGCTGGGGATCTGAACCACAACGGCAAGAAGATCGGCCTCGTGCTCGACGTGGGCGGCTGGTACAAGAACGTGATCACGTTCGCACCGTCGCTGGATATCAGCTACGAGGAAATCGATCTGGCCGTGGTGCTGCTCGACCAGCTGCTGACGAAAGCGAAGAAGGCGATGTAAGGCTTATCTCCGCCTCTCCTCTTTGGGGAGAGGCTGGATGAGGGGCCAACCTCGCGCAAAGTTTCCGAACAGATTTCTTTGTCGATGTTCCCATGCAGGGGAAGCTGACAAACACGGCGGCGCTTTGCGTCGCCTTTTTTTATTCGAAGCTTGGCGCGTAGGCTGGGATGACAATCCCGGTTACGATTTTCATGCGTCGTGCGACGAGGGGAAAACAACCTCCACGCGCAGACCGTGTCCATGGCTACCACTGCGATAACGCACGCGCGCGTTATGCCATTCCGCAATGCGCTGCACGATCGCAAGCCCTAAACCGCTGCCTTGCTCTTCGCTACCGGGCACGCGAAAAAAACGCTCGCCCAGACGTTCGATCCATGCCGGCGGTACGCCGGGCCCGTTGTCTTCTACAGCGAGGCAGATATGGTTGTCTTCGCGGGCGAGCGATATCGTCATCAGGCTGTCGCGGCCCGCGTAGCGCAGGCCGTTGTCGATAAGGTTATCCAGCATTTCCTGCAGGCGGTGGCGATCGCCTTCGATCCATAGCGGGCCGGCGGGGCCTTCGTAGCCCAGGTCGATATCCGTGGCCAGTGCTTCATGCACGCGCTGACCCACCAGTTCCGGAATGATCGTGGCGAGATTGAGCCGTTCGGTATCGCCGATTTCGTGTTCGGCCGTCTGCGCACGCGTGAGCGCGAGCAATTGGCTGGAGGTGCGATTGGCGCGCAGGATCAGCCGCTGGATATGGTTCAGCGCGTCCTTGATCGTGGCTGGATCGGAGCTGGCCTGCGCGCGCTCCGCGTGCACACTCAAGCCCGCTAATGGCGTACGTAGTTGATGCGCGGCGTCGGCGATGAAGCGCTCATGCAGCGCCAACATGCTCCGCAATCGAGCGAAAAGGCCGTCGATGGTGCGCGTGAGCGGCAGGATTTCCACCGGCACTTCGGCATCGCCGATCGGCGCCAGATCGTGTTCGCGGTTGGCTAGCTGGTTGGTGAGTGGTTCGAGCTGGCGTAGCCCTGTGCTTACGCCCAGCCACACCAATAGAAATGCCGCGATGATCAGCAGCGCCTGCGCGGGAATGCTGAGCAGCAAAATCTGCCGTGCTTCCAGATGCCGATCACGCAAGGTTTCGGCGATGGTCACTTCAAGCTGATCGCCGTTCTCGCGGGGATTGGGCATTTGAATGCTGGCCGCGCGCATCGCGTGCCTTTCGATCTGCACGTTGTAAAGCTGCGGCCTGTTGCCGTCGATGAAGAGGCCGCCCGGCGGTTTCAATCCAGGATTGCCGGCGACCAGGCCATGACGTGCGCTAAACACGCTGAAGTAATTGCGGCCTTCCGGTTCGTACTCGAGCAGAAACTGCGCCTGCGGCGAAACGGCACCATCCGGGCTTTTGGTGGCCATCATCTGCACCAGCGTCAGCGTATCGTCCACCAGGTTCACGTCATGCACGTGGTTGGCGTAGATCAGCGCGCCGATGTAGGTGATCAGGCTATTCAACAGCAGCAGCGCCGTAAGCGGTACCAGCAGCGTGGTCAGCAGTCGCCTGCGCAGGCTCTGGCGGCCGTTGCGCCAACGCACGCGCTGACTCATGCCTGCTTGACCTCTTCCAGCAGATAGCCCAGTCCGCGGATGGTGCGCACCTGCGTGCCGGAATCGGTGAGCTTGCGGCGCAGGCGGTAGATGGCGATGTCCAGACCGTTGTCGGTGAGCTCCTGATCCCAACTGCACAACGCTTCGATGAGCTGCGCACGGCTGGTGACGCGGTCGGGACGTGCGGCCAGCGCTTCGAGCAGGCCGAATTCGCGCGCGGTGAGTTCCAGCGGCTTGTCATCCACCCAGGCGCGATGGCCGGGCAGATCCAGGCGCAGGCGCCCCAGGCTGATTTCCGGCGCACCTTGCGTGGTGTAGCGGCGCAGCAAGGCGCGCACGCGCGCTTCGAATTCGGCCAGTGCGAAAGGTTTCACCAGATAATCGTCCGCACCCAGATCCAGCACGCGCACACGTTCGCGCAACCCTTCGCGCGCCGTGATCACGAGCACCGGCAGCCCGCTGCCGCGTTTGCGCACGCGTTGCAGCACTTCGCTGCCATCCAACCCCGGTAGGCCCAGGTCGAGCACCAGCAGGTCGTACGGGGTGTCTTTCAACGCGGCATCGGCACGCACGCCGTCGCCGACATGATCGACCGCATGGCCACCCTGGCGCAGCGCCGCGCTGACGCCGGCGGCAATGGAGGGATCGTCTTCGGCAATCAGGATACGCATGGTGGATGGGCTCCGTCAGGCGTGGGGTGTTGCAGTATTTCCATGGTTTTCAGTGAGTTCCGCTTGATGTGACCAGATGGTGGCAGCTTAGCTGCTTGTGATGGGATTCGCACAGGTGTGCTTGAGTTCCATGCCATGACCTTCCGTTTGGCGTAACAGGGACATTCGCCTCACCGTCATGCGTTGCAGCAAGACTAACCATGGGTTGATCGTGACCTCTGGCTGATGCCCTAATCAGCCTGCTTGCCTCAGGCTCGATCATCACCGCAAGGGGAGACAGCAAGATGAGCTTTGCAACCAACAGATGCGGGCCATGGCTGGCCGCATGCGTGATGCTGTGGTCATGCCAGGCGATGGCGCAGACCACGGCGACTCCACAGCCAGCCGACGCGGCATCGGCCGCGGCGACGCAAGAAATTCCTTTCGCACCTGCGCACGACACCATCATCACTACGCAGAGCGCGTCGAATGCCTGGGGCGGCGAACGCACCGGCAACGAGTCGACGCTTTCCGATCGCGTGGTGAGCTACACCATCGATGCCGATTTGGATGCCGCCAAGCACGCGGTTACCGGCAAGGAACACATGACCTGGCGCAATCGCAGCGACCACGAAGTGCACAGCGTCTATTTCCATCTTTATCTCAATGCATTCCAGAACGAAGGCAGCACGTTCTTCACCGAGCGCAAGGTGTTGGATCCCAACGGCCAGAGCCGTGGCAGCGCGGAGCTGGAGAAAGGGCAGTGGGGCTGGATTCGACTGCAGAGCGTGCAGCAGAGTGGCGCACCGCTGAAGTGGAGCTTTGTGCATCCCGATGGCGGTCCGGATACCGATCAGACGGTAGTGCGCATCGACCTGGCGCAGCCGGTGCCGCCGGGCGGCACCCTAGCACTGGATATCGATTTTCTCAGCCAGTTGCCGCGCGTCGTGGAACGCACCGGATGGTGGGGCGACTTCAACCTGATCGGCCAGTGGTTTCCCAAGATCGGCATACTGGAGCTGCCCGGCGAACGCGGCGCAACGGCAGTGCGCTGGAACGTGCATGAGTTCCATTTCAGCAGCGAGTTCTTTGCAGACTTCGGCCTGTACGACGTGCATCTGACGGTGCCTAGCGATTACACCGTCGGCGCGGTCGGCAAACTGCAGGGCACGCCGGAGCAGAAGAACGGCAAGACCACCTATCACTTCGTGCAGGGCGACGTGCACGATTTCGCATGGGTCGCCGCCAAAGGCTTCAAGACACTGGATGGCAGCTACGAAGGGCCGGGCAGTCCGAAAGTGGCGGTACGCGTGATCTATCCGGCGGAATACGAAGCCAGCGCCGCGCCGAGCTTGAAGTCAAGCGTCGATGCTATCGGTTATTTCTCGCGAACCTTGGGGGCCTATCCGTATGAAACGTTGACGGTGGTCATTCCGCCTTACAACGCGACAGAAGCGGGTGGCATGGAATATCCGACGTTCTTTACATCGGAGGGGTTCAAGAAAGTCGAGCCCGACACCGTGGCTCAGATGTTCAGTGATTTCGTGAACATCCACGAATTCGGCCACGGCTATTTCTACGGCATTCTCGCTTCCAACGAATTCGAGGAGCCGATGCTGGATGAAGGGCTCAACGAATACTGGGACAACCGCATGCTGCGCGAGCGCAAGCAGGACCTAGTGCTAGCCACGCCATTTACCAAGTCGCTTGGCATCACGCCGCATATCGGCGGTTTCGCGTTCGAACGCATGACCGCCACGCTACATCACCCGGCCGATCCGCTGGCGCAAAACAGCTGGGATCGCCTTTCCAGCGAGAGCTATGGCACGGTGTATTCGCGCACAGCCACGGCCATGCACGATCTGGAAGAACGCCTTGGCCGGCCGGCACTGGAGAAGGCTTTCCGTCTTTACTATCAGCGTTGGCGCTTCCGTCATCCTTCGGTGGCCGATCTGCGCGCTGCGTTGATCGATAGCTCCGGCGACGCCAAGGACGTGGATGCCATCTTCAACCAATACGTCTACGGCACTGCCTTCATTGACGACAAGGTGGCCCACATCGACAACTATGAAGCGCTGCCGCAGGCCGGTGTCACCTGGAAGGATGGCAAACAGACCGAGGTTGTCGCCTCGGATCTGGACGAGCAGATCGACAAGAAGCGTAGCGACTGGGACAAGGCGCACCCGAATGCAAAGCCTGGTGCGCCGGGCCCGTATCCGTGGCATAGCACCATCACCGTGCGCCGCGATGGCGTATCCGCGCCGGAACTGTTGCGTGTGACGTTCGAGGACGGCTCGCACGAAGACATTACATGGAACGATGATCGCCGCTGGGCGCGTTTCGATTTCATCAAGCCGAGCAAAGCCATATCGGCGGAACTCGATCCAGATCGGCATAATCTGCTGGATCGCGACCGGTTCAACAACAGCCTGACCACCAAGCCGAACGGTGCGGCTTCACGCCGCTGGACGGTCGATGCGGCGGCGGCGTTGCAGGCTTTCTATTCCTTACTGGCTACCATGTGAGGGCCGCTGACATGTCTCGTTCCGCATCTGTGTTCTCCAGCATGCGCGCCGCCGTGCAATGGCGCCTGCTGCTGCTGTGGTTGTTGATCATGCTGATTCCGGCGGCGCTGGTTGCGCTGCCGCTGTGGCGCATGCTGGGCGGTTTGCTCGATACATCCGTGCATTCGGTCGAATGGGCGCAGGGTTTCAGCGACATCATGTTCAGCGACGTGATCGCCGGCCTCTTCGATCATCCGCAATGGCTCATCACCGATATGGCCATCGCACAAGCCTCGACCTTGCTGCTGTCGCCGTTTCTGGCCGGCATGATCGTGGGCAGTGGGCGGGCAGGACGTGTGCTCGGTTTTGGCGCACTCCTGCAGAACGGCTTTATTGAATATGGCCGCATGTTCCGCCTGTTGCTGTGGTCGCTGATTCCCTATGGGGTGGTAATCGGCGTAGGGATGCTGGGCGCGCATCTGATCGACAAGCACATGGAGCAGGCCGTGCTGGAATCGCAGGTGGATTCCATGCATAACATCGTGCATGTCGTCTTGCTGGTCGTGCTCGTGCTGATGCAATCGATCGTGGAGTCGGCGCGTGCGGCGTTCATAGCCGATACCACGTTGCGCTCGGCGACACGCGCACTGTGGCGCGGCATCAAGCAGTTGTTCCGGCGGCCGGTGAAGACGTTGGTGTTCTATTTGGTGGTGACGCTGGTCGGACTTGTGCTGGCGTCGCTGTTCGGCATGCTGCGCATTCACGTGACGCCAGTGGGTCTGGTTGGCGTTGTAATGGCCTTGCTGCTGAGTCAGCTCATCGTGCTTGCGTTCGGCTGGATGCGTGCGGCGCGACTGTTTGCACTGGCGGACGTGGCGCGTGATGTGGTGCCGGGTGCGCGTGTGCGGGCGTGATGCTTAGTCGTAGGTTGGGGTGAGCGCAAGCGAACCCCAACGTTGCCATGCGCATATCGATGTTGGAGTTCGGCTACGCCTCACTCCAACCTACGCACTCGTAGTGTTCGATCTTGCCCGATCGTCATTCCGGCCTACGCCGGAACGGCAGCGGCGCAGTAATGAGGTGTCGCGGAGGCCTATGCGCTTGGCAGAGAAGCCAATAAGTTCACCAACACCAACTCCCCACCACCTTCAATGCACACCCGCTCTCCAGGCTGCGCTTTGATCCACAGATTCGCGCCAGCAGCGAGTTCGACATGTTCACCATCGGCGTGGACGTCCGCGCGACCGCCGAGCATATGCACGAACCAGCACCATGATTCGCGTGCCGGCAGCCACATGCTGCCATTCAATGGTCGTGCAATCAGCTCGCCTTGCGCATCGCTGCGCAGCATCAGATTGAATGCGCGGGTTGCCCCTTCCGGCAGCGTGGCGTGCGGTGCGTCGGCACCGTCAAAGTGAGTGACCTGCAAACGCAGTAGTGAACGCTCGTGCTTATCGCTGAAACGCAGTTGCACGGTTGCATCCAGCGCAACGAATTGTCGGCGTGTATCGGGAAGAGGGGAAAAGTCGCACGCCTTGGTGATGTCGGCGATGCTCAATCGCCATTGCCAATCCGCATCCGGCCCACTGGCGATGACAGTCGTGGTGCCAGCGCCGTTGGCCCATGCCTGCGTACGCAGAGCATCGTTGGGCACTAGGCGCAATCGGCTCATGCGAAGGCGTGGCGACGGAAGTTGCGATGCGGCGGGTAATAGGCGAATACGTGATTGTCGCTGCCGAAGAAATCGATGTCTTCGATATGTTCGCCGCCAAGGCGTTCGGCCACGCGGTCGGAGGCTTCATTGCCCACGCGCACCAGGCTGATCACGCGCTGCAGGTTTAGCTGATTCCAGGCGTAGTCCAGGATGGCGATGCCCGCTTCGGTGGCGTAGCCGTGGTGGCGATGATCGGGCTTGAGCATCCAGCCCATTTCCACGTCCGGCCAGCCTTCCGGATGCAACAAGCCGGCGCGGCCGATGAATTCGCCGGTGGCTTTCAGTTCCAACGCCCACATGCCATAGCCGCGCAGCTGCCAGTGGCCGATCAGCATGGCCAGCGAGCGCCAGGCGTTGGTGCGGTCGAGCGGCAGGCCGTCACCGATCCAGCGCGTGCTTTCCGCGTCGGCCAGCATGGCGGCGTAGTCGTTGAAGTGGCGTTCGGTCAGCGCCGTCAGGCGAAGACGATCCGTTTGGATGGTGGGAATGTCGATCATTGCCGATCAGTCGCTAGGCTTGCGCTATCCAACACTCTGGCCAGGGCGCGGGTGGTGGTCATCAGGCTCTCGTCCCAGGGCAGACCGATGATTTTCTCACCGGTGGCGGTATCGATAAAGTCCTCGGCCTGGCCGGGGGGCAGAATGTGCCGGTAATCCACGGTGATCTCGGTGCCGGCCGGCAGGTCGCGCAGCGCGAAGACGAAGCCGAGGTGCCACAGGCCGGTCGGGTCGAAGCTGTGGTTGATGTAGCACTCGTCAGGCCATTCCGGCGACAGCGTGTAGCGGTCTTCGAACCAGCGGGCGCTGGCGTACATTTGCTCGGGTTTGGCGCGCAGTTCGTCCAACGGGTACGTGCGCTCGATAGCGTCGGGTGCGGTGATGATGCGCCCCGCGTCGACATCTTCTTCCAGGAACAACCCCTTGCCAGCGCCACTGATGGCGGAGGCATCGATACGGTAGCGCGGAAGAATCATGTTGGCGGTTGCGATGGTGGATGTGATTTCAGCGCCGCGGAGTGTAGCGCAAGCGGTGCGCGACGATACGGTCCGCGCGGGACCGTATCGGGCAACGGGTTCGGGTCAGTCTTCAGCGGCCTCTTCCTTGGCCGGCTTGGACTTCTTGGCGTGCTTGGGCTTGGCCGCTGCGTCCGCTTCGGCCTTGGCGCCTTCGCCGCTGAGCAGGATGGCGTCATGGTTGCGCTCGAGCGTGGCCGCGCCGATGCCCTTGACCTGGGTGAGGTCGTTCGCGCTCTTGAACGGGCCGTGCTCGTCACGGAAGGCGACGATGGCCTTGGCCTTGGCGAGGCCGATGCCGTCCAGCGACTTGGCAATGGTTTCGGCGTCCGCCGTGTTGATGTTGACCGGCGTGGCAGCAAAAGCGGGTAGTGCAAGTGCCAGCGTCAGGCCGGCCACGGCGATGAGTTTCTTCAGCATGAAGGGTTTCTCCCTGGGTGAATGTGAGCGGCGTGTCCTCGCCGCCATGTCACTTTGCGCCGCCGTCGGTGCAGCAGCACAGTCGGTGGAGTGCGTGTACGGAAGGTTGATTTGCACCAATGTTGGTGTCAGTCAGGCGCAACTAAGGTTGTGAGCGTAGATATCACCACGTTTGTGTTGAAGCGCTCCCCCTGTTTGCAGGGGGAGGAGAAGCATGCAGCGCTACTTTTTCAAAGTTCAGAGCTACATGTTCCCCTGCAGCAAGAGTGCGATAGCGCACGCTGTTAAACTCGAGCTTTCACTTTCTTCAGATGGAGTCCGTAATGGATACCGCGCGCGTCACTCGCTACATCAGCGATCTGTGGGATGCCGAAATCGTCCCGCAATTGGTGGAATACATCCGCATTCCCAACAAATCGCCGATGTTCGACAAGGATTGGGCGACGCACGGTCACATGGATGCCGCCGTGAAGCTGATGGAAACCTGGGCGCGCAGCAAGCTGCCGCTGTTGCCCGGCGCCACGCTCGAAGTGGTGCGGCTGCAAGGGCGCACGCCGCTGATCTACATCGAAGTGCCGGGCCAGGGCGACGACACGGTGGTGCTGTACGGACATCTCGACAAGCAGCCGGAAATGACCGGCTGGTCGGAAGGGCTGGGCCCGTGGACGCCGGTGCTGAAGGGCGACAAGCTTTATGGCCGCGGCGGCGCGGATGATGGCTACGCTATCTTCGGCTCGCTTGCCGCGCTGCTGGCGCTGCAGGAGCAGGGCATTCCGCACGCGCGCTGCGTGATCCTTATCGAAGCCTGCGAGGAATCGGGCAGCTACGACCTGCCGCATTACGTAGATCACCTCGCGCCGCGCATCGGCAATCCTTCGCTGGTGGTGTGCCTGGATTCGGGCTGCGGCAACTACGACCAGTTGTGGCTCACCACTTCACTGCGCGGCATGACCGGCGGTGAGCTGACCGTGCAGGTGCTGGAAGAAGGCGTGCATTCGGGCGATGCCTCCGGCGTCGTGCCGTCCAGCTTCCGCATCTTGCGCGACCTGCTTTCGCGTCTGGAAGATCCGGCAACGGGCCATATCAAGCCGAAAGAGTTGTATGCGGACATTCCGCAGCAGCGCATCGAGCAGGCCAAGGCCGCGGCCGGCGTGCTCGGCAAGGCGGTGTACGAGAAATTCCCGTTCGTGGATGGCATGCATCCGGTCACCGAAGATCTCACCGAGCTGGTGCTCAACCGCACCTGGCGTCCACAACTGGCAGTGACCGGCGCCGATGGGCTGCCGCCGCTGGAAAGCGCCGGCAACGTGTTGCGCCCGAAGACCAGCGTGAAGCTCAGCTTGCGCGTGCCACCGACGTTGGACGGCGCCAAGGCCGGCGAATTAGTGAAGCAATTGCTGGAGAAGGATCCGCCCTACGGCGCCAAGGTCACCTTCAAGCTGGAGAAGGATGGCAGCGGCTGGAACGCGCCGCAGCTTTCGCCGTGGCTGGAGCAGGCGGTGGCCGACGCCTCACAGCATTACTTCGGCGCGCCGGCTGCGTACATGGGCGAAGGCGGCTCCATTCCCTTCATGGGCATGTTGGGCGCCAAGTTTCCGCAAGCGCAGTTTCTGATCACCGGCGTGCTGGGGCCGCACTCCAACGCGCACGGCCCGAACGAGTTCCTGCACATTCCCACTGGCAAGAAAGTGTCGATGGTGGTGGCCGACGTGGTGGCGCGTCATTTTCAGCAGGGCAAGTAATGATCGACGCCGCGCAACTGGCCGCCAACTGGACCGCGGTGCGTCGGCGGGTGGACGAGGCCTGTCGCGCGGCGGGTCGCGATCCGGCTGAGGTCAACGTGCTGCCGGTCAGCAAGACCTTCGGCCCGGAAGTGGTCCGGGCCGCATTGGTGCTAGGTCTGCACCGCTTCGGCGAGAACAAGGTGCAGGAGATCCGCGAGAAAGCAGCGGCGCTGGCCGGCGAGACGATCGACTGGGTAGTGATCGGCCATTTGCAGACCAACAAGGCCAAGGACGTGGCGCGCGTGGCCAGCGAAGTGCAGTCGCTGGACCGGCTGGAACTGGCCGAGGCGCTGCATCGGCGCCTTGAGGCCGAAAACCGCACCCTGGACGTGCTGGTGCAGGTGAAGACCGCGCGCGAGGAGACCAAGCATGGTCTGCCCGGCGAGGAACTGCCGGCCTTTCTGGAGCGCCTGCGTGCCTATCCCACGCTGCGCGTGAAAGGGCTGATGACGCTGGCCACCCAATCGGATGACACGGACGAAGTGCGCGCCTGCTTCCGGCATCTGCGCGAACTGCGCGACGGTTGCGCCGGACAAGGCCATCGTTTGCCCCGCCTTTCCATGGGAATGAGCGGCGACTTCCCGCTAGCTATTGCCGAAGGTGCGACTGAAGTTCGGATCGGAACCGCCATTTTTGGTAGCCGTTCGAACCCTGTTGCGTGAGGTTTCACCTATTGCGGGTGTAAAGCAGGCGAAAAATTTTTGCGCGCCTGCTTACCAATAAACGTAGGTTTCTTGGAAATCTCTCTGTAGATCAATTAATTGCGGCGAATTGAGGTGGGAATTCGATTTTCCAAACGATAGGGTTCAGTTAACCCCATCCGAACAAGTCGGCGGCATGGCTTTGTTACTTTCACTACTTCGTCACGGCCGCCGCAGGGGGCGACGGCTGGGCAGGGTTACCGCCAGAGATCACCGAATGCCAAACACGCGACTTGTACTCGCCGCGCTTGCCACGGCGTTGTGCTTTTCAGGCACCGCCTACGCCGCCGACACTGACAGCAGCATCCAAGCCCAGGTCTCCGGCAAATTCTCTTCCGCATTGTTGAGTCCGCTCGCCGCTTTCTCTCCCGCGCCTTCCCTGGCGCAGTCCACGCTTCCCACCCAGCTTCCGATCGCCGCGCTGGCGCCCGCCAAGGGCAGCAGCAGCGCCGCTGATGACGACGCCGGTAATGCGGATGGCGCCCAGTTCAGCGACGCCAAGACCAGCCAGGATCTGCGGGATATGCTGATCGGTCTGGCCATGCAGTTGCGTCACGTGCGCTACGTGCGCGGCGGTCGCGATCCTTCCACCGGCTTCGACTGCAGCGGTTTCGTGCGCTATGTGTTCGAACGCGCAATCGGGCTGCAACTGCCGAGCAATTCGGCTTCGCAGTACCTGATCGGCCATATCGTGCATCGCAACGACATGCAGCCCGGCGATCTGGTGTTCTTCCGCACCGCGACGAATCGTCACGGGAAGGGCGGCATTTCACACGTCGCCATCTATATCGGCGAGGGCCGCTTCATCCACTCGCCGCGTCGCGGCGAATCCGTGCGCGTCGATAATCTCGCCGATAGCTACTGGTCCAAGCGTTTCGCTGGCGCCCGCCGTCCGGACGCCATGGCTCAGATCGATTCGAACACGCATAACGGCTGATTGGTTTTGCAATGACGATTGTGAAAGGCCACCAGTGGTGGCCTTTCTTTTTATTGCGCGCTGCGTATACACCCTTTCCTAGGGTTCCCTGTAACGTGTCGCAGCCGGCTTATTCCTCGGAATCTCGATCAACGTACATGTCACCCACGGGAGACGTCCACTACTGGCCGTGAAAAATTTCTGCTCGGCTCGCCGAATGGCTGAAATACCCAATATTCGTCGTCCCGGCGAAAGCTGGACGTAGCGCGAAGCGCGGAGAACGTCCGAAGGGCGGCCCCGAAGGGGTGAGCGAAGCGAACCATCCAGCGACTTGAAAGCTATCAAAGACACTGGGTGCCGACCTTCGCCGGAACGACGGCAAGACAAGATTAGGCATTACTCATATTTCTTTCCCTGATTACTTACCTAACCCCTTTTCATGCCGACTCGCCTTCCTCCTGTCACCCGCAACCTGCTGATCGCCAACATCGTGGTGTTTCTGCTGCAACAGGTAATGGGCGACACGCTGATTGCCCACTTCGCACTGTGGCCATGGGGACCGGATCAGCTGGCGCAGGCGCAAGACGGTAGTGCGATCGCGATCGGCTTCCGGCCGTGGCAGCTGGTCACCTACGCCTTCATGCATGGCGGTTATTGGCACATTTTTTTGAACATGTTCGGGTTGTACATGTTCGGCGGAATCCTGGAGCAGACCTTCGGCCCGCGCCATTTCACGCTGTACTACTTCGTGTGCTTGCTGACGGCCGCGCTGACGCAGTTGATGGTGGTGAAGTACTTCACGCATGGTTTCGAACCGACACTGGGCGCATCCGGCGCCATCTTCGGCTTGCTGCTGGCGTTCGGCATGCTCTACCCGCACGTGAAGCTGATGCTGATGTTCATACCGATACCTATGCCCGCGTGGTTATTGGTAAGCGGTTACGGCGCGGTGGAACTGGTGCTGGGCGTGTTCGGCTGGCAGCCTGACGTTGCGCACTTCGCCCATCTTGGCGGTATGCTGGGCGGCTTTTTGATGATCGAGTACTGGCGCGGCAAGTTGCCGATCAAACCAAAGCGCCGTTTGATGCGCTGAACAAAAATCGATAAGGGCGGGAAAACCATGACGCAACACCTGCAGCGACGGCTGATGCCGCGTCACATCACCTTCATGGCGCTGGGCATGGCCATCGGCACGGGCCTGTTCCTCGGCTCTGCCAGCACCATCAATATGGCCGGCCCTTCCGTGCTGTTCGCTTACATGTTTGGCGGCCTGATGATCTTCATCATCATGCGCGCGCTGGGCGAAATGGCCGTGCATGATCCGGTGGCAGGTTCCTTCAGCAGCTATGCGCATCGCTACCTCGGCCCGTTCGCCGGCTACGTTACCGGCTGGAACTACTGGCTGTTGATGGTAGGCGTCGGCATGGCCGAAAGCACCGGGGTTGGCATCTACATGAAGCAGTGGTTTCCCGATTTGCCGCAATGGATATGGGTATTCGGCAGTGTGGTGATGATCGGCACACTCAACCTGATGGCCGTGAAGGTGTACGGCGAGATGGAATTCTGGTTCACCATGATCAAAGTGGTGACCGTGGTGCTGATGATCCTGGGCGGCGCCGGCATGATTTTGCTGGGCTGGGGCAACGGTGGGCATCCGGTGGGCCTTTCCAATCTGTGGAGTCACGGCGGCTGGTTCCCTCATGGAGTGATGGGCATGGTGCTGGCGCTGCCAGTGGTGGTGTTCGCCTTCGGCGGCATCGAGACCGTGGGCATGGCGGCGGGCGAGGCTTCGCAACCGGAGCGCACCATTCCGCGCGCCGTCAATTCGGTGCTATGGCGTATTCTGATTTTCTACGTAGGTGCATTGTTCGTGATCATGGCGATCTATCCGTGGAACCAGATCGGTACCCAGGGAAGTCCGTTCGTGACCACGTTCGACAAGCTTGGTATTGCGCAAGCGGCAGGCATCATCAATTTCGTACTGATCACCGCGGCGCTGTCGGGCTTCAACAGCACTACGTTCAGCGGCAGCCGCATGCTTTACAGCCTGGCCAACAAAGGGCAGGCGCCGGCCGCGCTGGCCAAGGTGAGTGTGCATGGTGTGCCGGTTCGCGGCGTGCTGGTGTCACTCGCATGCCTGATGGTGGGCGTGGTGCTCAATTACCTGCTGCCCAAGAGCATCTTCGAAATGATGATGTCGATTCTCTCGTTCAACACCGTGTGGACGTGGTCGATGGTGTTGATCGCTCACTTCAGCTTCCGCCGCCGGTATGGCAAGACAGCGTTCCCGCTGCGCGGCTGGCCGTTTACTAGCGTGATCTGCCTGGCGTTCCTGCTGTTCGTGGTGGTGATGCTGGGCTATCACCCCGATACGCGCGTGGCCTTGTATGTGGGCGCGGCGTGGGTGGCGTTGCTGACGGTTGCTTATTACGCGTTTGGTATTGGGCGCAGGATGAGTCTTGCTGCAGCGGATGCGAACGCGGTTTGACCGCAGGGTATTTGTGCCGTTCGTAGCCACGTGGCCGTCATTCCCGCTTTCGAGGGAATGACGGCTATTGAGATTCAGCGCAGCGCCAGAAAATCCGGGCTCACTATAAAGCGCACCGCATCCAGTCGCAGGCGCGCCTGTGGCAACGCCTCGAGCAAGGCAGAACGCTCCTTTTCGACACCTGCAATTTCCACTTCGCTGATCGACGGATTCACCGCGCGCAACGCATGCAATCGCGCCAGTTCCGCATCCAGTGTTTCCCTCGCGTCATTCACCGCGTCCGCAATGCTGCTCTGCGCACGCAGACTTGCGGCAGCCTCCGCTTTCTCCAACATCGGCGGCACCAGTTTGGCGAGGAACTTGCGATAACGCGGCACCTCGATGGTGCGCTCGCCGGCTCGGCGTACAGCGGCGTCGCTCGGCTGAAAGTTCGCACGTTCCGTGAGCTTGGTATCGATGGTTGCCACGATCGGCTGCGTCGGCAGGAAGCGCTCGGCATCCAGGCTGCGCTCGGCTACGCATTCCAGTACGTAGGCAGCCTGCAGCAGCGCACTACGCGGCGGCAAGGCGTCGTCCACCATGAAGGTAGCATTGCCGCGTTCGTTGGATAGCACCAAGTCGACGGCGCTGGCGATCATCGGGTGATCCAGGCGCAGCAGCGGAAGCTCCTCGCGTGCGAGTGCCACCTCGCGTGAGAACGTGACGGATACCGGGCCTTCGGCAAAGCCGGGTAGGGCGTCTGTGGACAGGTATTGCGGATCGAGCAACAGCACGTGGCTGCTGAGTTCCTCTACGTGGATGCCGAAGGATTCCAGCAGGCGTTGCTGGAAGGCATCGCGCGAAGGATCGTCGTCCTCACGGCGGAATGCCTGCGCCAGTTCGTCGGCGTGCAGATCGCGGCTTGCAGCAAGCTCCAGCAAGTGATCGCGGCCGGCTCGGATCAGCTCAGCCATCTGCTCGTGCGCCGCGCGCGTTTCGGCAAGCAGCACATCCAGTTCTTGATCGCGCTGATCGTCGCCACGCGCGTGTTCCTCGGCAAGCTTGGCCAAGGTATTGCCGAAACGACGCAAGAGTTCGCGGCCATCAGCAGGGCTGGTGCGGAAGGCATCGATGCCTTCGTCGTACCAGCGTGCCATGACGTGTTGCGCGCTGTCGGCGGCGGCGATGATGTGAATGTTGATGTCGTGCTTCTGCCCAATGCGATCGAGGCGTCCGATACGTTGTTCGAGCAAATCCGGATCGAGCGGCAGATCCCACAACACCAGACGATGCGCGAACTGGAAGTTGCGGCCTTCCGAACCGATTTCCGAGCAAATCAGCAGACGCGCGCCATCCGGCTGCGCGAAATACGCCGCGTTGCGATCGCGTTGTACGATGCCAAGACCTTCGTGGAAACGCGCAATACCAGCGCCGGTGCGCGTGCGCAGCGCTTCCTCTAACGCCAGCACTTTGGCCTGGCTGCGACAGATCAGCAGAAACTTGTCCTGCGGATGGCGATCGAGCAGCGCGACCAGCGTGTCCACGCGCGGATCGTTGGCGTAATTTAATTCGAGCACTGGCACCGGCTGCTGGATATCCGCATGGAATTCCGCCAGCAGCGACTGGCGCATGCGGTCATCCACACGTTCGGCGTCGATCAGTTCCCACTCGGGCATGCGTTTGGGAAAACCGCCGATGCTGGCGCGGCGGTTACGGAACATGGAGCGGCCGGTGCCATGGCGATCGATTAAGGCTGCGAGCAGTTCGCGACTGTGTTCCGGCTTGGTAGCGTCGGCCAGGCGGGCTTGCAGCGTTGCGTCGCCTTCAAAGGCCTTGTGCAGTTGTTCCAGCTCGGCGGCTTCGAGCGGCGTGCGTGCCAGCAGTTTGTCGGCAATCCGTGAAAGCGATTGGAAGCGTTCGGATTCGGCCAGATAAGCATCGAGATTGTGATAGCGCTGCGGATCGAGCAGGCGTAGTCGCGCGAAGTGGCCGCTGCGGCCGAGCTGCTCCGGCGTGGCCGTAAGCAGGATTACGCCGCGCGTGGCAGCGGCAAGCTGCTCCACCAGGGTATAGCGCGGGCTGGCGCTTTCTGGCGTCCAGGCCAGATGATGGGCTTCGTCCACCACCAGCAGATCCCAGCCTGCATCGAGCAATTGCTGCGCGCGCTTGGGGCTGTGCTCAAGGAAGCCGAAGTCGGCGATGACCAGTTGTTCGTCTTCGAACGGATTGGCGTCGCTGCCGGATTGCTCCAGCGCTTCGCAGCGCTCCTCGTCGTAGATCGCAAAGCTCAGGTTGAAGCGGCGCAGCAGCTCCACGAACCATTGGTAGACCAAGGTATCGGGCAGCAGCACGAGCACGCGGTTGGTGCGACCGGTCGCGATCTGGCGCGCGATGATCATGCCCGCCTCGATCGTCTTGCCCAGGCCCACCTCGTCGGCCAGCAACACGCGCGGCGGACGGCGCGATGCAGCAATGCCTGCCACGCGCAACTGATGCGGCACCAGCCCGATCCGCGCGGAACCTAGGCCCCAGCTCGCCGATCGCCGCGCTGAGGCCCGTCGCTCCAGGCTTTCCAGGCGCAGTTCGAAATGCTGGACCGGGTCGGTACGCCCGCCAATCAGCCGGTCATCCGCCTGGCTGACGCTCTGCTCGTCATCCAACTGCCCTTCGTGCAACTCGCGCCCTTCGCCGCGATAGACCAGCAGCCCCTCGCGCTCCTCCACTCGCTCCACCAGAAACGCGAGGCCCTTGCCCGCCACCCGCTGCCCCGCCCGAAACTCCGCCCGCACCAGCGGCGCCGAATCGGCCGCATAAGGGCGCAACACCCCCGACTTGGCAAACAACACCTGCACCCCACGCCCCTCGACGCGCAGCACAGTGCCGAGGCCGAGCTCAGGCTCGGCGGTAGAGATCCAGCGTTGACCAGGTGTGAACATTTGGCCTGCAATTGCGCGGTTTCGAGGGGGGTCGATTATCCGCGCAATCCCGCAGGCTGGCTACGGTCGGATTGAGACGAGTGTTTTCGTGTTTGTCAGAGGAGCAGAAACCGAATAGGCATCTACAAGAACGTTGAGAAAGGACGGATCAAAGCGCCGATGCTTACCAGCAACCTGTGGTTTGCGAACCAGAATTGCCCTGTACGCCCAGATCGGTGAGGGTGAAATTGCCGCAACTGTCACTTGCCTGGCTGTTTGTTGCTTGAGCTGTTGCCGTGAAATTGGTGCTGGCAGTGGGGTTGCCTGTCAGTTGCACGGTTATCTTGTAATAGTCAGTGGCTGCCACGCCATTGGGCACGGTAATACTGCCACCACCCCCGGAGCTATAACCGAGCGTTGACAACGAGTTCGTATATTGGTTGGTGGTCGAATAGTACTTTTCCTCGCGACTGGCCAAGTCGAACAACGCCGATTTGGCGGCGGTTCGACGCGACTCCATCACGTACTTCTGATAAATCGGTATCGCAATGGCCGCGAGGATGGCGAGTATGACCACGACGATCATCAACTCGATCAGCGTGAAGCCATTCGTCCGAAGCTGCTGTGCTGGGCGAATGGCGGTTTGCGGCATGGCAATCGTCGAGTTCTTGCTTTTCACATATCCCCCTTTGGATAACTTGATGGCGTGTGCAAGTGATCGTTCCCAGATCAGTGCAATTGCAACCAGGTCAGTCGATTGCCGTTGGCCGCATTGGGCGGATTGGCCTGAGATATCTGCGCCTTCTGCTCGCCCTGCGTGACATAGAAGGTCTTTCCATTGTACTGAACGAAACTACCCGTACCCGTACCGCTGAGTGAGATGCCCACTACCGCGGCACCCTGTATCAGGCCAAACGTGCCGTTGGGATTGGGGAAGAAGGATTGAGAGAACGCGCCGCCGGTGGCGGGATTGAGCGCCATCGTAAAGCCCCCATTGTTGAGTGCCGAACAGGTCAGCGGCGAGTTGTTCGAAGGTATCGTGGTGTTGACCACGAACGCGCCTTCGGCCTCGTTCGGGTTGTAGATGACCTGCTCGGTCTGATTCGGCACACCGCTTGCGCTCACACCCACGCCGTTGACGCCCTGGTAACCGGGCAGTTGCATGTACCAGCCGTACATCGTGCCTGCTGCCGCCTGGCCGCTGGAGTTGGTGCAGCTTATGCCGACAAAGCAGACAGTGTTAGTGGTGGCTGTTCGATAATAGGTGGTGTTGCCGGCGCTGTCCGTGGACGAGATAGTGGTCGTGGTTTGTTGCTGCAACGTGCTGGTCGTGATCGGCGTGTTTGCCTTGGGCACGGAAGTCCCGCTCAAGCCGGCATAGTTGGCGCCTGCGGTACCGGAAGTACCGAGCTTCCAATCCCAAATGCCGTAGAGCGCCTGCGGTCCAGTGGAGTAAACAGCTGACGAGGTGATGGTCTGAGCCTGCACAGCGCCCGTGCCGAACTCAATCAATACCCGCGACAACTGACCCACCGCCGTCGGCGCCACGGCGACCGCCACCACCTGCGTAGTGATGGGCTGGTACGTCGTGGCATTGACTGTGTTGCTGCCAACTGTCGTGCTGTATGACGTTTGTGGCGTGCTGAAAAGCGCCCCATTCGAGGTGTTGGGATAGGTGGTTATCCCCCACGACGTAGGAGTGGAGCTGGTCAGGTCGAAGCGCCAGACGTTGCCGTAGTAGTCGCCCGCATATACGTAATCGGTGATGTGATCGCCATCCACGTCCACGGGTGTAACGTAGGCAATGCCATTGGCGCCCTGCGTGTTGGAAGGGCTGCCCACGCCGGTGCCCAGGTAATACGTCTGGTCGATGGTGCCGGAGTTCGAGATGGTCATGACGTAAATGCCGGCATCACCTGCAGAGCTACTGAGGCCATTGCCGAAGATGACGCCCCATTCGCCATTGTGCAGGCGGCGAATCTGCGGTGTACCGAACGTCTGGCCCAGGTGCGTTCTGCACAGGCTGGTTGACGTATCGCTATAACAAGTCAGCGGACTGTTGGAGGAGTTTGACCATTCGCCGATCACATTGCCCGAGCCCATGGTTGTGGAGGGCGCCGTAATGTCGAGGGCGAAAATGTCATTGCCACCCGCACCAATGCCGCTGACCAGCCAGGTATGCCATTTGCCGCCGTAGAACAGATCACCGGTTCCGGGCGTAGCGTCAACGAAATAGTTATGCGAGTACTGAGTGGAGGAGTAGTCCAGCGACGCTGTGGCCGAATGGATGGTTTGCAAAACGGCCTGGGGCATGTAGCCCATCAGCTCTTGGCCATCGTTGTTGGTGCTTACATAGTTGCCGTTGCTGTCGTACGCACCTGCTCGGAACACATGTAGGAAACCATCGTTTGCCCCTTCATAGACCGCGTTGGTGCGGGTTGCTTCGGCTGTGACAAACTGCGAATAGGTTTGCGGGCTACTCTTGTTTTCGTTGAGCGGATCGGAGGTGTTGGTGAGGTCCTGCCACGTATCGGGATAATCCGTGGAAGGCGGACCCACCCACACAGGGCTGGAGTCGACGATGTCACCCAGCACGCTGGTGCGGGCGCGGAAGAGACCTACGCCCTGGCTGTTGACCTCGTTGCTGCGGTCGCCCTGCAGGTAGGAAGCGCGATTCGACCCTTGACTATCGTCGTTGAGCCAGCCTTGCTCAGTCGTGGTCAGGCGGCCCCAGGTGAAAGGGATGCCTGCCGTGCCGCTCCACGTCACCAGGTTGCGGGAACCGGGGCCCTGTGCGGTATTGGTTCCATTGGTGGCCGTGCAAGCGCCGCCCGTCAGCACACACGATGCATCCCAGTTGACCGTGCCGAACGAAATGGTGCCGTTGGTATTGGCCACGAGATTGATGGCTTCGAGCTGTCCCCACCAGTTGGTGGTGTGGTAATACGCCAGATAGACCTGCGTACCCGTTCCCACCTGAGACGACTGCTGCACGTTGATGCCCGCTGAGCTTGAGGACAGCGATGCCGGTATGGCCTGGAAGCAGGTGATCTCGTGCACGTTGTCACTGCCACCGGTGGAGCCGCCGAAGCCGAACAGAAAGCTGGACGGCATCGTGCCGTTCGACTGTTGGATGCTCTGATTGGTAATCACAGGCTGGTAAGTGCCACCGTTCCAGCTATACGCCAAGCTCAACATGCCATCCTGCGTCACGGTCAATTTATAGGTTACCGGCGTGGCAGCCGAACGTGTGGTGGCACTTTCATTGGCAAGCGGTGTACTGGACGGCAGGTTGACATAGCCTTTGGGAATGGCGGCATAGTCCGGAAACGTAGTCGTTGCCGTGACGGGGACCTGCTGTGTGTTTGAGCTTATGGCAACGCTTCTATATTTGGTACCGACAAACCCGTACGGTGAATTGTCATTGCCAGTGTATCCATCGGAAGACGATGTTGTGGAGCCAGCAGCAACATAGCCGCTTCTGGTATTTTGATACAGCGTGCCGGAATAGGTTTGGGTATTTCCGTTGTGATCTGTATAACTATAGTTCCACGTCGTCGTGGTCGTATATTGCCCAGTGTTGTACGTATAAGTGCCGCCGTTTTGGCAGGTATTCAGTACGTCGTTGGACGTTGCGCTCGAATTGACAGCTTTTAGCGCGATCAGATTGATGTTGCCGTAACCGCGAAGGCCGATACGGCCCGGTTGATATTCAGGCCCGCCCCCCCCTGTCAGACCGGACACGGAACCCGTTGTAACGCCGGTGCTGCCTGATGCATTGCTCGCGTTCAAGGCGCCTGAATAGGTATTGTCACCAGCGTTAAGGTAGTTGCCGAATTCGTCCATGCCCAGGCCAAGATAGGCGTCGGTCATGCCGTCGTAAGGCGAGTTGCTGTTCGAGCAGCTGTAACCCAAGCTGCCGCCCCATGCGCCGAGCGTCCATGCATTGGTGCCACCGGTGTTATTGGGGTTGTTGGCGGCCGCGCTCACGTTTGCCGCGTCGGCACCATTGAGCAGATAAAAGCCTATACCGTCCGCACCATGGCCGCCGGAGTTATCGCCACCGTATGTGTAGGTGGTGAAAGTAACCTGGATGCCTTGGCCAGAGGGAAACGGCGTGGTGGAGATGATGGCGCCATTCTGATGATAGTTACACGTGCCGTTTGCGCAGCCGTTGGTCAGGCGAAGCGCACCGGAACCTGCAGTGTCCGCATTGTTGGTCAGGCCGGTCTGGGTTTGGGTACTGTAATAGGCAAGTCCGCTACACGCCGGGATCGAGCCCGATCCATTGCCCGCGGTGAGGCAAGCGCCGTTGAAAGGAGACCAGGTGAGGTTGGCCGAAGTACCCGTGAAGGTGTCCTGCACGACATTGGTCGTTTGCGCGCTTGCGCAGTTGCCAAACACCTGCCCAAGTACGATGCCTGCGATAACGAATCGGATCGCTTTCATTTAGGGATTCCCCAGATTGCAGACAGTGGGTGTCAGTTCGTAATCGCTGCGCACGACCGCAGTCGTGCCGGACGTGCCGCCGTAAGCCAAAGCGGTGACTTCGAAAATCTTCGCCTTGCAACTGGATCTCGGGTCGTAGCCCAGATACCGGATGTAATACATCGGTTGCGCGTAGTAGAGGCCGGCGCCACCGGTCGTGGAAAACTGGATATTGCTATCGGCGGTGGTCGCGTTGTACGTCATCGCATTGGAGATCGTCATTGGGGACCCGGAGGTTGGCCCAACGGGATTTCCTGACGTATTGGTTGGGCATATCTCGAATACACCCGCGGCCGGTGCGCTGATGCAGGTGGCGAGCGCTGCATTGAGCCCGTTGCTCAGCAACTCATATTCGGCAAACTGCAAGGTGCTCTGCGCCATCTGGAAAGCGCGGCCTTTTTCCTTGGTGTTGGCCGACATGTTCTGTTGCACCGTAAAGTTGTGATAAAGGCTGGCGGCTATGAACGTCAGTACGATCAGCATTATCAGGCTTGCGATCAGTACAAAGCCGCCGTCTTTGCGATGCCTTGGTTTTGTCGTGATATTCATAGGCCGTCGGAAAATGAGCGTTAGATCGAATTGGTCGTTTGCGTGACTGCAACGATTCGCGTAATAGGATTCACGGTTGCGGGCTGACCCGTCTGCGAGGCCAGCGGATTGGTGAATATCAGTTGTATCTTTACGGACCTGACGTAGGACCAGTAGGCGTTGCTCGTCACCGCGGACGCATTCATGTATTGCGTTGCCGAGCCTGTGCCGCCCGGGTCAACGCCGTACGTGGTGGTCATCGAAGAGATACCCGAAACGACGGTCTGCGATGGCGTGGTGGTGGTGGCGCCGTTCAACACGCTGGTGACGCCGCATTTCAGATTGCCGCTGGCATCGATCGTATAGGTATTGGTGACCAGTGCCCGATCGGATTGAGACTGTCCAAGACAGTCCAGTGCACTTCCATCGGACATGAAGCGAACATAGATGGTGTCGCTCGGGTTACTCGCCGATCCCGATGTTCCCTTGGAACCCCATATGTATTGTCCCGCGGCGAAGTTACCGGAAGCTGTGAACACATTGGTGGGGGTGAACAGCGGACTGGGCGGCGCCGGGTTTGTCGAATAGTTGTCTCCCAGCGGATAAAAGCCACCACTTTGCACAATGCTGGCCATCGTTGTTACGGCCATTCGCTCGGCGTCCTGCAATTGCGCGAGGGAGTTTTGCGCGTTGAATGTGTTGCGTGTTTGCAGCCAGACGTTAAACAGGCCCGCAAGCAGAAACACGCCAATGGTCATCGCGATCAACAATGAGATCAGGCTTAAGCCGCGTTGATGGGCACGTGTCATGGTCATGGTGCTCAAAATTGGTTGACCAGCGTGTAGCTCACCGTTGTGGAGGACGCCGGGTTGCTCTGCGTTCCCTTGTTAATGGCGGTGGTAGCTTTTTCCTTCCAGTCGAGCTGGATGGTGCAAACAGGAGGGACATTGGTATTGCAATTGATGACGGCGTCGACGGCGGTGGGAATCTGCTGGAAATATTCGGGCGTCCACTTACTTATGTCGTACGCTGCCATGTCCGATGCCGAGCAATTGCTGCCTCCGGCGCAGTTCGTGGTCGCCGCAAGAGCACTGCTTCCGGTGATGCTGTAGCCGGACCCGCTGGGCGTTATGGTGACCGACGAGGTGGGCGCCGCGCCTCCATCCCAAAACGCAGGGTTCGCAAGCATGGAGTCGGCCAAGCTGCGTGCTTCGATCGCCGCAATCGATTCGGTTTGCGATGTGTGCGTGCCGGCCAGCGCGCTGGCTTGCAAGGCTGCGATGCCGATCAGGCCAATGGAAATGATGACCAGCGCAACGAGCACTTCCAGAAGGCTGTAACCGCCGTTTCGAACCGATGATTGATGATTCACGGGCATTGTGCCCCTCCTCCGTTCGTAGCAGTGCTCTGTGGCGTATAAGCGGCCATGGTTCCGGACACGCCGATGGACAGACAGCGGATCATGCCGGCGTCGTTAGTGGCGTCGTTGAGAACCAGCCAACCCGTCGGCGGTGAGGCCGGTGTACTGCCAAGGCTGCCCGTGCCGCCCATGCGATTGAAAGTGAGCGAGGAAACCGTGACGCCCGCATCCGTGGATGAGGACGTGACGGTGTCGGTGCTCTGGAGCGCATTGTGAATGCGCAGCAAGGTATCGCCATTTTGAGGCTGATAGGACTGTTGATCGACGGTCGTGGAAGTGTCGGTAAAGATGATCCAGCCGGTATTCCACTGGCTATTGGTGGAGGCGCCGCACGTGGGTACGGAGGCTGCAGGAGTCGGCGAAGGACAGATGGTGACGTTGGTGCCCGAGCGGATCGCCGAAGAGCGCGCTATTTCGATATCGGTCTGCAGGTCGTTGATCTCCCCGGACATCCGGTATTGGATGATCATGTTTTTGTACGCGGGGATGGCGTAAGCCATGATGATCGCCGCGATGGCCAGTACAACCAGCAACTCGATCACACTAAAGCCGCCTGTTGCCATGCGTTGCGCACGCAGCATGCCCATGCTTCCCCCGTTTGGCGCCCGAATCCGATTTGAATGCGTTAACCGGAGACTCCGGTTACCCCTTGCCCATCACAGCCGAAGCAAATTTGCCTGCATTTATCTGCTGGCAGATAGGTGCATTATCTTGTAGGGGAATTCTGATTCACATTACCGCCCGTCGGCAGAAATTCGCCGCTCGTCGGTGAGATGTTGACCGCCATCAACAATTGAGCGAACTGGCCTTGTCGCTGATAACGAGAGGTTAGATCTCCGACCACATCCGCAAGAGGTTGTGGTAGCAGCCCGTAAGCCGTATTCGCGAGGTCTCGTCCGCATTTGTGGCAGTAAGCTGCTGGATGGCATTGTCCAGATCAAACAACATGGTGCGTTGACCATCATCACGCACCATGCTCTGCACCCAGAAGAAACATGCTAACCGCGTACCGCGCGTGACGGGATTGACGCGATGCAGGCTGCTGGCGGGGTAGAGGAGCATATCGCCGGCAGGGAGCTTTACGGTCTGGGTGCCGTAGTTATCTTCGATCAGCAGTTCGCCGCCGTCATAGCTGCTGGGTGGGGTGAGGAATAGCGTCGCGGAGAGGTCGGTGCGGATTTTGTCGGCGGTGCCGGGGAGCAGGCGGATGGAGCCGTCGACGTGGTTGCCGAAGTGCATGCCGCCTTGGTAGCGGTTGAACATGGGCGGATAGATGCGGTTGGGTAATGCCGCGCTGATGAACAGTGGGTTTCGTTCTAACGCCGCGACTACGATGTTGCCGAGTTCGATGCCTAGTGGAGAGGCTTCGGCGATTTGCTGGTTTTGTTTGACGTGGATGCCCTGGTGGCCTGCGGTGACGCGGCCGTCTACCCAGGGGGCGTCAGCCGCGTCGAGGCGCTGGCGGAAGTGGGTGAGTTGGTCGGTAGTGAGTAGGGCGGGGATGTGGACCAGCATGGTGAGCGTGTTCGCAATGTGTTGGTTGTGGCGAGTGTGACCCCTCACCCCAACCCTCTCCCCGGAGGGGAGAGGGAGCATGCCTCGCTAGAACTTATAGGTAAACGTCGCCAACGCCGTGCGACCGATGCCGGGTACGGCACGTCCACCATCGGAGGGAATCACCGCATCGAAATATCGTTTGTTAGTGAAGTTCAACACGTTGAGCCGAATGTCATAGCGCGGTTGATGATACGCCACGGTAGCGTCCCAGCGCGTGTAGCCGCCTACGCTTACATAGTTGTTGTTTGCCGCGTAGCGTTGCGACATATAGGTGGGGCCGCCGCCGGCTTCCCAGTGTTCGGCAAAGGTGTAGGTGCTCCAGGTAGTGAAGGTGTTGCGCGGTGTGTTGGCGGGCACGTTGCCCTGGGTGCCGTCGAGTGCCTTCACGATTCTGCCATTCATGTGGCTGTAGCCGGAGAAGATCTGCCAGTTTTTGGTGAGATGGCCGACCAAGCCAAGTTCGGCGCCGCGCACGCGGATGTTGCCGTCCAGTGTGTATTCGCCTGATGAGGTTTGCGTGCGCGCGTTGGTTTGCTCTAGCTTGTACAGCGAGGCATTGATCGCCAGCATGTCGTCAAGCAGATTCCATTTGCCGCCGATTTCGTAGGAGCGGTTTTTCGATGGTGCGAGGTTTTGCGTGCCACTGGTCAGTGTGAGTTGTTCTAGCACCGGATTAAATGATGTGCCGTACGACGCATAGTAGGATTGCTTTTCGCTCGGTTGATAGATCACGCCACCGCGCACACTGGTGAAATACACCGTTTGCTGCGCATAAGCCGGTGCCGAGATGGTGTTGCTGATATGCGCATCGAAGCGATCGCGTCGCACACCGGCGACCACCATCCATTGGTCGTTGAACTTGATCGTGTCATTGGCGTAGACCGCCGCTGTCTTGCCAGTCGATTGTGCGTAGTTGCCCACTGTCGTGGTGACGTTGGCGGGTGTCGCTTCGTATACGGGATCGAGCAACGAAATGAGCGGCAGGCCATTACGCGTGTAGGTCTGGTTGTTGTAGGTTTCGCGCGCCAGTTCCACGCCGGTGATCAGCGTGTGTTGCCAGCTTCCCGTATCGAACTTGGTGACGAGGTCGGTCTGGCTGTCCAGCAGTTTGTCGTGGATGACGCGGTCGTGGCTTGCGAGCTGCGCGTACAGATACTGCAACGGCAGGTTGGTCGGGTTGCCGAGTGTCTTGTTGAGCGTTACACCGCTGGCAGTGACGATGCTGTTGGCAGCGGTTTCGCGCGCATCGGTTTTGTATTGGCTGTATTGCAGCTGCGTGCGCAGATTTACGTTCTCCGAGAACACATGTTCCAGGCGCGCGTTGAATTCGTCGATGCTCTGGATGGTGCGATCGTCAGTAAGGCCGTACCAGTTTTTAGGGTTCATCTGCGCTGGGCGGCCGTTGATGGGCGGCAGACCATAGTCGGGCGTGTCGTGGTTGTGCTGGATCAGGGCCGATAGCGTGATCTGCGTCGGTGTGCCGATGCCGAAGCGCAGCGACGGTGCGATGCCGCCATCGCGATTGTTGAGTACATCGCGTGTGGAATGCATGTCCTGGCCGTAGATGTTCAGGCGCGCAGCAGCAGTGTCGGACAGGGGCTGGTTGATGTCGCCGGTCATGCGATAGCGATCATTGGTGCCTATCGTGGCGCTTACGGTGCCGAAGGCTTTCAGTTCCGGCTCCTTGGTCACCTGGTTGATCACGCCGCCGGTGGAGCCGCGGCCGAACAGCATGGAGGAAGGCCCTTTCAGTACTTCAACCGCGTCCAGGTCGAACACGTCGCGATAGTACTGGCCGGGATCGCGGAAGCCGTCCAGATAGATGTCGGTGCGTGCGGTGAAGCCACGCAGGTTGATGTTGTTGCCGATCTGGCCGCCTTCCGCTGCGCCGATGGTGATGCCCGGTACATTGCGCAGAGCATCCTGCAGCGAGGTGGCGCCCTGCGCATCGAGCAGATCGCGGTTCACCACCACGACCGTTTGCGGGATATCGCGCAGCGAGGTCGGCACTTTGGCGCCGACGGTGGATGTGTCGGTGGTGTAGTCGTTGCCGAGCACGCTGCCGGTGACGTGCACCGAGTTCAGCGTTTTCGGCTTGGATGGCGTTGTTGGCGTGTCATCGCTTGAAGAAGCGGAGGTCTGTGCGTGTGCGACGGCGGGCAGGGCGAGCGCAAGCAGCAGGGCGGTTTGCAGCGGGGAGGTGCGGAAATTGGCGGGCATGGGCAACGATGTCGGCAAGTGGGAAGGGCAGAACGGGTGTTTAGCTGGCTGCTTGGCCGCGTCGCTGCGGTGTTTTTGCGACGCCCCAATCCCGCTTGCTGCCTCAACCGGCATTCTGTAAATGCGAATCATTTTTATTCTTACATGCCGTTACAAAGTTGTGAAGCCCTAGGTTTCTCCCTCGTCAGAGGCGGGTGTCTTCGCGATGAAGACTGCAAATATCCGGTGCTTAAAGGAAATCAGCCGGCATTTGAGTCGCTGTTGCTAGAAGTGACGGACGACAAAAAGCCAGAACCCCGGCTACGCGCGGTAACCGGGGCTCCTGGGCGTACACGCTTATTGGGTCAACTGCACCCAATCCGGGTGGTGGATCCAGAAATCCTCGCGGGACCGAATCCAGCCGGACGCCTGCTGGTAAATCAGCCAGGCGTTGATCACATCGAGCAGGTCGCCATCGTTTCGGCGTACGGCGAAGCCGTGTGCCGTTCTGCCATACGTTTGCACGTTAAGCGTGTGCAGTTGGTTCGGATAGGTCTTCGCCAAGGCGGTGGGCACCGGTTCCTCGGCGATGAATCCGTCGAGCTTGCCCTCGCGCAGGTTCTTGATAGCCTGCATTTCGTCCTGAATCTCCACCACTTTGCTCTGCCCAAAGTATTCCTTGGTGGTGGCTGCGGTGACCGTCCCTGACAACACGCCGATGGTGTGCGAGCTGCCGCTCTGCAGCTTGGTCACGTCATCACTGCCGATCGCCTGCCGATTGACCACCAAGCCCAGTGCATAGTCGCCATAGGGATGGCTGAATTTCAGCAGCAGTGCGCGTTGTGGCGTGATGCTTAGGCCCGAAGCCAGAATGTCGAAACGGTGCGCGCGCAGATCCTCTATACCGCTCTGCCAAGAAGCGGGAACGAGATCGAGCTTCCATCCCATGTCCTGCGCAAGCTGCCTGAGCAGGTCGACTTCCAGGCCGCTCCACTGGCCGTTGCTATCGCGAAAAACCCAGGGCGCGTTGACGGCTACGCCGACTTTCAGAACACCGTTCTTTCGAATAACGGCCAGGCTGCCTTCCGATTGAGTGGCTGCATCGATGGCGTTGGAAGCCAGGGCCATGCCGGGAAGTTGAAAAAGGCATGCAACCACAATGAGCAACATCAACCGCCGTACTGCACCGAGTGAGTTCATAACTGTTCTCGCAATGGTGGGTAGAAAGTCGAATAGCAGCTTGATAATCGAGCGACGAGCGATCGAACGCAAGCATGGTGCGTCACGCTTTGTTGTCAGTTCCCCGAGCGATGGC
The DNA here is from genome assembly GCF_044904605.1 of Dyella humi. NCBI lineage: Bacteria > Pseudomonadati > Pseudomonadota > Gammaproteobacteria > Lysobacterales > Rhodanobacteraceae > Dyella > Dyella humi. The sequence goes on from NZ_JADIKI010000022.1 coordinate 342,878, forward strand.
AACTTCTTTCACATAGCGACTACATTGCCATCGTCAACGCGAGTTGATGGCGAACAAAGAAAAAAGCCTCGCACTTGCGTGCGAGGCTTTTTGTTTTCGACTTCAGTAAAAGCGCGACTTACCAGATCTTCACCTGCTTGTCGCCGTCGCGAACCATCGTGTCGCCGGTCTTGCACTGGAACGCCTGAGCGAAGGCCGTCATGTTCGACGGCGCACCGATGGCGCGCAGCGAAGCGGGGGCGTGCGGATCGATGTTGAGGTACAGCTCCGCCTGCTTCTGGCGGGTGTTGTTGCGCCACACGCGCGCCCAGCTCAGGAAGTAACGCTGATCCTGCGTATAGCCGTCGATCTTTTGCTGCGCTTCGGCGCCGTTCTTCTTCAAGGCATCCTGCAGCGCATCGTAAGCCACGTTCAGGCCACCGAGGTCGGCGATGTTTTCGCCCAGGGTCAGCTCGCCGTTGACGTGCAGGTCCGGCTTATCCTTGATCGGCGCGTAGCCATTGAACTGATCGACCAGCTTGCCGGTGCGAGCCTTGAACTGCGCCTTGTCCTGCGCCGTCCACCAGTCGGCCTTGTTGCCGTCGCCGTCGAACTGTGCGCCCTGGTCGTCGAAGCCGTGGCTGGATTCGTGACCGATCACCGCGCCGATGCCGCCGTAGTTGATCGCGTCGTCGCCGTTGGCATAGAAGAACGGCGGCTGCAGGATCGCGGCCGGGAAGTTGATGGTGTTGGTGCTGGGGTCGTAGTATGCGTTGACGGTTTGCGGCGTCATGCCCCATTCGGTGCGGTCGGTAGGCTTGCCGATGTGACCGATATCCCACTGATAGTTGAACTTGGCGGCCGCCAGCAGATCGCCGTAGTAGTCGCCCTGCTTGATCTCCAGGCCGTCCCAGCTACGCCAATGATCCGGATAGCCGATCTTGGGCAGGAACTTGTTCCACTTATCCAGCGCCTTCTGCTTGGTGGCATCGCTCATCCAATCCAACTGGGCAATGCGATCTTTCAGCGCTTCGCGTACATTGGTGACCAGTTCCTGCGCGCGCTGCTTGGCTTCCGGCGTGAATTCCTTGGCCACGTACAGCTGACCGAGCGCTTCACCCATGGAGCCGTTGACGGCGCCGAGCACGCGCTTCCACAGCGGCTTCTGCTCAGGCTGGCCGGACAGCGTCTTGCCGTAGAAATCGAAGCGATTGTCCTGGAAGGCGGTGCTCAGGTACGCCGAGGCATCGCTGATAGTGTGGAAGCGCAGATACGCTTGCCACTGCGCGATCGGCGCGCTGGCCAGCTGCTTGTCGAACGCGGCGAAGAACTTCGGCTGCGACAGCGAGAAGCCCTTGTCGATGGTCACTCCCTGCGCCTTGAAGAAATCCTGCCAGTTGAAGTGCGGGGTGAGCTTGTCCGCGTCGGCCACGCTCACGAAGTGGTACTGGTTGTCCAGATCGCGCATCTGCGTGGGCGAGAGCGAGGCGCCGGCCAGCTTGGTCTCGAACGCGAACACGTCGTCGGCCTGCTTTTTGGCGTCGGCTTCCGACACGCCGGTCAGCTCCAGCGACTTGGCGATGTAGCCCTTGTAGGCCTCACGAATCTCGGCGTATTTCGGATCGGTGTAGTAATCGCGCGTGGGCAGCCCCAGACCCGACTGGTTGGCGAAGCCGATCTGGATCTTGGCATCCTTGAAGTCGGCGCCGGAGCCGAAGTTGAACACCTGCTGGTCGCCTTCGGCGAAGCGGTCGGTGATGTACTTGGCGACGTCCTTGGACGTTTTCAGCGCGGCGATCTGATCGAGCTGCGGCTTGATCGGGTCGTAGCCGAGCTTGTTGACGGCGTCTTGGTCCATGCCGGCCTGGTACAGATAGCCGATCTTCTGCTCGATCGATCCCGGCTTGGCCTGGGCGGCGTTTTTGGCGGCGTCGTCGACCAAATCGTGCTGCGTGTTGAGGCTCTTTTCGGCCAATGCATCGAACGCGCCCCAACGGGTGCGATCCTGCGGAATCGGGTTGGCGGCGATCCACTTGGCGTTGACGAAGCCGTTGAAGTCCTGGCAAGCATTGATGCTGCTATCCAGCTCGCTCGTGTCGAACACGCTGACGGGCTTGGCGCTGGCGGTGGTGGCCGCCGCGGCCGGCGCGCTGGAGGACGGGGCCGGGGCGGGTACCGGGGCTTGTTCCTGCTTGCCGCACGCGGCCAGGGCAAAGGTGACGCTCGCAGTAAGCAGCAGCGGCTTCAAATGCTTGTAGGTCATGTATATCCCTCTGGTAGATGTCAGTGATTCGCCCGCAGGCGCTCCCACGTGATGCTGGCCGCGCGACAGGCGTCGCCGATTCGCGGCCATGACCCGCCACGCTAGGCCATAGGTCATGGTGGACACAGTGTCAAAGGTCAGGGGTAGGGTGTAGGCACTTCCAGTGGCTGTTTGTGCGTTGCCGTCCAAGCCGCTGTCCCTTTTTGGGGCAGCTTTGCCCTGGCTTGATTGCCAAGCGGCAGGTGTCTACGCGTGCTTAACCGCTGCTTCTTTGCCCAATGCGGCCGCCGAGCAAATCACTGCTGCTATTCGCCTCCCTCGCAATGGTGGACATATCAATCACGACGAGATGCTTATGCGCATCGGTGCGCTCGGCGGTGTTGTTCATTCCGTTCATAGCGCAGGCAATCCGCCCGGCTGCTGCGTTTGGGAGCAAGAGCACCTGGTGTGCGTAAACTGAGCGATGCGTTGCCAGGGCGCGATATCGCCCGGCGCACTACGTGCCGCGCGAGCGGATTCGGAAGCCTTGGTTGAAACACTCGAAGAAGTTGTGACCGCCGAATGTCATCCGGCCGGCGGCCACAGCGCTGAAAATTGCGACGCGTGCTTCAAACGCGAATTCGGTGCGTCGGTCGCAGGGTTGTTATAAGGCTGTCATCGCGGCTGAGTAAGGTTTCGGGTTATCACGCTGAGGGGAGCGTGCCCATTGACCGTCACCGGAGACTGCCATGCGCTCACGTCTTGCCGTCTGTCTTGCGGCTTCCTTGCTTACCCTCTCCGCCGTTGCGATATGCGCGCCGGATCCCGCGGCCGATGCCTTCCACGGACATAGGCACGACCATACCGCCACGCCGATCAAGCACCTGGTGGTGATCTTCCAGGAGAACGTATCCTTCGATCACTACTTCGGCACCTATCCCTATGCGGTGAACGCACCGGGCGAGCCGCCGTTCTATCCGAAGGACGATACGCCGAAGGTCAACGGCCTCACCAAAGAGCTGCTGACCAACAACCCCAACGCCAACAATGCCGCCAACGGCACGGGTGCGATCAATCCGTTCCGTCTGTCGCGCGCGCAGGCCGCTACGGCCGACCAGGATCACGACTATCAGCCGGAACAGCAGGCGTTCGATAACGGCGCCATGGATCTTTTCCCGAAGTACACCGGCACAGGCGAAACGCTGCCGGGCGGAACTGCGGGTGAAAACAGCACCGGCCAGGTGATGGGCTATTACGACGGCAACACCGTCACCGCGATGTGGCATTACGCGCAGCACTTCGCGATGAGCGACAACAGCTACGGCAGCAACTTCGGCCCGTCCACGCCGGGTGCGATAAACCTGGTTTCCGGCCAGACCAACGGTGTCAGCGATCAGCTGGCCGCCAGCGGCGACATCGTGGCGGATGGCCAGGGCGGTTACACGCTGGTCAGCGATGCCGATCCTCTCGACGATACATGCTCCACGTCCAGCGGCGCACGCGTGCGCTTGGGCGGCAAGAACGTAGGTGATCTGCTCAACGCCAAGGGCATCACCTGGGGCTTCTTCGAAGGCGGCTTCGATCTCACCGCTGTCAATGCGAACGGCACCACGGGTTGCAAGCGCAGCACGCTGTCGACTGTCACGCAGACGGTGAAGGCCGATTACATCCCGCATCACCAGCCGTTCCAGTACTACACCAGCACCGCCAACCCGACGCACGTGCGTCCCACCTCGGTGGCGATGATCGGTCATGCCGGCGATGCGGCCAATCACCAATACGACCTCAGCGATTTCTACGCCGCGGTCGACGCAGGCAACATGCCGGCGGTGAGCTTCCTCAAGGCGCCGGGCTATCAGGACGGCCATGCTGGTTATTCCGATCCGCTGGACGAACAGCAGTTCATCGTGCACGTGATCAACTACCTGCAGAAACATCCAGAGTGGCGCGACACCGCCGTGGTGATCGCCTATGACGACTCTGACGGCTGGTACGACCATCAAGCCTCGCCGCAGGTAAATGCTTCGCAGACCAGCCAGGATGCGTTGAATGGTCCGGGCGTGTGCAACGGTCACGGCACGCTGTCGGGCGTGAACACTGACAAGCCGGTGCAAGGTCGCTGCGGTTACGGCCCGCGCCTGCCGCTGCTGGTGGTGTCGCCGTGGGCGCGCCACAACTATGTGGATCACACCGTCACCGATCAAAGCTCAATCACGCGCTTCATTGAGGACAACTGGCTGGAAGGTCAGCGCCTCGGCGGCGGCTCCTTCGATGCCGTAGCCGGCAAGTTGAACCATATGTTCGATTTCGACGATCCGTTTGCAGAGAATCGTCGGTTGTTCCTGGATGAGCAGACGGGCGAGCCGGTCAAGAAGTGGTAAGTGCTGCCGCGTACGAGCCCCTCTCCCGTCGGGAGAGGGGTTGGGGTGAGGGTGCGATCGATGCGCGGTGATAAAATTTCACGCTAGGCTTCACCATCACGCGCTGTCCGAACCCTCACCCGCCTCTCGGCACCCTCTCCCGATGGAAGAGGGGCTCACTGAGGAGAGTTTTTCGCCTTGCCATCCCGCCGCGATTTCCTGAAGTGGTCCCTGCTCGGTACAGGGGCAGCATCCCTGCGTTTGCGTGCCCACGACATGCACGCCATGCCGAAAATGGGCGGCGGCAGCGCCTTGTGCAAACACATGGTGACGGATCAGCCGAACGTACCGCGTCTGCTGGACCCGACTCAGCTGAAGCCCTTTGTCGATCCGCTGCCGTTGCCACCGGTGCTGCGTGCCAGCGACGGCAAGGCGTTACGCGTGGATATGCGCGAAACCGAACAGCGCCTGCATCGCGATCTGTCGCCCACGCGCGTGTGGACCTATGGCGGCTGTATGCCCGGTCCCACTATTGAAGTCCAAAGTGGCAAGACTGTGCGCATCGACTGGCGCAACGAACTGCCACGCAAGCATTTCCTGCCGATCGACCACCGCATCCACGGCGCCGAGCTGGACAAGCCCGAAGTGCGCGCCATCGTGCACGTGCACGGCGCCAGCGTGCCCACGGCGAGCGATGGCTATCCCGAAGATTGGTACGTGCCCGGCCAATCACGATTGCACACGTATCCCAACAAGCAGGATGCCGCAGCGCTTTGGTATCACGATCACGCGATGGGCATCAATCGCCTGAATATCTATGCCGGTATGTTCGGCAACCTGATTTTGCGCGACGAACACGAGCGCTCGCTCGGCCTGCCGCAAGGCGAACAGGAAATCCCGCTGACCTTGAGCGATCGGCTGCTCACCACTGACGCCCAGCTCTATTACCCCGTTTCCGGCAACAGCGAAGCGCCATGGGTATCGGAAGTGTTCGGCAACGCCATGCTGGTCAATGGCGCATTGCTGCCGTATCTCGACGTGCAGCCGCGACGTTACCGGTTTCGCGTGCTCAACGCTTCCAATGCACGCTTCTTCAATCTGAAGTTGCGCGATGGACGATCATTCCAGCAGATCGGCAGTGACCAGGGCCTACTGCCGGCACCGGTTACGCAGCACAGCGTGTTCATCGCACCGGGCGAGCGTGTGGATCTTGTCATCGATTTTGCTGCGTTGGCTGGGCAGCAGATCGAGCTGCTCAACGATGCGCTGCCGATCATGCAATTACGCATCGGTAGCGGCCGTGTGAGGGATACGAGCGAGGTACCTGCCGTATTGCGAGATGTGCCGCGCATGCCCGAATCGGCCGCGACGCAGCAACGCATGCTCACACTCGATTCCTACCAGGACTGCGTGGCGGAGCCGATGCTGATGCTGCTTGCCGGCAAGCGCTGGCACGAACCGGTGACGGAAAAACCGGTACTAGGCAGCACCGAAATCTGGAACCTGATTAACCTCACCGACGATTCGCATCCCATCCATTTGCACATGGTGCGGTTCCAGATTCTGGATCGTCGCCCCTTCGACTCCGGCGAATGGATGGAGTCGCAGACCGTTCGCTACACCGGCCCTGCGCAACTGCCGTCAGCCGGTGAAGCAGGATGGAAGGATGTGGTGCAGGCGTGGCCCGGCATGATCACGCGCATCATCGTGCGCTTCGATGGCTACGTGGGGCGTTATGCGTGGCATTGCCATCTGCTGGAGCATGAGGCGAATGAGATGATGCGGCCGTTCGAGGTGGTGGCTGCCTGATCGTCATTCCGGCGAAGGCCGGAATCCAGTCGAAATGTGCGTCCGAAGGACACAACATTTTTATATTGAGTGCTTCGCACAATATGCTTTAACTGGATTCCGGCCTTCGCCGGAATGACGGTGAGGCAAGAAGGGCTGAGCGGCAATCTTGCGGATCATTTTGTCGCAATATTTGCCAACTGCGCCGCATCCACCCGAAGTACCGGATAAGCACCCACGCGTTGCACCGTGTACCACGGCGAATGCATGAAGAAGAAATTCAATCTTGCACGGCTGTTTGCCGCAAAGGCCGGATTGTCGTGCAGATTCTGCTCGAACTCCGCCTTCAGTTTCGGATTCTTCGCCATCATCTCGCGCGCAAGCTTTTCCAGCACGCGCGGCTCGCCGAATTCCTTGGCTTCGAAGATGGCGTTGAGATAACCCCAACGCAGCAGTGAATCAGAGGCTTGCGGTTCGAGCAACTGGATGGCGACGTTCGCAGCACGCTGATTCATCGGCACGATCACCGATCCCGCTGGCAACGTCACTTCAATCGGGTGAGCATGCAGGTTGAAGCTTTGTAGCATCAGATGCCCTTCAAAAGGTGCCTCTGCCCACTTGGGCTCATCAAGCTGGTAGGCGGTGGCATCCACTTCTTTCATCGGATGGCCGATGCGTCGATAGGCAATGCCGTGCGCATCGAGCTTGTCGATGATGGTTTTCCATTCGCCGGGCACGATATAGGCGGCAGGCGGTGTGATCGATATATCAGGCAGCAGGCCATTCCGATTGTCGATGCGGTAAGTAACGGGCTTACTCGGGTCGTACTGGATCCAGGTGTCGTTGGAAATATCGCTGTGCGTTTGCGTAAACGCGTAGCCTTTCAGTTCGTACGGCGCTGGTGTGGGATCGAGCTTGAACGTCAACGGCTCTTGCGCGTGAGCATTGTCGACGCGGGCAATGGTGTGCGCATCGGCCTGACTGGTTGCCGCAAGCAAGGCGGCAGGGTTGCGGTTGATGTCGTCGAGCAGCACACGCACCAGGTCGTATACCGCATGCACGCGTACCGCATAGGTTTTCAGCATGTGCGTTTCGATCAGCAGCGCCGGGCGATTTTGCAGCGCGGCGTAGCCGGTGGAGAAACGCGGCCCGGATCCAAAATTCTGGATGCCCTTGCGCGGATCGCGACCGTCCTTGAATTCCAGGTAGATGGAAGCCGAGTGGCCAAGCTTTTCGTAGGCCGGCATGGCCTGCTCGACCATAAGCGTGTGCTGCCACTGGGCAACGGTCGGATCAAGCTTGTGCGGATCCTCGGTGTACCAGGTGAGGTCGTACTGGTAATCCGCGCCATCCGTGGTGTGCACGTCGATCAGGAAGTCTGGCAGCCAGGTCTGCCATAGCTTCAGCCACGCCAGCATTTCCGGCGCATCGGCCTTGATGTAGTCGCGATTGAGGTTGAGGTATTGCGATTGACCGCGAAAGCCCATGCTTTCTGGACCGTTCTGATTGATGCGGTTATAGGGCGACGTGTATTCGTGTCCATCCACGCTGAACACCGGAATGTAGACAAGCACCACGTGATCGAGCAGATGCGGGTATTTGCCGGCTACGGCGATATCGCGCAACAACATCAGGCCCGCATCCTTGCCTTCGATTTCGCCGGGATGGATGCCAGCTTGCAGCAGCACAATGGGTTTGTGCGCGGCGCGTGCAGCGTCAGGTGTAAACGTACCGTCCTTGCTCGCAATGACCACCGTCATCGGGTGGCCTTGCGGCGTGATGCCGAAGTTTTCCAGCTTGATCGTGTTCGGAGCGGCTTGCTGCAGTCGCTGCAGATAAGCCAGCGTTTGCGTGTAGCTTGGTGTGGTGCGGAATTCGGACGCCTCCGCGGGCGTGGTCCAGTCGGTGTCGTGCGGTCCGGCGGCGTGCGTGCTCATGCTTATCGCTCCAAGGACAATGGCAAGCCAGAAACCGCGCGCGATCATGCATGGCTCTCCGACGCCGGCAATGCGGACGGCGAGGCGGGCAGGGTGTCGGGCGCGACCGCGCCGCCGGAGATGATGAAGGCCATGGCTTGATCCATCGTCCAGTCGGTGGGCGTCAGTTCGTCCAGTGGTACCACTTCCAGATATCCGCCAGTGGGATTGGGCGTGGTGGGGATGTAGACCGCGGCCATTTCGCGGCCGGTGCCTTCTTCCTGCATGACGCGTGTCACGAAGCCGACTACCTTCATGCCCTTGCGCGGAAAATCCACCAGCACCACGCGTTGTGCGCCGCTGGGTTTGTTCTGCAAGACGGTCATCAACTTCTTGGTACCGCCGTAGATGGTCTGCACCAGTGGTATGCGCTGTAGCAGGCTGTCGAACGCGTGCAGCAGCCGCTGGCCGATCACACGGTTGGCGAGAAAACCGAGCAGATACAGCGTAATCAGAGTGAGTAGCAGCGCCAGCACATAGGTCACCCAGCCATGGCTGAGCTGCTCGGCCGCCTGTGGCGATACCCAGCCCAGCGCGCCTACGAACGCGGCGACCAGTGGCGCACCAAGCCCGGCCAGGAACCCGACGATGAATTTGAACACCAGCCAGGTCACCCACAACGGCATGAAGGTAAGCAGGCCGGTGATGAGATAGCGTTTCAGGCGCAGCGGCGGCATGGGCGACTCGGGGCGGGGAGGGCGCCTTATTGTAGGGGTTGTGATTTTTTCGCGCGCGCCGCGAATAACAGGTTAATCACGGGGACAGGCCATGCGCGGACGGGAACAACAGCGGGCATTCGAGACATTGCTGCGCGAACACCAGCGGATCGTGTTCAAGGTGGTGTCCGTGTATGCGCGCGATCCCGAAGACCGGCGCGATTTGACGCAGGAAATCTGTGTGCAGTTGTGGCGTTCGTTTCCCAGCTTCGACGAAAAGCGTGCGCGGTTTTCCACGTGGATGTATCGGGTTGCACTTAACGTGGCGATTTCGCAGATGCGGCGTCTGCCGCGGCAAGAGGAACGCTTCGAGTCGCTGGAGCAACATCATCTGGAGACGATCAGCGGCGAAGGCCAAGCCGAACCGGATGGGCGCCTCGTGGCCTTGTACCGATTTATCGATCAGCTCGATCCGCTCAATCGTGCATTGATTCTGCTGTACCTGGAAGACCGCAGCTACAGCGAGATGGCCGAGATTCTGGGCATCAGCGAAACCAATGTGGCGACCAAGATAAGTCGCATCAAACAAAAGCTTCGCAGCCGGATGGCGACTGCGGAATCGACGGAGGCATAACCGTGGAACTTGATGACATGAAACATGCCTGGCAAACGCTGCAAGTCCAACTGGAACAACAGCAGCGGCTGCATCAACGCCTGCTGATGGAAAGCCGGCTGGATAAGATGCGCCACGGATTGCGCCCCCTGGTACTGGGGCAGTCGATCCAACTTGCATTCGGCGTGGCGATCATGCTGTGGGGCATTTCCTTCTGGTCGGTGCGAATGGAGGTTCTGCATTGGCTGATTGTGGGCGTGCTGGTGCAACTGCTCGGCATGTCGCTGGTGCTTGCGGCCGCACGGAACCTGCACTTGATCCAGCGGATTGACTATGCAGCACCCATTCTGGAGATCCAGCAGCGGCTGGCGGCGCTTCGCGCGTGGCGGGTGAGGGTCGAGGCACCGGTATTCGCCGTGATCGGTTCATTTGCATGGATTCCGCTGGTGCTGATGGAAATCCAGCTCGATGATGAGCGTGTGGCGCCGAAGCTTGACATCTTCCTTCTCGCACCATGGCTGGTGTCGCACCTGATTCTTTGCGGATGCGTTTCATTGGCACTGGTCGTGGTTGTTTTCTGGCTGGTGCGTTGGGCCGGGCATCGGCGCTGGCTCGAAAACAATTTCGCTGGCAAGTGTGTGCAAAAGGCGGAATCTATGCTGGAACAAATTGCGCAGTTCAAGCAGGAGTGATGAGGTTTTTCTAGTTCGCGACACTCTCGCGAAAGGGTGTTGCGCCCCTTGTCGTCATTCCGGCGAAGGCCGGAATCCAGTCAAATAAATGGTGCGAAGCACACAAAACCTTTGTTGAGTGCTTTGCACGATGTATTGAAACTGGATTCCGGCCTTCGCCGGAATGACGGTGAAGTAAGACAATGCATCTTCGTAAGGATGTCATGCCTATCGGTAGTAATTGAAAGCTCAATAAGAGCCATCACCGATTCCTCGGCTTCAATCGCACATAAAGCTGCTTGCGCACTACCGCCACCACGTCGCCTGCGGCTGTTTTGATCGACACGTCGAACCAGCGCAGCACTTTCTCGCCATTCGCAGCGGCGGCGCGCAATTCGTCTAGCACGCCTTGCTCCAGCTTGAAGTGTGCGTAGACGTCCTCACGCCCCGGCGCAACGAAATCGATGCTGCCGGCTTTGTCCCATACGAAATGATCCTTGCCCAGGTGATGCAGGATCAGCAGCATCCAGAACGGATCGGCCATCGCAAACAGATTGCCGCCGAACTGCGTGCGCACGTAGTTGCGATTCCACGGCCGCAAACGCAACACCACGCGTGCTTCGGTGTAGCCGTCGTCCAGGCTCAACAGGCGAATGCTGTTGAACAGGAATGGCGGCCACAGATTGAGCAGGCGGCGGAAGGTGGAAGCACGCATGGAAGGCTCCGGAAGAGGGAGCCTTCAGCTTGCCATACTTTCGCGTATGGAAGAATCAGAACAGCAACGACGCCATCCGCCTGCGATAGCGCCCGACCAACTCCGTGTCGTCCAATGTATTAAACGCGGCCAGCAGGCGCTTCTTCGCTTGGCCGTCGCTCCAGTCGCGGGCTTTCTCGAGGATCAACAGCCAATGCTCCAGCCCCGCGGCCGGATCGTCGCCGAGCAACAAACGTGCGCCAAGCAGATCGTGCGCTTCCCAATCCTGCGGATTGGTGTGGACGCGCTGCTGCAGCACTTCCATCGGCGGCGTGCTTTCGAGCGAACGGGCCAGGTCGAGCTGGCTGCGCAGACGCACGGCGCGCGAGTCGGTGGCGAGGTTGGCGGGCAAGCCGTTGAGTTCGGCTTCCGCGGCAGCAGCGTGGCCCGCTTGCGCCAACGCGATGGCCAGGTCGAGCTTGAGCTCTGGGCGATCGGGGTTGGAGGCGAGTTCCTGCTGTAGGCGATTGATAGCCTGTTCGGGCGACTCGGCCGGCAAGTCTTCCAGCTCTTCTTCTTCAAAATCCCCTTCTAGCGGCTGAACGTGGCGGGAGAGGAATTCACGCAACTGTCCTTCGGGCAGGGCGCCGGCAAAACCGTCCAGGATCTGCCCGTCTTTCACCATGATGACGGTGGGAATGCTGCGAATGCCGAAGACGCCGGCCAGTTCCTGGTTCTTGTCCACGTCCACCTTGCCCAGCCGGAACGCGCCGTTGTATTCGGTGGCGAGCTTCTCCAGCAAAGGGCCTAGTGATTTGCAGGGGCCGCACCAGGTTGCCCAGAAATCCACCAGCACCGGGGTTTTGAGCGAAGCTTGCAACACCTCGGTTTCGAAGTTGTCTTGGTCGACATCGAAAATATGCGGGGAGACGGCGGCGTTCACGGTGGGCTCCAGATGGATGAACCCCAGACAAGTCGGGGCACCGTGCAGCATATCAAGTGTGCGCAGGACGCTTAAGGATTTGCGAGAATCGCTGGCATGAGCACACCCCCCGCTGCCATCGAGCAAGCGCAGAAAGCGACGTCGTCAACGCTGCTGATCTGCGAGCACTGCGATACGGTGCACAACCGCCGGCCGCTGGCGCGCGGTGAGGTCGCCCGTTGCGCGCGTTGCAATGCGGTGCTGGAGCGCCATCAGCGCGTCGGTCTTAACGCGATGTTTGCGCTGGTGGTCACCGTGATGGTGGTGTTCGTGCAGGCGAACGTGTGGCCGATCATCACACTGGGCCTCAATGGCGAGGAAATTCACGCCACCCTGTGGGGCATCATCATCATGATGTGGAAGGAGCACTCGCAGGTGGTGTCGGTGCTTGCGGCGGCCACGCTGTTTTTCTTTCCGCTGTGCAAGATGGGGGTTCTGGGCTGGCTGCTGATCTTTGGGCGCAAAGGGCAGCGGGCCCCCGGCTTCGTGCCGCTGATGGTGGTGCTGCATTACATCGCGCCATGGACGATGAGCGAAGTGTTCGTGCTCGGCATACTGGTGTCGATCGTCAAGGCGCAGCTGTATTTTGACGTGACGCCCGATATCGGCGCCTTCGCCTATGCAGCGCTGGCGCTGCTGATCACCATCTTTTCGGGTATCGACTTGCGTCAGCTGTGGGACAAGCTCCCTGCGGAGCCGGCGTCATGAGTGCGCTGCCACGCGCACATGAGTTGGGGCTGATCAGTTGCCATGTATGCGGCCAGGTTTGCCGCGATATGCAGATGGAGGACGCAGCCTGTCCGCGTTGCGGCAGTTCGTTGCATCGGCGCAAGCCTTATAGCTGCGCCCGCACGTGGGCGCTCCTGATCGCCGCCTTCATTTTTTACATCCCCGCTAACGTGCTACCGATCATGCGCACGGCCAGCCTAGGCGATGTGGACGACAACACTATTCTGAGCGGCGTGATCGAGCTGTGGGTGAAGGGTTCGCCGGATCTGGCCGTCATCGTGTTCACCGCCAGCATCGTGGTGCCGATGATGAAGTTCCTGGTGATAAGCACGCTGCTGCTGAGCGCGCATCGCGGTACCAACTGGGCACGCCGCCAGCGCGCAATGCTGTACCGGCTGGTGGAATTCATCGGCTACTGGTCGATGCTGGACGTCTTTGTCGTGGCGCTGCTTACCGCGCTGGTGCAGTTCGGCTTCTTCAGCCAGGTGGAGCCGTTGCCTGGGGTGGTGTATTTCGGATTGACGGTCATACTTACCATACTTGCTTCGCAGAGTTTCGACCCCCGCCTGATATGGGATTGCAAGGAAGAAGATGACTGATCAAAACCTACCCAGCTCAGGCGGTGGCTTGCCCGAACCAGTGGTGCGGCGCAAGCGCGTGAACGCCGCATGGATCTGGCTGGTCCCGGTCGTGGCGGCACTGATCGGCCTGTCGTTGGTGATCAGCGCGTGGCGGGAGCGGGGGCCTACCATCTCCATCAGTTTTGAAACCGCGCAGGGCCTGGAATCGGGCAAGACGGTGGTGAAGTACAAGGATGTGGTGATCGGCAAGGTCACCGGTATCCGCCTGAGCGAGGATCACAGCAAGGTGATCGTGAAGGTGGGGCTGGAAAAAAGTGCGTCCGGCATTGCCGTTTCCGATTCACGTTTCTGGGTGGTTCGCCCGCGCATCGGACTCGGTGGCGTGTCGGGCATCGATACGTTGCTGTCGGGTTCGTTCATTGGTGTGGATGTGGGCAAGTCCCAGCAGACGCAGAACGATTTCGTCGGCTTGGAAAATCCACCATCGGTACTGCACGACTCGCGTGGCAAAAGTTTCACGCTGCATGCCGGCGACCTGGGTTCGCTGGATATCGGCTCGCCGGTGTTTTACCGGCGCCTGCAGGTCGGTCGCGTGGCGTCGTACAAGCTGGATGACGACGGCAAGGGCGTCACCATGCAAATTTTTGTCGACAGCCCCTACGACGGTTTCGTCACCACCGAATCGCGCTTCTGGAATGCCAGCGGTGTGGACGTATCGATCAGCGCGGATGGCTTGAAACTCAACACGCAATCGCTGGCCACTGTTTTGGCCGGTGGCGTGGCGTTCAACGATGCACCCGGGCCGCATCCAAACGAAAAGCCGGTGCCTGAGAACACAGGCTTTACCTTGTTCGATACGCAAAGCAACGCGATGGCGCCGCCGGATGGTGAGCCGCGTTATATCGTCATGCGCTTCGATCAGCCGGTGCGTGGTCTGGCGGTGAATTCGCCGGTGGAATTCCGCGGCATCAACTTTGGCCATGTCGTGTCCATCCGCATGGATTACGACGAGAAGACCAACAAGTTCCCGATCTACGTGGGTGCATTGATCTATCCCGAACGCCTGGGTCGTGCGAATGCCAAGCTGGCTGAGATTGCCAGGTCCAAGGGTGATGAGGATATGTCGAAGGTCGTCACCTCGCTGGTTGCACAAGGCCTGCGCGCGCAGGCCAAGGTGGGCAACCTGCTCACCGGCCAGCTGTTCATTTCGCTGGATATCGAGCCGAAGGCGCCCAAGGCGGTGGACTACGATCCGAACGCGCGTCCGCTGCAAATCCCCACCATCCCCGGCAGCTTCGACAAGCTGCAGGAGCAGATGGCGGAAATCGTCGACAAGGTCAACAAGATTCCGTTCGACGCGATCGGCAACAACCTCAATCACACGCTGGCCGATCTCGACGGCACGATCAAGCAACTCAACGGTGACGTGCTGCCGGCGTTCAAGAACACACTCAACGGTGCCAACCAGACACTGGGCACGGCCAACAACGCGCTCGCCGCCGATTCGCCGCTGCAGCAGAACCTGAGCGGCACCTTGCAGGAGTTGCAGCGCATGGCACGCTCGTTGCGCACGCTCACCGATTATTTGAACGCCCAGCCCAGCGCGCTGATCCGTGGACGCGCCAAGGATGCGCCGCCGCCCGAGAGCAACGGCTCGTCCACCGCCCAGCCGCAGCAAGGGAGCAAGCCATGATTCGTATGCGATACCTGATGGCGGCGCTGGGTACGGTAGCACTTGCAGCTTGTGCCTCGGCGCCCATGCATTACTACACGCTCATTCCGGCGTCCGATAACGGTACGCCGGCCGCCGCGTTGCCGGCACATTTTCAATTTGAACTGATGCCGGTCGGCGTCCCCGCACAAAACGACGTACCGCAACTGGTAGTGCGTCAGGGTGGGCAGGCCGTCACCTTGCTCAACGGCGAACGCTGGGCCGCTCCCTTGGCGGATGAAGTGCGCGGTGCCCTGTCGGTCGACCTCTCACAGCGCACTGGTGCGCAGGACATCAGCGGCGGCGTGGCCGTCAACGGCAAGCCGGTGCTGCGCATCAAGGTTGACCTGCGCCGCTTCGATTCCGCGCCTGGCAGCTATGCGCTGATCGACGCCACCTGGACAGTGCGCGAACTGCGCAGCCAGGCCGTGCTCACCTGCAGCAGCCACATCAGCGAAAGCGTGGGCCAGGGCTACGCCGGTCTGGTTGCCGGTCACCAGCAGGCGCTGTCGACGCTGGCTGGCCAGATCGCCAGCGTGGCGCCGGCCATGGCGGCGGGGAGTGTGCCGTCGACTTGTCCGTCTCCATAGTGCCTCCGCGCCTCGCTTTTCGTCCCCTCTCCCCTCCGGGGAGAGGGCTAGGGTGAGGGGCAAGGCTTGCGGGAAATGGTGTCTGTGCGGGTGATCACTTTTGTTTTTGTGTCTTGATGAAGATCAAGCGAGGCTGTCCCCTCACCCCAGCCCTCTCCCCAGAGGGGAGAGGGGGTTAAATCCGATCCAAGCGAAGAGGCATTTCTGCTAGTCTGCCGGGTCCCACGCAGCGCACGGGCGATGGACGCCCGCGCTACCGAATACGCATAACGGCGCCGGATCATGCAGGACAATCAAGACCAGGGTTCCCCTAACGACTACAGCCCGCAGGCGGTGGAATCCGCCGCGCAGCAGTATTGGAACGCGCAGCGCGCGTACGAAGTGAAGGAGGATCCCTCCCGCCCGAAGTTCTATTGCTTGGCGATGCTGCCGTACCCCTCCGGCGCGCTGCACATGGGCCACGTGCGCAACTACACCATCGGCGATGTCATCAGCCGCTACCAGCGCATGAACGGCAAGAACGTGTTGCAGCCGATGGGCTGGGACGCGTTCGGCCTGCCGGCGGAAAACGCCGCGATCAAGAACAACACCGCGCCAGCCAAGTGGACGTACAAGAACATCGACCACATGCGCGAGCAGCTCAAGTCGCTGGGCTATGCCATCGACTGGTCGCGCGAGTTCGCCACCTGCATGCCGGACTACTACCGCTGGGAACAGGTGATGTTCACCCGGCTGATGAAGAAAGGCCTGGCCTACCGCAAGAACGCGGTGGTGAACTGGGATCCGGTTGACCAGACTGTGTTAGCCAACGAGCAGGTGATCGACGGCCGCGGCTGGCGCTCCGGTGCATTGGTGGAAAAGCGCGAGATTCCGCAGTGGTTCCTCAAGATCACCGATTACGCGCAGGAACTGCTCGACGGCCTGGACACGCTGCCCGGCTGGCCTGATGCCGTGAAGACCATGCAGCGCAACTGGATCGGCCGCAGCGAAGGCGTGGACATCCACTTCGCGGTGGAAGGCGAGGTCGAGCCGCTGACGGTGTTCACCACGCGTCCGGACACCTTGATGGGCGTCACCTTCGTGTCCATCGCGGGTGAGCATCCGTTGGCGCAGAAAGCGGCCGCGAACCATCCGCAACTGGCCGCGTTCCTGGAGGAACTGCGTCACGGTGGCGTCTCCGAAGCCGAACTGGAAACGCAGGAAAAAAGCGGCATGGCCACCGGCCTGTTCGCCATTCACCCGATCAGTGGCGAAAAAGTGCCGGTGTGGGTAGCCAACTTCGTGCTGATGGGCTACGGCACGGGCGCGGTGATGGCGGTGCCCGGCCACGACGAGCGCGATTTCGAATTCGCGCACAAATACAACTTGCCGATCAAGCAAGTGATCGCCGTGAGCGGCGACGATGCCGCGTACGACGCGCAGCATTGGAAAGAGTGGTACTCGGATAAAACGCGCGCTGACATGCGCGTAGTCAACTCTGGCGACATGGATGGCAAGAATTACCGTGGCGCCTTCGACTTCATCGCCAGCAAACTGGAAACGGCCGGCAAGGGGCATCGCCGCGTCAACTGGCGCCTGCGTGATTGGGGTGTGAGTCGCCAGCGGTATTGGGGCTGCCCGATTCCGGTGATCTATTGCCAGCACTGCGGCGCGCTGCCGGTGCCGGAAGAGCAACTACCGGTGGTGCTGCCGGAAGACGTTGCCTTCTCGGGCGTGCAATCGCCGATCAAGGCCGATCCCGCGTGGCGCAAGACCACTTGCCCGCAATGCGGCGGCGCAGCCGAACGCGAAACCGACACCTTCGATACCTTCATGGAATCGAGCTGGTACTACGCGCGCTACACCAGCCCCGGCGCGAACGGCCTGGTGGACGAGCGCGCCAACTACTGGCTGCCGGTGGACCAGTACATCGGCGGCATCGAGCACGCGATCCTGCATCTGTTGTACTTCCGCTTCTATCACAAGCTGATGCGCGACGCAGGACTGGTGCAGTCGAACGAACCGGCCACCAACCTGCTGTGCCAGGGCATGGTGATCGCCGAAACGTTCTATCGCGACAACGCGGACGGCTCGAAGGATTGGATCAATCCCGCCGACGTGGAAATCCGTCGCGACGACAAGGCGCATGTGATCGGCGCGGTACTGAAAGCCGACGGCGAGCCGGTGCATATCGGCGGCACCGAGAAAATGTCCAAGTCCAAGAACAACGGCGTGGATCCGCAGGCGATGGTGGAGAAGTTCGGTGCAGATACCGTGCGCCTGTTCTCCATGTTTGCCGCACCGCCCGAGCAGTCGCTGGAATGGAACGAAGCCGGCGTGGAAGGCATGGCGCGCTTCCTGCGCCGCTTCTGGCGCGAAGTGCTTACGCACGTCGGCCAGCCGGACCATCCGGAAGTCGATCCGTCCAAGCTCGACAGCGGCCAGAAGGCGCTGCGCCGCCAGCTGCACGAAACCATCCAGAAGGTGAGCGACGACTTCGGCCGCCGCCATGCCTTCAACACCGCCATCGCTGCCCTGATGGAACTGCTCAACGCGCTCGGCAAATTCACCGACCAGAGTGATCAGGGCCGTGCCTTGCGCCACGAAGCGCTGGAAACCATGGTGCTGCTGCTCAATCCGGTGGTGCCGCACGTCAGTCATACGCTATGGCAGGCGCTGGGCCACCCGCTGGCCGTGCTGGACGACCAGCCGTGGCCGAAGGTGGATCCGGACGCGCTGGTGCGCGATACGCTCACCCTGGCCGTTCAGGTGAACGGCAAGCTGCGCGGTACCATCGACATCGCCGCCAACGCCTCCAAGGAGGAAGCCGAGGCGCTGGCGCGTGCGCAACCCAATGTGGCAGCCTTCCTGGAAGGGCAGACTGTGCGCAAGGTCATCGTGGTGCCCGGCAAGATCGTCAACATCGTCGCAGGATGACTTCATGAATCACCGCATGCTGAAACTGATCGCGCTGCTGCCCATGCTCGCCCTGGCGGCATGCGGTTTCCACCTGCGCGGAAGCGCGGCCATGCCCGAGGGCATGCAGCGCGTGCACCTCACGGTCGGTGGCGGCGGCGATTTCCAGCGCAAACTCGCGCGCGCCTTGCTCGCTTCCAACGTGGCGCTGGAAGACAAGAGCGGCCCCGGTATTGCCGAGCTGCACGTGCCGGCGCAGAACTTCACCGTGCAATCGCTGACGATCAACGGCGCCGCGCAGGTGACCGAATTCGCGGTGCGCTTCCACGTCGTATTCAACGCCACTGACTCCGATGGCAAGGTGATCGCGCCGCAGCAGACCTTCGATCTGCAGCGCGAATACAGCTACGACGCCAGCCAGCCGGTGGGCACGCAATCGCAGATGGAGCAGATCCAAGGCAGCCTGATCGACGACGCCGTGCAAGCCGTGCTGTTCCGACTGCAGGCCGTGGCGAAGAACGGCGAGACAGCTGCCGCGAAAGCTGTCGGCCCCATGCCGGCCAACGCGAGCACCACGCAGCAACCGCCGCAATACACGCCGTCGCCGATCGGTGATTAAGCAGGCATTGAAACGATGCCGCTCAATCACGCTCAATGGCAGAAGGCACTGGCCGCCGATAGCCTGAAGCCCGTCTATCTGCTGGCCGGCGAAGAACTGCTGGTGCTGGAAGCCGCCGACGCCTTGCGCGCGCAGGCGCGCAAGCTGGGTTACAGCGAGCGTCAGGTGCTGGACGTAGGCGCGCATTTCGACTGGGACGAACTGGCACGTTCTGCGGCAGGCATGTCGTTGTTCGCCACGCGCCGCCTGCTCGACCTGCGCTTGCCCACCGGGCGCCCCGGTGTTGAAGGCGCCAAGGCGATCACCGAGTTCTGCGCCAATCCGCCGCCAGACGTGAGCCTGCTGATCACCGCGGTGGAATGGAGCAGTAAGCACGACGGCGCGTGGACCAAGCAGGTCGACAGTGCCGGCTGCGTGGTGATCTTCAACGCGCCACGACCGAACGAATGGGAAGCCTGGATCGGCGCGCGCCTGGCTTCACGCGGACTGACCGCGACATCCGATGCCGCCGCATTGCTGGCCGAGCGCGTGGAAGGCAATCTGCTCGCCGCCGCGCAGGAAATCGACAAGCTCGCGGTGCTGCATGGGCAGGGCAAGATCGATGCCGCCGAGATGGAACAGCTCGTCGCCGACAGCGCCCGCTACGATGCCTTCAAACTTACCGACGCCGCGCTGGGCGGCGACGGTGCACGCGCACTGCGCATACTTGACGGTCTGCGCGCGGAGGGCGATGAGCTCATTGCATTGATGGGGTGGCTGGTCAATCAATTACAGCTTGCCTTGCGCCTGGCCAATGCGCACGACTTCGGCGCGCAGGCGCGCGCGGAACGGCTGTGGCCTGCGCGCGAGCAATTGTTTCGCAAGGCGCTGCGCCGTGCGCCGCGCGAACACTGGATGCAATGCCTGGCGCGTGCCGCGCGAATCGATCGCATCGCTAAGGGGCGCGAAAGTGGCGACGCGTGGTTGGAAGCACAACGGTTGATTGCCGCGATAGCGGAGCCGAGGGCGGCGCAGGCGTTGGTATGAGAGAGCGTTTGATGCTTTCCTGTATGCCTTTTCTTGACACGGACTACATGCCTTTCCGGGATGTGTGGTCTCGTATGGTCGTCATTCCCGCGAAAGCGGGAATCCATGTTGCTCTTGGGCGAAAAGCAAAGATGGATCCCCGCTTTCGCGGGAATGACGACCAGGAAAGATGGTTGCTAGCCGGATATTTGCGCCTTGAGAAAATCGGGCTTAGCAAACAAGGAATGTTTCAATGAAACCGCTAGCCCTCTTCGGTGGCACCTTCGACCCGGTCCACATCGGTCATCTCAGCGTGGCATGGGAAGCCTCCGAACTGCTGGACGCCGAAGTGAGGCTGATGCCCGCCAACGTGCCGCCGCATCGCTCGTCGCCCACGGCCACCGCGACGCAACGCGTGGACATGCTGCGTGCGGCGCTGCGCGGACAATCGCGCCTTGCGCTCGACACGCGCGAACTCGAACGCAGCGGCCCTTCCTACACCGTCGACACGCTACAAGAATTGCGCCGCGAATGCGGTGAGCGGCCGCTGGTGTTGCTGCTCGGCGCGGATGCCTTCGCCGGCCTGCGTAGCTGGCATCGCTGGCGCGAATTGTTCGATGTCACGCATATCGGTGTGATCAACCGGCCAGGCATCGAGACATGCATCCCGGTAGAGCTGGAACGCGCTGTGGCTGCACGGCGCACCGATGATCCTGCGGTTATTCGCGCGCAAGCGGCGGGCAAGATGATCGAGCTCGCAGTGACGCCGCTGGAGGTTTCCGCCACGCACATTCGCGAATTGCTGGCGACGGGGCGCGATCCGCGCTACCTGCTGCCGGCAGGGTTGTTTGATGATCCGGCGTTGTTGGCGCCGTATCGTGCAATGCCGTTATCGTGATGTATATGGTGAATCCTTCTCCCTTCGGGAGAAGGTGCCCGAAGGGCAGATGAGGGTACGAACGAAGCGCATGTTAGACATGTTGCGCAAGTTTTTAATGACGCGCTCCGTTCGCACCCTCACCCCAACCCCTCTCCCAGAGGGAGAGGGGCTACGTATCGACAAGCATCAACTCACTCGAAACGCCACAAACCGCATCGCCACCGAATTCATGCAATAACGCAGCCCGGTCGGCGGCGGGCCGTCATCGAACACGTGTCCAAGGTGACTGTCGCAACCGGCGCAGCTCACCGCCGTGCGGACCATACCGTAAGCGGTATCGCGGTTTTCGATCACATTCTTCTTGGCGATCGGTTGCCAGAAGCTCGGCCAGCCGGTGCCGGAATCGAATTGCGTAGCGGCATTGAACAATGCCGTGTCGCAACCGGCGCAGCGGTAGAGGCCCTTGCTATTGGGTTTCTCATGGGGGCCGCTGAACGCCATCTCGGTGCCCGCGCGGCGCATCACGTTGAACGCGGCATCGGAAAGACGCTGATGCCACTGGGCATCGCTTAGCACCAGCTTGCGCACGTCGCACGGGCCAAGGTGGTGGCCGTCGTCGTCCGAAAAGCATTCGAGCAGCAATATCTGCGAGCTGTTGACTGCGGCAGGCGTTGCAGCGGCCATCGCGCGGCCTCCGTTGCCGCCGCCGAGCAATCGCACGGCCGCGATTCCGCCCAGTGCGGCGACCGTGCCGCCGCCGAGCAGGGTAAGTAGGAAGCGCCGGCGGTCCAGCGTCTTGTCGTCGAATGCGGATGTCATGTCCGTCTCCTGTTGCTTGCTGTGCTGCACTCAGCCGAACGTGAACGCATACACGCGCACGCCCGGGTCGAGAAAGGTGATTTCGAACACGCGCTCGCCGGTGCCGTGTGTCTGGCGTACCAATTGATACAGGCGTTGCCCGTCGATCACACCGTTGCCGTCGGTGTCGATATCGGTACCGTGATCGTCGCCCGGCGTCTTGCCGTCGAGCGTGACGCGGAAACGCACCGGCTTGCCGTCGTCACCCGGACCAAGCACCAGATGCAGATCACGGCCGCGGAAACGGTAGACGATGCTGCCGTTAGGTTTGTCGAGCGTGGCGTGCTGGGCGTTCACGGTCCAGGTGCCGTTGAAGGCCCATTGATTCACGGCGAGAGTGGCGGGCGCGCGGTACTGCCAGCTCTCGTCGTGCGCAATCTGACCACCGGCAAAGCCTTCGCTGCGTGCGTAACCCGCATAGGTTTCCGGCGAGCGATACATGTCGCCGGAACCGGCCGCTTCCGCACCGCCTGCACCGGGTTGCACATAGCCGCCCGGCAGATTCTGGTAGCCCGCGTCGCTCAGCAGGCGGCGGATCACGTCCTCGCTGCCTGCATAATCGCCTTCGCCGAAATGATGCGCGCGGATCTGCCCGCGCGCATCAATGAAGTAGTGTGCCGGCCAGTATTCGTTGTGGAAGGCTTTCCAGATGGCGTAGTCGTTGTCCATCGCCACCGGATAGCCGATGTTGAAATCCTTGATCGCCTTCGCGACGTTTGCGGGATCTTTCTCGAACGCGAATTCCGGCGAATGCACGCCGATCACCACCAGCCCGTGATCGCGGTATTTCTGTGCCCACGCATTCACATACGGCAGCGAGCGAATGCAGTTGATGCAGGAGTAGGTCCAGAAGTCGACCAGTACCACCTTGCCGCGCAGCGCTTCGGGCGTCAGCGGCGCGCTGTTGAACCATTGCGTGGCACCAGACAACGCAGGCAGTTCACCTTCTACCGGCAAGGCCTCGCCGGCTTTCGGCGCGGGTGCGTTGTGAGCAGGCGCGGGGCGAACCGCATCGATCAGCTTCTGCTCAATGCCGCTGGTGCTGGCTAGCGAAACGCGTGTGAGCAGGCCAGTATCCGCGCCCAGCGCAATGGCAACCACGCCGGCCAGTACCAGCACGCCCAGCGCGCGACGCACCCACTCACCCGCACCAAGCGAGCGCTTCATCAGCGCGAAGACGCGTCCGCCGACGACCAAAGCAAGCGCAAGCGATACCGCTGCGCCGCCGGCATAGGTGAGCAGCAGTAAGCTCGTTTGCGCACTGGCGCCTTGCAGCGCGGCGCCGGTCAGCAGCAGGCCGAGAATCGGTCCGGCGCAGGGCGCCCACAGCAGGCCGGTGGCGATGCCGAGTCCCGCAGCGGACCACGGCGAATCGTGCTGCGCCTCGGTTTTTTCGGTGAGCCGGTTGCCGAGCTGCACGAACGGACGGCTGATCCATTCGGCAAAATGCGGCAGCAGTAACGTCAGCCCCAGCACTGCCAGCACTGCCAGCGCGAGATAGCGTCCATATTGATTCGCGTGCACCGCCCAGCCGCCGCCGACCGCCGCCAGCGTGGCCACCAACGCGAAGGTGAGCGCCATGGCGATCAGCATCGGCAAGCCGTTGCGCGCGAACGGCCGGTCGGCGCGCGCGAACACGAACGGCAGCACCGGCAAGATGCACGGGCTGAGGATGGTGAGAATGCCTCCGACAAAGGCGAGGATGAGCAGGAGCATGGATGGGGCCGTGGTGGTTTCGATGGCTATTCGTTGGGGTGAGTGTGCGGGTTACTTAATGGGATCGTGCGCTGAACGCGTCTGCTGCAGGTAACCGTACTCCCAAGTTCAGCGAATACACCCTGGAAAACCAGCGATTGCCAAGATGCCATCCGTATCCTTGACCTTTGACGGCCCGTGGGTCCTACTACGCCAGCCTCCGCCAAGGAGGCTGGATAGCGACAAGGCCGTGCCAACCGAATCCCCAAGTGCCAGCGAACAGGCTGACCGGCAGCGGGCAGCGTGGATGGGCGCCGCGCAAGCGGGCGACCAGCGCGCCTACACGCGCGTGTTGGCTGATTCGGTGGCGCTGATCCGCGCGGTGGCACGGCGGCAGGGCGTAGCGGTGGATGCGCTGGATGACGTGGTGCAGGAAACCCTGCTTACCGTGCATCGCGTGCGGCACACGTTCGACCCGACGCGTTCCTACAATGCGTGGCTATCGGCGATCGCTGCGCGTCGCGCTATCGACGTGCTGCGCAGCCACGGCCGCCGCGAGCACCGCGAGGTACACGACGAGTTCGCCTTCGACACGCACGCCGATCGCGACGATGCCAGTGCCGGCGCCGAGCGCCATCAAGAAGCACAGCGCCTGCGCAAGGCGATCGACACCCTGCCGGCGGGACAGCGAGAGGCGGTGGAACAACTAGGCCTGAAGGAGCGCTCGCTCGCCGAGGCCGCCGAACGTACCGGTCGCAACACCGGTGCGTTGAAAGTCAACCTGCATCGCGCTCTGAAAACACTGCGCGATCGCCTGCACGGAGATTCCTGACCACTCATGTCCGACGCTGCACGCCATGAAGCCCTGATCAACGCGCTCGGCGCGGAGCTGACGCCCGTGCGGCGCCTGCTGCCGCCGTGGCGGCGCGCGCTCGGCTGGCTGGCGGTGGTCGCGGTGATCGCTACGGTGCTGTTCGCACGTTATGGCGCAAGCACCATGTTGCATCGCTGGTACGCCGCGCCTGACCTCGGCCTGGCCGCATGTGGTGCAGTGATCACGGCGATCACGGGTGCACTGGCCTCGTTCCTGCTCGCGGTGCCGGGACGCTCCGTCAAATGGGCATGGCTGCCTGTGCCAAGCGCTGCGTTGTGGATCGGCGCTAGTGGCCTAGGCTGCTTGCGCGCACACATACCGGGCATGCCGATCATGGGTCTGCATGGCGCCAACGATTGCCTGATCTTCATCATCAGTTTTTCGGTTCCGCTGTCCGGTCTCATGATCTGGTTGCTCCGGCGAGCCTGTCCGCTGCGCCCGGCCCTCACGGCGGTGATGGTGGGGCTGGCCAGTGCGGCAGCGTCGGCTAGCCTCTTGGAGATCTGCCACAACTTCGACGCCGCCGCGTCGGATCTGGTGATGCATGCATTAGCGGTGGCGATCGTGATTGGCGCGAATGCGGCCATGGGCGGGCGGCTGTTGTCAAAAGCCCTCTCTCGACCGTAGCCTCGCTTGTTTTCCGGATCCGATTACATACCCGTAGCAACACGCGTGATGCCGCTGCGCCGCAGGTTTCGATAGCGAGCAAGCGCCCACAAGGGAAAGAACTTCGGGTATCCGTGATAGCGAAGATAAATGACACGTGGGATGCCGGTGCCGGTGACGGACGCGTCCTCCCATAGACCGTCCTGGCACTGTGTTGCAAGCAGGTAGGACATGCCGCGCGCAACCACTGGATGGTTGATTTGGCCGGCGGCCATCAATCCAAGCAGCGCCCAGGACGTTTGCGATGCGGTGCTCGGGGCTTGCGAGAAATGGTGGCAGTCGTGCTCGTAGCTGGCACAGCTTTCACCCCAGCCCCCGTCTTCGTTCTGGATGGCTATCAACCATTGTACCGCCCGTTGCAGGCGTGGGCTGTCATGCGCCACACCCGCGGCGTTCAATGCGCAGAGTGCTAGCCACGTGCCGTAGACGTAGTTAACGCCCCAGCGGCCGTACCAGCTTCCATTGGGCTGCTGTTCCCGCCATAGGTAATTGAGCGCGCGGTTGGCCGGCTCGCTATTGGCAGGCAATTGGCCAAGCTGAGCGAGCAGGGATAAGCACCGGGCCGATACGTCGGCCGTAGGCGGGTCCGTCATGGCACCGTGATCGGAGAAGGGGATGTTATCCAGATAACTGTGCGTGTTTTCTGCCTCGAAAGCGCCCCAGCCTCCGTTATGGCATTGCATGCCTACGATCCATTCCAGGCCTCGCGCCACAGCTTCCCGATAGGTTTCGGAGTGGGTCAGTTTGTCCCCACGGTCCATTGCGGCGCTGACAACGGCCGTGTCGTCGACGTCAGGGTAGTGGGCATTGCCGTATTGAAATGCCCAGCCGCCTGGTCGTACATGCGGGCGACGCGTAGTCCAATCGCCGCGCACGTCGAGAATTTGATGGACGCGCAACCAATCGAGTCCACGCGTAGCCGCTACCCGGGCAGCAGGCGTGTTTGCCTCAAGCAAAGCATGTGCGACAAATGCCGTGTCCCACACGGGCGATCGGGTTGACTGGCAATAAGCTTCGTGCTCTCCCACCGCCAGGAAATGTTCCACTGTCTGGCGCGCCATGGCTCTCAATGGATGATTTGCGAGGTAATCCAACGCGTCGTACATCATGACCGCCATGGCTGCGGCAGGGAAAATGCCTCCCAATCCTTCTTCTCCATCCAGCCGTTCGTCGACGAAGGCCACTGCGGATTGGATGGCGCGCTGCCGGGTGCGCTTTGGAAACAGAGGTTCTGTTGCCCTCAGCATGGCGTCGAGGCCGCGAAAGAACGCAAACAACCCGGCGTTTTGGTGCGGCGCGCGTGGCAACAGGCGCAGCGTAGATGGTGCAACCTTGAATAGTTCGTCGATTCCAACTTTGTATGCGTTTCTTGCTTGAGGGCGTTTGGCATTCACTACTAGCAACGGCACGAGGAAAGCGCGCGCAACCGGCGACATTTTCGACAAATGCGCTGGAAACCATGATGGTAATTGCATGATCTCGACGGGCATCATGGGTATGGCTTTCCAGGGAACGATGCCATGCAAGGCGAGCAGCGTGCGTGTGAATACGTTCGATGCCTCGGCGCCGCCGTGCGTAAGGATGGCGCGCCGCGCGCGCTGCATGGACTCGGTATCTTCGGCCTCGCCCATGATCTTGAGTGCGTAATAGGCATTGACGCTGCTGCTTACTTCGATCGGGCCACCTGTATACAGCGGCCAGCCGCCATCGGCGAGCTGCGTGCGATGGAAGTAGCGTGCTATTTTTTGATGCTGTTCGAGCTTGGGCGGCTCGCCCAAGTAATGCGTCAGCATAACGTATTCGGCTGTGGTGCTGGCGTCGGCTTCCAGTTCGTAAACCCAATGGCCGTCTAGTTGCTGTGCGCTTATCAGGCCTTGTGCAGCACGTTCGATGGTGCTTTCAAGCAAGGGAAGGTGCCCGGAGTCTTGTTCCCGGTTCCTATGCGGAGCGCCATGCTTAGCGGACAAAGCGGCGAACGTCTGAGTATCCATCCCAGCCCCCGTACCGAACTCGCTTCTTGAGGAGCCTAGATATGGATGGGGCCTTGTAAAGGACCTGTCTGGCTGGCGTGAATCAGGTCGGAATCATTTCATGGATGTGACGCAGGCGACGAAAGTCGGCGTTTGCGGCGCTCCCGGGGTTTGAGCTGCCGTTCCTCCTGTCCCCTTCCGGGGCTGTTGAGGCATCCGTCGGGTGAGCCTGCCAAGTCGGCCGTGCATCGCTGGTAACGTGGCCCTTGACGTCCCGTCAGGGCAAGGCGGATATACTGCACTCGCGCACTCCGCGCTGCCGATACGCCGAGAGGCCCCGACTCTTGACCTCCATCCGCCATATCAAGGCCGTCAACACGGCCACCCTGCGCAAAACCGTCATCGCCGCCCTTGAAGACCTCAAGGCCAAAGACATCCGAGAAATCGATGTGCGCGGCAAAACCTCCATCGCCGACCTGCTCGTGATTGCTTCCGGCACCTCGGGACGCCATGTGAAATCCATCGCCGACGAAGTCGTCAAGTTCGCCAAGCAGGCGGGCGTGATGCCGCTGGGTGTCGAAGGCGAGCGGGAGGCCGAGTGGGTGCTAGTGGATCTGGGCGATGTCATCGTGCATGTGATGTTGCCGCGCATCCGCGAGTTCTACGGCCTGGAGCGCCTGTGGACCGTCGGCGATCGCGACGCCGAAGGCGAAGCTGCCCTAGCGACAGGCTAGAGAAAATCCGGCATGCGCGCCCGCCTGATCGCCATCGGCGAACGCATGCCTGCATGGGTTGCAGAAGGGTTTGCCGAATACCGCAAACGGCTGTCCCACGATTTGCCCCTCGAATTGATCGAACTGAAACCCGGCGCACGCGGCAAGGGCCGCGACGATGCGCGTGCGGTCCATGATGAAGGCAGCGCCATCCTCGCCGCGTTGCCACGCGATATCCACGTGATTGCGCTGGATGGTCGCGGCAAGACCTGGTCCAGCGAGGAACTCGCCGAACAGCTGTCGAAGTGGCGCATGGCCGGACGCGATCTGGCCTTTCTCATCGGCGGTCCCGACGGCCACGCACCGGAAGTGGTGGCTCGCGCCGATCAAAAGTGGTCATTGGGTCCGCTTACGCTCCCACATATGTTGGTGCGGCTGGTGCTGGTGGAGCAGCTTTACCGCGCGACCACCTTGCTGGCAGGGCATCCGTACCATCGCGCGTGACCGGCAATGGTGGCGGATCTTCGTCACCGCATTGTCATCGGAGCCGTCATGCGCTTTCAGGTTCGCCAGGCGAACATCAACGATCTCGATAGGCTCGTGCCACTGTTGGATGGTTACCGGCAGTTCTACCGGCAACCTCCTGATCAGGCGCGCGCACACACCTTTATTGCCGAGCGCTTCGCACATCACGAATCGCTGATCCTGCTGGCTTGCGACGAGCAAGGCTTGGGTCTGGGCTTCACCCAGCTTTATCCGCTGTTTTCATCCGTGCGCACCGCGCGCATCTATCTGCTCAACGATCTTTTCGTAGCGCCGGATGCGCGCAGGTACGGCGTGGCGAAAGCCCTGCTGATCGCGGCGGCCGACCATGCGCGTGCCTTGGGTGCGGCCAGCCTGTGGCTGCAGACGGAGTTGGATAACGCCCCTGCGCAGGCGCTATACGAATCGCTCGGCTGGAAACGCGATCGGGATTTTTGTGATTATGGCCTGACGCTGTAGCGATTTACTTCGGAGCGAGCATGTACTTCCGGAGCACGTCATCGCTGTGGTGATTGGAGTAAGGTGTTCTTCGAATTTTAGCAAGGAGCCAGGTGTTTCATGCTTTATCTCGCCTCCCAATCGCCCCGTCGACGCGAACTGCTCGGGCAGCTAGGCGCCAATTTTTCCATTCTCGACGTGGACGTGGAGGAAGTGCCATTTCCGGAAGAAGCGCCGATCGATTACGTGCAGCGCGTAGCGCGCGATAAGGCGCTGGCCGGTTGGGAACACTTGACGCGCGAAGCGCAGGCCGATGCGCTCGTGATCGCGTCGGACACGGAAGTTGTGCTCGATCGGCGAGTCTTCGGCAAGCCGAAGGATGCCGACGATGCCGTGGACATGTTGCAGGCCCTGTCTGGCCACACGCATGAAGTCATCTCGGCAGTCTGCATGGTGTCAGGCAAACGGGAAGAGGGCGATGTCAGCATCTCGCGCGTACGCTTTGCAGCCTTGAGCGAACCTGAGATCAACGCCTACGTGGCGACCGGCGAACCGTTCGGCAAGGCGGGGGCGTATGCCATCCAGGGCAGGGGCGCCACGCTGATTGAGCATCTGGAAGGCAGCTATTCCGGTGTAATGGGACTGCCGTTGTTCGAGACTGCGCGCTTGCTGAGAAGCTTCGGCGTAGCTGTTTGACGTTTGTCTTGGCGCGGGCTTGGCGTTGGAGGCACGGATTCCGCCTCGAATGCCACGGAAAATACCATGCCCGGATGCGCGTTCTGTGCCGTGATGCTCCAGCCATGAGCACGTACGATTTCCTGGCAGATCGAAAGGCCTAGCCCCGCGCCCTCATGGTTGTCCGCACCGCGCCAAAAGCGCTTAAAGAGGTGCTGGAGATCTTCACGCGCCAAGCCCGTTCCGTAATCTCTGATCGAAAAGCCGTTGGCGGCCACGCCAATGACGATATGTCCGCCGGACCGTGAATGTCGGATGGCGTTTTCCAACAAATTCTTGATCAGAATGTAAAGCGCGCCTGGATCGGCCGGAACCAGCACAGGATGCGATGGTGCAACGATGGCGACGCTGACCTTGCATTGTTCCGCGAGTCTGCCGAGAAAATCGGCGACTTCTTGGGCTATGTTCGCGGGATTGGTGGGCTCTAGTAGGTAATTTTGCGCCTCGCTTACTTCTGCCAGATGCAGGAGCTGTTGAACTTGACGGGCCATGTAGTCGACGTCATTCAGCAGCACCGCGCGATCGGTTGTTCCATTCAGTTCAATCTCGCTACGGATCAGGGAAAGCGGTGTCTTGAGTTCATGCGCGACCGTAGCCAGAAAATTCTGTTGCACCCGATAACCGTGTTCGATGCGGGCGAGTGCTGCATTGAATGCAGTGATCAATGCATGAAGATCCGAGGGGAGGTCATCCGCATTGAGACGCGCAGTCAGATTTCGCGGCTCGATTCGCTCCGCGGCCAAGGATACGTTGCGCAGAGGCCTTAATACGTAGCGAAGGGTCAGCAAGACCACCGCGCTGAACAAAAGCATGGCGACCAGCGCGGCGACCAAGCTGATCCGCATCATCAACAACGCTTCTCGCGAGTTGCTTATTTCACGCATGCGCTCACTTTTCGTGACCTGGATGTAGTATGTCGATCCGGCGTGGTTGAATGGGGCCGTCGCTACATCCAGCAGAACGCCATTGTGATCGACTTGCAGCTTTCGCAGACCTGATTTGAACGAGTCATCGATGGCGATCAGCGGACTCGTCGATCCGTCCGAAGCGAGCAAGGTACGCCCGTGGGCATCGAGCACGCGATAGATGACGTCATTGGGCAACGCCGAATAGATGGCGTGCTCCCTGGCGGACAGCGCGACGGCGTTTGGAATGCCTTCGTCGCTGTAGAGTACGGCGTTTTCGACAAGTGCTATTTCCTGGGCTAAATGGCCTTGAATCCATATATCACGGCTCCACGAAAGTGCCATCACCAGCCCGCAGGCGACCAGGATGGACGTTGCCACGATGGCAAGGGCCGATGTTGCCAATAGCTTGCCCGACAGGCTACGGGGCCAGATGATCTTCGCGAAGCGCATAACCATGCCCTCTTACATTGGTGATGATGACGT
Source organism: Dyella humi (assembly GCF_044904605.1). NCBI lineage: Bacteria > Pseudomonadati > Pseudomonadota > Gammaproteobacteria > Lysobacterales > Rhodanobacteraceae > Dyella > Dyella humi. The sequence goes on from NZ_JADIKI010000022.1 coordinate 373,732, forward strand.
TGCAACCAATCGCGGCGAGCTTCTTGCGCAAACGATGGAGCGCAACATCCAGAGCATTGGGCGTAACCGCTTCTTCCAAACCCCAGGCGGCATGCTCGATGCGGGTTCTCCGCACGGCCGAGCCGTGTGCTTCGACCAGGCAGAGCATGATCTGCAACTCCGTTGGTGCCAGTGATACCGACTCGCTGCCGCAGATCATCCGGCCGGGATCGGAATGAACGTGTAGATCGGCGAAGCTGGGCGAGAGGCTCTTGAGGGCTTCCGGGCGTCGCAGCAAGGCCCGCACGCGGGCGACCAATTCTTCGGTCGAGAAAGGTTTGGTCAGGTAGTCGTCCGCGCCGGTGTCGAGGCCGGCAATGCGGTCGTGCAACGCGTCGCGGGCGGTCAGCATCAGACACGGGATCGAACGCCCGGCTTGCCGCAGCCGTCGGACTAGGCCCAGGCCATCACCGTCCGGCAGGCCCCGGTCGATGATGAGCGCGCCGTAGGGCGCCGACTGCAGTGCACGCCAGGCAAATTCCATGTTGGAGAAGATATCCACTTCGATACCCGCCCGGGACAACGCAAGGCGCACGAGTGACGCCAGACGTTCGTGATCTTCCACCAAGGCGATCCGGTTCATGCGCGGCGATATCGTCAGAAGGTATAGAAATACGCGAATAGCACGCCGGACGATGTACTGCCATTTACTAGCGGACTATCCTTGATCTTCGAACCCAGCATGGTGGCGCTGATATCAAGCAGCAGGTGCTGATGGGGAGTGAGTGTATAGCCAATTCTCACGCCTGCCTTGGTATTGATAGTGGAGCCTCCAAGGTAGAGCGGGCGATTCACGCGAACCTCATCCGGTCGCACGCCGTAGTAGTAATCGACGTATTTCTTATCCAGCCAACTGGCACCGACATGCGGTGTCACATTGAGCCGGGGAGTGATCACAAAGCTCCTCTGCAGGGTAAGGTTCGCCTGACGGCCCTTGCTTTCTCCTGACGCATCCATGTCCCAATCGGCGGATAGGGTGAACCAGTCGTTGCGCCAGCTCGCGGCCGGCCCGACCCAGATGCTGCCGTTACGTTGGTGCATGCCTCGAAAAAAGGGCGAGTCGGAGGCTTTGTATCCCTCGCCGAGCGCGAAGGAGGCGCGTAGCGATACCGAGAATTGATCGGAAAACTTGGGTGCTTTCACGTCGAGTGTGTTTCCGAAAACGCGTACCCACGAATTTTCGTATTTGATCAAGGGAAACGGCGTGACCCGGTTGCCGATACCTCGATACGCCGTTTGTTCCACGGCGACGCCAAGGCCCAATGCCCAGTTGGAAGCACTTTCGCCTTTGGTGAGTACCGGTTCATCGGCGTAACTGATTTGAGCAGATAGGGCCGCAAGAAGTACGAGCGCGAGACGGCTGGCACGAAAGGAGATGGACATGGCTCAACGATAGGTAGGGGCGGGGTACCTACTGTTTTGCCTGCGCACTTACCTGATACTTACTGAAGCGAGCGATCCAACTTCTTGTTAGAAGAACAGCGCCACCAGCGCAAACAGGTTGTACACACCGTGCGTGAGAATGGCCGGCCACAGCGAACCGGAGCGCAAACGCAACCAGCATAGTGCGGCGGCAAGCAGAATCAGGTTCGGCAAGGCGTACCATTGAAAATCCAGGCCGCCCAGGTGCACCGCGCCGAACAGCACAGAACAGATCGTTATGGAAGGCGCCATCGGCAACCGACGCAGCAGCGCGGAAAACAGCACGCCGCGAAACATCAACTCTTCGATCATCGGGCCTACCGTCACCGCCACGATTGCCAGCGGCAGGCGCAGGTTGCTTGATGCGTGGCGGCTGAGTTCCTCCACGTTCTGCGTCACATCGTGGCCATGCGCCAGCAGTTGTGTGATCAGCGCGCCCAGCGGCGGCATCACCAAACCAACTAGCAGCGCCATCACGTACCAGCGACGCGAAAACGGCGCAGTCAAGCCGAAGCCGGGCGGCATGGCGCGGGCCCACAACAGCGGCCATGCGCGGTGCACCAGCCAGAACAGGATCAGCGCGATCAGCGGTAGCGCGATAACCACCAGCCTGGCGTTGGTGTCCGGCTGATTCATCACCTCCATCGCATGCTTGCGCAGATCGGCGAGCGGAAGCTGCGGATGACGCATTTTCTCCAGCACGCCGGCCGCAAAACCCATCAGCACGCCGGCAACCACTTGCAGCAGGAAATAAAGCAGGATCAGGCCGAACGCGTACAGCACACCCGGCGCTTTGATCGAGGGCGGTGGCGTGGCGGGTTCTTCCGGTGTGAACGGCAAAGCGGTCATCGACGATCTTGCATCAGCTCGCTAGCAGCGCGCGGCCCAGGCCAAGTGCGCTCATTACCACCAGCGCCGCCCAGCCCAGCATGCCCACCATATAGCCCGGCCCACGTTTGCTTGCGTTGCCGAGATAAGCCCACGCGTACCACACGCGCCCAAGAATCCACACCAGTCCGGCGACGCCGGCCCAAAGCACGTAGCCGTAATGCGTGGCCAGCCACAATGCGGGAAGGAACATCAGCGTGCTTTCCAGCGTGTTCATCTGCACGCGGTAGGCACGCTCGAACGCGGGATGCCCGCTGACGGCCGGCGCCTCGATGCGATATTTGCCGCGCGCCCAGCCTACCGCATACATCGTGCCGAACTGCAGTAGGACCGTCAGCAAGGTGACCAGGGCGGGCAGGTTCTGAATCATGGCGCATATGGGTAGGAAAGAGAGATGTCACTTTAGCGGTTTGGTGCCATGCTGTGGGGGATGGCCGGTGGCACGGCGATGGCGCGCGAGGGAGGCGTTATGGACTGGCAGAAGGGCGAAGAAAGTCAGAACGTCGAAGTCGACCAGGGCGGCGGTGGTGGCGGTGGCCGCGGCTTCGGTGGCGGACGGATGGGTATCGGCGGTTTGATCATCCTGGCTTTGCTGGGCTGGATCTTTTTCAAGAACCCGCTGGCCTTGCTCAACCAAGGTGGAGGACAGCCGAATACCTATGCACCCACCAGCCAACCGGCGCAGGTGGATCCGCAGCAGATGGAATTCGTGCGCCGCGTACTGGGTTCCACTGAGAAAACTTGGAGCGACATTTTCGCCGGCATGGGGCGCACCTACACCGATCCCAAGCTGGATCTATTCAGCGGTGGCGTGAACACCGCCTGCGGCGCGGCGTCCACGGCGGTGGGGCCGTTCTACTGCCCCGGCGATCAGAAGATTTATCTGGACCTGAATTTCTTCCGCGAACTGGAAACGCGTTTCCATTCCAGCGGCGATTTCGCGCGCGCCTACGTAATTGCGCATGAAGTGGGACATCACGTGCAGAACCAGCTCGGCATCTTCGCCAAGACCAGCCAGATGCAGCGGCAAGGCGCACGCATGGAAGGCGCTGATGGTTTGTCGGTACGGCAGGAGCTGCAGGCCGACTGTTTCGCCGGCGTGTGGGCCAATCGCACGCAGCAACGCCTGCAATGGCTACAGCCGGGCGACGTGGAATCCGCCCTCAACGCCGCCAGCCAGATCGGCGACGACACCTTACAGCGTGAAGCGCGCGGCACGGTGGTGCCCGATTCGTTCACGCACGGCACCTCGGAGCAGCGCGTGAAGTGGTTCAAGGTTGGACTGCAGGGCGGCGATATTCAGCAGTGCAATACGTTCAACGGGCCGGTGTGAGCCGAATTCGTTCCCTCTCTCGAACGCGAGAGGGAACAACGCTGATGCGCAGCTAACATCCGCCAAACATGCGCCAGGGGGCGCATCGTTGACCGCCATGATCCATCCTTGCCTGCGCTGCGGCGCTTGTTGCGCCAGTTTCCGAGTTGCCTTCCACTGGATGGAGGCCGACGCTTCCATGGATGGTCACGTGCCGCCGGAACTCACTGAAAAACTGGATCCGCACCGCCTGGTGATGCGCGGCACCCAGGCTCGCCACCCGCACTGCGCAGCCCTGGAAGGCCGTGTCGGCGTAAATGCACGCTGCAGCATCTATCCACACCGCCCTTCGATATGCCGGGACATGCTGCCTTCCTGGGAATTCGGAACACCAAACCCGCAATGCGACAAAGCCCGCCTCGCGCACGGCTTGCTGCCGCTAACATCGCAGGAATGGATCGGCTTGTATCCGCCAGTGCAAGAACCTGTTGTTTAGCGCATGACCGGCGCAGCCGCATCGTTCTGGAAAGCCAATGTGAACTGCCGCAGCTCGTCTTCGTTCAAGTCGGACACCGCGACGAAGTGCATACGATCGGCCGTCCAACGGATGACGGTGTAGCCATGATAGTGCGCTGTCTCCATCGTGGTGGCTGCGCCAGGTGCTGGCCATTGGTAAAGATCGATGACGTGCAGGCGCCGCTTGTAGATGAGTGCCGCCACGCTATGTCCTTCCAGCGCGTCGAGTCGACCGCCCACCAATGGGAAACCTTCATCCGCCAGATCCTTGACGTGCGGTGAGAAGTCCAGCTTGCCGGCAAACCACGGCTTGACGGTGTGCTGATCGGTCGAGATCACATCCATCAGGTGTTGCGGTTGCATCGCGCGTAGATGACTGGACACCGCTTCGTCGATCACCGGCCCAGTTTGCTCGGAAGCATTCCGCACGCTGGACAGCCACATCGGCGCGACAACCAGCAGTGCCGCTGCAAATCCCGCTGCCATGGCGAGCGCGAAAGGTGCACGACGCGTTCCGGCATGGGCATGGTTAGGAGATAAAGCAACCTGTCCGCTGGACCACTGCTTACGCAAGGCATCCGGTGCGCGGCGGTAAAGCGAGGCTTGCGTAAGTCCTTTGCGGAGCCGGTTGTAATCGGCGAAGCGGGCCGCGCACGCAGCACAGCCTTGCATATGGCGAGTGATCGCCACGCTTTGCGCGGCGTCCAGTTCGTCATCCAGATAGGCGTGCAGAAGCAGCCTGGCGTCATGGCACATCATGACGGCGTGCCTCCGTAGAGTGATGGATCATTTCGGCCCTCAGCCGCTCGCGAGCGCGCGCAAGCCGGGACATGACGGTGCCGATCTTCTGCCCGGTGATCGACGCGATCTCCTTGTACGAACATTCTTCCAGTTCGCGCAGCACGAGTGCTTCGCGCAAGGGATGCGGGAGATTTTCCAGCGCCGTCTGCAGGGTGCTGACATCTAACGCAAGCAGCGCGCGCGCTTCCGGCGTGGGTTGTTCGTCGGCGAAGGTATGCACATCATCGTCGAAGGTTTCGTGTGCATCGTCGGCAGCGGCTTTTGTTCGCAGCGAGTAGAAAGTGTTGCGCACGATGGCGAGCAACCACACGCGTGCATCGCCACCGTGAAAACTGTCGAAGTAGCGGAACGCGCGCAGCATGGCTTCCTGCACCACGTCCTGCGCATCCACATCGTCGCGGGCCAGCCAGCGAGCCAGGTTGTAGGCGGCGTCCAGATGCGGCAGCACGCAAGCTTCGAAGCTTGCGCTTCTGGCAGTGGATCCGCTTGTGTGAACGGTGAGTGGCATAAAGACCTATACCGCTGTTGCGGCGACTTTATTCCCTGACCCGAAAACAGGGAATAGGCGTGGCGTCATGCCGGTAATGCGAATGAGGGCGGCAATGGGCGGCCCCCATCTCGCGGAGCCAGCAATGACACAAGACATCTATGACGAACAAGCCGGCGGCCGGCGGCAATTTCTCAAGTGCATGGCCTGGGCCGGAGCCGGCACCTTATGGTTGATGAAAGGCGGCGTGCTGCATGCGCAGCCGCTGGGCGGCGACACGGGCGCGATCAAGGACGCCACCTTCAGCTTCGTGCAGATAAGCGATTCGCACATCGGCTTTCACAAGGCGCCCAATATGGACGTGGCCGGTTCGCTGCGCCACGCCTTGGCGAAGATCAACACGGAGGCCGCACGTCCGGCTTTCCTGCTGCATACCGGCGATCTCACGCATCTGTCCAAGCCGGAGGAGTTCGACACGCTGTCCGGATTGATGCAAGAGGCGCGCGTCGGCCGTAGATTCTACGTACCGGGCGAACACGATGTGATCGGCGATAACGGCGCCGAATTCTTCCGCCGTTTTGGCGAGAAGCAGCATGAAGGCGGCTGGTACAGCTTCGACCAACAAGGCGTGCACTTCGTGGGGCTGATCAATGTGCTCAACCTCAAGGCGGGCGGCCTGGGTTCGCTGGGTACGGATCAATTGGCCTGGCTGAAGAACGATCTGGCCGGCCTGTCCGCCGAAACACCTGTCGTGGTGTTTGCGCACATGCCGTTGTGGTCGCTGTATCCGCAATGGGGCTGGGGTACTGATGACAGCGCCGAAGCGATGACTTATCTGCGCCGGTTCGGCTCGGTCACCGTGTTGAACGGGCACATCCATCAGGTTCAACAGAAAGTGGAAGGCAACATCACGTTCTATACCGCGCGTTCCACGGCTTATCCGCAACCTGCGCCGGGCGATGGTCCTGGCCCGGGCCCGCTTCAAAGCGTGAAGGCCGAAGAGCTGCATCGCTATCTGGGTATTCGCGATGTGCGCCATGTGCGGGGCAGCGGCACGCTTGCCGTGACCGACGAGGTATTGCCGGCATGAATCTGTCATCGATATTCCGCGCAGGTTGCGCGTCGATCTTGATGGTTGCGCTGTGCGGTGCCGCGGTTTCGTGCAGAGCCGCGGACGTTGCGCCGGCCAAGGGTAAGAATTACCAAGTGGCGATCCAGAACTTCGCCTTTGCGCCGAAAACCATCACCGTGCCAGTCGGTGCGCGCGTGGTCTGGACCAATCGTGACGAAGAGCCGCACGTGATCACCAGCGCCGGTTCGCTATTCGCCTCATCCAAGGCACTGGATACTAGCGACAGCTACGGCGTGACGTTTTCCAAGCCCGGCACTTACGCCTACTACTGCTCGATCCATCCCATGATGGTCGGCACGATCATTGTGCAGTGACGGCAGTTGGCGCGCTGTCGAAGCGGTAGATGTCCATGGCGATGAAGCCGAGGTCGACGCCGGCGTCGATGCGCCGTCCGTCGACATGCTCGCCAGCGGCGCCGAGCGCTACATACAGCGGCAGCAGATGTTCGTCGGTGGGATGCGCGCGTTCGGCGAACGGTGCCTGGCGGCGGTAATCGAGCAGCGCATCCACGTCACTGCTTTTGATCTTCTGTTCGATCCAGCCAATGAACGGACGCACGTAAGGTGCTTCGTTGTCGTCGCTATAGCCGGCGCGGAAATCGTGCAGATTGTGCGTGATGCTACCCGAGCCGATCACCATGACACCCTGCTCACGCAGCGGTGCCAGCGCGCGGCCCACCGCGTACTGGTGAGCCGGCCCCAGGTGCGGCTGGATCGACAGCGGCACCACCGGAATATCAGCGTTCGGATAAAGCAGGCGCAGCGGCACCCAGGCGCCGTGGTCGAGCCCTTGCTGCATATCGAGCGTGGCCCCGAGTCCAGCCTGGTTGAGTCGCTGCGTGACTTCCACCGCAAGTTCCGGTGCGCCTGGCGCCGGATATTGGATGTCGAACAGTTCGCGCGGAAAACCGTAGAAATCATGGATGGTTTCCGGCCGCGCTGCGCCACCCACGCTTGGCTGGTGCGCAAGCCAATGCGCAGTGGCGATCACGATGGCTTTCGGACGCAGCAGTTCGGCGGCGATCTCGGCCAGCCGTTCGCCGACCTGTCCGGGGTGCAGGGCGGTCATCGGCGAGCCGTGGGAGATGTAGAGGCTGGGGAAGGTGTTCATGGCGGTATAAGTATGGCCGGATGAACGGGTTTGCAGCGGTGAGTGGCAGGGAACGGACTGTTGCGTCAAGTGGAACGATGTTTGGGTGTGGCAAGCAGTCTTGCAGAATCGTCATTCCGGCGAAGGCCGGAATCCAGTACAAACATGCTGTGCGAAGCACTCAACCTAAAAAGTTTTGTGTGCTTCGCACGACGTATTGAGACTGGATTCCGGCCTTCGCCGGAATGACGAATTGGCAAGATTGAGCTAACGAAGAGAGCGTTATTTACGACGCATAGGCTTATCGCCACCGCGCCCGTGCTTCGCCGGTTTGCCTGAGTGCCCGCGTGCGTGCGCCGGCTTGAATCCACCAGGTTTGCGCGGCGGACGCGCGCCGGCTTCCTCTTCCTTGCCATCCCATTCGCAGATTTGCAACTGCTGCTGGTTCACCCACACTTTCTTCAAGTGCTCGAAAACTTCCTTCGGCATGCCGTCGGGCAAATCGACCAGGCTGTAATCGCCGCGGATGCTCAGGCGGCCGATGTACTGGCTCTCAAGGCCGGCTTCGTTAGCGATAGCTCCGACGATGTTGCCGGGTTTCACGCCGTGTTCGTGGCCGACTTCGATGCGATAGGTGCGCTTACCTGCTTCGGTCGCATGCGGGCGAAGTTGGCGCGGGGCGAAGTCGCGCGGGCTGTCCTCGCGGTGACGCGGTTCGCGTGGTGCGCGGCGCGTGTCGCCATCGTGTTCACGCGCGGGACGCGGCTCGCGTTCCTGCGTACGTTCGCGCTTGGCCGGCGCTTCCAGCAACAGCGGGCGATCGCCTTGCGCGATGCGCGCCAAGGCGGCAGCGATTTCGATGGCCGGTATGTCGTGTTCCTGTTCGTACTGTTCGATCAGCTGCTGAAACTGTTCCAGACTGCCCATAGCCAACGTGTCGCTGATGCTTTGCTTGAAGCGTGCGATGCGGCGATCGTTCACTGCTTCGACCGTGGGCAGTTTCATTTCCTCGATCGGCTGGCGTGTGGCGCGTTCGATCGCGCGCAGCATGCCTTTCTCACGCGGTGTCACGAACAGGATCGCCTCGCCGCTACGACCTGCACGGCCGGTGCGGCCGATGCGGTGTACGTAGCTTTCGGTGTCGTACGGAATGTCGTAATTCAACACGTGGCTGATGCGTTCCACGTCCAGGCCGCGCGCGGCGACGTCGGTGGCGACGAGAATGTCGAGCTTGCCTTCCTTCAACTGCTGGATCACGCGTTCGCGCTGCGGCTGCGCGATATCGCCGTTGATGGCGGCGGCGGCCAGGCCGCGCGCCTGCAGTTTTTCTGCCAATTCCTCGGTAGCCTGCTTGGTGCGCGCGAAGATAATCATCGCATCGAACGGTTCGGCTTCGAGGATGCGCGTCATCGCATCCAGCTTGTGCATGCCGCTCACCCACCAGTAGCGCTGGCGAATGTTGGCGGCGGTAGTGGTAGCAGCCTTGATGGTGACTTCAGCCGGATTTTTCAGATGCCGCTGGGCGATCTTGCGGATTGGCGCTGGCATGGTGGCGGAGAACAGCGCAACCTGGCGTTCCGGCGGCGTGGCTTCAAGCACCTTCTCCACATCGTCGATGAAGCCCATGCGCAGCATTTCATCCGCTTCGTCGAGCACGATGAAGCGCAGTTCGGAAAGATCGAGCGTCTTGCGATCGAGATGATCGATCACGCGCCCCGGCGTACCGACCACCACGTGCACACCGCGCCGCAAGGCATGCAACTGCGGGCCGTAGCTCTGGCCGCCGTAGATCGGTAGCACCTGGAAGCCCGGCATGTGCGCGGCATAGCGCTGGAACGCCTCGGCCACCTGAATTGCCAGCTCGCGCGTGGGTGCCAACACCAGCGCCTGCGGCTTGCCGGGGCGTGTCTCGATGCGCGAAAGAATCGGCAGTGCGAACGCCGCAGTCTTGCCGGTGCCGGTCTGCGCCTGGCCCAGTACGTCGCGGCCTTCGAGCAGGGACGGGATGGTGGCGGCCTGGATCGGCGACGGCGATTCATAACCCACGTCGGCCAATGCGCGCAGCACCTCCGGCGTGAGCGCAAGCGCAGAGAAGCCAGCGGCGGCCGGAGCAGAGTCGGAAGACGGGGACGACATGGGGAAACCTCGACGAGGCATGCACGGGGCATGCGGGAGAAAGGTGACTATTGTAACAGCCCATGGCCGACATACTCTTGGATTGCACAGCCATGGGAGCCGTCATGAAGAACCGCCTGCAAGATCGCATCGCGCTTGTTACGGGTGCGTCCTCGGGGATCGGCGAAGCGACCGCACTGGCCCTCGCCGAGCAGGGCGCCAAGGTGGCGATTGCCGCACGACGCAGGGATCGGCTGGAGCAGCTTGCCGCCACGCTCGCCGGGCTGGGCGCGGAGCCGCAGGTGCTGGTGGCTGATCTTGCGTCGGAAGTGGAGGCCCAGCGCATCGTCAAGGAAACGGAGGCGCATTACGGACACCTGGACATCCTCATCAACAACGCCGGTGTGATGTACCTGGAACCGGTGGCCGAAGCGGATCTTGGCCGTTGGCGTCGCATGCTGGAGTTGAACGTACTCAGCCTGATCGCCTCCACCCAGGCTGCGCTGGCCGGCATGCGCGCGCGGCGTGACGGGCACATCGTGAACGTCTCGTCGGTAGCGGGGCGCGTCGCCAATCCCAACGCGGCGGCGTATGCGGCGACCAAGTTCGGCGTAGTGGGCTTTTCCGAATCGCTGCGGCGCGAGGTGTACAAGGACAATATCCGCGTCAGCGTGATCGAGCCGGGCATGGTGGATACCGAATTGCGCGAACACATCGGTCATGAAGCCAGTCGCCGTGCGGTCAATGCACGCGCCGGCGAAATGCGCCAGCTGCAAGCGGAGGACATCGCCGACACCATTCTGTTCTGCGTAACGCGTCCAGACTACGTGTGCATCAACGAAGTGTTGATGCGCCCGACGGATCAAGAGCGTTGAACACGTGATTGCATTGCCGTATTTGCAAACAGCGCGCGCACGCATCCGTCTGGCGGAAGAGTCGGATGCGCCGAAGCTGCTTCGCTATCGCCTGGAGAACCGCGAGCATTTGGCATCTTGGGAGCCGCTGCGCGAATCGGCGTACTACACGCTGGAGCATTGCCTGAAGACCATCGTCGACAGTCGTGACAACGCACTGCAGGATCGCGGTTATTCCCTGATGGCTTTCGATCCGACCGAGCAGACGATGTTGGCCACCTGCACCTTCGCCAATATCGTGCGCGGTGCCTTTCAGGCGTGTCATTTGGGATATGGAATCGCTGCGCGCATGCAAGGGCAGGGGCTGATGCGTGAAGTGTTGGAAGCAGGTATCGCCTGGGCGTTCGGCGAACTGCACTTGCATCGGATCATGGCCAATTATCTGCCACGTAACGAGCGTAGTGCGCGGTTATTGGCGTCGCTCGGTTTTGAGCGAGAAGGCTATGCGAAGCGGTATTTGCAGATTGCTGGAACGTGGGAGGACCACATACTCACGGCGCTAATCTGTCCGGAGGGGTGAATCTTGCGAGGTTCAGCTCCCTCTCCCCGGTGGAGAGAGGGAGTGTGATGCGTTAGGCCTTCGCTGCCGGCTTGCGTCCGCGCGAACGATTGCGCTTGCGATTGCCCATCGCATGCTCGCCGCCGCCATTGCCCTGATGCGCGTGTCCATGCGGACGATGCGCGCTGCCACCCTGTCGTTGCGAACGCTGCTGCGGCTGGCGCTGTCCCTGCTTCGGGCGTGGGGCGCGGTCATCCAGGCGCAGCGGTGCGGATAGCTCGAAGCCGGGCACTTCTTCAATCGCAATGTCTTGTTTTAGCAGCTTGCGGATGTCGCGCAGCAGGCCGGATTCGTCATGGCTGACCAGCGACAACGCCATACCATTGGAACCGGCGCGACCGGTACGGCCGATGCGGTGCACGTAATCTTCCGCCACCATCGGCAGATCGAAGTTGATCACGATTGGCAATTGGTCGATGTCGATACCACGCGCGGCGATATCCGTGGCCACCAGTACGGTGACGCGGCCGCTCTTGAAATCCGCCAGCGCACGCGTGCGTGCGTTCTGGCTCTTGTTGCCGTGGATGGCCGCTGCGCGCAGACCACACTGTTCCAGGTGATGCACCAGCTTGTCCGCGCCATGCTTGGTGCGGGTGAACACCAGCGTCTGGCGGCGGCTGTCCTGGCTGAGCACGTGCAGCAGCAGGTCCCGCTTGCGTGATGCATCGACCGGATGCACCTGATGGCTCACCGTGGTTGCCACGCTGTTGGCCGGCGTCACCGACACTTCGCGCGGCGAATGCATGAACTGCATCGCCAGCGATTTGATTTCGGGCGCAAAGGTGGCCGAGAACAGCAGTGTCTGGCGCTGCTTCGGCAGCGCGCTGATGATGCGCTTGAGCGAGGGGAGGAAGCCCATGTCGAGCATGCGGTCGGCTTCATCCAGTACCAACACTTCGACGCCGGAGAGATCGATCGTGCGCTGCTGCATGTGATCGACCAATCGGCCCGGCGTGGCGATGATGATGTCTGCGCCGCGGCGCAGAGCCTGTATCTGCGGGCCCATGCTGACACCGCCGAAGATCGTGGCGCTGCTGACTTTCAGATATTTTCCGTAGTCGCGAATGTTGCCGTGAATTTGCGCAGCCAATTCGCGCGTCGGCGTGAGCACCAAGGCACGCGGGCGACGCGTGCCCGAGGGGGCGGTGGAAGACATACGCTGCAGCAACGGCAGCGAGAACGCGGCGGTTTTGCCGGTGCCGGTTTGCGCTGCGGCCAGCAGATCGTGGCCCTCCAGCACAACGGGAATGGCGCCAGCCTGGACCGGGGTGGGTTTTGTATAGCCTTGGTCGGCAAGCGCGCGCAACAACGCAGGGGCTAAGCCCAGCGATTCGAAAGACATGAAATGCTCCTGTGCAACCCGGAGCTTTCGTGCAGAACCGCGTTGCCGTGATATATCGATGAGGGATGGATGCGCGGCCAGTAAAGCTGCGATCCGTTTGCCAGTATACACGAATGACGCCCAGGCCGTTCGTATCGCCGCTGCATCGTGTTAGCCTCGCGCCGTCTTTCGGGAGCCTTGCATGTCCGTCCTGTCAGCCCTCCGCGAGTTGAATCACGAGCAGCGGCACACTGTGCTGGCGAGCTTTCTCGGTTGGACGCTCGATGCGTTCGACTATTTCCTCTACACCTTCGTGATTGTCGGCATTGCGAACGAATTCCATGCCGATCGCACGGAGGTGACGCTGGGCGTGTTCCTCACGCTGGCGGCACGTCCGGTAGGCGCCTTGCTGTTCGGTCGCCTGGCCGATCGCTTCGGGCGGCGACCGGTGCTGATGATCGACGTGATGCTGTTTTCGCTGTTCGAACTGGCGACGGCGTTTTCCACCACGATGACGATGTTGCTGGCGCTGCGCTTCCTGTTCGGCGTGGCGATGGGCGGCGAATGGGGCATCGGCGCGTCGCTGGCGATGGAGTCGATCCCGCCGAAATCGCGCGGGCTAGTGTCGGGCTTGCTGCAAAGCGGCTATCCCTGCGGCTTTTTCCTCGGCGCGCTGGCGAACTGGCTGTTGATCGATCACATCGGCTGGCGCGGTCTATTTATCGTGGGCACTGTGCCGGCGCTGCTGGTGCTGTACATCCGTCGCAATGTGCCCGAATCGCCCGCATGGGAAGCGAGCCAGGCCGTGCACGGCAAGCTCAGTCTGGGCGAAGCGATGCGCGGGCACTGGAAACTGGCGATCTACCTGATGTGCTTGATGGCCGCATTCAACATGTTCAGCCACGGCTCGCAGGATATGTATCACACCTTCGAGGAAGTGAATCTGCATCTGCCCACTGGCTCAAGCGCGGCGTTTGTGCTTGTGGCGATGCTCAATCTCGGCGCGCTGGTGGGTGGCATCTGCTTTGGCGCGTGGTCGGAGAAGATCGGCCGCCGCCGCGCGATGATTATTGCCGCCTTGCTTGCGATTCCGGTGATTCCGCTGTGGACGTATGGCGGCTCGCTGTGGCTGCTGGGTATCGGCGCGTTCCTGATCCAGGTAATGGTGCAAGGAGCCTGGGGCGTGGTGCCGACGCACCTCAACGAACTGTCGCCGGATACCGTGCGTGGCACCTTGCCCGGGTTCGCTTATCAGATGGGCAACTTGATCGCCGCCGGCACAGCCACGGCACAATCCTGGCTGGCGGCGCAAGGCGCGGGATTGCCGCTGGTGATGTCCTTGTGGATTGCCGGAGTGGCGCTGCTGCTGGCGCTACTGGTCTGGCTAGGCCCCGAGGCGCGCGGCGTGCGCTTTGGTAGCTGATAGAATCCCCCTCTTTGGCTGACGAGAAACAGGCAATGAAGGCTGGCAAGGACAAGGTCATCGCGTTCCACTACACGCTTACCGTGGACGGCGAGAAGGTTGAAAGCTCGCACGAGGGTGGTGAGCCGTTGTGGATCCTGCTTGGCCATGGCCAGCTCATTCCGGGCCTGGAAAAGGCGCTGGAAGACCACGGCGCCGGCGACACGCTGCAGGTGGAAATTCCTGCGGTCGAAGGCTACGGCGAGCGCCAGGACGGGCAGATCCAGCGCGTACCGAAGAAGTACTTCCAGCAGGGCAATCGTCTGAAGCCCGGCATGGTGACGGTGCTGTCGCTCAAGCAAGGCGGCCAGCGCGCGGTGACGGTGCACAAGGTGGGCATGTCCACGGTCGACGTGGACCTCAATCATCCGATGGCCGGCAAGACGCTGAACTTCGACGTCGCGATCCAGGAAGTGCGCGAGGCGACGGAAGAGGAAATTCAGCACGGGCACGCGCATCCGCCGGGTGCCGAAGCGCACTGAATTGAAAGCGGGGAACGGGGAACGGGGAAACAGGGAACGGGGAACGTTAGGGTCTGTCGCGAAGAGAATCATCTTTGCGAGTATTGTCCCGTTCCCCGTTCCCCGTTCCCCGTTCCCTGCTACAGATCACACCAAGCTGATCTGCACATCCACATTGCCGCGCGTGGCGTGCGAATACGGGCAGATATCGCGGTGCGCGATATCGACCAGTTCCTGCGCCACCGCATGATCGATGCCCGGCAGGCTCACTTCCAGCTTCACCGCGATGGCAAAACCGGCGGGTTCGCGTGGGCCGATGCCGACGTGGCCGGTAACCGACGCATCCTTCAGCGTGACTTTCTTCTCGCGCGCCACGTAGCGCACGGCGCCTTCGAAGCAGGCGGCATAGCCGGCCGCGAACAACTGTTCCGGGTTGCTGCCCGGGCCGCCCGGGCCGCCGAGTTCCTTCGGCACTTTCAGATCGAAATCCAGCACGCCATCGCTGCTGTGGATATGGCCTTCGCGGCCACCCTTGGCGGTGGCGGTGGCGGTATAGAGAACTTTGGTTGGATTGCTCATGGCTTTTACTCTCGTTGGTCGGTAGGGGAGGCGAGCTGTGTCGCCAGGTTTTTCAACTCATCGCGCAGACGCTTGAAAGCGTCGACGGACATACAAAGTTTTTCGGCCATGCAGCGCGGCACTTCTTCCGCGCGTTCGCGCAGCGTATGCCCGGCATCTGTCAGGGTGATTTCCACTTCGCGTTCGTCGCTTTGACGGCGACGGCGGCCCAGCAGGCCGGCTTGCTGCAGTCGCTTCAGCAGCGGCGTGAGGGTGCCCGAATCCAACTGCAGCCGTTCGCCCAGTTCGCGCACGGTCAGCCCGTCTCGTTCCCATAACACCAGCATCACCAGGTATTGCGGGTAGGTCAGGTCCAATGCCTCAAGCAGCGGTCGGTAGGTCGCCGTCATGCGGCGCGAGGCTGCGTACAGCGCGAAACAGAGCTGTTCGTCCAGCAGCAGCGAAGGGGTGGGGGCTTTCTTCATTGCACGAACAATAGCATCAAATTTAATTGTGCACAATATAATTTTCGTGAAGAGAGCAACGAAGGGGCTGGACGTCAATCCAGCAGGCGCTTCCCATACTCGAAGTGATCGCGCCAATACGGCCCATCGATATCGTCCAGCCGGACGGTGCCGCCGCTGTTGGGCGCATGCACGAAGCGGCCCTTGCCCACGTAGACGCCAACGTGACTGATGCCGCTGCCGCTGCCGAAGAACACCAGGTCGCCGCTCATCAGCTCGTCCATGTGCTTGATCTTCTGGCCGTTCATCGACGCCATGTCGCGAGAGCTGTGCGGCAGCGCGATGTTGGCAGCGTTGAGGTAGATGTAGTCGACCAACCCACTGCAGTCGAAGCCGCCGGACGGCGTATTGCCGCCCCAGCGATAAGGCGTGCCGACCAGGGCCATGGCGCGGAACAGCACGTCGTTGGCCGTACCGATGGCGTTTTCCGGTGCACGTGCCGGTTCGTCGGCTAACGCCGAGCGCGAGGGTTTGTAGGTGGCTTCGCGGCGAGGCGAACTGGCGCAGGCAGCCAGCATCAGCAGCACGCCGATGAGTGCGCCGAGGCGCAGCACATGGGCGAGCGATCTGTGTGGGGCCTTAGCACCAGTGTCGGCCAGGAGCATGCGAAAAAAACCTCGGCGTTGTCTGCGCCGAGGTTATAACAAATCAATGGCTTGGCGTGAAGTTCTCAGGAATTGGAGGAGCTGGGCTGGGCGGGCGGCGGAGGCATCGGGCCTCCCGGTGGTGGAGGTGGCATATCCCCGCCATGCGGCGAGCCTGGCGGATGCGGCGGCATGGGAGAAAGGCTGAAGCGCACGGGCACTTTCATCCAGCTATCGGCCGTCTTGCTGTCTTCGGGTTTCGGGTAATGCCATTTCAACGCGGCATCGCTGGCGGCCTTGGTCAATTCGGGCGAAGCCTTGTTGTCGGCGTCGACTTCGACCTTGCGCGCGGAACCATCGGCACTCACCAACACCTTGAGCAGCACCACGCCCTGCTCGCGATTCCTGACGCCTTCGGGCGGGAAGGGCGGGGGAGGAAAGCCGCCGTGTTGCATGTCGGAACCGTTTCCCGGGTCCATCGGCAGCGGTTCCGGGCTTTGCGCCAGAGCGGCGCTAATGAGCAGCGCGGTCAGCGTCAGGCAACCGATACGACGCCGCCACGCGTTGCGAGAGTCATAACCAATCATGGTGAAGTGCTCCTCTTGATTTGCGGCTCAGGCGAGCCGGGGGATCGGGGACGCTCGCGTATCCACGCAGGTCTGCGCGCTGAGGCTCGGATACGGGGACGTCTCGCCTGAAAAATTACTCGTGCGCGCCAAATGGCAACAAGAGCAGCAGAGGACCACAATAGGTGGTCAACCTGGGGGCACTTCAAGGTTCTGCTGATTGAGGGTTTTGCCCGTGGCATCCCATGCGCGCAAGCGGTAATGGCCGGGATAGAGGTAGAGCTCGTTGTGCGAGTGTTTTCGCAGGAAGGTGTAGCGATCGGCCGGTGTAGCGTTGTCGGGTTCGTTAGCGTAGTGAGCATCGACCACGCAAGGGATCTGGCCCTCACAAAGATCGGTGCTGATCGGGTAGGGCAGGCGATGGCCGCCCAGCGTCAGCCACGTCGGCCGCTGGCTGAGGTCGAACGGCGCGCGCGGCAGGATCACTTCGCGCCGCAGCGCGTCGCTGCGCATCATGCCGTTGATGTCGAGGTCGCGGTCCGAGACAGGCGGTAAAACGACCGTGACGTCGTGCTGTTGCGGATCGGAGCTCCAGATGATGCCGTTGCTTCGCGCTCGAAGTACGTAAGGGTGCTCTTCGAAGAAACGGCTGGCGACCGTACTGTAGAAACCGAAATCCAAGCCACCCACCGCCACGTCGCGAAACTGCACCTGATCCACGCATAGCGGGTCGTAGCCGCTCATGCGCTTGAGTTGCATCGCCATCGGCTGGATTTTGCCGCCCAGGTTGCCGATTACCTTGTCGATGTGCGAATAACCGGCATGCACGAATAGTTTGGCCTGTGGATCCTTGGCGAACACCTTTTCGTAAAGCGTGCGCGCTTCCTGGCTGTCGCGATCATCAGTGGCGGCGTCTTCGGGATCGTAGGCAACAATGGTGTAACCGAGCTTGATCGCCTGGCGCACGATTTCGCCGTACAGCGGTTCGAGTACGTATTCGCTGCCCGAGGTATCGATCACATAGCCGCGGCGCATCAGATCCGTATCCTTGGGGCTGAGCGCTTCCACGGCGAAATACTGGAAGCCGAGCTCACGCAGGCGCGGCAGCAGGGCCAGCGTCAGTTCGCGGGTATGCGCATCGTGATGCGCTTCGTTCACCATCACGATGCGGCGTTTGTCGGCGAGCTTCACCACTGCTTCGGCGGCATCCACCGGCTGCCATTGATCCGATTGCGGTAACGACGTAGACCGGGGCGGCGCGATGCGGTTGTCGAAGGGGAAGACCATCATGGCTTCGTTGTAGAGGCCCAGCTCGCTGTCCACCGTGGCCAGCAGTTGCTCCGCGAGCGCTTTGTCGTCACCCGTAAGCTGCGGCATGACCGAGGTGAGGTACTCGTAGCGCGCCAGTCCGTTAGGCGCAGTGCCGAACCGGGTCAGCAGCTCGCTGGTGGTAGGGACAGACGGTTGCCCGTGCGCGCTGATCGAGGCCACCAGCACGGTCGTGCAAAGCAGGCACATCACAGTCTTCATGCGCATCGGCGTAGGGGACGCTGTCGTGGATGCAGCACCAGCGTGCGACGATGTTCGACGCCGCGCAAGTCCCCTTTGCCGAAGAGCTGCCTCGCGGCTTGGCGTCGCAGCAAATCAAGCACCAATGCACCTGATTTGCGGCAAACCACCCGTAGCCCGCCTAAGTCGGCCAGCTACAATGGTCCGATGAATGCTTCCCGCAGCGACGTATTGATTCTTGGTGGTGGTGTCATCGGCCTCGCTTGTGCACTGCATCTGCTGAAAGGTGGTACCCAGGTGCGCGTGCTGGAGCAGGGAACGCCGGGCTGCGGCAGCTCGCACGGCAACTGCGGCACGATCACCCCCAGCCATGCGGCACCCTTGACCATGCCGGGCACGCTCGGGGTGGCTTTGCGCTCGATGCTGCGCGCCGACGCGCCGCTCTACCTCAATCCTCGTCTCGATGGGCCGCGTCTGCGTTGGCTGTTGGGCTTCGCGCGGCATTGCAACTGGCAGAATTTCGAGCACGCGGCCCAGGCGCGGGCCGCGATCTTGCAGCGCTCGCGCAAGCTGCTCGCCGAGCTGGTGCGTGATGAGAAGCTGGATTGTGAATTCGTGGAAGAAGGACTGCTATACGTCTATCGTAGTGCCGCGCAGATGGCGGACGACGAACATCATCACGCGCAACTGCTCGATCGTATGGGCGTCCCTGTGCAGCGTCTGCACGGGGACGAAGTGGAAGCGATGGAGCCGGCGCTGAAGTCGGGCGTGCACGGCGGACTGTTCCATCCTGACGATGCGCGTTTGCGTCCGGACCGCTACGCGGCTGAACTGGCGCGGCTGGTGCGTGAACAAGGCGGCATCATCGAGACGGGTGCGAAGATCGAGCAGTTGGTAACGGACGGTAAGCGCATCACGAGCGTTTCGACATCGCGCGGCGACTTCACTGGCGACCGTGTACTGCTGGCGCTGGGTGCATGGTCGCCGTTGCTTGGCAAGCAACTGGGTTTGCACCTGCCGATGCAGCCCGGCAAGGGTTATTCGCTTACGTACACGCGACCGAAACAGGCGCCACGCTATGCCATGGTGCTGCGCGAAGCCAAGGTGTGCGTCACCACCTGGGACAGCGGCTTCCGCCTAGGCAGCACCATGGAGTTTTCCGGTTATTCGGAAGGGCTCAACCGCCGGCGCATGGATGCGTTGCGCCGCGGTGCGGCGGAAGGCTTGCGCGAGCCGGAAGGCCCACAGTTGCAGGAAGAATGGTGGGGCTGGCGCCCGATGAGCGTGGATGAAATACCGATCATTGGTCCGAGTGCGCGCTGGTCGAATCTGCATTTGGCTACTGGGCACGGGATGTTGGGCGTAAGCATGTCGGCGGCGACCGGGGAACTGGTTGCTGCGCAGATGCTTGGTGCTGCAACGGTGATTGATCCGGCGCCGTATGCGCCGTCGCGTTTTCGTCTTTAGTCATGCGTGCTAGTACGCATGTAAAGTCGCACGCTTGAATGAAGTAATGTTCAACGCGGATCGTCATTCCGGTCTTCGCCAGAATGACGTACGGCATTTGTAGGCCGTGCGGTGAATATTCAAAAAAACTTGGTTGCTAAAGCCACCGCAGGAGAACGCATGAACGAGCACTTCGATCTGATCGTCCTGGGAGCGGGTTCCGGCGGGTTGAGTGCGGCGCAGCGCGGGGCGCGTCTGGGTGCACGTGTGGCGCTGTTTGACCCGGACGTGCTCGGCGGCACCTGCGTAAATCGTGGTTGCGTGCCGAAGAAGGCGATGTGGTTCGCCGCGCAGATCGCCGACATGCATCGGCTGGGACGCGAGATCGGTTTCGACGCGGCGCCGTTGCGCCTGGATTGGGCGCGCTTTCGCGCCTTGCGCGATCAATACATCGCAGGCATCCGCCATCGTTATGCAACGCGCCTGGATTTGGCGGGCATACGCGTGATCGAGGAAGCAGCGCGTCTGGTTTCGAACGACACCGTGGTCACGGCAAAAGGCATGCAGGCCAGCGCGCCGCATATTGTGATCGCCACCGGTGCGCGTCCGCGTCTGCTCGATATACCTGGTTTCGAACTGGGCATCGTGTCCGATCAGATCTTCGCGCTCGATGCACCACCACAGCACGTCGCCGTGATAGGCGGAGGCTATGTGGCGGTGGAATTCGCCTGCGTGCTGAACGGACTAGGCTGCCAGGTGGATCTGCTGGTGCGCGAGAACCTGCTCACCGGATTCGATCTCGAACTGGTCGAGGCGCTGGCCGTGCAGATGCAGGCGCACGGCATTCGCATCGTGCGCAACACGCAGATCAAATCGGCGCGCGGCCAGCCGGGCAAGGTCACGTTGGACGCGACTGACGGCACTGAGCATGGTGTTTACGACAGCGTGCTGTGGGCGGTGGGGCGTGTGCCCAACAGCGAAGGTTTCGGACTGGAAGCACTCGGTGTGGAACGCGACGAACACGGTCACGTGCTGGTCGACGCATATCAGAATACCAACGTGCCGGGCCTCTACGCCGTGGGCGACGTCACCGATCGCAAGGCGCTCACGCCGGTGGCCGTGGCAGCGGGACGCGCGCTTGCCGATCGCCTGATCGGCAACCACCCCGGTGTGACGTTCGACGACAGCGCCATCCCCAGCGTGGTGTTTTCCGAACCGCCGTTGGGTGCCGTCGGCCTTACCGAGCAGCAGGCACGCGCGCGCTACGGCAACGCGGTGAACGTGCACACCGGCCGCTATACACCCTTGCTGTGGATGGTGGCC
The DNA here is from genome assembly GCF_044904605.1 of Dyella humi. Taxonomy (NCBI): domain Bacteria; kingdom Pseudomonadati; phylum Pseudomonadota; class Gammaproteobacteria; order Lysobacterales; family Rhodanobacteraceae; genus Dyella; species Dyella humi. The sequence goes on from NZ_JADIKI010000022.1 coordinate 394,760, forward strand.
GGCCGTTCGGAACAAAGCGTGGTGAAGCTGGTGAGCGTGGGCGAGGCGCGCAAGGTGGTGGGCATCCACGTACTGGGGCCGGGCAGCGACGAACTGCTGCAAGGTTTTGCGGTGGCCATGCAAAAGGGGCTGGATTGGCACGACCTGAAGACGGCCATTGCCATCCACCCGACCGCTGCGGAGGAACTGCTGTTGCTGCACTGAACGCAGACGGGTCAAACTGGGCGAATGGATACGTTCACCCTTGCGCGCGGCACCGTGCCGCTGCTGATCAGCCTGCCGCACGACGGCACCCATATCCCCGACGACATGGCGGTGCGGCTGCAACCGCGCGCGCGCCGCGCGCCCGACACTGACTGGCATGTCGCGCGGCTGTACGAACCCCTGGCGCAGGAGTTGGGGGCGAGCGTGATCAAACCGGTCGCATCCCGCTACGTGGTCGACCTCAATCGGCCGGCAGACGGCCACGCCCTCTATCCGGGACGTCGCGAAACGGGCCTGGTGCCCACCATCGGCTTCGACGGCGAACCGCTTTACCTGGAAGGGCAGGAGCCTGATGCGGATGACATCCGCCGGCGCATCGAGATCTGGTGGCGCCCCTATCATCAGGCCCTGGCCGGCGAACTCGCGCGGCTGCAGGCGCAGCATGGCGGGGTGGTGCTGTGGGACGGCCATTCCATTCGTAGCCGGGTGCCCATGCTGTTCGAGGGGCGTTTGCCGGACTTCAACCTGGGCACCGCCGATGGCGCCAGCTGCGGCGCCGATCTGCAGTGGAACCTCACCAACGTGATGGAAGCCCAGGATCGTTACGATTTCGTAGTCAACGGACGCTTCAAGGGCGGCCACATCACCCGGCACTACGGCCGGCCGGCGGAGGGCGTACAGGCGGTGCAGCTCGAGCTGGTGCAGTGCCAGTACATGGATGAGGAAAGCTTTGCCTGGGATGACGCCAAGGCACAGCAGGTGCAAGCCACCATTCGTGAATTATTGCGATGCTGTCTTGCCTGAAGTGATAGGCCAGGCCGAGCGGATCGGAGCGTTTGTTTAAATAGCTACCCGCGACATCGATCCTTTCTTACCGTCGTTCAGTTTCAGTATGCCGAGTTGGATGCATTGTTAGGGCCGTCACGCCACCCGCGATAGCCGGGTTCCGGCCGGGTCCGTGGCGATCAAAATTTCGAGGCTCATGATCATGATGCGTAAACTTGCGATCGCTTCTCTGCTCGTGGCAGGTGTCGCTCTTTCCGGTTCCGTGCTGGCCCAGGACACGTCGGCTGCTCCGGCATCCGCGTCGACGTCGGCCACCACGACCAAGCACCATACCAAGTCTTCGACCCATAAGACGCACAAGACCAAGAAATCCAGCAGCGCCGAGCCGGCTTCCAGCAGCACCGCTGGCAAGTAATCAGCCAGATGTAATCTCGGCATCCGATTTGGATGCAAAGACGAAGACCCGGTGGGCGAGAGCCCCCGGGTTTTTTTATGTCAGCGTGGCAACGCGGCGATGCACTTCAGTTCGATCGCAATCGGCGTCGGCAGTGCGGTGATACCCAGCGTGGTGCGGCAGGCATTCACGCCGCGGAAATATTCGGCGTAGAGACGGTTGTAGGTGGGAAAGTCGCGCGCCATGTCGGTGAGGAACACGGTGATGTCCACCAGATCCTCCCAGCGCGCGCCGCTGGCTTCGAGCACCGCGCGCACGTTGGCGAACACCTGCCGGCATTGCTGTTCGATGTCGTAGCCAATCAGCTTTCCTTCGGCATCGTAGACGTTGCCGGGAATGGTGTTGCTGCCAGGCTCGCGCGGACCCACGCCGGAAAGAAACAGCAAATCGCCCACACGGCGCGCGTGCGGATAGGCGCCGACCGGTGCCGGCGCGGTATCGGTGCGCACCACGTCGCTCATCGCAGTTCCCTGGCGTTGCGCATCAGCAGTTGCAGCGCCTGTTCGTAGTTCGGGCGCAGCGATTCGCGCGACGACACATGCATCCCCAAATCATGCATGTGGCCGTTGGAGAGGCTGTAGCACCAGGCATGCACGGAAAGCGGTTGCCCGCGATCCCAGGCGTCCATCACAATGGTGGTCTGGCCGACGTTGACCACTTGTTCGATCGCGTTGAGTTCGCACAGGCGCATGTTGCGCAAAGGCATCGAATCGAGTGTGGCCAGCTTATCCACGTGCTTGTGCGCCACATCGCCGACGTGACGCAGCCAGTTGTCGACCAGGCCGAGTCGGCGTTCGTCCAGCACTGCCTGCACGCCGCCGCAGCCGTAGTGGCCGACCACGATGATGTGCTCCACTTTCAGCACGTCCACGGCGAACTGGATGGTGCTGAGGCAGTTGAGATCGGTATGCGCCACTACGTTGGCGACATTGCGCTGCACGAAGATTTCGCCGGGTGGTAGGTCAACGATCTGCGTGGCCGGCACGCGCGAATCGGAGCAGCCGATCCACAGATACTTGGGCGACTGCTGCTTGGCCAAGCGTTCGAAGAATTTAGGATCGGCTTGCGTCACCGACGCTGACCAGCGGCGGTTGCTGTCGATCAGATCCTGCAATGGACTGCTCAAGATGTCTTCCTCAGTAACGAATGCATATGTTGCGTGGCTCGGTGAAGAAGCGCAGCGCTTCCGCGCCGCCTTCGCGACCGACGCCGGATTGCTTGCTGCCGCCGAACGGCGTGCGCAGATCGCGCAGCAGCCAGCAGTTGATCCACACGATACCGAATTCCAGTTGCGCGCCCATGCGATGCGCGCGCGAAAGGTCGCCGGTCCATAACGATGCGGCAAGTCCGTAGCCGGTGCCGTTGGCGATGGCAAGCGCTTGCGCTTCATCGTCGAACGGAATCAGTGTGACGACGGGGCCGAAGATTTCCTGCTGATTCGTATGCGTATCGTTGGCGAGCCCTTCGATCACCGTCGGCGCGACGAACCAGCCATCGGCGCAACGTCCATCGAGTTGCAGTGCATCGCCGCCGCACAGTATGCGCCCGCCTTCCTCGCGCGCCTGCATGATGCAACGCATGACCTTGTCGAAATGTTCGCGCGAAACCAGTGCGCCCAGATCGCTGGAGGCTGCTTGAGGATCGCCCACGCGCAGCGCTTTCACCTTCGCCAGGTAGCGCTCGCGGAAGCTGTCGTAGATCGAACGCTGCACCAGCAGGCGCGAGCCGCACAGGCAGATCTCGCCCTGGTTGGCGAAACCCGAACGCACAATGGTGTTGAGGTTTTCCTCGCTGAGCTCGGCGTCGGCGAACACAATGGCGGGGTTCTTGCCACCCAGTTCCAGCGAGAGCTTCTTGAACTGCGGTGCGGCCGTCGCAGCAATGCTGGCGCCGGTGCGCGTGCTGCCAGTGAAGGAAATAGCCTTCACCGCAGGATGTTCGACGATGGCCTGGCCGGTGGTAGGGCCGCGGCCATGCACGATGTTCAGAACGCCGGGCGGAAAGCCGGCTTCGATGCTCAACTCACCGAGCAAGGCGGCAGTGCAAGGCGTGATTTCCGAAGGCTTGGCGATGACCACGTTGCCGCTGGCCAGTGCTGGTGCGATCTTCCAGGTGAACAGGTACAGCGGAAGATTCCACGGGCTAATGCAGCCGACCACGCCAAGCGGATGGCGCAATGTGTAATTGATCGCGCCGGTTTCCATCGCATGCGCTTCGCTCTCCCAGCCGACGATGGCGGCGGCGAAGAAGCGCAGGTTGGAGACGGCGCGAGGAATATCCAGGCGCTTGGCCAGCGATACCGGCTTGCCGCTGTCGCGCGATTCCAGCGCGGCGAATTCATCGAGACGTGCTTCGATCAGATCGGCTAGCCGATGCAGCAGTCGTGCACGTGTTTCGGCCGGCGTTGCAGCCCATCCCGGTGCTGCCTTTTGCGCGGCCTTGGCAGCGGCATCGACGTCGGCGGCGGAGGAGTCGGGAGATTGCGCAAACACTGCGCCGGTTGCTGGTTCGTAGACGTCGAGCCAGCGATCGTCCAAAGGCGGCTGCAGGCGGCCGTCGATGAGGTTGGCGAGGCGGGTGCTTGGCATCTTTACAAGCTTAGGGCCAATTGGGGGTGATTGCACCGGACGCATGGGTATGTGTGCGGCAGATCGGGAATCGTAAATCGTCAATCGAGAATGGTAAGAGCGGAGAGCGCTTTGCTTTTCACCATTTACGATTCCCGGCTCTCCATCAACTCAACGCCTTCGTCCGCCCGCCATCGACCGCGATGCTTACGCCATTGACGTAAGCCGCCGCCGGCGTGCAAAGGAACGCGATCACCGCCGCGATTTCGCCAGGTTCACCGAAACGGCGAGCAGGCACTGCGGCGGCCATTTCCTGGGCCAGTTCCTGTTCGCTGCGTCCGCTCTTTTGCGCCTGCGCGGTTAGCAGGCCATCCAGTCGGGCAGTGCGGGTGTAGCCGGGCAGCACGTTATTGACGGTGATGCCGTCGGCGGCCAGTTCGCCGGACAGTGTCTTGGCCCAGGACGCCATTGCCGCGCGCACGGTATTGGAAACGCCGAGCCCCGGGATGGGTTCCTTTACCGAGGTTGAGATTACGTTCACCACCCGCCCGTAGCCACTATCGCGCATGCCCGGCAGCACCACCTGCAGCAGCGTGTGAGCGGCCAGCACGTGCTGGCGAAAAGTATTCTCGAAGGCGGCCGCTTCGGCGCTGTGGATCGGGCCACCCGGCGGTCCGCCAGTGTTGTTGATCAGGATATGCACGGGATTAGCCTCGACGATGTCGGCAGCCGCAGTGCGCAGGGCATCGGCATCCAGCATGTCGGCGCTGCGCCAGCCATGTCGTTGGGTGGCATGCGTGCGCGGCAGGCTATCGGCAAGTGCAGTCAGGCGTTCGGCCGAACGCGCAAGCAGAGTGACGTCGGCGCCCAGTTCGGCCAGTTCGACGGCCGCGGCACGGCCGATGCCCTGCGATGCGCCACACACCAGGGCGTGACGTCCGCTCAGATTCAAATCCATGGGATCTCCCGATAGTTGGCAGACTCTAGCCGCGGCTGTGCCATTGCATAGCCAGCGCGGCTATCCAACAGGTCCACGCCAGCCATTGACTGTAGCGCCAGATGCGCCACAGGCGCGTGATCGACGCATCGTCGATGGCCGGGATGGCCGGCGAGCGCAGCACGTTCTGCATGCGTAGCCACAGCTGCGGGCCGTGCGCGGCCTGCGCGCTGCCGGTATCCACAATCACTTTCCAATGCTGCGGATAGTCCTCGCGCAGGTGCTTGGCGATGCGAAACGGCAACACGGCGTGCGTGATGAAACAGACCAGGCCAATCATCAGCAAGCCGATGTAGACCACGAAGGGGATCAAGGGCTTCTCCGGGTCACGCCGAGGTCCGCGCCTAGCGAATTAAGCAGGCCGTTACCTTGAGGAGCTTTGCCGCATACGGCCTTGCTGACCGCTTGCTTATACGTTTTGTCCATCATGCCGATCCACACCTGGCCCTCGGGCCCGTGCTGAATCTTGTAGCTGCCGCCCATGGTGGTTGCGGCGGGCGTAGTGCTGGTGGTGGTGGAGAAAGTGCTGGCCGATTGTTCCCAGTAGGTGCTGTCCGTCTGCTGCTTGGACGAGCTGTACACCACTAGATAGCGCGCACGGTCGCTAGTGACTTCCACGCTGCCGAACGCGCCACTGTCGTTGTCGCTCCAGCCCATGTATTCGCACAGCTTCACATCCTGCGAGTCGATCGGCTGGAAGGCTTCGTCCAACTGCACCACGGTGGGCGCGAACAGATAGGCGCCACTACCGATGGAGCGGCCGACCAGTTCCGACTTCACGCCAACCTTGTAGGGAAGCTTCACGTCCGGTGGCAGGCGAAAGCTCAGGAAATAGCTGCGCGAACCGTTGATCGCTACCACTTGGCTGCCGGGGCCGAGTTCGAAGCGCTGCGGCCGCCAGGGCAACAGCGTCTGGTAGGAGAAATCGGCAAACGTCGTGCAGCACGGCGTGGCGTCGCTGAGCGCCTTTCTGGCCTCGGCCAGCGGTCGGATCGGCTGGCCTTGCGGCAGCAGGTCGGTCGGCAGCGGCAGCTTAGGCAGCTTGACGCTGTGGCAAGCCGCAAGCAGCAGGACGGAGGAGAGGAGTATGAGTACCAGTCTAAAACGCATGGGGAAAAGAGATCAGAATTCGGCGCTCCCTGCCGCACGTGGATAGGGAATAGCGTCACGGATATTGGTCAAGCCGCACACGTATACAAGCAGACGTTCGAAGCCGAGGCCGAAGCCCGCATGCGGCACGGTGCCGTAACGGCGCAGATCACGGTACCAGCCGTACGTGGCAGGATCGAGACCGAACTTGACCATGCGGCGGTCCAGGTAGTCCAGGCGTTCCTCGCGCTGGCTGCCACCGATGATCTCGCCGATGCCGGGGGCCAGCACGTCCATCGCGGCGACCGTTTTCTCGTCGTCGTTCAGACGCATGTAGAACGCCTTGATCTGTTCCGGGTAGTTCATAACGACCACGGGGCGGCCGATATGTTTCTCGGCCAGGTAGCGTTCGTGCTCGGTCTGCAGATCCACACCCCATACCACCGGGAATTCGAAGGTCTGGCCGGATTTCTTCAGGATCTCGATGGCATCGGTGTAATCGATGCGTTCGAACGGCTCATTGATGAACTTCTCCAGGCGGGTGATCGCTTCCGGCAACACGCGCTCGGCGAAGAACGCCATGTCGTCGGCGCGCTCTTCCAGCACTGCCTTGAAGATCGCCTTGAGGAAAGCTTCCGCGCAGTCGGCGTCGGCGTCCAGATCGGCGAACGCGATCTCCGGCTCCACCATCCAGAACTCGGCCAGGTGGCGCGGGGTGTTGGAGTTCTCTGCGCGAAAGGTCGGGCCGAAGGTGTAGACCTTGCTCATCGCCAGTGCATAGGCCTCGACATTGAGCTGGCCCGACACGGTGAGGAAGGCTTCGCGGCCGAAGAAATCCTTGCGGAAATCGATCTTGCCCTTTTCGTCGCGCGGCAGGTTGGCCAAGTCCAGCGTGGACAGGCGGAACATGTCGCCCGCGCCTTCGGCGTCGGACGTCGTGATGATCGGCGTGTTGATCCAGAAGAAGCCCTGATCGGTGAGATGGCGATGGATCGCCGTCATCATCGTGTGGCGCACGCGCGTCACCGCGCCGAACAGGTTGGTGCGTGGACGCAGGTGTGCCACTTCGCGCAGGAACTCCATCGAGTGCTGCTTGGGCTGGATCGGATAGGTCTCTGGATCGTCGACGAAGCCGGTGACGACCACGCTCTCGGCCTGCAGCTCGAACGTCTGGCCCTTGCCCTGCGACGGCACCAGCGTGCCGTTGACGATTACGCCCGCGCCGGCGGTGAGGTGCTTCACCTCGCTCTCGTAATTGCCGAGCGTGGCAGGCACGACGGTCTGGATCGGATCGAAACAGGAGCCGTCGCTGATATTCACGAACGACAGGCCCGCCTTGGAGTCGCGGCGCGTGCGCACCCAGCCGCGTATCGTCACCTTGCTGCCGGCCTCGAGCTTGCCGGAAAGGGCCTGTTTGACGCTGACCACCGTCATGGATTGAAACTCCTGGGAGAGGCGCCCATCTGTTCATGGGCGTGAAGGCAAGCGGGCATGATAATGTAGTCATGCCGCACTGCGACACGCCCCCGTGCGCTGAATGCCGATTTAGAACCGTTCTCCCTATGACTATCTCGATCACCCCTTCCGCCAACCAACGTATGCGCCAGTTCCTCGCGCAGACGCCGTCTGCTGCGGGCGTCCGCTTCGGCGTGAAGCGCACCGGCTGTTCGGGCTTTGCCTATGTCGTGGACTTGGCCGAGCGCATGAGCGATGACGACCAAATGTTCCAGATCGACGGCGTGCCGGTGATCGTCGACACCAAGAGCATGCCGCTGGTGGAAGGCACCGAGATCGATTTCCAGCGCCAAGGCCTCAACGCCAGCTTTGTGTTTCGCAACCCCAACGCCACGGGCGAGTGCGGCTGCGGCGAGAGCTTCACCGTCGGCTGAGCGAATCTGGATAGGCCCAGCCAATTCAGCGACTTGCGCTGATTCGCTCGTCCCGCTTACAATTCCGCTTCTGCCTACACCAAACAGGTGCATGGCAGCCTTGCCTCACCGCATGTCGCGGGAGGCTGCGAGGCCCGTAAGGGTCGCATCCATAAGGAGTTTCCCCAATGACCTTGCGTCATTACGAAGTTGTATTCCTGGTCCATCCCGACCAGAGCGAACAGGTTCCGGCGATGATCGAGCGCTACAAGGCGCTGATCACGGCCGACGGCGGCAAGATCCACCGCCTGGAAGACTGGGGTCGCCGCCAGCTGGCGTACCCGATCGTGAACCTGGCCAAGGCTCACTACGTCATGCTCAACATCGAAGTGAGCCAGATCGTGCTGAACGAGCTGGAGTCGGGCTTCCGCTTCAACGACGCCGTGCTGCGCCACCTGGTGATCAAGCGTGATGCGGCCGACACGGAGCAGTCCTTCATCCTCAAGAGCAAGGAAAAGGACGACGCCAAGTCCTCCCGTCGCCGTGATGACGACAGCGATGGCGACGACCGCCGTGTGGGTCGCGCCGATAGCGACGACGCCGATTCCGAAGACTGATCCAGGAGCCCAGACCCATGTCCAAGTTCTTCCGCCGCCGCAAGTTCTGCCGCTTCACGGCCGAAAAGGTCAAAGAGATCGACTACAAGGATCTCAACACGCTGCGCCAGTACGTCACCGAAAACGGCAAGATTGTGCCCAGCCGCATCACCGGCACCAAGGCACGCTATCAGCGCCAGTTGGCCACGGCCATCAAGCGCGCGCGCTTCCTGGCGCTGCTGCCGTACACCGACAACCACGACGTTTGATGCTTTACCTGCCGCCCTCCCGCAAGGGTGGCGGCAGTTCCCTTCGGACAACCGTCCACGGCTGCGCCGGGCCACACCGGTGCTAACGAATTGAGGATTTACCCATGGAACTTATTCTTCTCGAGAAGGTGCGCAACCTCGGCAACCTCGGCGACAAGGTCAAGGTGAAGCCGGGCTACGGCCGCAATTACCTGCTGCCGCAGGGCAAGGCTGTGCGCGTGAACGCCGACAACCTCGCCGCGTTCGAAGCCCGCCGCGCCGAATACGAGGCGAAGGCCAACAACCTGCTGGTAGGCGCCGAAGCTCGCAAGGCCAAGCTGGCCGAGGTTTCGGTGACCATCGCCGCCAACGCCAGCCCAGAAGGCAAGCTGTACGGCTCGGTCGGTCCGCGCGAGATTGCCGATGCGCTGCAGGCTGCCGGTCACGACATCCACAAGGGTGAAGTGATTCAGGGCGAAGGCCCGATCCGCCACATCGGCGAATACGAAGTGCAGATCAGCCTGCACGCCGACGTGCAGAGCTCGGTCAAGGTGATCGTGGTCGCCGAGAAGCAGTAAGCATCGGCGAACCGGTTGCCAGCGCCTCGCGCTGCAAGCGATTCGAAGTAACAACCGAAAGGCACTTCGCGACAACGCGAGTGCCTTTTGTTTTCTCCGTCCCTCAACCTTATCCCCAGCCGCCCACAAGATATCCACAGGCTTGCCACAGACTTATTGTCTTACGCCGTGAGACAGCACCTCGTATGCTGGCAACTTGTGTCTGCCTACACGGCATTGCGCGCCTACCTTGCTACAGGGAATGTCCATGTCCTTCGTGCCCGAACGCAAGTCCGCCCATAGCGCTATCGAAGCGCTGCGCGTGCCGCCGCACTCCATCGACGCCGAGCAGGCGGTGCTGGGTGGGCTGATGTTGGCCACCGATGCGCTCGACAAGGTGGCCGACAAACTCAGCGAACAGGATTTCTACCGCAAGGATCACCGCCTGATCTGGCGGGCGATCACCGAACTCGCCAACAAGGGCATGCCCTGTGATGCGATAACGCTGGGTGACTGGTTCGAAGCCAACGACTTAGCCGAAATGGTCGGTGGTGCCAGCTATCTAGTAGAACTGGCGAATGCCACGCCGAGTGCGGCGAACATCGCCGCCTACGCAGAGATCGTGCGCGAGAAATCCGTGCTGCGGCAGCTCATCGATGCGGGAACCGCGATCACCGAGGACGGCTATCGACCCGAGGGCAAGTCCGTGCACGAGGTGCTGGAAACCGCTGAGCAGCGTGTATTCCACATCGCCGAATCGGGTGCGCGTGGCAAGAAGGACACGGTGTCCATGCGCGAGGCGGTGAAAGATGCCTTCCGCCTGCTGCATGAGCGCTATCAGAACCGTGGTCAGCTCACCGGCATCTCAACGGGCTTCACCGATCTGGACAACCTCACCTCGGGTTTGCAGCCTTCGGACCTGATCATCGTGGCGGCGCGTCCTTCGATGGGCAAGACGGCTTTTTCGCTGAACATTGCGGAAGCCGCCGCATTGCGCGCGAAGAAGCCGGTGGCGGTCTTCTCGATGGAAATGTCCGCCTCGCAGCTCGCGTTCCGCCTGATTTCCTCGGTTGGCCGCATCCACCAGCAGCACCTGCGCAACGGCGATCTGGCCGAAGAGGACTGGCCGCGTGTCACCAACGCCATCGCGTTGCTGTCCGAAGCGAAGATCTTCATCGATGACACGCCGGGCCTCTCGCCGGTGGAAATGCGTTCGCGCTCGCGGCGCCTGGCGCGCGAACACGGCGGCCTCGGCTTGATCGTGATCGACTACCTGCAGCTGATGCAGGTGCCCGGCAACAAGGAAAACCGTGCGACCGAAATCTCGGAAATCTCGCGTTCGCTGAAAGGTCTGGCCAAGGAACTCAACGTGCCGGTGATCGCACTGTCGCAGCTGAACCGCTCGTTGGAACAGCGCGCGGACAAGCGACCGATGATGTCGGATCTGCGCGAATCGGGCGCCATCGAGCAGGACGCCGACGTGATCATGTTCATCTATCGCGATGAGTACTACAACAAGGAATCCCCAGACAAAGGCCTGGCGGAAATCATCATCGGCAAACAGCGTAATGGCCCCACGGATACGGTGAAATTGACCTTCCTGGGCCAGTACACGAAGTTTGAGAACTACAGTCCCGATTCGTACACCGGGCACTTCTGAGTCGTCCAGTGTTGCCCGCGCATTGCCATTTCCTCGCCCCGATCCGGCGCTCGCCAGCCGTTAACCTATGCTGCATCGAGCGCCAGCCGTGAACGGTTTTTGCGCGTTTTCTTTTTGATGGAACACACTGACGTCATCCTGCCCGGATCATGAGCCGCACCACCGTCGCCACCATCCATCTCGGCGCGTTGCGCCATAACCTTGCGCGGATCTGCGAGCTGGCCGCGCCGGCCAAGGTCATGGCGGTGGTCAAGGCGGACGCGTACGGGCATGGTCTGGAACGCGTCGCGCGCGCACTGGATGGCGACGCTGATGCGTTTGCGGTGGCGTCGCTGGGCGATGGTCTGCGCTTGCGTGCAGCAGGTCATCACCAGCGCATCGTGGTGCTATCGGGTCCAGATCAGGCCGGCGATATTGCGGAAATGCAGCGGCTCGGCCTTGATGCGGCTATCCATCACGAAAGCCAGCTGCAGTGGCTTTCGGAAGCTTCGCCCGTGCGTGGCCGGTTGCGCGTGTGGCTGAAAGTGGATAGCGGTATGCACCGGCTAGGCTTCGCGCCCGAACGCGCTGCGGCGGTGCATGGGTTGCTGGCTTCGATGGCGGGCATCGACCCGGACATCGGCCTGATGACGCATTTCGCCGAGTCCGAAGTGTTCGACGGCGAGCGCACACGGCAGCAGATCGAACGTTTTCGGGCGGCGACGCGAGGTTTGTCCGGACCGCGTTCGCTCTCCAATTCCGCTGCCGTACTGGGCTGGCCCGATGCGCGCGGTGATTGGGTCCGCACCGGCGGACTGCTGTACGGCCTCTCGGTAGTTGAGGGCAAAAGTGGCGCCGATTTCGGTTTCCGCGCAGCGATGACATTGTCCACACGCCTGATCGCCATCAACGCGATCAAGCGCGGCGAACGCATCGGCTACAACGGCCTGTGGGAATGCCCGGAAGATATGCCGGTCGGTGTTGCAGCCGTCGGTTACGGCGACGGCTATCCGCGCAGCGCGGCAGCCGGCACGCCCGTGCTGGTTGGTCAGCGACGCGTGCCGCTCATCGGTCGCGTCTCCATGGATCTCATTACGCTCGATCTGCGTGATGTGCCAGAAGCCAAAGTGGGCGATCGCGTGGTGCTATGGGGGCCAGAGTTACCCGTGGAAATCATCGCCGCACAAGCCGGCACGATCAGCTATGACCTGACATGCGGCATGACGCGTCGCGTACTGTTCGTCGAGGACGATCAGTAAACATTAGGTCTCGCCGCTTGCGACCGCTGCACGCTAAGCTCCTTCCATCGATTTCACATTCGGCAAACCAATGGCCAAAGCCAAAACTGCCTACGTCTGCGCCGATTGCGGAGCCGAGCACAACAAGTGGCAAGGCCAGTGCGTCGAATGCGGCGCGTGGAACACGCTATCGGAATTCGTGGTTCAACCGGCGCAGAAATCCATGGGGGCCGCGAGGCAGGGCGGTTATGCGGGCGCGGCCAATGGTGTAGCGCGCATCACGCCGCTCACCGATGTGCTGGTGACGGCCGAATCGCGCACGCTTACCGGGATTGGCGAACTGGATCGCGTGCTTGGCGGTGGCCTGGTTGATGGCTCCGTCGTACTCGTCGGTGGCGATCCCGGCATTGGTAAATCCACCTTGCTGTTGCAAATGCTCGGCAAGCTTGGCGAAAAGCTTTCCAGCGTGTACGTCACCGGCGAAGAGTCGCTGGCGCAGGTCGCTGCACGCGCCCAACGGCTCGATCTTCCTTTGCAGCCACTGCATGCCTTGGCCGAAACCGGCATCGAGCGCATCCTCGATCAAATTGCCGCCACACGGCCCCGCGTGCTGGTGATCGATTCCATCCAGACAATCTGGACTGAAATGCTCACCGCAGCGCCGGGTTCGGTCAGCCAAGTGCGCGAATCCGCCGCCAAACTTACGCGTTTCGCGAAGGAAACTGGTACCTCGGTGTTCCTCGTCGGCCATGTCACCAAGGAAGGCGGCATCGCCGGTCCGCGCGTGCTAGAGCACATGGTTGATGCCGTGCTTTACTTCGAGGGCGAATCCGGCAGTCGCTTTCGTGTGCTGCGCGCCTTCAAGAATCGCTTCGGCGCAGTGAACGAGCTGGGTGTATTCGCGATGTCCGAAAAGGGTTTGCGCGAAGTACCCAATCCGTCCGCGATTTTTCTTTCCGCACATAGTGGACCTACACCCGGCAGCGCAGTGATGGTCACGCGCGAAGGCACGCGACCATTGTTAGTGGAAGTGCAGGCTTTGGTGGATCAATCTTCGCTCGGCAATCCCAGGCGCGTCGCGCTCGGTCTCGAGCAAAACCGGTTGGCTATGCTGTTGGCCGTTCTGCATCGTCATGGCGGTGTGGCCGCGTATGACCAGGACGTGTTCGTCAACGTCGTCGGCGGCATCCGCGTGCAGGAAACGGCCGCTGACCTGCCTGTGCTGCTGGCGGTGCTGTCTTCCCTGCGCGATCGCCCCTTGCCGGAAAAAACCATTACGTTTGGCGAAGTCGGCCTCTCCGGCGAAATCCGTCCCGTTCCTAACGGCGAAGAACGACTGAAAGAGGCCTCCCATCACGGCTTCCAGCGGGCCATCGTGCCCAAAGCCAATGCGCCAAAAAAAGGGCGTGTAGGCGACATGGAGGTGATTGGTGTGGAGCGACTGGCGCAGGCCATCGACGCCTGTCGCTGAGCGGACTTTGTCGCGGCGATCGCGATGGCATGCCGCCTCGGGTGCGTTATACAAGGGCTGCGCCGTAGTTTTCGCGACGGCTGCTAGATACACATGGCCCGACCGTCTGAGACGGGATAACTTCAGCGATCCACCAGCGCCATCATCTTCTCGCCGTAACGCGGGCCGGAAGTTCGTCCGGGAGATAGCGACTCGTTCAACACCTTGATCTGGGCATTGTCCAATTGCAACGCGGCAGCGGCCACGTTTTCCTCCAGATACTGTCGACGCTTGGTGCCGGGGATCGGCACCACATCATCGCCTTGTTGCAGCAGCCAGGCGAGCGCAACCTGTCCAGGTTTGGCATGCAGGCTTAGCGCGATATCGCGCACGATTTGCGCGGCCCTCATATTGTCATCGTAATTCTCGCCCTGATAGCGCGGATCATTGTGGCGGAAATCGTCGACTGGATAATCCTCTGCACGTTTGACTTCACCCGTGAGGAAGCCGCGCCCGAGTGGCGAGAACGGCACCAGGCCGATGTTCAGCTCACGCAGCACGGGAATCACGTCCTGCTCCAGATTACGCTCCCACAGCGAGTATTCGCTTTGCAGCGAGGAGATCGGATGCACCGCGTGCGCACGGCGGATATTGGTCACACCGGCTTCGGAGAGTCCGAAAAAGCGCACCTTGCCATGTTTGACCAGTTCGCCCACGGTGCCGGCAACATCTTCCATAGGTACATTGCGGTCGACGCGATGCTGGTAGAGCAGGTCGATATGATCAGTGCGGAGGCGTTTCAACGAAGCGTCCACCACTTCGCGGATGTGTTCGGGTCGGCTGTCGGTGCCTACGCTCTTGCCGTCTTTGATCCTGAAGCCGAATTTCGTCGCGATCGTTACCTGATTACGCTTGCCGGCGAGCGCGCGGCCGAGCAGATCCTCGTTGTTGAAGGGGCCATAGACTTCGGCGGTATCGAGGAAGGTGCAGCCCAGTTCAATTGCACGATGCAGAGTGGCGATGGACTCGGCCTCGTCCGTCGGGCCGTAGAATTGGCTCATACCCATGCAACCCAAACCGATCGCCGATACTTCGAGTCCCTGACTGCCGAGTTTTCGTGTGTGTAATGTCAAAACACCATCCTCACAAAATGCGTGGCGGAAAAGACGGCGTTACAGCAATGCCTGCGGATGCCAATCAGCCGCCCAACGGGAAGGTTTGGGGCCCATCACGAAATTCAATGTGCCACCCGCTTCTATCTGTGCGTAGGAAATCACGGGGCTATCCAGCGGTTTGCCGTTAAGTGTCGCGGATTGGATGTAAATGTTCTGCGCAGAATTGTCCGGTGCGCTGATCTCGAAGCGCTTGCCGTTAGGAAGGTTCAAGCTGACGTGAGTGAACAAGGGACTGCCGATCACGTACTCGCCCGACGCGGGATTGAGCGGATAAAAACCCATCGCGGTAAACACATACCAGGCCGACATTTGTCCGCAATCCTCGTTGCCGAGGATGCCGCTGATGGTGTTGGAATAGGCATCCTTTGCAATCTCGCGCACGCGAGCCTGGGTTTTCCACGGTTCCCCGGCGTAGTCATACAGATAGCCGTAGTGATGACTGGGCTCGTTGTCGTGGCGGTTATGGCCGCCGTTGAAATGCGCATCCAATTTGGCTGATGCCGCTTGTGGGCCACCGAGCAGCTTCACCACACCCGGAACATCATGCAAGGCGGCGAACAGATAGACCCATTGATCGCCTTCGGTCCAGCCGTCATCGGGGGATGCCCAACTGCCATCGCTATTTCTGGCTTGCATGAAGCCGCGCGTCGGGTTGAACAGGTTGCGGTAATTACTGGAGCGGTGCATGAAGAAGCGATAGTCGTCCATCTTGCCGACCGCTTTGGCGACCTGCGCCACGGCATAGTCGTCATATGATTCTTCCTGCGTGCTAGAGGCGGCTTCCGAAATCTTGTCGGCAGGGATATAGCCCAGCTTCTCGGCATAGGTGAGCCCAGCGCGTGCTTCGTAAGGCGTGTGTGGCTCGCGATCGAACCAGCGCCGCGTGGTGTCGCCATCGGGCGGTGTCATCGCATCCTTGTAGACGGCCTGATAAGCAAGTTGATAATCGAAACCTTTGAAGCCTTTATTGATGGCTTCGGCCACCAACGAATCGGCATGCGTGCCGATCATGATGTTGGTGTAGGAAGGGTTGGGCCACTTCGGCATCCAGCCACCTTCCTGATAATCCTGCAGCAACGCCTGCACCATGCCATCGATGCGCTCAGGCGCGAAGATCGTGAGCAGGCTGTTCTCGGCGCGGAAAATATCCCAGATCGAATACGCGGTGTACGAGGTGCCATTGTGCACCTTGTCGTCGAATGCGCTGTAGTAGCGTCCTTGTTCGGACATCAGCCTAGGGTAGAGTAGGGCGTGATACAGGCCGGTGTAAAAGATACGACGCTGATCGTCGCTGGCGCCTTCGATGATGGCGATACCGAGCTTCCGGTTCCATGTAGCCTTCAACGCATCGCGCAGGGCGTCGAAATTCCAGCTGGGCATTTCTGCATCGAGGTTGGCGCGCGCCTGTTCGATGCTAATGAATGAGGTGCCCACCTGCACATCCACCTCGGTGTTCCGGCTAGTGTCGAAGCTGGCGAAGGCACCTACGTTATCGCCTTTTACTTCCTGCTTATCGGGCCAGGTCAATGTACCTTCATAGACCTTCGCTTCCGTAAACGGCTGCTTGAAGCGCACCACGAAGTAACCTTTGAAGTTAGGCAGCTTGAGTGGACCCAGGTGCGCATCCATGCGGTCCGGATTGTAGCCAATGATTTCGTTGCGGCTGGCGTCGATACGTACGAAGCCTTCGATGCCGGGGCGCGTTGCCTCGATCAACACTTTTGCAGTAACGCCGCGCGGATAAGTGAAGCGTAGATAGCCGGCATGATCGGTGGCGGTGATTTCGGCGCGAACGGGGTGCGCTGCTGCGTCGTGCATCGTCACCGCGTAATAGTACGGCGTGCTGATTTCGTCCTGATGGCTGAAGGCCAGGCGACGCGCTTCCGGTGCGTAGTTGATGCCGTCGCTGATCTCGGGCATCAGGGTGACGTAGCCGAAATCGCCCATCCAGATCGCCGGCTGATGCGTGCCGATAAAACCGTGGATATAGCTATCGTGGTATTCGTAGGAACTGACACTGATACGGTTCTGCCGCGTTTGCGCGGTCCAGTTGGTCATGCCGAACGGCGTGGTGACCAGCGGCATGGTGCCGCCGTATTCCGCGCCCTCGCCGCCAGTGCCAATAAACGTATTCACCCAATCCACCGGCGTGGCAGGGGCACTGGATTGGCCGGCCAGCGCCGTGCCAGTCACGATGGAGAATGCGATGGCACAGCACGCGCGTTTGATATCGATACGAGCCGCGTTGATTCGAGACACCGGTAGACCCCTTCGGTTTTCAACTGCATGCGCATGGCGAACGGTCATACCGGAAAGCCGCTTGAGGCGTCATAGTCCAGAGCCGCGCCTGTGGATGGAGACTAAGCCAGCGCGCTAATCCACCGCGCGGTGCAGGATCACTTCCAACACAAACTTTGACCCAAAGAATGCCAGCACCAACACGCTCATGCCGATCAGCGTGAGATTCACCGCGCTACGCCCTCGCCATCCGTGTTTCCAGCGCCCGTAGAGCAGGGCACCGAACACCAGCCAGGCGATGATCGATAGCACCGTCTTGTGCACAAGGTGCTGGCCGAACAGGTTATTGACGAACAGGATGCCGGTAAGTAGTGCCACCGTGAGCAGCGTGAAGCCCGCGCCAATCAGCCGAAACAGCAACGATTCGGTCAGCGTCAAGGGCGGCAGCGCGCTCAGCCAGGGAGTGATGTGACGGTGTCGGAGTGCCCGCTCCTGGATGGCAAGCAGAATGGCCATGGCGGCGGCGATGGAGAGCACGCTGAAGGCGAGCAGCGCGACCGTCACGTGCAGCTTGATATGCCAATCCATCGAGATGGGCACAGTCGGTGGAGCGAGAAAGCTGTCGATGAGCAACAGCAGCGCACTGAGCGGGAATACGATCACGCCGAGCGCTACCACTGGGCGGGTGAGGTTCACCGCAAGCGTCAGCGCCGACACCACGCACGCCACCAGCGACAATGCGGCAAAGAAGTGCAGATCCAGGGCGCCGCGGTGCGTCGCCAGCAGCCAGGTGGCGTGTGCCGCTACGGCAACCGTGGCGATGACCAGGGCCGGATGTGCCAGCTTCGTCGGTGCGGCGGCATTGCCATTGAACAGCGGCCACGCGAGCAATCCGCTGGCAAGCAGGTAACCGGCGATGGCGAAGACGGAGAGGGCGGCTAACATGGCGTGCAAGTGTGGCACAGGGTGGGAGCGCGGTGAACGCGGCGAAGTCGGCACTTGCAATATTTAGAAATTTGTCTAAATATCTACTCATCTAACCGGAGCCCGCTGTGCCCATGAAGCAGCAAGCCGTCTTCCGCGCCCTTGCCGATCCCACGCGCCGCGCCATCCTCAAGCGGCTGCAGAGCGGTCCGATGAGCGCGGGCGAAATCGGCGAGGCCTTTGACATCACTGGTGCGTCGCTATCGCATCACTTCACCGTGCTCAAGCATGCGGACCTCGTTCGCACGGAGCGGCGCGGTCAGTACATCGTCTATTCGCTCAACAGCACCGTGATGGAAGACTTGACCCGCATGGTGCTCGATCTATTTCCATCCGCTGGAGCGCGAGGAGGCAAACGATGAAACCCGTGCGCACGTTGCTTATATCAGCCCTGTTTCTGCTCGTTCTGATGGCCGTGTTTGTGTGGCTGTACCCACACATGCCGGCACGTGTCCCTACACACTGGAATGCGCAGGGCCGGATCAATGGTTACATGTCGCCGCTTGGAGCTGTGGCCACGCCGATGATCGCGATAGCGGTGCTTGCTGTGCTTACCCTTCTGTTGCCAGTCATTTCACCGCGTGGTTACGACATCAAGTCATTTGTTTCGGTATACGTCCTTATCATGCTCGCCGTGCAGGCATACGTGCTCGTTTCGGCGTTGGGGGTGCTGCTGAATGCGGCCGGTCATCCTGTACAGATGCCGCTGGTCTGCGCGCTTGCCACAGGCGTGTTGTTCATGGTCATGGGCAACTACATGGGCAAATTGCGCAAGAATTTCTTCATCGGCATCCGCACGCCGTGGACGCTTGCCAGCGATGCGGTATGGGAGCGCACGCATCGCATGAGTGGGTGGCTTTTCATGCTGGCGGGAATGGCCATCATGGCAATTGCTCTTACAAGCGCGCCGGTCACTTGGCTACTAGGGATTGCTTTGAGCGCCGTACTGATCCCGGTCGTGTACTCATATGTCGCCTATCGGCGCGTGGAAGCACGCGACTAAGCCAGGAGGACGCACGTCATGTCGATTTGGACTGCCGCTCCCTGAGAAACCAGGCGGGTCTGGTATAGTTGTCAGCCCATTGCTTTACCTATCAGCCCCTTATGTTCGAATCGCTTAGTCAACGCCTTTCCACCACCGTCAACCGCCTGCGCGGCCGTGGTCGATTGACGGAGGAAAATATCCGCGAATCGCTGCGTGAGGTGCGTATCGCCCTGTTGGAAGCCGACGTGGCGCTGCCGGTGGTGCAGGCGTTGATCGAGCGCGTGAAAGTGCGCGCGGTTGGCCAGGAAGTGCTCAAGAGTCTGTCGCCGGGTCAGGCGCTGGTTAAGGTGGTCAGCGACGAGCTGACCACGGTGATGGGCACAGCCAATGCCGAATTGAACCTCGCCCAGCAACCGCCGGCCGTGGTGCTGATGGCGGGTCTGCAGGGCGCCGGTAAAACCACTACCGTAGCCAAGCTGGCGCGCTTCCTTACTGAGCGCAAGAAAAAGCGCGTGATGGTTGTGAGCTGCGACGTATATCGTCCGGCCGCCATCGAGCAGTTGCGCACACTGGCCGAGCAGGTGGGCGTGCGGTTCTTCCCATCGGAAGGAAACCAGGATCCGGTCGACATCGCCAAAGCTGCGATCATCGCGGCGCGCAAGGAAGTGATTGACGTGCTGCTGGTGGATACCGCCGGCCGCCTGCACGTCGACGAAGCGATGATGGCCGAGATCAAGGCGCTGCACGCCGCAATCACGCCGATCGAAACCCTGTTCGTGGTCGACTCGATGACCGGCCAGGACGCCGCCAACACCGCCAAGGCCTTCGCGGAGGCGCTGCCGCTCACCGGAGTGGTGCTCACCAAGACCGATGGCGATGCCCGCGGCGGCGCGGCGCTCTCCGTACGTTACGTCACCGGCCGGCCGATCAAGTTCCTCGGCGCTGGTGAGAAGACCGACGCGCTCGAGCCGTTCTACCCGGATCGTATCGCGCAGCGCATCCTCGGCATGGGCGACGTGCTGTCGCTGGTCGAGGAAGTGGAGCGCAAGGTCGATCAGGAAAAAGCGCAGAAGCTCGCCACCAAGGTGATGAAGGGCAAGCGCTTCGATCTCAACGACATGCGCGACCAGCTCGAGCAAATGAACAACATGGGCGGCTTGGCCGGCCTGATGGACAAGCTACCCGGCGTTTCCTCGCTGCCCGAGAACGTGAAGTCCAAGGTCAACGATGGCGAGATCAAACGCATGATCGCCATCATCGGTTCCATGACCAAGAAGGAACGCCGTCATCCTGACCTGCTGAACGGTTCCCGCCGTGCACGCGTGGCGCGTGGCTCCGGTACCCAGCCGGCGGACGTCAATCGCCTGCTGAAGCAGTACATGCAGATGGAAAAAATGATGTCCAAGCTCTCCAAAGGTGGCTCCAAGGGCCTGCTGCGGCAGATGCGAGGCGCCATGAAGGGGATGGGCGGCATGGGTGGCGGCTTCCCCCCGATGCGCTAACCCCTTCCTTTTTCCACCAATTTCATTAAAATGTCGCGTTTACCGCGTCCGGTCTAGGACGTGCTTGCCGGACACGTCGGCAACTCTGGAGTTTTTTACTATGGTCAAGATTCGTCTTTCGCGCGGCGGCGCCAAGGGCCGTCCGTTCTACCACGTCGTTGTGACCGATTCGCGCAGCGCGCGTGACGGCCGCAGCATTGAAAACGTAGGTTTCTACAACCCGGTGGCTTCCGGCAAGGACAAGCGCCTTGAGCTGAACGTGGCCCGCGTGCAGGAGTGGGTGGCCAAGGGCGCTCAGCTGAGCGACAAGGTCGCCTCGCTGGTGAAGGAAGCCGCCAAGCAGGCTGCTTGAGCATGATCGCAGCCGGTCGGCGCGTCCTAGTTGGACGCATCGTCGGGTTGTACGGCGTGCAGGGCTGGATCAAGGTGGAATCCTGGACCGAGCCACGCACGCAGATCTTCAAGTACCAGCCCTGGCAGCTCTCAGCGGCGCCGGGCCAGGAAATGGAGATCAAAAGTGTCAATGGTCGACCCCAGGGCAAAGGGCTCATCGCCAAATTGCCCGGGGTAGACGATCGGGATGGCGCCGCGGCGCTGGTAGGGCAGGATATCTACGTTGCCCGCGAGCTACTGCCGCCACCCGGCAAGGATGAGTACTACTGGGTCGATCTCGAAGGTCTCGAGGTCGTCACCACCGAAGGCGTAGCGTTGGGACGCGTGAGTCATGTGTTCGCGACCGGCGCTAACGACGTGGTGGTAGTAAGGGATGGCGAGCGCGAGCGGCTGGTTCCTTTCGTCCAGGGTGTTTACGTGCGTTCGGTGGATCTTTCCGGCGGGCGCATGGTGGTGGACTGGGATCCTGAATTCTGAGAAGCGGGATTGAGGATCCGATGCGCATCGATGTCGTCACGCTGTTTCCGGACTTCATGCGCCAGTGCGCCGCCGTCGGTGTGGTAGGACGCGCGCAGCAACGCGAGCTGCTGCAGGTGCAAACCTGGAACCCGCGCGATTACGCCACCGACAATTACCGTACCGTGGATGGCCGTACCTGCGGCGGTGGTCCCGGCATGGTGATGCTGATCGAGCCTTTGCGCAAAACCCTTGAGGCGATGCGCGAAGCGGCACCGAAACCGGTGCATCTGATTTACCTCAGTCCGCAAGGAGCGCGGCTGACGCAAGGCAGGGTGGAAGCGCTGGCCGAGATGCCGCGCATCGCTCTACTTTGCGGACGTTACGAAGGTGTGGACGAGCGTCTATTGGCGCATGAGGTCGACGAGGAGCTGTCCATCGGCGATTATGTGCTGTCAGGCGGTGAGCTGGGTGCCGCGGTGATCATCGACGCGGTGGGCCGCTTGCAGGAAGGCGCGTTGAATGACGCGCAATCGGCCGAGCAGGATTCGTTCTCGAACGGTCTGCTCGATTGTCCGCACTACGCAAAACCGGTGCACGATGCACTGGGCGACGTACCGGAGGTGCTGCTTTCCGGCGATCATGCGGCCATTCGCCGCTGGCGTCTGAAGCAATCGCTGGGACGAACGTGGTTGAGGCGTCCCGATTTATTGGCGCAGCGCGCGCTGGATAAGGAATCCCGTGCGCTGTTGGATGAATTCCGCCGTGAGCATGCGCAAGCCAAGCCACGGCAAAACGATGCGGCCGATGAAGACCGCAATCATTGAACAAAGACAGGTGTTGTCATGAACAAGATCATCGAACAGTTCGAAGCCGAGCAGATCACCCGCCAGCTGCCGGAGTTCGGCCCTGGCGACACCGTAGTGGTCAACGTCAAGGTGAAGGAAGGCAATCGCGAGCGCGTGCAGGCGTTTGAGGGCGTGGTTATTGCCAAGCGCAGCCGCGGCCTGCATTCGGCCTTCACCGTCCGCAAGATCTCGCACGGCACCGGCGTGGAACGCGTGTTCCAGGCGCACAGCCCGAGCATCGAATCGGTGCAGGTGAAGCGTAGGGGCAAAGTGCGCGGCGCCAAGCTGTACTACCTGCGCAACCTGGAAGGCAAGGCAGCGCGCATCAAGGAAGACATCGGCGCTTCCATTTCCTCTGCCGAGTAATCCGTTTCGCCATGATTCGTACAAAAGCCCCGTGGAGCTATCCGCGGGGCTTTTGCATTTCCGCGTTCTGACATGGCCATGATCCGGAAATCACAACCGGCCGAACCGCACGGTGTCGCCGGGGCGGTACTCGGGTGGCTGATGCTGGCGCTCAATCGCGGTGACAACGAGCGCGCGCTACAACTGCTCGACGTTCATCCGGATGATCACATCCTGGAGGTTGGCTGTGGTCCTGGGCAATTGATCGAACTGCTGGAGGATCGCGTGCACCAGGGATACGTGGCTGGGATCGATCTGTCCGAAGTGATGGTGCAGCAAGCGCAGCGACTCAATGCGCGCCATATCGCGACTCGACTTGTCGAGGTGAGCCAAGGAACGGTTTCACAGCTTCCGTTCGAAGCGGAAATGTTCGACAAGATTGTGTCGGTGCACAGCTTTCAGTTCTGGCCCGCTCCGCATCACGATCTGCAGGAAGTGAAGCGTGTGCTTCGACCGGGAGGTGTACTCGTTCTCGTTCTTCGCCGTCTCCGACGTAGCAATAAGGCAGCCGCCGAGGTGAACGGCATTGCGAAGGCCTACCCCAACAACGATCTCCATGCGCTCAAGGCTGCACTGTATGCGGCCGGTTTCGCGCAAGTCGACATAGTTGGTGACAAGGACGTGATCGCTATCCGTCCCTGATCCCTTAGGCGTTCACCCGTTCACAGCCAACGGCTGTGGCTCCTGCAGGAAGTTGCCTTGCACGAAATCCACGCCGCAGGCGAACAGCAGCGAAGTGCTGGCGGCGTCTTCTACCCACTCGGCTATGGTCAGGCGCTTCATCTCATGCGCCTGCTGGCAGATCTCGGTGATTTTCTTCTGGTTTTCCGGATGTTGTGGCAGTTCGGCCATGAAGCTGCGGTCTATCTTCAGGTAATCCGCGTGGATGTGGTTGAGCAACTGGAAGGAATTGAGGCCGGAGCCGAACTGCTCCAGCGCGAAATAGCCGCCAAGCTTTTTCCATCCGGTGATGAACTCCTGCGCCGGACGCAGCATCGTCACCACCTTGCTTTCGGTCATTTCCAGCACGAGACGGCCGTGCTTGAGGCTAGCCTGCTTCAGCGTGCGGTCCAGCCACGGCAGCAGGTTCGCCTGTTGCTGCATGGAGTCGGGCGTTAGCTTCACGAAGAATGTGGTGGGCACGCCCAGCCGGTCGCGCGCCTTCAGCGCGGTGATCGCCTGGCTGAGCACCCAGCGATCGATCTCTGCGTTGAGGCCGTGCTTTTCGGCGATCGGCATGAAGAAGCCCGGTGAGACTTCGCCTTGCGGACCGTTCATGCGCAGCAGGATTTCCGAATAGTCGCCCTCGGCGTCCTGCAGGCTGATGCTCTGCTGGTGGTACAGCATGAACTCGTTCTGCGTGAGTGCGCGGCGCAACAGGCTTAGCCAGTTGCGTTCGCGCTCGGCATCGGCTTTCTCGCGTGCGGCCGGGTCGTGCAATTCGTTGCGGTTACCGCCCTGGCCTTGCGCGCTGCGCAGCGCCTGGCCGGCCTGGTTCAGCAGCATGTCGGTGTTGGCGTTTTTCTCGCCCAACAGGCTGCCGCCGATGCTGACGGTGAGCGTGATCGACTGCGAACCGAGGTCGAAGATTTCGCTGGAGATGGCCTTGTGCAGGCCATCGATCCAGGCGCGGATCGCGTCGTCGGTGTCCGTGTGCAGAATCACGCCGATAGTGTGTTCGGCGAGCAGGCCGGCGATGTCCTCCTGACCGAGCTGCGTGTTGACGCGATGCGCAAAAGCTGCAAGCAACTCGTCGGCCTTGCCCAGGCCGACGTTGTTGACGATCGGCGCCCAGTTGTCCGGTTCGATCAGCAGCAAGGTCTGGCCCTTGCGGCCTTCGCTGGCGGCGGCGACGGCGTTGTCGATGCACTCCAAAGTACGGGCGCGATTGAAGAGCCCGGTAACCGTGTCGCGCTGCAGCTGTTCCACCAGGAACGGATCGATCTGCTGGCGACGGAACACGATCTGCAAGCACGGCTCGCCTTCGAAAGTGGCGTGGGCGAATTCGGCTGTGGCTGGAAAGGTGCTGCTATCGGCGCGGCGCGCGTGCAGTTCTAGACGGTGCTCGACCTTCTCGCCCTTGGACAGCGCACGCAGCAGGTTCTTGAAAGCTTCCGCGTCGGATGGGCCGATCAGGTCCAGCACCGGCAGGCAGAGCAGATCGTCGTAATCGGTATAGCCGAACGTATCCAGGTAGGAGCGATTGGCACGCACGTGCATGCCTTCGTGCACGTAGGCGATCGGATCGTTCGAGGAATCCAGCAGGGCGTCGCAACGGCGCTCCGACTCGCGCAGGGCCGCTTCCAGCCGTCGCACTTGGCGGCGCGCGTTGAGCGCATCGAACTCGCGCCGGATCACCGTGATGAGCTGCTTGGGCTGGCTGCGCGCGCCAACGCCGTGCACGCCCTCCTGGAACATGTCAGCCACGCTTTGCTCGTCGACCTTGGGCACGCAGGCGACCAGAGCGATATCGCGCGAACTGGCTTCGATCTGTTGCGCCACGCTGCGCAAGGGCAGGCCGCTGACGGAGGGGTTGTACAGCACCAGGTCGGGGCCGAGTTCTTCGAGCGCTGCGTGGATCTGTTCGAGCGTGGTCGCCCGTGCGGGGCGCACGGCGGTGCCAGCGTTACGCAACAAGGTAATGATCTGTTCCGCGTCCTCCACCGAGTTTTCGACGAAGAGGATCTTGATGACGGAGTCTGTCTTCATGGGCGCGTCGTGCTTTCCTTCGATAGGGCTGCTGGCGCGGAAGGCGTCCGAGGCTAGCCGGCACTGAAATAACGTTTTAACGGATTCCCTTCAGACCCGCCAGCGTCAATGCATCCATTGGTGACGAAGCGCATGGGCAGATCAGCGCTCGGCGGCGGCCGGGTACGACAAGACGGCCGGATGGCCTGCGCAGACAACTCAAAGCGGCCGCTTGGACGGGTCGCCGCCGACCTCGCGCACCAGCTTGGGTACCAGGTAACCCGGCAGGCGGCCGCGCAAGCGTTCGATCAGCGACTGAGCCTGGACATCGGTCACCTCGAAATGCGCCGCGCCCTGCACCCGATCGAGCTGATGCAGGTAATACGGCAGCACTCCCGCGGCGAACATGCGCTCCGACAATGCTGCCAGTATATCGGCATCATCGTTGATTCCCTTTAGCAGCACGGACTGGTTGAGCAGCGTGGCACCTGCCTCACGCAGACGTGCGCAGGCCATATCCACGCTATCGTCGAACTCGTTGGCGTGATTGACGTGAAGCACTACCACCTTCTGCAGCGGCAGCGCCTTGAGCCATGTCACGAACGGTCCGTCGATGCGCTCAGGAAGCACCACCGGCAAGCGGGTGTGGATGCGCAGCCGGGTGACGTGAGGAATATCCGCCAGGCCGTGGCTGAGTTCTTCCAGCTTGCCGGTGGCCAGGGCTAGCGGATCGCCGCCGGACAGGATGAGCTCATTGATAGAGCTGTCCTGACGGATGTGGTCCAGCGCCTGACGCCATTGGCCGGCCGCCGCCATCTCTTCACCATAGGGGAAATGTCGGCGGAAGCAGTAGCGGCAGTTCACCGCGCAGCTGCCGCTGGCGATCAGCAGGGCACGCCCTTGGTATTTGTGCAGCACGCCTTGAGCTTCGCGCGCCGCAAGATCACCCACGGCGTCTGTCACGAAGCCCGATACCTGCTCCAGCTCGGCAAGCTGGGGCAGCACCTGCAGCAGCAGGGGATCGCATGCATCGCCCGCACGCATGCGCGTCGCAAAGCCGCGCGGCACACGTAGCGCGAAACCGGCGTCCGCGGCAGGCAGGCGCTCGGCAAGGTGGCTCAAGCCCAACAGTTCAAGCAACTCACGGCCATCGGTGATGGCATCGCGCCAAAGCTGCCGCCAGTCGGCCTGGGGCAGGGGCGAGTGTGTAATGCGGGCGCCGGGGCTTCCGGTTATCATAGGCGGCTCTATAGGGGCCTGGTGACCCTTGAACGACTCATTTTAGCCGCTGATGGCAGCGGTTTCCTTATCGGAGTGAAGTACATGGCCAGTTATGGTCTCAACGACGTCAAGAATGGTTTGAAGATCATCGTCGACGGTGATCCGTGGATCATCACTGACGCGGAATTTATCAAGCCGGGCAAGGGCCAGGCCTTCACCCGCATCAAGCTTCGCAACCTGCTGAACGGCCGCACCACGGAAAAGACACTCAAGTCCAGCGACTCGTATGAAGGCGCCGACGTGGTCGATACCGACATGCAGTACCTCTACAGCGACGGCGAGTTCTGGCACTTCATGCACCAGGAATCGTTCGAGCAGCACCAGGCCGACGCTACTGCCGTGGCCGATGCCTCCAAGTGGCTGAAGGGTGAGGAGGAGTGCCTGGTGACGCTGTGGAACGGCCGCCCGATCGCTGTGCAGCCGCCGAACTTCGTCGAACTGAAGATCGTGGAGACCGATCCGGGTGTTCGCGGCGACACCTCCGGCGGCGGCGGCAAGCCGGCCAAGCTGGAAACGGGTGCCGTGGTGCGCGTGCCGCTGTTCGTCGCGCAGGACGAAACCATCAAAGTCGATACCCGCTCGGGCGAATACGTCAGCCGTGTGAAGTAACGCATCGGCCCGCGTCTTGGCGCGGCGACGAACGAGTCATCGGGGCGGGCATCGTAAGATGTGCCGCCCCGTCTTATATCCCCCAATAAAAAAACCATCATGACGAGCCAGACTGCACCGCAGCCCGTGGATGTACTCATCGAAGCCCGCTGGGTCGTGCCGGTCGAACCGCACGGCGTGGTACTGGAGCAGCATGCGGTGGCGATCCATGCCGATCGCATCGTCGCCATCCTGCCGATTGCCGAGGCACGCGCCGCCTATGCGCCGCGCGAACGGGTAGAACTGGGTGAGCATGTGCTGATCCCGGGCCTGATCAATACGCACACGCACAATCCGATGACGCTGATGCGCGGCCTCGCGGACGATCTGCCTTTGATGGTCTGGCTACAGCAGCACATCTGGCCGGTGGAAGCGAAGGTGATCGGCCCCGAGTTCGTGCGCGATGGCGTGGAACTGGCCATTGCCGAGATGCTGCGCGGCGGCACCACCTGCGCTAACGAAAACTATTTCTTCCCGGATGCGATCGGCGCGACGTATCGCAAGCATGGTTTTCGCGCCGTCGTCGGCCTACCGGTGATCCAGTTCCCCACGGGGTGGGCGCGCACGCAGGACGAATACTTCGAGCGCGCCGGCGAAACACACGACACGTTCCGTAGCGATCCGTTGATCCGCACCGCGTTCGCGCCGCATGCGCCGTACACGGTGTCCGACGAATCGTTTGAACGCATTCGCATGTTGGCCGATCAGCTCGACATTCCCGTTCACCTGCATCTGCACGAAACCGCGCACGAGGTGGATGAGGAACGCAAAAAGAGCGGCCTGCGTCCGTTCCAGCGTCTGCAGAAGCTCGGCCTGGTGAACGATCGCCTGATCGCCGTGCACATGACCCAGCTCACCGATGGCGAAATCGCCGCTTGCGTCGAAGCCGGCGTGTCGGTGGTGCATTGCCCGGAATCCAATCTTAAGCTCGCCTCCGGTTTCTGCCCGGCGGAAAAACTGCGCAAGGCCGGCGTGAACGTGGCGCTGGGTACGGATGGCACCGCATCCAACAACGATCTGGACATGTTCGGCGAAATGCGCACCGCGGCGTTGCTGGCCAAGGCGGTGGCGGAGGATGCCGCCGCTTTCGACGCCGGCTTCGCGTTACGTACCGCCACCATCCAGGCCGCGAAGGCGCTGGGCCTTGACGCCGAGATCGGCTCGATCGAGGCCGGCAAGCAGGCGGACCTGGCAGCAGTGCGGTTGAGCGATCTGGAAACCCAGCCTCTGTTCCACATCATCTCGCAACTGGTCTACGCCACGGGTCGTCATCAGGTCACCGACGTGTGGGTGGCAGGCAAGCGCAAGCTGGCCGCGCGCGAGCTGGTGGATATGGATGTGGCCGGCATCATGGCGCGCACCCATGCGTGGCGTGAGCGCATTGCGGCGTTGGATCCGGCGTGAAGCGCTTTCTCGTCATCCTGATGCGCCGACCGCAGCTCGACCCAGCGGCCATCCCGCTGCATCGGCAATTTTTGGACACCCTGCGCGAACAGGGACGCAATGAGATGTCCGGCGGTTTCGCTGATCAGTCCGGCGGCGCCTATCTGCTGCGGGCCGAATCGCTGGAAGAGGCGCTGCAGATCGCCCACAACGACCCGGCGCATACTAGCGGCGGCTGGGATGTCACGATTTACGAATGGAACGCAGATTAAATTAGCGCATCCAATAGGAGTCTTTCCTTATGCAAGCCACGCAAAACGTCAGCCAAAAGGAAATAGCGCACTTCGACAAGCTCGCCGCGCGCTGGTGGGATCCCGATGGCGAATCGCGGCCGCTGCATGATCTCAATCCGGTGCGCCTGGACTATGTGGCCAAGCGTGTAGCACTGCGCGGTGCGCGCGTGGCCGACGTCGGTTGCGGTGGCGGCCTGCTTAGCGAGGCGCTGGCGCGCGCGGGAGCAGATGTCGTCGGTATCGATATGAGCTTGAAGGTGATCGAGATCGCGCGACTGCATCTGCACGAGTCGAACCTGAAGGTGGATTACCGCAAGCAATCTTCGGCCGAACTTGCCGCATCCGAACCGGCCAGCTTCGATGCAGTGTGCTGCATGGAATTGATCGAGCACGTGCCTGATCCAGCGGCGCTGGTGCACGATCTTGCCGTGATGCTCAAGCCGGGCGCGCGGCTGTTCATGTCCACCCTCAATCGCACGCCGGCTGCGTTCGGCGCTGCGATCATCGGTGCGGAATACATCGCGCGCCTGTTGCCGCGCGGCACGCATCATTACGCGCAATTCCTCAAGCCTTCCGAGCTCGCACGCCTGTTGCGCCATGAAGGGCTGGAGCTGGAAGACATCAGCGGCCTGGGCTACAACCCGATCAATCGCAAGGCGTGGCAGAGCCGCTTCACCGCCGTCAATTATCTTGTGTGCGCACGAAAACCCACATGAAGCCGCAGCCCCTATCACCTCAAGGCATGTTGTTCGACCTGGATGGCACCCTGCTCGACAGCGCGCCGGATCTACATGCCGCATTGGCTACCTACTGCGGCGAAGTCGGCGCGGCTGTGCCTTCGTATGCGAGTGTGCGCACGGTCGTCTCGCGCGGCTCCCGCGCCATCTTGCGTTGCGCCTTCGATGAAAGCGACGAGGCGCTGCTCGAACGCATGCCGCGCTACCTCGAGCTGTACCACAGCATGATGGCTCGCCATACCCGTCCGTTCGAAGGCATCGAATCGCTGCTCGATATGCTCGAAGGCAACGGCATCGCCTGGGGCATCGTCACCAACAAGCCCGGCTATCTCACCGACGATCTGGTCAAGCAGATCGGATGGGACGAGCGTGCGTGCGCGGTGGTGTCCGGCGATACCTTGCCGGTGCGCAAGCCCGATCCCGCGCCAGTGCTGTTGGCGTGCGAGCGCGCGGGGCTCGATCCCGCGCAATGCTTCTTTGTCGGCGACGATCGTCGTGACGTGTTGGCCGGTCGCGACGCCGGGCTCTACACCGTTGCCGTGCAGTGGGGATATCTCGACGGCGGCGATCCGCATGCCTGGGGCGCCGACGTAGTGGTGACACACCCGCGTGACCTGATCGAGCTGCTCAAGTTGAAGGTTCCCGCGTGAGCGAAGAGGTTGCCCACCACGGCGCGCTGCAAAGCTACGTGGACAAATGGCTAGCCGTACAACCGCAGCAACGCATGGCGCTGGTGTTCGTGGCGCCGAACAAATATCCGGGGCATGTCGCGCTCGCTGCACTTGAGCAGGAATTGCTGTCGGCCGCCTACGGCATTCGCGAGCCGCACGTGGCCGCCACCAAGCTCAATTGGTGGGCGGAAGAACTCAGCGGTGCGGCGGCCAGCGGCGGTCGGCATCCCTTGACCCGCGTGCTGTTCGATGACGAACGCGCACACGCCATGCCGCAGCAGCGCTGGCTAGCGCCGGTACTGGCATCGATGGCACAACTGGACCAGGGCACGGCGGTGGATTTCGCGGCCCAGTTCAATGCTTCTTCTGCGCTGCACGGCGCCCTGGCCGAGTTGGAGACCGCATGGTGGTACGGCGAAACGGCGTCGCCGGAACGCGCCACGCGAGTAGCCACCCTGAGCCACCTGCTGTTTGCGCTGCGCCGCCTGCAGGACGACGTGGAACGGGATCGCCTCCCGCTGCCCATGGCGCGCCTGGCCCGCTTCGGCCTGAACCGCGCCAGTTTGCGCCAACACAGCGACGCAAGAGACCAGGCCATCAAGGCCCAGTTGGATGATCTGCGTACCGCCTGGGGCGAAGCCGCGCGCCTCGATGGCCCGCTCAGCGTGTTCCGCACGCTGGAGGCTGGCGAGGGCGAACGTCTCGCACGCAAGGCAGCGCGTGCCGCAGAGCCCCTGAAAGTGCTGCAGAAAGGCGTGCCAGACGGCGGCTTCATGACCACCCTGCGCGCCTGGCGGGCAGCCCAGCGCTGGCAGTTGCAGGTCGGCGGTTGAAAGCGATAAACGCACTGTTTCCGGCGCGGCACCTGTTGCGACGCGGCAAGCTGCCCCAAGATTAGCCCGGTAGCCGCACGCGCGATCCAAGGAACACCCATGCATACCCACGAAAATACCGTTCGTTTGATGCCCGACGTTGCTAGCCAGGCGCAGCCGCATCTGGCCGGCGCGCTGGATTGGGTCGGCATGGATGGCATCGAAGTACCTGCGCTGTTCGATGCGGGCGACGGCACGGTGCAGCGTTCCTCCGCCCAGGTCGGTGCATTCGTCAATCTCACCCGGCCGGATAAGCGCGGCATCCACATGTCGCGCCTGTACCTGCTGGTCGACGAGTACCTCAGCGCCAAGCCGGTCGACGCCGGCATGCTGGAATCGCTGCTGCGCGCCTTCCTCGATTCGCACAAGGAACTGGCCGACCGCGCCCGCATCAGCATCCGTTTCGACCAGCTCGTGCGCCGCGCGGCTCTGCGCAGCAGCAACAGCGGCTGGCGGGCGTATCCGGTTTCCATCGAGGCCAGCCTGTGCGAAGACGGCTTCCGTATGGAGCTGGGCACGGAAGTGGTCTATTCCTCCACCTGTCCCGCTTCGGCCGCCTTGTCGCGGCAATTGATCCAGGAACAGTTCGCCAAGGATTTCGACGCCGGCAAGCCGCTGGATCACGGTGCCGTGCTGGCCTGGCTTGGCAGCGAGAAGGGCATCGTCGCCACGCCGCACGCGCAGCGCAGCGTGGCGCGCCTTTTGGTGCGTTTCGCCGACAGTGCGCCGTTGAATTTGATCAGTCTGCTCGATCGCGTCGAACAGGCGCTGGGCACACCAGTGCAGACCGCGGTGAAGCGCGAAGACGAACAAGCCTTCGCGCTCGCCAATGGCGGCAACCTGATGTTCTGCGAAGACGCCGCGCGCCGCATCCAGCGTGCGCTGGATGCCGACGACAGCATCGCGGATTTCCACGTACGCCTCGAACACCAGGAAAGCCTGCATCCGCATGATGCGGTGGCCTATGCCAGCAAAGGTGTGGCCGGCGGCTACGGCAACGGGCGGGTCTGATTCAACTTCGTCCCCGGCGCGGTTGCTATCATCCGCGTGTTTGCAGACAAGGAATTTCCATGAAAATCCGCCATGCCGCGCTCTTGGCCGGCGTGCTTCTACTCGCCGGTTGCAGTTGGATGCCGCACTTCGGGAAAAAGAAGGCGCCACCGCAGCAGCAGACCCTGATGAAATCGCTAACTGGCGAAGTCGATTATCAATTGGCGCATGACCTACCACCCGATGCGTATCTGGTGGTGACGCTCAACCGGCAGGATGCGCCCGCGCGCGCGATTGCAACCGATCGCATCGCACCGGTCGGCGCTTCGCCCGTGTCGTTCGTGCTGAGTTACGAACCTAGCGATCTGGACAACGGTACGGATTTCACCGTGTCGGCGAGCATCAAGCAAGGTGACCGCACGCTGGCGACCAGCGATATACAGACGAGAGTGCTTGGAAACTCCGGCAACAACGGGCCGGTGTTAGTGACGGTTTCCGAATTGCACTGAGGCGCCGCTCCCCTCTGCCGAAGGGAGAGGGGCTTGCTGCAATTCGCGAGCTTTATCGATCAAACGCCAACCGCTCGCCGCGCACTGCGTCATCCACCTTCGAGCCATCCCACACGCGTCGACCATTCACGAACGTAGCCGCGATGGAACTGCTGAAGGTGTAACCCTCGAACGGCGACCAGCCGCATTTCGACAGCACTTCGCCGCGGCGCACTGTATGTGGCTTGTTCGGATCGACCAGCACCAGGTCGGCGGCATAGCCTTCGCGCAGGAAGCCACGCTCATGCACGTCAAACAGTGTGGCCGGCGCATGGCTCACCGCTTCCAAGACGCGCTCCAGCGTCAGCTTGCCTTCGGTCACGCGCTGCAGCGCGGCCTGTAGCGCAAACTGCACCAGCGGCAGGCCGGAAGGGGCTTTGTCGTAGAGCTCCCCTTTTTCTTCCAGCAGGTGCGGCGCGTGATCGGTAGCCAGCACGTCGATGCGGCCTTCCGCTAACGCCTTCGTGATGGCATCGCGATCGGCAGCCGTCTTGATGGCAGGATTGCATTTGATCAGGAAACCCAGCCGGTCATAGTCCTCATCGCTGAAATGCAGGAAGTGCACGCAGGTTTCGGCGGTGATCTTCTTGCCTTTGAGCGGTCCAGGTTGGAACAGCGCCAGTTCGTCCGCCGTGGAGATATGCAGTACGTGCAGGCGCGTGCCGTGCTTCTGCGCTAGCGAGATCGCCAGTCGGGTCGACTTGATGCACGCCTCGTGCGAACGGATCAGCGGATGTTCGCGTGCGGGAATGTGTTCGCCGTATTTCTCGCGCGCCTTGGCGTGCAGCGCGTCGATCATCGGCGTGTCTTCGCAATGCGTGATGATCGGCGTGGGTGCCTCGCGGAAGATACCGTCCAGCGTGTCGGGATTGTCCACCAGCATGTTGCCGGTCGAGGCGCCCATGAACACTTTTATGCCCGGGGCGGCCTTGGGATCCAGTGTGCGGATCGCCTCCAGATTGTCGTTGCTGGCGCCCAGGTAGAACGCGTAGTTCACCGCCGAGGTTTCCGCTGCGCGCGCGTATTTGGCTTCCAGCGATTCGCGATCCAGCGCCGGCGGCCTGGTGTTGGGCATTTCCATGAAGCTGGTAATGCCGCCTGCCGCGCAGGCTCGCGATTCGTGCGCGATGTCGGCCTTGTGCGTAAGGCCTGGCTCGCGAAAGTGCACCTGGTCGTCGACCATACCCGGCAGCAGCCACAGTCCGGTGGCATCGATCACCTGTTCGCCGGGGCGGGCGGGCAGGCTGTCACCGATGCTGTCAATGCGTCCGTGCTTCACGCGCAGGTCGGCGTGGAAGCGACGCCCTTCATTGACCAGTTCGGCGTTCTTGATCAACCAATCGTTGGACATGTGGGTTCCTTATGAGGGGGAACGAGGAGCAGGGAACAGGGAACAGGGAACATCCAGTGTACGGCGAGCTCAATGTTCCTCGCTCCCTGTTCCCCGTTCTTGGCTCGAGCGACAGCTAGAAAAATGGAAGTGATCGGGCACCGGATCGTGGCCGCCCGAACACAGCGGCTGGCAGCGCAGTATCCGCCATCCGGCCAGCAGGCCGCCTCGCCATGGGCCGAAGCGGGCCACCGCGACGCGTGCATAATCGGAGCAACTGGGGTAAAAGCGACAACGCTGTCCTAACAGTGGGCTCACGAAGCGTTTGTAGAGGTTGAGTAGGAAGAGGATCAATCGACTCACGGCATTCACATTGCCGAAACCGCCTGTGGCGCCCGATTCGCAAGTATTCCAGAAGGAAGGTTGCCGGTGTGAAGGGTATTGGGCTATAACAGCCGGCCGCCAAGGCCAAAATGGTGAGGTAAATGGCGAAAACCACGCGTAACACCACCGCCGCCAAGAAAGCTGCAAAGGGAAAGGCTGCGGGTAAGAGCAACGAAGCCAAGGCCAGCAAGGCCAAGGTCGCTGCCCCCAAGTCCGCTAAAAAGGCCGAGCCGGTCAAGAAGGCTGCGGTGAAGAAAGCACCTGCCAAGACGGTTGCCAAGAAGGCGCCGGCCAAGAAGGTCGTGCCCAAGCCAGCCGCCAAGCCACAGCCGAAAAAGGCCGAGCCGGTGGCGGTGAAGAAGGCTGCCAAGCCACCGGCACCGAAGCCGGAGCCCAAGCACGCCGCACCTCACGCCGCGCCTGTCGCCAAGCCGGCGCCAGCCAAGAAGGTGGCCGAAAAGCCCATCGCCAAGCCAGCTCCGGCGCCCGCTACGGCGGCAGCCAAGCGGCCGGCACCACCCGTTACACAAACTGCAACACCTCGCCCCGTATCATCACTCGCTGCCAGGCCCATCCCAGGCAAGGTAGCCAGTGCCGTGGGGCCCACGGCGCCGCGCGTAGCGAATGCCACTGCGCATAACTCCACCAGCAAAAAGCAGAAGACCACGCAGTCCTCAATGAATAGTTCCGCTACAACGCTCGATAATGGTGTAACCCGCGAAGACGGCCGTTACGCACTCCCCCTTACGGTCAACATCGACCTGCCACCGGGCTATCGCCCGTCGTCCGACGAGGAGTACATGAACCCTCGTCATCTGGCCTACTTCCGCAACAAGCTCCGTCAATGGCGCGAGCAACTGGTGGAAGAATCCCGCCAGACCATGGAAAACCTTCGCGACGAGGTGCGTGACGTAGGTGATGAGGCCGAACGCGCCACCCGCGAAACGGAAAACTCGCTGGAGCTGCGCACCCGCGATCGGTACCGCAAACTGATCTCCAAGATCGACAAGGCACTGCGTCGCATTGAGGAAGGCCGTTACGGCTACTGCGAGGAAACCGATGAGGAAATCGGTCTCGAACGCCTCGATGCCCGCCCGATCGCCACGCTGTCGCTGGATGCGCAGGAACGTCGCGAGCATCTGCAGAAGCAGATGGGCGACTGACGATCGCGGTTTCATTTGAAACGACAAAGCCCCGCTTAGTGCGGGGCTTTTTTGTCGTTGCGGGTTGGGGTTCGGCTGCGCCTCGCGCCAACCTACATCATCAACGCTTATCGAGCGCCGCCGCGTACGCCTTCAACCTCGCCAGCATTGCCGCCAAACCATTCGAGCGCGTCGGCGACAGGTGCTTGGCCAGCCCGATCTCCTGGATGAACGCCGGCTCGGTCGCAACGATCTCCGCCGCCGGACGATCCGAATACACGCGCAGCACCAGCGCGATCAGGCCGGAGACGATGGCCGAGTCGCTGGTGGCGTCAAAGTGCATGTTGGAAGCGTCGCCGCTAGGTACCAGCCACACCATCGACTGGCAGCCGTGTACGCGGTACTCCTCGTTCTTCCACTCGTCCCGAAACGGCGGCAGTTGCTTGCCGAGGTCGATCAGGTATTGGTAGCGCTCGGTCCAGTCGCCGAAGAAAGCGAATTCGTCGGCAATGTCTTGTTGGGCTTGGGCGGCACTGGCGGGGGCAAGGGTGTTCATAAATGTATTATCGCGCGGTTCGCCTTAGCTCGGGCCGAACTGCGCCATTTCAATGCTTGGCCACGCTCCAGCGAGTGCCCTGGGCGCCGTCTTCAATCACCACGCCCATGGCGCCAAGTTCGTTGCGGATCGCATCCGCGCGCGCAAAATCGCGGGCGGCGCGGGCGGCGCGGCGTTCCTCCAGCAGCGCTTCGACGCGTTCGGCATCCACCGTGCCGCTGCTGGCCTGCTTGAACCAGGCTTCAGGATCCTGCTGCAGCAAGCCAAGCACCGCGCCACCGCCGAGCAGGGCGGCCTTGGTGGCTTGGCTGGGTGTTTGCCGCGCGGTATCGGCAAGCACCGACAATTCGGCCAGGGCCTGCGGGGTGTTCAGATCGTCGCAAAGGGTGGCTTCCAGGCGTTCGGGTACCGGCAAAGGCTGCGTAGTGTCGATGCCAATGTCGCCAAGTTCACGCAATACGCGGTACCAGCCGTCCAGCGTGCTGATGGCTTGCGCAATAGCCGCATCTGACCAATCCAGCGGCTGGCGATAGTGGCCGCGCAGCAGCAGCAGGCGTAGTGCTTCGTGCGGATACTGCTTGAGCAATTCATGCACGTGCAGCACGTTGCCCAGCGACTTGGACATCTTGCGCCCTTCGAAGGTGAGCATGCCGTTGTGCAGCCACCAGCGCGCGAACACCTTGCCACCATGCGCGCAGGTCGATTGGGCGATTTCGTTTTCGTGATGCGGAAACTGCAGATCCACGCCGCCGGCATGGATGTCGATGGTTTCGCCCAGATGCGCCGCACTCATCGCTGAGCACTCGATATGCCAGCCGGGCCGGCCGCGTCCCCATGGGCTGTCCCAGCCGGGCAGTTCTGGCGTGGAGGGCTTCCACAGCACGAAGTCGGTGGGGTTCTTCTTGTAAGGCGCCACTTCCACGCGCGCGCCGGCAATCAACTCGTCGGTGTCGCGGCCGGACAGTGCGCCGTAGGCAGGGTAGGAAGCCACGTCGAACAGCACATGACCTTCCGCCTCATAAGCGTGTCCGCCCTGGATCAGGGCCTGGATCATGGCGATGATCGGGCCGATATGCGCGGTGGCATGCGGTTCCACGTCTGGCGCGGCAATGCCCAGCTCGGCCATGTCCTCGCGGTAGGCCTGAGTGAAGCGGCTGGTGATGGTGCCGATCGGCACGCCCTGCTGGATGGCGGCGGTATTGATCTTGTCGTCCACGTCGGTGATGTTGCGGGCGTAGATCACTTGCGGGTAATGCCGACGCAGCAACTTGACCAGCACGTCGAACACCACCGGGCCGCGCGCGTTGCCGATGTGCACGTAGTTGTAGACCGTGGGCCCGCACAGGTACACCGTCACCCGGTTCGGATCGAGCGGCGCGAAGGGCTCGATGCGGCGGCTGAGGCTGTTGTAGAGCGAGATCGGCATGATGGTGTTCCGCGGCGGGCTCAGTCGGGTCAATAAGCCCGTCATCTTATCAAGGTCTTGCGCTCGAACTGCTCTGAAAGCTGGCGAAGTTTCGAAAACAGCGTTGAAATCAGCATTAAGTCACGGCAGTTCTAAGCGTGGATTCAGAGTGAATTTGCTGCAATCTGCACATGCGCGGAAATGCGCCTTCATCCCCTTTGCGGAGGTTGTTCATGAACAAAAAGATGCTGTTACTCCCCGCGCTTGCGCTGGCCGTGCTTTCCACGAGTGCCATGGCGCAGCAGGGGGAGTATCCGCCGCCGCCTCCACAGGGTGGTGGCGCTTCCGGTCCCGATAACGCTCATTACGCATGGGCCGACGTCCTGCGTGTGGATCCGGTGTACGGGGTGGCCCGCACGGCAACCCCCAGCACGCAGTGCTATGACCAGCAGGTGGTGCAGCAGACCCCGGGTAACA
The DNA here is from genome assembly GCF_044904605.1 of Dyella humi. Taxonomy (NCBI): domain Bacteria; kingdom Pseudomonadati; phylum Pseudomonadota; class Gammaproteobacteria; order Lysobacterales; family Rhodanobacteraceae; genus Dyella; species Dyella humi. The sequence continues at coordinate 432,844 of NZ_JADIKI010000022.1, forward strand.
AGGGTGTGGGCACCGTGCTGGGCGCGGTCGTCGGCGGCGTGCTCGGCAGCACTATTGGCCATGGCCGCGGCAACACGGCAGCCATCGTCGGTGGCGCGGTGGCCGGTGGCGCGGTCGGCAATTCCGTCTCCAGCGGTGGGCAGACGTACACCTCCAACCAGACTGTCTGCCAGCCGGTCACCCAGGTTAGCGATCAGCGCCAGATCATTGGCTACGACGTGGAATATCGCTATCACGGCGACGTCTACATGTCGCGCCTGAGCTACGATCCGGGCGAGCGCCTGCGGGTGCGGGTGAGCGTATCGCCAGCCGACTGATCGGCCCTCCGATTCGTCTCCAGGCGACCGCTGCCTCCGGCGCGGTCGCTTTTCTTTTTTGACGCGTAAACTTTCCTGTTGCACAGCAACGAGAATCCCGTCATGATTGGGATTCGACCCACCCGGACCCCTCATGTCTTCAGCCGTCTATACCGCTACCGTGCTTACCAGTGCCCGCATGGCCGCTGGCATGACCTCGCGTGCGCGTCGACCGCTGAACCGACATTCGGCCGGGTAGGCTGTCGCCACGTTGCATGTGTAATACGACGACGAAACCCGGCCCTTGCGCCGGGTTTTTTGCTTTTCTGACTGGAGTCAACGATGTCGCTTCGTCACTTCCTCACCACTCAGGATTACAGCCGCGCCGAGATCGATGCGCTGCTTGAACAGGCCGCCGCCTTCAAGCGTTCGCCGCGCGGCCAACAGCTCGCTGGCAAGTCGGTGGCGCTGCTGTTCTTCAATCCCTCGATGCGCACGCGCACGAGTTTTGAGCTGGGTGCGTTTCATCTCGGCGGCCATGCCATCGTGCTTTCGCCCGGTAAGGATGCATGGCCGATCGAGTTCCGTCCCAATGTGGTGATGGATGGCGAAGCGGAAGAACACATCGCTGAAGTGGCACGCGTGTTGAGCCGCTACGTCGACCTAATCGCCGTACGCGCATTCCCGAAATTCCAGGACTGGTCGGTAGATCGCGAAGATGCCGTCATCAAGGCGTTCGCCCAGCACGCCACCGTGCCCGTGATCAACATGGAAACCATCACGCACCCCTGCCAGGAACTGGCGCATGCGCTGGCGCTGAAGGAGCGCTTCGGCGATCTCACCGGTCGCAAGTACGTGCTCACCTGGACCTATCATCCCAAGCCGCTCAACACCGCGGTGGCCAACTCGGCGCTACTCATCGCCACCAAAATGGGCATGAACGTCACGCTGCTATGCCCAACGTCCGATTACGTGCTGGACGAGCGCTATATGGCGTACGGCGAACAGAACGCGAAGGAAAACGGCGGCTCCCTCACCGTCAGTCACAACATCGAAGAAGCCTATCGCGGCGCCGACGTGGTCTACGCCAAAAGCTGGGGCGCACTACCGTTCTTCGGCAACTGGGAAGCCGAAAAGCCGATTCGTGACGCGCACAAGCATTTCATCGTCGACGAAGCGAAGATGACGCTCACCAACAACGGCGTCTTCAGCCACTGCCTGCCGCTTCGCCGGAATATAAAGGCTACCGACGCGGTGATGGATTCGCCGGCCTGCATCGCCATCGACGAAGCCGAGAACCGCCTGCACGTGCAGAAGGCGGTAATGACTTCGCTGATCGCGCAACGCTGAGCTGCGGAACACGGCATGTACCTGCCTAAGAGCTTCCATGAAACGCACATTGAGGTGCTGCATGCGCTGATGCGTGACTACCCGTTCGCCACGGTAATCACGCACGGTGCCGACGGGCTGGCTGCGAATCACCTGCCGCTGGAATTGGCCGGTGAGACTTCGTTGCACGGTCACGTAGCGCGTGGCAACGAACTGGCGAACGCCGATGGCGCACGAGTGCTGGTGATCTTTCACGGCGCGGACGGCTACGTCAGCCCCAATTGGTATCCGAGCAAGCACGTGACAGGCCGCGAAGTGCCTACATGGAACTATGCGGTGGTGCACGTGCATGGTCGCCTGCGCGTGGTGGATGACAAAGCCTGGCTGCGCCAGCTGTTGGAGCGGCTGACGAATCGGCACGAAGCTTCGCAGCCGAAACCCTGGCGCGTCGACGATGCGCCGGAAGATCACATCGAAAAAATGCTGCGCGCAATCGTGGGCATCGACATCGTGATCGAGCGCATCGAAGGCAAATTCAAGCTGAGCCAGAACCATGTCGACACTAATCGCGCAGGTGTTCTACATGGACTGGCTGAACGTGGTGGCCGGCGCGACGCCGAGCTGGCCGAACTGATGCAGCAAGCCGAGGAGCGCCGACGTGGGGAATAAGCAGCACCAGTATCCAGTTCAAGTGGTATGGACCGGCAATCACGGCAGCGGCACCAAAACCTACCAGGGTTATGGCCGTGAACATGAAATCCACATTGCCGGCAAACCGGTGATCGCCGGTTCGTCCGACGCCGCTTTTCGTGGCGATGGAAGCAAGCACAATCCCGAAGACATGTTGGTCGCCGCGCTGTCGAGCTGCCACATGCTCTGGTACCTGCATCTTGCGGCGGTGGCGGGCGTGGTGGTGACCGAGTACGTCGACGAAGCTGTCGGCACGCTGGTGGAAGGTGCCAGTGATGGCCGTTTCACCGAGGCTGTGCTGCGGCCGCGCGTGACCATCACTGCCGGTAGCGATCCCGAAGTCGCCAAGCGCGTGCACGAAGATGCGCACCACGCCTGCTTTATTGCCAATTCCGTCAATTTCCCGGTGCGCTGCGAACCGCGCATTGTCATCGAATCCGTGTAAACAACCTTTCTTTTGGATCCAGCATCATGAGCAAAGATATCGTTCTGGCCTTCTCCGGCGGTCTCGACACCAGCTTCTGCATCCCTTATCTGCAGGAACGTGGCTGGGCCGTGCACACTGTGTTCGCCGATACCGGTGGCGTCGACGCGGAGGAGCGCGCCTATATCGAAGCGCGCGCCAAGGAATTGAAGGCGGCCAGCCATGTTACGGTCGATGGCGGCCCGGCGATCTGGAACGGTTTCGTGAAGCCGTTCGTATGGGCGGGCGAGGGTTACCAGGGGCAGTATCCGCTGTTGGTATCCGACCGCTACTTGATCGTGGATGCCGCACTCAAGCGCTGCGCTGAGCTGGGTACCAAGGTGATCGCGCACGGCTGCACCGGCATGGGTAACGACCAGGTGCGCTTCGATCTGGCGGTAAAGGCGCAGGGCGACTACGAGATCGTGGCGCCGATCCGCGAGATCCAGAAAGAACACACCGAAGTGCGCGCCTACGAGCAGAAGTATCTGGAAGCCAAGGGTTTCGGCGTGCGCGCCAAGCAGAAGGCATACACCATCAACGAAAACCTGCTCGGCTTGACCATGTCCGGCGGCGAGATCGACCGCTGGCAGGCCCCCGGCGAAGGCGCGGTGGGCTGGTGCAAGCCGCGTTCCGAATGGCCGTCCAAACCGCTGCGCCTGAAACTCAGCTTCGTCAACGGCGAAGCCGTGGCGCTGGACGGCGAAAAGATGGAAGGCCACAAGCTGCTCGCCAAGCTCAACAGTCTGTTGGCGCAATATGGCGTGGGCCGCGGCATCTACACCGGCGACACCACCATTGGCCTCAAGGGCCGCATCATTTTCGAAGCGCCGGGTTTGACCACGCTGCTCGCCGCGCATCGCGCACTGGAAGAAGCCGTGCTCACGAAGCAGCAGAACCGCTTCAAGCCGGATGTGGCGCGCAAGTGGGTGGAGCTGGTGTACGAAGGCTTCTTCCACGATCCGCTGAAGACCGATCTGGAAGCCTTCCTTGCTTCCAGCCAATCGACGGTCAATGGCGACGTCGTGCTCGAAACCAGCGGTGGCCTCGTCACTGCGGTGGCGATTGAATCCAAGCACATCCTCAACGCCAAGGGTGCCACTTATGCGCAGGCGGCGGACTGGGGCGTGGCCGAGGCGGAAGGCTTCATCAAGCTGTTCGGCATGAGCAGCACCTTGTGGGCCGAGGTCAACCGATGAGTGCGACCCTCGGGAATGCAACCTTGCTGGATGCAACGCTGACGCATCTTCGCGCGCTCGTGTCATACGACACGCGCAATCCGCCGCGCTCGATCGGCACCGGCGGCATCTTCGACTACCTGCGCGAGCAGTTGCCGGGTTTCGACGTCAAGGTCACCGACTACGGCGCCGGCGCGGTGACGCTGTATGCCGTGCGCGGCAGGCCCAAATACCTGTTCAACGTGCATCTGGACACCGTGCCGGATTCGCCGCATTGGACGCGCGATCCGCACGTGTTGGAAGTGACGGAAGATCGCGCGATCGGGCTTGGCACCTGCGATATCAAAGGCGCAGCGGCGGCGTTGGTCGCCGTAGCGAACGCCACCGAAGGCGATCTGGCTCTGCTGCTTTCCACCGATGAAGAAGCCAACGATCCGCGCTGCATCGCCGGCTTCCTCAAGGAAGGGCACAAGTACGATGCCGTGATCGTCGCCGAGCCGACGCGCGGCGAAGCGGTGCTGGCGCATCGTGGCATTCATTCCGTGCAAATGCGTTTTAGCGGACAGGCCGGCCACGCCTCAGGCGAAATCAAGGTTAGCGACAGCGCTGTGCACCAGGCCATCCGCTGGGGCGCGGCGGCGCTGAATCATGTGGATAGCCTCACGCATGAACGCTTCGGCGGCCTCACCGGCTTGCGCTTCAACATCGGTCGGGTGGAAGGCGGTATCAAGGCGAACATGATCGCGCCGACCGCCGATGTGCGCTTCGGTTTTCGCCCGTTGCCGAGCATGGATCCGGATCAGCTGCTGGAAACCTTCCGTACCTTGGTGCAGCCGCAGCCGGTGAGCTACGAAGAACTGTTCCGCGGCATGTCCTTGCCAGCGGGTGATGTATCCACCGCGGAGACGCGCCGCCTCGCCGCACGCGATATCGCCGATGAACTGGGCATTCCGGTAGGTAACGCCGTCAACTTCTGGACCGAAGCGGCGCTGTTCTCCGAAGCCGGTTACATCTCCTTCGTCTCCGGCCCCGGCGACATCGCGCAGGCGCACACCGCCGACGAATGGGTCGCGCTGGATCAATTGCAAGCGTACGCAGCAACCATCTACGAGATAGTGAACCGTGGAAGCGCATAAGAACACTCGCCAGACCATCGTGCGGCTACTGTCCGCCATGGGCAGCGCCAAGGAAATCCAGCAATACCTCAAGCGCTTTTCGCAGCTCGATGCCAAGCGCTTTGCCGTGGTGAAGGTCGGCGGCGCGGTGCTGCGCGATGAGCTCTCCGATCTCACCTCGTCGCTCACCTTCCTACAGCAAGTGGGCCTGACGCCGATCGTGCTACATGGCGCAGGCCCTCAGCTTGACGAGGAACTGCAGGCCGCCGGTATCACCAAGCAGACGGTAAATGGTCTGCGCGTCACTTCGCCGAAAGCCCTCGGTATCGTGCGTCGCGTGTTCCAGCAGGAAAACCTGCGCCTGGTCGAAGCGCTGCAGGCCATGGACACGCGAGCCACCTCGGTGCCTTCCGGCGTGTTCATGTCCAGCTTTCTGGACAAGGATGTGTACGGCATGGTGGGCAAGGTCGACAGCATCAATCTCGCGCCGATCGAAGCCAGCCTGCGCGCCGGCTCCATTCCAGTGATCGCGAGCCTTGGCGAAACGGACGAAGGCCAGTTCCTCAACATCAACGCGGACTTCGCCGCCAATGAACTGGTGCGCGTGTTGCAGCCGTACAAGATCATCTTCCTGACCGGCACCGGGGGTCTGCTGGACGATCAGGGACGCATCATCGACTCGATCAACCTCAGCACCGAATACGAGCACTTGATTCAGCAGCCGTGGATCAACGGCGGCATGCGGGTGAAGATCGAGCAGATTGCCGATCTGCTGCAGAGCCTGCCGTTGACCTCATCGGTATCGATCACGCGTCCTTCCGAGCTGGCGAAGGAACTGTTCACGCATAAGGGCTCGGGCACGCTTGTACGCCGTGGCGAGAAAGTCTTCCGCTTCGAAAGCTGGGAAGGCGTGGACCAGGAACGCATGCGCACGCTGATCGAATCCAGCTTCGGCCGCAAGTTGGTAGATGATTATTTCGCGCGCACCAAGCCCTATCGCATCTACGTCAGTGAGAACTATCGCGCCGCGATGATCCTGACCGAGGTGGAAGGTCTGATCTATCTGGACAAGTTTGCTGTGCTGGACGATGCGCAAGGCGAGGGCCTGGGCCGTGCCGTGTGGCTGGTGATGCGTGAAGAAAATCCACGCTTGTTCTGGCGTTCGCGCCACGGCAACCAAATCAATCATTTCTATTACGCCGAGTCGGACGGCTGCTACAAGCAGGAGCGCTGGAAAGTGTTCTGGTACGGTCTTGACGGCTTCGACACCATCGCGCGCTGTGTTGAACACTGCGCCGTGCGCCAACCGACCTTGATGGATTGAGCAAGCATGACGACTTCGAAGAAACGCATCGGCATCGTCGGCGCACGCGGCTACACGGGCGCGGAACTGATTCGCTTGGTGGCGGCGCATCCGGCGTTGGAGCTGGCCTATGTCTCCTCGCGCGAATTGAACGGCCAGCGCGTGGAAGAACACGTCGAGGGCTATCGCGGTGAGCTGTGCTATAGCTCGCCTGCGCATGAAGAACTTCCTGCACTCGATGCCGATGTCGTGGTGCTGGCGCTACCGAACGGTAAGGCTTCCGTTTGCGTGGAAGCGTTCGACGCGGCCGGAAAAGATCCGGTCATCGTGGATTTGTCAGCGGACTATCGCTTCGACAACGGCTGGTATTACGGTTTGCCGGAACTCACCCGCGACAAATGGCGCGGCGAGAAGCGCATCAGCAACCCCGGCTGCTACGCCACCGCGATCCAGCTTTCCATCGCGCCGCTCAAGGACCTGCTCGCGGCGCCGCCGGTGTGCTTCGGCGTATCCGGCTATTCGGGCGCCGGCACTACGCCGTCCGACAAAAATAATCCTGAAAAGCTGCGCGACAACCTGATCCCGTATTCGCTCACCGGGCACATGCACGAGAAGGAAGCGAGCCGGCACCTGGGCATTCCCGTGGAATTCATGCCTCACGTGGCGCCGCATTTTCGTGGCCTCACCGTCACCACCAATCTCTATCTTTCGCGCCCGTTGAAGCGCGAGGACGTGCTGGCACGCTTCCAGCAGGCGTTCGAAGACGAGAAGTTGGTGCGCGTGTTGGACGAAGCGCCATGGGTGAGCCGGATTGCCGGTAAACATTACGCGGAGATCGGCGGATTTGCGTTGTCGGCTGATGGTAAGCGGCTGGTGGTGGTTGCCACGCTAGATAACTTGCTGAAGGGCGCGGCGACGCAGGCGATGCAGAACATCAATCGGGCGATTGGGGTGGATGAGTACATCTCGATTCCACTCGGTTGACTCCCTCTCCCCTCCGGGGAGAGGGCTGGGGTGAGGGGCCAAGGCTGGCCTCGGACTTCATTAAAGCCACGCTCTGAACCTTCCAACTTCACAAAATCGACCCCTCACCCCAACCCTCTCCCCGGAGGGGAGAGGGAGCAAAGAAGAGAGACTTCCGTATGACCGACCTCCTTTGGCAAAAAGCCGGTGTCGAAACCAACGCAAAAATCATGAAGTTCCTTGCCGGCAACGACGTGCTGCTGGATCGCGAGTTCTTTCTGCATGACATCATCGCCAGCAAGGCACACGTGGAAGGTCTGGCCAATATTGGTGTGATCAGTGCAAAGGAAATGGAAGACCTCAAGCGTGAGCTGGACGTGCTTTCCGAAGACTTCCGCGCCGGGCGTTTCGTGCTGGACGAACACTACGAAGACGGCCACTCCGCCATCGAAGCACGTCTGACCGAACGCCTTGGTGACGCCGGCCGCCGTGTGCATACCGGCCGCAGCCGCAACGATCAGGTCCTGGTGGCTACACGTCTGTGGCTGAAAGAAAAACTAGCGCTGCTGGAAACGCATTGCCACGCTGTCGCCGACGTTTGCCTGCAACGCGCCGCGCAACCGGCGTTACCTCTGCCCGGCTACACGCATCTGCAGCGCGCCGTGGTTTCCTCCACCGCCATGTGGTTCGCCGGCTTTGCAGAAGGTTTTATCGACAACGCTTGGCGCGCAAGGCAGACGGCGGCATGGATCGATGCCAACCCGCTCGGCACGGCCGCTGGCTATGGTGTCAATCTGCCGCTGGATCGTGCGCATACCACGCAAGCGCTAGGCTTTGGGCGTATGCAGGTGTCGCCGATCTACGCGCAGCTTTCGCGTGGCAAGTTCGAAATGGCGGTGATGGAAGCGCTCAGCAGCGCGCTGCTTGATACGCGTCGCCTGGCTTGGGACCTGTCGCTGTTCACGACGGCGGAATTCAATTTCGTCTCGCTGCCGGCGGAATACACCACGGGCAGCTCGATCATGCCCAACAAGCGCAATCCGGATGTCGTCGAGTTGCTGCGCGCTTCCTACGCCACGGTTGCCGCGGCGCGCTGCGAGATCGAGCAACTGCTGTCGCTGCCGTCCGGCTATCAGCGAGATCTGCAATTCTCCAAGGGTTCGTTGTTCCAGGGCGTTACGCATGGCCTTTCCGCGCTTGAGCTGTTGCCGGATCTGCTCGCGCGCATGCAGTGGAACGAGGCGGCGATGCGCGCGGCAATCGAGCCGGCGATGTACGCCACCGATGTCGCGATCGAGCAAGCTGCCGCTGGCGTACCGTTCCGCGAAGCCTATCGCGCCGCGGCACAAGCTGCTTCGGAAGCAGGGCACGGGCGCACGCCCGAATCCAGCCTGACGGCGCGTACTTCGCCGGGCGCGGGTCACGATCTACGTCTGGATGTATTGCGGCAACGCCTCGATAACTTGTCGTCATAGCGGTACTTCCATGGCCATCGTCAGCACCGCAAATGCACAGCACTATCACTGGGGACAATCCTGCGACGGCTGGCATCTGCTGGCGTTGGACGACCTCAGCGTCATTGAGGAACGCATGCCGCCGGGGAGCTTCGAGCAGCGGCATCGTCATGCAAAAGCGCGCCAGTTCTTCTATGTATTGGAAGGCGAGGTGACGATCGAGCTAGAAGGCGAGATGCATCGCCTGCATCGTGGCAACGGCCTGCACGTACCGCCAGGCAGTGCGCATCAAGTGCGCAACGACGGCACATCGGATGCGCGCTTCGTGGCCGTGTCGTCGCCGAAAAGCCATGGGGATCGGATCAACGTGCCTCTGGAAGGCGCGCCATGACCGGACGCACGCTGCCCGAACACGCGTTGCCATCATGGCGACGCGCTGTGCTGAAAGTCGGCAGCAATCTGCTTGCCGCCGACGGCGGTGGCCTGACAACGCGTTATGCGCAGGCATTGGCGGCATTCATCGCGGCCAGTCATCGAGCCGGGCGCGAGGTGGTGCTGGTTTCCTCCGGCGCGGTGGCAGCGGGGCGTGCGCTGTTGCGCGAGCGCGCCGCCCTGGGGCCGGAACTTGCCGCGCGCCAGGCGCTTGCGGCATTGGGTCAGGCGCCGATGATCGCCTTGTGGCAGAGCTTGTCCGAACGTCCTGTCGCACAGGTGCTGTTGACGCATGATGACCTGCGCAATCGCCGCCGCTATCTCAACGCACGCGCTACCCTGCGCGAGCTGCTGATGCTGGGCGTGCTGCCGGTGGTAAACGAGAACGACACCGTGGCGGTGGACGAACTCAAGCTGGGTGATAACGATAACCTGGCCGCGATCGTCGCCGCGCTGGTCGATGCGGATCTGCTGCTGATCGCCTCGGATGTAGACGCGCTGTACAACACTGATCCCCGACGTGACCCGGCAGCCGAGCCCATCGGCCATGTACCGCAACTGACACCAGCGGTCATCGCCATGGCCGGCGGCAGCGGTACAGGTGTGGGCACTGGCGGCATGCGCACCAAGTTGCAGGCGGCCGAGAAAGCAGCCGCGGCCGGAATTCCCACCGCGCTGTTCAGCGGTCGAGAAGCCGTCACCGTGCAGACGCTAGAAGAAGGCCATCTGCGTGGCACGCTGATCGACGTGGCCGGCAGCCGTATGCAGGCACGCAAATACTGGCTGCGCCACGCACCGGCAGGCAGCGGGCGCATCAGCGTCGACGCGGGCGCTGTACGCGCGCTCGCTGGAGGCCGTGCATCGCTGCTCCCCGGCGGTATTCTTGACGTGGTGGGCGAGTTCCATCGTGGCGATCTGGTCGAAATCGTCGACGTCAACGACCGGCCTGTGGCGCGCGGCCTGTGCCAATACGGCGCGGCGGAAGTGCGTCGCCTGATGGGGCGCCATAGTCGCGATATCGCGTCTGTGCTCGGCTACAGCTACGGCGCGGAAATCGTGCACCGCGATGATCTGGCCACCCTTATCGGTGCTGAAACGGCAGGAGAATCGGAAGCATGAGCGAGATTCGTACATTGGCCCTGGCGTGCAAGGATGCCTCGCAAGCGATGTTTGCGCTGGATACTGAAACCAAGCGCACGCTGCTGCACGATATGGCTGCAGCACTGGAAGCGCAGCGCGATGCGATTCTCGCGGCGAACGCGCGCGATCTGCAGCAAGCCACGGCAAAAGGCATTCAGGGCGCGATGCTCGATCGTCTGCGACTGAATGAATCAAGATTGGCCGGCATTGCCACTGCTGTGCGCGAAATCGCCGGGTTGCCCGATCCCGTAGGTTTGGTCACCCGACACGACACGCGCCCGAACGGTCTCGAAGTGGAACGCGTGCGCATACCGCTTGGCGTCATCGCGATGATCTACGAAGCACGTCCCAACGTAACCGCCGATGCAGCGGCGCTATGCCTAATGGCGGGCAATGCCGTGATCCTGCGCGGCGGCTCTGAAGCCTTGCACTCCAACATGGCGATTGCGTCGGCTTTACATACGGCCTTTGAAAAGCACGACATTCCAACGGCTGCAGTGACTTTGATCGAAGACCTTCGTCGTGAAACGATGGTGGAGCTGCTGCAGCTCAGCGACATCGTGGACTTGGCGATCCCACGCGGTGGCGAAGGGTTGATTCATTTCGTTGCCGAACATGCGCGCGTGCCGGTGATCAAACACTACAAAGGTGTATGTCATCTGTTTGTGGATGCATCGGCCGATGAAGCGCTGGCGTTGAACTTATTGGTCGATGGCAAGACATCGCGTCCCGGTGTTTGCAATGCTTTGGAAACCCTGCTGGTGCATCGCGATATCGCCACCTCATTCCTGCCGAGAGCGGTGCAAGTGCTGCAGGAATGCGGTGTCGAACTGCGCGGCTGTGAGCGTTCGCGCGCATTGGTCGAAGGCATACGCCCGGCCACCGATGACGACTACGCCGCTGAATTCCTCGACCTTATCCTCGCCGTGCGCGTCGTCGACGACCTCGGCATGGCCATCGGCCATATCCAGCGTTTTGGTTCCGATCACACCGAAGTCATCGCCACGCGCAACGATGAAGCGGCGCGGCGCTTCGTACAGGCCATTCGTTCGGCTGTCGTGATGGTCAACGCCTCATCGCGTTTTTCCGATGGCGGCGAGTTAGGACTTGGCGCCGAGATCGGCATCTCCACCACGCGGCTGCACGCGTATGGGCCGATGGGTGCAGAAGCGTTGACGGTGGAGCGATTTATCGTGCGCGGCGACGGACAGGTACGACACCCGCAGAGCAAGCTATAACCAACAGGGGATATTCATGGAAAGCGAGTCGACCCAGGCGGACATCGTGCGCCCGGTGCAGGAGCAATTGGACGCGTACAACGCGAAAGATATCGACCGCTTCATGCAATGGTGGGCGGACGATTGCCAGTACTACGCTTTTCCTTCGGAATTGCTCGCGCAAGGTGCGGCGCAGATCCGCGAGCGTCATGTCGAGCGCTTCAAAGAGCCGAATCTGCATGGGCGCCTGATCCATCGCATGATGGTCGGCAATATGGTGGTCGATCAGGAACTGGTGACGCGTAACTTTCCTGAAGGCGTAGGCGAGATTGACGTGATCGCTATCTACGAGGTCAAAGCAGGCAAGATAGCTTCGGCTTGGTTCAAGCTTGGTCCACGCCGATAGGTTTGTAGGCTGGGGTGAGCATATGCGAACCCCAACCTACACGATCCTTCTTAAGGATGATGCATCAGGTTTGCGTTTTCCAACGCCTGACCATCTGCGCAAACGCCAAGCAGTCTGCAAACCGGTTGTACAAGGGTGCTGGCGAAATCCGAATCACATCTGGCTCGCGCCAATCACCGATTATGCCGTTATCGATCAGATACTCGAACAATGCGCGCCCTTGCGCACGGCCGCCGAGCACGCGGATGGAGAGCTGCGCACCGCGACGTTCGGGTTCCTTCGGCGTGACAACTTCCAGTACGTCAGGCAGCTGCGTTTGCACCAGCCATTCCAGATAGCCGGTGAGCTGCAGGGACTTTTCGCGTAGGCGTTGCATGCCAGCGCGATGGAAGATTTCCAGCGATACGCGTAGTGGCGCCAGGGCGAGAATGGGCGGATTGGAAAGTTGCCAACCGTCCGCGCCGGCTGTGGGTTCGAATTCCGGGCCCATCTGGAAGCGGGTGGTTTTGTCGTGGCCCCACCAGCCGGCGAAGCGCGGCAGGGCGGCACGAGCGTGACGTGCGTGCACGAATGCACCGCCTACGGCGCCCGGGCCGCTGTTGAGGTATTTGTAGCTGCACCAGATGGCGAAATCCGCGCCGCTGTCGTGCAGTTGCAAAGGTAGGTTGCCGACTGCGTGGGCGAGGTCGAAGCCCACGTTGCAGCCTTGCTTGTGCGCAAGTTCGGTGATCGCTTTCAAGTCGAAAACCTGACCGGTGCGGTATTGCACGCCGGGCAACAGCACCAATGCGATGCGTGAACCGTGTTCGGCAAGCACGCGTTCGATGGCGGCCATCGAGATCGTGCCGTTGGGTTCATCGCCTTCCAATTCGATCAGCGACAGCGTCGGGCTGAAGCCGTGATAGCGGATTTGCGATTCCACCGCGTAGCGATCGGTAGGGAAAGCACCGGCCTCGACCAGAATGGCGTGGCGATCCGGCGTGGGGCGATAGAAGCTCACCATCATCAGGTGCAGATTCACACCTAAGGTATTCATCGCGACCACTTCATCGGGTTGCGCGCCGACGATTTCGGCAAGATGGTCGCGTACGAATTCGTGGTAATCCATCCACGGCAGGCGGCCTTTGAAATGGCCCTCTACGCCCAGTTCGCCCCAGTAGTCGAGTTCCGCGTTGACCGCGTCACGCGCGGTGCGTGGTTGCAAGCCCAGCGAGTTGCCGCAGAAGTAGTGGCTGTCGCCGTTTTCGTGCGGCGGTATCAGGAACTCGTTGCGGAAGTCGCGCAGCGGATCGGCAGCGTCACGGGCCTGGGCCCATTCGGAGGTGGCTTCGTAAGGTGCGGACATCAATGCTTCCCAGCTTGGTTCTTATGCTGTATTTCGATATCTACGCATTTTGCGCGATGTTTCTCTTTCTTCGCCGTCATTTCCGAGAAAGCGGGAATGACGGCAAGGCAAGGTCGAGCGTTCTAACAACGCGCAGATACCTGTGTGTTAGGTCAAGTATTCAACGTCACGGCAATAGCATTGCAGCCCTTATCGAACGTGTTAGCCCAGGCTTGCCCGGCCTGGCTGGCCGAAGGGCGCGCGCAGCGCAATTGAATGGCATGGCCGTTGCGGAACCAGTAGCGCTCGACGTAGGTGTACGGCGTGCCGCTTTCGCTGGCGGTGTAGATGAAGCTGTTCTGGTCGCTCGTCGGACGCGTACCGGGCTGATAATCCTTCAGGTTCTTCGCTTTGCTGACTGCGTTGCTGACGTAGTCGTTGAATTGCTGCAGATCCGCCACCTGCTTCACCGTGACGGTAACGCGTGCCAGCGTGCTGCTTGCACTCGGCGAAGGGTCAGGCACCTGAAACACACGCACTTCCGGGTCGCCGTCCACCTGCATGATGCCCACCCAATTGGACGGGGTGCTGAAATGCACGTTGCCGGACGCCATGGTGACATCGTCGGCATGGGCCACGGCGATGCTGGCCGATAAAAGTAAAGCGGTCACCACCGTGTAACGCCTGACATTCATGCATGTTCCTCGGGATAAGTGGTTTGAACGAAGCGACGTTGCGGCAACCCCAGCCATTCCAGCGCGGTGCCGTGAAACAGGCGGGCGCGGGTCGGTTCGTCCAAGTGCAGCGACTCGATGCCGCTGCCCGGCTCCTGCTCCCCCAGCGGGAAAGGATAATCGGTGCCGAGCATCACGCGATCGACGCCGGTCACATCCAAGAGATAGCGCAAGGCCGCGGGGTCGTGCACGCAGGAGTCGAAATACAGCCGTTTGAGGTATTCGCGCGGATTGCGCGGATTGTCCGTGGCGACCAGGTCCGGCCGCATGCGAAAGCCATGTTCGATGCGGCCGATGGTCCAGGGAAAACTGCCGCCGCCGTGCGCAAGCATCACGCGCAGTTTGGGCAGCCGTTCCAGCACGCCACCAAAGGCCAGGCAGCACGCCGCGCGCGACTGCTCGGCGGGCATGCCCACCAGCCACGGCATCCAGTACTTGGGCATGCTGGTCGCGCCCATCATGTCCCACGGATGCACCATGATCGCCGCGCCGAGATCGGCGGCCGCTTCGAAGAACGGGAACAGCTCCGGCGCGTCCAGATTCCAGTCGTTGCAATGCGAGCCGATCTGCACGCCGCACAAGCCTAGTTCGTCGATGCAGCGTTCCAGTTCGCGGATGGCCAGTTCCGGCGCTTGCAGCGGCACGGTGCCGATGCCCGCGTAGTGCCTGGGGTAATCCCGGCAGATGTCGCCCATGTGGTCGTTGAGATGCCGATGCAGTTCCAGCGCCTGGTAACCCGGCGCCCAATACGAGAACAGCACCGGCACGGTGGAGATCACCTGCACGTTCACACCGAAGCGGGCGTAATCGTCGATGCGGTACTGCGGATCGAACGAGGAATCCCACACCTCACGGAAGAATTTGCCGTCCTTGTAGATGCGGTGTCGGCCATCGCTGTGGGTCATCACGGGAAAGGCTTCGTTGCCGTATTTGACGGCGAGGTTGGGCCAGTCATTCGGGAGAATGTGGGCGTGGGTGTCGATTTTCAGCATGGCGCAAGTGTAGCGCCTGTCGGAGTCGTGGGCCGTGAGTGGGGCCAGTTAGGGTGTTAGTCGGCCGGCTTGCGACAGTTGGTAACCGTTTACGATTGACGATTCGCGATGCCGGTGCGTTCCCCTGCTGCTGCCGCTTCCTGCGGCCCGCGCCCTACTACGTGCGCCAGGGTGTTGATGTTGTCCACCAGCCGATCGCTGATGCGCACCAGTTGTTCGGCACGTGGGCGATCGTCCGCCATGGCGAGCAAGGTGGAAAGGCTGCGCTGCAATTGGCGCAGTTCAGGTGCCGGCGTTGGCACTTGGTTGTTGCGCAGCGCAACAGCCAGGTTGTGCAGATGGGTCGCCGTGCGTTCCAAGAAGTTCGTCACTTCCACCTGTTCGGGCAGGCTGTCGCAGTCATGCAGCAGGGCTTCCAACGTCATCGTCGTGCGTGCCAGCCGGTTGCCGTTGAGAAAGAGAGCGTTGGCCAGTTCCAGCAGATTCAATGGCGTGGCCGGTTCGGCCTGCATGCGGTCGATCGAGGCCTGCGCATTGGTGCGTGCCGTGCGGGCCGCGGTGCGTGTTTCGCGATGGGCGTGGCGCTGCTCCGGACGCGCCAATGCGCGCAGGTAATCCGCATACGCATCCAGCATGTCCGACAACCCGGCGCGCGCGCGTACGCGTTCCCAGGTGGGCCAGATTACGTAGGCGAGCAGGGCCATGCCGCTGCCCATTGCAGTATTGATCACGCGATCCATCACCGCCGTACCGGAATTCACGCCCTCGAACGACAGCAGGATCACCACCGTGCCGGTCAGCGCCGCCACGGCAATGCCGTAGTGCGCAGTGGCCAGGTAACGGAACGACATGCACAGCACTGCCATCAGCGCCAGGTGCGCCCAAGGATCGTGTGGCGTGATGTGCAGCAGGGCGGTGGTCAACACCAGGCCGAGAATGGTGCCCACCACGCGCAGCAAGCCGAAATTGAACGTGGCAGCAAAATCTGGGCGCAGCACGATCGCCGCCGTCATCGGCAACCAGTAGCCATGAGGCAACTGCCACACGCGCGAGACAAGCAAGGCGATGCTCAGGCAAACCGCACAACGCATCGCATGCCGGAACGCCACCGAATGCGTGGTGAGATTGGCGCGCAGCGTGGCGAGCGCCGAACTGCCGCGCAAGGCACCGGGCAGGCGCGTTTCCGCATCCGCCGCGCGCAGCTCGCCACGTGAGCCGGCCCAATTCGCATTGCGCACGGCCGCAGCGAGCTGGCCAGAGAGTGCATGAATGTGCGCGGCGACGCTGTCGCTGCGCGTGTGGTTGTCCAGCAAGGCACGCTCGCTGGCTTGCAGCGTTTGCAGGGCACGTGCAGCTTGTTCCGGCGAATCGCCGCTTTCCAGCGCATCGGCAATCGCGCTGAGCACGCGTGCCGCGTCGGCGCGGAACATGCCGAGGATGCCAGCCGCGCCATGCAATTCCGCCATCGCGACCAGTTCGAGCCGAAGGCGTTCGGCCAGTTCCAGCAATACGGCGAACGCTTCCATCGCGCGACCGTGCGCGCGATGGCGGCCGAGCAGCGTTTGCTGCAACGTGGTCATGGCTTCGGTGAGCGCGGGGACGTCTTCTTGGTTCTGCCGGTTTTCCTTGGCGAGCGAAGCAAGACCGCGATAGACGATAGCCAGCGCGTGTCGTTCCGGACCGTAGCGCTGCAGCGGCCACGCTGCTACGGAAAACAGCGCCAGCAACAGGCCGCCGGCGAAGATCAGTGATGCGCCGATCAAGGCATGGTCGAGCGTGGTGGGCGTGGCCGCGGTGATCACCAGTAGAATCATGCTGGTCATGCCTACGCGCGCGATGTCCACGCCGAACACCACCAGCAAGCCGCCAAAGAAGCCGAAGGCCGCCATCGCCATCAGGATTAGCGGCAGATTGCCGCCGATCAGGAAGCCGCACAGCGAAGCGAGCCCCGCCGCCACCGACGCGAGGAAAAGCTGCCACGCGCGCTGGCGATAAGGACCGGGTTGATCGGAGAACATGGTGTCGAGCGCACCCGCGCCGATCGCCAAGCCCGCTTCCTCGTGCCCGGTCAGCATGCCGACCGCCAGCGGCAGCACCACCGCAGCCGTGTTGCGGATAACCACCCACGCCGGCACGTCCGGACGCTTAGTCGCAGTCAGGCTTTGCAGCACGCTGGCGCGTAGGGAGTAGGCTCGGGTGGACATGGCGGGGAACGATGCCGGAATGCAACGATTCTGCCTTACCGCTCCGTCCGTGTCGCCTGCTCGTTATACGAAAAAACGGCGCCGCGATGGGCGCCGTTTTGTCATGGTTCAAAGCCGCCGCTGAAATGCGGCGAACGGATCAGAACGTTTTTTCGGAACCGCGTCCGGCGAACTCGCCGGTGACCGTATTCACCCATACCTTTTCATCATTGGTGATGTATTCCGGCACCTGGATTTCGACGCCGGTGTTGAGCTTGGCCGGCTTGGTACGCTTGGTGGCGCTGGCACCTTTCAGTTCCGGCGCGGTGTCGATCACGGTGAGCAACACGCTGGTCGGCACCTGCAGGCCCACGGGTGCGTCGTCGATCAGTTGCACGTAATAGCCTTCCACGCTTTCAACGATATAGCCAGCGTTGTCGCCGACCAGTTCAGGGCCGAGCGTGTATTGCGTGTAGTCCTCGTTGTCCATGAACACGTAGGTGTCACCGTCCATGTACGAGAAGTTGGCGGCGCGGCGCACCAGATCCATTTCCTTCAGATCATCGTCGGCGCGCAGGCTGAGGTCGAACTTGCGTCCGCCCGGAATGGAATACAGCGTGAAGCGGAACGTGACGTTGCCGCCACGCGCGGTAGGCGAGCTGCGCTCGATGTCGCGCACCTGATAGACGGTGCCTTCGTGTTCGACCACGTTGCCTTTCTTGACGTCGGAAGCTTTCATGGGAAGAGTCGATAGTTGGAAATAAAGGGGCGATTGTTACTTTGGCTGCAGTCGCACCGCGCCATCCAGGCGAATCGTTTCGCCGTTGATGTAGCGATTGCCGAGGATGAATGCCACGGTGGCGGCGAACTCTTCCGGCTTGCCAAGGCGCGACGGGAAGGGGATGGAAGCCGCCAGCGATTCCTGCACCTGCGGCGGCATACCGTCCACCATCGGCGTCCAGAAGATGCCCGGCGCAATGGTCGCCACGCGGATGCCGAAGCGCGACAGCTCGCGCGCCATCGGCAAGGTCATGGCCACCACGCCACCCTTGGATGCTGAGTAGGCAGCCTGGCCGATCTGGCCTTCATAGGCCGCAACGCTGGCAGTGTTGATGATCACGCCGCGCTCGCCGTCTTCGCCAGCTTCGTTGTTCTGCATCAGTGCCGCGCCGGCCTTGGCAACGTTGAAGCTGCCGACCAGGTTCACCATTACAGTGGCGGAAAACGTGCTCAACGCCATCGGGCCTTCCTTGCCCAGCACGCGACCGGCGCCAAGGATGCCGGCGCAGTTCATCACGACGTTCAGTCCGCCCAAGGCATCGCGAGCCGCGGCAACATTCGCGCTCACGCTTTCTTCGGAGGTGACATCGGTACGGAAGAAGCGAGCGTTGCTGCCGAGCGTCTTGGCCGCTTCCTGGCCTTTCTCTTCATTGACGTCGAACAGGGCGACGCGGCCGCCATGGGCCACCAGATGCTGAGCCACCGCATGGCCGAGACCCGAGGCGCCGCCGGTCACGACGGCTTTGACTTGATTGAGCTGCATGGAACGTCCCGTAAAGCGAAAACCGCAATGGTAGCGCAGCGCCTTGCCTGCTGGCGTTGGATGGCTTCTGCATCCAAACCAAACGGAAAGAGTCCTCTCAACATGGCATTCACACCGCATTCGAGAGGCTGACGCGATCCTGACGCTTCGCATCGAGAACATGCCTTCATTTCAGGCGATGCCAAGCAAATCAATGGATTGCATCGTCGTCCATAAGGAGCGTGAACCCATGCGATTCCCGTGCAGTTTCACTTTTACGAGGAGTACGCCATGAAGAAACAGTTGGCAGCGATCGCCTTTTGCGGCGTGATGCTGGTCTCGTCGCAATTTGCGTTGGCCCAGGCCTACCGCCCTGGGCCGCCTCCACCGCCTCCCGCAAAGCACTATCGCGGCATGTACGACCAGGGTCGGCATGAAGGCTGGTACAAGCGCGGGGGTTACGTTCCGAAGACCTATCGCAGCAGCAGGTATGTGGTGAGCGACTGGCGTCGCTATCGCCTTAATCCACCGCCGCGTGGTTACCAGTACATCCGTAGCGACAACGGTGATTTCCTGCTGGCAGCCGTTGCCACCGGCGCGATCATGAGCATCATTGCCGCCGGTCGTTAGCGCGGGAGCGCTTATCGGCAAACCATGGCGCTTTTGCGCCATGGTTCGGGGAAACATCAGTGCAGGCAGTCCGTGGCTTGAGAACGTCTAGCTCTGCGTTCCCAGGTCGCGCAATGCTGATGCCGGCAGGGCTGAGAAAGCGGTGACCGCGACCGGAGGGTTGGCGGGTGTTTGCAACTCGCGCTGCCAGACGCCGACGTCCCACCAACGGCCCAGTTTGTAGCCGGCTTGGCGCCATACGCCGGCCGACGTAAAACCCATCGCTTCGTGCAGCGCGACGCTGACATCTCCTGGCAGGGTAATCACACCCACGGCCTGATTGATCCCTTGCAGACGCATGACATCCAGCAGCGTGCCATAGAGCTTGCGCGCAACGCCGCGGCGGCGCGCATCGGCGTGCACATAGATCGACGTTTCGGCGATCCAATCGTAGGCCGCACGTTCGCGAAAGCGCGTGGCGTAGGCGTAGGCAAGCACCTCGCCGTTTTCTTCCCATACCAGCCACGGATAATGCTGCAAGCGGGTAAGGATACGTTGACGCATCGCCTCGACGCCGGGGCGTTCGGTCTCGAAGGTAATCGCCGTATCGTCGACGGCAGGTGCGTAGATGGCGTGGACGGCTTCGGCATCCTCGGCGCGGGCGATGCGGATCATTTCATGTATTTCCAGTTGCGGTGCTTGCCTTCGGCCAGCCATTCAAGTGAGGTGGCGATGCGTTTCTGACGTGTTGCATCGGTCTTGGCTTCGGTAATCCATTCCACGTATTCGCGTTGCGCGCTGGGGCTGAAGGTCTCGTACGTCTTGCGTGCGGCAGCGTGCTTTTTCAGTAGTGCAGAGAAATCGGTGGGAAGTTCGAGCAGCGGCTTGTGCGTTGGCTTGGCGCGTTTCCTGGTCGCACCCGCTTCGCGTAAAGCGATCGCCTTGCGCACGTAAGCGATCAACTCTTTTTTGCTCGGCAGCTCCTTGACGGAGGTGATCTTGCCGAACTGGCCCATGCCGTCCGTATCCGTCTCGCCTACCACGTCCTTGCCATGCCAGAAGTGGAAGCTGCAGTGTTGCTTGAATGCCGCCATGGAACACATCAGCTTGCCCTGGTACATGAAATGCGGACAGCTCCACTTGATGCTTTCCTCCACCTCTGGACATGCGGTGTGCACCACGGCGCGCAGATGTTCCAGGATGGGTTTTGCGAAGTCGGTCGATTTGGCGATGTAGGCATCGATGCGTGGATCGCGGCTGGCCATGGCATGCCTCGCTTTTACAGTTCCCGAATAAAGAAACGGTCGCAACCGAAATGCCCGGTGCCGCCCATCGGCTCGCACAAGGCCTTGAATCCGTGCTTCTGATACAACGCCTGCGCGGCATCCATGCCGGTAAGCGTTTCGATGTAACAGCGCTTGAAGCCGACGCTGCGCGCGGCGTCCAGGCAGCGCTGCATCATGGCGGCGCCAGCGCCGATGCCGCGTGCTTCGGGCAGAAAGTACATCTTGCGCAATTCGCAGACATCCACCTCGCCGTTTTCCAGCGGAGCGATGCCGCCACCGCCTATGACGAGACCATCGCGCTCCACTACGAAATACGCGCTGCGCGGTCGTGTATAGGAAGCATGCATGTCGTCCACTTCGGCATCGTGGATAGCGAAGCCGGGACCGTCGGCGCCGAACTCGGGCATGACGGTGCGGATGATGGCGGCTACGGCGGCGCTGTCGCGCGGTTCGATGGGGCGGATGAGGAAGGTGGGCATGCGTACAAAAATAACAGTTCCTCCCACCGTTCGGGGAGTGGCATAACCCTCACGGTCGTCATTCCCGCGCAAACGGGAATCCATTTGCTCTGATACGAAAAACAACATGGATTCCCGCTTGCGCGGGAATGACGGCCTTACGGAGATATGGAGCTTCGTGCGAAACAGACCCTTCCCCTTTCGGGGAGGGCAGGGGGCGTAGACGTCAAGCCGCCGTCGTGCGCGCCTTCGTCACCCGACTCGCAGTGGGCTTGTTGAGCTGCGCGGAAAGCCATGCGCCGGTGGCGACGAGCATGTCCAGATTGATGCCTGTTTGCAGACCCATGCCGTGCAGCATGTACACCACGTCTTCGCTGGCGACATTGCCGCTGGCGCCTTTCGCATACGGGCAGCCCCCGGTGCCGGAGACGGCGCTGTCGACCACGCGCACACCTTCTTCCAGGCAGGCGAGGATGTTGGCCAGCGCCTGGCCGTAGGTGTCATGGAAATGCACGGCCAGCGCGCGCATTGGAATTTCCTGCGCCACGGCATGCAGCATCGCGCGTGCCTTGGCGGGTGTGCCGACGCCGATGGTGTCAGCCACGGAAATTTCGTAGCAGCCCATCTCGTACAGCCGCTTGGCCACGTTGACCACATCCTCGATCGGCACTTCGCCTTGATAGGGACAGCCCAGGGCGGTGGATACGTAGCCGCGCACTTTCACGCCTTCTGCGTTCGCTTCCTGTAACACGGGCGCGAAGCGCTGCAGCGATTCTTCGATGGAGGCATTGATGTTGGCGCGATTGAACGCTTCCGACGCGGCGGTGAACACCGACACTTCAGTGGCGCCAGCCTCTCGCGCTATCCGATAGCCTTGCTCGTTCGGCACCAGCACGGGGTAGGTGACGCCGGGTACTTTGCGGATACGGCGAAACACTTCTGCCGCGTCGGCCAGCTGCGGCACCCAACGCGCGCTGACGAAGCTGGTGGTTTCGATGGTTTTCAAGCCGGTGGCGGAAAGCCGGTCGATCAGCGCGATCTTGATATCCGGCGGCAGCATGGTCTTCTCGTTCTGCAAGCCATCACGCGGGCTGACTTCGACGATGCGGACATCAGAGTTGTTCATACGAAACTCCTGCAACCCAAGCGCTGGTCACGATGCGAAGCGAACGAGTACGGCGTCGGCTTCCACAAATTCGCCTTGCGTTGCGCTTACGCTCTCAATGGTACCTGCGCGCGGCGCCTTCAAGGCCAGTTCCATTTTCATGGCTTCCATTACCAGCACTTCCTGGCCCACCTCGACGGTATCGCCAGCGCGGGCTTTCACTAAGACCACCCGGCCGGGCATGGGGGCGACGATCTGGTCGCCGCCGCTGCCTTCCTTCGATTCCCATGCAAACGCAGCCGCGCGCGCAAAGGCGTGGCGCTGGCCGTTCGCATCGTGCAAAGAAATACGTTCCGGGTCGGCATGCACGGCAAAGCGTATGCCCTGACCGTCGAAGCGTGCACTGAGTGCGTCGCCGTCAAAGCGCGCGCCGCGTACTTCGCACTGTGCTGAAGCATGTTGCAACTGATAGTCCCCGTCGTGGCCATGCGCTTCGATCTCGTAGCGCTGCTCGCGCAAGGAAAGTGCAACGATGCGCTTGCCGGCGTGCCCGACGCGCCATGCATCGGCACGCGACCAGGGCGAATGGGGATCGCTGCTGCTCGCCGCGCCGGCGACCACCGCACGTTCGTCGTGAAGCAGCGCAGCGGTGGCGGCAGCGAACAGGACATGCTCAGAGGGTGACGCATCGCCAGTTAGAAATTCATCAAGGTGGCGATCGAGGTATCCCGTGTCGATGTGACCTTCAATCACGACCGGATGACGCGTCAGTCGCTCAAGAAAGGCGACGTTCGATTTCGGCCCGACAATCTCGCATTCGGCCAGGGCTTCGCGCAGGCGTTGCAAAGCTTGCGTGCGATCGGCGTCGTACACGATCAGCTTGGCGATCATGGGATCGTAAAAAATCGTTACGGCATCGCCCTCAATCACGCCACCATCCAACCGCACGTGACGGGAAGGTGCGGGCAGACGCAACCTACGCAACTTGCCCGAGCCGGGCAGGAAGTTCTGGTCAGGATCCTCGGCGTACAGGCGCACTTCGATCGCATGGCCGTGTGCCTGGACTTCATCTTGCCTCAGCGGCAACGGTTCGCCCGCGGCCACGCGCAACTGCCATTCGACCAGGTCCAGGCCCAGCGTTTCTTCGGTGACGGGATGCTCCACCTGCAGGCGCGTATTCATTTCCATGAAATAGAACGTGCCATCTTGAGCCACGATGAATTCCACCGTGCCTGCGCCGACGTAGTTCACCGCTTTCGCTGCCGCAACCGCCGCCTCGCCCATCGCGTTGCGGCGTTCGGCGTTGAGGAACGGGGAGGGCGTTTCTTCGAGCACTTTCTGATAGCGGCGCTGGGCAGAGCACTCGCGTTCGTTCAAGTGGATGACATTGCCGTGCGTGTCGCCAAATACCTGGAATTCGATGTGGCGCGGATGTTCGACGTAGCGTTCCAAAATGACGCGCGTATCGCCGAACGAACTGGCCGCTTCGCGTTGCGCGGAAGCAAGCGCATCGGTGAACTCCTTTTCCGTGCGCACGATGCGCATGCCCTTGCCGCCGCCGCCCGCGGCCGCCTTGATCATCAGCGGGAAGCCGGTCTTGCGTGCCTGTTCGGCAAGCACGTCGGTGTCCTGGTTGTCGCCGTGATAACCCGGCACCAGCGGTACGCTGTGCTGTTCCATCAGCGCCTTGGCTGCAGCTTTGGAACCCATCGCATCGATGCTTTCCGGACGTGGGCCGATGAAGGTGACGCCGGCTTCCATGCACGCGCGCGCGAACGCCGTGTTCTCGGAAAGAAAACCGTAGCCTGGATGAACCGCCTGCGTGCCGGATGTCTTTGCGACTTCCAGAATGGCGTCGCCGCGCAGGTACGACTCGGCCGGACGCGGTCCGCCGATCGGCCAGGCTTCGTCGGCCAGTCGCACGTGCTGCGCATCTTTGTCCGCTTCCGAATACACCGCGATGGTGTGGATGCCCAGCCGCCGGCAGGTGCGGATCACGCGGCAGGCGATTTCGCCGCGGTTGGCTATCAGTACGCGCTCAAACATGCGGGGCTCGGGGAGGCTGCAGAGCCGATAAAACTAACAGAATTGTGTGGTTTCGCCGATGCGCGGCGCAGCACGATCCTTCAATTCCCTCTCCCTTTCGGGGAAAGGGAGTATTACTCGCCTTCCCAATAATCCGCCGTATCACCCTGGCGCATCACGATGCGGATCATCTGCGGCTTGCCTTCCGCATCCGGCCCGAATTCACCCAGGATGCCGTACTTGTTGGAATCCGGATATTCGCAGATCTCCGGCGTAAGCTTGCTGCTCACGGCGAGATAGCGCATTTCGACCGATCCAGTGTTGACGATCTGGTGCGCGCTTTCCGGGCCGCCCGGTGGGCAGGCGATGATGTCACCTTGGCGGATCGGGTGCCGCTCCGCACCGACGCGTACTTCGCCTTCGCCTTCCAGGATGAAGAACATTTCTTCATTCACGCGATGATTGTGTAGCGGAAACGCACGCTTGCCCGGCGGTACCGCAGTGATGTTGTAACCGAGCTTTTGCGCACCAAGCTGCATGGAGATGCGCCCCATGCGTGAATCGAAACGCTGTGCGGCGTCGCCGGTGGGGCCGAAGCCAGGCGGGAAGGGCTGCAGTTCGATATCGGCAATGTTGACGATGCGTTTCATGGCGAATCTCGGATGGGTGAATGGAAGGCGTTGCGAACAGCAGCCTAGTTCGGTCCTGCTGCCAGCGTGGTGTCAGCCAGCTTGTGTCCAAGCCGGCACGCGTTTGTCGAGAAAGGCCGCCAAACCTTCCTGACCTTCCTGCGACACGCGCAGCCGTGCAATCAGGGCGGCGTTGTCCCGGTCGATGCGTTCGGCTGCCGCTTCGGTCAAGCCGTGCATGCCGAACACGAGCTGCTTGGCTTCGTGTTGCGCCGTTGGGCCGGCCTTGGCGAGCTGCTTGAGCACCGTATGCACGGTGTCGTCCAGATATTCGGCCGAGACCACCTCGTGCAGCAGCCCGATGCGTGCCGCGGTGTCCGCCTCGAAGATTTCGCCGGTGAGAAACAGGCGCCGCGCCTGCCGCACGCCGATCGCGGCGATCACATAAGGCGAGATCACCGCCGGCACGAGGCCCAGTTTCACCTCGGTCAGCCCGAACTTGGCGGTGGTCACGCCGATGGCGATGTCGCAGCAGGCGATCAATCCAACACCGCCGCCATAAGCGGCCCCGTTCACGCGTGCCACGGTGGGCTTGGGTAGGAATTGCAGCGTGCGCATCAATGCGGCGAGGCGCAGGGAATCCTCGCGGTTTTCCGCTTCGCTGGCCTTGGCCATGCCGCGCATCCAGTTGAGATCCGCCCCGGCCGAGAAGCTGGCGCCTACGCCGGTCAGCACCACCACACGCACACTCGGGTCGTGGCCAGCATCCTGCAAGGCGGCGGTGAGTTCGGCGATCAGCCGGTCATCGAAGGCGTTGTGCACGTCTGGACGGTTCAGACGAAGTTCGCGGATGCCGGCGTGGTCGGCGATCTGGATGGTGGTCATGGAGCAGTCCATGCAGGGGAGTTGCGCAGAGCGTAGAGCAAGCCCTGCCATCCTCGGGAGAGGGGAAGGGCAATCAGCGTGTAATCATGAAAATTTGCTACTTGGCGCCCAATTTATCTTCCCCGACCTTCCTAAGGGCGGGGATGGGTCACCCTCTGCACCCAATGCGAAAAGAGGATACAATGCGAACCATTCTTATTTAGAAGCATGACAATCGTGCGCCTGTCCGATTTGCCGAAAGGTGCTTACGCCGTGGTTGAACGAGTCGAAGATGCCCATGCCGATGACCTGATCGCGCAGCGCTTGCGCGACCTGGGCTTTGTTGCCGGTGAACGGGTCAGGCTTGTCGCGCGCGGCCCGGTGGGGGCGGATCCGTTGCTGATCCAGATCGGCTCGACGCGCTTCGCGCTGCGTCGCGCCGAAGCGGCGCGCGTTACGGTGCAGGAGGTCGCATGAGCGCCGGTAGTTTGCGCATCGCCCTGGTCGGCAACCCCAACTGCGGCAAGACGGCGCTGTTCAACCAGCTCACCGGCGGCCGCCAGAAGGTAGCCAACTACGCCGGCGTTACGGTGGAACGCAAGGAAGGGCGTTTCACTGCGCCGTCCGGCCGTGTGATGCAGATTCTGGATCTGCCCGGCACCTACAGCTTCGATGCCGCCAGCCCGGATGAGCAGATCACTCGCGACGTGCTGGAAGGCAACTATCCCGGCGAAGCGGCGCCCGATCTGGTCATCTGCGTGGCCGACGCCACCAACCTGCGCCTGCATCTGCGTTTCGTGCTGGAAGTGAAGCGCCTCGGCCGTCCGGTGGTGCTGGCCTTGAACATGATGGATGCCGCACGCCATCGCGGCATCACCATCGACGTGCCGGAGCTGCAGCGCCGGCTCGGTATTCCCGTCGTGGAAACCATCGCAGTGATGCGCGGTGGCACGCGCGCGCTGGTCGAGCGTGTGGATGGCGATCTGCCGGAAGCGCCGCCGGCCTTGCCTGACGATCCTGCCAGTCGCGCCAGCTTGCACGATGAAGTGCGCCAGTTGCTGGCTGCCACCGTGACGATGCCACGCGCGACCGCGGTGGTCGACGATGTGCTGGATCGCTGGGCGCTGCATCCCGTATTTGGCTTGCTCACGCTTGCAGTGGTGATGTTCCTCGTGTTCCAGGCGGTGTACGCCTCCGGCAAGCCGATGAGCGATCTGATCGGCAGCGGCTTCACTTGGCTGGGCGAACACACTGCCGTGGTTTTGCCCAAGGGGCCTCTCCACGATCTGATTGTGAGCGGTGTGTTCGGCGGTCTCGGCACGGTGCTCGGCTTTTTGCCGGTGATCCTGGTGCTGTTCTTCTTCATCCTCATGTTGGAGGAATCGGGCTACCTGCCGCGCGCAGCGTTCTTGCTCGATCGCCTGATGGTATCGGTAGGGCTGACCGGTCGTTCCTTCATTCCGTTGCTGTCGAGCTTCGCCTGTGCCATTCCCGGCATCATGGGTACGCGCAGCATCACCGATCCGCGCGATCGCCTGGCGACCATCCTGGTG
Organism: Dyella humi; assembly: GCF_044904605.1. Classification (NCBI taxonomy): domain Bacteria; kingdom Pseudomonadati; phylum Pseudomonadota; class Gammaproteobacteria; order Lysobacterales; family Rhodanobacteraceae; genus Dyella; species Dyella humi. Next base: position 460,114 of record NZ_JADIKI010000022.1, read on the forward strand.
GCGCCACTGATGACGTGTTCGGCGCGCCTGCCGGTGTATGCGCTGCTGATCGGCGCCTTCATTCCTGCGCGGCGCGTGTTCGGTGTGTTCAACCTGCAGGGCGTGGTGTTGTTTGCGTTGTACGTCGCCGGCATTACCGGCGCCATGGCAGTGGGCTGGGTGATCAAGCGCATTCGCCGCGACAAGAGTGAGCACGCGCTGCTGATGGAGCTGCCTTCGTATCGCTTGCCACGGGCGCGTGACATCGCCATCGGCCTGTGGGAGCGCGGTGCGATCTTCCTCAAGCGCCTGACCGGCGTGATCCTGGCGCTGACCGTGCTGATGTGGTTCATCTCCACCTTCCCGGCGCCGCCGGCAGGTGCAACGGGGCCGGCCATCAACTACAGCTTCGCCGGTTATCTTGGACGTTTCCTGCAACACATCTTCGCACCGCTGGGCTTCAACTGGCAGATCAGCTTGTCGTTGATCCCTGCCTTCGCCGCACGCGAAACCGCGGTGGCCACGCTGGCCACGGTGTATGCGGTCAGTGGCGATGCACAGCATGGTGGCTTGGCGCATGCGCTCACCGGTAACTTCCCGTTGGCCACAGCGCTGTCGCTGCTGGTGTGGTTTGCCTTCGCACCGCAATGCATGTCCACGCTGGCGGTGATCCGCCGCGAAACCAACTCCTGGCGCAACGTGGCGATTTCCTTCAGTTATATGTTTGCTGTGGCGTACATCGCATCGTTGATCACGTATCAGGTGGCGAGGTTGTTCTCGTGAGTACGAATCTGCTGCTTCAGTATGTGGTGATCGGCCTGGCAGTGCTGGCCAGTGCGTTGTATGCCTTTCGCAAGCTGGCGCCGCAGCTGACCAATCGTTGGCTGGCATCTGCGTCCATCCATTTCAGCGCGCCGGGACATGCCGCGTGGGTGCGCACGTTCGGGCGTCGTCTGCAGCCGAAGCAGGCTACCGGTAGCTGTAGCGATGGATGCAGCACGTGCGGTGCATGTGGACCGAAGCCACCAGCGAGTGCGCGTGGCGAGGCGATGCCGTTGGAATTTCGTCCACGTCAGCGATAGGACGTAGGTCGGGGTGAGCGGATACGAACCCCAACCTACCTCACTACCTTGCGTTTACCAGGGTGTACCACCCGCATAATCATTGTTGATCGTGCTTGCAAGCTGCTGCAGCACGGTCGCATTGGTGGTGGTCAAGCCAAGCTCGCGGTTCTTGTTCAGTGAGTAAGAGGAGAAATTCTCCGAACCCACGAACGCGTTCGCGCTAGACGAGCCGTAGTCGGCCACGATTGCCTTGGCATGAATGTACAGCGACGTGTTGTTGTTCGGGTATGTGGCGATGTTGGCGCCGGCCGATTGCAGTGCGTTGAGTTCGCTGTCGTAGCTGCCGGTGTCGGTCATCACAATGGTTACGTTCACGCCGGCCGACGCGGCATTTTCCAACGCGCTCACGATGCCGCTGTCGCTCATCTCCTCGTTTTCCACCAGCAGGCTGGTCTGCGCGCTGTTGATGATGTTGAGCAAGGCGGTGCGCGAGTTGGTGGGGCTCCATACCAGGTCGTCGCCGTTCGAGGGCGTCACTGAGCTGTGCGCGAAATCCTTGTTGAACGTAGCTTCGATCGCGGCGATGTCGGTGGCGTCGCTTTCAATCACGGCGTAATCGCGGCTCGTGCTGTAGTAGCGGCTGGTCAGGTTCAGCGACATGATCGCCACCTGCGCATTGGAAGTGCCGTTGTCGATCACGATGCTCTTCTGGTGCGTGGCCGCGTACGTGGTCCAGGCCCATTTCACGCTCACGCCGCAGCTGTTGAGCTGGTTGTACGCCGTGGTGTTGTTGCTCTTCTCGAGATTCACATCGAGGATCACCCGCACCTTGATGCCGTTGCCCGCCGCGGTGCAGAGCAAATTCTGCGCGGTGGTGTCCTGCAGTTCGTACATGGTCATGTCGATGGTCGACTTGGCCGACGAGATCAGGTTGTAGATCGAGTTGAGTCCTTGATCGGGTTCGATCACCAGGGTTTGCGCGGTTTGCGCAAAAGCAGGCAGTGCGATACCGAAGGCACACGCAGCCCCTAGCGCAGCTTTCACGAAGCTGGAACGTCCACAACGACTTTTCATGACTTAATCCTTATGTCGAGTTAGGTTGACGCACTCCGTGCGCTAATCCAATGCCGCTCTTCCTCCCTGCGCGACCTCGGCTGGCCGGCAATGCCGGTCTTCCCCTTGAATTCAGTGCGCGTGCGCACCACAGCCGAAGCCGCGCATCTCAGCGGGCGCGGATGACAGGAATCTTTCTATCGCATGGCAGACAACACGCGCATTTATGCGGCGTGTGCCTTCGTCATGGATGAGTGAATGCGCTCGAAGATGAGATCGATAGAAATGTTAGGTTGCGCACATCTTGCGATGTGCAAATGCGAGGTCAGTTACGCGCAAGCTTTGGATGTAGGTAGGCGCGATAACGCCACAGATCAGCGATCACAATGCCAAAGGTGGTGATCGTCGCTGCGGGCACGAACGGGAAATCACCGATGTCGTGCATTTGAGAAAGTGCTCTGAGGACTGGAATAGCGATGAAGAAGAGAGCGGGCATCATTGAGCCAATACGGATTGATGCCTTGCTTGCCTTTATTGTCCGACGACGAAACTTGCGCACGGCCAAGATGAAGCTCAGTGCTACTACCCAGCCCGCGAAAGCCATTGCGCCAGTTTCATACAACATGAATCCAAAGGCGCTCAGGCCGGGTATGGAAAGCCGACGAAGCCACGGCTTGCGGGAAGGTGCGGATTCCGGTTGTCCTTGCCATTGATCGAACCACGCAAAGCATGCGAACAGCGGCCATAGTGCGAAAATTATTGCGCCGGCGCTGGCGGAGGTACTGATGGTACTTATCCATTCCTCTTCCGTTAGCGGCCTGCCCATACTGTCCATCATCAATATGCCGAAAAGACCTAGCGCACACACTAGTGCTGCAAGAACTGAGCGCAGCGAGCCAATGATGAAGCGCTGTGTGGTCATAGTGAGGCCGGATGCCGCTGCGCGATACCAAAAAAACGCATGTTCACGATCAATCGACGGCGGCAGCTCATCGAAGCTACCTTGGCCAAGAAGCGTGTGAACTAAGTGGCCGACCTCGCGAACTCGACCAAACTGCAACGCTACTCCTAGCGCGCGCAACCATGTTCGAGGTTTTTGGAGCAGTGCGATATCTTTCCCCAGCGAAGTGACGTCGGGATAACTTTTCCACGTCATGCCGATTCGTTGTGCTAGCTCGCGATGATTGCCGGGACGTATTTCCCACAATGTTCGCTGTCGAGTACGCAGCGCCTGGACCGCGACAGGATTGACGCCGGAAAGCACGTGATCCAGATCGAAGAAGCGTAGTAAGGCATCCATGCATTCGGCGGACATCGCCTGCGGCTGCTGGAATAGGTGGTTCAGCACCCGGTGTCCTGCTTGCTGCTTGATCTGGATGGACCAGAATTCCTGACGCGCATGCAGCCAGAGTGACAGGTTATCGCCGTTTTTTGCTTCCGCCGCAGCACGAATGACTTCATTTGTCAGCGCGTCAAGATTGACTGGGGGCGCAGCCACCATTGTGACGCTCGACTGCGCGAATATCGTTTGTGATGAAGGCTGCGAGGTAGATTTAGATGCGGAAAGTGATTCGATTGCCTCTTGTGTTTCGGTGGTAACCGGAAGGGTAGGGGACGCTGGCGATCGGGCATTCACTTGCGCCAACACCATCTTGTACGCCGCATGCAGCCGCTGAAACGCTTCCGGATCGTCATCCGGGCGTGTAGTACGTAGCATGCGCGCATAGGCTCGCTTGACGTCGGCTACCTCCGCATCCGGCCTGAGCCCGAGCAGTTCGAAGGCCCAGTTCAAACCTGTGCCTCCAGCGAATCCAGTGCATTGCCGAAGTTTTCGCGGTGTTCCAGGATCAATCGTTCATCTTGTGTTTCCAATATCTGCCGGAAGTGGCTGATCCATTGCTGTAGCACCTGCCGCGCGGAGAGGTGCTCCTCGAACAAACGCTCCGCGCGTGCGAGCAGGGCGATGTTTTCCTGCTTGGCGCGCGGGTGAATCTTCAGCTCTGACAAGGCAGCCAGCCGGGCGCGAATTTCCTGTTCGCTGAGCAGGCCGGGGTTCTGCTGCAACATCAGCTCATGACGAATGCCGCTGGCCTTGGGTGTGGCCTCTACTTGCAGCACGCCATTGATGTCATAAGTGAAGCGCACTACCACTTCGTTCTTGGCGATGGGCAGGGTCGGATTGAGGGCGATCTCCAGTTCACCTAGCTTGATGTTGTTTTCTACCATCGGGTTTTCGCCCTGGTAGATCTTCAATGAGAGCTTGGCCTGGTGTTCGGCCAGTGGGTAGTAACTGCTTTCGCGGCTGATAGGCACCACGCTGTTGCGCTGAATGACCGGAGAGAACAAGCCGTTCTGCACATGCCCCTGCGCATCGCGCTGGCCCACTTCCACACCCAGCGTATAGGGACATACGTCGGTGAGGATGATTTCTTCCAGCTTCGCATTGCGGCTTTTCAGGCCCGACGCAACACAGGCGCCGAGCGCAATGGCTTCATCAGGATTCACATGACGCAGCGGCAACTTGCCGAACATGCGCGCGATCAGGCGCGATACAAGCGGCATGCGGCTGGCGCCGCCAACCAGCACGATTTCATCGAGCTGATCAGGGCGTAGCCTGGCATCGCGCAAGGCGCGCTCCAGCGGCATGCGCATACGCTGCATCAAGGGTTCGGCGATATGCAGGAAACGATCCTGTTCGATGCGCCACTTGATCTCATGCTTGCCCACCTGGCATTCCAGGTTCATTTCCGGCTGCTGGCTCAGGCTGCGCTTGACCAGTTCCAGGCGACGCCGCAGCAGGCCTCGTTCGATCGGCGAGAAATCGTCCGTGCGCAGCTCGAGATCGGTGAGGCAGGCGGTTTGCAGGGCATCGAGAAAATCCTCGCCACCAAGATAATTGTCGCCAGCGCTGGCATGGACCTCGACTACGCCTTCGAACATTTCCAACACTGATACGTCGAACGTGCCGCCGCCCAGATCGAACACGAGGAAGCGGCTACCTTCTTTGCGATCCTGTAGACCATAGGCGAGGGCAGCGGCGGTGGGCTCGTTGATCAGCCGCTCTACCTTGATGCCAGCGAGTTCGCCGGCAGCACGCGTGGCTTTGCGCTGCGCATCGGAGAAATACGCGGGCACGCTGATCACTGCTTCCCGAATTTTTTCGCCCAGCGCGGCTTCGGCATCGGCCAGCAGTGCGCGCAGCACTAGCGCGGAAAGTTCCTCGGGACGAAAACTACGCTGTCCGAGCTGCACCTCGCGCGCGGTGCCCATCCAACGTTTGAACGCGGCGACGCTGACATTGGGATGGCTGATCAGGCGATCGCGAGCGGCCGCACCGACCAGCATGTGCCCGTCATCGTCCACGCTGATGACGGAAGGTGTGAGGTATTCGCCCAGTGCGTTGCGGAAGAGTTGTGGTCCCTCTTCGCCGTAATAGCCGATCAGCGAGTGCGTGGTGCCGAGGTCGATGCCGACGATCATGTTTTCTTGCCCCTGAACTTCCTTGAAAACGTCCCCTTACCCCCCCTCTCCCAGAGGGGAGAGGGAGCACACATGCTACATGCGGAATACCCCATACCGCTGCGGCTCGATCGGCGCATTCAGCGACGTGGAAATGGCCAAGCCCAGCACGCGGCGCGTGTCGGCCGGATCGATGATGCCGTCGTCCCATAGCCGTGCCGTGGCGTAATAGGGGTGGCCTTGGCGTTCGTATTGATCGCGGATCGGCGCCTTGAAGGCTTCTTCTTCGTCCGCGCTCCAGCTTTGGCCGGCGGTTTCCATGCCGTCGCGCTTTACCGTGGCCAGCACGCTGGCGGCCTGCTCGCCGCCCATCACGCTGATGCGCGCGTTCGGCCACATCCACAGGAAGCGTGCGCCGTAAGCGCGTCCGCACATGGCGTAGTTGCCGGCGCCGAAGCTGCCGCCGATCACCACGGTGAACTTGGGCACGTGCGAACAGGCTACGGCGGTGACCATCTTCGCGCCATCTTTCGCGATGCCGGCGTTTTCGTATTTTTTGCCGACCATGAAACCGGTGATGTTCTGCAGAAACACCAGCGGCACGTTGCGCTGGTTGCACAGCTCGATGAAGTGCGCGCCCTTGAGTGCAGATTCGGAAAACAGAATGCCGTTGTTGGCGATGATGCCCACCGGATAGCCATGGATATGCGCAAAGCCGCACACCAGCGTCTTGCCGTAGCGCGCCTTGAATTCGTGGAATTCCGACCCGTCGACGATGCGCGCGATGACTTCGCGGATGTCGAACGGACGGCGCGTATCCTGCGGAATCACGCCGTAGAGTTCTTCCGCCGCATAGCGAGGTTCAACAGGAGCGCGCACGGCAAGCGGCATCGGCTTGCTGCGGTTGAGGCTGGCGACGATGTCGCGCGCGATCGACAACGCATGCGTGTCGTTCTCGGCAAAGTGATCAGCCACGCCTGAAATGGAGGTATGCACGTCCGCGCCACCAAGCGCCTCGGCATCGACCACTTCACCGGTAGCTGCCTTCACCAGCGGAGGGCCGCCGAGGAAGATGGTGCCTTGTTCGCGCACGATGATGGTCTCGTCGCTCATCGCCGGTACGTATGCGCCGCCGGCGGTGCACGAACCCATCACCACCGCGATCTGCGGAATGCCAAGGCCCGACATGCGCGCCTGGTTGTAGAAAATGCGGCCGAAATGTTCCTTGTCCGGAAAAACATCGTCCTGCATCGGCAGGAACGCGCCGCCGGAATCGACCAGGTAGATGCAGGGCAGGCGGTTTTCCAGCGCCACTTCCTGCGCACGTAGGTGTTTCTTCACCGTCATCGGGAAATAGGTGCCGCCTTTGACAGTGGCATCGTTCGCGACGATGACAACTTCGATGCCATGCACGTGGCCGATGCCGGTGATGATGCCGGCGGCCGGCGCCGCGTCGTCGTACATGCCGTGCGCAGCCAGCGGCGACAATTCCAGGAAGGGAGAGCCCGGATCAAGCAGGGCGCGGATGCGTTCGCGTGGTAGCAGCTTGCCGCGCGCGGTGTGCTTTTCGCGCGCCTTGGCGCCGCCACCTTCGGCGCTACGCGTCAACTGACGGTGCAAGTCCTCCACCAGGCTGCGCAGGTTGGTGCTGCTGGCCTGGAAGTCGGAAGAGCGGGGATCGATCTGCGAGACAAGGACGCTCATGGTTTCCTGCTTGGGACCGTCTGGCAAACCGTGGATGATAACGGGCCGTGCCATCCATCTGTACCGCCCATAAAAAAACCGGCCGCCAGATGGCGGCCGGTTGGATGGAGCCCGAACGAAGGATTAGTTACCCTTCGAAGCGTCCTTCGCTGCGGTAGCGGCCGACTTGGCAGCGTCGGCGGCCTTGTCGGCAGCCTGCGAAGCGTCGGCAGCAGCGCTCTTCATCGCATCGCCGGCAGCCGGAGCAGCGGCGGTGGAAGCCGGAGCAGCAGCCGGAGCGGCAGCGGTGGAAGCCGGAGCAGCAGCCGGGGTAGCAGCGGTGGAAGCAGCGGCAGCCTTCTGAGCCTGGTCAGCAGCCTGAGTAGCTGCCTGCTGGGCCTGATCAGCCGACTTCTGCGCGTCCTGCGCGCCTTCCTGTGCGCCGTTGCTGCAAGCCGCCAGCAGCGCGACAAGCGCGGAGGCGAGAAGGGTACGCGTGAACTTCATGGTGGATCTCCTTAGCCGTGGAATGCCAATTGGCGGGGGTATTAATAGCGCTTTCACGTTTACGGCGCTACCGGTTTCTACAAACAACTTTTATGCCGCATTAAACCAGGCCGGGGCCTACACCCCGGCCGGAAGTACGAAAGCGAGTACTTAGTCCAAACGTTCCACGGCAATGGCGGTAGCTTCGCCGCCGCCGATGCACAGTGCCGCAACGCCGCGACGCAGACCACGAGTTTGCAGGGCATTGAGCAAAGTTACCACTAGGCGCGCACCGCTGGCACCGATCGGATGACCAAGCGCGCAGGCGCCGCCGTTGACGTTCAGCTTGTCGTGCGAGATGCCCAGCTCGCGCATCGGTGCCATGGCCACCACGGCAAAGGCTTCGTTGACTTCGAACAGATCGACGTCGCCCACCTTCCAGCCGGCTTTGTCGAGCACTTTGCTGATCGCTCCCACCGGTGCGGTGGTGAACCATTCCGGTTCCTGCGAGTGCGTGGCATGGGAGACGATGCGCGCCAGCGGCTTGACGCCACGTGCCTTGGCGTCATCGGCCGACAGCAGGACGAGCGCTGCCGCACCGTCAGAGATGCTCGACGAGCTGGCTGCGGTGATGGTGCCGTTCTCTTTGCGGAAGGCAGGCTTGAGCGTGGGAACCTTGCTGATGTCGGAACGACCCGGCTGCTCGTCGGTATCGACCTGCACGTCGCCCTTCCTGCCGGCTACGGTCACCGGGACGATTTCGCCAGCGAAAGCGCCGGAGGCCTGCGCGGCTTGAGCGCGCCTCACCGATTCGATGGCGAAGGCATCCTGTTCCTCGCGGCTGAAATGGTACTTGTCGGCGCACAATTCACCGAACACACCCATCGCCTTGCCGTCATAAGGGTTGGTCAGGCCGTCCCAGGCCATGTGGTCGACCAGCTTGCCATCGCCGTAGCGGATGCCGCCGCGGGCGTTAACCATGTGCGGTGCGTTGGTCATCGATTCCATGCCGCCCGCTACCACCACATCGGCTGAGCCGGCCTTGATCAGGTCATGCGCCAGCATGATGGCCTTCATGCCCGAGCCGCACACTTTGTTGACGGTGGTGGCGCCGGTGGCGGGGGGCAGGTCAGCCTGCAGGGCGGCCTGGCGGGCAGGGGCTTGGCCGAGGTTGGCCGGCAGCACGCAGCCCATGATCACTTCGCTCACATCCTTGGCGGCGATACCGGATTGCTCCAGCGCGGCGCGAATGGCGGTGGCGCCCAGCGTGGGGGTGGGAACACCGGTGAATTGGCCGAGAAAGGAGCCGATGGCAGTGCGCTTGGCAGCGGCGATGACAATGCTGACGTCCGACATGGGGATCTCCGAGGGAGCTTTTAGGCGCGTGGCGCCAAGGAAGGAATTTGCGAATTATCGCAGTCCGCGATGCTTTGCAGCAAATCGACGTTTTTCGTGAGAAATAACGCATTCGCCACTCTCGCAATCTTACAAACCAAGCGAATAAGCTATGGGCAAATGCCGCTATTGGGAGTGGTGGCATTTACACGTGATTCGGGATGAAATTCAGCCACTGGGTGAGGAATATGGCTACGGGGATGATGGCTTGGCGCCGCCGTGAAGTTGCGCTGTTGATTTCTCTTGCGTTGGGTTTGAGTGCCTGTGGGGGAGGGGGTGGCAACAGCAATGTGCGGGCTTCGTCGACAACGCCGACACCCACGCCTACCCCGTCGCCGTCACCGGCGCCTTCTCCATCGCCAAGCTCGAATTTGCCGCAACCGCCGATCGACGCGCAGCTTTCGCTGACGAATACCTATGCGGCGCACAGCCAGGGCTACACCGGCGCAGGCGTCACCATCGGTGTGGTGGACAGCGGCATCATGCGTTCGAACCCGACGGTGTCCGGACGCGTGACCAACGAACTGATCTACGTCGATCCCACCACCAACAACACCGCGGTCGATGATGTGGTCGGCCATGGTACGTGGGTGTCGGAGATCGCGGCAGGCACGTCGTTCGCGCAGTTCCCGGGCGGCATTGCGCCGGGTGCCAGCCTGGTTTCTGCACGCATCATCGACGATAACTCGCCGGACGATAACGGCTCGAGCCCGCCCACGCAGGTAACCACCACGGATGCCACCTTCCTGCAACAGGTGAATCAAAGCTTGATCACCAATGGCGTAAAGGTGATGAACAATTCCTGGGGCGGCATTTCGTGGGATACCACAAACGCGTCCCTCAACCAGGCATTCGATACTGCCTATACTCCCTTCGTGAAGAACGGTGGCCTGGTGGTGTTCGCGGCCGGAAATGATTCAACCGCCAATCCAAGCACCATCGCCTCGCTGCCCACGGTTGCGGCGGACAGCAGTCTGCAGAAGGGATGGCTGGTAGCGGTGGCACTCAACAGCAACAGCCCGACGCAGTTGGAGAGCTATTCGAACAAGTGCGGTATCGCGATGAACTACTGCCTGGCTGCACCGGGCGACGTGATCGCGTTGGACAAGAACACTACGTCGAGCACTACCAATCCCACTTACTACATCATCGAAGGCACTTCGTTCGCGGCGCCTGAAGTGTCGGGTGCCGCAGCACTGGTGTGGCAAGCGTATCCGTATTTCAGCAACGACTTGGTGCGACAGACCTTGCTCGGCACGGCCACGCCGCTAGGTGGTTCGCAACCGAATCCCACATTCGGCTATGGCGCGTTGAATGTGGGTGCGGCAGTGAACGGGCCAGAGCAGTTCAATTGGGGTGATGTCGAGGTGGGTTTTACCGGTACCTCGAGTTGGAACAATCCCATTTCCGGCGTGGGTGGTTTGATCTTGGATGGTCCTGGCACGCTCAATCTGACCAAGGCCTCCACATATCTTGGAAATACCACGGTCAACGGCGGTACGTTGAATGCGGTTTCGCTGCTGTCAGGTCCAACTTCTACAGTCACTGTAAACAACGGTACGCTCAATGCTGGATCGGTATTCTCAGGCAGCACGGTAGTGAGCGGCGGCAGCTTGAATGCAACCACCTCGCTAGGCGTGAACACGGATATCGAGATGAGCGGCGGCAGTTTGAATTCGCCGCAGGTAACAGCGAACCTCACGACTGTGAATGGGGGAACGTTGAATACCATCTCGCTGGTTTCGAACGTCAATATCGGCTCCGCGGGAACGGTGGCATTCACTGGAAGTTCTGGCAACCTGATTCCACTCATTTCTGGCAATGTAACGAGCCAGGGCACGTTGATAGTCGGTAGCACCAATCTCAGCATGACGGGCAATTACACCCAGAACGGAGGCCGTCTGGCGGTGCCGTTGGGCTCGGCCATGCAAGTGACCGGCAACGTCACGCTGCAAAATAGTCCGCAGCTTTACGTGTATGGCGCCAATTCAGGTTATGTCGTCAATTCGCACACCGTCGTGCTATCGGCCACCCAAAGTTTTGCCGGCACCTTCAATCCCACGGTGGGCACACCTACCTCCGTAACCTTGCAGGCGTCTATGGGTTATGACGCCAATGACGCTTATCTGAACGTACAGCAGGTCAATCTCACGAAAATTACTGGCCTGCCTTATTCCGCTGCTACGTATGCGGCGGCGACGCAACTGCAAAGCGCATTCAATACTATCAACAGCGCGATCACGAGCGGCTCCTCTGCGCAGGCTTTGCCCAGCAGTTTCGTCAGCGGCGCGGCAAGCATTCAGCAAGCGCAAACCACCGCAGCACTGCAGCAATCGTTGAACAGCCTCTCCGGCCAGATGTATGCCGCCAGCGCAGCGATGACTTTCGAAGCGATCGACGCCGACACCCGCGCATTGTCCGATCGCTTCGATAGTCTGCTCGATAATCCACAGGCCTTCGATCGTAAGCATGACTTCCAGAGCTGGTCGCAGAACCTGGGCTACCAGGGTAGTTTCTCGCGCAGCGGTTACGACAGCCTGGGCTTCCAGCTCAACGGCAGCATGGTGGGTGGCGATCGCATGCTCGGCAACAGCGGCATCGTTGGTTATGCGATCAGCCATAGCCAGGGGTTAGGCAACTTGCAGCAGAGCGCCGATCAAGGTTTCAGTCGCGCACTGGAAGGTATGATCTACGGCGGCTTCGTGCAAGGGAACTGGTACACGATGGGCCGCTTCGGTGTGGGCAGCGACTGGCAAAACACGCGCCGCGAATTGCTGCTAGGCAATCAATATGCTGGCGTAGGCAGCGTCAGCAACGGTCGCTACGAAGTGGCTTATAGCGAAAGCGGATATCGCTTCAACGTCGGCAACTGGAAGCTCACACCGTATGCTGATCTGGAGTACGCCGACGTTCAGCGCGACGGCTTCAACGAACTCGGCGGCGACGGTTTCGGCTTGACGTCCAACACGCAAAGCATTCAGCGCTTGCAGGCGGGTTTCGGTCTACGTGGTGCGCGTCAATGGCTGATGGCCAATGGCAGCAGCTTGAGCCTGCGTGCACGCCTGCTCTGGCAGGATGCCTTCGCCATGCGTGGCGTATTGCCGAATGCCAGCTTCTCGGCGCTGCAGCAGTTTACGCCGATCAACGGCATCGGCCTGTCGCGCTACGGTGGCATCGCGGGCGTATCGCTCGATTGGCGTTTCTCGCCGCGAGCGAATCTATCGGTAGGCGTCGATGAATACGAAGCACAGCGCGCGCATGCGACGATGGGGACGTTCAATTACAGTTTGCACTTCTAAGTGTCTGCTCTGGCAAACGACAGCGTCGACAAGGCCGTCATTCCCGCGAAAGCGGGAATGACGGCCTTGTGTAGTTATGGGCTAGAAATAGGAGGGCGGTGGGTCACTGTCTTCCGTGAAACAACTCTCGCCCGATCAGCATGCGGCGAATTTCATTCGTCCCCGCGCCAATTTCGTATAGCTTTGCATCGCGCAGCAAACGCCCGGTCGGATATTCGTTGATGTAGCCATTGCCGCCCAGCGTCTGGATTGCTTCCAGCGCCACCTGCACCGCATTCTGCGACGCATTGAGCAGACATGCCGCGGGATCGATACGCGACTTCACGCCCGCATCGAATTCCTTCGCCACCATGTAGGCAAAGCCGCGCGAACTCTGCAGCTTGGTATACATGTCGGCGATCTTCGCCTGCATCACGCCGAAGGTGCCGATCGGCGCGTTGAACTGCTTGCGCTCGCGGGCATAGGGCAGGGCGATATCCAGCGCCGCTTGCATCAGCCCGATCGGGCCGCCGGAAAGTACCAGGCGCTCGGTATCCAGGCCGCTCATCAGCACGCGCACGCCTTCGTTCACTTCACCCACGATGTTCTCGGCAGGAATCTCACAGTTCTCGAACACCAGCTCGCAAGTATTGGAGCCTCGCATCCCAAGCTTGTCCAGCTTCTGCGCGGTGCTGAAACCCTTCATGCCTTTTTCGACGATAAAGGCGGTCATGCAGCGGCTGCCCACGTTGCGTGGCGCGGTACGCATGTAGACCAGCAGTACATCCGCGTCGGGGCCGTTGGTGATCCACATCTTCGAACCGTTGGCCACCCATACATCGCCATGCTGTTCGGCGCGGCAGGTCATCGAGCCAACCACGTCAGAACCCGCACCGGGTTCGCTCATCGCCAGCGCGCCCACGTATTCACCGGTGCACAGCTTGGGAATGTACTTAAGGCGCTGCGTCTCGTTGCCGTTATGGAAGATGTTCTGCACGCAGAGGTTAGAGTGCGCGCCATAGGAAAGGCCCACCGAACCGGATGCGCGAGAGATTTCCTCCATCGCCACCATGTGTGCGAGAAAACCCATGCCGCTGCCGCCATATTCATCCGGTACGGTGATGCCGAGCAACCCCATATCACCCATCTTGCGCCACAGATCATGCGGAAACAGATTGTCGTGGTCGATATGGTTGGCGCGCGGCGCGATCTCCTTTTCCGCGAACGCAGAAACGCTTTCGCGCAACAGGTCGATCTCTTCACCGAGCGGGAACGGACGCATGACGAACTCCTGGGGAAGGGGGTTTCAGTGCAGGAATTGTAGCGCAGCGCGCTTTCCAGGCCCTGACGCGGCGCAGCGTATTGTCACGAGGCCGTCATTCCCGCGAAAGCGGGAGTCGATTTTGCTCTGATGCAAAAAGCGAAAATGGATTGACCAGCTTCGCTGTTGAAAAGCGCTTCCGCTTTCGCGGGAATGACGGCCATGGGGATTACACCGCTGCGAGCAGAGGGGGGAGCGGTGCGTTACGGCTGCACCTTCGCCAACTTGCCCTTCATGATCACGCCGGACATCAGAAAGCCCACGTGACATTCGTATTTCTCACCGTCGCGGTATTCATCACCATAGTCGCTGACGACATCGACCACCGCATTGGCGCCGGCCTGCTTTGCCGCATCCTGCAGGGCGATCAGCGCCGATTGCAGCGCCCAGTCGCAGGTGGGTTGGTCGGCCTTGCCGAAGGCGTTGGTCTTGCGATTGACGCTAACGTCATCCTTCACCACCGTCACCTGGCCTTGTGGATCGCTGCCGTGAAGATAGAACTTCACCGTGCCGTCCAGCTTGCCGGATTTCGTCGCCTCCGCCACGGCATTGGCGAACGGGTAATGCTTGATCTGGTCCTTGGCTGACGCAAAACCAGGAGTCGCCAGCGACAATGCGATCACAACGAATGTGCTTGCTTTCATATCTCCATCCCCTTGTTTGACGATTTGCCAGAACTTGCTTTCCTCAGCACAGCCCGCCATTCACCGCGAGCACCTGTCGCGTGATATAGCCCGCTTCCGCGCTCATCAGAAACTGCACCGCTGCGGCTACCTCATCCGCGGTACCGGCGCGCTGCATCGGGATCATCTTGAGTATCTCTTCCAACGGCACGTTGTCGCCGGTCATATCCGTATCGATCAAGCCAGGCGCCACGCAGTTGACGGTGATCTTGCGCTTGGCCAACTCCACCGCAAGCGCCTTGGCCGCGCCGATCACGCCGGCCTTGGACGCACTGTAGTTCACCTGCCCGCGATTGCCGATCAAGCCGGAGACGGAGGTGATGCACACGATGCGCCCGGGTTGGCGGCGGCGGATCATCGGCATGATGATGGGATGCAACACGTTGTAGAAACCATCCAGGTTCGTACGCAATACCTGGTCCCAGTCGTCGTCAGTAAGTGCGGGAAAGGCGCCGTCGCGCGTGAGGCCCGCGTTGCAAACCACGCCGTAGTAAGCGCCATGCGTTTCCACATCGGCTTCGAGTGCGGAAAGGCAAGCGGCACGTTCGGCTATGTCGAATTGCAGAATGCGCGCGCTGCGACCAAGCGTCTGGATCTCGACTCGAACCTGTTCGGCGTCCTCGCGACGGCTGCGGCAATGCAGGACGATATCGTAGCCGGCTTGCGCCAGTCGCAAGGCGATCGCGCGGCCGATACCGCGGCTGGAACCCGTGACCAGAACCGTTTCAGCCATGCGGCGTCTCCTTGGATTCGTGCTTGAAAAATGCGTCCGCGTCAGGCGGGCTGTACACGTTCAAGCGCGCTTCGGCATGAATGCCCGGCGCTTCAATACGGCAATGGAACACGCCCATACCTTGTTCGTCGTGAAACGAACGTGCCGCTTCAATGTGCAAACGCGTGCCGGCAGGGAATGTGTCGACATTGCATGCGTAGTGCCGCGTGCCCAACAGAAAGCCCAATTGCACCGGCCGTTGTTCGGCACGCGCGCAGCAGCCCGCCCAGGCGGCGATCGCCTGCGCCATCAGCTCCACGCCCACCCACGAAGGCAAGCTGCCGTCGGCTTCCATGAACATGTCGCCGTGTCGGATGGTTCGCGTGCAAACGATGCGTTCGCTTTCCACCTGCTCGATGTCGTCGAGCAGGATCATCTCGTCCGCATGCGGCACCACGTCGGTGATCGGCCAGGGCGTCATGCAGGGTCTCCGAGGATCAACGATGCATTGTTGCCGCCGAAGGCGAAGGAGTTACTCATTACGTAGCGCCGGCCACCCGTTGGTAGATGGCTGCCGACATGGGTGAAGTTCAAGGCAGGCAGCGCAGGATCGGCTTTGCCATCCCACACGTGTGGTGGCAGGCGCCGTTCGGCGCGTTCATCGGTCAAACTCAGCCAACAGAATGCCGCTTCCAACGCACCAGCCGCAGCAAGCGTGTGACCGGTAAGCGACTTGGTGGACGAACAGGGCACATCGCTGCCGAACATGGCGGCCACCGCCTGGCTTTCCATGCTGTCGTTATGTTCAGTGGCGGTACCGTGCAGATTGATGTAGTCGATCTGTGCGGCGTCCAGGTTGGCGTGCAGCAGCGCATCGTGCATCGCTTTGCGCGCGCCGGTTCCTTGTGGATCGGGCGAGGACATGTGATACGCATCCGAACTTGCACCGCCAGCGAGCAGTTGCACCGGGCCAGGCTCTCGCGTCATCAGGAACAGCGCCGCCGCCTCGCCGATGTTGATGCCGCGACGATGTTTCGAAAAAGGATCGCAACGCTGCAGGTCGACTGCTTCCAGCGCGTGAAAGCCGTTGATCGCCAGCCGGCACAGCGTATCCACGCCTCCACACAGCACGGCGTCGCACAGGCCAAGGCGCAGCAGGCGTTGGGCGCTCAGTAGTGCGCGTGCTCCCGACGTGCACGCCGTGGAAATGCCGTAGCAGGGACCGGAGAGTGCCAGCCATTCGGCGAGGAATTCGGCTGGCGCGCCGAGTTCCTGGTGCGAGTAGCGATAGTCGGCAGGCCACACGCCGTCGCGCCGATACGCACCGACGCCGTGCGTAGCTTCCTCGATGCCGGTGGTGCTGGTGCCGAGGATGACGCCGATGCGTTCGTGTCCATATCGTACGATGGCAGCACGGATGTTCGCTTCGATTTCCTGCGCCGCTGCAAACAGCAGGCGATTGTTGCGGTTATCGCGGTTGCTCAACGCGTCGGGTACAGGTGGCAGCTCCGAGCGCACGCCGCCTAGCGGTGGTTCGTGATTCGGAATCCAGCCTTGCTCAGAACGGATGCCGCTGTCGTCGCCTGCGAACAGTGCCTCGGCCACGGCGGCTTTGCCGGTACCGAGGTTGCAGATGATGCCTAGGGCGGTGAGATACGTATTCATGCGAGTTGCATAGGTGCGATAGCCCCTCTCCCTCCGGGAGAGGGATTGGGGTGAGGGTACGACCGAAGCGTGTTGCACCAGTCTTGCGCAAGTCTTTGCCCTTGGGCTCTGACCGAACCCTCACCCCCGACCCCTCTCCCGAGGGGAGAGGGGAGAATGCTAAGCGCGCTCACGTGGCTCATGAGACAGGTTTCCTCGCCGCCACATTCACCAATGTCTCCTCCCGCTGCCCCGGCGGCGGTGGCGCTTTCAAACCCCAACGTTCCAGTAATCCAAAATCTTTGGAGCGACTCCACCACAGGTAAGGAAACGAAACATTCTTCGCCTCGAATTCGAACCCCTGCCAGCGCAGCATCTCCAAATATTCCTCCGCGCTCTTCTGCACTTCCATCGGATGCCGAAAGAACCAGCGGATCACCCAGGTATCGATGTACGCCTTGGTGGATTCGGCAAACAGCAGCAACCCGCCGGGTTTCAGTACGCGCCAGAATTCGGCGAGCGCACGTTCCTGTTCCACCAGGTGATGAAAGGTCTGGTGACAGAACACGATGTCGACGCTGCTGTCCGGCAACGATATCTGCGCACAATCGGCACTATGCAATTCCACCGCCATGCTTTCGCGCTCGGCCTCGGCCTGGGCAAGCGAAAGGCTGTGCGGATCGGCATCCAGCCCGAGCAGGCGCGCGGGTTGAAAGGCATCCCGCAACAGGGGGAACGATTTACCCTGGCCGCAGCCCACGTCCAGCAACGCGCCGCCTTGCGGCAGCGGTTCGCCGATCAGGCGTTTCAGATCGTTGATTGCCACACGCAGCACGTGATGTTGCCAAGTGTGCGTGCGCAGGAAATGAAAACCGATGCGTGTTTCTTCGACGTAGGTGGGGCTGGCGTAATTCATGGGGAGCCGGAAGAAGAATGTTGGGGAACGCCACGCAGCCGCTGTTCGACCGCATCGATGAAAATCTTGGGGGATTCCAGCTGCATTTCGCCGCTGGCGATGTGTACCGCCACTTGCACGCTGCTGGCGCGCGTGATGCGCTGGCCGCTGGCGGCATCTCGAATCAGGTAGTGAATCAGCAGACGGTTCTGCCACTCGACCAGGTCGGCGCGCACGATGAGCTGTTGGCCAAAGCACGCCGCCTGCACGTAGCGTAATTGCAGGTCGATCACCGGCCACGCATAGCCGGATTCCTTCATCTGCACGTAATTGTGGCCGATGTCGTCGAGCAGGGCGCAGCGTGCCACTTCGAGGTATTTCACGTAATGCCCGTGCCAGACCACGTCCATGGAATCGACGTCGTAGAACGGCACCGTGATCACTACGTCTTTATGCAGAACGCCGCTAGTTCGCATCGGCGGTCTCCTGGTCGGAAGGCAGCTCGGCCAACTGCCAATAAGCGTAGAAGTTGAACCATTGCTGGGGCGCGATCAAGCATTGTCCGGCCAGATGATCGGCGTAGCGCTGAACCCAGTCCTGAATGGTTTGATCGCGCCGGCCGCGTTCCCACTGCGCGCCGTCGAGGAAGGCGTCGAGGTAGATACGGTAGCGGCCATCCACTTTCAGGCAGCACAGAAGATTTACCGGGCAGCGCAGCAAGCCGGCCATCAGCCATGGGCCCTGCGGGAAGGCGGCCGCATGGCCGAGAAAATTCACCGGCACGCGCCGCCCGTCATTCAGTGGTACACGATCGCCGGCGATTGCCAGCCATTCGCCGCGTTCCAGGCGTTGCGACAGATCCATCATCATGGCGGTATCCAGTTCACTCACCTGGATCAGCCGCATGCTGCGATCGCCCGCCTCACCCAGCAGGCGATTGAATTGCGCGACGTGGCGGTTGTGCACCAGCACGTTGAGCGGCACCTGTTCGCTCAGCTCGGCCATGGCGCGGCACACATCGGGATTACCCAGGTGCGTCACCACCAGCATCTCGCCGCGCCCGTCGTGCCGGCTGCGCAGCAGGCGCGCACGCACGCCGGAAGGATCGATCAATTGCACCTGCTCGAACCGCAGCCGACCGCGCCACACGTCGAGCCTATCGAGCAGATTGTCGGCAAAGGCGATGAACTGCCCGAACACGCGCCGCCATGTCGGGCGCAAGGAAGCATTGCCGCTCCACTCGGCCAGATAGGTTTGATACTGCCGGATATTGCGTCGCGCGCTGCGCGCGGAGGCAAAGAAATACAACACGATCAGATACAACACGGGAGCCAACAAGCGGCGCCCGAACACACGCACGCTGAAGGCCGTCAGCCACATCAGGAAAAAGCTGCCGCGTTCCTTATAGGCGGACCAGTGACGTTCCTGCACCAACTGCTCACTCATGTTTCGGCGCTCCATGCCAGACGCCCTGAAGAATAAGCCGTCTCGCCGTTGCGATAGGCGAAATGCAGCTTATTGCGTACTTTGTCGTGGCGAAGCACCAGTTCCACGTGATCACCCGGGCGCAGCAGTCGCTGGAATTTCAGCGCTTCCATCACTCGGCAGCGCGGCGGTGTGCCCAAGCGCTTTGCGGCCAATG
Source organism: Dyella humi (assembly GCF_044904605.1). Lineage (NCBI taxonomy): Bacteria > Pseudomonadati > Pseudomonadota > Gammaproteobacteria > Lysobacterales > Rhodanobacteraceae > Dyella > Dyella humi. Next base: position 479,408 of record NZ_JADIKI010000022.1, read on the forward strand.
CAAGCGCCCATGCAACCTGCACCACACCCGGCAGCACGGGCGCTTCCGGAAAATGACCAGGGAAATAGATCAGATCAGGTGGCACGTACAGTTCCAGCGTCCACACGCCATCGTGCTCGCGTTCGCCCAGCAGCACCGGATCACGAGCCGCGCTCACGCTGCACCTCGCAAGCGTCGGCGCAGCAGCCATTCGCCGACGAACAAGGTGCCCATGATGAAGTACACCAGCAGGCCGTTGTAAAGCGTCCACCAGGCCAGCGGTGCCCACAGCGTCAATGCGGCCGACACCACGCCATTGAAGACGAAGAATCCCACCCATACCCAGGTGACTTTGCGCGTATAGGGAATCGCCTCGGGCGGCAAGTCCGGCTCACGCACACGCGCGATGCGTTCCACGATCGGCGGCCCGAACTTCAGGCTTAGGCCGAACGCGCAGAGCAGCAACGCGCTAATCAACGTGGGATACCAGCGCAGCAGCGTCGCCTCGCCGCTCAAGGCGAGCAACGCGCAGTAGGCCAGGGCGGCCGTCAGCATCCAGCGTCCGCCCGGTTGCTTCAGCAGGCTGGGCGCGCGGATCAGCCAGATCGCGCCGAGCACCAGCGCAAACATCGGCGGGGGCACGCGATCCATGCCGAAATACACCACGAAGGGATAAAGCACACCCGCCAGTGGTAGCAGGATGGAGGTCAGCTTGCGCATGCGTCCTGCTGTGCCTGCACGAAGGCGGCGAGCGTGGCGACTGTGGTGAAGTGCTGGCGCGCATCCTTCGAATCGGAAGCGATGCGGATGTCGTAGCGCTTCTGCAACGCCAGCGCCAGTTCCAGCGCATCCACCGAATCCAGGCCGAGGCCTTCGCCGAACAGCGATAGATCCGGCGGAATATCGTTCACGGTCACATCCTCCAGGTTGAGGGTGTCGATGATCAGTTGCGCAATGTCCTGTTGCAGGGCGTTCATGGCGAAAGCTCCTTTAGAAAAAGGGAATGCAGGTGCTGGTTGAGTCGTCGCGAGGCTATCGGCAGCGGAGCGGCTGCATTGAAGGTCTCCGGCGAAATATCCTGGCCTACGCGCAGCGTCACGCGCACGCGCCGTTCCGGGATGCGATACCACGGCTCGGCCTTGGTCAGCGTGGTCGGTTCAACGGTGATGAACACCGGCGTGATGACACGCGCACCGCGCAGCGCAATGGCGGCAGCGCCACGATGAAACACCGGCGCGCGGTTCGGCATGGTGCGCGTGCCTTCCGGAAAGACGATCAGCGTCTGTCCTTCGCGCAATGCGTCAGCGGCCTGCTCAAGCATGTCTGGGCTGCCGTTGTTGCTGATGTATTGCGCGCGGCATACCGGCCCGCGCGTAAAAGGGTTCCGCCACAGGCTTTGCTTGACGATGCAATTAGCGTCGCGAATGTGCGCGATCAGAAACACCACGTCGATCAGCGAAGGGTGGTTGGCGATGATCATTTGCCCCGGTCGCCCGAGGTGTTCGGTGCCCTGGAAGTCGTACTCCAGCACCGCGCTGCGATACATGAATTGCACGTGCAGGTAGAAGGCATTGCTGATGGCCATGCGCGCGCGTCGCCGGCGCGTTATCGCGTCGCCCGGCAGCAAGCCGAGCAGCGGCAGCACGACCAACCGCAGCGCCAACCCACCCACACCGAACAGCAGAAAACTCGCGCCGGTGGCTAGCAGCCGCCAGAGATAGTTGCCGGCGCTTGAGCGCCTTACGGGATGCGCTGCCAGATCCATCGCCGTGTCTTCCATACATGCTCGAGTGTGCTGTCCCCTGTATGCAGCGCACGCACGAAATCCAGGGCGTGCGGCCATGCACCGGCAGTGGACGTTCCCCGATTCGGTTCCAGGTGCAGCTGCCAGCGTTCGCCGACCGGCGCAGCATCCGATTCGATTCCCCCAACCCTCAGCGCTACAGCGTACGAAAATGGTACGTCGTCGATCCAGCCATCATAGGCGGGAGGAGGGCGTTCCTCAGCGATCACCACCAGCACGGACGTCGCGCCATCGCCGAGCAATGTCGCCGCCTCCAGCATGGCGTGCTCGAACGTATCCGCTTCGCCCGCAATGGCCACCGATTCGCCACGCTGCTCGCGCAGGATCGACCATTGGCCGGCGATGGCATTGTGTACGGAAAGCCCGAACTGAGTCGGCGAAAGTGGCTGCCCATCGGCCACTTCACCCAGCAGCGCGAACGTGCGCGGCGTTTCGCCGTGGCGTGAGGCGAACACGAACGGTAGTTGTTCGTTGTCGCCGCATAATGGCCAGGCGACATGCATGGTCATGCGTGCCAGGCGGCTGAGGCGGCGGCGTTGCATGGCTGGTAGGAAGTCACAGCTAGGCTGTTCGTTGTTGTCGGGCAGGCGAGTGGGGTGGTGAGCCCATGTTTGCCAGGCTTCATGGGTGTCGAGGCCAGGAGCCCAGGCGCGAAGCTGCTCGATGCGAAAATCCATCATGCGATGATTCTCGCGACGTTGCGCACTTTCCCCAGCACACCCGAATGCGAGGAGCGGCTCCCTCCCTTGCTTGCAGGGGAGGGTTGGGGTGGGGTGAGTACTTGCCGGAAGCTTTCCCGCAAGGGTTCACCCCCTCCCAACCTCCCCCTGCAAGCAGGGGGAGGGGCGGATATCAGTAAGCTTGAACAACTGGCGCGCATCAATCGCACGCCTTAAAGATCAACGACGTATTGATCCCACCAAACGCGAAGTTGTTGTTCATCACATACTCCGCCCCCATCGCACGTCCCGCACCCACGATGTAATCCAACTCCGCGCACGCCGCATCGGGTTCGCTCAGATTGATCGTCGGCGCGAACCAGCTGTCGCGCATCATCTGCACCGCCCACCACGATTCCAGCGCGCCGCATGCACCTAGCGTGTGGCCTACATAACTCTTCATCGAGCTGACTGGCACGTGCTTGCCAAGCACTAGTGCAGTGGCATGGCTTTCGGCCACGTCGCCGCGATCGGTGGCGGTGCCGTGCGCACTCACATAGCCGATCGCATTCGGCGAAAGTTGCGCATCCTGCAAGGCAAGCTGCATCGCCGTGGCCATGGTTTCGCTGGTGGGTTGGGTGATGTGATTGCCGTCAGAGTTGCAGCCAAAGCCCACGATTTCCGCATAGATGCGTGCGCCGCGTGCGCGGGCGTGTTCGTATTCCTCCAGCACCAACGTGGCTGCGCCTTCACCCACCACCAGGCCATCGCGCGCGCGGTCGAACGGGCGCGGCGTAAGTGCAGCATCGTCATTGCGCGTGCTGGTGGCAAATAGCGTATCGAATACCGCCACGCCGGGGCCGGAAAGTTCCTCGGCGCCACCGCATAGCATCAGTTTCTGCTTGCCATGCTGGATGGTTTCGTAGCCGTAACCGATCGCCTGGCTGCCGGAGGTGCACGCACTGGACGTAGGCAAGATGCGGCCCTTCAAGCCGAAGAACATGCCGATGTTCACTGCCGTGGTGTGCGCCATCATCTGCACATAGCTGGTGGCGGTCACGCCCTGCATGGAGCCGGTTTCCAGCATGCGGCCCATCACGCGCACCGGTTCCACGCTGCCGCCAGAAGAGCCGTAGGCCACGCCCATGCGTCCGTCGCCGATGCTGGTATCGTTCAGCAGACCGGCATCGCGCAATGCGCGTTCGCTGGCAGCCACGGCAAGTTGCGCCACGCGGCCCATCGAGCGCAGGTGTTTGCGTGGCCAGTCAGGAATTTGGAAATCGTCGACCGGACAACCCAGTCGGCTGTTCAAGGATTCAAAGAAATCCCACTCCGGCATGCGGCGTACTGCATTGCGGCCCTGGCGAAGGCGCGGTTCGATCGCGGACCAGTCGTGTCCAAGCGGCGTGATGCCGCCCATGCCGGTGATGACGACGCGCTTCATCGGCGTGTGCTCCGTGCAAAAGAAGAGTTCATAGTGGTGCTGGCCGGTACCAGCAGAGCAGTGAAGCCGATACCCAGCAACAACGTAAGGCCGAAATCTTTCAGCGCCGGCATCGAACTCCACGCCAACAGGCCAAACGACAGCAAGGCGGTGATGGCCGAGAGCAGCACGCTGGCATACATCGCGCCAGGGCGATGCGTGACATGCGGCTCGCCTTCGCGCAGAAACACCGCGTAATTTGCGCCGACGCCAAGCACTAGCATCAAGGCCATCCAATGAAACAGCGTGAGCGGATGATGCAGATAACCCAGCACCGCCAACGTAAAACCGATACCCAACACCGGCGGCGCGAGCACGCGCGGTACGCTGCGCCACCCGTAACGCCAGCCGAATACCGGCACGATCAGCAGCGCGGCCGCAAGCAGCCAGATACTGGCATAGCGGCGATAGCGGCCGAACAGTTCGGATACACCGGCCGCCTTGTCCACCAGCGTGACGCCGGGCAGATTGTTTGCCACTTGCTTCAAAAGCGCACTCGACGCATCGCCTTGCGGTAGTACCAATGACGCAGCGCCGTGTTGCGCATCGTCACCCATCCACAGATAACGGAACGGCGTGGCGACTGGTGTTTTCAGCCATGCTTGCAAGCTCAGCGGCGTGCTCGGCCACGCTTGCACGAGGCGATCGATATCGGCATCGCGAAAGCCGGCATTGCGCAACCATTGGCGCATGCGATCGGGTTGCGCGAATAGCGGCGCGAGCAACGCCTGATTGGCATGCTGACGCTGCAGCGACGGCACCATGCCGGCCAGCCCCATCCAACCTTGCAGTTGCCCTTGGTCCACCATGGCTTGCAGACGCTGTTCCAACGCTTCTTCGCGCTGCAAGACCTGTTCTTCGTCTGCGCCTTGCACCAGATAGAACTGCGTGCCGTTGCCGAGACCGGTGATCTCGCGGATTTGTTTTTCCTGCGCGACCAAATTGGCGGGCGGCGAAATCAACAGATGCACGTCGTCATCGTGGCGCAATTGCGACCAGCCAGGTATCGCGAGCAGAAAGGTCAATGCACCAAGCAATACGCCGCGGCGTCCGGACGTATGAGACGCCATGACATTTTGCAGCGCCAGCGCGATCCGAACGGAACCCGCAGACAACGATTTTGCCGGACGCTGCAGTAACGCCGGCAGCAGGAAGAACACGCTGAGGCACGCTACCGCCATGCCGACCATCGCGAAGCACGCCATCTGGCGCAACGCCGAGAACGGCACCAGCCCGAGCAGCGCGTAACCAAGCAGCGACGTGCCCAGCGCCAGCAGCAGGGCAGGGCGAACTTGGCGCAGGCCGCGGCGCGGTTCCCATGTTTCGCCGGCATTGGCTCGCGCAGTGAGGTATTGGATCGAATAATCCACCGCCTCGCCGAGCAGAGCGGCTCCGAACACCAGCGTCAACAGATAGATCTGACCGAACACCAGCACGCTTACGGTGGTAGCCGCGACGATGCCGACCGCGGTGGAAAGAAACGCCAGCAGCAGAGGTCGCAGCGAACGAAAAACCAGCAACAGCAACACCGCGATGCCAAGCGTGGACATCAAGCCGACGCGATGCACGTCGCGCTCGGCATCGCTGCGCGCAGACGCGGCGTAGAACAGAGCCCCTGTGCGCAAAACGTGCGTGCCGGGATGATCATGTTCGATCGCGCGTTCGGCCTGATCCAGCGCACTCAATGCGTGGCGCTGAATGGCGTCGTCATAGGAGGAGCCCCTGAGCGTAGCCGTGACCAGCACGTAGCTGCCATCGTCGCGATGTGCGGTGAGCAGATTGTCTTCCGGCAGCAGCGGCGAACGGCTCCATGGCTGTTGTTCCAGCCAGTGCTGCAGCCAGCCGAACGGATCATCCTGTAGACGTGTGCCGACGCCGGTGACGAACGGTTCGTTGATGCGTTGGGCCAGCGTCTGCTGCGGATCGTAACCGGGTTGCGCGAGTGCTTGGCGATCTGCATCGATCAGCAGTGCAAAGCGATGTGGCAGATAGGGCGTAACGAGCTGTTGCAGATCGAACGGCGGCAGCTCGGCGGTGATCGAAGCGAATACGTCATCCTTTGCAAGGGCTTGCCCAAATTCACGCGCCGCCGCTTTTGCATGCTCGTCATCCGCATTGGCGACCAGCAGGATGACGCGATCACCATTCGCATGCGCCAATCGTTGCGCGGCGACTTCGGCCAGCGGATTGCGCTCGGTGGCTGGCAGCATCGCCAGCAGGTCGGTCTGGATCGGCGAGCGTCCGCGCCCGAACAACAGCCATGCACCGAGCAGGGCAAGCAGTAGCGTCGCCACCGCGAACCATCCTGCGCGCAGCCACAGGTTCCGCTCCGTCATGGCAGGCCGAGCGCGTGCTTTTCCAGCGCGCTCAACGGGCCGGCGTCGCGGGTGTCGGTCATCTGGATATCGGTCTGCGTGCCGTCCTGCATGTCGATGCGAATGCGCTGCAGATAAGTGCCGCCGTCGAGCTGGATATCCTTCAATACCTGTGCCACGCGCGCCTGTTTCGGCGTGAAGCGCAGGTTCCATTGCGCTGCGCTGCCGTCCGCATGCACGTCGAACTGGCGCATCACCTCATCAAGCTGACCGCTCAACATGCCTTGCAGCATCTGCGAAATCTGGCTGACACCGCGCTCGCTGCGCATTGGCTGCGTGCGGCCATCGGCATCGATGAGCATGGTGCGCGTGCCGGTAAGCGCGCGCGTTTGTTGATAGGGCTGCTGTACTTGCCAGAGCATGCCGTGGCCGGTGACGAACAGCAGTTGACCGCTGCTGGTTTGCGGTTGGGTGAGTGCGGGGTTCTGGCGTTGCTGGGTGAAGGCGGCGCGGACGGCGGTGTGTTGGCTGAGTTGGGTGAGAATGGTGTGGAGCAGGTCCGTGCTTTGTGCGTGGGCGTTGAGGCAGACGAGTAGCAATGCGAAGAGCTGCAAGAGAAATCTGCGCGCTGAGAACGAGCTCCCTCCCCTGCTTGCAGGGGAGGGTTGGGGTGGGGTGAGTACTTGCCGTGAACTTCCCCGCAAGTGTTCACCCCCTCCCAACCTCCCCCTGCAAGCAGGGGGAGGGGCAAAGGCAGTGTCTTGCGTTAAACATGCAGTCACGCCGCCCATGCCGCCCTTCTCCTCCGCTTACGCCACAACAGCATCGGCGCACGCGGCAGCATGCCTAGCAGCAGCCGGGTATGCATCGCGGAAATACGCAGGTTGTCGTGCAGCATATGAAAATGGGACAGGCCGTTTTCCGGATAAATCACTCGCGTGGGCAGGTTGCGCACCGACACACCGTGCCAGATCAGGCGCACCGCCACTTCGGTGTCGAAGTCCATGCGCGCGGGCAAAGGCGCGCGATCGATTTCGGCACACGTCGCTTCCAGCGGATAGAGACGGTACCCGCACATCGAATCACGCAGCATGAATGACAAGGTTTCCAACCACACGCATACGTGGGTGACATAGCGCCCGTACAGGCGTGCGCGCGGCACGCTGGCATCGTAGATCGGTTGACCGCAGATCAGCGTGTCGGGATGCGCGCGGCCTTCGGCAAGAAAGCGCGGCACGTCTGTGACGTCGTGCTGACCATCCGCATCGATCTGCAAGGCATGGGTAAAACCACTATCGCGCGCGGCAATCATGCCGGCGGTGAGCGCGCGACCTTTGCCGCCGTTGCGCGGTAGATGGATCAGCTGCACATCGCACGAAACCAATCCATCGAGCACGGTGCGCGTAGCATCGTTGCTGCCGTCATCCACGATCACCACCGGCAAACCATGCGCACGCAGCGCCTGCACCGTGGCCGCGATGGTGTCCTTGTGGTTATAGATGGGAATCAACGCACAGGGGAGGAAGGTTCCCGCGGCCGAGGCTGGCGCGTGCGACATGGACATCCGCCGGCGCTCAGCGCGCGAGCAGCGCGCGCACGGTGGCGACCACGTCGCCGACCGTCCGCACATTCTTGAAGTCCTCGGGCTTGATGCGCATGCCGGTCATGTCCTGCACTTGAATGGCCAGGTCCACGGCATCGATGCTGTCCAGCTCCAGGTCGGTGAACAGATGGGTGTCGGGGGTGACCCGGGCCGGATCGATCTCGAACGTTTCACGCAGCACATCCTTGAGCCTGAGCAGGATGTCCTCGTCGCTGATTCCGGTTTCCATCATTGCGTTCATACACACCCAGCCTGCTCTGCGGCCCTGCATATCTCCCCGAGCCTTATCGGCAGGCGCTGAGCGCGCTCCAGCCGAAGGCCGGGAAACTTTGATTTTTCCTAACCCGCAGAGCGGGTTCCCCTTTGCGCTTTGCCAGTGTAGGCAAGGCGTTACACACATTTTCTTGCGGGGAAAAAGTCTAACAGACTGTTGTGTAGCTGTGTCTGTGGGCCAGGCGCCGGATAACTCCGGCGCCCTCCAGTACCGGTGGGTTTAGTTTTTGCTTCCTTTTCAGATCTCCAGGTGTACGCGCATACCGTAAATAAAAACGGGCCCCCGGCGATCCGCGTTGTAGCCGGGGTTGAGGATCACCTGGAAATCGGGGCTGAGCTGAACACCTTTGAAGAGGTGGTAGTTGTAGTAGGTCTCCAGCACATCTTCCCTGGCGTAGCGGGTGAGCTGACCGTCACCCAGAAATCCGCCCAGACCACCGGCGGCCAGATACTCGCGGTGCTGGCGATTCAGGCCAGCGGTGGAGAAGGCAACGCCAAATACATCATCCGGCCGATTCCAGCGCGTGCCGTTGACAGAAATGCCGCCCGACAGATCGTTGTCGATTTCGGTAAATGCATATTCTTCGATGCGGTCGTTGGCCAAGCTGGCTCGCAGGAACACACCGATGTCGCTGCTCAGCCGTTGCTCGAAGCTGATCCCGTAGCCCACCTTGGATGAAGGCTTGCGCACGCTGGTCACGTCGGGAGGATTGCCCGTGCCTTCGGCGGCTGCGATCGCATCCAGATAGTTGCCGGCCCAACTATGATTGCGAAACACCAGCACACGCACCAGGCCGGGCAGATCGCCGACCTTGTGATCGTGTTCCACTTCCAAGTTGTCGCCGTGATACGTCCAGATCCGGTGATTGAGTGTCGTGCCGTTGGCGGCTTTAGGCTCCATGAAGCGGCCCACGCGCACCACCCAGTTGTCCCAGTAGAACTCGCCCGCGCCGCCGATGGTGTAGGCGCGCGCATCGGCGGCATAGTCCCACGCGCCATGCGTGATCAGCGACCAATTCAGGAATTGCGTGCGAGGATCATTGGCGTAAGTGTTCTTTTCGAAGATATCGGTCAAGGTGATCTTGCCGAGCGTCACTACGAAGCGGCGCGCGTCGTAGTTGCTGGCGAGCTGATTGGGGCCATCTTCGACGTGGATGGAATCGCCGCCCAGATTGAACGTCTGCCGCAGAAACCAGCGCGCCAGGTAACCGCGCGGATGCGTGCCGCCGTTCTTCTGGATTTCGCCGTTGTTGATGCTGGCTAGGCCGAAAAGATGCGACAGCGGTTTTCCGACCACCACTTCCGGATCGACATAGATCTCGCCACCTTTCCAGAAGCGTGCACCCACATACGCCGTGAAGGTCGAGGTGTAACTGTATTCGGGCGACGTCGACAGACTTTGCGGACCGGTATAGGGCGCGCTGAAACCATCCTTGTGCTGATACACGTAGGTGGTTTGTGCGTGGAAGTTCCAGCGGTCCTCGGTGGTGTCGCTGGAATTCTTGGTTTTGGCGGGGGACGGCGGCGAGCCGCGGACGGGGTCGTTGGATGCAAGGCTGGTGTCCTGGGCCGTGGCAGGGGCCGTACAAGCCATCGTTCCCAGGATGAACAGCAGCGCGGAAGAGTGTTTTCGAGCGATTTGAGCTTGAGTGCGCATTGCGAAGAACTCGATTTGAAGGTTTTTTGGCGCAGCGCTGCCCGCAGCAAGTGCAGAGCGCTTGCTGATCGAAGCAGTGCAGGAGAAGTGCGTGTGTGCCGGCGCTAGCAGCCGGCTTGCCTCAGCACGATGGAGGTTGGCTGCGTCGAAACCACGCGTTGGGCCATGAGCGTGTCATGCCGGTGTGACCTTCACGATCTGGCAAGCACAAGCTGCACCACCTTCACGATGGCAAGGATCAGCGCGGCCGCCAGATAAGCGCGTAGCACGCCAAGCCAGATGCGCCGGCGCATGCTCATCTGCGCTGGGGGCAGCTTGCTCAGTGGCGGCATACGCCAATGGGCTTTGTCGACGGCAACGCTTTCCGGCACCGTGGCGGTGGGGCGGCGCAAGTGCAGAACCCAAAACGTGATGGCAATGGCCAACGCCAATACGCCACCACCGATGAGCACGCCGATGATTTGCGCACTGGTGATCGATGGATAGAGCACCGATGCCGTCAGAATGATCGACAGCAACACCAGTACAGCCACCACCGCAGTGGTGAAAAGGTTGGTGATGGGTTTGTTCACCCACGGTCCCAACACGGCCTTGTCGTTGCACAACAACAGCAGAAACACTGACGCACCCGGCAGCAAGATGCCAGCCAGAGTCTGCACAGCATTGGTGATGACGCCCAGCGGGGCGTTGGGAATCAGCACTAATGCTGCGGATACGGCAACCAGCAAGGCATAAACGGCATAGAAGAGCTTCGCCTCCGTGGGCTTGCGATGCAGCGAATGGTTGACCGCCAACACATCGCCTATGGCATAAGCCGTGGACAGCGACACCGCGGCAGCGCCGATGATGCTGGCATCAATCAAGGCGATCGAAAACAGCACCGAAGGCGTGGCGCCCACGTATTTGGCAATACCTTCCGCCACCGCGCCGGCATCTGCGAACTGCCCCATTTCGGGCCGACCTGCAAACGTGGCGGCCGTAAACGCAATCATCGCTACTGCACCGACGATCACCAGCACGATGCCGATCCACAGATCCGCCTTCTCGTAACTCATGAAGCGCGGCGTGATGCGCTTGTCGATCACATAGCTCTGCTGGAAGAACAACTGCCACGGCGCCACCGTGGTACCGACGATGGCAATGATCAGCAGCATCACGTCGCTCAGTGGCGCACCCTTTGGCATGCTCGGCACCAGCATGTGGTGCGCGATTTGCCCGATCGGCGGATGCACCATCAGCAGCACCGGCACCAGTAGCAGGCTGCCTACTACCAGCAGCAGCGCAAACCGTTCGAAACGCCGAAAGTTGCCGGTGGACGCGGTCATGATGATCAGCGCCGCTGCGATCATCACCCCCCAATTACGCGAAAGGCCCAGATGATCCAGGCCCAGGCTGATACCGATGAACTCGGTGACGATGGTGAGTGCGTTGAGAATGAAAAGATCGATCACGCTGAACGCACCCCAGAACTTGCCGAAGCGTTCAAGAATCAAGCGCGCGTGACCCACGCCGGTCACGGCGCCGAGCCGCAGCACCATTTCCTGGTTCACGTACAAAACCGGAATCAGCAGCGACAGCGTCCACAGCAGCACCGTGCCGTAATTCTGGCCGGCCTGAGTGTAGGTGCTGAAAGCGCCGGCGTCGTTGTCGCCCACCATCACGATCAGGCCTGGGCCAAGAATGGCAAGCAAGGTGCGCAAGCGCGCACCCCAGCTATCGCGTCGTGCATGGTCGTTGTGGACAATGGTGCCGAGTGCGCCGCGGATATCGCCCACATGGGCGCTATCGAGCACGGCGGTATCGTCGGCTTCTTTTAATTGGGTGACAGTATTCATGGTGAAGCCTTGTTGTGGGGTGGTAGGCGGAGGGGCTATGTGAACCACGCTGAGACATTGAACGGGCTCTTAAACGACCCTCCGTACCGGTTTTGTCAGAAAGACTTCTGTCGGGTTGCGCGGCGTGCGTCCTTGCACCGGCAGCGACTGGCCATCGCGCTGCACGCGATGCAGCAGTGCGCGCAACGGACGGAATTCGTCGCGCAAGCCGTTGAACACTTGCATGGCGGCGGTGATGTCTGCCGATTCACCGTCCGCCACGAACAGGTCCGCAATGACCGCGTCGCGACGCGGAAAAGTACGCACCACCAGGTGGATGCCGTTGCCGGTGATCGCCCCGATCACGCCGTCCAAGGCCGTGGAGGTGAAATGCTCGTAAAGGATCGGCAGATGGCGACGGGCTACGTGCGCCATGCAATGTGTCTGGATGGCTTGCGCGTCGGTGAGCAGCGTCTTGGGCGCGCAGCAGTCGAACCATTCGCCTACGAAATGAATGTTCTTCATGAGAGTGTCTTCGCTTTCTTAGGCCGACAGCTGCGCTGCCGGCACACACAGGAAAGCCTCGGCACGCATGCGCGGCCGAGGTGCGGATTCAGGCGTTATGAGCGAGGAGATCGCCCAAGGCCGCGATACCAGCGCGCCGTTGCGCGTAGCAGCGTTATGCACAGGCCGGGCGAAGACGGTCTGACTGTGCGGCAAGCAAAATAAACGTTGAGCAGCCGATCCGGCGTGTGCAGCGGCCGGCGTGCGTGCAGAAGAGAGAGTTGCATGGCTCGGTCCTCGTGAATCGCCGCATGGACGACACGGACGCGAGCCGGCTCAGGTCGTGATGACGTGAGCGGGGCGCATCGCGTGCGCGTCCAGGCGACAGGGCAAGGGAGGTGGGTTGTCGCTGGCTGGAGGAGGTCGCATGGGATTACCCGTTAGCACACTGGTGTGAAGGAGGGCGCATGCCGGCGCCACGCAGGCGCCATTGCATGCAGAACTTGGAGGTAAGGTGCGCTCCGCTCAGGCGTGGGCGTGGTTGGATGGGTGCATCAGCTACCCAGTGGCATTCCAAAACGCCGGTTGCAGCGTTTCGGCGCCACTGCGCATGCAGGGGAGCAGCGTGATGTAGCGGGGCAACGGCCGCGGCAGAACGCACGCGGTGCCAGGCGCCGCCCCAGGTTTTATGAAGATGGATGGCGCCAGCCGCGCGACGGCGGACTGCACGCAGATACAGCTTGTTCATGACTCACCTCGTTAAGCGCCAGCGGCGGCGCGAGAGGTGAGCCGGACTTTCCTAGTCGTGGAAAGCGCCGGCTGACCGAGCGCGGTCGCCGATAGGGCTTACGTTGTTCAACTGGCACGCCAACGCCGGATAGGTGCATCCGAAGCTGGCGCATCGACTAGGAGGGTTACTGTCCATTTCTCTTGGTTGGGTTATTTGAGAAGTGCCGTAGGAAAAGCTTCCCGAAGGCCCGCGCAAGATACCCATGGGGGTATATGTGTGTCAACCAGGTGACCGAAAAATTTACGCAAAAATACGTAAGCAGCAGTCTGCCCGTGGGACGTCAGCTTGCGTGGACGGCCGTGGTCGTGAAAACTCCCGTCATGCCACATACCGTTCGAGAAAAAACCAAGCTGCTCAACCGAACCCGACGACTCCGCGGCCAGATCGAAGCCCTGGAGCGCGCCCTCAGCGAAGAGGACGACTGTTCGAAGATCCTGCATCAGATCGTTGCGGCGCGCGGCGCCATCAATGGGCTGCTGACCCAGGTAATCGAAGGGGTCATACGAGAACACCTGCTGGACGAGACCAGCCACACGTTGGAAGCGAAGCAGCACGATGCGGAAGAGCTGATTTCGGCGCTGAAGACGTATATCAAGTAGCGCCCGCAGCGTGGGGCTGCTTACTTGCTGAGATGTCCATCTATTCCTCGCCGTCATTCCCGCTTTCGCGGGAATGACGGCCCACAAAGACTGATGCCTCTGAAACAAAAAAGCCGCCAGTAACCCGGCGGCTTTCTAGTGAAGGCTAACGATCGCTTACTGCCCGCGCATACGACCAGCAAAGCGCGGCGCGCCGTTGCCCATGTGCGGCAGCTTGATCTTGCCGATGGACTCGATACGCTCTTCCGCCAAGCGGTCGGCCGCCCTATAGGTGGGCACGTTCTGCGTCTTGCTGATTTCGAAGATGCGGCCCAGGTTGTAGTAGATGGTGCGCATCATGCGCATGGCGCGTTCGCGGTTGTAACCGTCGATTTCCAGCGACACATTCATCACGCCGCCGGCGTTGACGGCATAGTCCGGCGCGTACAGCACGCCGCGGCGCTGCAATTCGTCGCCGATGGCGTCGGTGGCCAGCTGATTGTTGGCTGCGCCGCAGATGATCTTGGCCTTGATGCGGTCGATGGTTTGCTCGTTCAGCGTGCCGCCCAGTGCGCAGGGCGCGTAGACATCGGCGTCGACGTCATAGATTTCATCCAGGCCCACGGCTTCGCAGCCTAGTTCGTCGACGCAGCGCTGCACGGAATCCTTATTGATGTCAGTGACGAACACCTTGGCGCCCTGTTCGCGTAGCAGCTTGATGAATTCGCTGCCTACGTGGCCCGCGCCCTGCACGGCGTAGCTGTACTTGCCCACGTCTTCGTTGCCGTGCTTGTAATTGAGTGCGGCCATCAAGCCCTGCAGCGTGCCGAAGGCGGTGAACGGCGAGGGATCGCCCGAGCCACCATGCACCTGGTGTACGCCTGTCACGTATTCGGTTTCGCGGAAAACGTATTCCATATCGTTCACGTCGATACCCACGTCCTCAGCCGTGATGTAGCGGCCGTTGAGCGAGTTGACGAAACGACCGAAGGCGCGGAACAGCGCTTCAGATTTGTCCTTGGACGGATCACCGATGATCACCGCCTTGCCGCCGCCCAGGTTCAGGCCGGCCACGGCGTTCTTGTAGGTCATGCCGCGCGACAGGCGCAGCACGTCGTTCACTGCGTCTTGCTCGGTCTTGTACGGCCACATGCGCAGGCCGCCCAGTGCCGGGCCCAGCACCGTGTTATGGATCGCAATGATGGCTTTCAGGCCGGCGTCTTTGCTGTGGCAGAAGACAACTTCTTCGTGGCCTGTTTTAGCGATGGTTTCGAAAATCATTGGAACTTGGACTCCACGTCGGACGGTGCTTGGGGACAGCACTGAGTAGGGGAAGCGTTGGCCCCGCCAAGGACCTGACGCCTGAAACTCAAAACCCCAGCAAGGAGCTGGGGTGGGCGAGTTATCCCAATAATTCTAGTACGAGCCGCGAAGGCAGCGCTTTCGCATCGCAACAAACCGTGAAATAAAAAACGCCCCGCGCGAAGGCGGGGCGTTCCAGATATTTATATGGAAGTGGTGTGTTTACCCTTGAACCCACACACCTACGCGAAAATGGTAGCCATCCGGATGGTGTTCCCAATGCGGATGCACGTAGTGATAGCCCTGACGCATCGGTTCCCAGTGACCGCGCACCGCTACGTAGCGACCGCCATCCCAATGCCAGTAACCGCGTGCCCACATATAACCCGGACGCGGCGGGGGCACTTCTTCGATCACCTCAACCGGCGGCGGTTGCGGAGCAACGACTTCGACCACCTGCGGCGGAGGCGGCGGAGGCTGCTGGACATACACCACACGACGTGGCGGTGGCGCAGGTTGTTCCACGACGCAACCGGCGGTTATGGCCGTTACGCCTGCAAGGGCAAGCAAGGATGCAAAACGCAATGACATGAAAATATCCCCAGAGATGTTTGGATCGAAAAGGCTGTCGATCCGGTCAGTGCTGCGCGCAAGTTTACCTAACGAGCTAGCGATGTGATCCTGCGCTTCATCGCGGGATGAAGCGCAGGTTATTGCGGCACGCTGCGATCAACGGCCCCAGTAGCCGTCACGCCAATACCAGTTCGGGCCGCGGTGCTGCCATGCGCCTGGATACCAGCGATAGCCCGGACGCGCCCGCGCCCATGCACCCGGTATCCACACATGGCGACGGTAGCCCGGATCCCAGCGCCAATAACCCGGTACCCATACGAAACCGCGACGCGGCGGCGGCGCGCGTTCGAAGCGCGGCGGCGGCGGCGCCACATTGATGCCGACGCCCACGCTTACTTGCGCAGAAGCGGGCGGCGTATAGCTGACGCTGGCCAACGCAAGGCCAATGCCTGCAACAAGGGCCAATTTGCGGGTCATGCTGATCATGATGTCCTCTCTTTTGTAGAAAGCAGCCGCAATCGGCGGCTGGCAGTTCGGCAAACGCAATCGTATTTCGTGTTGTTGACGTGATTGCTTTCGGCGGTTCAGGAAGCAGCAGAATTATTTGCGACGGAGAAGGGTGAGATATCCCGCAATGGCCGGTGTGAATCCAGGAGTGTGATCAAGGCGAATCGTCATTCCGGCGAAGGCCGGAATCCAGTCTTAGTAAACCGTGCGAAGCACACAAAGTCCTTTCGATACGCGTGCTTCGCACAGTGTATTTGAACTGGATTCCGGCCTTCGCCGGAATGACGGTGAGGCTGGGGCTGGCATCACTCCACAGCTCGCGTTGCGCGCATAACAAATTCTTAGCGCTCACGACTCTAGAAATAAAACGAACGATCGTGCTATTTTCGTCTCATGAACGTAGCCACCAACCCCAGCAAAGGCGCCGCCACTCGCGAGCTGATCCTTGAACACGCCTACCAACTCGCCCGGCACGACGGCCTCGAAGGTCTATCCATCGGCGCCCTGGCTCTAGGCGTGGGCATGTCCAAGAGCGGCGTGTTCGCCCACTTCGGCTCGCGCGAGGATCTGCAACTCGCCCTGCTGGACGCGGTCTCCACGCGCTTCATCGAGTTCATAAAGCTACCGGCGCTGAAACAGCCGCGCGGCTTGCGACGTTTGCGCGCGATGATCGAGCGCTGGGTCGAGTGGGGGCACATCCATCAGAGCGGATGCGTATTGCTCAGCGCAGCCGTGGAATACGACGGCCGCGCCGACGGCGCCTTGCGCGAGCGCGTATTGCAACAGCAATCAGCCTGGCGCGGTGAATTAGCGCGCGCCGTGAGTTTGACGATGCAAGTCGGCGAACTGCGCGCCGACACGGATCCCGAACAACTCGCTTTCGAAATCTATGCCTTGATGCTCGGCCTGCATCACGACGCGGGCTTGTTCGGTTTCGACCAAGCCAGCCGTCGCACTTGGAAAGCACTCGACCGTCTGTTTGCCAGTTACCAGCCCTGAACCCCCAGGAGCCCCATCATGAAGCGCCAGACTGCACACTCACGCCATCACTCGTCGCGCCAGACGTTGAAACTCAGCGCCGTACGCATCGGTTTCGCGGTCGGCGGCCGGTTGGCGCCGCAACACACGGTAGATCGCGCGGCACGCTTGTTCGCCACGCCGTTCGCCAGCAGCCGCAGCCGCGCACGCGCCGCGCAGCCGGATGAAACCATGCAGCGCGGTGAACTCGTCATCAACGGCGAATCCATTGCCACGTATGTATGGGGCGATCCATCCACGCAGCCTTATGCGTTGCTCGTGCACGGCTGGTCCAGCTTCGGCCTGCGTTTTCTGCCGTGGGTGGCGAAGCTGCGCGCGCTGGGCTTTGCCGTCGTCAGCTTCGACCAACCGGGTCATGGCGCAAGCACTGGCAGCTTGTGCACCTTGCTGGATTTCATCACCACCACTCGCGCGGTCGGCAAACATTTCGGCAACGCCGCACTGGCCATTGGTCATTCGATGGGTGGCGCCGCGACAGCCTTGGCACAAGGCGAAGATTGGCACGCACAGCGTCTGGTATTGATCGCGCCTGCCGCAGACATCGAAGCCGCCGCTAATCGTTTCATTCGCTTCGTGCGTCTTGGCGAGCATCTGCGTGAGCCGTTTCTTTCCTGGTACGAACGCCGCACCGGTGTGCACGCGCGCGATCTGCACGTACATCATCACGTGCCTTCGCTCGGTCAGCCTGGTTTGATCGTGCACGATCTGGACGACCGCGAAGTACCGTGGGAAGAGGGCGAGCGTTATGCACGCTACTGGCGTGGTGCGCGGCTGCTTACCACGCAAGGCTTAGGGCATCACCGCATTCTCGATGCGCAGGAAGTGATCGATGCGACGCTGGCGTTTTTGCGTGGTGAAAGCGTGGGTGATCGGGTAGTGGCGTCGCCGAATTTGCCGTTTGGGTTGGCGTGATCATCTCCCCTCTCCCTTCGGGAGAGGGGCTTGGTCCCTGCAACGCTCAAGCAGCGTTGTACCTCTCCAAATCCAACCCACCTTCCGACTTCGCCACCACCACCGCCGTCACCGAATCCCCCGTCACATTCGCCGACGTACAACACATATCCAACAACCGATCCACCGCCGCAATCACCGCAATCACATCCAGCGGCAAACCCACCGACGACAGCACCAGCCCCATCACCACCAGCGCCGCGCCGGGAATGCCCGCGGCACCGATGGACGCCAGCGTGGTAGTCAGCATAACCGTCAACAGCTGCGTAAACGAAAGCTCGATGCCATACGCATTGCTGGCGAAGATCGTCACCGTACCGAGATAGCACGCCAGCCCCGCCATATTCACGGTAGAGCCCAACGGCAACACGAAACTCGCCACGCGCGGATCCACACCCATGCGCTCTTGCGTGTTCTCCAGGTTCAACGGCAGCGTCGCCGCGCTGCTGGCGGAGGAATACGCAAACAGCTGCACCGGGATCATCTTGCGCAGGAACGGCAGCGGATTGATCCGCCACAACATCAGCATCCCCCCGCAGATCACGATCATGAAGAACAGCATCACCGCATAATTCACCAATACCAGCGAACCAAGATGGCCCAACACGGAGAAACCGTGATCCGCGGTGACATAAGCCATCAGCCCGAACACACCGATCGGCGCGAACTTCAGCACCATGTGGATCAGCTTGAACACCACGCTGGAAAGGCTGTTGAAAAAGCCGCGCACCTGCGCTGCCGCCTCGCCGGCCAAATTGATCGCTAGCGCAAAGAAGATCGCGAACACGATCGTCGGCAATAGCGCGCCTTCTGCAAACGCCTTGAACGGATTAGAAGGAATCGCGCTGATCAACGCATCCTTGATGCTCGGCGGCGGCTCCGCCGCTGCGCTGCTGACGCCCGCGGTGAGGCCGAAACCCGCGCCAACTTTGAACAGCATCGCCGCGCCCATGGCAATGACGGTCACAATCGCCATCGTCACCGCATAGATCGCGATCGACTTCCACGCAATGCGCCGCATCGCCGCCATATCGGAAAGCGAAGTGATGCCGCACACCAGCGACACGAACACCACCGGTATCACGCACATGCGAATCAGCGACATGAAAATGTCGCCCAAAGGTGCCAGCATCTTGGCGGGCTCACCGACGAAATGCCCCACCGCAAGGCCAAGGATCATCGCGATGAGAATCTGGTGCCACATCGCCAGCCGCGGAAAGCGCCGCGGGGCGGTCGATTGAACTACGGTCGATTGCATAACGAATTTCTCCTGAAAGCTGCATCCAGTAACGCCGTTTTCCGAACACCTTTTAGCAAATCTTGAGCGATCTTGAATAACGCCGGATCACATCCGCGCTGTCTTCTGACACGGGTCCACGCACGCAACCACCCGTTTAACAGGCAACCCCACTAGAATAGTTGCACTTGGAACATACGTTCTCGGAGTCCCCATGAGTTCCCCCGCCAAGCACGTTCCTGCCACCGCCGCGCAGGCAGAAACCAGCCCGCTGCGTTTCGTCACCGCCGCCAGCCTGTTCGACGGCCACGATGCCGCCATCAATATCATGCGCCGCATCATTCAATCGCAGGGCGCCGAAGTGATTCACCTGGGCCACAACCGCTCGGTGGAAGATGTAGTTCGTGCTGCACTGCAAGAAGACGCCGATGCCATCGCACTGTCCTCCTATCAAGGTGGCCACGTGGAGTACTTCAAGTACATGGTGGACATGCTCAAGGAGAGGGGCGCAGCGCACATCCGCGTGTTCGGCGGCGGCGGCGGCACCATCACCCCTGAGGAAATCCGCGAACTGCAGGCCTACGGCGTGGAACGCATCTACCACCCCAACGACGGCATGAAGCTCGGCCTGGTGGAGATGATCGAGGACGTGATGCACCGCGCCGGCAACGCTGCCGCCCAGCGCGAGCAGAACGATGCCGTGGTGCCCACCAAGATCAACATTGATGACGAGATCAGCATCGGCCACATGCTCTCCGCCATCGAAGAGACCAAATTGAGCGAGGCCGAACTCACGCGCCTGCGCAAGGAATGGTCGCTGGCCGGCAAGCACACACCGGTGCTCGGCATGACCGGCACCGGCGGCGCGGGCAAATCGTCCGTGGTGGACGAACTACTGCTGCGCTTCCTGCATGCCTTCCCCGGCATGCGCATCGCCGTGCTCGCCGTGGACCCCACGCGTCGCCGCAGCGGTGGCGCCTTGCTCGGCGATCGCATCCGCATGAATGCATTGCGCAGCCATCGCGTGTACATGCGCTCCATGGCCACGCGCCGCCAGAACGCCGCCACCAACGAAGTGCTGCACGACTGCATCAACTTCCTCAAGAGCCAGCCGTACGACTTGGTGATCGTGGAAACCGCCGGCATCGGCCAGAGCGATTCGGAAATCGTCGACCTGGTCGATTTCCCCGTCTACGTGATGACCAGCGACTACGGCGCCGCCAGCCAGCTCGAAAAAATCGACATGATCGATTTCGCCGAACTGGTGGTACTCAACAAGTTCGACAAGCGCGGCGCCGAAGACGCACTGCGCGACGTGCGCAAGCAGTGGAAGCGCAACCGCAACGCCTTCACCCTGAAAGACGAAGACGTGCCGGTGTATCCCACCATCGCCAGCCAGTTCAACGATCCAGGCGTCACCTGGATGTTCACCAACCTCTGCCGCCTGCTGCGTACCAAGCTCGCGGCCAAGGGCGGCGAGCACGCCATCGAAACCGCACACTGCGATTTCAAGCCCAACCTGGATGTCACCCTGAAAGAACCGCGCGCCACCGTGCTAATTCCAGGTGCACGCGTGCGTTACCTCGCGGAAATCGCCGAGCAGGGCAGGGGCATCAATACCGAGATTGAACGCGAAGCCGAATTCGCCAGCAAGTCGCAGCACTATTATGAATCGCTGAAGGAACTCGGCGACGACAAGCTGCCGCGCGAACTGGAGCGTTACGACCACGAAGCACTGCACGACTCCGAAGCCGACCGCACACTGCTCGTCCTACGCCAACGCTACAACGCTGCCCTGCGCGAACTCAGCCACGAATCCCTGCATCTGCTGCGCGAGTGGCCCAAGCTCTACAAGTCCGTCACCGAAGAAGTGAACGAATACAAGGTGCGCGACAAGGTGATCCGCGTAGAGAACTACCGCGAATCCCTCAGCCACCAGAAGATCCCGAAAGTCGCGCCGCCCAAGACCAAAGACTGGGGCGACCAGCTGCGCTTCCTCATGCGCGAAAACCTGCCCGGCCACTATCCGTACACCGGCGGCGTGTATCCGTATCGCCGCACCGGCGAAGATCCCACCCGCATGTTCGCAGGCGAAGGCACGCCCGAGCGCACCAATCGCCGCTTCCATTACTTGAGCCAAGGCGGTGCGGCAACGCGTCTTTCCACCGCGTTCGACTCCGTCACCCTGTACGGCGAAGATCCCGCGCCACGCCCGGACATCTACGGCAAGATCGGCAACTCCGGCGTCAATATCGCCACACTCGACGACATGAAGAAGCTGTACTCCGGCTTCGACCTGAGTGCGCCGACCAGTTCCGTCTCCATGACCATCAACGGCCCCGCGCCGATCATCCTCGCGATGTTCATGAACACCGCGATCGATCAGAACGTGGAGAAATACCTCAAGGCCGATGCCACGCGCTGGTTCGCCGCACAAAAGCGCATGGACGAACTCTTCGCCAGCAAAAAGCGCCCAACGTATGCGGGCGAACTGCCCAAGGGCAACGAAGGTTTGGGTCTCAACTTGCTCGGCGTCACCGGCGATCAACTCGTCGACGCCGAAACCTACGCACGCATCAAGGAAGAAACCCTGCAAACCGTGCGTGGCACCGTGCAGGCCGACATTCTCAAAGAAGACCAGGCGCAGAACACCTGCATCTTCAGCACCGAATTCGCACTGCGCATGATGGGCGACATCCAGCAGTACTTCGTCGACCACAAGGTGCGCAACTTCTATTCGGTCTCCATCTCCGGCTATCACATTGCCGAAGCCGGCGCCAACCCGATCAGCCAGCTCGCCTTCACGCTCAGCAACGGCTTCACCATCGTTGAGTACTACCTCGCGCGCGGCATGAACATCGATGATTTCGCGCCGAACCTCAGCTTCTTCTTCTCCAACGGCATGGATCCGGAATACACCGTCATCGGTCGCGTTGCCCGCCGCATCTGGGCACGCGCCATGCGCGAACGCTACGGCGCCAGCGCCCGCAGCCAGATGATGAAGTACCACATCCAAACCTCCGGCCGCTCCCTGCACGCGCAAGAAATCCAGTTCAACGACATCCGCACCACGCTGCAAGCGCTGTACGCCCTGTTCGACAACTGCAACAGCCTGCACACCAACGCCTACGACGAAGCCATCACCACGCCCACCGAAGAAAGCGTGCGCCGCGCCGTAGCCATCCAGATGATCATCAACAAAGAACTCGGCCTCAACTTCAACGAAAACCCCTGGCAAGGCAGCCACGTCGTCGACGCGCTCACCGACATCGTCGAAGAAGCCGTCTACAAGGAATTCGAAGCCATCAGCGAACGCGGCGGCGTGCTCGGCGCCATGGACACCATGTACCAGCGCGGCAAGATTCAAGAAGAATCGATGTACTACGAGCAGAAGAAACACGACGGCAGCCTGCCACTGATCGGCGTCAACACCTTCCTGCCCAAAGACCACGGCGGCGAAATCGCCACCGAAATCGAACTAATTCGTTCGACGGAAGAAGAAAAAGGCCAGCAGATTGAAAACGTGCAGGCGTTCGGCAAAGCCCGCAACACGCTTGCGCCGGAAAGCCTGAAGACCCTGCAAAACACCGCACGCGAACGCAAGAACGTCTTCGAGCAGTTGATGGAAGCTGTGAAATACAACTCCCTCGGCCAGATCAGCCACGCCCTCTACGACGTAGGCGGCGAATACCGCCGCAACATGTAACGCAGAGACACCACATCTGCCTCAAACCTAACCCCCTCTCCCCTCCGGGGAGAGGGCTGGGGGTGAGGGGCTGTGCGAAGCGTTATCTGCAATTCTCGCCACAAACCACTCCTCCCCTGCACAGACAGAGGAGGGCCGGGGTGGGGTAAACCCAAGCTTGCCCAAAACCTCATCACCACCCAAATGGACCTATGACGCCTTGCGTCATATAACGCTTAACGTTATGGTATCCACATGATCCACAACTTTGCCGACAAGGAAGCGGAAAGGATCTGGGCAGGCACGCCTTCCCGGCGTCTTCCAGCAAGTATCCAGGCAGTCGCCCGCCGCAAACTGCGTATGCTCAACAACGCTGCGACCTTGGACGATTTGCGTATACCACCGGCAAATCGCCTGGAAGCCCTCAAGGGCAACCGTAAAGGCCAGCACAGCATTCGGATCAATGATCAATGGCGGATCTGCTTTATTTGGAAGGCCGATGACGCCCATGACGTGGAAATCGTCGATTACCACTGACCTACGGAGTCGACCATGAAAACCTTGCCCAACATTCATCCTGGCGAAGTACTGTTGGAAGAATTCCTCAACCCCCTCGGCATCAGCCAAAACGCCTTGGCCCGCGCCGCCGGCGTACCACCACGCCGCATCAACGAAATCGTCCTCGGCAAGCGCAGCATTACCGCCGACACAGCCGTACGCCTTGCCGTAGCTTTAGGTACCAGCGAACGCTTCTGGCTCGGCCTGCAAGCCGATTACGACCTCGAAGAAGCCCATCGCGCACTCGGCAAAGCCATAAAACGCATCGAACGCATCGCCGCCTAAACTCCCAACTCGCTGTAGTTCAAACCCCCTCTCCCCTCCGGGGAGAGGGTTGGGGTGAGGGGCTGTGCAGCGCGAACTTCCCAACTCTCGCCACACACCACTCCCTCCCCTGCACAGGTAGGGAAGGGCCGGGCCGGGCGGGGTAAGCCAGAGCTTGCCCAAAACCAAAACACCAAGCTAAGAAGCAACACCTCCATCCAAGGAACCACCCCATGTCCCAGGGATCCCTTCCAGGCTTCGAACCCCCAATCCCCACCGACCGCCTGTTCCTCGCCGTCTTCCCAAACCCGCAAGACGCCACCCAACTGGCAAACATCGCCAACAACTACCTTGCGAGTCACAACCTCACCGCCGGCGCCGTAGAACCCAACCGCCTCCACGTCACCTTGTTCCACCTCGGCGACTACACCAGCCTGCCGCCTGCACTGGTCGACAACGCCACCTCATCGCTCTCACACCTGACAGCCCAGCCACTCACCGTCCGCTTCGATCAAATCGGCAGCTTCGGCAACCGCCAAGCCAAAAGCCCGCTCGTGCTCGCCGCAAGCGATGGCAATGAACAGCTCCATGCGCTGCATAAGCAACTGGCAACGCATCTGCGAGCTTATTCATTGGGCCAATGGACACATGGCTCCTACGCGCCACATATGACCGTGGCCTACGGTAAGGCCACCATGCGGTTCGAGAAAATCGAGCCGATCTCATGGACCGCAGGCGAGGTTCTGCTTATTCATAGCTTGCTGGGGAAGACACGGCATATCCAGTTGGTCAGCAAGTTGCTCGCCTGATCGAACTGCCTCGGTTTACTTATTGCGTAATAGCGATTCGTCGCGCTACCTTTATAAATTCTGTGTCGCAACCTTGCTAGCATCTCTCTCGGAAATCCAGTTCTATAGGGAAAAGGAGCAAGGGGGCAATGAAAAGGCTATTCGTCGTGGTGGCAATCGCCGGGGCGCCCGTGGGTTGCGGGCTTTTTACTTCCGAAAAGGGCTCTGGGCTACCCCCTTTTTGACTCGTTGGGGCAGGTTAGCCATGCTCTTTATGACGTAGGTGGCGAGTATCGTCGAAATATGTAAAAGAATGGCAGCTGCATAGTTACCTATAAAGCAAAGGCCCGCCTACTGGCGGGCCTTTTTGTCAAGGAGGCTAATGACTTGCCGAACACCAAGATACCTTGGCGTAAGCTTTGCTTAATCCGGGGATATTGTCGAATAGCCAGCTTTAAAGCAGGGAGAAGGGCATGGTCATGGTTCCAAGTACTAGGCAGACGCTTGAACATCTCAAGCAAATCAAGGACGAAGTAAAAGAGCTGCATCCGATTCTGTCCACTTTGTTCAAAAAGATGGATGGTGTTACGAAGGTGGACTATAACCATGGAGCAAATGAGCTCGGTGCAGATTTCATTCTGCATAAGTTTGATTCGACGCTGCAAAAGACAATTTACATTGGAGTGGTTGCCAAGGTTGGCCAAATAAAAATAGACCATGCCGATGTGACACGACAGATAGAAGAGTGTCTCATAGAAAGAAAGTCCTCAGATGGGAAAGATCGGATTCAAATACGTGAAGTTTGGGTCGTCTCGACAGGAGACCTGACAAACAACGCAAAAGAAAAGATTTTCGATAAATTCGCTAAGACGAGAATTGAGTTCATCTACGGCCAACATCTTGCGCAACTTCTGGATCGATACGTTCCGGATCAATTTGTAACAATTCCGCCCCATATTCAGCGTTACGCCGATGAGGCGTTGCAACAGATTTCAATGGAAGGCGGGAGCGGGATGGTCGTGCCCGGTGGAGTTGATTTCTATATTGAGCCAGACATCGTTCGGCTTGAATATGATCGATCGGGATACGTGATTTCCTCTAAGCCCATTGGTGGGATAAATGGCCTTTGTTCGATAATTTTTAAGTCCCCATTTGTTTTGATCGAAGGTGCGATGGGCGTAGGCAAGTCAAAGTTGGCAAGGGAAATAATGCGAAATATCTTACAGGGAGAAAAATTTCAGAATGGAAGCGTGTTTCCTTATTTAATTCATTGCACTTCGTTTGAAAAAAGTTACGACTTAAAGGTAGATAATCTCATTGTTGACATTAGTTCTAAAAACAAATTAACTGACTCTACTAGGGTGGTCATAATAATTGACGGTTTTGACGAGATTGATATTCCTGAGCGCGGTCAAGAAGAAGTGCTAAGTGGCATTCTTGCTGATGTGGCAAGAAGCAATGATGTGACTGTTGTCCTATTAACAAGACCTATAAACGAGGCTGGTCTACTTGGGGCGAAAGTCCAATCGTTGGACATTTTTAGAGTTAAACCGCTGCGGGGAAAGCGTGCGATTGATTTTCTCTCAAAGGTTGGAGGTGGTCTCGATGTCAGTGGACGCATCATCAAAGACATTGAGAAGAGTCGGCTATTTAAAGCTTTGGAAGGCACGCCAATTGCTTTCATTTTGCTAGGAAGATTGATTGCGGAGAACCATCAGGACGTGCCATCTAATCTCACTGAGTTGTTCCAGAAATACATGGAGCTTGTGCTTGGACGATGGGAGATAGCAAAAGGGCTTAGGTCACAGGTCGAGTATGAGGTGGCCGTTGAAGGGCTGACCTGGCTTGGCGATTACATGATGACAAACAAGCTAGCTGTCGTTGGACGATCTGAGCTTCGCGTATTTGTCGACGACTATGTTCGAGATCGAGGGCTTGGTGCCGATGCGGAAGTGCTTATAAGCAAGCTGTCTGCTAGGAGCGGTGTTCTGTTCTATAAAGAGTCTGAAGATACAATAACTTTTCGGCATCGATCATTCTGCGAGTTTTTTTACGCCAGACAATTAGCGAAATCAGCAGATGTAAGGATAGATGAAACGGTATTTCATCCGTATTGGGCTAATTCTTATTTCTTTCTCGCTGGTACCTTGCGTGATTGTCCTGGTCTTATATCGTCACTAACCGATATTTCACTAACTGATGATGGGGGACGCCTCTCTAGGGCTTTAAATTTTGGCAATTTTATGCTGGCAGGCTACTTGACACCTAAGAGATTCATAAAAACCGCGTTACTAAAAGTGTTTGACGATATCTCTCGCCTATACGTCGCGATTTGCAATCGTGAAGTCAACTCTCCGCTTTCTGGATTTCCAGTAATGCAGCTACTGTGCCTGTTTGCGACGATAATTAAGGGACAGTACGGATACGGACATTTTTTGGAAAATCTCGAGGAATGTATTTATGAGCTTGAAGAAAAAGATTCTTCTGAGTCAGGAGCAGTAGCCTTATTTTTGTTTAATTGTGCTTATAAGGAATCTGGCGGTGAATTACGATTTGATGAATTAATCGAAAAACATGGTAACTCGTTGCCCACTCCATTGAGGCTTGCCATTATGAGTGAGTCGAAAAAAATGAAGATTTTGACAGATGGCGTTAAGCGAATGGAGCGTAACTTGCGGCGAGGTGTTTCAGCACATAAGTTAAGCGCGCGCGATTTTCTTAAGGAGATCTTTGACACCCCGATATCAAGTCTCCCCGCCGGAAAGAAAATTTTTGACGCACCATGAGTCTAAAAAGGGATCAGCAGAAAGCGACCAAAAAGGGGGGGCACTTTTGGCGGCAAACCGACGATGACACATCAGCCAAAAAGGGAGGTGCTGGATGTGCAGGGGATTTGTTGTTGCTGTAAGAAGAAAGGTGCCAGGTTCACTTCATTTATCAAATTTTCCGGGGGGAATACATGAGCGCCAGATTTTGGCTTTCCGCAGGTGTCCTAATGGTTGTGTGTTTTTGGATATATCACGTCAAACACCATCGTGCTGAAGTGCGAGCACAACTAGCGTCACGGGCCGCTGCTGTCGATCCAGCCAGTACGGCACCTCAAAGCGAGCCGGTGCAGGACCCGCCACACAAACCTTCACCGGTGGTGCACGGCCTTCCAACCAGCAAAGACACCGGTGATCTGGCCATGGAGTGGGCTGCCTGGGTCGTCTATGAACGTACTACCGAACATGGCGACCCTTCTCAGATCGAGGGTCGACTTCCCGCACTGATGGCGGAGAGGCAAAAAATTGCCGACATGCCGATGCACGACGCATGTGCGCAAGCCACTCAGTCAGCTGAAGTGTCTTCGATGGATGCGGATATCGTTTACTTCAAAGCCAAGATGGAAAGTTTCAACACGCATGCCTTCAATTCACAGGACGAGCGAGACGCAGCTCAGCACGCCATCGATGCCGCCAACAACGCTGAGCATATGGCTATGCAATGCGTTACGCAGTAAAGGCAAAACAAGGGTCGGAAAAACAGGGGTCGGAGTGCACGTTGTGTCAACGTTGACAGGCTTGGAAAGTCAGAAAGCTCAACTCGCCCTCCTTCTGAAAGCAAAAAGGCCCGTCTATTGACGGGCCTTTTTGTTCTAGTGTCGCTATTTGCGCAATCAGCGAGCGAGCGATGCCGTGCACTGATCGTTGTTGCAAGCAAAGTCCACTTCGGATGCAGCGCCCACGAAGAGCGGAACGCCAGACAGGCTGGCAAGCGTTTTGCCGTCCTTTTCCAGAGACACAACATAGGTTCCAGGCCGCAGCGTGGAGAGGGTATAGCGACCTTTGCTGTTAGCGGTGCCGTGACGGGTAATACCGGTATCGCTGTGCGCTGTGATGGTGCCATCGGTGGGAGCTTTGCCGAAGATTCTGGAGTTGGTGTCCTGCGCATGAGCAGCGCTGAATGTCATGGCACCAAATGCAGCCATGGCAATGGTCGACGTGAGCATGGACGCGAAGCGAAACCCGTGTTTCTGCTGGCGATCGACTTCAGATTTTTGAATGGTTTTCATGCTTGTGCTCGTGAGTTTTGGGGATTCAGGCGCGCAAAGCCGCTCATCCGCTCGCGCGGTGATGGGTTCGCTTATCGATGTCAAAGCAGCACTGTTGGGGTGGGGGTGGCTGCCGGTGTACTTGCTTTCCTTGTTGATTGCGGCGTCTCTTCCAGTAACGCCTGAACTCGCTACTCCCTCTCCAAATCGGGTACTACGATCTTTGGATGGTCGACGGCTACGATAGGTTTAAATTAGCAGAGAGGGGTTACACGATTCATGTGAAAGTCGTAATGCTCGAGCGCGATTAGCCCCTTTTTTCTTCTACTTGGTAACGTTGCCGATTGATTCCGGTTAGTGATTCGAGACGAATTTTCCGCTGGTCTGAGAGGTATCTAGGTCATAAGTCATGCCTTCACTCTGACCTCTTTTCTTTTTTGTTTCGCCTTTTGTCTCGTTTTGTTTCTCCGGCCCACTCGACAATCGCTCAACGGACATAGGCGTCCGTTTGGAGTCCTTTATGAAACGCCTGATCATTGCGACGACCATCGTGCTCGGTCTTGCCTGTGTCGGCAGCGTCAGCGTTGCCCAAGACGAGACTCACACCACCAATTTGCAAAATTTCACAGTCACCGCGCCAGCAGGCCAATACGAGACCTACTTCATCGACTTGCCCACGGGTTATGGATTGAAGGCCTTTGTCGGCAACACGCACCGGCAGTACGTACAAGCGGAGCGGGCAGCCGAGGGGTCGGAAGCCCTACGGAAGCTGGGTATTGCCTCGCAGCCGTTCGTCGCCGTGGCTATCGACAACTCGACCGGGCCCGGTGTGGCGAAACGGTTCCTGCTGTCCGACTCCGTCCAAAACACGGTTGCCATCGTGGACGTGTATTGCAAGCGGGCCGCACCGGAAGGCAAGCGGTGCCGGTTGGTTTCCCGGTCGGTTTAGGCCAACGTATAGCCAGCGTCTGGTCTCGATGCACGAAAAGCATGAAGGTGGCCGTAGCCGCCTTCATGCGAACGAATCGCGTAGATCAAGCGGTGATCGGTATAGCCGTGTCCGTCACGATGTCACCGCCGCACATGTCACGCCATGGGTGATACATCACCCCGAACCTTTTAATGCAAGCATCAGCACACGCGTGTCAACGCAGGGCGAGAGTTGTAGTGCGTCGATCAGGCTCCCCGGCCTTTGACTAGCCTGTCTTTAGTACACGTCCCAAGGGCAAGCCGTCGCAGGACAGACAAGTGCCCACAGTGCGGCGAAGTATCGGCCTATTGTTTGCACCCTGTGGTAAGCCTTGAATGGTCTCTTCGGCCATGTCTGCAGTGAGGCGAAATGAAGAGGAAGATGTTATTGATTGCTGTGTTGCTGTTCGTTACGCCGATGACTTGCGCAGCAAGTAGCGACAATCTTGGTGTAACCGTGGTTTCCAAGAAATGCGGCGGCGCTGAGATGAGTCTACGGTGCACTGCAGTTGGTCATGGAATGGCAGATTGCCTGCATCCATCACTTGTCTACACGTCAAGGAGTGCCATCAGAAGGCTGCCCCTCCCCAGGGGTCTCAAAGACAGTTCGCCAACAGGCATAGCCTGCGTTGTATCAAAAAGCGACAACACTTCCTACTTTCATGTGATGTATAGCGTTTTACCTATGGGGTGCGATGTGTGTGAGTGGCATCACCTTTATGACGCAAACGGAAATCTCCTTACTAGCAGCGATCCCGCAACTATCAAGATCTCTGACGTGGCGCCCGCTCAATCCATAGCCCCGAATAATCAGTCTTTCAATGATTTGAGCAAAAAGTTGAGTTTAGGCAAGTACGAGGACACGGACATCGTATGCGAGGGGCCGTCTCTCGATAGCAAAGGAAATTTACTCTGCACCGTGGAGATTAATTAATGCCAGGTAAGGAAATATATGGCTCGATGATCCAAGAAAAGGGCTTGGCTTACAGAGACAGCCAAATTCTAGGTCCCGAAAGAACTCACTACGGAGAACCAATCGATAACTCTCCGGGAAGATTGGCCGGCAATTCGCATATTTGGGGAGACGCAAGCGCCGAAGTGCAGTCGCGAGCCATCGATGCTGTGATGCAAGCGGCCCAGAAAGGAGGCCTTGATGAGCATCAGACGGCCTATGTTCTTGCCATAGCACGTGCTGAATCCGGTTTTAATCCAGATGCTGCGGCTGGAACAACCACCGCGTTTGGAATTGGACAATTTGTTGATGGAACGGGTAAAGGATACGGTATCACTGCCTTGAACAGAGGGGATATAACAAAGCAAGCAGAGGCGTTAGTCGAAACCTATAAAGACAATGCGGCATTAGCTAAAAGTCGTGGTCAAGGTGAGGAGTACATATATAAGTATCACCACGATGGTCCGGCTGGCGATTGGGGCGGGATTGAGTTATCCAAACAACACGTCATGCCTTATGTAGGTAAATACGAAGAATTTGTTCAACAGTATGAGAAGACTCATGCGGTCCTGCCGCCAGAACCGGGCTTCGATAAACGCAACCATGCGGATTTTGGTAAACCCAGCCATCACCATGCGGCCGACGGCACTCTCCGTCAAGGCGCCCATGGCAACGCCGTGAATGCACTGCAAGCTGACTTGGCGGCGCTCGGCTATACCGATAATCGAGGCCAGGCATTGCAGCCGGATGGATATTTCGGTCGCAACACTGAAGCTGCCGTCCGTGCTTTCCAAAGCGATCACAGCTTGCTCAGCGACGGCATTGCTGGCGCGAGTACTCTTCAGGTAATTCACGGTCAACGCCAGTTACTCAACCACACCCCGGCGCTGTCACCAGAGCTAGAAGGGCGAGCTGCCAACCGCACTGTCGGGGTGAATACCCTCGACGTTGTGAAAGAACGCGAGAATGCGCTGCAAAGCAACTCGGCTAAAACGAGCCACACATCAAGCCATACGCAAGGTATTACCAGGCACAGCTCAATTCACGACATGTTCCAGGCTATGTGCCACGCCGCTGCCAGCAAAGACATGGACTCGCTTTGCGCCATCGGCAAAGCCTATGAGAACTCGCCCAGCGGCCAGGCGTTGCTAGCGCAAGGCGCCGAACTCAATCGGCAACAGGTACAAGCTCAGGTTCTGGCCGAGCGACAGACACAAGCGCAGGCCCACCAAATGCAACAGCGGGCCGGTCGATCCATGTAAGGGAGGAGATATGGGGCAGCAGGATGTTGAAACATTGGCGGTGCAAGTGGGGATGTTTGCCCACAATCTGAAAGAACTCAGCGATCGCGTGGTGATGCAGTCGCATCAGGCCACGCAGAGGATGAGCCAAACCGCGCAGAACCTTGCGCTCACCGCCGAGAGTGCAGGGAGACAGGCGGTTGAGCGGCTTCAACAAACGGCAGCCGATGCCATTGTCGCGGGGGCAGGGGCGGCGACTAGTCATGTCGAGAAGCGACTTATTGCGTGTGCAGGCAAGATAGAGATTTCCACCAACGAGCTGGAGCAGCGCATACGCGCGTTGAGCATGATGCACATTGCGAACGCATGGAAAGCATTCATTGCGGCAACCCTTGGTTCCGTGGCGGTGATTGCCGCGACCGTCTATGCCGTGTGGCATGCGCATCAGAATCTCCAGCAGGTTCAGTGGGCAGAGCAACTCAATGCGGCGGAAGCGGCGGGTAAACTGGTACCTTGTTCTGAAGGTGGCATTTGTGTCTATGTAGACAAGAAATGGGTGCGACTGAATTAATTCAAGAAAACGGGATGAGTTGGGTTTTATTGGTACAGAGGTACTTAAATCACGTTAACTAGCTCCGTCCCCTTTGTTTTGTTTGGAAGCGGGCATCTCATTGCCCCGCGCATCGACGGCTCTTCGGTCGTTACACTGCGTGTCTCGTTTCCCTGGCCATTCCCATGTCCGCTCCGGTTCGACTTACCCATCGTGTCTCCGAGCTGTTCGGCCTCTCACGTGCCGAAGCAGAGCAATTTATCCAGAACGGTTGGGTGTCGGTGGATGGGCAGGTGATCGAGATGCCGCAACACAAGGTAACCGTCGAGCGTGTCGAACTCGACCCCGACGCTCGCCTGGATGCGGTGGAGCCGGCCACGATCTTGTTGCACAAGCCAGCGGGCTTCGACGCGAGCAACGCTTACAAGCCCGTCAGCACCTTGGTGACGCCGGAGACACGTTGGGTGGATGACCCCAGTGGCGAACGTCTGCTGCGGCGCCATTTCCATCGTTTGACATCGCTAGTGTCGTTGGACGCCGAGGCCAGTGGCCTGATGGTGCTGACCCAGGACGGCCGGATATGGCGCCGCCTGACCGAGGATGCTGACGTTATCGAGCACGAGTACGTCGTTGAAATCAGCGGCGAGATTGCGGCCGACGGTCTGCGCCGGCTTAGCTACGGCCTGAGTTTCAACGGTCGTGCGCTGCCACCATGCAAGGTCAGTTGGCAGAACGAGACTCGGCTGCGCTTCGCGATCAAGGGCGTGCAAAACGGACAGCTGCGCGACATGTGCGTGCAGGTCGGGCTAGGCGTCGTGTCGATTCGCCGATTGCGCATCGGCAGGGTCGCGTTGGGTAAGGGCCCGAACGGCGCGATGCCGCCGGGGATGTGGCGCTATCTGCCCGTGGGCGAGAAATTCTGAGACCGCGACGCGTCGATGCTTTCTAGTCTTCCGCTGCCGCCTCACGGCCCTGCTGTCGGATCAGCCATTCTTCACGCGCATCATTGATGGACTGGCGGATGCTGTCGAGATCGACCTCGGTTTCGTCCGGCGTGAACTCACCGGTCAGTTCCGTATCGGGTCGCAGCTCGCCGGCTTGGAACAACGCCCACATCTCCTCGCCGTACCACGTGTCCAATAGCTCGGGTGCCCAACGTCCAAGATGTGCAGTGAGGTTGTTGACGTCACGCAGCAGCATCGTGCGCGCCGCATTGTTGCCCCCGGCACTGACGACTTGCGGAAAATCGATCACCACTGGCCCATCCGGACCGACCAGTACGTTGTACGCGGACAGATCGCCATGAATCAGCCCGCAGCACAGCATCAGCACCACCTGCCGCACGAGCACGCCATGGTATTCACGCGCCTTCTCCGCACTGAGTTCAACCTCACCTAGGCGCGGCGCGGAGAAGCCCTCGGCGTCGGTAACCAGCTCCATCACCAGTACGCCGTGGAAATAGCCATACGGCTCAGGCACGCGCATGCCAGCGACGCGCAATTGGTAGAGCGCATCAACCTCGGTGTTCTTCCAGGCCACTTCCTGCTGCTTGCGCCCGTACTTGCTCGCCTTGCCGATCGCACGCGCCTCGCGGCTGCCTCGTACCTTGCGACCTTCCTGATACTGTACGCGTTGCTGGAAGCTGCGCTGCGCCATGTCTTTGTAGACCTTTGCGCACCGTATTTCGTCGCCGCTGCGGACAACGTACACCGACGCTTCCTTGCCGCTCTTTAGCGGTCTCAGCACTTCATCGATGACGCCGTCATCGATCAGCGCCTGCAAGCCTTGGGGGGTCTTCACGGTATCTCTGGGGGTAGTTGGCGCTGCGAGAGCGGCCATTAACTGCGAATCATCGCATTTTTAGGCTGGTGTGGCCATCGTGAGATAGGGTATGCGTGCATACAGCGGCCCTGGCCTTGTGCCTACAAACGTCGGCCTCGAAAAACGGTGCGGAGGTAGTTAAGCGAAATTAACTACCTCCGCACCTTTTATCAGTGAATGATGGGGCGTTTCTAATGGGTAATGACGCTGCGATTTCCCAGTTGCTTTAGGTCAGGGCCTTGATCTTGCTGACTGACGTTTGCCGAGGCAGCGACTTTGGGAGCATCGACGAGGTATCCGTTGATCACCACATTAAATGCCATGAATGTCGGCGTGTAGCCTGCGAACGCCGGCCCGACCATCAACGTATCCGCATAGATAGTTGTCGGATAGGACGCATAAAATTGTGTTGGATCAACAACAGAAGGGTTGGGGCCAAAGTAACTGTAGTTGAAGCTGCCAGAGCCCAGCTTTGAAGCAGCGACGACGATGGGCTGCACATAGGCACCGGCTGTTGTTGCAGCACCTGAGAGATTCACGCTTTGGACAACCAGCCGTTTCCCACTCGGAATGCTGACCGGAGTGAAGGTGAAATTGTTGATGTTGACTTGCACAGTGACTTGAACGGCATCCTTTGAAATATCCGCATTGGTCTGCGCGTGCACATTCGATGGTTGGAATATTACGAGTGTGCCGAGTAGCACAAACATCCCGGCGAGAACGCTGCGACTGATTTTCATGTAAACATCCGTGGTTTAATGAGCGGTGCGACGATTCAATTCGAACGAAATCACCTTCATTGACGCAACAAACGGCCGCAATCGTCCCGCCAATATCCGTTGGCGTCAACGTGTAACACTCTTGATACAGATTTCTTTTCGGTACGAAATCCCGAACCAACACAGTCGGGACAACGGGGGCTTTTTCAGGGGAGAAATTTACTAGTGCTATTTTTCTTTTTCCCGTGAGTTTCGCGCTTTCGGATCACGACTGTTTCGACGCAAATGTCAGATGCCGCGTCGCCGTGATAATGATGGACATCACAAGCATTTTGATGAGCCAGTCACCAGCATGTATGAAGCTAAGAGTCCAAGGCTTGTCATCCCATAAACTCGCACCAACGAGCATCGAAACGGGAAATCCAAGCCAGACCAAGAACCCGAGAGCCGCTGCGCTTACAAGGCGAGTGATTTTGAGTTGAGCGATGAGATGGGTTAGCACGTAGGCGACGACGATTTCTCGCATTACCTCGACGAGAGGTTTCCACG
The DNA here is from genome assembly GCF_044904605.1 of Dyella humi. Taxonomy (NCBI): domain Bacteria; kingdom Pseudomonadati; phylum Pseudomonadota; class Gammaproteobacteria; order Lysobacterales; family Rhodanobacteraceae; genus Dyella; species Dyella humi. The sequence goes on from NZ_JADIKI010000022.1 coordinate 514,604, forward strand.
GCGCGACATATGCGTTGGGTTGGACATGCAGCCATTCGCCGCGCAGTGCAATCCATGGTCGGCCAAATAGCATGGGGCTATACCAGATACTGCTTATCAACATCGCAGCCACTAGTGCGGTAGCTATAGGCAAAATCGTGTGCTTGACCATGTTCATAGTGTTCCCACCTTCTTAGTCATAGATCTGAAGTCAGCCAGCGCTCTCTTCTAGGAAGGGTCGTACTTCAATCGGAAGCCCAGTTGCCTTGACCAATTTCCGAGCCCATTCCAGTGCCACATCAAAATTAGGAACTTGGACGATCGTAAGGCCACCGATATGTTCCTTCGATTCCGCAAACGGCCCATCCATCGTGTGCGTGTCCCGGCCGTGAGGCCGTAACACAGTCGCGGCGCTTGGTGAATCCAGACCACCCGAGAAGACCCAAGTCCCAGAGGTCTTCATGTCCTCCCGGATGCTCCGTACGTCCTGCATGATCCTGTCCAGCACGTTGCGCGGCGGTATGTCGCCATCCGCGCCAGGCTGATAGATGGCAAGCAGATACTTCTTCATGGTGGTCTTCTTCCTATCGTGGACGATAATTTGGTCTGCTCACGTATCTCGACGAATGACGCGGGTCAAAACCGACAGTCGGAAGGGAGGGCGCACAATGTGCCCGGTTCCAAAACGGGCAAGGCGGCGAAGGAAAGCGGAGAAGGGGGCAGGGTGCTCCTTCAAGAGAGAAATGCGCGCTGACTCCTTTTCTTGAGTGCTCGCTGCTAAACGACGTTCTGTGCGGTCAGTGTGATTGCCGTAATAATTTGCGCGCCCTATTTCACGCCATCTCATTTCTGGCAAACTTGTCGTCGCGGTAAAAAGAACTTGACTGTTCTTTGATGTCCAAATAAAGCAGTTTGGTATCTTTTCCGGTTCCGTAGCGATGGCACTTTCAAGGCTTGGAGAGAGTCAGTGATGACAATTCGTACACGCGCCCTGTTGGCAACGATGATGCTGTTGGCGGGATGTGCCGCCGCTCCATCCATCACGGTAAAACATCGCGTTCCCTACGGAAGCTCTATTGCCGTGGTGATGTTCGAGGACTGCGATATCGCTAATCAGGCGGATTGCGACGGCTCCGGGTTGAATGCGGGTTCGATCTTTTTCCGCGTACTTTCGCAAAAGCCGGGTATGCACGCCGTCTCGCTGCCAAGGCCCGTTGGACCTAAGGCGCAACTCGATGACGATGCCGCGGTCGCGTATGCCAAGGCAAAAGGCTACCGATATGTCATAAATGGCGAGGTCCAGGATTATCGGCGCGCCGGAGTCGTGGCATTTCACTCGAGTCGCGCAAGTATCTCAGTGCGTGTTCTGAACATATCCAACGGGCAAGCGGTGGCGAGCTATACCTATCAAGAGAATTCGACGACCCATCTCACGACGCCCGATGAAATGTTGGAAGATATGGCCAAGCAGTTGGCTACTGCCATCATCAATGAGCCGAAAAAACAGCGGCAGGGCAATTTTCTGCTATACAAGGGAAATAGCGGCGGCTGAATTGGGAGAGTCGTTGGAGTAAAGAGGCTGAGGCACCTCAGCGTTTTTTGCTTGGTGATTTCCCCAGAATTTTGAAGCTATGCAAACTCGCCGAGATCTTTTGGATCGCCCAGACGTCATCCCAGCGAAAGCTGGGATCCAGCGTCTTTACTGCCTCAAAGGCACTGGATCCCAGCTTTCGCTGGGATGACGAGCGAAAAACGTGGGGAAACCCCAGGGAACGAGGTAGTTAGACCGTAGTGATTACCTGCGGATTCCCATCCGTTTGATCATCAATTCCGGTCAGGTCTGAGCGTGGCGTCGTATCAAACCTCACTGGTTCACTACATGTCTTCTTTCACCCAAGGGTAGCGAACACCATCGAAGTGGATCGTGTTGGTGTTAGAAGAAGTGGATGAACATTCCTTCGGTTGACCGTCTTCGCTGTTGGCATCGGTGGATGTGGTTGTGGATAGCACAATGTCGGCCGGTCCGTGACTTGTGCCTTTACCGATGGAGACGTTCGTTTTCGAATTGCTTACAGCATTCGGGCACGCATCCGTGGGCGTGGAGCGCGTCACATCTGCATTGATGCTCAAGATTTCTTTGAGCTGATGGCCATCGGCCAGATAGAGCGTGAGTTCGGTAAAACTGTATGCACACTGATAGCATTGTGCGCTGTGGTCGATCCGAATGCCGAACGCACGCTGGCCAGGTGCAAGAATGTATCGGGCTGTGTCGATAGTTAGCGAGTCGAACACCACTCCATCGCTTGAGATGGCTTGGGGTTGATGAGTGTGCGCCAGGACGGCATTCGTAGCGAGGTCAATGCTGACGACATCAAGATCGTAGACCCCGTCGGTATCATTCTGTGCCTTACCTGTCGTTTCCTCGCCCGCACGGTAAGTAAGTGCGACGATGGCTTGATGGGTATTCGAAGGGTCTTTCCGGCAACTACTATTCGTTCCTGCCCAGAAATCTTCCTGGGTCGTAAAATGCAGCGCTTTGGCGGCAGCAACGATCGTGCTTCGATCGCAAGCGAGGGGATCAACCTTTGGCATGTGCGCTGCCACTTCGGCAGCTTGTGCCTTGATTTGCGCCAGCTTGGCCGCGTCGCGCGAGGCGATGCCTGCGCAAAGGTCGAAAGGGTCGGTGGTGGTGTTCTTTTTTGCGTGACACGCATCGGCGACTTGATAAAGGGCGTGATCACGTACTTCACCTTGGGTCATCAGTGCTGCAGCGGCTGGTCTTAGTGGCTGCATGAGACGGGCGCGCTCTGCCTCCGGAGCCTGAACCAGTTGAGCTAGATACAGGCTGGCAGGTCGGCCGCAATCACCGTGGTTCAGTGCTATGTTTTCAACGACAAAGGCCTTCCAGAAATCTGGCGTGCCTTCGCTGAAGCCGTCGCTGCCTATTTCACAGCCGTGTTGCATTGCATAGGCGACGCCCGCTTTGGCCATCGCATCGGCTACTCGCTCCTGCTGCACCGGCGTGATCCACTGCCATGGATCGGCGAAATAGCGACTTTCGGTCAGGTGAGTAGCGCTCATGTATTCCAAGCGATGTAGGTCCAATGCCAAGGCCATGGCCTGGACTACCGTCTTGTCCAGTTCGCCGGCAGGCCATGCCTCGGGATGTTGCAGTAGCGCGGGGAGTTTCATCGTTAGGAAAAACGTGCGATGCAATATTTCCTCGCGCGCGGGAAGCGCGCCCTCACGCGTCAACTTGCCCGTAGAGGGCGGGGGTGGCGACGGCATGGGGATAGGTCTATCCAGTGCATAGGACGGCTCCATATGCTTGATGACGTCGGGAAGCTCTGGATTATTTGGATCAAGCCCGTAAAGCGCCTGAAGAAGCACTACGCAGCTATCCGCTCCCGACCGCGTGCAGCCGTCTTGAAGCAATTCATTGGAAAACTTCTGGACAAGAATTTTTCCCGCTTGCGCAATGACTGAATTGGGCGGGAGATCGCTTGAGAACATGCCGGCCTCAGGCAGACAGCGACGCATCCCATCCCACCCAATGCTATTAGACCATTGCCACGCTGCATTTTTGACAGACACCACCACAAGTGGGTCGCCCTGCACATTCCACACGATGCTGGGAAAGCAGTCGATAACCTCGGCCATCGCCACAGAGTTGGGAGACCAGGTCGCGTCGAGGTCGATGCGTGTTCCACTTAAGTATTTGGGGGGAAGGTTTGCGAAGGGCAACAGGCGCCTCCAAAGTTCGACCGCGTCGGACGGTCGCGTGAAGGTGAGCAGATCCCAGGTGGCTGCCTGATCGATCAATACTCCGCGAGCTTCTTCGGGAATGCTGCCGAAGCCCGGCATGGTAAGCATCGCGAACATCTTCTCCCGATTAAGCGTTTTCCATGCTGCCGGGAGCGGTATGTCCGCACCGGTGCGTGGAGCGCTGACCACGACATTGGCTTCTGCCACGATAGCGTCGAACTCGGCTTTGGACAGCGCATTCGCGCGTATTGGCGTATCGGCGCTGACTTGCGGGAGCGACGTAGCGGCGAGCGAAGGCCCGCACATACCTACAAGCCACGTCGCCAAGATGCATGCAAACCGAGTCCAGATTGCACCGGACGCGGTAAAGCGCTTTCCCATATTGCCCCCTTTGCGCCGCATATTACCGCGACGACCCGCCGATATCTTACGGTGACCCAGCCATTCATAAGTGACTTGTCGCCGGGCGTTACATGGCGAAATAAGGGCGCGTAACTCGGTCGCTATGGCTATCTCGCACTTGGATGGCCAAAAAAGCTCGCTACTGACCTTCTTTTTCCGTTGCTAGTGGCGGTGCGCGCCAAGGCTCCCCGATCGTGTGCTTCGCTATACCAACGCAAACCTTATACCTAGCTCAAGCCGTACTTCTTCAGCGTCTCCGTGACTTGACCGCTGTTCTTGTTCATGAGCCAGCCACGAAATGCCGAATCCGAACGCGCATACGTGATCAGCCTGTCGTCGTGAGTGCCGTCGAAGTAAGTTCCATCTGAATGTCTCTCGAGATTTCTTTGCGTCAGACGCAAGCTCGTCATGATGTCGTTGAGTTCCAATTGCTCTGCGCTGTCGTCCGTGCTCGCAATCACCAGTGACGGGTCGCTGTAATGAGCGCTCAGGAACAAATTGCCCAAGGTGACATCGTAGATCAGCCTCATGCCTCCGCCGATGACGTTGTACTCCACATAGCGATAAGTATTGGCCATGTCCACCGGATACTTGGACTCCGAATTCATATGAAACGGTGTATCCGGGCGCACCCCTGCGGCTTTGAACGCAGTGATCAGAAACTGCACCACGTTTCCGTACTTCGCGGTCGTCAAGACGGATAGATCAATTACTGGGTAGGTAATGCCGTTGATGACAACGTCTTCATCAACCAGGCCATAAACCTGTCTGTGAATGTGGTCTCTCTTTTCCCTGTCTGTCTTGTAATCTCTTTCGTAGGCCGATCGAATCGTACTACTCGCAGCCTTTTCCAAATCCTTGACTGGCATAGAGCTTCCCCTGTGTGTAGGAAATCTGCAGATCTTTACAAAACTGTTACGCAGCTATATCCAACAATGCGGATGGCTGGGTAAAGGCCACTCCGAGTGCACAAGATATCATCAGGTCCAACCACGGCAAGTCCTTAATAAGCGGAATCGCTGATTGCTGTGGCGTTTGCATGAAGATGGCCGTGCAACGCAATCGGTTGCCTATGAGACTTCGCTTGCATAGCCCTTGGTAAGTTCCGAAGGACCGCAGAAAGAACAGTGGCAGGTTCGCTTTTTTGAAAATCCGCGACCAGAAGTGGCTATATGCACGCATGGCATAGTGGCTATTTTTCCAGGCCAATCGCAGGCCTAGCTTTCTACTCCAGGCGTCTCTGCCCGACTTCGGGAGAAACAAATGGCTTTGGTCAATAGATGCGGGCTTGGCTGTGTGGTGGGTGCCCTGATATTCGCGATTAGTTCCGGGATGGTTGTTGCGCAGTCTGCAAGCGTCGGAAAGCACGACGGCCAGCATGATTTCGATTTCGAATTCGGTACTTGGAATACCCATGTATCGAGGCTTATGCATCCCTTGACGGGCTCGAAAGAGTGGAGCGAATACAACGGTATCACCGTGGTGCATAAAGTATGGAATGGCGTGGCCAATTTGCTGGAGTTGGATATGAAGAACGCGTCCAGCCATTTGCAACTCGCATCGTTCCGGCTTTACGACCCGGCCACTCGCCAGTGGGCACTGTATGTGGCAAATAGCCATGGTGGCACGCTCGGCGTACCTGCCATCGGTGGATTCGCGGATGGGCGTGGTGTTTTTTACGACAAAGAGCCGTGGGAGGGGAAACCCATTCTGGTGCGTTTCGTCATTACGCCACGCAGCGCCGATGCTATTCATTTCGAGCAAGCGTTCTCAGCGGACAACGGCAAGACGTGGGAAACCAATTGGATTGCCGATGACACGCGGATCAAAGATCGTCCTGATTAGCCCTGCAACTCTGGACGATCGTTAATCCTGCTAACGCTTTCGCAGTGGATCGAGCAGCGACTTCAATCCGTTGTGGTCAAGCTCGAGCATCAATGCCAGTAAGTTACCCAGCTCACCCGGCGGGAAACCTTTGCGGGCAAACCAGGCAAGGTAAGCGCCGGGCAGGTCAGCGATCAAACGTCCCTGGTATTTACCGTACGGCATGGTGACGGTCACAAGTCGCTGCAGATCTTCGGGTTTCATGTTGCTTGGTTCAAGGCGATAGAGGGGCGGGTAGTCGAATTGTCGCATCAACGAAATCAGCCTTGGCAAACGGAGTATCGCCGCCGATACCTCCGTGCGCCTCGCCGTAGCACTAGGTACCCGAGAATGCTTCTGGCGCGGCCTACTAGCGGTCTACGGCTTCGAAGAAGCTCCTAGCGCATTCGGCAATGAGATAAGACGTGCCGTTAGAAGTAATCACGTGTTGGGCCTGCAGCGGGTTGTGAGTAGAGTCTTTGCGCGACGGTCCATGGCAGCGAGACCAGCGCTGGTTGGAATTCCATGATGGCGTTGAACTGTTCTATCAAGTTTTTTTCAACCGCATAGCCGCACAGGGTGAATAAATCCAAATCCACGATGAAAGCCGGGTTGAGAATCCTCTCCCAGTGATAGGAATCGCCCTGGGCGGCAGCCAGTCGTTCCCTTCGGTTCAGGGCCATCATTGTCAACAGGTTTTGTTGTGGCTCTCCGAACTCGCCATGGGAGATGGTGTCCAGCAAATAGACGTAACTCAGCAAGCGGATCCCTTCAAGGGTGGCAGAAGGTGTTCGCTCGAAACGGCTTCGAATGAGATTCGTAAATTCTTTTAGATCATCACCGTGATGGACGTTGGCTGCCGCTTGAAGGAGGTTAAGCAGTTGTCGTTTGGAGACGGATGATGACGAAAGATATGCCCTTCTTTCCGGTGTTCCGTCTTTTGGATAAAAATCATCATGCACTTCCAAGCCCGCAATGAACGAGGGCTCCAAGTCGGATTCCTGCTGCTCGCCGGTCGACTCGCTTTGTCTGAGTATCCAGGCAGCCTGCCTCAAATCATCCGTATAGTTCTCGGCCCAATTCGTTATGCCTGATAAGTGGAGAAGGGCGTAGCCTGCGAACAAACCGATGTTCGCCCACGCTTCTCCCGCTCTTTGTAGCAGCTCTCTGGCTTGTGCTTCGTTTTCAAGGAGCATGGCCAGACATGCGGCATCTCTCCAAAGTGTGCCCGCGCAAGCCATTTCTTCGGAGCGTGAGGTGCCGTTTTGGCCTTCCTTGCGCAGATGAACCTCGGCTCGTTCCAAAAGAAAACGGATCCGGCGCTCTATAAGAGTTGGATCCAACCCGGATTCTTTGAGGTCAACCATCAGAAGTACTCCCTCAGGTTGAGAATCGGGGTGGGGGACTCGTAATGGGGATTTGTGTAAACGTGGACAGGGCTAGCACTCTGCTCTGGATCCCACCATTCGGCGCGCTCGATCTGGTTTGCCGGAATATGGATTTTTGCGGTGATCTCGCCCTCAAGTTGATACGGAGACCAGCGATGATAAACATTAAGCTCACGAACGGACTCGGCAACGGCAGACAGTTTTACCGCTGGATTCGGGCCGACGATGATCCACCCAAAGAACAACACCCCGGCGTGGCCGTAGGCTCCAGTGGCGAATTCGAGCGCTGTATCTACCGCTGAGTATCGATAGTTTTGGTTGAGCAAGGTATCTCTTTCGATGCAGCCGGCCGCAAGTGAGATGAACGGGCTTTTGTGGCCGTAGGTTCCGTACGCATGAAGATGAAGGTCGAGATTGGTGTCTGTGAGAACCTGCGCAACTTGAGTGCTTGTGATCGTCCCCACTGACCGCCACCAGTTTGAATGAATACCTCTTTGCTGCTGAAGCATGGCTTTCGCCTCTACCCAACTGATCCCGCCGTTGGAGTCGTCCGCGATGCCTTTGACAAAGGTCTGTACGTACATGGTTCAACTCCGGGAGCGGGCTAGTGAGTCCAGTACCAGATGAAGCAATTCGTCAGGTCGATTCGTGATGCCAAAGGCGTGTTGCGGAGGAGGCGACTTGACTGTTCCTACATAGAAGACGATGGGCGGCGGATTTTTCCGTTCGGCTAGCTTATTGGCGAATTTGATGCCTGCCTGGTCGTCACCATCGCGTTTGATGTCCGACAAGATCAGATCAAAATTTTCCTTGTTGATTTTGTCCAAGGCATCCGTCGTCGACAGGGCGCGCGTGATGAGTGCGCCGGCTTGTTCGAGCAAGCGCGATTCCTTGACGATGCTGTCGGGGACGTCATCGACCCAGAGCAGCTTGGCCCCCTCTGTCAGTTTGCTTGAACAGGCAAGTCTGCGTGCTGCGCGGCCAAGCACGTAGGCGGCTATGTCCAAATTTCGCGACACCGCGGCTGCTTCCAGATCGTCACGAAGTTGCAGCTCAACGCCCCCTATGTTGACCTTGTCGACACGCTTTAACAGCGAGCGAATGGTGTCGCGACCTATCCATCCTGCAAATCCTATGAGCAGGCCGGCCCATATAAGTGGAGGAATCAGCGCGATCCATGGCGACCAGGGATTTTCTGGACATGCTGCTGACCTGACGATGATTTCGTCCACGTATCACCTCCCATTCTGTGCGCTGACGGCTAAATAGGCGTGAGACGGGAGCATAGTCGCTTTTCATGATGCATTTGCAAAAAAGAGCAGAGGTAGTTAGCTCGATTGACTACCTCCGTTCCCTTGGCCTGATTTCAATCGATCACAGCCATACCGCCAATGCTTGGTCGCGGTCCTCGCCGATGAAAGCCACGTCAGCAGGCAGCGCGTCAATCGCCATTTTTGTGTTGAGTTTGGTGCTCGTGTCCAGCCTGGCCTGGATGTCGAGACGGCCGTTTGCTTCGCACACGGTGATCGAACTGAAGCTACTTCGGCCGTTGAAGCCACGATGCACTGGGATATTCGCGTGCTGAAAAATGGCAGTCACAGGGTCGACGTGCCCTGTGGCTGGCCCGAATACGATGTCCTCCACCCCTTGCAGCACATAGGCGACAGTTGGCCCGACGACGGTGATCAGCGCATTGATGTGGCCGATCTTGAGCTGGTCGAGTTGCTTGCAGCCAGCAAGGTGGTACAGCGCGCCTTCGTGGCGATGGGCGTTGTACATGACAATCGGCGCACAGTTGGAGAATTGCCCGGAACACAGGCTGTAGTTGCGCAGATCGGCAGCAATGCCTTGGTCCATGTGAATGTAATAACTAGGCATGGGTGAAGGCCAGTATGGCTAAGTGGAGCAATTAGAGGCCGAAACCGGGTTTGGGAAAGTTAAATTCTGGCCGCGGCACCGATAAAGAGGCAGACAGGGAGTCAGCATCTGAGGTGATCTGTTCTCCAGGAACTCATACAGAAAGAAGGGCTTCGACATGCCTCCCCACCCACGGCCGTTTTACGGCAATATACCCCTCAAATCAGGGGAGTCATGGACATGTCTGTAACGGAAGGCGGGCAGGATCTTGTTATTGCTGGTTTTTGGCCGCGCATAGGCGCTTTTGTTGTGGATGTCATCATCCTGGGTCTCGTCGGGATGGTCATCGGCGGTCTGATGTATTCATCACTGGCATCTATCGGCGCGCCGGCGCGGCTTATCGGTTTTTTCATCTCACTGGTTTATTTCGGTGTACTCAATAGCCGCATAGGTAATGGGCAGACGTTAGCCAATCGATGGTTCGGCCTCCGCGTCGTGGATGCGCAGGGGGAACTGCTTTCCCTGCCGCGTGCCTTATTGCGTTACACGGTGCTTGGCGTACCGTATTTCTTCAATAACCTGCCGCTTTCTGCCACTACGATGATGTCGCCGGTGCTCATCGGACTACTGTCGCTGGTAGTTGGAGGTGCCGGATTCGCGCTTGTATACCTGTATGTTTTCAACCGGCGTACGCGGCAATCGCTGCATGATCTGGTAGTCGGCTCTTACGTAGTGCGTGTGCAGCCGGAGGCGGCCCGCGCTGATTTTCCACCGATATGGCGCGGCCACCTGGTGGTGATTGCCGTGGTCACGCTGCTTTCCCTCGGTGCGCCAGCAGTGGTGAACCGGCTTGTTCGGACTGATCTTTTCGCGGGGCTCATGCCGCTTTATCAGACGCTCGAAACCCAACCTCACGTCATGAATGCTGGGGTTACCCGAGGCTGGGCCGCTTCCACCGGCCGTCCAACCACGCATTACCTGAGCGCGCAGTTGCGCGTGGATGCGCCTATCACGGATGACGCTGGCTACGCCCGTGGCATTGCCCAGGTTTTAGCCAAAGGCGATCCGCATTTTTCCGAGGAGGATGTGGTGACCGTAGGGCTGTCCTATGGTTACGACATCGGTATTGCGTCGTGGTGGACCAGGCGCGCGTATTCGTTCAAGCGGGGCGAGTTGCAGTAGCTGCAGGGATTCACTCCCTTTGCCTTCAAGCAATCATCAACTGACAAAGGAAGGTCATGAAATTTTTTCCGATTCGCACTTTTGTTCTTTTTGCCGCCATCTCTATGGCTGGTTGCCATTATGGCCCGACAGCTCTGTCAGCCGAGGGCAAGAAGCTTACGGCGGATCAAACGGTATACGTCGCGCACGCATCGTTTGCCTGCATGTCGGCCGACGAGTTGCATCAGGCGATAACCTTGAAAGCGGCTGGTGATGGGTCGCAGCTTTACCAGTACTTCAAGGACGGTCACTGCGGCATTTTTCAAGAAAATGAGAAGGTCAAAGTCGTCAGGATTGAATCCGCTGATGGTTATCAAGCGGTGGTCGTGACCGACCTGGACGACAAGTCGGCTCCACCGTTGCTGTGGGTCAAGAACGATCAGCTTTCCGTGCGTGATTGATGGCGTACTAATTAGTGCAGAGGCTATAAAGCGGATTTGGTGTGCTTTGCGCGCGCATCGCCTAACGTGAAGTACAAATTGTAGATGGCTATGGATCAGGCCAGCATGGCACCAAGCGTTGCAACGCAGATCACCAGGCAAGCGGCGAACAGGCTGTTCAGCATCAGGGTTTCGAATTTCATGGCGGTTCTCCGTGGGTGATTGAGGCTTTCGAGATATGTTTTGCATAGCCCGTGCCAAGTAGGAACGCCCACGGAAAATCGCATGGCTAAGCCATTTGCGTGCGTGTTGCCCATTGCGCATAACTGTCCGCGGACGGTTGTCCGTGTTGTCCGGACAATGTGTGGACAGTTGTGCCCTGCGCTAATGCCATATCGTGTTGGATCCCGGCGCACTATTTTCTCGTTTAATTTCAGCTACACCGATTCGTCGCCCCGGCGAAAGCCGGGGTCCAGTGACGTTGACGGACATTCAAGTCGCTGGATCCCGGCTTTCGCCGGGATGACGAATCATCGAGCATTACAGTGAATCGGGCAGTTGTTTTCCCGGACAGCAATGGGCCCTTCCCCGAGATGCTTTACAACAGCGAAGCTGGTCAATCATGGCCGGCTATGTTTGAGTCGTAAGAACGCTGTGTAGATACCGAATGCTTCCCTGCCTCGCGAAAAATCGGCACTTCAACCCGGCGATCGCGGCTGATGCAGCACCGCTTTCGCAGCAGTCTTGAGCTTGGCAAAGGAGTTCATCACGGACGCCGTGGAAGAGTCTTTCCACTTTGCATATTGATGATCCATTTCCGCCAGTTCGGATGGATTGAACAGCTGCTTGATGGCAGGGAAGAGTTCGGTTTCTTCCGCTTGCGCGTGTTCGTCAACCAGCTGTGACAGCACTTTGGCCGAACCGGCAAACTGGCGAGTGCCGTAGCCGGCGGCGTGGATATCCGGCAGCACAGCTTTTTCGATTATGCGGTGTTCCTGCATCGACGTGGCATAGAGCAGTTGCTGGTCGTGTGTGGCGCGCTTGTTGAAGGCCGGGTAAAAGGTGGTTTCTTCCCATCTGGAGTGGGGGACCAGTACTTGTTCGACCTTCTTCAACAGTTCTTCGCGCACGTCTTTCTGATCATCGGTGGTGGCATTGATCCGGGTGAATAGGCTGCGTAGCTCGTCGTGTTCGTTCTTGAGAGTATCGAGTATGTTGCTCATGGACGGCTCCTCCGCAATTGCAGCGTCATTGCACTGCTGGAGCCGTTGCGTGGCTGTGAACCCGATGTTGCGCGAATGCTATCTACGGATAGACGCCTATCAGCCTGGCAACATGACGATCAGCGCATGGCGCGCGGCCCACGTGACGTATGCGATGAAAGCGTGCGACTGTGCTCCAGCTCGCTCGCCATCATTAAGTCGCTGCCTGCGCCGCCATGTTCGATCGAGATCAGCGTGGAGGGATGGTCGCGTCATGCCACTTCGGTGCTGCTCGCATGGCATCCAAGGTGCGGACCAGCTCGCGATAGCTGCGGGCCAGCTGAGCATAGAGCGCCGCGTAGGCTTGTCGTGTCACATCAGCAACACCGAAGTAAGCGCTGCGGCCGACGTCGATGAAATAGTCCACGCTTACCCGTCGTCGTTCGGCCAGACCCGGGAACAGGCCGGCTAGCAGCAAGCAGCGGTCGCCGACATCGCGCAGGGCGTCGGCACGCGCGGTGCCTGCCAGTTCCAACGCTTGCAACCAGTCCATGCCCTGCGTGCGTGCCAGCAACAAGTTGTCGCCTTGGTAACGCAGCAACACGAACACTAAATAAGCCTCGCTCGATTCATCGAGTTGCCGCCCAGTGCGTTCATAGGCTTCCTGCACCAGCGATTGCCAAACCTCCATGGGCGTGCCGTTTTTGAATGCTTCAAACATATCGTCTTCCCCCCACACATCCGACGCTTTCAGCCTACTGCGCTGAACACGTAACTGCTTGGCAGCCGGATAAGGAGATTGCTAGCACACTCGGGTGGCCACCAATGTCGTCATAAGCATTAACGGCTATGCAGGCTAGGTCTTTAGATCCATCAGCATTTGCATTCAATCATCCAGTCGACAACGGCATAGGGTTACGTGATCTTCGTCAGCGAGCGAGGTCGCGATACACGTTTTGTATGGCACTGCTTCCGTCAATCTGGTTGCGTGAAATGTGATCTGATCGACAGTCAATTCAGGTCAGCGGCATTGTCTTTTCGGGCCATATTTTGAGGCTGAAAACGGTGGCCAAAAAGACGCCATGTATTCAACGCAGTTACGGAAACCCGCAAGGTTTTGCGGGCGATTTGTATCACGTTTCCTACACATATCGATCTGCATGCTCCAACGCGCTGGGCGAGCAACTCGACTCAGTAAGGGGCCATGATTAATGCGGGGAGACGCAATGCGAATGCGCCTTTAGTGTCTGCGGGGGAAATCTCAAGTTGTCATCGCTCACTACACGGTTGCGATTAATGCAGCCGCCGGGGTTGCTTGTGCCAAATGATTTCGTCGAGCGCGAAAAACGCGCTTGGGCAGGTAGGGAAGGGGTCTGTTCGAACGTCTTGGTAAGTGCGGGGCAAGTCTGTGTTACGGCTCGCTCTACGTTAATCCGTTTGTGAAAAAGCCTCTTCGGGAGAGAGGCTGGTTGCTGTTTGCACGGATGCCGTCGCTGTTGTAGTGCCGCGGCTCTCGGATGGTCCGGAGTCGAACTCATTGCCACTTTGTTTCTGGGGAGAATCAAATGCAAGCAAAGTTCAAGTTTGCTCTTTTGGCTGGTTTTATCAGTGCTGCCTGTGTTCCCGCAGTATTTGCGGCGCAGCCTGTGGATTTTTCTGGACAGACCGATGAACAAGTGGGGCCTATCGAGGCCGTCGCGCGCCAAGCTTGGCGTGAGGACATGGCGCAGATCGCCACGCCGTCAGAAGGCTGCTTCCATGCCGCGTATCCCAGCATCATCTGGCAGCAGGTGGCGTGCCAGCAGTTGACCTCGCACACACATACACTGCCGACCAAGATCAAGCAGGCCCATCTTCTGCCGGAAACTGCCGGCAACGGCAACGACTACGTGCTGCAATCGCCGGGCTCGACCCTGATCAGCAGCACGACGGGCAGCTTCCCCTCCGTGACGGGCGTGACATCCGAGACGGGTGTTGGCGTGCCGGCCTATGGCGACGGCGGTATCCTCGGTGCGAACGAATATTCGCTGCAGATCAACTCGCAATTCACCTCGACCACATCTGCTTGCAAAGGCCACTCCGGCTGCACCGTGTGGCAGCAGGCTGTGTATGCACCGGATTATGAGACGCAAGGTTCGGCCGCTGTATTCTGGCAGTACTGGCTGATCGGCTACGGCGGCAGCAGTTGCCCGAGCGGCTGGGGCAGCGACGGTTCTGGCGACTGTTACCGGAACAGCAATTACGTAACCGCTCCCGACGTGCCGGCCACGAAGCTTGGTAGCGTGACACTGAAGGGTACGGCCGCCTCGGGTGGCAACGACACGGTCACCTTTACCTATAGCGGTACCGCTTATAGCGTCAGCGGCAAGGATAGCGTGAACTACATAGCGACTGTCTGGAAGCAGTCGGAGTTCAATGTGGTCGGCAACGCCGGCGGTTCGGAAGCCGATTTCAACAGCGGTTCGTCGATCACGGTGAAAATTGCTGCCAGTTACGGCTCGACCGCCGCGCCGTCTTGTATCGCCAATGACGGTAGCACCGGCGAGAGCAACAATCTGAACCTCGGTAGCTGCACCGCTGTGGGTGGTTCTGCGCCGTATATTGAGTTCACCGAATCGAACTGATAGGCGGATTCTCTCGTTGAAATGAAAGCCGAGGGGGAAACCCCTCGGCTTTTTTTTGTTTCGCCTAGCGCCAGCTCTTCTTGCCGTCAAAGCTTGAAGTTCAAACTCATCATGTACGTACATCCACTTCAGTGGCGAGAACGGGACCGTCAAGCAGTGCGAACGGTCGCGGTGACACGCGCCTTCGTCGAAAGTGCTGTAAGCAATAAGCCGTAAGAAAAGCACTGGCAACGGAAAATTGCCACGGTCTAAATTTAATTGTGCAATGGATAAGTGTATGAACTAAAAGGCATATGCTGTTTCTTCATGGCGTATAGCAAAAGAATTAATTGGATCGATTTAATAATCGCAATGTTTTTACCTGTTGCGCCGCGGGAGAAAAACGATGATTAATAGAAGCAACTACAGGGGAGGGGAAAGAGCAGCGATATCAACTGTCCGTGCCGAGCGCCGGCGATGCACGCGTGCGAGACATCTTGATGCGATCCACGCCAAGAGACGACGGTGCAATCGCGTAGCGGGGATTAAAGATATTCGCGCGTCTGCCGATCTTGTAACGGACCTTGAATATGCTGGTCTACATTTTCTCTGGGTTGACGGCTCCTGCTGCCAAGGCAGTCTTCGCGCTCAGGGGCTTCTCCAAGACAATGATGGCCGCGGCAGCCATGCATGAGGAATGGCGTCGCCGTACCAAGAAGCGGATAAGGACGTCGCGTAACCCATATCGCAACACGATTCATCTATATGAGGTTTCCCACTAGCGTGGGTTGAGTGCATGTCCTGGAAAGAAGTTCCTGATTTGCTGGCGGTTGGATTGCTGATCTACGCGTTCGTGACGGTGTCGCGTCCGGTTGGCAGCATGGTCACGCGGCTGTGGCTGGCGGGCTGGATTTGCGTCGAGCTGCATTTCGCCGCCTACTCGTTTCTCGATGTGCCGGGCATGAGCGGCGTTATCGCCGACATCGTGGGCACGGCCGCCTTGGTGTGGTGCGCGCAGCTTTTCCGCTGGTCGATGGACCCGCGACCAGGGCAGTGGGGAAGCCGGTTGCTGTTCTGGGCGATGTCGGCGGTCTACACACTCTACTTGGCGCTGACATCGCTACCGACGTTGCCGCCTACCACCATCATGATTGGCGCCGCGAGTCTGTTCGCTGTGGTGCCGCTGATCATCGTGGCTGCGACGCCGCGTGCGCAGCGGCCGGCCAGTCGTTGGATCGCCGTGGGGCTCAACATTGCGCTTGCTGCGGCCTTGCTGCGCTGGCAGTTCTCCACGCACGGTGCCGACCTGATGAATGTGCTGCCACTGTTCGTGGCCTACTTCACGTGTTGCCTGCAGTTTGTTTTCTACAAGCAGCGCAGAACGGGTGGATTCGTTGTCACCCTGCTCGGGTTGTTGGCTTGGTCGCTGGTGTTTCCGCTGGGCATGACATTCGACGTGCTTTTTCCCACTGTGCAGGTCGGTGCCGAAGTGTGGAATCTGCCTAAGTACCTGGTGGCGGTGGGCATGCTCCTGCTACTGCTGGAAGGTCAGCTGAAAAGAAACCAGCATCTTGCATACCACGACGCGTTGACGGGGCTGCCTAACCGGCGCCTGTTCCAGGACCGCATAAGCGGCGCCATCGAGCGCGCCCGTCAACGCCACATGCGCATGGCCATGCTCGCTATCGACCTGGATGGCTTCAAGCAGGTGAACGACACCATGGGCCACCATGTGGGTGACGAAGTTCTGCAGCATGTCGCGCTCCTGTTTGCCACGCGGTTGCGCCGTGTCGACACGCTTGCGCGAACCGGTGGTGACGAATTTTCCGTGGTGCTCGAAGGCCCGATCACACGTCAGGAAGCCGCCAATGTGGCCGGCACGTTGCAGCAATTGCTGAAGACGCCATTGCCGATAGCAGGACGCACCATGCAGGTAGGGGCAAGCGTCGGGCTAGCCATGTTCCCGGACGATGCGCAGACACCGTCGGGCCTGTGCATTCTTGCGGACGAACGCATGTACGCGGCCAAGCGTAATGGCGGCGGCGCGGTGCAAGGGCTTGCCGACGACATGATGCTTTCCGGAAGTTAGGGATGCTCTAGGCGAGCTGTTCGTCCAGGCTGCGCGTTTGCGGTGTGATTTCATCACCCGTGTGCTTAGTCGATGCCGGCTCGATCAGCAGGATCCAGCATTCGTCCTCCGCCACCGGGTTGTGTCGGACGCCGCGTGGCACGGTGAAAAAATCCCCTTCGCACAGATCGACGGTTTGCTGTTCCAGCTCGATGCGCATGCGACCTTTCACCACGTAGAAAAGCTCATCCTCGCCATCGTGCGCGTGCCACACCAGATGGCCTTTGAGTTTCGCAACTTTGAGCAGTTGATCGTTGACGTGGCCGATGACTTTGGGCGACCAGTAGTCGGTGACGCGGTCGAAAGCTTGCAACAGGTTCTGAGAGCCGAACATGGGGGCTGCCTGCTGGGGATGGTGTTGCGGATTGTCGCATGCCGTCTGAAACGAGGCAGGCGGATGGGGGATTCATCGGCCATTTTTTGGATAATATGCGCTCATCATCAATGCCTATCAGGGGATGGCATGAAACGCTCCAGGACGGTGTCGCTCGTCGTCATGGGATTGACGCCGCTGTTCATCACTGCGTGCGATAGCGCGCAAAAGAGCCAGCAGTCGTTTACGACGCTGGGCAATTGCACCGAGGCGGGCGTACCGGAAGCCACTTGTGAGCAAGCCTTTACTCACGCCGCGGCCGAAGCGCCGAACGTCGCGCCACGCTATGCCACGCATGAGCAATGCGCGCAGGATTACAGCGAAGATGCCTGCCAGGAAAACGTAGCCGTGCAAGGCAGCCCGGTCTGGAGTCCGGCCATGAATGGCTTTCTGATCGGTCGCGCGTTGTACGGCGGTAACACTACCTACTATCCGGCCGGCCCTGTCTTCCGCAAGCGCGACGATACGGACTACTCGCCGCACTATGGTCACATTTACACGGGTGGCGTCGGCGGCTGGCGTTCCACCTCATCCAGTGAAGCGGTGGGCGAGGGCGATACCATCGGGCGTGGTGGCTTTGGCCATGGCGGAGGCGAAGGCGGCGAGGGTGGCCATGGCGGTTGAGGTGGTGGGCACGTGAAACGTGTTGCTATTGATCCGCGGCCCGATTGGCAGGCCACCGCTGTGCAATACGGTTTTCGGTTCCATTCCGTTAACGGCGAACCCTATTGGGATGAGTCCGCGTATTACACGTTCACGCTTGAGCAGATCGAGCGCGATATCGAAGCGCCAACGGGTGAGCTTCACCACATGGCGATGTCGCTGGTGGCCGAGGTTATCGCGAGCGAGGCCTTGATGAAGCAACTGGCGATCCCGGAGCCCTATTGGGATTGGATCGCCGAATCGTGGCGCCGCCGGCAGCCGCATCTGTATGGTCGCATGGACCTGGTTTACGACGGTACCGGCCCGGCCAAGCTCTACGAACTCAATTACGACACGCCGACTTCCATCTACGAGGCGGCATTCTTTCAGTGGATATGGTTGGAAGAACAGCAGCAGCGTGGCCTGCTTTCGCGAGACGCGGATCAATACAATCAATTGCAGGAGTTGCTGGTGCTGGCTTTTGCCACAATCGGCAAATCGTTGCGTCGGCCGCTCTATTTCACGGCTGTGCGTCATAGCCTGGAAGACCAGGGTACGATCGAGTATCTGCGCGACTGTGCGACCCAGGCGGGTGTGCATGGCGACATGATTGCGATTGAAGATATCGGACTTTCGCGCCAGGGCACGTTCACCGATCTACGGAATAATGTGATCGGCACATTGTTCAAGCTTTATCCGCTGGAGCATTTGTTTGCCGATCAATACGGGCCTCATCTGCCTCGTTCCGGCTTGCAACTGATCGAGCCGCCGTGGAAAGCCGTGCTGAGCAACAAGGGCATCATGCCGCTGATGTGGCAGCGTTATCCGGGCCATCCCAATCTGTTGCCGGCGTTCTTTGATGAACAGCCATCTGAACCGCTGCCGCCGGGCTGGGTAAGAAAACCGCTGTTCTCGCGCGAAGGGGCGAACGTGCAGATCGCATTGCCCGATGGTGAATACATCAGTTCGCCTGGGCGATATACGCAGTGTCCGGTCATTCGGCAGGCGTTTCATCCGCTTCCGCGGTTCGAGGGTGGCTATCCTTTGATCGGAAGCTGGGTGGTTGGCGATACACCGGCCGGTATGGGCATTCGCGAAGACGCAACATTGATTACGCGGGATACATCGCGGTTTGTGCCGCATGTGATTGCTGCATGATGAGAGGGGAGAGTCCGCTTAGGAATATCTCCAGAGATTTGAGTGCGCTCCGATGCAGGCCAGTCGTGCCGCGCCTTTGGTCACGATCTGCGCTTCCAGAAAACGCATGTGGAATTGCTGCTTGGCTTATTGCGCGGTGACGACGCGGAAGATGCGGAAGAGGTATTGGCCGACACGCTCGGCTACCTAGCGCAGTCTTACGAAGCGGGCGCATCGATGGCGCAGGACATCAAGGTGATGCGGCAGGTAGCGCGTGTGGAAGAAGCCATCATCGGCCGGACGGAAGAAAATCTCGGCGTGAACGAATTGGCCAAGCTGGCCGGTTGCTCGCCGTTTCATCTATGCCGGATTTTTCGCGCATGCACCGGTCAGTCCTTGCGCCAGTTTCGTTTGCAACAACGATTAGGTACGGCGGTTGGGCGCCTGGGTGAGGGCGAAAAAAACCTGGCTGCGTTGGCCTGCGATATGGGTTCCAACAGCCACAGTCATATGACTGATGCATTTCGCGTGGCGTTGGGCATGACGCCGAGCGAAGTCCGCGACGAGCTGCGACGTAGCGATTTGCATGTTTTGAAATATCGATTGCGGGATGCCTGGCGCAACCCCCAATAATGGTCACCCTCGTGGAAGCGAAACCGGCCTCCAATAGGCAAACGTTGCCGCGTGACAATATCGCGTCATGATTACAGCGTTGTTGCCGGATGCATGATCTTCCGGGTTTCACACGTTGAAGCATTTTCGGAAAGCTATACGCAAAAACGGAAATTCACGCGTATGTGTGCGTCAGTTCTTATTTGTCGTACTTAACGCGGCATAGCATCGATAACACCCCCCCCCATTTCGGCAAACGTAAGCGCATGCATCCGTGGCAGCATGCATGGGTTGCATGAGTTTCTCTCCAGTTATTACACAAGCCAGATAGGGCGGTTTTGCTGCGCGCCATCGACATGATTTTCGAGCGGCCAAGTCATTTCTCTTGTTGATCGCAACGGAACATAGAGGAGGATTTTCATGGTTGTCGTCGAGCCACAAATCGGCTACGAGCGCCTGCTCGATGCCATGACAGAGTGGGGAATCAGGACTTGCTCCGGTGTAACCGGTGGCGGTTTGGTCCATTTGCTTAAATATATGGATCCTCACGTTCCGCACCGCACTCGCGGTGATCAAATCGAATTCTTTACGATCGGCGAATATGCGGCAGGCTTTGTCCCGCTTGGTCACTATCTTGCGACCGGCGCAATCGCCGCCGCGGCCGCCACCACGGGTGCCGCGAGCAAGCTTTTGTTGTGCGGCCTAAGCGACGCGAAGTTGCACAACATTCCGGCCGTCTATCTCATTGCCGCCACGCCATCGAGCATGGCGTTTCAGTCGCCTTTGCAAGACACCACTGAATCCGGTAGCAACATGATCGGTCAGCTCATGGCCGAGTTGCCGCAAGGTACCTTTGTATTGGATGACATCGAGACTTTGGATGAGCAGCTTTCCGCCGCGCGGGATCAGCTGAACCAGTCCAAGCCCGTGGCGCTTGTTCTGCCGCCGGATGCATTGTCGGAAATGACATCCTGGGTGCCTCGCATAGGTATGGCTCTTAACCAGCCGGATGCCGTCGATCACGCCGGTTTGTTCGCATTGTTTCGGCGCTATCTTTCGCAGAGAAGAAAGGGAAGGATCGTTGTGATGGCCGGCGACGAAGCGGCACGTTATCCGGATATGGCTTATCTTACGTCACGGCTTTGCGAAGTTTTGAGGGCGCCCATCGTATGGAGTATCAACGGCGCGAACGCCGTTTCCAGAGACAATCCTTATGCCTATGGTTATCTGGGCTTTGGAGGAAACGACCGCGCTACTGAGCTGTGGGATAGCTTGAACGAGCATGACATGCTCATCACCATCGGTTTCTGCGGTGATGAATATACGGTCAATTTTTCTCCGGCCAAGGCCGGCCTGGTCTGGAACATCACGGCCAACGCCCATTTGTACGGGAGTTCGCATGGCAGTTTCCGACACAGGGTGGTGGGAGAATTTCAGCAGACGGTAGGTGACGTCGAGGAGATCATCCGCGAGACCATTTTGTGGTGCCAGGCCAATCCGCAGATCTGCAATGAGGATGTGCCGCTTTATTCGAATCTCAATGTCGGCACGCCTGCTCGCGTGAGTGGCCATGCCGTGGACATCGTGGCTTTCTACGAAAAGCTCGATGGTCTGTGGCAGCCTGATACGTTCGGCTTTGATGACGTTTGCCTTGCCTACAAGGACCGGCAATATGTCACCCAGCGTCCCCATCCGTACGCAAAGATCTATTCGCTGTATCGCGGTTCCGCCATGGGCGGAGCTTACGGTGTTGGGCTGGGGGCAAAAATCGCATCACCCGACAAGCACGTTTTCGTGTTTTCCGGCGACGGTTGCTTTCGACTCTATGGCGGGTGCCTGGCGGAGGCGCAGCAACTCGGCATCACCTTGTTCGTGCTGGACAACGCCAACTACGGCATCGTGGAGCAAGGGCTTTCGAAGATCTTGCCGCATACGCCGGCATCGCGATATCACGGCGGGCTGGAGCGGATCGATTTTGGGGCGATGGCTCGCGCATGCGGATGGTTGAGCGCTCGGGTTTCACCTGACCTGAGCAATCTTTCCGACATCATGCAGAAAGCATATCGACGCGATCGTCCATCCATGCTTGTCGAAGTACCCGTCGACAGCGATCAGGTGGTGGGCCCCAATCCGCGGTTGAAGAACTTATAGCGCCATGGGGCGCCTGCATCGCACCGGCAGCTGATTTTTTATCATCATTGGATGCACGGACTTCTATGACTATTCCTGTCGCGGCTTCAACACTTTATCGCTTGTTCGCACATAGTTATGCCCGCTGGCTCAAGCAGCCCCTGGTCGAAGCTGAGCTGTCGGATGAGCAGGCTGCCGGTTGGCTCTATGAGGAGGCACCTTTCGGGTTGCTGGCGCACGACACACGTGCCGATCCCTTGTTCATTTATGGCAACCTTGCCGCGCAGCGTTGCTTTGAATACTCCTGGGATGAGTTGATGCTGCTTCCTTCCCGATTGTCTGCGCCACCTCAGCAGGTAGAAGACAGAAAGCAATTTCTGGAACAGGTCCGCAAGGAGAGCTTTGCGACTGGCTATCGTGGCCTGCGCATCAGCAAGTCGGGGCGAAGCTTCTGGATCAACGACGGGATCGTTTGGCAGTTGGTCGATCAGGCGGGCGTATTACACGGGCAGGCGGCCTTGTTCAGAACGTAGCGCGACATCGAGCGGGATCTTTCCCGCGCTACCGCCGTGCGGCCACCTGACATTCCCGCACCATCGTCAACAACGCTAGCCCGGAAACCAGTTCGATCGGTTTGCCGTGGACGAAACGTTGCGCATCGTCGGTGTAATGGCCGATGGCCACGATCTTTACCGCATCGGCGCGGTGATGCATGAGCAGTCCGTACATTTCGCGCACCACCCGCACGTCGACCAGCTTGGTGCGCCACTGCTTGCATTGCACCAGCGTGGTGGCGCCGTCCTTGTGCAAAATCAGATCGACACCGCCGTCCGCACCGCCCAGTCCGATTTCGCGCACCTTGTAGCCTTGGCGACGAAAAGCCTCGCCGACCAGCATTTCAAATTCGCGCCAGTCCATGGCACTCAAGCTGCGCAGGCCGGTTTGGGAGGCGAGCATACGCTGGCGGCGCCGGCTGTCCAGAAAGGAAATCAACGCAGCAAGCCAACAGGCAGTCAGCAGCAACCAAGCGATCGGGGCGTAAACGCCGGCGGCAAGGGAGATTCCCAGCGCCTGGCCGGTCGGGCCGCCGAAAGTGGTCATGCACCAGCCCAGGCCATAGCGCATGGCGGCATAACCTGCGACGCCAAGGACAATACCGGCCTGCCAGGGCAGTTTGGAAACCATCTCGATGCTGCTGTCTTTGCGCCTGCCCACCGCCCCCTCCTGAGCGCCTGTTCTTCTTCGATGTTTTGGATGCCCCGCGGGTGCGGTCTTTGAGAATCGGTAAGCAGGAAATGCGCCAATGGATGAGCTTCGAGGCAGGGCGCACGGGGCGCTTGGCGAAGCGTAGAAGGCGTGGCGATTGTGTGCGGAAGTGTTTGTTTTGACTGAAGCGACAGAGCGCTTATAAGCCGCGGGAATCTAGCCTTACGGCTAGCTGATAACGTTGTCTACGTGACTCGCTGCGTCACCTGACGCAATGGGTAGCGACGCGTTCGTCGCTTAGCCTTGTAGAGGCCGTCGGTAGCGGATCTCGTCCACCGTCATGCCCCAGATGCGCTCTCTGCGGGCCATTCCGTCCGGAATCCACCCATCCGCGCGATAAAAGCGTTCGCCGCGATCGTTGCCGGCGAGCACCCATAGCAGGGCGTAACGATATCCCTGTTCGACCAGGCGCTGCCGGGCGGCAGCTATCAACGCGCCACCAATACCGCGGTTCCAGCAGTCGGGATCCACATAAAGCGCGCACAACTCCCCAAGATAGGGCAGATCGTTGTCGCGTGCGGGGGCAGTGGTGGCGAATCCGCGAATCGTGCCGTCTTCCACGGCGACTAACGTCATCGGTTGACGGATATCCATGGTGGCGAAGTCGTAGCGCTGGGCGCGCTCTTCCGGGCGAAGCTGCGCAAGATAATTGTCAGGAAGAATGTGGCGATAACCGATCTGCCAGGCGCGCACGTGCACACGCGCCACGCTCAGGGCGTCTTCCGGTTCGGCGGGTCTGAGAAGCACGCGGCCAGTTTGGCATGCTTTGCTATCGTGTGCGATCAGGCGCAGGTCACTCGCAAACACAACGCCGTTACGGCAAGATGCCGCCGACATCAGGAAAGGGGTTTTTCCATGCTCAGCTTGCCGCCCAGGGATCCTCGCGCGTTCCTCGGTCGTTTTCGTGTAGGTGGGCTGTTGGTTGCCCTCTTCGTGATCGTTTTGCTGTTCAACAGCGTATTCGTGGTATCGCCCAGCGAAGAAGCGGGAACGCGATGGCTAGGCGGCACGCCGATGACGAGTGCGCCGCTCACCACCGGCGTGCACTTTAAGGTGCCGTTCTTTGAAACGGTGGATCGTCTGCAGACGAGCCGCTCGGTTTATACCTTGAACAATTTGGACGTCTATACCAACGACAACCAGAAAGTCACGATCGACATCAGCCTGATCTACCAGATACCTACTTCCGCGGTGATGAATCTTCTTTATCACATAGGGCGCGCTGGCTCGTTGGATATCGAAGCCACCATTCTGCCGGTGGTGCGCGACCGCGCGCTGGCGGCATTCGCGCGATACAACACGCTGACCATTTCCGACCAGCGCGCGCAGATCACCGCGCAGATGCGCAAAGACATCAGCGATGCCCTGCTGCGGCTGTTCAATGTCGACGTGATCGACGTGCAGCTCGTGGGCATCCATTACTCACCAGTCTTCGATCAATCCATCGAAGAGGCGGTGCGCGCAAAGAACCTTGCCGTGCAGGCGGAAAACACCGTGGCGCAGAAGCGCTTCGAGGGCGAACAGAAAACCGTGACTGCCAATGCCGAGGCCACTGCAGCGGTGGAGCGTGCCAATGGTGAAGCACAGGCCGTCGTGCTGCAGGCGACGGCCCAGGCCAAAGCGATCGAGGCCGTCGGCCAGGCGCTGAAGAGCAATCCCGAATACACCCGCTTCTACGGCTTGCAGCACTGGAACGGCATTCTTCCGCAGGTGGTGGGTTCGGGTTCTATTCCGATGATCGATCTGAGCAAAGGGCAGGATGCTGGGAAATGATTCAGTGAGTTTGCAGGTGCTGATCTGTGCGAATGCGCTTGCCTGATCGCGTGAACAAAGTGTGCTATTCCGTGGAATCGGCTTAGGGAGCTGCGTTGGTGAGATTGTCGCCGGGAGTGTGGCCATTGGCCGAAAAGGAAGAGGGGGCGTGCTCGTTCATGCTGACCACGACGCGATTGCGGCCGTCACGCTTGGCGCGATAGAGAGCACTGTCCGCAGCGATAAGTAGGCGTCGAAAATCGTAGCCATGATGTGTGCTTGAGGCGATGCCGAAACTGGCGCTAAGCGGAACATGTTCGGTTTCATCTTCCGGTATGGCCTGGATGGCTTGGCGGATGCTTTCCGCCCGCTCGAGCGCCTGGATCAACGTGCATTCCGGTAACAGGATGCCGAATTCCTCACCACCGATGCGTCCGAACACGTCGGAAGAATGTAGGTGCTTCTGGCAGATCGACACGATACGTTTCAACGCATGGTCACCGGCGACATGGCCATGGGTATCGTTGATGTTCTTGAAGTGGTCGAGGTCGATCAGGATCAGGCAGGCGCCTCGCAGTGACTTGGCGACGTAGCGCAGCGCCTGCTCGGCTTCTTCGACAAAATGCTGGCGATTTAAGATGCCGGTAAGGCCGTCCCTGCGCGCCAGTCGCATAAAGCGCAGTTGCGAACGCTTGAGGCGGTACAGCCAGAAGGCGATGGAAGCCAGCACGGTGAGCAGCAGTGCGATGTACAAGCGGCTCGTTACCATGGCTTTGTGGTCGAGTGCTTGCTGCAACTGCAGGATCTGGTTTTGCTTGTTTAGCCCATCAAGCTCTATTTTCTTTGTTTCGACCTGTTGCTTGACGATTTGATAGGCGAGCGCCTTTTCGCGAACGTCATCCAAATGCTCTTTGTCTGCGGCGACATATTTTTCGTGATAGGCAAGCGCGTCGCGCAGGTTTCCTTGTTGCCGTTCAATTTGATAGAGCAGTTGATAGGACTCTACCAGCGATTCGGTGAAATCACTCTTGGCGGCAATATCAACCGCGGTTGTTGCGTATTTTTGCGCCAGAAGGCCGTTGTCTTTCTTCCAGTAAGCCTGTGCTAGCAAGGCACTATAGTCTGCGGCCAGCGCAGGATAATTGAATCCTTTTACTTCTTCGTAGTGTTCCTGCAGCAAGGCGAGCGCGTCATCCATCTTGTTTTGTTGCATGTCCAGCACGGCCATGTCGCGTCGTATTGCGTCGGCGATCATCTTTTCACCGACTGCAAGGCAGCTGTTTATACCTTCTTGAAATTGATCTTTGGCGATGTTGACTTGGCTGCCGCTGAGTTTGTCGTGCAACTCAAGCATACGGCCGATGCAGCCGTTTCTGCCATTTGGATAGTCCACGATGATTTGATTGGCGTAGCTGGCGGCAAGTTCGTATTGTCCTGCATCGCTCAACAGCTGCGAAGCTTCGCCTAAAAGATGAAAACGTGCTTCCTTGTCGGTGACTTGCGTCAAGTTGTCCAGGGCATGATCTAGATATTCGAAGGCTTCATCGTAGCGGTGCTCGACACCAAGCACGTTTATCAAGGTGCCTATCACCTTAGTTCTCAAAGTGCTGTCTGGCGCCTCTTTTGCTATGGCTTCTAGCTGAGTCCTGGCTAATTCTTCCTTGCCGGTGTAAGCGTTTTGGTAAGCCTGCATATAGCGCAGTAGCCATTTCTCTTCCTCGGACAGTTCAGCTGTACGGCCTTGGAGTTCCTGGAGAAGTTTGGCGAACGCTGCATTGTCTGCAGTTTTTATGTTCTCAGCGAGGGCCAAGAGTTGCGAGGCGCTCTGTGGCGCGGGTGCGGCAGCACTGGCCGCACCCGCAAGCACAACGAGTAGCAGGAGAATTCCCGCATAGTAGTACTTCCGGCGTTTGTTGCCGGTGGCGTGCATCTACGACTGAGGAGCTGATGAAGAAGAGTGTGAGAGGCGCATATCTTTTTCGCCGGGCTCATCCCCGTCTTCTTCTTCCTCCTCTTCCTCTTCTGTGCCGGGAATAATGATGGGATTAAATAGCTTCTGCTGCATAAGCGCCTGCAACTCCGCAACATCTTTATTCAAGATGGCCGAGCGAGCCGGATCTTCGATATCAGCTTCTGCAAGCGCCAATTCCATTTTGTCCATACTGATCTCGTTCCATTGAGCGTCGCTACCCATCTTTTCTAAAAAGCGAACGACATTCAACATCTAAATTACCCCTGTAGTGCTGTGGTACCCCTTTATCGCCCGCGGTGGTCGTTCCTGGAGCACGGTGAGCGGATGCATCATATCTCGCCGCAGACAGGCGCGCTTCCACGGGCGAACTTATCCATCAATAGGCTTCTCTCTGCCCTGATTTGTCCATCAAACAGGCGCAATCACGCCAGTGCGGCTAGTCGTGCGCGAACTTCGTCATCGGCTTCCAGTGGACGGGCGGGTGGAATGGCCAGGGTATCGGCCATGCCTACGTCGGCCTGGGGTAATGCTTCGAGCGCCAGGCGGTCGATGCGAGGCGCTTGGAAGGGCAGGGTAGCTGCGCGGTAGATGATGACTTGGTGGTCCCGCGGATAGTTGCGGAATAACACATCCACCAACACTTGCCGGTGTGCGGCCCCGGTGGAAAAACGCTTAAGCGATTTATCGCCGGCCACGCCAATCTGCCACAGAATCAACCATGCGCTTGGATCGATACAACGCCGGTAAAGCATGAATTGGCTGGCTTCGTAGTGCTGGCAGCCGCGCGCGCCAGGATCGATGCCAAGGTCGGCGTACAGGCAGTCCTCGGAAGAAATGCCGGGTTCCATGTGGGCGGAGTAGCCCTCGCCCCGCGCACTTTCAATGGCCTTGTGCGGTACCCACGCAAATACGCCAGGGTGGCCATAGAACACGCCGCAAACACGCTTGCCTGAGCGCACCTCGGTCATGATGGCATCGACCATTTCCCGATAAGTCTTCATCCGCGATTTACCTTCCTGGTAATACGGCTGCAGGCTGCGCATGTCTTTGTTCATGCCTTGCAGCCACTGTTCGATGATGCCGTCGGATACCAGAACGAAGGCCACGTCCGCTTGTTCAATGTAGCTGCGAGTCCGCGGGCTGAGGTGAGATCCCAGCGTCATGCCTATGCCCACGCAGGCCAGGCTGCCCTTGGGTACTGCATTATTCACGTCTTATTCCCCTTACTGCTTGCGTAGCAGTATTGCGTGCCGGGGGATGGGCGTCGAGTTATCCCACCTTTCGAATACTAAGGAGTGGGCTTGAGCGAACACGAGACAGATGGTTACTGGGATTTGCCGCGCATTGCGCCACGCGGACGAACGTTCGTCTACGTGCTGCCCAGCCTGGGCGAGGACCTGACCAAGGTAGGCTTCACGCAAGATCCGGTTCAGTGATTTCGTACGTTCCATTCGCGTTTTTTTGCGCTATTGGACCTGGAGCAGGGGCTGCTAGTGGAAACCGGGCGTCTGCGCGATGCCCGGCGCCTGGAGCGCCTGCTGATCGAGCGCTGGCCGGAGCATCGCGCGGCCGCTCCTTTGCTGGTATCGGACACGGCCGGCGGGCACACCGAGTGGTTCCGCGGTATCGGGGATGAAGTGGGAGAGTTCGTGCGCCGCACCGCGGAGCGTTATGGCTATACGGTCCATGCGCCGCTAAGCAGTTGGCTGCGGGCGCGTTTCTCCGAACGTGCCGATCAGCTGTACGAATGGTCGTTGCGCATGCTCGAGATGATCGAGTGGCAGGTTGCGAATTTGCCGCCGGAAGCGCGTGATCTCCGTTACGCACGGGCATTGATCGATACGCTCGATGCCTGCTATGCAGTCGGCATGCCGCTGGGCGAATGGGTGCCGCCCGTTGTGTTGGTCTGGTATGCATCCGCTTCGGGCGATGACGCGAGCAGGCTGTTCTGAACAGGGCTGCTGACAACACGTTGTCAGCAGCGGCGGCTCACACTATGCCGACCTTTTCAGTGCGGAACTCAAGGACATGACCACACCGAACATCACCCTGTACGCCACGCGTCCCGGTTTCGCTATGCCGGAAACCAGCCCCTTCGTGATCAAGACTGAAGTGCAGTTGCAGATGGCGGGTCTCTCCTACATGCGGGAATCCACCATTCCTCCGCAGGCGCCGAAGGGCAAGGTGCCTTATCTGACGGATGATGGCGAAGTGATCTGCGATTCCACCTTCATCCGCGCGCATATCGAACGCAGGTACGGCGTGGATCTGGACGAAGGTCTGGATGCGCGCCAACGCGCGGAAGCCTGGGCGATCGAGCGGCTGCTCGAGGATCATCTCTACTTCGCGATGGTGTGGTTCCGTTGGATCGTCCCGGAGAATTTCGCCAAGGGGCCGGCGCATTTCGCGGATCGCGCGCCGGAGGCGGAACGCGAACAGCTGCGCCGCGACATTCAGGCGCGCAAGGACGATGACTTGCGCGGGCATGGTATCGGCCGGCATTCGGCTGGCGAAATTGCCGCGCTAGGCGTGCGCTCCATCGATGCGGTGGCCACGCTGCTGGGCGACAAGCCCTATCTGCTGGGCGAACGCATGAGTGCGGTGGATGCGACGGCGTTCGGCGTGCTCGCCGCGATCCTCACGCCGTTCTTCGATACGCCGCTGCGCGATGCGGTGGTGGGGCGGCCGAATTTGGTCGCGTACGTGAACAAGCTGATGCGGCGGTACTATCCGGAGCATGTGTGGGAGCCGCTGCAGCAGGCGGAAGCTGTTTAGGACGTCTACTCCTGGGTGTGACAGGGAAGTCGTCCCAGCGCAGGCGGAGAGGGCACATGGATGTGCCCGGAGCGAGAAAAGTCAGGGCAACGAATCGGTGCCATTGAATTTCAAGAAGAATTTCCGATGTCAGGCGACACGACGGCGATAGAGTCACGCTATGGATACCGCACATGAACGGACTCATCCACGCACGACGACGCCTACGCAGAATTGATCGCTGCACCCCTAGGCTGTAGGCGTCCCCCGAACTCAAGGAGCCGGCCCATGGAAGTCAGCTTCAATAACTGGGGCGAGGCCGTCGCGTTCCTTTCCGAGCGCACCGATATCGCGCTGGAAGGCTTGATGGCATTGAGTGCGCAGCAAATGGTGGATCAGCAGGTCATCGCTGCGCTTCTGTCGTCCCATTCACATCTGAGAGCGGCTGCAGATGCGTGGCGGCACATGGCCTCGGCGACCTTGCCGATCACTCACGTGCGTAGCCTGCAGAACGATCAGCCCGAATCGGTGCGCGTAGCCTATTCGGAACGCATGGCCTATTGGGAGGAAATCTTTCGCCGAGCTATTCCGCAGGAGAGCGATTAGAGGAAAGCGATTAGGGCAAAATGCGGGCAATCGGCGTGAAGATGATGCGAAGGCGCGAGCGGCATGCAACCATATGCCGCGTCGTTTCTTCCTATCCCCATCGCCAGCCCCATGATGATGCGCCACTTATTGCGATGCCTTGTTGCGTCTGTCGTTCTTCTTGCCATCGCGCAGCCGGCCCTCGCGCAGGCACCGCAAGGCGTGCGCTTGCAGAACTACACCTGGACCGAACTGCGCGACCAGATTCGCGCCGGCAAAACCACGGTGATCATTCCCATTGGCGGCACCGAGCAGAGCGGTCCATATATCGCCGTAGGCAAGCACAACGTGCGCGCGGAATACCTCGCGGACAGGATCGCGGAAAAACTTGGCAATGCCCTGGTGGCGCCGGTTGTGGCCTATGTGCCCGAAGGCAGTTATGCGCCACCCACCTCGCATATGCGTTTCCCGGGCACCATCACCATTCCGGATGATGTATTCGAGAAGCTGCTGGAATCGGCCGCCAACAGTTTCGCCGTGCATGGTTTTCGCGACGTCGTTTTTATCGGCGATCACGGCGGCTACCAGAAAGACCTGAAGCAGGTGGTGGCACATCTCAACAAGACCTGGGCCGGTACGAATGCGCGGGCGATCCTGCCTGCGGCGTATTACGACGCTTCGTCCGACGGCTATGCACAACTCTTGCGTCAGCACGGTATTCGCGACGATGAAATCGGCACGCATGCCGGGCTGGCCGATACCTCGCTGCAACTTGCCGTGGCGCCGCAGATGGTGCGGCTGAGTCAGTTGCGCAACGCGCCCAAACCCGGCGCGGCCGATGGCGTGTACGGCGGCGATCCGCGGCGTTCCAGCGTAGAGCTCGGCCAAATGGGTGTGGATGCTATAGTTTCGCGCACGGTCGACGCCATCCGCAAAGAAACCGCGGGGCGCTGATACGAGCTTCGGAAGTGCATTAAAAAGTCTTCTTCAAATACGGGAATCTGCCGTGAAATTTGATCGTTTTGGGCGTCTTGCCTTGCGTGCCGGCGTCGTGCTGGCCGGTTTGTGTGTGACCGCTGTTGCCGCGGCGCAAACGGTGCAGACCGTTCCCGGCATGCCGCCGGTGAGCAACTCCAACAACATGTACAGCAACGCGGGCTTCAATATGTTCAGCCCGGCGGTGGCCAACGCGCTGCCGCGCATCTACGTGCCGAACCTGCGCTCCAACGACGTGTACGTGATCGATCCGGCCACGTTCAAGGTGGTCGACAGGTTTCCGGTCGGCCACAGCCCGCAGCACGTAGTGCCTGCGTGGGATCTGAAGACGCTGTGGGTGACCAACAACGCCGAAGGCCGTAACGACGGCAGCCTTACGCCGATCGATGCCAGTACCGGCAAGCCCGGCAAGGCAGATCCGGTCGACGATCCGTACAACATGTATTTCACGCCGGACGGCAAGGAAGCCATTGTCGTGGCCGAAGCCTTTGCACGCCTGGACTTTCGCGACCCGCACACGATGGCGCTGAAATCCCGTCTCGATGCACCCGAATGCAAGGGCATCAACCACGCGGATTTTTCCATCGACGGCCGCTACGCCATCTTTACCTGCGAGTTCGGCGGCAAGCTGGTGAAGATCGACATGGTCAACCGCAAGGTGCTCGGCTATCTGCTGCTCAACAAGCGCGGCATGCCGCAGGACATCCGCGTGTCGCCTGACGGCAAGGTGTTCTACGTCGCCGACATGATGGCCGATGGCGTGTACCTGATCGACGGCGACAGCTTCAAGCAAATCGGCTTCATCAAGACCGGTATCGGCACGCACGGCCTGTATCCCAGTCGCGACGCGACCAAGCTGTACGTGGCCAATCGCGGTTCGAACAAGGTGCATGGTCCGCGCGGCGGCCCGGGCAGCGTGTCGGTGATCGATTTCGCGACGCGCAAGGTGGTGGCCAATTGGCCAATTCCGGGCGGCGGCAGCCCCGACATGGGCAACGTCACGGCGGACGGCAAATGGCTATGGCTGTCGGGCCGTTTCGATGACGTGGTGTATGCGTTCGATACGGCGACCGGCAAGGTGAAGATCATCAAGGTGGGCATGGAGCCGCATGGTCTGGCGGTGTGGCCGCAGCCGGGGCGGTATTCGCTGGGGCATACGGGCATCATGCGTTGATGCAAAAAAGGCCGGCAAATGCCGGCCTTTTTTATTGGTATCTATGTGGTGCCTCGACGGCCGTCATATACCGAGGGCCGTCATTCCCGCGAAAGCGGGAATCCATCTTGCTCTGGAGCATCACGTGCAAATGGATTCCCGCTTTCGCGGGAATGACGGCACTGCGGAGTTACCCTGGATGTGACATTAGGTGGTAGCTGCGCGTCACAGCTGAATAACATCAAACCCAACATCCGGATTCACATCCGCGTTGTAATCCACGTCCTTGCGATCGAAGCCGAACAGGCGCAGAAATTCGTGCTTGTAGCCGGCGTAGTCGGTCGCTTCCCACAGGTTGTCCGTGGTGACCTGCGGCCACAGCGCCTTGCACGCCTGCTGTACGTCCTCGCGCAATTCCCAATCGTCCAGGCGCAGGCGACCTTCGTCGTCGGTGGGCGGCGGCGTGCCGTCTGTGCGGTAGAGGAAATCATGAAACAAACGGTTGGCCTGTTGAATGGTGCCTTCGTGCAGACCTTTTTCTTTCATGATGCGGAACACCATGGATACGTACAGCGGAATCACCGGAATGGCCGAGCTGGCCTGCGTCACTACCGATTTCATCACGCCGACGTAAGCGTGCAGGCCCTGTGCTGCGTAGTGCTTATTGAGTTCCTGCGCGGTGTTGTCCAGGTGTTGCTTGGCCTGGCCGATGGTGCCGTGCCAGTAGATCGGCCAGGTGATTTCGGTACCGACGTAGCTGTAAGCCACAGTGGTGGCGTTTTCCGCCAGCACGCCGGCCTTGTTCAGTGCATCGATCCACAGCGTCCAGTCTTCGCCACCCATCACGGCGACGGTGTCCTTGATTTCCTGCTCGGTTCCCGGTTCCACCGTCACCTGCGTCACGGTGTCCTTGCCGGTATCCACCGATGACGCGGTGAACGGCTTGCCGATCGTCTTCAGCGCGGAACGCACCACTTCGCCAGTGTCAGGCAGCTTGCGTACGGGCGACGCTAGCGAATAGATCACCAGATCGACTGGACCACCCATCTCGTTCTTGATCAGCTCGATGGCGCGCTCGCGGGTTTCATTGGAGAACGCGTCGCCATTGATGGAGCGACTGTACAAGCCGGCCTGTTTGGCGAGCTTGTCGAACGCAGCGGAGTTGTACCAGCCGGCGGTGCCGGGCTTGGCTTCGCTGGAGGGCTTCTCGAAGAACACGCCCAGCGTCGCCGCGCCGTAGCCGAAGGCCGCAGTGACGCGCGAGGCCAGTCCGTATCCCGTGGAAGCGCCGATCACCAGCACACGCTTGGGGCCGGCGGCGGGCGCGCCGTTGGCCTTGGTGACGCCGATTTGCTCCACCACGTTTTTCTCGCAACCGACCGGATGCGCCGTGATGCAGATAAAGCCGCGAACCTTGGGATGGATGACCACGAAGAACCCTCACGGAATAGACACAAGCCGCCATTCTAAATGGTGGAGGGGACCATTCGCTTCCGCAGGGAGGGTTCGGGCGAAGATCGATGCTGACTCCTTGCGCAAGTCTTCTCCATCACGCGCTGACCGCACCCTCACCCCAACCCCCTCTCCCGGAGGGAGAGGGGCTATGTGCATCACGATGGCGATATACGCTTTTTTGACGCCACCAGAACCCTGCGTTTGTGGCGCGAGTCGCATAGTTCATCTGACTCTGACTACGCGGAGACCCATCATGCCTACGTCGAGCGAACACAACGCAACATCCAACGCCAAGCCCAAACAAGCGGATGCCCCCTACGATCCCCGCACCAAGCGCGGCCCGCCGCAACGCCTGGAAGACACCAACGCTGCCGGCGACGCATTGAACGATACTGGCGAAGACAACCAGCGCCAGAAAGAGGAAGAGTGATCACGCCCCGTCGGCGGTGAAACCCACCCTGGCGTGGCTGCCATCGCAGAACGGTTTGTTTTGGCTCTGCCCGCAGCGGCACAGGTAGGCGCTCGTAACGCGCGCCACCATGCGGCCCGTGCCGCTGACGATCTCCAGGTTGCCCCGCACACGCAGCGGGCCGTTCAACTGCGGATCGATATGCAGCGGGCCGTCACGCACGTCGAGCGCATCGGTCGACGTACTCGTCGGTGGTTCGCCGCTGGCGCTGAAGCCTGCGTCGTGATGCGAGCTGTCGCAGAACGGCTTGTTTTTCGATGCACCACAGCGGCATAGCGTGGCGCGAAAGCCGGCGGATTGGCCGCTGAGGCGCAAATCGCCGCGAAAGGCGTATGGCCCTGCTTCGCGCGTGCTAACGAGATTCACCGGCGGTGCGGATTCGTCCGGTCGCCCATCGTGGCGCGTGTATTGAATCGCGCCGGACGGGCAGGCGTGCGCGATGTCGACCAGTCGCTCCACATCCATCGCATCTGGATAAAGCCACGCCCCTTGCACGTTCGCGAGAAAAACCTTCGGCGCGCAGGTGACGCAGAAGCGCGCGTGAATGCAGCGCTTGGTCTCGAAGCGCAGCGTGAGTTTTTCGCCTTCAACCTGCTCAATGCCTTCCTGCACGGTGGAGACCGGCGCCACAGGGGCCGGCGCTGCGACGGCAGGCGCAACTGCGGCCACCAATGACGGTGCCGGACGAGAAAGATCGAAGCCTTGCTCGGCCTGTCGGGCGAGGTTTGAAAACACAGATGCGGCAGCAACGGTACGTGAATCGCCCGAGGTGCTCAGACGCTCGGCCCCTTCCATCAACTGCTGAAAACGCTCGCGGAAAAAGCGGTGCGCGCTCGGTCCCGGCGGTAGCGGGGAAGCGTCGCGCAAGGTGATGAACGTAACGCCCGCATGGCAGTCCGGGTTCGATGGCCCCGCTGGCAGCCGCGCCGCGCGTTCGGCTAGCGGGGCCACAGCGCGCATTAGGCCGATGCCAAGGTCTAGCGCTAGGGTCTTGTCCGGATCCGGCGCCGGTACGGCGTACGAGTAAGCGAGCAGACGCTGCATCAAACCGTAAGCAGCATTGGCAAGATCCACGGTGGCGATCGCATCCGGATCTTCCAGCCACACGCGACCTTCCGGACGTGGCGGGCGGCGAAGCACCGGATTGGTGGCGGCGGGGAAGGCCGGCTTGAACGAAGGATCGGCCGCCAACAACGCCTGGTATTCCGTGCGGATCGCAGCGAAGCGCTGGTAGTGCGAATTCTCCGTGTTCTCCTGCGCGCCTTCGCCTTGCGTGATAATGGATTCGAACGCGGCCAAGGCCGTTTTCAGGCAGATCACCTTCTTCGCGCCGGGTAGCGATACGTCCGCGCTGGATAGCTGCAGGGCAGGGTTGCCGCACAAGGCGCCGGCTTCGCCATGCGCCTCGACCAGACGGCGCAGCCCATTTGCCATGGTTTGATAGAACTCGCCCACGGTGTCGTAATCGATGCCCATCGGCGTCAGGCGCGGCCCGGTTGCTCCACGCACGAAGCGACGTTCGGGCTCGAAGCCTTCACCGTCCGGTTCGCTGGACCCTGCCGGGCGTTCCAGATAGATGAAATGCTGCAGCGTGGCCATGTTGAATGGCGCCAGTTTCACCACCACGCCGGCGGGCAGATAGCCTGGATCGAGCGGAAAATTCACGCGCCCCACGCGCGGCGAGCCGCCCAACGCGGCCGTGATGTTCCATACCGACATCAGGTGGCCCATTTCCTCGATCGCCACTTGCAGCATGCTGCGCTTCCAGCGCGTGATCGCTTCGAGCTGCTGCGCCGTGACACCTTCCTCGATCGACGTTTTCAGCGAGAACGTCGCGTAGAGGTAGGTGCACATCAGGCAGTGCTCGAGCTCCGCGGCCTCGTATAGCGCGTGCAGCGCCTGTTCGCGGCTGGGGGTGGAGTGCATGGGGGTGTAGCTGACCACGGCTGCTTCC
The DNA here is from genome assembly GCF_044904605.1 of Dyella humi. NCBI lineage: Bacteria > Pseudomonadati > Pseudomonadota > Gammaproteobacteria > Lysobacterales > Rhodanobacteraceae > Dyella > Dyella humi. Next base: position 550,642 of record NZ_JADIKI010000022.1, read on the forward strand.
CTCTCGATGTCAGAAGGGAAAGGTACACCGATTGGGGTTTTTGTGGCCTCTCCCAGAAGTGGGAGGTGATGTTCTTCGAGGTTGAAAATGAGCCTCAGCCACGTAGGTTGGGGTTTTTACGCCCCAACCTACAGGCAAGTTCAAGGCCCGTCGTTCCGTAGCATTATGCTCAGATGAACATCCCGCCCGAAACCTCAATGCGTTGCGCATTGATCCATCCACATTCTTTCGACAGCAGCATCGCCACCGCACCGCCGATGTCATCCGGCAAGCCCACGCGACCCAACGCAGTCTGCGAAGCGACGAAGGCATTGAGATCGGCGTTATCGCGCACCACGCCGCCGCCGAAGTCGGTTTCGATCGCACCGGGTGCGAGCGTGTTTACGGCGATGTGGCGCGGGCCTAGTTCCTTGGCGAGGTAGCGGGTCAGCACTTCGATCGCGCCTTTCATCGACGCATAAGCCGAATAGCCGGGCAGGGCGAAGCGCGCCAGGCCGCTGGAGACGTTGAGGACGCGTCCACCGTCGACGATCAGCGGCAACAACGTTTGTGTCAGGAAGAACGTTCCTTTGAAGTGCACGTTCATCAGCTCGTCGAACTGCGCTTCGGTAGTTTCCGCGAAGCTGACGTGCGAACCGATGCCGGCATTGTTGACGAGGTAATCAAACTGCTCGCGCTGCCACTGCGCATTCAGCGCCGCGCGCAACTGCTCGGCAAAAGCCTTGAACGTGGACGTCTTGCCTACGTCCAGTTGCAAGGCCACGGCGCGGCGGCCGAGCTTGGTGATCGCCTCGACCACGGCATCCGCCTCGGCTTTGTTGGAGCGGTACGTCAGCACCACATCCGTGCCGTGTTCGGCCAGCTTCAAGGCCATGCTCCGGCCCAGGCCGCGGCTGCCGCCGGTGATCAGGGCGATGGGGGTAGTCGTGCTCATGGGTATCTCCTCGGTCTAGGAAAGAAAAGGAAACCAACGACGCGCAGGATATTGATCTGTACACACCGCATAAATCGGTCGATCATGAGTGCTGTGTTCGTAAAATATGAACAATCGGGCGAGGCAGACGATGAACCGGATCGAAGCCATGCAGATTTTCGCGCGAGTGGCGGAGCTGGCCAGTTTCACCAAGGCCGCCGACAGTCTTGGCTTGCCCAAGGCCAGCACGTCCACCGCCGTGCAGCAGTTGGAAGCGCAGCTCGGCACGCAGCTGTTGCATCGAACCACACGCAAAGTGCAATTGACGCAGGATGGCCAGCGCTTCTACGAACGCTGCAAGGACGTGCTAGCCGATCTGGAAGAATTGAACAGCATGTTCCAGCAGGCGCCGCAGGCCTTGAGCGGGTGCTTGCGCGTGGATATGAACAGTGGCACGGCCAAGTACGTCGTGCAGCGATTGCCGGAATTCTTGCGCAACCATCCGCAAATACAAGTGGAGCTGAGCTGCACGGATCGCCGCGTCGACGTGGTGGCGGAAGGTTTCGATTGCGTGGTGCGTGTCGGCACGCTGACGGATTCAAGCCTCATCGTGCGGTCGCTGGGACAGTTGCGCGTCGTCAATTGCGCAAGCCCGGCCTATCTGCACGCGCACGGCGTGCCGCAAACGCTGGACGATCTCGCGCATCACCAACTGATCCATTACGTGAGCACGCTAGGCCAACGATCGCCCGGCTTCGAATACATGGAAGGCTCGGCATGCCGCTACGTACCCATGCAAGGTGTGCTCACCGTCAACAATATCGACGCGTATGAAAACGGATGCCTGGCTGGCCTGGGGATCATCCAGGCTCCTCATTCGGGCATGTTGCACCTCATCGAGGCTGGGCGCCTGGTGGAAGTGTTGCCGCACTATCGTGCCGAACCGATGCCCGTATCGCTGCTCTATGCACAGCGGCGCAACGTGTCGGCGCGGGTGCAGGCATTCATGACTTGGCTGACGAACATTCTTGCGCCCTATGTGGATCGTGCCTGAATCGCGGACGGCGTTCGCGAAAATTTGTCATCCGAATTCACTAAGGTACTGCCAGCCATTCGCGCCTGCGGACGATGATCGGCGCGTGGCGCTCTCCTTCCCTACACGAGGCTGCATGTCATGGCGACTTCCGGCAACTCGCTGTCCGCGATCAACCACATCGTTGTGCTGATGTTGGAGAATCGCTCCTTCGATCACATGCTGGGTTTTCTCTACACCGACGCTGGCAATGTGTCGCCCGCAGGACAAGCGTACGAAGGCTTGACCGGCAAAGAGTCCAACCTGGGCTCGGGCGGTGCACCCGTCACCGTGTTCAAAATTCAAAGCGGCGCCGCCAGCACGTATTTCATGCCCGGCGCCGATCCCGGCGAAGGCTACACCGCCACCAATGCGCAGCTGTTCGGCAGCAATACCGCACCCACGCCGCCGGTGTCGACCAATCAAGGCTTCGTCAGCAACTTTGCGTACACCTTGAGCTGGGAATCGAAAAACAAAAGCTATTCGATCTACCCGGGCACGGTCGCCAACGACATCATGGGCATGCACACGCCGGATACCTTGCCGGTGCTCTCCGCCCTCGCGCGCGGTTTTGCAGTGTGCGATCACTGGTATGGTTCGGCACCGACCGAAACCTTGCCTAATCGCGCGTTCGCCCATGCTGCCACCTCGCAAGGGCACATGGACGACAAGACCAAGACCTTTACCGCGCCATCCATCTTCGGTGCACTCAGCAAGCAGAACATCAGCTGGAAAATCTACGGCTACGACGCCGATCCGCTCACTCGCCATACGTTCACCGACATCACCAATCTGGGTGACACCTATTTCGGCGAGTTCAAGGATTTTCAGGCCGATGCTGCAAACGGTACGCTGCCATCGTATGCATTTCTCGAACCGAGCTGGGGTTCGAAAGGCAACAGCCAGCATCCCAATTACGATGTGGCGCTCGGCGAACAATACATTCACGATCTGTACTATGCGCTGCGCAACAGCCCGCAGTGGAACCAGACGCTACTGATCATCACGTACGACGAGCACGGCGGTTGCTACGATCACGTGCCGCCGCCGACGAACGCGGTGCCGCCGGACAATTCCGCTGGTGAATACGGCTTCGACTTCAAACGTTTCGGGCCGCGTGTGCCCACGTTGCTGATTTCGCCGCTGATTCCGGCGGGTACGGTGTTTCGTGCATCCGGTTCCACGCCGTTGGATCACACGTCGGTCCTGAAAACCATGCAGTTGCGCTGGGGCCTGCAGCCGTTGACCGCGCGCGATGCGGCCGCGCCCGACGTGAGCGCGGCGATCAGCCTCACTACGCCGCGCACCGACGATCCGCTAGCCAGCGTAACTGTGCCGGCCTCGAAGGGCGTGAATCCTTCGGCAAACAAGCCTTCGCATCTGCAGGAGGTGTACGCGGATCTCGTCTCGCGCCTGCCGGTGCCAGACGCCACGGGCGACACGCTTCGTCTGCCGCCACGGCTGGAAACCGATTACGACTACGACCGCTACATCAAAGAGCGGTTGGCAGCGTGGAAGGCGAGTCGTGTGGTGGTGGAGAAGTGATGGCCTTGCCTCACCGTCATTCCGGCGAAGGCCGGAATCCAGTTTGAATACGTCGTGCGGAGCACACAAAACCAATTTGATGTTGTGTGCTCCGCACGCCATGCTTTGACTGGATTCCGGCCTTCGCCGGAATGACGACGGGGCAAGATGAGCGCAGGGAAAAAGCACGCCATCACGCGCCCAGATACTTGCGCATGAACAACGTCGCCTGTGGATTGTCGTTGTAGCGCTCGCACGGCTCGTAGCCACGCTTCTCATAAATCGCGATGGCTGCTTTCAGGTCGTCATAGCTGTCGAGATAGATCCACTCGATGCCCTGGCTGCGAGCGAATGCCTCCAGGGCGTCGAGCAGCAGATCGGCGATGTGATTGCCGCGCGCGGATGGCTTGACGTAGAGACGCTTACACTCGCTGGCGCGCGACACGGATGCCAGCTTGCGCAGCGCCACGCATCCCACCGCCTCATCACCCAGGTAGGCCAGCCACATGCCGGAGGCGGGCGCGTCGATGAGCTTCTGCACACTGCCCAGCTTGTCCCGTTGGACCACGTGTACCGCTTCGTAATACTCGTGAAGCAGGGCGAGCGCGGCGTCGTCGACCTTGCTCAGGCGAACGATGCGCACTGGTGGTTTGCGCTGGCCTTCGAGCAAGCTGCGGATGTTTGCCAGCGACGCCAGCAGCGCATCCCGATCGGCCGTGCTGAGTTTGCCGAGCAGATCGTGGATCTGCTCGGAGGACTGCTGATTGAGGCGCGCAACCGCTTTTTCTCCCGTCGCGGTGAGCACCAGCGGCTTTTCCCGCGCGTCGGTCTTGGATGCTACGCGGCGCAGCAGCTTGCGCCGGATCAGTCCCGCCAGCAGCCGGCTGAGATAACCCGCATCGAGCTCCAGCGTCTCCTGTAGCAGTGAGGCCGTCACCTTCGGATTGGCACTCACTTCGTAGAGGATGCGTGCTTCCGTGAGCGCAAACGCGCCGTCGAGATGCTTGCGGCGCAAAAGGCCCAGCTTGGCCGTGTAGAAGCGGTTGAACTCGCGCACTGCGAAAATCTGCTGCGCGATCGGCGGCTGGATGCTGCGGGTTTCCATGCGCCGGAGTCTAATTCCACATAGTTGCTTTTGGCAACTATTTGAGAGATGCGTGATTACAGGGAGGTCAAACCTCGCAATGAAGTGAACGCAAGATGCTTCGCGTGTCAGGCCTTGGCGCGAAACGTCACTACCAGCACGTCCCGATGCGCCGGCTCGGTGGGTTCCAGTGGCAGGACCGGCGTCACGCCGTGAAATACGCGCGGATCGTGGATCAGCGCCGCATCGAGCGGACGGGTGAGGGTGAAATCGCCCAACGGCTTGCCGTCCGGCGTGTGGATGGTAGTAGTGCCGCTGGCGATGTTGTGCCGATCGATCAGCAACACCAGCACGAAGTCCACGCCGTCGCGATGGTTGCCTTCGGGTGTGGGTTCACCGGCCGCGTCGGGGCTTGCTTCGATGCGGAACTGATGCGTCTCCACGTGCCAACGCGAAACCTCCGGCGCAAGCGCGCTGAAGAAATCGTTGCAGAACGCGAGGATGGTGCGCAGGCTCGCGCCGTTCGCCATGGCGGCCTCAACGGGTTCGAACCATCGTTCGATATCGCCCTGCAGGCGGTTGTATTGCAGCGTCTGGTAATGCGGCTGATGCGGCGCCAGTTCGACGTCACCGTGTGCCATGGCCGTGTAGGTAGCGTGGCGGCGGCGACGCAATCGCCCTGTGGCAGCCAGGTAGGGATCGGGGCCGAGCTGGTTCCAACTCGCGGCAAACGCGTTCCAGTCGGATAAATCGCCCGACGCTTGCAGTAGTGGCCGCATGACATCCGCGGTGACGAACGAGAAGCCGTCGCGCTTCAGGGCGTCGAACAGCGCGGAATCAGACGAAGCGATGCGGTTTTGCATCGGTGGATTATACGCCGGGGATGGCTCGCCTCTTCGCTGCCATTCCCACGTTTCGCGGGAATGGCAGCTTCGTACCATGTTGGCGACGTGTTAGCGCATACCGAGCATATCGATCTTGCCCAGCCCCTGTGCCTTCGCTTCGGCCAGCACCCGCGCTACCGCGTCGTAGGCCACGCCATCGGCGGCATCGATTTGCAGTGCGGGTTGTACGGCTTGCATCGCGGCGATGCTCAACTGCGTCTTCAACTGATCTTGGCTGATGGGCGCATCGTTCCAGTACATCGCACCATCCGTATGGATGGCCAGGTGGATGGATGTCGACTGTTCCACAACGGTCTTCGACGCTTGCGGCAGGTCCATCCTTGCTTTATGCGTGATGACCGGCGAGCTGATCATGAAGATGATCAAAAGCACCAGCAGAACGTCGACTAGCGGCGTCACGTTGATCTGAGCCATTACGTCACGAGATACACGAGCAGAGAAAGCCATATCTTCCTCCCAGGCAAGCGTGTTGATGTCGATGTGCGCCCGGCGGACTGCGGGGGAACCGGGCGGCTTCAGCTTAGCGCTGCGCTCGGCGGCGGCATAGGGCCGCACCAAATGCTCTTGGGAAACGGGAGAAGGCAAGCATGAAGGCCGGCGATCCGCCACCGGCCCCCATGTGTTTCAGGAGACCGATCAGGTACCCGACGCCGCAGCGGACGAGGATGCACTGGCCGGCTTGGCGGCCTTCTTGTGCTGCGCGCCATGGTGCGGCTTCATCGCCTTGTGCTGGAACAGCGCATCGGCGGTCTGCCGTTGCTCGGGCGACAGCGCCGAGTACACGTCGCTCCATGCAGACGACAGTTTCTGCATGTCCTCGGCATGCATCTGTGCCAGCTGCGCGTACGACTTCATCACCTCGTCGGCATTCATCGTCGACATTTTCTGGGCGCGCTGCTGGAAGGCTTCGGAAGCCCGGCGGGCGTTGTCGCGCATCACTTCGGTGTAGGCGTCCCACTGCTTGGATTGCGCGTCGGTGATCTGCAACTGCTCATGCATATCGGTGATCTGCTGCTCAACCATGTCCGCACGTTTTTCCGCGTGGGTTTTTGTCGCCGAGGGCGCAGCGGAAGAGGACGTTGACGAAGCGGGCGCGGTGCTCTGTGCAACGGCGCCGCCTGCCAACAGGGCGAGCGACAGCGCGAACGGTACGGCAGTCTTGCGAATGGCGTTTTTCATGACAGGAAGCTCCGATTCATGAGTGCGGATCGACGACGGCCTGGACAGCCAGCATAGGCATCAGTAGCCCTGCGGTGGCGGAGGTGGTGGCGGGGGATAGCCGTTCTCGTAATAGACCACGCCCGGTGGCGGCGGTGGTGCCTGCGTGTAGACCACCGCACCAGGTGGCGGTGCGGCTGGGCCGGCGGTGGAATTGGCGATCACAGCGCCGGCCACCACGCCCAGCAGCGCGCCGGCGATGAGCGCGCCACCATCGCCGCCGCCGCGGCGCGGTTCGGGTCGATAGCGTTGGGGAGGGGGCCGCCCGTGATAGCCATGACGGTATTGCGCCTGCGCCGGTAGCGCCGAGGCCGCCACCATGATGGCCAGCGAGGTAACAACCAGTTGCCGGTGCAACGGAATGCGAGAGGTGCGAGTCATCAACATACCCTCCTCACTATGCAACGTTTGCCGCATGCATCGGGCCAGTTTCGAATGCCTGCGAAATGGACATCATCGAGGCGGCAGTCATGACTAGCAGTTCTGGCACGTCATGGCGAAACCGCGGAGCGCAGTGTATGACAAATCCCGTGCAGGTTTATTCAAGGCACGCATGACGCAAAGGCTAAACAATCGCCGATTACCCTGGCGTTGCAACACGGAATCCGGGTCAGGCAGTTGACGCCCTTCGCCCCGACAGGCAGCCTGACGACCGGCTTCCACGCCGTTCTACAACCCGATCGATAGGGAGTACATCATGCGTACGCACTGGCTTTTCGCGCTGGCCGCCGTGGCTGGAACCATTCATGCACAGGGGCAGCCGGCGAAGCATCCTGCCATCGAAGCGTTCGCCAAGGGTGTGCAGATCTATACCTGCAAAGCCGCCAACGGCAGCTATGCATGGTCGTTGAAAGCGCCGGATGCCGTCCTCAGCGACGCCAAGGGTCAGCCCATCGGCAAGCATTTCGCCGGCCCCAGCTGGCAGGCCGCGGATGGCAGCGTCGTGGTGGGCGAGGCGCTGAACGTATCGCCAGCGCCTGACGCCGGCGCGGTTGCGTGGCTCGTTCTACATGCCAAGTCACATAGCGGCGACGGCGAGATGGCCAGCGTGCAGTACATCGTGCGCACGCGCACAGAGGGTGGCGTGGCGCCAGCCACAGGCTGCGACGCCGCACATGCGAGCGCCGAGGTGCGCGTACCCTACAGCGCGGTCTATCTGTTTTTCCGCGGATAGCCTCAGGGGCTGAACACCAGCAGCACGAACACAGCAAACAGCGAAAGATGCACCGCACCTTCCAGCATGGTGGTGCGCGAGCTGGAGAACGTCATGCCGCTCAACAGCAGCGTTGCCACCAGCATCACCATGCTCGAAGGCGGTAGCCCGAGCAGCACGGATTGACCGGTGTACAGGCTGATGGCGAGCACGGCGGGCACGGTAAGTCCCAGCGTAGAAGCCACCGAGCCAAGGCAAAGATTGATGGCGCGGGTCAGCCGGTCCGCACGTGCCGCGATCAGTGCGGAAATGCCCTCCGGCGCGAACACCAGCATGGCGATCACGATGCCGCCGAGCGCCTTGGGTGCGCCGGTGGCGGCGATGCCGTAATCGAGCAGCTTCGCCAGACTCTTGGAGAGAATCACGATCGGCAGGATGTGGAGCAGCAGTAGCCCGAAATGCCGCAGCAGTTTTGGCTTGTCGAGCGCTGCCGGGCGGTGGTGCGCCATCTCCCTGGGATCGATCGGCTGCGCATCCGGCGCGACGAAATGGCCACTATGCCGCCCGGTCTGTAGCCACAAGAACACGCCGTACAAGGCAATCGTGAGCAGCGAGAAGGCCAACGCCTGCGGCGGCGCCAGCGAGCCGTCGGGCGTGGAGGTGGTGAAGTTCGGCAGCACCAGCGCAATGATGGTCAGCGGAATAATCACCGACAGATAGGCCGACGCGCCTTTCAAGTTGTACGACTGCTCATAATGACGAAAGCCGCCCAGCAGCAGGCCGAGCCCCACCACGCCGTTGAGCACGATCATCAATACCGCGTACATGGTGTCGCGCGCGAGCGTGGTATTGCCGGCCGAGCTGAGCATCATGGCCGAGATCAGCACCACTTCGATCACTACGATAGATAGCGTCAGCACCAGGGTGCCGAGCGGCTCACCCAGCATCTCCGCCAGGGTTTCAGCCTCGTGCACCACGCCGAAGGCCACCCATACGATGACAAGGAACAACCACGCGAACAGCGTGAGCAGGATGGCAGAGCTGCCAGTGCCGCCGATCCACTGAGCGCCGAAGATCAGGAAAAGCGCGACTGTCAGCCAGCCGAGCAGGGGGCGCGCCATCGTCAGTGTTTTATGCATGTTTGCCTCGATCAGGTTCTTCCGTGTTGATCGGGGATATTACTGAGTGATGGCTGAGCATGCTCGAGACCCTTGTTGCACCTGTCCCCGTTATTTCGATCCGTCCCCGTTACGGACTGTGTGCGCACCGGCACATTGCAACGCCTTCATCACAGATTTTATACCGTCACGCGAGATAGGCTTGCTGTGCAAGCTTCGTGATAAGTCGTTCCAGGATGCTACGGAACGAGCGGCTATACCGATTTCAATCCACGCAGATTCGCAGCAGAAAGCGCGACGTTGGGCGTGAAACGGTCTGGAATCAACAGGGCATCATCTTCAATAAATCGACCGCACCACGCATCGCCGCATGGAGGCTACACGATGCCACGATTGCCACGGTTCGATCTTGCGTATGTTCCTCAGCACGTCATCCAGCGCGGCCATGACGGCAACGCGTGTTTCCTCGCGCCGGCCGACTATCGCTGCTATCTCATGCAACTGCTGCACGCCAGTCGCCGCTGGAATTGCGCCGTGCACGCCTATGTGCTGATGCCCAATCACGTGCATCTGCTGGTGACGCCGTCGCGCGTGAGTGCTCTGGCAAGCATGATGCAGGCCATCGGCCGCAACTACGTGAGTTACTTCAACACCATGTATCGGCGCTCGGGCACGCTGTGGGAAGGGCGCTACAAATCCTGCCTGATCGGCGCCGACTATGTGCTGACCTGCCAGCGTTACATCGAACTGAATCCGGTGCGTACGGGTTTGATCGGTGAGCCGTCTTCTTATCCGTGGTCGAGCTACGGCTGCAATGCACTAGGCGCTGTCGACCTCGTGATCGTTCCGCATATGGAATACGCCGCGCTGGGCAATTATCCGGAACAGCGCATGCGGGCGTATCGGCAATTATTCACGGTGGATATCGAGCCGAATGTGCTGCTGGAGATCCGTTCGTATATCCAGCAGCAACGCGCGCTTGGTTCGCCCATGTTTCAGACGTGGGTGGAGTCCACGCTTGGCCGGTATGCAAGGGTACGGCCTGCGCATCGGCCGCGAAGGGAGGTTGATGTGATTGAGCGTGGTGCCTAGATTGCAGTGCATCGCAGTACTGTTTGATCTTGTCCAGTCGTCATTCCGGCGAAGGCCGGAATCCAGTTTCAATACGTTGTGCGAAGCACTCAAAAACGGTTTTGTGTCCTTCGGACGCGTATTTAGACTGGATTCCGGCCTTCGCCGGAATGACGCCCCGCTTTGGACCACCCTTTTGGTGGCCATTATTTTTCCAGCGCCGCCTTCAACCGCCCCAACGCCTGATCCCACTGCGCCGCAATCGCATCCAGCGAGCGCTGCGCTTCCTCCAGTCGCGTAGGTTCGAACTCCCACAGGCGCTCGCGCCCCTGGCGGATATCGCGTACCAGGCCGGCATCGGCGAGCACCTGCAAATGCTTGGTAACAGCCTGCCGCGTGATGTCGGTGTCGCTGGTGAGCTGGGCGATGGATAGTGCACCGCCGGTGCAGAGCAGGGCGATCAGGCGCAGACGCGTTTCGTCGCCCAGCGCTGCGAAAATCGGCACGGCCTTGCGCAGCCATGGATATTTCGCGTTAGCGCCGCGCACGGAAGGGTTAGTGCGTGGCGACATAGGCATCGATGTTTTTCATCTGCGTGTCCCAGCCGCCGCTGTTCATGCGGAAGGCTTCTGCGCGGCGATGCGCCGGAATCTGGTCGAACCCCGATTCCACCAGGCGCAGCAGCGTGCCTTCGGCGGTTTCTTCCAGTTCGAACTGCACCAGCGTGGCGGGCTCGTTCGAGTAATCCACGTCGGGATCGATGGCGTAAGGATGCCAGCGGAACGACAGCAGGCGTTCGGGTTCGATGCGTTCCACCATGACGTTCCACACCAGATGTTCGTAGCCTGGATAGGTGATATTTCCTTCGCAGGGTTCGCCGGCCACGAAGCGCTTGCCCTTCAATGCAACGCCGAACCAGTCGCCGAAGGATTCGGCGTCCGCCAGTGCGCGCCACACTTTGGAACGCGGTGCCTTGATGTGGATCTGTCGTTCAATGCGATCAGTCGATGTGTTCATGGGCAACCTCCTGGTTGCATATTAGCCACCTTCGGCTTCTCGCGCAACCATTAGGTTGCATTTGTTGCGGCTGCGGGCGGACTGGCTATGCTCGTTGGTGCGGATGTCCGATTCGCGTTGGCTCGTGCGTCATCGAAGTGGGCGGCGCATGCCGCCTGTCTCGCACACTCACGGAGAATCCCGATGCAATACCTACTGATGCTCTATTCCGACCAAAGCGCCTGGGGCCGCATGTCGAGTTCCGATCAGGAGCGCGGCGTGGCCGCCTACCGAGCCTACACGCAGGCTCTGAAAGAAGCCGGCGTATGGGTGGGCTCCAACCGGTTGCAAGACACGGAGACAGCCACCACCGTGCGCCTGGTCGACGGCAAGTCGCAGGTGCTGGATGGCCCTTACGTGGATTCCAAGGAACAGCTTGGCGGCTACTATCTGATCGAAGCGTCGGATCTCGACGCGGCGCTCGGTTGGGCCTCGCGCTGTCCCGGCGCAAGCCACGGCACCATCGAAGTGCGACCGGTGTGGCCGGTGCCCGGAAGCACCTCGGCGTGAGCGAGTACGCAGCCGCGCAAGTAACTGCAAGCGCGGTAGCGCGCCACAGCTACGGCAAGCTGCTCGCCTATCTCGCCGCCGACATGCGCGACGTGTCGGCGGCCGAGGATGCACTCGCCGAAGCCTTTGCCACTGCATTGGCGGATTGGCCGGTGCACGGCTGTCCCGACAACCCAGAGTCCTGGCTGATGACGGTGGCACGCCGCAAAGGCATCGATGGCGCACGGCGCCGTCGCAGTGGCGAGGCAGCTGCAGTGCAACTGCAAGCGATCGCGGACATGCAGGCCGAATGCGTGGAGTCGGCCGAGGAGGAGACCTTTCCCGATCGCCGTCTCGCCTTGTTATTCGCCTGCGCGCATCCGGCCATTGACGTGAACATCCGCGCGCCATTAATGCTGCAGACCGTGCTCGGCCTGGATGCGAAAACCATTGCGTCGGCGTTTCTGGTTTCACCCGAGGCGATGTGCAAACGGCTAGGGCGTGCGAAGCAGAAGATCCGCGAGGCCGGTATTCCCTTCGCCATTCCCGAACGCGATGCGTGGAGCGAACGGCTCGATGGCGTGCTCACCGCCGTCTATGCCGCCTATGCGGAAGGCTGGAGCGATCCGGACGATGCCGACCTGCTTCGTCGCGATCTAGCCGACGAAGCCATGTTCCTCGCGCGCCTGCTTACGGAACTGCTGCCGGAGGAGCCGGAAACACTCGGTCTGCTCGCCGGCATGCTGTATGCGCAGGCGCGCCGACGTGCGCGGCGCAGCGAGCAAGGTGAATACGTGCCGCTGGCTGCGCAAGACACGCGCTTGTGGGATGCCGGCATGATCGACGAAGCCGAAACACTGTTGTGGCGTGCGGGCCGTTTTGGCCGTATAGGCCGCTACCAGGTCGAAGCGGCGCTGCAGTCGGCGCATGTCGAACGTCGTCGTACCGGCCGCACCGACTGGACACCGGAAGTGCAGCTATACGATGCATTGCATGCCTTGACTGGCTCGCCCGTCGTTGCGCTCAATCGCGCGCTGGCGATTGCGGAACGCGACGGGCCGCATGCTGCATTAGTCATCATCGATGCTTTGTCAGCGGATAAGCGATTGGCGAACTATCAGCCTTATTGGGCCGCGCGCGCCGATTTGCTCGCGCGCATCGGCGAACGCGAGCAGGCCCACTACGCTTACGAAATGGCCATTGGCTTCACGCGCGATGCGGCCGCGCGCCGTTTCCTGCAGGTGCGGCAGGCAGCCGTCATATCTGCGAAGCACGGGTAGATATCTGGCAGAATCGGGCCTTCGCTCCCCCCAGGACGCTCGACATGCGTGATGCTGTATCTACTCCGGCCAACTCGCCAGGCCGGGTTTTGTTCGCCAGCCTGATCGGCACCACCATCGAGTTCTTCGATTTTTACATCTACGCCACCGCGGCGGTGCTGGTATTCCCCAAGCTATTCTTCCCGACGGGCGATGCAGCGACGGCAACGCTGCAATCGTTCGCCACGTTCGCGTTGGCGTTCATCGCGCGGCCGATCGGTTCGGCTTTGTTCGGACACTTTGGTGACCGCATCGGCCGTAAGGCGACACTGGTGGCGGCGTTACTCACCATGGGCATTTCGACGGTGCTGATCGGCATGCTGCCTACGTACGCGCAGATCGGCCTGGTGGCGCCCGCGTTGCTGGCGTTGTGCCGCCTTGGGCAGGGCTTGGGGCTGGGCGGCGAATGGGGCGGCGCGGTGCTGCTGGCGATCGAAAACGCGCCGCCGGGCAAGCGCGCGTGGTACGGCATGTTTCCGCAACTTGGCGCACCACTCGGCTTTCTGGCGGCAACCAGTCTGTTTCTGTGGCTGACGGAGAAGATGGGCGACGCGACATTCTTCGCATGGGGATGGCGCGTGCCGTTCCTGGCCAGCTCGGTGCTGGTGCTGATCGGCCTGTGGATGCGCTTGCGTCTTACTGAAACGCCTGCGTTTGCGCGCGCCATGGCGCAGCACGAACGAGTGAAGGTGCCGATGTTCAACGTGTTCGCGCAGCATCCGCGCGCATTGATTGCCGGCACGTTTGCGGCTCTGGCCACCTTTGTCATCTTCTACCTGATGACGGTATTTGCGCTGAGCTGGGCCACCGCCAAGCTGGGCTATTCGCGCGAAGCGTTCCTGATCGTGCAGATGGTGGGCGTGCTGTTCTTCGCCTTGCTCATTCCATTCTCGGCATGGCTGGCCGATCGCCGCGGCGGCCGCTTCACGATGATACTTGCCACCGTGCTGATCTTTGCATTCGGCATTGCCTACGCGCCGTTGTTCGCGCAGAGCGGCCTGCTGTTCATGGTGGTGGGCATGTGTGTGGTCGGTATCACCTATGGGCCGCTCGGCACCGTGCTGGCGCAGATGTTTCCCACCGCCGTGCGCTATACGGGCGCGTCGCTGGCGTTCAATCTGGCCGGAATCTTCGGTGCCTCGCTGGCGCCGTATCTGGCAACCTGGCTGGCCAAGACCTATGGTTTGGCGTACGTAGGCTATTACCTCTCGGCTGCTGCCGTGCTGACCTTGCTGGCCTTGCTGTTCAAACCGCGCGAAGCGATGTAGCGAAAACAAGTTCACGCAATAAAAAAAGCCCTGGCAAGCGCGAGCTGCCAGGGCTTTGTGTTTGGCGAACCTCAACCGCCCGGCGGATGCTGTTCGTCGCGCTTTTCGTTTTCATGGGCCGGCGGGTGCGGCTTTTCGGCGGGATGCGCAGCAGGCGCGGGGTGAGGCGCTACCGGATGTGCCTGCGGCGGTGGTGGGGCGCCGTGGAAAGCCGGCTCACGCGGCGCGGCTGGACGCGGCTGTTCCGGTGCCATCTCGCGTCGGACGGGTGCTTCACGAGGCATGGGTGCTTCATGCGGTGCAGGCGCCGCTTCGGGACGGGGCTCGTGCGGTGCGAAACCCGCAGAGCGCACGTCGCGGTTTTCGGCCGGCTGTGGATGCGGACCAGGTTGAGGCCCTTCTGCAGCGTGTGCGGGTGCGCCGCGCGCCGCGACAACACCCGCACCGGTAAAGGCAGCCGGCCTTGCCGTGGCGGCGATCGATGGGGCGCCGTGATTGACCGTTGCGCGCATCTCCGGATTCTGGCGCGCCATGGCGATATGTTCCTGCTGTGCGGCTACCGGTGGCGTGTGATGCGCATGCTCGTAGGTCATTTCTTGTGGCGTGGGCTGCGCACGCACGCCATCGTTGCCGCCGTTATAGCTCACGCGATTGACCGTAACGTTGTTTATGACGGTCTTGTTGTACACGTTGGTGATGTGCACGTTGCTGATGTTGTTGACCGACCGGTTGTAATAGAAGCCGCCCCGATCCCAGTGGCCGCCTTCGTAACCTCGGCCGGTGTAGCCGTAGCCGTAATTGATACCGCCGTAGAAGCCTACCTGGGGTCCCCAGTAACCTTCGTGGAAGACGTACACGCCATCGCTCCAGCCCCAATAGCCGGGCGTCCACAAGGCGCCGGTATAGGGCGCAAGCACCCAGGTGCCGGGCACCCAGTAGTACTCGGCGCCATCCCACGCCCAGTAGCCTGGTGCCCAGATATAGCCGTCACCGGGAATCACTGGCTGCTCGTAGACCGGCAGCGCCGGTGGCGCCGAATTCACGGTGATGGAAACGCCGATGGAAACTTGCGCTTGCGCCGGCATGGCGGCGAATGCAAACGCCGCGGCGGAAAGTACCGATGCACTCAGCGCCAGGGCGCCGCAGCGCGTCGCGGCCTTCCGCATCAGAGCCTGGTGTTTCATGGATATCCCTCGTTTGATGAATTCGTGTGGCAAACGTAGCGTATGTCATGCGACGGGAAACTGAGCGCGACACCGTCGCGTTCTCGTTCAATTAAGCGGGAATACACAAATCAACGCAGCGTTGACATGCAAACACCTGTACCGTCTGCGCAATCCGTCAGATAAATCGCGCATGAAAGCGAAAACGGCACTTACGGCGCTTTCGCAAGGCTTACGCCGCGCGAAAACCTTGCGTGAAAACCATCTGGCGGCTGTGTGACGCGGCATGATGCGCAATAAACGGAGTGCCGCAAACGCATGCATGTCATAGCGTGGCGGCTTTATGACATGCTGCGGAAACCTATGAAGAGAGTGCATGACGAAACCGCGCAGCCGTTGCTACGCAACAGCATCGACTGGCAGAAGTTCGCCGATGATCTGGGCCGTTACGGCGCGGCAAGCCTGCCGGGACTGCTACACGCGGACGAATGCCGCTCACTGGCTGCGCTCTACGCGAACGATCGCCATTTCAGAAGCCGCGTAGTGATGGCTCGGCATGGTTTCGGCAGCGGCGAATACAAGTATTTCGCCTATCCGCTGCCGGCGCTCATCCAGGAATTTCGCACGGCTTTCTATCCACCGCTGGCCGACATCGCCAATCGTTGGAATCAGGCCATGGATATCGCTGTGCGTTATCCGAAAACGCACGCGGAATATCTCGAGCGCTGCCACGCGGCTGGACAGTTGCGTCCCACACCCTTGCTGCTGCAATACGGTGCTGGCGATTACAACTGCCTGCATCAGGATCTCTATGGTGAGCATGTGTTTCCACTGCAAATGGCGATCCTGCTGTCGCAACCCGGCGAGGATTTCACCGGCGGCGAATTCGTGTTGACCGAACAGCGTCCGCGCATGCAGTCGCGCGCGGAAGTGGTGCCGCTAAAGCAGGGCGATGCGGTGGTCTTCGCTGTCCATCACCGACCGGTGCAGGGCGCGCGAGGTGTGTATCGAGTGATGATGCGGCACGGGGTGAGTCGGGTTCGCGAGGGGCATCGGCATACGATGGGCATCATTTTTCATGATGCTTTGTGACGATGTGACCTGCATGAAGGCGCTTATCAAAAGAAAGCCGCGCATCGCGCGGCTTTCTGCATATCAAGTCCGCGCTGCCGTCCGCGCCCGATGATGCATCGGCGGCGGGGAAGTTGGCGCCCGGAACGGCACCACGCTCGCATCGATCGGCAACTGCGCGTCGCTGAGCATCGCCAGCAGCGTTTCGCCGTAGATCAGTTCGAAGGGTTTGCCGGCCACGAATTTCCACGCGTCGTCGGTGTAGTCGCCGCAGGCAACGAGCTTCACGGCGGAAGCGTGGTGGAATTTCATGAGGTTATGCATCTCGCGCACGTCTTTCACCTCGACGTTGCGATGTTGCCAATGCCGGCATTGCACCAGGGTGGTAATGCCATGCTTGTGCAGGATGAGGTCAAGTCCATCGTCGGCGTCGGCACCTCCGACGCGTTCAACGACATAACCGCGAAAACGGAACGCCTGCGCCACGCGTTCCTCGAACGGGCGCCAATGCAGCCTGCACAGCTCGGTCAATTCATCGCGAACGACCAGGCGGCGCATGCGCTTGCGATAACCCAGGCAACAGGCGAAGGCGCAACCCCAGCAGACGATCAGCACCATCCAGAGCAGCACCATGTAGACCGCGCTATGCGTGCCGAGCCCATAGTGAAGGCCCACATAGACGCTCAAGCCGAGCAATATGCCGGCTGGCCAGTGCACCCGAACGAGACGTTCGATGCGATGTGTTCCGTGCTTCGCCATCAACTCCCCCGAGCTGTGAACGCTGCTTCCGAACCGCGAATTGACCTTAGCGCGGACGATGCAGGAGATCAGCGTGCAGCGCGGCATTCAGCCGCAGCGCTGTTCCGCCGCATTGCGAGGCATCGAGAGAGGAGTGGTTTTGTGCAGTGCGGCGAGCTTTTGGAGGCCAGTGATAGGTGAAAGGACGACAAGATGACCTTTACATGCCTACATGCCGAAGAATTTGCTCGGACCGATGAAGAAGAAGTAGCTGAAGCCTCGAAAGGAAAACATCACAACATCTACACCATATTTTCACGCTCCACGTGCAACACGGAGCCATAGCCTCACCCTTCGCCTCATTCGGAAACATGTCGCCATGAGCCGCAGAGCACACACCCAGGCCACCCCTGTCCGCGTCGACTGGGACGATCCGAAGCTGGTGTCGCTGCTACAGCGGAGCGAGCAGTGGAGCATCGACAACCGCGGCGGCTTTTCGCCCCAGGACGTGGAGGTCTACTTCGGCTGGAGTGGCTCGGTGGGCAAGACGGCCACGCTGGTGTGGGAACGCGATAACGCGATCGTGCTGGAAACGACCTTTCCGATCGGCCAGGGCGAGCAGATACGCGTGGACAAGCACCTGGGCGATCGCATTCGCACGCTGTGGGGCGTCGTGGTGGATGGGCGCGAGGGCATCCGTGAAGAGGATCGCCGCAGAGGCGTTCACGTCTACTGGCTGCAGGTGCTGAACAGCCCTGCCGAGTCGTTCTAAAGAAACGCTGCCTAAAGAAACGCTGCGCGAAGCCGATAAAAGGCTTTAAGCGCGCCAGTCATTCACAAGCGCGCCCGCTTTGCCGGTTTTGGCAATGCGGGCCGAAGGCTGTGCCCGCGCCGCCTGCTGGAACCATAGAGCTGCATGAGCCATTTCAAGCCCACGTCCAAGGTATCGAACCATCAGGTGGACTGGAACGATCCCCACCTGGAAGCGCTTCTGCGCAAGACCGAGGACTGGAAACTCGACAACCGCGGCGCATTTCCTTCCCAAGCAGTGCACGTGCACATCGGCTGGGGCGCCAGCTCGCCGCGCAAGGCGATCCTGGTATGGGAAAGCGAGCGCGTGATGGTGCTGGAAACGCACTACCTGATTCCGCAGGGAGAACATGTGCGCGTAGATCGTATCCAGGGCGGCGCCATGCGTACCGTGTGGGCGGTGGTAGCGGAAGGGCGCGAAGGGTTTCGGGACGAGGACAAGCAGAACGGGGTTTACGTGCATTGGTTGCATGTAGGGTGACGGGTTTCCACCTGAGCCTGAGAAGCACTACCGCGCTTTTTACCTTCCCGCCTCGACCTGCATCGGCCACGACGATTCGCCCGCAAGCAGATAGAACCCCACCTGCGCCCGTTTGGCATGGCGCTTCGCGCGTGCCGCCAATGTGGCGAGGGTTTCCGGATGGCCGGGGAAGGGCGGGAGGACGCGCACCGCGCCGATCGCCACCGTGGTGAGCGGAAAGAACTGCGCATTGCCGTGCCGGTCTTCGCCGGCGATACCGTGGCGGGCGATGTCCTCATCGGCGAACAAACCACGCGCGCGCTGGTTGAACAGTTCCACCATGTGGCGGCAGCGCGCTTCCCAATCCTCGCTCTGCAATACCAGCAGGAAATCGTCGCCGCCGATATGGCCGACGAAATCGCAGCGCGGATTCACCTGTGCGGTAAGAATGCCGGCCAGCAGCCGGATCATCTCATCGCCGCGGAAGTAGCCGTACTGATCGTTGAACGGCTTGAAGTGATTGAGATCCACGTAGGCCACAGTGAACGGCAACTCGGCGCGCAGCAGTCGCGCCACGTGCTCGGTCACCGGAATATTGCCGGGCAGGAAAGTGAGCGGATTGGCGTAGCGCGCCGCTTCGATGCGCAGTTCGGTCACGCGCCGCACCAGCGATTCGCCGGTGCCGAGGCCCAGGTACTGCCCTTCGCGGGTAACCACGAAACCGTCGCTGAGATAGCGCTGATCCTGTCCGCGCAGAATGTCCGCCATGCTTTCCAGTGATTGGCGCACGTCGCACAGCAGCGGCCCTTCGTGCATGAACGCGGTGCAGCTTTTGCGTCCGTAAAGTTCGCGCGTGTAGGGCTGAGCCATGCGCTCGCTGAATACGCGCCGGTTGATCAGGCCGATCGGGCGGACTTCTTCCACCACCGCCAACGCATGCAGCTCGGGCATCTGCGAGAAAAGCGCGATCACGTCGTTGTTGGTGTGGTGCGCGGTCAAGGCCGGCGCTTCGATCACCAGGTGACCCAGATGCATCGGCCGCTGCGTAACCGGCCCGCGTGGACGCGGCAACACGGCGATGACGTTGCCATCCAGCGCGGCGCGCACGCTATCGTCGATCTTATCGATCGTTTGCGATAGTGGACGGCCGAGCAGGAACCCTTGGGCGAACGGAATGCCCAGTTCGCGCAGCATGCGCAGATCGTCGATCTCTTCTACGCCTTCGCCCACCAGATCGGCGCCTAGCGTTTCCGCCACCTGGCACAGCGCACGCACGATGGCGAGGCGCTCGGCGCTCTTGGCCAACCCATGAATCAGATAACGATCGATTTTCACGACCTCGGGATGGATCTCGTTCCACATCTCGAAGTTGGAATGGCCGTTGCCGAAATCGTCCAGCGCGAAGCGCACGCCATGGGCGCGCAGATAACCCAGCGCGTGCGCGAGGCGTGCGGGTTCTTCGACGATGTCGCGCTCGGTGAGTTCGATGGTGATGCGGCTCAGATCCATGCCGCCGGCGCCGAGCGCGGCCAGCAAGTCGTCGGGCTTGATCGATTCCTGCATGAACGCCTGCGCGCTCAGATTCACCAACAATCGCCCGCGCGTGTTTTGCGCGGCGAACGCACCGCACACGGTGCGCGCAGCGGTGAGTTCGAATTCGCCCAGGCGACCTTCGGCGCGCGCCAGGTTCAACAGCTCCGGCGTGCTGATGTTGCCGAGCTGTTCGGTGGAACGGGCCAGTCCTTCATGTGCAACCACGTCCATCGTGTCCAGCCGGATCAGCGGCTGAAACACCGCGGTCAAACCGCTTTGTGCGCGGTCGAGCAGCGAGGTGAAGCGGGCGGGGTCGCGTAGAAAAACCATGAGTGGTCAGGCGGCCTCGTCCCATTCGCGTTCGAACGGCGCTTCGGCATGCGCGGCTTTGTCGTTGATGACGGGTACGCTTTCCGCGTTTTCCTCGATGTGGAAGAAGTCCATTTGTTGCAACAGCGCTTCGGCGCTGCTCCGCATGGCGAAGCTCATGCCGGCGGTGCGCTCGACCAGTGCGGCGTTTTCTTGTGTGGCGGCGTCCATGCCGGTGATGGCGAGGTTCACTTGATCGATGCCGGTCTTCTGCTCGCGGCTGGACCAGGCCATGCCGGCCACTTTTTCGGAAACCTGTGCTGCGCTCGCAACGATGCTGGCCAGTGCTTCGCCGGAGCGTTGCGCGAAGCGGCGGCCATCCTGCACGGCATCGGCGCTTTCCTCCATCGACTGCTTTACCTCGCGCGCCGCCACCGAGCAGCGCTGCGCAAGCTGTCTCACTTCCGACGCCACCACGGCAAAACCGCGGCCGTGTTCGCCAGCACGGGCGGCTTCGACCGCGGCGTTCAGCGCGAGCAGATTGGTCTGGAAGGCGACTTCGTTGATCAGGCCGACGAACTCGGCGATGCGCTGTCCGGAGCGTTCGATCGCATCCATTGACGTGACCGTATTGCCGACGACGTGCTGTCCTTGCTCAGCGAGCCGGCGCGATGCCGCAGCAACCTGGTTCGCTTGATCGGCCATGGCGGCGGCTTCGGCAACGTTGGCCGCCATCTGTTCCATGGACGCGGAACTCTGTTCCAGGCTGGCTGCCTGGGATTGCGTGCGCCGGCTCAGAGCCAGCGTGTTCTGTTCCAGCCGCTGCGCATCCTCGCGTACGTTAGCCGCGCCCAGGCGAACCTTGCGCACTACCTCCGCAAGCTGATCGTCCATGGTGGCGAGCGCATGCAGCAGTTCGCCGATTTCATCATCGCGACCCACGTTCACTGGCTGGCCCAGTTCGCCGCGCGCGATGCGTTGGGCAACGCCGGAAGCAAGGCGAAGCCGCGCGCCAAGCGCGCGAATCAGAATGCCGTCGCTGAACGCAGCCAGCAGCAAGGCAACCAAGAAAGCGGCAAGCACCACGAACAAGCCTCGTCGGTTCGCGACGTGCTGGTTTTGTGCCTGGTCCTTGCCTGCGCTCAGGGCGTTTTCGAACAAGTTGGTGAAGTCGCTTTGCAATGGCACCAACGCAGGTTGTACGTCGGTGGCGAGCTTGAGCTGCGCGATGTCGAATTGCCCCGCTTGCAGCAGCGTGAGCGTGTCATCCATAGCCTGCTCGGCATCCTGGCGGTGCTGCGCGGCGAGCGTGAGCAGCGTCTTCTGTTGCGTGCCGAGTCCGCTCTGCAGCAGCGGCTGCCAGTAACGATCGATGTCCACCTTGTTGCTCTTGAGCGCGTTGGCAGCATCACTGGCGGCAGAGGGCAGACGCATCAGCACCGCATGCGAGAGCGCCTGGAAGTCGTTGTCGAAATCGCTCTGGATGCGGCCGACGTCGGAGATCGGCGCCAGCGTATCGCCGACGACGGACTGGATGCGCTGGTCCGCCTTGGTCAGGGCCATCGCGCACAACACGGCAATGGCGATCAGCAGTATGAGAACGCCGGCAAGGCGAAGTAACAGCAGCCGGCGGAGCGTGATACGAAACAGGCCAGAGGGGAGTCGAAGCATGGTGCACCTGGGGGAGGGGATGCCTACTTGTCGGCGGATGCTGCTTCGACTTGAGCTGGGGAAATGCTAAAAAGTATTATATTTCAAGTATTTGACAGTCGTGTTGCGACTTGGCGCCAGCAACACTTGCCAGGCTGTTCAGGCCGCTACCTCGTGTTCGATCGCCCGCTCGATAAATTGATTGAGGCTGATTCCTTCAGCCGCCGCCTTTTCCACGGCAAGCGCATGCAGTTCGGGACTGATCCTGGCGTTGAACTTGCCTGAGAAGTGGCGATAAGGCTCGAGGCCGTGTTCCTTGCACGTATCGAGAAAGACTTGCAGCGATTTAGCTCCCTCAACTTTGAGGGTGCCGATGTCGCGGGCGTAGAAATCGGCGCCTCCGTTCAAGCCGACGAATTCGCCGCGCAACACGTCGGTGTCCTCATCGTAAGAGATGACGGCACGATGGCCTGCGATGGTGAGAATGTTCATGGCTTGACTCCGTTGGCTTCGAGCCACTTGCGAATACTGGCGACTGCGCCTTTATCCGTGTCCGGTGATGGGTGAGGGCGGTGGTAGACCTGAACTTGGCCGAACAAAATCACGGCTACGCGAGAGCCTTCTCTTTCAATGATCGTTGCACCTAGCTCAACAAGTAGCGCCTCAATATCCCGCCACTGGATGCCGCCCGACGTGGGTCGGGTGAAGATAGCTTCGAGCGTCTTGGCGTATTTGCGCTTCATGGAATATGGTACTAAAAAATAGTACCGTATCAAGGCGCCTTCCGGGTGTCATCCGGCGAAAGGGTGCACGGGTTATCCGCTTGTGGCGCTCGCATGCGCCAGCGCTTTCTCCCTCGTCGCCTGCGCATGCAACACCAGCGCAAGCACCACGGACGCCATGGCGGCCAGTGCGGCAAATCCGTAGATCGCGTTGTAGCCCATGCCGCCGGCTACCCATCCGCCGAGCGGGCCGGTCAGTGCCATCGCCACGTCCATGAACACCGAATACACGCCGAGCGCGGAGCCGCTGCTATGCGCCGGCACGCGATGTACCGCTTCCACGCCGAGCGCGGGAAATACCAACGAAAAACCAAATCCCGCGATGGCCGCGCCGACACCGGCCATGGTGGCGGTGCTGGCGAGGCACAGAATGATCAAGCCGATCGCTTCCACCGACAGCGAGGCCATCGCTACGCGATAGCCGCCGAGTTTGGGAATGGTACGCGCGAAGACGAAGCGCACGCCCACGAACACGGTGCCGAAGACGGTAAGCGCAAGCGCCGCGTCGTCCCAGCCGTGCGAGGCATAGAACAGCGTGATGAACGTGGCGATGCAGCCGAAGCCGATCGAGCCGAGCGCCAGCCCGATGCCGTAGGGCACCACGCGCGCCGCTACTGTGCGGAACGGCGAGCGTTCGCCCGGCGAAACCATGGTTGCGCGCTTCAATCGCGCCAGCGGAAGCGCGACAAGCGGCAGCAACAAGGTGGCCACGCCGATGGCACCGAAGCCGAAGCGATGATCGATCAGCACGCCCAGCGGCGCGCCCGCGGCCAGCGCGCCATAGGTCGCCACGCCGTTCCATGAGATCACGCGCGCGGTGTGGCGATGTCCGACCTGGCCCATGCCCCAGGTGATGGCGCCGGTGCCAACGCAGCTTTCCGCGCAACCCAATGCCAGGCGCGCGATGAAGATCAGACCCAGGCTGAGCCAAGGCAGGCTGCCGGCCAGCGCCGCGATCAACAGCAGCGCGCCGCTGACTGCGCACATCGTCAGGCCCGTCATCACCGTGCGCTTGGGGCCTTTCGCATCGGCCATGCGTCCGGCATGCGGGCGGCTGATCAACGTGGCCACGTATTGCATGCTGATCGCCAGGCCCGCGAGCATCGCGCCGAAGCCAAGGTTGGTGTGCACGAAGCCGGGCAGCACGGCCAGCGACAAGCCGATGGTCAGGTAGGCGATGAAGGTGAAGGCGACCGTGCTGAGGATCGGTAGCAATACGCCGGACTGCCGATCTTCGGCAGCCGCGATGGAATGGGAAGCATCGGCCATGAGGGAATCTGACGGAGGAGAAAGCCGTATTGCCCGTCATTATAGGTCGTCATGGTGCATTGCGGCATGCCCATAATGGCTCGACGTTTGCCTGATGCGCCGAAGCCTCCCGTGATTTTCTAAGCAGCGGCCTTCTGCAGCGCGTCCAGCTCCAGCTTCTTCATCGTCAGCACGGCCTGCATCACGCGCTGAGCTTTCGTTGGATCGCCGGAAGTAAGCAGTTCGATCAACTGCACCGGCACCACTTGCCAGGACAGCCCGAAGCGGTCTTGCAGCCATCCGCATTGCTGCACGGCGGGATCGCCGCCGTTCGACAGCGCGTTCCAATAGTGATCCACCTCGTCCTGCGTGCGGCAGTTCACTACTAGCGAGATGGCGGGGTTGAACGCGAACACGGGTCCGCCGTTGAGCGCGGTGAAAGCCTGACCGTCCAGTTCGAACGCCACGGTCATCACCGAGTCGGCGGGGCGGCGAGCGGCCTTGGCGGTTTCGCCGTCATAGCGGGTGATGGCATGGATGCGGGAGTTGTCGAATACCGACGCGTAGTAGTTGGCGGCTTCCTCGGCTTCTTCGTTGAACCACAGGAAGGGCGTGATGCGCTGGAAGCGGTTGCTCATGGCGTATGTCTCCGGCGTGGGGGAAGGGGGTTTTACCGGTACGACGAGCACAGCGTTGGGAAATCGACAGCATCCCGGAGAAATGACTCGCGTTTTTGGATCGAACGAAAGGCGCGGACGGCTGGCTATCGTTGTCAGACATGTCATGTCATGCAGCCTTGTTCGCGCTCTGCTTTTTGCCGCCGCGGTTTTTGTTACGCGGCGGCTCGCCCATGAGATATCGGCCATGGTCGTATGTTTGCGTGCACTGCGAGTGTGCTGCGTTGCAGCGATAAAAACCTGCGTTTCCAGCGCTTTACGCGCTAATGGCGTGCATGCAATGTGAATGCACGCAACGTAGACATGACATTTTTTCCTTTGCGATGTGAATCAC
This sequence comes from Dyella humi, assembly GCF_044904605.1. Taxonomy (NCBI): domain Bacteria; kingdom Pseudomonadati; phylum Pseudomonadota; class Gammaproteobacteria; order Lysobacterales; family Rhodanobacteraceae; genus Dyella; species Dyella humi. Next base: position 575,607 of record NZ_JADIKI010000022.1, read on the forward strand.
GTTCTAGCGTGGGCAAATCGGCCAAATGGACTAGACAACGTTGTCACAGGAGCCAATACTCCCGCCACTTTGCAAGCTCATGACACGCGGTATCGCGCATGGATGCGGATGGCGACTGTCCCCCACGACTGTTCGGAATGCGGTCGTGAAATCGCCGACGACCTTTTCATCCGTTGCGGTTCATCAGTCTGGAGACAGTCATGCAAGTGAAGAAATCGAAGTGGTCCACCTTTACGGCAAGCGCATTGAGCACCGCGGTAGGTGCTGCGCTTTCCACCACCGTGCTTACGGTGGCGCCAGTACAAGTCGTGCACGCGCAAAGCACCTGCGCGACGCCGTGGAGCTCCACGGCCATCTATACCGCCGGCAACACCGCCAGCGAGAACGGCACCAACTACAAAGCGAACTGGTGGACCCAGGGCAACGACCCGGCAACCAACAACGGCGGACCGGGCAGCGGCCAGCCGTGGACGTCGCAAGGTTCATGTACGTCGACGCCCACACCGACGCCGACGCCAACTCCCACACCAACGCCTACCCCGACTCCTACCCCGACTCCTACCCCGACTCCTACCCCGACTCCTACCCCGACTCCTACCCCGACACCAACGCCTGCACCGAGCGGCTTTGTGTTCAGTCCCTACAAGGACATCACGGTCAACCTCAACTGGAATACCAACACGATGCAGACGGCGGCGTCAGGCAGCGTGCTTCCTGTAGTCGGCAGTGGCAGTTTCTATTCCACCAAGGAACCGAATCTGCCCGCGATTACGCTGGCCTTCGCTACGGGTACTTGCGGCAGTGAAAGCTGGGGCGGCGTGACGGCTTCGGGTTTCATTTCCGGCAACATCAGTGCACTCAATAGTGCCGGCCTCAATTACATCGTGTCGACCGGGGGTCAGGCTGGCGTGTTTACGTGCGGCTCGGCTTCGGCGTTCGAGAGCTTCATCGCCAGCTATTACACCTCGCACATGCTCGGTGTGGATTTCGACATCGAAGGCGGTCAGTCGCAGGCGGACATCCAGCAACTCGTGGCCGATGTCGCCGCTGCGCAATCGCAGTATCCGAACCTGCGCTTCTCGTTTACGCTGGCCACGTTGGGCGCATCGGACGGCAGCTACGGCGGCGTAAATCAGCTCGGCCAGTGGGTGGTGCAAGCGATTCAGGCATCCAGCCCGGCGCTGAAAAACTACACCGTCAACCTGATGACGATGGACTACGGCGGAGCGAGTGCCGCCAATTGTGTAGTGGTAAGCGGCGTGTGCGAGATGGGGCAGTCGGCGATCCAGGCAGTGACCAACCTGGAGCACAGCTACGGCATTCCGGCCAGCCACATCGAGTTGACGCCGATGATCGGCCAGAACGATTCGCAAGGTGAGATCACCACGCTGGCCGACATCGACACCATCACCAACTACGCCACAGGGCACAGTCTGGCTGGTGTGCACTTCTGGTCGCTGGATCGTGATACGCCATGCGCGGCGGGCTCGGCATCGGCCACCTGCAATTCGTATCCGAGTGTGGGGGCGCTCGGCTACACCAACGAGATTCTGAAGGATCTCGGTAAATAAGACTTACAAGCAGGGACGCAGGGGAAAGCCCGTGGCGGTTCGGCAGCGTGCCGAACCGCCACGGACGTCATAGCGTGGCATGCGGATTGGCGGGAAACGCGGCGCGCGGCATGCGTCGCAAACCACTACATGCAGTAACAGTGCGTGGATGCATGACGGCGTTCGTCACTCTGGCTGTTCGCAATGCGGTCATGCATTGCCGATGTTTTTCACCTGTTGCGGTTCAATCCAACTCTGGAGACAGTCCCATGCAAGTGAAGAGATCAACGAAGTGGTCCACCCTGACACTCAGCTCGTTGAGCACCGCGATATTCGCGGCGCTTTCCACCACGGCGCTTACGGTGGCGCCTGTGCAGACCGTGCATGCGCAATCCACTTGCGCCGCGGCGTGGGTATCAACGAACGTTTATGTAGCCGGCAACCAAGCCAGCGAGAACGGCACCAATTACGTGGCGAACTATTGGACGCAGGACAACGATCCGGCGACCAACAACGGCGGTGCCGGCAGCGGCAAACCCTGGACGTCGCAAGGCGCTTGCGGCGGTTCGCCGACGCCCACTCCTACACCGACGCCGACGGGATGCGATCCGGCCTGGAACAGTTCGACCGCCTACAACGGCGGCGCGCTGGTCAGCGAGAACGAGGTCAATTACAAGGCGAATTTCTGGACGCAGGGCAATGACCCGGCCACCAATAACGGTGCAGCCGGCAGTGGTGCGCCGTGGACATCACTGGGTGCGTGCAGCGGCTCGCCGACGCCCACGCCTACTCCGACGCCAACACCCACTCCAACGCCAACTCCAACTCCAACACCCACCCCGACGCCGACACCTACGCCCACTCCCACGCCGACACCCAGCGGCTTCGTGTTCAGTCCCTACAAGGACATGAGCATCAACATGAACTGGAACACCTACGCCATGTCGACGGCGGTGACCGGTACGCTGATTCCGGTCGTGGGCAGTGGAAGCCTTTACTCCACGCAGGTGCCGAATCTACCGGCGATAACGCTCGCCTTCGCTACCGGCGAGTGTGGCAGTGAAAGCTGGGCCGGCGTGACACCGTCGCAATTCATCTCGGCCAACATCACGCCAGGCGCCGCCAATTCGCTCGCCAGCGCGGGCCTGAATTACATCGTCTCCACCGGCGGCCAGGCGGGCGTGTTCACGTGCGGCTCGGCCTCGGCGTTCGAGAGCTTCATTGCCAAGTACAACACCGCGCAGATGATCGGCGTGGACTTCGATATCGAAGGTGGTCAATCACAGGCGGAAATCCAGCAACTCGTGGCCGATGTGGCAGCCGCACAATCGCAGTATCCGAACATGCGGTTCTCCTTCACGCTGGCTACGTTGGGGGCCTCGGACGGTAGCTACGGCGGCATCAATCAGCTTGGCCAATGGGTGGTGCAGGCCATTCAGGCATCTAGCCCAGCGCTGAAGAACTACACCGTCGATCTGATGGTGATGGACTACGGCAGCGCGAGTGCCTCCAACTGCGTGGTGGTGAACGGCGTGTGCGAGATGGGGCAGTCGGCGATCCAGGCAGTGACCAACCTGGAGCACAGCTACGGCATTCCGGCCAGCCACATCGAGCTGACGCCGATGATCGGCCAGAACGACACCGGAGGCGAAATCACCACGCTTGCCGACATCGACACCATCACCAATTACGCCACGGCGAACGGCTTGGCCGGCGTGCACTTCTGGTCGCTGGATCGCGACACGCCGTGCGCGGCGGGCTCGGCATCGGCCACGTGCAACTCGTATCCAAGTGCTGGCGTGCTGGCCTTCACCAAGGAGATCCTGAAGGACATTGGTAAGTAGCGAACAAGATGTACCGAGTGGAGCAGGGGAAACTGTTGCGGACCGGGAGGCATGCCCGTTCCGCAACGGAGATGTGACGGGCGGCCGCCGGCACGAAAGTGCCGGCGGCTTCTTTGTATAAGGCTCAAGCAGGCAGACGTGCGTTTGGTGTCGGAAGTGCTGAACGAAATCGTTTCGCCAGCACATTTCAATAACAGAACCGGCTGCGCTTAACAGTTTGCAACACAACAATTTTTTGTAGACACAACGAAGACGTCTGTGTAAGTTACGTCAACTTACGGCAACCTGACGCGTTACCTGTTTTTCATGCCGGCGTGACGCGACGCAGGTTCAGTAGTCAATAAGAAGCAGGGGGCGCCAGCTACTCATGCAACGAACGTTCGTCGTCGGCTGCCCGCGTTCGGGTACCACTATCGTGCAGGCCATGCTGGCCCGACATCCCCAAGTCTTCACGCTTCCGGAAACCGGTTTTTTCCCGCGCCTGCTCGGCGGCATCGACTATCGATTCGGCGACGAAGGCGCCACGCCGCGTCGGCGCAATCTGGCACGCCGCCTTGGCCTCACGCGCCGCTACGGTCGACGCGAATTCGTTGAACTGCAACGCTCGCTGCTTGGCGAAAGCGCAGCACCTGTGCGCGCACCATGGCTGTTGGACAGCTGCGTCACGCGCTTCATCGCTACGCTGGACGGCCTGGCCGAGCGCGCAGGTCGCGCCACGTGGATCGAGAAGACGCCGCATCATCTGCTCTATCTGCCCGAGATCCAGCATTACCTGCCGGAGGCGCGCTTCATCCACGTCGTCCGTCCCGGCATGGATGTGCTCGCATCGATCATGGATGCGTACCTGCGCTACGGCAACAACTCCTTCAGCGGCGGCTTGCTGCTGTGGGCGCGGCGCTGGAATCGCGCGATGGACATCCATCGGTCGTGCATTGGCGCGCGCAACCATTATTTCGTCTTCCTGGAAGATCTCGTTCGCCGGCCACTGGAAGAATGGCGGCGCCTGTGCAGTTTCCTCGGGCTGCCGGCGGATGTTGAACTGGATCAGACCTGCCATCAGCACATCGCCGATCCCAAGGCGGAACCGTGGAAGCAGGGCGCGCTGAGTGGCCTGCCCCAGCAGGCGGACAGCAAGGTCGAGCAATTGTTCGGCCCGCAATTGCGCGAATGGCTGCGTGAGAAATTGAGCTCTTACGAAGATCTCTATGCAGCCGGCAGCTTGGCCTACGACCGCGACGACAGCTTCACCCTGCCTGCTACGCCAAGGTGGCGTGCGGAACCGGCGATCGAGACCGGCACGCGCGTGACCGTAGCAACGGAAGGGCGCTTCCGCGTCGCCTGAGCCGCGTGGTCGACATCATGCGAAGCGTGCACATGATGTTGTGCACGCTGCCATGCAGCGAACGAATGGCCGGTATGCCTGTCACAATGCATACGACTTCACTGCGACACAGGCAGCATCGTGAACCGAAACATTCGCAAGCAGACTTCGTACGGCGGCTGGATCGCGGCCATCATCGTCGTGCTCCTCGTCGTGGCGGCAGGTGTGTATCTGGTGCAGCGGGGCATGCACCCCGCCGCGTCGCCGGCCAATCCACCGAGCACACCTGCCACATCGTCGACGCAGGCGCCAGCAAGCGCGTCGTCGACCATCCAACATCCCATCAACCAGGTCGCCTCCGGCCCGGCGCCGGCATCCACCGCGTCCTTGCCGGGCCTGTTCGACAGCGATGCAAGTGTGCGAGAAGCACTGCTGGGCATGGCTGGCGGCGATCTCACCTCGATGCTGGTGCCGAGCCAGATCATCTCCCGCGTGGTAGCGACCGTCGACGCGCTGCCGCGCCAGAGCATGGGCAGCACCAACATTCTTCCGCTACGTACGCCCAGGGGCGTGATACAGACGCAGCAAGCCAACGGCATCACCGTGATCACCGCCGCGAATGCCGAGCGCTATGCGCCTTACATGACAGTGCTCGCCAAGGTCGACCCGCATACGCTGGTTACCTGGTACAAACACAGCTATCCGCTGTTCCAGCAAGCGTATCGCGAGCTGGGTTATCCGCGCGGTTACTTCAACGATCGCCTGATCGCGGCGATCGACGACATGCTCGCCGCGCCGGATGTGCACGATCCGATCGCGGTGACGCGGGTCGGCGCGCACTATCATTTCGTCGATCCACAACTGCAGGCGCTGTCGAACGGGCAGAAGCTGATGCTGCGTATGGGGCCGGCCAATGAAGAGCAATTCAAGGCGAAGCTGCGCATGATCCGTGAGCTGCTGGCTGGTGGTCAGGTAGGGCATTGAGCATGCGTGAACTTGTCAGCAAAAAGGCCCGCGAATGCGGGCCTTTTTGTTAGTTCATGCATCATCGATCAGCCGTGATGCGTATCGCGGCCACCACCGCCACCACCGCGCGGTGCTCCACCGCCGGCAGGATGTGGAGCGGGTGCGGGATGGTAGGCGTGATACTGCGGTGCAGGCGCGTGGTACTGGGGTTGCGGACGATACGCCGGTGCCGGCGCCGGATGATAGGCCGGTGCAGGGCGATAAGCCGTCGAAGGCGCGCGATAGGCGTTCGTCGGACGAGCATTCATCGGCTGCATAGCGTGATTGGTGGGAGCAACACCTGTGGCGCCGCCCGGGCGATAGAGATTGCTGTAGCTGGCACTTGGATGCGCCATGTTCGGCGCTGCCGGCGCATTCGCGTGCGGTGCAAAGTTCGCCGAACGCATGGCGGTGCCGTTGTTCGGCTGCAATGTTTGCGGCGCATGCGTCATCGTGGCGTTCATGGGTCGCATGTTGGCTGTGGCCGGCGTATTTGCATGCGGCGCGAAGTTCGCCGAACGCAGCGCCGTGCCGTTGTTCGGTTGCACAGACTGCGGCGCATGCACCACGTTGTTGTTCATGCGCTGTACGTTGGCTGCGGCAGGCGTGAATTGGCCACCGCCATGCGCCGGCACTGCACCTGCGCCGGTGAAGGCACCCGGGCGCTGCGTCGCGGCGACCGAAGGAGCGCCGTGATTGGACGACAGCCGCATCGCAGGGTCGTGACTGGCCAGGTTCATTTGCTGCTGCTGCGCGGCGATCGGCCCCATGCGCGCCTGGCGAGCAAAGGCCGTTTCTTGCGGCGTTGCGTGCGCGGCTAGGCCGCCACGGCCGCCGTTGTAGCTTACGCGATTGACCGTAACGTTGTTGATGACGGTCTTGTTGTACACGTTGGTGATGTGCACGTTGCTGATGTTGTTGACCGACCGGTTGTAATAGAAGCCGCCCCGATCCCAGCGGCCGCCTTCGTAACCTCGGCCGGTGTAGCCCCAACCGTAGTTGATGCCGCCATAGAAGCCCACGTGATCACCCCAGTAACCGTGGTGGAAAACGTAGAACGCACCATCCCAGCCCCAGTAGCCCGGCGTCCACAACGCACCATAGAACGGTGCGAGTATCCAGGTGCCAGGCACCCAGTAATATTCATCGCCATCCCATGCCCAGTATCCCGGTGTCCAGATATAGCCCGGACCTGGAATCATCGGCTGCTCATAGACCGGCAGCGGCGGCGGAGGGACGCCGACCGAAACGCCGACGCCGATGAACACGCCCGCATCCGCTTTTTGCGGAAGCGCGGCCAACGCGGCAAGCGCACCGAGCACGCCCGCCAGCGCGCGCACGAGCAAGCTGCGCCTTGTCGAAACGTGTTGCGTAAGAGTGATAGCTTTCATGGCGTGTCCTCCTGGGTCTGCACCGTACTAGAGAAAACGCGGGAAAGCCTGCGACGTTGCCATCACGTTGCGTGATAAGTTCGCGACGGTTCAGCGGCCGAGCCGCTCAGTTTGCCGCGTGCAAGCGGCAACGCGTTGTACTGCATGGATTTGAAGCTTTCCAAATAGCAGGTAAACAGCAAAAGCTTAGCGTTTGCTTAGAAATTTGATGTGTTGGTTTTTCGCAAGATTTTCGACAAAAAAAGGACATCGCATGTCGCAGCTTCTCCATCTTCAGATGCTCACCCGCTACCGCGCATGGGCGGATCGTTTGCTTTATCAATCGTTGACCGCCGTGCCCGAATCGGGATTGACCGCCGCACAGCCGATCATTTTCGGCAGTCTGCTGCGCACGCTCCATCACGTGTATTGCATGGACCAGGTGTGGAAGGCGCACCTGGAAGGCGTGCCGCACGGCTTTACCTCGCGCAATCCGGAAGAATGTCCTGCCTTCGACGCATTACGCCCGGCACAGGCGGACATCAACGACTGGTACGTGCGCTATGCCGAAACACTCGACGAGCGCGCCTGCGATGAAACGGTGCGCTTCACGTTTATCGGTGGCGGCGAAGGGACGATGCGGCGCGGCGAGATACTGCTGCATGTCGTCAATCATGGGACGTATCACCGCGGACATGTGGCGATGATGATGTACAGCCTGTCCGTGCCGCCGCCGACTAGTGATCTGCCGGTGTATCTGCGCGAAGTGGGCTAAGCACGATTACACGTATTGCATCTTGATCGTCATACCGCCATCGACCACGAAGCGCTGGCCGGTAACGAAGCGCGATGCGTCGCTTAGCAAATAGACGGCCAGCGCGCCGATGTCTTCGGGCATACCCACGCGTCCCGCAGGATGCTGCGCATGATCCTTTCGGCTCAGCTTGGGATGATGCCGCTCCTGCGGTTTCTTCCATTCATCCGTCGCGATCCAGCCGGGCAGGATGGCATTCACGCGCACCGCTGGCCCCGCGCTCACGGCCATCGCGTGCGTGAGCGCGACGAGGCCACCCTTGGTTGCGGCGTAGGCTTCAGTATCCGGTTCGGACTGTAAGGCGCGGGTGGATGCGATGTGGATGATCGCGCCGCCTGCGGTGGTGAGCGACGGCAGGGCATGTTTGCTGCACAGAAACGCGCCGGTGAGATTGGTGGCTACGTAGCGATTCCAGGTTTCCAACGGCAGCTTGTGTAAGGGACCTTGATGCGGATCGGCGATGCCGGCGTTGTTCACTAGCCCGTGAATGGCGCCGAAGTGATCAAGCGCCGCCTTGATCCAGCGACGCACGTCGGCTTCACGCGAAACATCGAGTCGGCGGAATAGCGCGCGATCGCCCACTTGCCATTCCTGCAGGCAAGCTTGTCCGGCTTCTTCATCCAAATCCCCGATGAACACGCTGCCGCCGGCGCCAAGCACGGCTTGAGCAATGCCGCGGCCGACGCCTTGCGCACCGCCGGTGATCAGCACGACGCGGTCGCGCAGTGGTTGAGGATCGTAGGCGGTGATGGCAGGTGCCTTGGACATGGTAAATCCCGTTGTCAGCAGAAAAAGCGAGCGTAGCGCACGTGCGCGTGATGAATGAGCTACGCTTTTACGCATGAGTGCGACCGAATCCCCCGCGGCGCAGATCGAACTCTTCGGTCCAGCCGTGCATACCGAAACCCACCGCTTGTTCTTCGCCTTGATGCCAGATGCGGCCACGCGTCACGACATCAATCATGCTGCCGCGCTTGTGCAGCAACAGCATCCGGGCTTGCGTGCGCGCTGGGTGAAGCCGGAACGCTTTCACGCCACCTTGAACTTTCTGGGCGATTTTCCGACCGTTCCGGATCAGGTGGTGCAGAAGGCGATGGCAGCAGCCGATCACCTGCGCGCCGAGCCGTTTTCCTGGACGCTGGATTACGCCGCCAGTTTCCGCGGCCGCGAGCCGCCCTGCGTGCTGCGCGGTTCGCATGTGCCCGAGCCGCTGCTGGCGCTCTGGCGCGATCTGCATGCAGCGCTCACCCATGCCGGCTTGCATCTGAGAGCCGAACGCCAGTTCACGCCGCACGTCACCCTGGCGTACGGCCGGCATGAACTGCCCGGGACGACGCCGGTGACGCCGATCGTTTGGCAGATCGACCGGTTCGTGCTGGTCCACAACGTAGTGGGCAGGGGCAATTACCAGATCTTGGGAAGCTGGAAGCTGGCCGGTACGCCGTAAGGAAAATGGGCCACAAGTCAGGTAGGCGGCGTCTGGCCGGGGGAGCACAATCCGCAGGCTCCCAACCCGTCAGGAGGTCGTCATGCGTTCGATATCCGTCGTACTGCTTGCGGCATTGGCCATGCCAGGGGCGACCCTGGTGGCGCAAACGCCGCAGGACAATCACATGCATGCCTTGCAGTACGTGCCGCCGTATGTGCGCGCGGCGGTCGCCGATCCGGCGCGTGGGCAGGACGCCAGCAACGACGCGCGCCGCAAGGTCACCGAGGTGATGGTTTTCAGTAATGTGAAGCCCGGCGAGAAAGTGTTGGAGCTGATTCCAGGCTCCGGTTATTTCACGCGTGTATTCAGCGACATCGTCGGCGCGAAGGGCCATGTTTACGCGCTGTGGCCGGACGAATACGTAAAGGAAGATACCGATGAGGTTGCTGCGTTCGAGAAGTTGGCGGCCGATTCGCATTATTCGAACGTGTCGGTGCTCAAACAGCCCGCGGCGCAGCTGAGTGTGTCCGAGCCGGTGGATATCGTGTTCACCTCGCAGAACTATCACGATTATCCGGACAAGTTCATGGGCAAGGTCGATCCGGTGGCGTTCGACAAGCAGGTGTTCGCCGCGTTGAAGCCGGGTGGCCTGTTCATCGTGATCGATCACGTCGCGCCGGAAGGATCGGGCATGGCCGATACCGATACCTTGCATCGCATCGATCCGGCCATCGTGAAGAAGCAGGTGGAATCGGCGGGCTTCGTGTTCGCTGGCGAAAGCAATGTGTTGCGCAATCCGAACGATCCGCACACGAACAAGGTGTTCGACAAGTCGATACGCGGGCATACGGATCAGTTCATGTATCGGTTCCGTAAGCCGGAGTGATGCCGATCGAGCGTATAACCCACATGGCCGTCATTCCCAGTTTCGCGGGAATGACGGCCATGTGGGTTACGAACGCGTCAGTCGTGCAATCCTTTCCACATTGCATCCAGCAATTCATCCGTGGGATCGGCCGTCTGCTCCCAGTACATGATGCCGCCCAGATGCTCGGTTTTGATGTAAGCCATTTTTGCAGCGATCGACTGCGGATCGTCGTAGGTGATGAAGCGGTGCGTCTTCGCGTTCCATAGCCATGGCGCCTGCGCAACCGCGTCCCAGTGGCGCACGTAACCTTGCTTGTTGATGTAATCGGATTTCAGCTTCGGCCAGTTGATGCCGTCCTGATAATGGCCGTAGGTCTGGTACAGGCCGTCGTGATCGGGTTTCACATCCGCGAATTCACGGCCGTACAGCGCCGCGCCGATCACCAGCTTGCCCGGCGACACACCCGCGGCGAGGAACTGCTGCACGGCGCGGTCGGTGGTGCGACCGTCGCCTTTGATTAGGGGCGAAACATGCAGGCCGGTGTGATGGCCGGTGGTGGGTGTATTCGCGTTGACGAAGTCGTAGGTCATCAAGTTGAACCAATCCAGCAAGGGATTGATCGCCGGAATGTCGACGCCGCTAACGAACGGGCCATCAGCAATCGCCACGCTTAGCGTGTAATGCTTGCCGTCCTTGGTGCCAACGCGATCGAGGCTGGTGCGGATCGCCTTCAGCAGCAGGGTAAAGTTGGTCTTGTCCTCCGGGCTGGAACGGATGCCCGACTCATGATGGCCGGGATACTCCCAATCCACATCGAGGCCATCCGCATGCTGTGCGGAAAGCATCTGCGCTGCGCTGTCGGCGAACAGCTGTCGCCCGGCTGCGGTGCTTGCTGCTTCAGAAAAACCACCCGCGCTCCAGCCACCCACCGAAACGGCCACCTTGAGCCTGGGATTCTCCGACTTCAGCGCAAGCAACGTCTGCAACCCCTTGGCGCCGTTGTCGTCGAGCATCACGCGGCCGTCCTTCAGGTGCGCAAATGCAAAGATCAACGTGTCGATCTTGCCGACATCCTTCGTCTGCGCCGGATCCCAGCCGGTGGCGTAGCCGACGATGTCGTAGGACGGGGTGGCATCGGCTGCGATAGCCGTGCCGCTCACCGCGAGCAGTGCGAGAAGTCCAGCGAGCCAGCGGCCAGGATAGCTAAGAAAAATGTGGCGCATCACTGCACTCCTTGATGAATCGAATGACGATCGCTGCTGTGCTTCGCGGCACGGACGACCTTGACGGGAAGACGGTTGCCCAGCATGTTGAACGCGTCCGATCTGTATTTGCGTATGAACGACACGCCAACCTCCAACGATAACGAATTAAGCAACGATCCGCCGCCGCGTCCGCCAGTCGAACCCGATCCCGGCGATTGCTGCGGCAACGGCTGCGATCCGTGCATCTTCGATCTGTACGAGGAAGCGCGGCAGCACTATCGCGAAGCGCTGGCGGCGTGGCGCGAACGTCATCCGGGCGTGGACCCGGCGTCGGTCGCGCCTCCCTGATCAGCGTGCGCCATACATCGCCTTGACGTCCTGCACGAATGCCGCCTGGCTGGTCGGCCGGGTGTAGAACATGTGGCCGCCGGGATATTCCTTCACCTGCACGCGTGTGGGATCGCCCATAGCCGGCATCTGGTCGACGATCAAAATCGAAGCCATGAATGGGCAGGATAGATCGTCCCAGCCATGCGCAATCAGCACGTGCAGATTGGGATCGTTGGCCACCGCCTCGCGTAGCTGGCTCACCGAGCCCTTGTTGGCGTCGTCGTCCTCGTGCCATGCGTTGTTCACGTCATAGCTCAGCGCGTTGTAGCGGCCGTCGTACTTCCAGCCCACGGTCTGCGTGACGAAGTTGACCATCGCAGTGGTGGTCGGGGCGATGATGCCGTTGAGAATCGGATCGCCGCCGACCTGATGCGGCGCATACGGGAAGGGATCCCATGCGGTGACGTTGGAATCGTAACGGCTGCCGAGCTTGCCCTCGGCGCGGTATACCTCGCGCAAATACGCCTGCGTTTCCAGACGTCCGCCGGAGCGCTGCACGAATACCGGATCGAGGCCGGTGAGCTCGGTTACTTTGCGAATCATGGCTTCAGTGCCGGCGGGATCGGTGCGGCCTTTCATCAAGGTCGTTGCGTAGTCGCCGCGCGTGTAGTCGATGATCGGCGCCATCGTTTCCGGCGACAGCTTGTGCTCGCGCTCCAGATGCGCGGCGGCAATGGAGGGCAGGGTGAGCATCCACGGCAGCGGCGAAACATTTTCATTGTCGGAAGCGGACGCATCGAGATACGGCGACAGCAGCACCACGCCGTTCATCGCCACGCCCAGTTGGGTTTGCAGGTATTCGGTGATGCGTGGGCCGCGGAAACCGCCGTAGCTTTCACCCACCAGGTATTTGCGCGATGCGATGCGACCGTGCTTGACCAGCCAATCGTAGATGGTGCGCGAGAGATACTTGATGTCGTTGTCGGTGCTGTAGAACAGCTTGGTGGCCTTGTCCTCCGGCACCATCGCGCGGCTGTAGCCGGTGCCGATCGGATCGATGAAGACCAGGTCGGTGAAGCCGAGCCAGGTGCCCTGGTTGTCATGCAGCGCGGCCGGGTCGGACGGGTTGGCGCCATCCACGCCGAAGTTCACCCGCTTCGGGCCGATGGCGCCGAAGTTGAGGTACACCGAGGAAGCACCCGGCCCGCCGTTGAGCGCGAACGTCACCGGGCGATCCTTGCCGGGTACGGTGTAGGCCGTGTACACCACCTGGCCGGTGATGTCGCCTTTCTCGTCGCGCACCGGCAGCGTGCCGACGGTGACGGTGTAGCTCAGTGTGCGCCCGTCGACCTTGATGGATTGGCTGACGTGCGCATCGGCTGGCAGTGGCGGCAAGTGGAAGCCGTCGGCGCTGGCGCCATCCTGCGCGGAGGGGGTCTTGGCGTCGCCGTCGGCATGGGCCATCGGCGTTGTGATGACGAACAGGGTGGCGAGCAGGGCGGATGGCAGGGTCTTGCGCACGGCGAATCCTTTAGAACAACGAAATCGCCCAAGCCTAACCAAGCGTGCGCCCGCGGCATTGTGCCCAAAGGCATGGTTGATGTTGCACGCATTTCTTCTCCGTGAGACGCCGTTGTCATAAAAGCGTTGAAACACGTTGCTGCGGTGCATTAAATTCAACACCTCGGGATAAGGGGTCATGACATGAAACGCTTTCTAGTGATCGGCGCCACGGCGCTGCTAAGTGCGTGCGGCGGTCAGAAAACACACGCACCGGCGCCGCTCGGCGACTTGGTGAAACCAGGCACCGCGCCGTGGCTCACGGTAACGGGCGGTACGGACAAGCTCGATGTGCGCGGTCTCGACCACAAGCTCACGCTGGAGCCGTCACCGGATCTGGCCGCCGCAGTGCAATCGCAGCTCGGCTTGCAGTTGGCCTCGAGTTACGTGCAAGACCTGGTGGTCACCTGCAGCGCGCTTACCACCAGCTTGCGTGTCGATGAGGACAAGTCACCGGGTAACGTCGCGATGGATTTAGGCCTGCAATGCCAGATCTGGGCGCACGGCTTCGACGCCAAGCATGACTACAAGTCGCAGGTATCCGCGTCCGTAGCCGGCGGCGTGGGTGATCAGGCTTATGCGCAGGCCTTGCCGAAGCTACTGGCTGATGGGACGGGCGATATCGCCAATCAGATGCGTGCGGATATTCGCAAGGTTGCGCGTTGATCGGCTGATTCGTTCGGCGGAAATTGCCGCACACCACAAGACAGAATCGAACAAGCCCCTCGCCCTCCGGGAGGGGTTGGGGTGAGGGTACGATCAGCGCGCGGTGGTAAACACTTGCGCGAGACGTCGACATCGCGCTTCGCCTGAGCCCTTACCCCCGGCCCCTCTCCCGGCGGGAGAGGAGAGCCATGCTGTGCAACGCGGCAACAACAATCCGGCGATCCACGCTATCTTGTTAGCTGGATAGTTTGGGGAGACGCCCGTGAACGCAGTACCTGGACCCGGCGCAGCACGCGCCGAACTCACTTTACGCGGCCTGATCATAGGCGTCGTGATCACGCTGGTGTTCACGGCAGCCAACGTGTTCTTCGGCCTGAAGGCCGGCCTGACCTTCGCCACGTCGATTCCGGCGGCGGTGATCTCGATGGCCATCCTGCGCGCGATGAAGAACGCGACGATCCAGGAGAACAACATCGTGCAGACGGTCGCCTCGGCGGCCGGCACGCTTTCCTCGATCATCTTCGTGCTGCCGGGCCTGATCATCGTCGGGTGGTGGACTGGGTTTCCGTTCTGGATATCGTTCGGCATTTGCGCCGCGGGCGGCATTCTCGGCGTGATGTACACCATCCCGCTGCGTCGCGCGCTGGTCACCGATTCCGACCTGCCGTATCCGGAAGGCGTGGCCTGCGCCGAGGTGCTGAAGGTAGGTTCGGGCGAGGAGGTGAAGGCTTCCGATTCGGCCTCGGTGGAAGGTGGCAGCAGCGGGCTGATGGCGGTGGTTGTCGGTTCGGTGGTGTCGGCGGTGTTCTACATTGTCGTGCAGACCAAGCTTTTCGCGAGCGACCTTGCGCAGTACTTCCGCATTGGCGACCGCGGCGCGGCCAGCGGCTACGACTTCTCGCTGTCGTTCGCGCTGTTCGCGGTGGGGCACCTGGTTGGCTTGTGGGTTGGTTTGGCCATGCTGCTCGGCGCGATCATCGGCTGGGGTTGGGCGGTGCCGCATTTCAGCCTGCTGCATCCGGCTACTGGCGATGTGGCGGACGTGGCACAGGGCGTGTGGAGCCACTACGTGCGCTTCGTCGGCGCGGGCGCCATCGGCGTGGCGGCGATCTGGACGCTGGCCAAGCTGGTGAAGCCGGTAGTGAGCGGTCTCTCATCGGCCATGGCCGCCTCGCGCGTGCGCAAGGCCGGCAAGGGCGACACGCTGCCGCGTACCGAGCAGGACATGCCGATCGGCATCGTCGGCCTGATCGTGCTGATCTGCATGCTGCCGATCGCGTATCTGTTGGGTCACTTCAGCGTAGTCAGTGGCCTGGCCTCGCACACGGCGCTGTTGGTGGTCGGTGGCGTGGTGTTCGTGTTGATTCTCAGCTTCCTGGTGTCGACGGTGTGCGGCTATATGGCGGGCCTGATCGGTTCGTCCAACAGCCCGTTGTCGGGCATCGGCATTCTGGTGGTGATCATCGCCGCGCTGCTGTTGGTGGCGGGCATCAAGTCCGATCTGCCGGCCGATTCGGGCAAGGCGTTGGTGGCTTTTGCGCTGTTCATCACTTCGGTGGTGTTTGCCGTGGCGGCGATCGCCAACAACAACCTGCAGGATCTGAAGACCGGTCAGCTGGTGGATGCCACGCCGTGGCGCCAGCAGGTTGCGCTGGTGATCGGCGTGATCGCCGGCGCCATCGTGATTCCGCCGGTGTTGGATCTGCTCAATAAGGCGTATGGCTTCCTCGGCGCACCGGGCGTGAATCCCGCGCACGCGTTGCCGGCACCGCAGGCAGGCCTGATCTCGGCGCTGGCACAGGGCGTGATTCAGAACAACATTGACTGGAGCCTGATCGGCATCGGTGCGCTGGTCGGTGCGGGCATCATCGCGCTGGACGCCATCCTCGCGGCGACCACCAAATCCGTACGCCTGCCACCGCTGGCGGTGGGCCTTGGCATCTACCTGCCGACATCGACCACGCTGATGATCGTGGCCGGCGCCATCGTCGGCTGGTATTTCGACAAGCGCGCCGATCGCACGCCGAAGGCGGAAGCCACCAAGCAGCTCGGCGTGCTGCTCGCTTCGGGCTTGATCGTGGGCGAAAGCATCATCGGCGTGGTGGTGGCTGCCATCGTGGTGTTCTCCGGCAAGCCGGCACCGCTAGCGCTGGTGGGCGATAGCTTCGATAACGCTTCAGTGTGGATCGGCAGTATTGCCTTCGTGGCCGTGACGTTTGCGATGTATCGGTGGATTGCGCGGCTCGGACGCAGTAGCTGACGCTCGATCTGAGCGCTCCCTCTCCCCTCAGGGGAGAGGGCTGGAATGACGGCCGGGTAAGTGGACGATTCCTGGGTAGATGCCGGCGCCACGCGTAAAATAAGCACTCACCTTCCACCGGATGCATCTGTTTGACGACCGCCGGCTTCCACGCATCCACACCCGAAGCGGTACTGGACGCGCTTTTCCTGCCTTTCACGGACGGCCCGCTGCACCTTCCTGCTGACGGCAGCGTGTTGTTCCTGCGTGCGCGCGATAGCTATCGCTTGCGTGAAGTCGCGCAGCGAGGCTGGTTGTGCGAGCAGACGTTCAAGCCGTTTGCCGAGGCGTTGACGCGTAGCGGCTTCAAGGTCGGCGAACCTGCGGACGATGCGCGCTTCAAGCTGGTGCTGCTCCTGCCGCCGCGACAGCGCGATGAAGCGCGTGCATGGTTTGCCAAGGCGATGCGTCATGTCGAACCCGGCGGCGTGGTGGCGGCATGCGTGCCGAACGCGGAAGGCGCGAAATCCACGCAGGCTGATCTCGCTGCGCTGCTTGGTTCCGTGAGCCACCTTTCCAAACACAAATGCCGCGTGTTCTGGAGTGTGTTCGATGCGTCTTCCTGCGATCAGGCGTTGCTTGAGTCGTGGCTTGCGCTCGACCACCCGCAGACGAATGCAGCCGGTTACATGAGCCGCCCAGGTTTATTCGCATGGGATCGCATCGATACCGCGTCGGCACTGCTCGCCGCGCATTTGCCAGATGACCTGCACGGGCGCGTCGCCGATTTCGGCGCGGGCTACGGTTATCTCGCCACGCAGATCGTTGCGCGCTATCCGCAGATCATCGCGCTCGATCTTTACGAAGCAGAGGCGCGTGCTTTGGAGCCGGCGCGGCTGAATGTGGAGCAGGCGATGCGCGAACACGGACGAAAGCTGTCCGTCGGTTTCCACTGGCACGACATCACCATGGGCGTAGAGCGCGGTTACGATGCGGTGATCAGCAATCCACCGTTCCATCAGGGCAGGGCGGATCTGCCCGAGCTTGGCCGTGCGTTCATTACGCAAGCGGCGCGTGCATTGGTTCCACAGGGACGCTTGTGGCTGGTGGCCAATCGCCATCTGCCGTACGAAGCCACGTTGGCCGCGCATTTCGAACAGGTACGCACGGTGGCGATGGAGGATGGTTTCAAAGTGATCGAAGCAAGAGGTGTACGCGGATGAGGTTGGTCAGGCTGATCGCGAATCTGGGTTATGGCAGTCGCAAGGACGTTGCATGGATGTTCCGTGAAGGGCGCATCACCGATGCCGACGGTGAAGTGCTGTACGCGGATGACAAGGTTGATCATATGCAGATCCGCGTCGATGGCGAACCGCTCGATCCGCCGGCCGGCATCGTGCTGATGATGTACAAGCCGTTGGGCGTGACTTGTTCGCGCAAGGATCCTGGCCGTGTGGTGTACGACTTGCTGCCGCCGCGCTATCGTGTGCGCGATCCTGCACTGTCTACGGTGGGCCGGTTGGATCGCGATACATCAGGTCTGCTGCTGTTCACCGACGACGGCACGCTGTTGCATCGGATCATCTCGCCGCGCGCGAACATCACCAAGGTATACGAAGCTACATTGGCGCAGGATCTTTCCGGTGACGAAGAAGCGCTGTTCGCCAGCGGCACGCTGATGCTGGAATCGGAAACGACACCGCTGTTGCCCGCAAAGCTGGACGTGCTCGCGCCGCGCCACACGCGGTTGTCCATCACCGAAGGGCGCTATCACCAGGTGCGCAGAATGTTCGCCGCTACCGGCAATCACGTCGAAACGTTGCAGCGCACGGCGGTCGGTGGACTGCAGTTGGAAGGCATGCAGCCGGGCGAATGGCATCAGCTTGATGCGAACGAGATTGCGCGAATCTTTGAGCCGGCAGATGTGTGAGCTGCCGGCGTTCGAGATCAGGATTCGATATGCGTCTGGCGGAAACGTGCCAACTCGTCTTCGCGGCGGGAGCGAGCGCTGGACGTCCAGGACACCAGCTTGAACTCCGTAAGAGTGTCGTTTACCGCTTGTTGTTGAACGTCCTGCTTGGTACTAACTGTAAGCATCCCTGCTACCAGCTGCATTCCGCGCATGATGGCGGAACGAGCGAGAAGCATGTGCATAATTTGTCTACTCCATCGACTACCCCTGCGTAGCCGCAAGCAAACTGTATCAAGCTTTAACCGTGAATGTATAGGTCGCGTGAAGGACATTCTCTCCCTCACATTTTTGCTGCCTTGCACCAACTCAGGGCCGCCCGAATATGATGTTCCATGACTCTGACGACTCTTCATTTCGATAACGCTTTTATCCGCGAGCTGCCGGGCGATCCGGATCACGGCAGCGGCCCCCGGCAAGTGGCCGGCGCCCTGTATTCGCGGGTGGATCCCGGCCCGGTCGCGGCGCCGCGCACGGTAGCCTGGTCGCGCGAGATGGCGGCAGAGCTGGGTCTGAATGACGCCGACATCGCCAGCCCGTTCTTTGCGCAGGTATTTGGCGGCAACGGCGTGCTGGAGGGTATGCAGCCGTGGGCGTCCAACTACGGCGGACATCAGTTCGGCGTGTGGGCCGGGCAGCTCGGCGACGGGCGCGCCATTTCGCTGGGCGAAGTGGTGACTTCGCAGGGCAAGCGGCTGGAATTACAGCTCAAGGGCGCGGGCGTCACGCCCTATTCGCGAGGAGCAGACGGACGAGCGGTGCTGCGTTCGTCGGTCCGTGAATTCCTCTGCAGCGAAGCGATGCATCACCTCGGCGTGCCCACCACGCGCGCCTTGAGCTTGGTCGTTACCGGCGAAGCGGTGGAACGTGACATGTTCTACGACGGCCATCCGCAGGACGAACCCGGTGCGATCGTTTGTCGTGTGGCACCGTCGTTCATCCGCTTCGGTCATTTCGAACTGCCGGCTTCGCGCGGCGACATCGACTTGCTGCGCCGGCTGGTGGATTTCACGCTTCGCCGCGATTTTCCGCATCTGAACGGCAGCGATGAAAACCGCTATGCCGACTGGTTCGCCGAAATCTGCGCGCGCACGGCAACGATGATCGCGCACTGGATGCGCGTGGGTTTTGTGCACGGCGTGATGAATACCGACAACATGTCGATACTCGGGCTCACCATCGACTACGGCCCATATGGCTGGGTGGACGATTTCGATCCCGACTGGACGCCCAACACCACCGATGCAGTGGGCCGCCGTTATCGTTTCGGCCAGCAGCCGAATGTGGCGTGGTGGAATCTCAGCCGGCTTGCAGCGGCGATTGCACCGCTGTTCGACGACATCGCGCCGTTACAAGCGGGTCTCGATCGCTACGTGGCCGAATTCACCTTGCAGACGCGCCGCGACATTGCCGCCAAGCTCGGCCTTTCCGAATGTCGCGATGACGACGTCACGCGCATAGAAACGCTGCAGCAACTGATGCATCAGGCGGAAGTGGACATGACGTTGTTCTTCCGCGCGCTCAGTCGCGTCGATCCGCACGCGCCGCAACTGGAACCGTTGCGCCACGCGTTCTATGACGAAGCGAAGTACACAGCCGCGGAGGCGGATTTTCTGCGCTGGCTGGACGCTTACGCCGCACGCGTGCGCGAGGATGCATGGGCGCCTGCACAGCGATTGCAGTGCATGCACGCAGCCAATCCTTGCTATGTGCTGCGCAATTACCTGGCGCAGGAAGCCATCGATCGTGCGACACAGGGCGATTACGAAGGCATCCACACCTTGCTCGACGTACTGCATCGCCCGTACGAAGAGCAGCCCGGGCGCGAGCATTTCGCGCAGAAGCGGCCGGAATGGGCGAAGCACCGCGCGGGCTGTTCGATGCTTTCGTGTAGTTCGTAATTGCGGGCATTGAGCCCCTCTCCCGAAGGGAGAGGGGGTATCAGGGGCAGGGATGACTACTCAACCGCCACCGTTTCCATTATTCCCTTGCTGCTGTTGCTGCGGATTCGGCCGCGGCGCCGGCTTGGTGTTCTGGCCAGGTCGTCCACCATTTCCATTTCCCGGTTGCGGACGATTCCCACCAGGTGGCCGCTGATTGTCACCTCCCGGCTGAGGTCTGTTGTTGCCACCACCGGGAGGTCGATTGTCGCCACCGGGCTGCGGACGATTCCCGTTACCTGGCTGCGGCCGGTTGCCACCCGGCGGTTGCGGACGATAGCCGTTGCCGGGCGAAGGCGGCCGGCCACCCGGTGGCCGATTACCCGGCCAGGGGCGCACAGGTGGTCTCGGTCCTGGGAACGGCCGGACCGGAACCGGACGCGAATACCAACGCGCGCGGTCGCGATAGAACGGGCGGTTGACGTAATAGCGCCCCCAGTACGTACCGATCGCGAAGGTCACGATCGGAATGCCGATGCGCGCGCCGTAGTCGGTCACGATCACTGGTTGGTTGTTGTAGAGATATTCGATGTACGGGCCGGCAATCCAGCCGCGGCTGCCGCCGGCGATCACGTCGCACCATTGCCAGCCTTCGGTGCAGCCTTGCACGTCGACAGGCGTACCGGCGTCCAGGCTGTAGATCAACGGATATTGAGTATCCGGCCCCGCCAGCATGTTGACGGTGGCCACGGTGTAGCCCGGTACGGCGAACGCCGCCACGGGAACCAGCAACAACAGGGCGGTCGCGCACGAACACAACAGGCGTTTCATCGATCGATCCTCCAGTGGCAGCAGGGACGTACGACGTTACAACCCGATCATCATGACGCCGTTCGGCGCTCAATGCACCTCAAGTAGTTCGATATCGAACACTAGCGCGCTGTTCGGCGGCACGTCGGGGGGCGAACCACGCCGACCGTAGCCCATGCGGGAGGGAATGATGATGGTGCGCTTGCCGCCTACCTTCATACCTTTCACGCCGGTGTCCATGCCTTCCACGACTTCATTCGCGCCCAGGCTGAAGCTGAGCGGGCGGCCGCTGTCGTAGGAGCTGTCGATCTTGGCGCCGTGATGGTCCGGCACCTTGGCGTCATACAGCCAGCCGGTGTAATGGATGCGCACTTCGGAATCGTCACGCGCCGTGTTGCCGGTGCCCACCACTACATCCTTAATCACGATGCTGGGCACGTCGTCGGCCAGCGCCGATTGCGAGCCGAGGACGCTCAGGGCGAGCAGGGCAGTGGCGAGGAAGGCGAAGGGGCGCAGCATGAAAACACTCCGAAAAAGACAGGCGGCGGCACAGTAGCGCATTGCGGCGGGCGGCCATAGTCCTTTCTCTCCTTTGCACGGTAGCCGCGATGTGCTATCACTTGAATCATGATCCTCACCTCCAGCCGCTATTACTTTTGGTTTTATGGCTATCCGAAGCCGGCGGCGGAGCATGGTGCGCGATCGTAACTAGCAAGATCACCCACTTTCTCAAAAGCCGCCAGCCACCCTGGCGGCTTTTTTGTTAGGTCGCCGGGCAACCAAACTAAGGAGCGCCATGCCATGACCAGCCGTACCGACGACCTTCGCATCCGCGAAATCAAGGAAGTGCCTACCCCCGCCGACGTGATGCGGGATTGTCCTGCCAGCGACGAAGCCAGCGCTACCGTGGCCACCTCGCGCAACGCCTTGCACAAGATCCTGCACGGCGAAGACGACCGCCTCGCCGTGGTGATCGGCCCCTGTTCCATCCACGATCCGGTCGCCGCAATGGAATATGCCGGCCGCCTCATGGCCGAGCGCGAAAGGCACGCCGATACGCTGGAGATCGTGATGCGCGTGTACTTTGAAAAACCGCGCACTACGGTGGGTTGGAAAGGGCTGATCAACGATCCGGATCTCGACGAGAGCTACCGCATCGACAAGGGGCTGCATTTGGCGCGCCACCTGTTGTGCGACATCAACGCGCTGGGCTTGCCGGCCGGCTGCGAATTTCTCGACCTGATCACGCCGCAATACATTGCCGATCTCGTCGCCTGGGGTGCGATCGGTGCACGCACCACCGAAAGCCAATCGCATCGCGAGCTCGCCTCCGGACTGTCATGCCCGGTCGGTTTCAAGAACGGCACCGACGGCAACGTGAAGATCGCGGTGGATGCGGTGCTTGCTGCGGCTCGTCCACATCATTTCATGGCCGTGACCAAGCACGGGCGCACTGCTATCGCGGCGACGCTCGGCAACGAGGATTGCCACGTGATCCTACGCGGCGGCAAATTGCCGAACTACGATGCCGCGAGCGTGGCCAGTGCTTGCGGCGCGCTCGCCAAGGCAGGACTCGCCGAGCGCCTGATGATCGACGCCAGTCACGCCAACAGCGCCAAGCAGCCGGAGAATCAGCCACGCGTGGTAGCCGATATTGCCGCGCAGCTTGAAGCGGGCGAGACGCGCATCCATGGCGTGATGGTAGAAAGCCATCTTGTGGCTGGCCGTCAGGATCTGACACCCGGTTGCGAGCTTACCTATGGTCAGAGCGTCACCGACGGCTGCATCGGTTGGGATACCACCGTTGATGTGCTGGAGCGGCTGGCGAAAGCGGTGCGCGTGCGTCGCGAGCGGGTGCGGGAGCAGGTGGCGGCGTAGCCGATGAGGTCGTTAGCGCCGTAAAGATCAGAGCAAAGCGTTCGTCATTCCGGCGAAGGCCGGAATCCAGTTCAAAACTTGATGTTGAGTGCTTCGCACAACGTATGGAAACTGGATTCCGGCCTTCGCCGGAATGACGACTGGGCATGGACAAGCAGTGCGGGAACGTACGTGTCCGGAAACCCATGCCGATGGAATGAAAGCATTCTATGCTTGGCACCCTCGACATCCGCGGAACGACACCATGGCCTTGGGCATCCGCCACCGCGCCGCTGCGCATCGCTTCGAAGCCACAGTCGACGGCTTCCTCTGCGAACTTGACTATCAACTGCACGGCCAAGTGATGACCATCATCCACACTGGCGTGCCTTCGGAAGTCGGCGGGCGCGGGATTGCCAGCGAGCTGGTGCGTACCGCACTGGAAACCGCACGCCGCGAAGGCTGGAAGGTGGTGCCGGCGTGCAGCTATGCGCAGGTGTGGATGGAGCGTCATCCGGAATTCGCGGATTTGCGCGCATGAGCGTACCTTCCCACGACAAACCGACAGCCCGCACGCTGCAGCGACGCTGGGCGCCGGTGCGCTTCGTGCGTGCGCGTCCGTGGTTGACGGTGTCCAGCGTCGTATTCGTGGTGGCGTGCGTCACGCTGATCGCTTGCGGCGTGAGGCTGGCTTCGGCAGTGCTGCTGGGCTTCGACCTTGGAGCCTTGCTATTTCTAAGCATGGTCGCCCGCATGTTCGTGCGCGCCAATGCCGAGCACATGGCCCGGCAAGCGTGCGTGCAGGACACCGGCCGCCGCGCCACCTTGTGGGTCGCCGTGACGGTGTCGCTGGTGGTGCTGGTGGCCTTGTCCACTGAGATGCACGCAGCAAAGGGGGGCGGCGCTGCAGCCATGGGTGTGGCTGCGCTTAGCATCGTGCTGTCGTGGCTGTTCATGAACACGATGTATGCGCTGCATTACGCGCACGGTTATTACGGCGATTTCGGCAAGCAACACGAAGGGCTGGAATTTCCGGGCACCAAGCAGCCGGACTACTGGGATTTCGTGTACTTCGCCTTCGTGATCGGCATGTGCTTCCAGGTGTCGGACGTACAGATCACCAGCCACACCTTGCGGCGCACCGCGCTGCTGCATAGCGTGGTGGCGTTCTTCTTCAACGTGTTCATTATTGCGATCAGCGTGAATATCGCCGCGGGGCTGGCGTAGGCTGGGATGAAAATCCCAGCTACCTTTTCGAGATGCTGGGATTGGCATCCCAGCCTACGTTAATCGCGGAAGTTGTCGAACTGCAGCGGTAACTCGACATCCGCCTTGCGCAGCACTGCCATCGCCAACTGCAAGTCATCGCGCTTCTTGCCGGTCACGCGCAGCTTGTCGCCATTGATCTGCGCTTCCACTTTGAGCTTGGCTTCCTTCAGCGCGGCGATCAGCTTCTTGGCGACCGGCTGCTCGATGCCTTGCTTCACGGTGATCTTCTGGCGCGCGCTGCCCAGGTTCACTTCCGGGTCGGCCACGTCCAGCGCGCGAAGATCGATCTTCCTCGCCGCCAGGCGGCCGCGCAGGATGTCCAGCATCTGCTGGAGCTGGAATTCGCTGGGCGCGCTCTGTGTGATCACAAGCTTGTCCAGCTCGAACTTCGCATCGGTGCCCTTGAAGTCGAAACGATTGGTCAGCTCGCGATTGGCCTGATCGACCCCATTGGTCAGTTCGTGCTTGTCGACCTCGGAGATTACGTCGAAGGAGGGCATGGCAGGAGTCCTTAGTAGGCAGGCGCCAAGTTTAAGGCATGCGAGTGTTGGATAATGCGTAGATGTCTCTGGTGGCAGCTCGCATGACGGTGATCGCGTGAAAGTGGATGTCCTGGTCATCGGTGCCGGCGCCGCAGGTTTGATGTGCGCCATCACCGCCGGACAGCGCGGGCGGCGCGTGCTGGTGCTCGATCATGCCAACAAGCCTGGCAAGAAGATCCTGATGTCGGGCGGCGGGCGCTGCAACTTCACCAACCTGGGCGTGACTCCTGCGCAGTACCTTTCGGCCAATCCGCATTTCTGCAAATCCGCGCTGGCGCGCTATACCCCCTACGATTTCATTGCGATGGTGGAGAAACATCGCATCGCGTATCACGAGAAAGAGCTGGGGCAGTTGTTCTGCGATGAATCCTCCAAGCTGATCGTGCGCATGCTGTTGGATGAGTGCACGGCGGTGGGTGTGCGCGTCGAAACCAGTTGCGCGGTGGAGCAAGTGCGGAAAGCCGAGGAAGGCTTTGCCGTGCTGACGGCAAAGGGCGAAGTGCATGCGGAATCGCTGGTGATCGCCACCGGTGGACTGTCGATCCCCAGCATGGGCGCCACCGGTTTCGGCTACGAGCTGGCACGGCAGTTTGGGCACAACGTATTGCCGACGCGCGCCGGCTTGGTGCCGCTGACCTTGAGCGGCAAGCATCTGCAGCATTATCAGGATCTGGCGGGCGTTGCCTTGCCGGTCGTGGAAGCACGCGTGGACAAGCGTGATTTTCGCGCGGGCCTGCTGTTCACGCATCGCGGTATCAGCGGGCCGTCGATCCTGCAGATTTCCTCGTATTGGCAACCGGGTGATGAACTGCGCATCGACCTTTCGCCGCAGCAGGACATTGGCGAATGGCTGATCGCGCAGCGCACGGCGCGTCCTGCCGCCGAGCTGCGCAATGTGCTGGGGGACTTGCTGCCGCGTCGATTGGCGCAGCGCTTGTGCGAGCTATGGCTGGGCAGCAAGCCGATGCGTCAGTATCGCGACGCTGAATTGCATGATACGAGCGCGCGATTGCACGATTGGCCGATTATCGCCAGCGGTACGGAAGGCTATCGCACAGCGGAAGTTACACTGGGTGGCGTGGATACGGATGGCCTTTCTTCCAGCACCATGCAATCCAAGTTGGTACCCGGCCTGTACTTCATCGGCGAAGTGGTCGACGTGACCGGCTGGCTGGGCGGCTATAACTTCCAGTGGGCATGGGCTTCGGGCCGTGCGGCGGGCGAAGTGGCGTAGAGCCTGTTTCCGCCCTCTGTGCAACCCGGGCTACGCAGAGGACGGAGACAGGCTCTAGCTTCGCTTCCGCTAAACGCCGGACATGCTCCACTTAAGCGCTTGCAACAGGAGATTTCCCATGAAAGTCGGTTTTATCGGACTCGGCGCGATGGGTAGCGCCATGGCGAGCAATCTGATCGCCGCCGGGCATCACGTCACGGTCTGGAATCGCTCGGAAGCGGCGGCGGAAAAGCTCGCCTCGCTGGGCGCCAAGGTGGCGAGCACGCCCGATCGCGCGGCGCAGGGCGACGTGCTGCACAGCATGCTCGCGAACGATCAGGCGGTACGTGACGTATTTTTTGACGGCGGCCTGCTCGATGCGATGGATCCCGGCACGGTGCACGTCAACCACGCCACCATCTCCGTCGCGCTCGCGCGTCAGCTGGCCGAGGAACACGCCAGCCGCGGGCTCGGTTACGTGGCGGCTCCGGTGTTCGGCCGTCCGGATGTCGCAGCCGCGGGCAAGCTCAATATGCTGGTGGCTGGCGCGCCTGGCGCCATCGAAAAGGCTAGACCTTTGCTGGAGACGCTGGCGGCCAAGCTGTGGCCGATGGGCGAAAGCCCGGAGCGCGCCAACGTGGTGAAGCTGGCCGGCAATTTCATGATCGTCTCCGCCATCGAAAGCCTGGCCGAGGCCTCTGTGCTGGCGCGCGCCTATGGCGTAGACGTGGCCGATTTCATTGAGTTAATGACCAGCACGCTGTTTGCATCGCCGGTGTACCAGATCTACGGCAAAGCGATAGCGGAACAGCGCTTCACGCCGCCCGGCTTTGCGCTGCCGCTGGGTTTGAAGGATGTAATGCTGGCGCAAGACGCCGCGCATGCCGAACGAGTGCCGATGCCGTTGGCGGGCGTGCTGCGTGACAGCTTGCTGGAAGCGCTAGCGGATGGCGCGGAGGATATGGATCTAGCGGCACTAGTCAGAGCTTCCGCGCGGCGGGCAAATCTGGATCAACGCCCATAGCGGGATGCAATACGGGCTGGCGGCGCAAGCATTAAACCCGTTGCGCCAGCCAGCGATCGAGCTGGTTGGCGAAGGCCTGCTTGTCGCGTGGATGCAATGCATCGGGGCCGCCGGTATTCACGCCCGTGCTGCGAAGTTCTTCCATGAAGTTGCGCATGGTCAAGCGCTGCTGGATCGTGTCGGGTGTATAAAGCTCGCCACGGGGATGCACGGCCAGCGCGCCTTTTTCGATCACGGCGGCAGCCAGGGGAATATCCTGCGTGACGACCAGATCGCCAGGCGCAACCTGGCTGACGATTTCGTTGTCCGCCACATCGAAACCGCCGGCGACCTGGATGCTTCGGATGTAGGGAGAAGGCGGCGTGCGCAAGGCGTGATTCGCCACCAGGGTCACGTGCACCTGCGTACGTTGCGCGGCGCGAAACAGGATGTCCTTGATCGCTACCGGGCAGGCGTCGGCATCTACCCAGATGCGCGGCGCATTACTCACGTCCGTTCCAATGCAGTGTCCCGTCGATCACCGTGTTGGTACGTCCGCCGATCCAGATCGTGCCATCGACGATGTGCGCAATCAGCAGCGCATCGTGCCCCATCTCGCGTCCCTGGCTCACGGAATAACCGCGCGCGAGCGTGCCATGGGGTTCCGCGTGCGTAAGGTACGCGGCGATCAAACCGTTGGCGGCGCCGGAGGCGGGATCTTCGACGATGCCCACGCCGGAAGGGAACGCGCGCACCACCAACTGGTAATCGGGGTGGTTGCTGCGCGCGAACGCGCACAGGCCCATGCTGCCGCTGGCGACGGCAAGCGCTCCGATGGCGCTGTGGTCCGGCTGCCATGCACGCAGGCTGGCTTCGTCCGCGCATTCGGCCAACCACCAGCGCCGGCCGCCGTCCACCAGTGCGGGCGGCAATTTGCCCAGTTCGATGCCGTCGAGCGTGGCGGCCAGCAGCGGATGGGCGTGCAGGCCGGTTTTCACCACGCGTGCCTCGGGCGATTGCAGCATCAGGATGCGCTGCGGGCCGCTACCTTCCACGCGGATCGGCAGCACCCCCGCGCCGCATTCCTGCCACAGCAATCCGTCTTTCGGCTCGGCCAGGTCGCATTCGAGCACGGCGTGTGCGCTGCCCACACTGGGGTGGCCGGCGAAGGCAATTTCCTTCTGCGGCGTGAAGATGCGCACGCGATAGCTGGCCTTGGCATCGGCCGGCGGCAGCAGGAAAGTGGTTTCCACCAAGTCGGTCCAGCGAGCGTAGTGCTGCATCTGGGCGTCGCTCCATCCGCTTGCGTCCGTGACCACACCCAGGTGATTGCCGCCGCCGGGGCTGGCGGCGAAGACGTCCAAGTGCATATAGCGGATGGGTTTCATACGGCAGGGGAGGACGCAAAAGCGGGAAGCGATCGCGCATTCTAGCCGTCGACAACTTGGCGCGCGAACGTCAAGATGGGCGGATTCCAAACATTGATTGTCGGATTCGTCATATGCCGATCACGTTACTCGTCATCCTTGCCGCCACCTGCATCGTTTCCTTCACGGCCTTCAACAACCGTCGGCTGGTGGACGATCTGATCCTGTGGCCGCCCGCGATCGAGCGCAAGCGAGAGTACTACCGGCTGGTGACTTACGGATTTCTCCATGCCGACCCGATGCACCTGTTGTTCAACATGATGACGCTGTTCTTCTTCGGGCGGATGATAGAACCGGTGTACGACGCGACACTGGGCACATTCGGCTTCGCGTTGTTCTACCTGGGCGGTCTGATCGTGTCGATCCTACCCACTTATCTGAAGAACCGGCGCAACACGAACTATCGCAGCCTGGGTGCTTCCGGCGCGGTATCCGCGGTGGTGTTCGGCTTCATCCTGTTCGCACCATGGGCGCGTATCTACGTGTTTTTCCTGCCTGTACCGGCGATCATCTACGCGGTGCTGTATGTGGCTTATTCCATTTACATGGATCAGCACGGGCGCGACAACGTCAACCATAGCGCGCACCTGTGGGGCGCGGCCTATGGCGTGGTGTTTACCGTGCTGGCGCATCCGCCAGTGCTGGCGCAATTCCTTGGGGAGCTGGCGCGGCCGAGGATGTAAGAGCCTGCTTTTAATGCTTAAACGATTGGCACTTGCCGATCACACGTACTTCGCGATGATGTCGCCACCGACCTCCGCTGGAGTACGTACGCATGGCAACGACACGCAAGTCGGCCGCGAAGCAACCCGCGGCTCGCAAGGCATCCCAAAGTACCGGTTCGGCCCGGAAGAAACCCGCCGGTAAGAAAGCGGCGAAAAAGGCTATTCCCGCCAAGAAGACAGTGAAGAAGGCGGCCTCCAAGGCGCCGGCTAAAAAAGTAGCTGTCAAGCAAACGTCTGCCAAGAAGGCGGTCAAGAAAAGCTCTGCGCGCAAGGCGGCATCGCCAGCGCCTGCGAAGCAAGAAAAGGCGGCGGCCAAGACGCCTGTTGCGAAGTCCAAAGTGGTCCGCCAGACCGCTCCGGC
The DNA here is from genome assembly GCF_044904605.1 of Dyella humi. Taxonomy (NCBI): domain Bacteria; kingdom Pseudomonadati; phylum Pseudomonadota; class Gammaproteobacteria; order Lysobacterales; family Rhodanobacteraceae; genus Dyella; species Dyella humi. The sequence continues at coordinate 604,864 of NZ_JADIKI010000022.1, forward strand.
GCCTGCTCCTGCAGCAGCAAAGCGCGTCACGCCAAAGACGTCGCCTGCATCGCCGTCAGACGCTTCGAATGAACCTGCGCATATCAGCCCTGAGCAGGCGGTGGCGCATATCCAGGCGTTGTTGCAGGCCAAACAGGAGCGCATCAAGCGCGGGCCGGCGTGGCCAGGCGCCAAGCCGGCGCCGAATGCCCTCAATGGCACTGCTCAACACGGCAGTGGCGGTCAGGCCCAAGGTCCGCTGCATCATCTGGCGCACGCGCGCGGTGATCAGCCTAAGGGTAAAACCTGATCGGATATCCCTTAGTGGTTTGTTATCAACAAGGCCGGCCTCCTCTGAATGCGGCCGGCCTTGTCTTTTCTTACTCAGTGCGCATTTAACGCAATAGGACTAACGTAGCTTCGTAGAACGCATGGAGTCCCCACCATGAACATCGCGTTGAAACATGTGCTTGCCGGCCTGACGCTGGCGGGCGTGACCTGTCTGCTTTCCGGTTGTTACGTGGCGCCGGGTTACAGCTACGTGCAAAGCAATGGCTACGCGGGGGACGCCTATTACGGAAGCGGCCCGGCCGTGGTGTACAACTATCCGTACTACGGCTACCCATACGGGTATTACGGCGGCTGGGGTTACTACGGTTGCTGCTACGGCGGCTTTTATGGCGGTGGGCGTTACTGGGGACGTGGCGGCCATGACTGGCATGGCGGCGGTCACGGCGGCTGGCACGGTGGCGGTGGCCATGGCGGATTCGCAGGCCATGGCAGCTCGGGTAACCACGGGCACTGATTTCATGTCTTGCGTCAGAATGCGGGGATGATTCATCCCCGCATTCTTTTCGTCGCCATCCGGTCGATTTTCTGCATCATGGTGGTCGCCGTGCTTGGTGCCTGCGCCGATCTTCGCTACTACATGCACGTGACGCATGGCGAAAGCGCCTTGCTGCTCAAGCGCCGTTCCGTCGGCAAAATAGTCGCCGACCCCACGACTGATCCCAAGCTCGCCGCGCGCCTGCAGCTCTCCCAGCAGGCGCGGCAGTTCGCCTCCGACCGGCTCGATCTGCCGCGCAACCGCAGCTACACCTATTACGTTCAACTGCATCGTCCATACGTGGTGTGGAACGTCTACGCCACGCCGCGCTACTCGGTGGAAGCGGTGCCGCAATGCTTTCCCATCGCCGGCTGCGTGGCCTATCGCGGCTGGTTTGAGGAGCAGAAGGCGAAGGCTGGTGCCGAACGCTTGCGTGCGCAAGGTTACGACGTCTATATCGGCGGCGTGTCCGCCTATTCGACGCTGGGCTGGTTTTCCGATCCCATCCTCAGCAGCATGATGCGCTGGGACGATGACGAACTGGTCGGCACGATCTTCCACGAACTCGCGCATCAAAAGATCTACGTGAAAGGCGATACCGCGTTCAACGAAAGCTACGCCATGTTCGTGGAGGATGAAGGCCTGCGCGAGTGGCATCGCGCGCGCGGCGAGCCCGTCGGCGACGATCACGAGCAGGCTATGGATGACGGATTCACCGGACTGGTGCTCGACCTGCGCGAGCGCCTGAAAAAGCTCTACGCCAGCGGTGTGGGCGATAGCGCGATGGAGGAAGGCAAGCAGCGCGAGATCGAAGCTTTCCGCGCGCGCTACGCCGCATGGCGAGAGCAAAACTGGCCGAACGATCATCGCTACGACCACTGGGTGGCGCAGCCGATCAATAATGCGACCTTGCTGCCGTTCGGTCTTTACGACCAGTGGAAGCCGGCGTTTGCGGTGCTGTTCAAGCAGGCAGGTGACCGGTGGCCACAGTTCTTCGATCGTGTGCGCGAGCTGGCGAAGGAGCCCACGGCGGAACGCGAAAACGCGCTGCGCGTTCTGCTCGACGGCGCGAAGAATTGAAAAAGGCTGTCGTTACTTTTCCACTTTGTGTTGCGCCATGTACGTGAGATACGCAAGTAGCACGTCCAGATCGGCATCCGACAGCGACGCCTGCGTGGGAAAGCCCGTCATCTTGCCTTCCGGCCAGCGCCGCAGCGATTGCGGGTTGCGGATGAAGGCGCGCAGCATGTCCGCGCTCAAGTACTCGGTAGGGCTGTGCGGAATATTCAGATCCGGACCCATGCGCGCATCGCCCTCGCCGTTGAGCGTGTGGCAGGCAAAGCAGGTGCGTTGGAACACAACGTAGCCGCGGCGGACCGGACTGTTCGCGGGCTCGGAGGCAGCTGGCGCCGTGGCGGGAAAGCGGGACGCCGCATCCTGCGTAAGCTGGATGCGCGCTAACTGGTAAGGCCATTGCTCGCTGCTGATCTGCGCAGCGGCCGGATCGGTCCACACCACGTAGAACGGGCCTGCATCTCCCTTATTGCCCGGCAGCGCTGGCCAGGGGTATTGCGGATCTTCGACGGCCAGCCACGCCTGCGCGCCTGTTCGATTGAGAATGGCGTCCGCGTCGATGTCGACGGAGAAACCGTCGTTCGCAACAAATTTCAAACGATCGCCGTGTGCTAGCCCGGGCAGCAGCGCATGCAGCGGTACCGCGCGATAGTGCATGGTGCGATGGAATGCGACATCAGCCGGAATCGTCACGGACTGCGCATCGGCGCTGGTCAATAATTGCGCAGTGGTCCAGATGCGCACGCCGTGGCCGGTATCAATACTCAGATCGGCGGCATGAAGGGGTAGGGCGCAACACAGCGCGAACAGGGCAAAACAACGGCGTAACAAGCTCATGCTCTGACCTTTACTTACAAACATTTGGGAAACGGTGCAGATGAAACTATCGAAGGTTGATCGGTTAGTTGTCGGAAAGCTGAACCGTTTCGACCGGCCCCTTGAACTTCGTCCGCACCGCACACACTAAGTCTACGAATCGCCGTGAGGCGACAAGTGGATGTCACAACCATCGTGGTATCCAGGGGCCGGTTCCTAGTTTACCCTCCCCCCGGAACGCGGCCTAACAAACCCCGGCAGTTATTCCCCTGGCTGCCGGGGTTTTATCTTTTCTGCCTTCTTGAAATCTCCACTGGCTGTTCATGGCAAGGACTTCGGCGGGATAATCCGTCAACGCCGCGTCGCGCGCGCATGCCTTTCCCCTCGACATGGATGCTCCATGATCGTCAGCTCTTTGCTTGATACCGATCTCTACAAGTTCTCCATGATGCAGGTGGTGCTGCATCAGTATCCCGCTGCGCAAGTGGAGTACCGCTTCAAGTGCCGCAACCCTGGCGTCAACCTAGTGCCGTACATCGATGAAATCCGTGCGGAGCTGGACGCGCTGTGCAGCCTGCGTTTCACCGAGCAGGAACTCGACTACCTGCGCAGCTGGCGTTTCATCAAGAGCGACTTCATCGATTTCCTCGGGCTATTCCAGCTCAACACCAAGTACGTGGAGATCTCGCCATCGGGGCGAGACAATGGCGAAATCGAGATTCGCATCGTCGGTCCCTGGCTGCACACCATCTTGTTCGAGGTGCCGCTCCTGGCAATCGTCAACGAGGTGTATTTCCGCAACACGCACCCCGGGCTAGACCTCACCGAAGGGCGTCGGCGTCTGAGGGAAAAGATCGCGCTGTTGCGCGACACGTCCGGCTACCAGGAATGCCGCATGGCCGACTACGGCACGCGCAGGCGCTTCTCGCGCGAATGGCATCGTGAAGTGGTGACCACGCTGCATGAAGGCCTGGGTACGCAACTGACCGGCACCAGCAATGTCTGGCTCGCGTGGCAGCTCGGCCTGCGCCCGCTTGGCACACTGGCGCACGAATACCTGCAGGCGCATCAAGCGCTGGGACCGCGCCTGCGCGATTCGCAGGTGGCGGCGCTGGAGGCCTGGGCGAAGGAATACCGCGGAGACCTCGGCATTGCGCTATCGGATGTCTACGGACTGTCCGCCTTCCTGCGCGATTTCGACATGTATTTCTGCAAGCTGTTCGACGGTACGCGCCACGATTCGGGCGACCCGTTTGCCTGGGGCGAGCGCGTGTTGGCGCATTACCAGGCTAACCGTGTCGACCCACGCAGCAAGATCCTGGTGTTCAGCGACGGCCTGGATGTTCCGAAGGTGATGCAGCTGTTCAAGCACTTCCACGGCCGCTGTCAACTGGCTTTCGGCGTAGGCACCAATCTCACCAACGATGTCGGCCCGACGCCGCTCAACATCGTGATCAAGATGGTCCGCTGCAATGGGCAGCCGGTGGCCAAGCTCAGCGATTCGCCGGGCAAGAACATGTGTGAGGATGAGGCGTATATCGCCTATCTGCGGCAGGTGTTTGAGATTCCGGTGTCGGTTGAAGCGGAATCTGCGGCGTAAGTCAGCTATTCCAACTTGCCGTCATTCCCGCGAAAGCGGGAATCCAGCTTCGCTTTAAGCATCAGAGCAACATGGATTCCCGCTTTCGCGGGAATGACGACCTGGGGGATTGCGCGATGATGGAACTTTAGAAAGCCGGCAACACCGCGCCGTGATACTTCTGCTCGATGAACGCCTTCACTTCGGGACTGGTCAACGCCTTCGCCAATTTCTGCACGCGCGGATCGTCCTTGTTGTCCGGACGTCCCACCAGGTAGTTCACGTACGGCGAATCCTTGCTTTCGATCAGTAGCGCATCCTTGGTCGGATTCAGTCCGGCGGCGAGCGCGTAGTTGGTGTTGATCAGCGCCAGGTCCACCTCATCCAGCGTGCGCGGCAGCATCGCGGCTTCCAGTTCTTTGAACTTCAGGTTCTTGGGGTTGGCGGTGATGTCTTTCAGGGTCGCCAGTTCGTCGTTCGGATCCTTCAGCGTAATCAGGCCGTGCTTGGCAAGCAGGAGCAGGGCGCGGCTGTTGTTGCTCGGATCGTTCGGAATGGCCACGGTGGCGCCGTCGGGCAACTGATCGATCGACTTGAGTTTGTGCGAGTACGCGCCGAACGGCTCGATGTGCACACCCGTGATGATGATCAGATTGGTCTTCCGCTCACGGTTGAAAGCGTCCAGATAGGGCTTGGTCTGGAAGTAGTTCAGGTCGATGGCCTTCTCGTCTACCTGCACGTTGGGCTGCACGTAGTCGGCGAACACCTTGATCTGCAGATCCACGCCTTCCTTCGCCAGGATGGGCTTCACTTCCTTGAGGATTTCCGCATGCGGAACCGCGGTGGCGGCCACGATCAGCGTCTGGCTGTTGGCGTCACCGGAGCCGGAGGAGGAGCAGCCGGCCAGGAGCATGGCAGCGGCCAGAAGAACCATCAGCTTTTTCATGGGGCAGTCCTTATGCGGTAGATCAGGATAGCCGTCCATACGGCCAGTTGCAAAAACGTGCTGTTCAGGCACTAGCGCCGGCTGTAGTGCGCCACGATGCGGTCACCCAGCATTTGCAGCAATTGGACGAGTACGATCAGCAGCAACACCGTTACCACCATGTAATCGGACTTGTAACTCAAATAGCCGTAGCGATAGGCCAGATCGCCGAGGCCGCCCGCGCCGATCGCGCCGCCCATGGCGGTGTAGCCGACCAGTGCGATGGCGGTGACTGTCACACCCGCCCACAGGCTACCGCGCGCTTCGGGCAGCAGCACATGACGCACGATCTGCCAGGTCGTAGCGCCCATTGCCTGCGAAGCTTCGATTACGCCGCGCTCCACTTCGCGCAGCGCCGTTTCCACCAGGCGCGCGAAGAACGGCGCCGCGCCGATCACCAGTGGCGGAATCGCGCCGCGAATGCCGAGCTTGGTGCCCACCAGTACGTAGGTGACCGGCATCAGCACAATCATCAGGATGATGAAGGGAATCGAACGCAGCACGTTCACCACCAGCGACAACGCGCCGTAGAGCTTGGGCATGGCATGCAACTGGCCCTTGCCCGTAAGGAACAACAGCACGCCAAGCGGCAGGCCGATGAGCACGGTAAGCAGCAACGAACCACCCAGCATCAGCAAAGTGTCGATGCATGCCTGGCCGAGTTCACCCCAGTCGTCGATGTTAGGGAACAGCGAGTGCAGCACGGGAAGATGGGTGGCGATCATCGGGCAAGTTCCTCCACTTCGATGCCCGCTTCGCGCAGCGCGTGCAGGGCAGCATCCACATTGTCGCCCTGCATCGCCAGGGTGAGCTGGCCGTAGGGTAGATCCTTGATGCGGTCGATGCGCCCGGCCAGGATGTTGAAATCCACGCCCGTGTCGCGCGTCACACGGCCCAGCGTCGGCGACCAAGTAGCCTCACCGCGAAAAGACAGGCGCATGATGCGGCCGGGCACCTGTTCGTAGATCGCATGTTCGCCCGCGGCTTCTTCGGGTAATGCTTCGCTGACGAAGCGGCGGGTGGTGGCATGTTGCGGATGCAGGAACACGTCGACGACGGCGCCATGCTCCACGATGCGACCGTCATCCAGCACGGCCACGCGATCGCACACACGCCGCACCACATCCATTTCGTGCGTGATCAGCACGACGGTGAGCTTCAGCTCGCGATTGATTTCGGCAAGCAGATCGAGCACGGATGCGGTGGTCTGCGGATCGAGCGCGCTGGTGGCTTCGTCGCACAGCAAGATAGAAGGGCGATTGGCTAGTGCGCGAGCAATACCCACGCGCTGCTTCTGGCCGCCGGAAAGCTGCGCGGGATATTTGTTCGCGTGCACGGTCAAGCCCACGCGCTGCAGCAGTTCGTCGACGCGTGCGCGGATCGCCTTCGCGTCCTTGTTGCCGGCAATCCGCATCGGAAAGGCAATGTTTTCCACTACCGTCTGCGAAGACAGCAGATTGAAGTGCTGGAAGATCATACCGATGCGCTGCCTGGCGGCGCGAAGCGCGTCATCCGAAAGCGCGGTGATCTCGGTGTCGCCGATCAGGATACGCCCGCCGCTCGGCTTCTCCAGCAGATTGATCAGGCGGATCAGCGTAGATTTGCCGGCGCCGGAATGACCGATGATGCCGAACACCTCGCCGTCCGCGATTTCCAGGCTGAAGGGTTCCAGCGCCGGAATGTCCTTGCCGTCAACACGGTAGGATTTGTGGACATCGATGAAACGGATCACGGCATGCCTGGTCTGTGGTCGAAAACGCCCATTCTATGCCACCCGGCGGATGGGGGCCTGAAGTAGACTGCCATATCGATATGACCGGAGCGACGACATGACCACCGTATACGACTTCAGCGCGCGCGACATCGATGGCAACGAGCGGCCGCTGGCCGAATGGCGCGGCAAGACCCTGCTTATCGTAAACGTGGCCTCCAAGTGCGGCTTTACCCCGCAGTACAAGGGGCTGGAAGAACTGTGGCGCAAGCACCGTGACCAGGACCTGGCGGTGCTCGGCTTTCCCTGCGACCAGTTCGGCCACCAGGAGCCGGGCAACGAGGAGGAGATCAAGCAGTTCTGTTCGACCACCTACGACGTGACGTTTCCGATGTTCGCCAAGATCGAGGTGAACGGCGAAAGCACGCATCCGCTCTATCAATGGCTGAAGAAAGAAGCCAAGGGTTTGCTGGGCAGCGAATCGATCAAGTGGAACTTCACCAAGTTCCTGGTGGATGCGGAGGGCAAGGTGGTGAAGCGCTACGCGCCGAATGATGCGCCGGAGAAGATCGAGAAGGATTTGGGGAAGCGCTAAATAATTTGCACGGCTTAATCTAGCCATGCCGTCATTCCGGCCTTCGCCGGAATGACAAGCCTGATGTTAGCTATGTCCCCGGAATGACGCCAACAACTCCACGATCGCATCCAGATTGCGGCTCGGGCTCGCCTCATCCTCCCCGCGCACGAAGTTGTTGAGCATGATCGCGAACGCCAGCCGCTCGCCTGTAGCCGTGGTCACATAACCGACCAGGCAACGCACGTTGGTCATGCTGCCGGTCTTGGCGTGTACGTTGTCCGCCGCGGCCGTGTTGCGCATGCGCCATTCGAGCGTGCCGTCCACGCCGGCGGCCGGTAGGGCATCGCGTAGCTGGGCACCGTAGGGTTGGCCGGCAAGGTAGGTCAGCAGGCGCACCATCGCGTTGGGTGTGGACAGGTCCTGCCGCGACAGACCTGCGCCTTCCTCGATCTGCGCCGAGCCGGGTGCGATGCCGATGTGGTCCAGTAGTTCCTTGAGTGCGCGGATGCCCCAAACTTCGCTGCTCAGAAAACCCGTCGCCGGGTCGCCGGACTGTTCCGCGTTGGCGTGCGCTTTGATGCCCGCGATCTGCAGTAGGTTCTGCAGGTACAGATTCTGTGAACGCTTCAGACCGCGCGAGAGGATGTCCATCACCGATGGCGAAAGCACTTGCGCCACTACCACGGCCTTGTCGAGATCCGCTTCGTTCTGCTCCGGCCAGTGCCGCACGCGTAGGCTGCCATGCACGCGTACGCCGTGGCGTTCCAGCGCTTCGCGCAGCCGCGTGCCGGCATACCAGGCCGGATCGGCGATGGCGAGCTTAAAGGTTTGCGGTTCCGCGCGCGCTGCAATGTTGCCGAAGGCGTACAAGGTGGCATCGCCCGGCGCGCGGTAGAGATTGATATCGCCGCGCGTATCCTGCGCGCTGGTGGTGAGGTTATTCACCACGCGCGTCATGGCGCCGGGCGGATCGAACATCAGCGCGGCAGGATGCCCTGCGGCGCTCCCTGGACGCACGGTGAGGTCGACCAGGTTTTCCTGCACGCTGAGAGCAGAGGCGGGCACGGCGAACCAGCTCTGCAGATCGCGCGCTTCCCAGCCGGAACCGACCTGCGGTCCCTGGAAATAGCTGTCGTCCGCGATCAGATCCCCTTGCACATCATGCACACCGCTGGCGGCGAGCTGCGTGGCCAGTTGATCCGCCCAGTCCATGTTGGTGCCGGGCGTGCCGAGTGTGGGATCGCCCATGCCGCGCAGAATCAGCGGCCCCTCAAGCCGGCCTTGCACGACGGGCCGCGTGGCAAGCAATTGCGTGGGAATGCGGTAGTCACTACCGATCGTGTCCAGCACCACGGCGGCGGTATAAAGCTTGGCGGTGGAAGCCGGCTGCAACAGGCGATCCGCTTCGTGCGCGTACAGCGTGTGGCCGGTATCGAGCGAGACCACGGCGATGCCCCAACTGGCTGACGCGAAGCGCGGTTCGTCGATCTGTTCGTCGATGGCGGCGGCCAGTTGCTGCGGCGTGGCGACTGCAGCGACGGGGGAATCGGCAGCGTAAGCAGATGTGCCGGCAATGGCGGCCAGCAGCATGCATGCCGCGCCGATCCGCAATAGAGATCGCGATAGAACGGAGGTCATGTGGCCAAGTATTGCCGAAGCGTTACCCGCACGATAGCTCAGGCGATCCACGCACTACGTCGGCGAATGCGCCATCCCAGCCATGCCAAACTCAGTCCGCGCACGGTCATGAACGCGAGAAACGCCAGCCACAATCCTTCGTTGCCCAGGCTGCGCATGAGCCACGCAAGCAGCGCGAAGAACAGCACGGATACCAGCATGCCATCGCGCATCTCGCGCGCACGCGTGGCGCCGATGAACAGGCCGTCGAGCAGGTAGCTCCACACCGCCACTATAGGCAGCGCCGTCAGCCATGGCAGATAGCGGTAGGCGGCGTCGCGCACCTCGGGCAGGTTGGTCTGCAGGTTCACAAACAGATGCCCGGCGCTGCTGAAAAACAGCGCGTAACCGATGCTGCCGATCAGCGACCAGCCGCCTGCCACGACCAAGGCACGGCGCAGTGCGTGGTGATCGCGCGCACCGATGGCGTGTCCGCACAGCGCTTCCACCGCATTGGCCAGGCCATCCAGCCCGAAGGCGGTCAGCATCAGGCCATTGAACAGCAAGGCGTTCGCGGCGACAGTCGCATCGCCCAGACGCGCGCCCAGCAGCGACAGGCTGAAAAACACGCCTTCCAAAGCCAGCGTACGCAGGAAGATGTCGCGATTCACGCGCAGCAGCGGCAACCAATGCCGCCATGCGCGCAAAGTCTGCCAGTCGACGTGTCCGTGCAGGCTGCGCATCACCTGACGCCCACGCCATAGCCCGTAGAGCGCGCCGCACCACTCGCCGCCCACCGAAGCCAGCGCGATGCCGGGTACGCCCCAGCCGAAGCCCAGCACGAACAGCAGGTTCAAGGCGATGTTCACCAGGTTCGTCACCAGCAGCAGTGCGAGCGTGGTGCCTGCGCGCTGTGCGCCGATGAACCAGCCAGCCAACGAATAGTTGAGCAGGGCCGCCGGCAGACCGAACAGGCGCAAGTGCAGATAATCCAGCGCGCGTCCGCTCATCAGCGGTGTGCCATGCATTTCGGCTACCAGCCATGGCAGCAGCGGAATCATCAGTAGGGCCACTAGCACACCGAGCACCGCGGCAAGCAGCAAGGCCTGCGTCTGCACGGTGCGCAGGGCCGAAGCATCGTTCGCGCCCTTGGCTTGCGCGGCAAAGCCGGTGGTGCCCATGCGCAGAAAACCCAGGCTCCACACCGGCAGCGCATACACCGCGCTGCCCACCGTGACGGCGGCAAGGTCTTGCGTGTGCGGTAGGTGTCCGGCGACGGTGCTATCCACCAGTGCCACCAAGGGCACGGTGAGGTTGGACAGGATCATGGGCGTAGCGAGCGCCCACACCTGCCGGTGCGTCGCGCGGTGGCGCCAGGCTTCGAGCAGTGTCGTCATGGGATTGCGGGGAGGCAATTGCTGCGCATTCTGGCACGTTTCAGGCTGCGCAAAGATCGTGGACAGGCTCAAGTGGTAATCTTGCACGTCCATCGTCGGCGAAGGTCGGCGCTCATCCATAGACAGCGAGACCCTCATGCAGATCGTCGACAATTCCGTAGCTTCCTTCCACTACACGCTCACTGACGACAGTGGCCAAGTGCTTGACAGCTCCGAAGGCCGTGAGCCGCTCACCTACTTGCACGGCACCGGCCAGATCGTGCCGGGCCTGGAGAAGGCGATGGCCGGACGCGTGGCCGGCGACCAGTTCAAGGTCGACGTGGCCCCGGCGGAAGGGTACGGCGTGCATCATGCGGAACTGGTACAGGCCGTGCCGCGTGAGGCGTTCCAGGGTGTGGACGATATCCAGCCGGGCATGCAGTTCCAGGCCCATGGCCCTCAGGGTCCCGTCCACGTAACCGTCACCAAGGTCGACGGGGAGACCGTGCACATCGATGGCAACCATCCGCTGGCCGGCCAGACGCTGCATTTCGACATTCAGGTGACTGAAGTGCGCGAAGCCAGCGCGGATGAGCTTGCGCACGGGCATGTGCATGGTCCGGGCGGTCACGAGCACTGATCACTCGCGCATTGCGTCTCATCGCGAGCGATGTAGGTTGGGGTGAGCAACGCGAACCCCGACCTACGGCACTAATACCAATCCAGCAACGAAATCCCCACGCCCAGATACGTGGCGTTGTGGTTGTAGTCGAGAATGTTCTCGCCATAACCCTTGAACAGCTCCGTGTAACCGCGCAGATTGCCGACCAGCGGAAAACTCCAGGCCACGCGCATCGCACCGTGCTGCTGGCTGCCGCCACGCAACGAGTCACGCAACATCAGGCTGAATTCCTGGCCGTGCCATTCGTGGATGATTTCCACGTCCGCGCGGCCGATGTAATTGCTGATATCCGGATTGTTGTCATCCTTGGATGTCTCGGGAACGCGCCACCATGGACGGAACATGATCGTCCAGTTCGCACGCTCGAGGCCGATCTGCGCCATCACGCGGTTCCAACTGCGCGAAAGCGGATCGGATTGTCCATTGGACTGATGATTCAGGCCGATGCTCAGAAGGCGCCCGTTCCAGCCGAACACGTTGTAGTCGGTGTTGAACACCAGCATGGCCTCGGGCTCGTAATCGGTCTCGCGGAACGGACGCGACAGCTTGGCGTTGTAGACCTGCCAGTAGGAATCCTGGGTGTAACCCACCCACAGATCGCCCGTGTCGCCGAAGACGCCCTGCCAGATCTTGGTTTTCAGGCTGAGCTGGAACTTGCCTTCGACGTTCTGCATGCCCAACGGCGTATGCACCGCGTTAGTCGGATTCGGGCTATAGGGAAGGTTGTTCTGGTTGGTCGTGGCGAATCCCGGTAGCACGTAGATCGGCTTGTAACCGCGCAGGTTGAACGTACCCAGTTTGCTATCCGGCGACAGCTCCCAGCGGCTGTCCAGCAGCGAAAGCGGCGTGGTCGTGTTGTTCGTCGTTGCGGCGACCTCTTGCTCATTATGAAAGATGATGGACTCGGGTGCGGCCTTCGGCGCAACGCGCTTTTGTGCGGCGGGCATTTGGCTGCGGCCGGTGGCGCGGTCGTAACAGGCAAGCCGCTGTGCGTCGCTCTCGATGCCTGTACACGCCTTTATATCGGCAGGGTCGACGTTTTGGGCGTGAAGCGGTTGGACGGCCAGGCTGGCACCCGTGCCGAGCAACAAATAGCTGAGCCAGGTTTTCATGGGAGCTCCCTACGCGCCACTCCCGGCGCGCCCGTGCCAAGTCTAGCTATCTTGCGGAACAAAAACGCCAGCCATCGGATGATGGCCGGCGTGATGTGTTGCTCCAAGCGTACAAGCGTTCGCTCAGTTCAGATCTTTTATCCAGCGTTCGTATTGGGCTTTGGAGATGCGATTTCCATTGTGAGAAACGTAGAGGAAGTCGTTGGCCAGCGGTGGGTACGCATTGGCATCGTCCTTGGTGATGTACTTCTTGCCGTTTGCCAGTTGCGTGAACGATGGCGGCGATGCGGTGGAGGGTGCAGGCGGCACTGTGGAGTTGATGATGACCTGGCCCTGTGTCGTGTTGAACGTGGCGCCACTGGCGCCGGGGCTGTTATTGGCCGCGCCAGGCGTCGGCAAAGTCGCTGGTGGTGCGCTGGTCGTGCTTTGCGTGGCTGGCATCGATGGAGTCGATTGCGCCGGCTGTGTTGGCTGTGTTTGCGTTTGCGCCCATGCGGCACCTGCTGCGAGCAGGCTCGTGCCGAGGATGGAGAGATGGGTGGGGGTACGATTTTTCATTTGGATAGCTCCATGCAACGCTTGATGGAACCGCTGCACCATAGCCATGGGCATCATGCATCGGTCTCCCAAGCTCGATGTGCACATTAGCAATGCAGCTGTAAATGTCAGCAGAATACACATGTCACCATTCCGTGAAGGCACACTCCATTGAGCGAACTTTTACTCGACCGGAAAACTCTAACGCTCTCACAAGCGCGTGCATTGCAACTGGCGGCACAAGGATTGCTGCAGGCACCTCGCCGACGCGCACGCCGCGATGATCTGATCGCCACGATCCAGCGCATGCGACTGCTGCAGATCGACAGCATCCACGTCGTCGCGCGCAGTCCGTATTTAGTGTTGTACGCCCGACTTGGCGACTACCCGCTCGCTTGGCTGGAAGAAGCGCTGGAGGTTGGGCGCATTGCCGAATGCTGGGCACATGAAGCCTGTTTTGTCACAGCCGCCGATATCGGGCTGCACCGCGCGTGGCGTGCGCAGTCGGAAAGCAATCACTGGGCAGACAAGCATGCGGCGCGTGCGCGGGATGCCAACCTCAAAGAAATGCATGTCTTGCTCGAACGTGTGCGCACGTCAGGAGCGGTGCGCGCTTCCGATTTCGAGCGCACCGATCGCGGCGTTTCCGGTTGGTGGGAATGGAAGCCGGAAAAACGCTGGCTAGAAGCATGGTTCGCCTCGGGCGAGCTCATGGTCACGCGACGCGAACGTTTTCAGCGTGTCTACGATTTGGCGGAGCGTGTGCTGACCAAGCTGGATCCGCCACTTGACGCTTCCACATCGACATTGCCCCCTGATGACATCCGCCGACGCTTCATCCTGGACAGCGTGCGCGCGCTCGGCATTACACAGGCGCGATGGATTGCCGATTACTTTCGCCTCAAACCTGCCGTGGATGAACGCGAACTCGCGCCCTTGCTCGCCTCGGGCGAATTGCTGTGCGTGCAGGTAAGAGGTTGGGATAGCGCCGCCTACGTTCATCGCGATCATGCACCGTTGCTCGACAGCGCCTTTGCGGGACGGCTACGCGCCACGCATACCGCGTTGCTTTCGCCTTTCGATCCGTTGGTGTGGGATCGGGCGCGTGTGCGAGCCATGTTCGATTTCGACTACACCATCGAATGTTATGTGCCTGCGGCCAAGCGACGTTATGGGTATTACGTGCTGCCGATCCTGCATCGCGGACGCTTGATCGGCCGGCTCGATGCCAAAGCCCACCGCGCCGAAGGCATGTTCGAGGTCAAGGCGCTATTCCTCGAAGAGAGCGTAACGCCGACGGAACGCATGCTGGCGGAGTTGGCGCAAGCCATTGCTGCCATGGCGACATGGCACGGCACGCCAAGGATTCGGCTTGGGCGCTGCCGGCCGGCCCAGGTGGCGGCAGCGCTGCGCGCGCACTGGCGCGGCTGAAGTCAGTGCGAAGTTGCCGTGCTGCTGGTGTTGGAAGTGCAGCTCCGTCCTTGCAGCGCGTCGCGCAGTTGCTGGCTGAGGCCCATGCAACGATTGGCAAGATACGGGCGCACGCGCAGGTCGCCGGCCTCCTGCAGCAGCGTATCGCGCATTGCCTGATACTGCGTTTGCAGCGTATCGGTCTGATAAATGCCGGCGGCGCGATGGCATGCCAGATAACTGTTTAGATAGGCATCGCAGGCGGAGATGCCGGTAATGGCCTGGGTATTTAAAGTGGCCGGTGCTGCTGGTTTTTTAACTGCATGACTGCATCCGAACAGGAACAGCGTGGATGCGAAAACGGCTACTCCCGCCAAGTCGGTCAATCGAAAGAAAGGTGCTGCATTACCTGGTTTCATGAAGTTTCATCACAAAGTCATCACAATTGTTGCCTAAGCATACTGGGCAAAAGACTGTTCCTTGAACGCCATTCCTTTACGCCATCATTTGCGAGTATGATGAATGCACTGTGTTTGCCTTAGGTCACCAGAGTCACGTGACCCGATGCGTCGATTACGATCTGCCTCATCGCTCACCCCTTGGGTTTTCCTTAGCACACCAGTAAGCAGGCCCCCGTTTTTGCGGGGTCGAGTCTTTTTTAACGTTAGAAAACTTGAGTTTCGGAGTGAGCAACATGTCTGATCGTCAGATCGGTACCGTCAAATGGTTTAACGATGCCAAGGGTTTCGGCTTCATCAGCCGCGACAACGGCCCGGATGTATTCGTGCATTTCCGCGCGATCCAGGGCAATGGCTTCAAGAGCCTGCAGGAAGGCCAGAAGGTGAGCTTCAAGGTGGTGCAGGGCCAGAAGGGCCTGCAAGCCGATGAAGTGATGCCAGCCTAATCGTCTATATAGATCGATTTAAAAAAAGCCGGGCGCAATACCCGGCTTTTTGTTTTTCGCAGTAAAGCGGCGATTATCAAATGTGATTCAGCGCGTGAATTTTCCATCACATATCGATTCACAGAAATTATTATGCTTTGCCCCACTGGCTGGCCGGAAACCGCGTATTCGCCAAGTGCTTATAGCGGAGCGCGTGATTGGGATATCGGCGTGCCGGTAGGCCGCTTGCTCGGGTGGGCTGCGGTTCTCAAATTAAGTTAGCGCTTGAACGGATGAGGTAAGGTCATGTCGGAACAGGATGCAACGGGCACAGTCAAATGGTTCAACGACGCCAAGGGATTCGGGTTCATCAGCGCCGATACGGGCGGTGACCTGTTCGTGCACTTCAAGTCGATCAAAGGCAATGGCTTTCGATCGCTTAAGGAAGGCCAGAAGGTCAAGTTCCAAGTAAAGCAAGGACCGAAAGGCTTGCAGGCTGAAGAGGTAGAGGCAGTGAGCGACCACAAGCCTCGTTGAGAGTCTGAAATGCATTTTTGAAAAAGCCAGGTTCCAGCCTGGCTTTTTCGTTTTTAATGATGCCCGGAGTGAGTTTATTACGTGAATTTCTCATCACATTTCCTTTCACGAAAGTCATTATGCTGTATTTACTGTGTCTGCTCGGTTAGGCGCGCTCGCAGTGCGGCAGGCAAATCCGCACGCCCCCACCCGATCTTTGCAAACCCAGTAAGCCGTCGACTCGGGTGGGTCGGCTGGTCTCAAAAGTCAGATGCTTGAATGGAGTGATTTATGTCGGGCGAACGTGAAACTGGCACAGTGAAATGGTTCAACGATGCCAAGGGTTTTGGCTTTATCCAGCGCGAGAACGGCCCTGATGTGTTCGTGCATTTCCGCGCGATCCAGGGCAATGGTTTTAAGAGCTTGAAGGAAGGCCAAAGGGTCGAGTTCAAAGTGGTGCAAGGGCAAAAGGGATTGCAGGCGGATGAGGTGACCGAGGCGAAGTAACCCCTCGGTATCCATGGCATGCAGGCCGGCGCATACGCCGGCCTTTTTGTTTCCCTGTCACCAGGTAAGCTGCACCGATGTCAGCGTTTCCCGAATCGTCTTTGGCGTCTTCCGCCGCCACCCTCGTCGTGCCTGTCACGGCCGCTGATGGCGCGCGCAGCGAATTGATCTGTGTGGAGCCTGCCGCATACCCGAACCAAATGGTGTATTGGCTACCAGCTATGGGCGTACCCGCGAAGCATTATTTGCCATTGGCGGAAGCCCTTGCCGCGCGCGGTATCGCCGTGGCCTTGCACGAATGGCGTGGCATCGGTTCTAGCGATCGCCGCGCCAGTCGAGCCAGTGATTGGGGTTATCACGAGTTGCTCGAAGCCGATCTGGCGGCGGGCGTGCGCGAAGCCAGGACACGCTGGCCGCAAGCGAAATGCTGGTTGGGTGGACATAGTTTGGGCGGACAACTGGCCTGTCTTTATGCCAGCCTTCAGCGTGACGAGTTTGCGGGCATCGCGTTGGTCGCGAGCGGTGCGCCTTATTGGCGGAACTTTGCGTATGCACCCCTGATCTTTGCAGCGCTTGCGCTCGCGACGCCGTTGGCGAAATCGCTCGGCTACCTGCCGGGGCGACGGATTGGCTTCGGCGGCAATGAAGCGCGCGGCGTCATTGCGGATTGGTCGCGCAGCGGACGCACCGGACGCTATGCCGCCAGCGGCACGCCGGTGGATTTCGAACGTCAGCTTGCGGGGCTGCATGTGCCGATAGTGGCATTGCGCCTGCGTGACGATTGGCTCGCACCGGCGCGTTCGCTGGCATGGTTGCTCGACAAGATGCCGCGCACATCGCAGCACGTCGGCATCGTTGCGCCGGATCAGCTCGCAGGGCAGACGGCGGATCACTTCACCTGGATGAAAGTGCCCGACGGCATCGCCGCGCAATTGGCGGAATGGATGGATGCCCGCACTTGATCGATCCTTCGATCGCCGCCATGTAGTGACTTCGTTTTGCCGATGGTGTCGCCCATGAAACTGTTCGAGCCTTATACCCAGCGCGGCCAGACGTTGCGCAATCGCATCGTGGTATCGCCGATGTGCGAGTACTCCGCGCAGGACGGCGTGCCGAACCAGTGGCATGTCGTGCACTTGGGTAGCCGTGCCGTAGGCGGTGCAGGCGCAGTGATCTCGGAGGCTACCGCGGTATCGCCAGAAGGGCGCATTTCCGCCCACGACACCGGTATCTGGAACGATGCGCAAGTCGAGGCCTGGCGTCCCATCGCCGCCTTCATCGCCGAACACGGTGCGGTGCCCGGTGTGCAATTGGCGCATGCGGGGCGCAAGGCCAGCGTGTGGCGTCCGTGGGAAGGTGGCGGTTCGT
Source organism: Dyella humi (assembly GCF_044904605.1). Classification (NCBI taxonomy): domain Bacteria; kingdom Pseudomonadati; phylum Pseudomonadota; class Gammaproteobacteria; order Lysobacterales; family Rhodanobacteraceae; genus Dyella; species Dyella humi. Next base: position 622,419 of record NZ_JADIKI010000022.1, read on the forward strand.
TGCCTGTGGAGCAGGGCGCGTGGCAGACCGTGGCGCCTTCCGCGAATCCGTTCGACAAGGATTGGCACGTGCCGCAGGCCCTGGATCTGGATGGCATAGGCAAGGTCGTGGCGGATTTCCGCGCGGCGGCGGTGCGTGCGAAGGAGGCCGGCTTCAAGCTGATCGAATTGCATGGCGCACACGGTTACCTGCTGCATCAATTCATGTCGCCGCTGAGCAATCAGCGGAATGACGAATACGGCGGCAGTTTCGAAAACCGCACGCGTCTGGTGCGTGAAGTGATCGCGGCGGTACGCGAGGTATGGCCGGACAATTTGCCACTCTGGCTGCGCATTTCGGCGACCGACTGGGCCGATCACGGCTGGACGATCGACGAGAGCGTGCGCCTGGCGAGCGAGCTGGCCGGCCTCGGCGTGGACTTGGTCGATGTCTCCAGCGGCGGCTTGGTGCCGCACGTCAAGATTCCGCTCGGTCCCGGCTACCAAGTGCCGTTTGCGGCGCGCATCCGGCAGGAAGCGGGCATCGCTACCGGCGCGGTCGGGCTGATCACCGAACCCGCGCAGGCGGATGGCATCATCGCCGGTGGCGCCGCGGACCTGGTGCTGATCGCGCGCGCCAGTCTGCGCGATCCCTACTTCCCGCGCCGTGCCGCGCAGGAACTGGGTGCAACCATCACGCCGCCGGTGCAATATCAGCGGGCCTGGTAAGGGAAATCCAAGACGTGCAAGCCAATCCAAGCCTGATCGAAAAGCCCCGCCTGCACGATCTCGGTGATGGCTTTGTCGTGCGCCGCATGTTGCCGGTGCTCACGGCGCGCCACGTTGGCCCGTTCGTGTTTTACGACCATATGGGGCCGGCTGACTTCGCACCCGGCAAGGGCCTGGACGTGCGCCCGCATCCACATATCGGCCTGGCGACCGTCACGTGGTTGTTCGAAGGCAGCATTCGCCATCGCGATAGCATCGGCAGCCTGGCTGACATCACACCTGGCGCCGTGAACTGGATGACGGCCGGCCGCGGTATCGTCCATTCGGAACGCACGCCGCCGGAGCTTCGCGTTACCGGGCAGCGCATGCACGGCATCCAGGTGTGGGTAGCGTTGCCGCGCGAGCAGGAAGAAGTCGAACCGGAATTTCATCATCACGACGCCGAAAGCTTGCCGCGCATCCGTAAGCCCGGTGCAGAACTGGTGCTGATTGCTGGAACAGCTTACGACCATGCGTCGCCGGTGAAAGTGTTTGCGCCAATGTTCTTTATCGAGGCGCGTCTCGAAGCCGGAGCGGAAGTGCCGTTGCCAGACGAACACGCCGAGCGCGGCGTGCATGTGATCGAAGGCGAAGTGAGCTGGGGAGATGTCAACGTGTCTCCCGCGCAAATGGCCGTGCAGACAGGCGCATCCGCACCGCCAGTGCGCGCGAAGACGACCAGTCGCCTGATGCTTTTCGGTGGCGCGCCGCTGGATGGCGAGCGACATCTGTGGTGGAACTTCGTGTCGAGCTCGCGCGAGCGCATCGAGCAGGCCAAGGCGGACTGGATGGCGCAGCGCTTCGGCAAAGTGGCGGGCGACGAGGAAGAGTTCATTCCGCTGCCGGTGTGATGTCGTGCAGCGTGCATCATCGGTGTGCGCAGATTACGCTGACGCAACAGAGCCTTGTGGAGACCTGCCATGTCCGGCTTCGCCAGCTTCCACGATTTCTACCCTTATTACCTCAACGAACACCGCGATCGCCGCTGCCGCCGGCTGCATTTTATCGGTAGCTCGCTGGTGCTGTTGATCGTCGTGTTCGCGCTCGGTTCCGGCCAGTTAGTGTGGCTATGGCTGGCGCCGGTGGTCGGTTATGGATTCGCTTGGATCGGACACTTCGCGTTCGAGAAAAACAGACCCGCGACGTTCCGACACCCGTTATATAGCCTTATGGGTGATTGGGTGATGTATTGGGAAGTGCTGCGCGGGAAAGTGAAGATTTGAATGCGCAGGTTTCGCGCAAGCCTGACAAAGCGGACGATGGCTGGCGTATTTTTCGCGATACACGTTCGGCATCGATGCGCGAAGAGTGAGATGTGCCGTTCGTCACACCGCAATCTCTTTCGCCTGAATATGCACTAACCTGTCATATATATCAGACAACCGATCCATGGAGCGCGCGTTACAGTCCGCAGCCTAAGCTCAAGATCGATAGCGGGATTGTCGGCGCATGAACGAAATCGTTACTTCTGCGATACGTAAGGATGCATCGTTTCGCCATCATGCGCTTGAGGGCGGTGTTTCCTTTGGCGGTTCGTCCGAGGTCATCGAAAAGCCCAGGGCGCAGGTGAATGCGGACATGGCATGGATGCTAGTGATCGTCATGCTTGCGCTGGTGGCACGGCTGTTCCGCATCGATCATCAACCGCTGTGGCTTGACGAGGCCTTGACGCTGCTGCGCAGTCACCTGGGCTTGAGCGGATTGGTGGCCGACAGTTTCACCAATCGGCACATGCCGACCTATTTTCTGCTGTTGAAGTTGGTATCGCCATTCTTTGGCACGGGCGATGCGTGGTTGCGTATCCCTTCGGCGCTGTTCGGTGCGATGTCGACAGGTATGGTGTTCATCATCGCCAGTCGACTCGGCAGCCGTCATGCGGGCATTGTTGCCGGTTTGTTGATGGCGCTATCGCCCTTGCAGGTGCAGTACGGGCAGGAGGCACGCTCCTACACCCTGGTCACCTTGCTGATCTCGGTGGCCTTGTGGGGTTTGCTACGGCTTGCGCAGAATCCATGGCGGGCTGCGATGGATGTGCGCGGTGCAGATGCCGAGCGCATGGGATGGGGCGCGTACGTGCTCGCCACCATCGCCGCATTGGATGTGCTTGGTGATGCGGTCCCGTGGCTGATCGCATCCAACCTTTCCCTGCTGCTGATCTGGCGCAGCTTTGCTGCCTCGTCGCCTACGCGCATAGCGTTTGGGCGCAACTGGATGCGCAGCGTCGCGGCGATCGTCGCATGTACCGTGCCGTTCTATGTGGCGATTTTCGCGGCCAGCGATGGGCACATGCTGCAGAAATTCGACTGGCTTCCGCAGCTGAGTTGGCAACACATGTGGGTGGTGGCTGGCAGCGTTTACCTGATGCGCATGCTGGCCGTGGTCAAGTTCGATCTGCTGCACACCGCCGTGCCCTTGCTGGGGACCATGGTGGCGCTGGCCGGTTGCGCAGGCGTATTCCGCATGCGTGGAAAGCTGGAAGGCCGCGTATTGCTGCTGAGCGTGCTGGTGCTGCCGCTGCTTATCCTGGGCGTTTCGTTGTTCAAATCGATGCTGCTGCCTCGCTATGTGCTGTGGAGTGCTGCGCCGTTTTTCGTGTTGGCGGGGCTGGGGGTGGATTTGCTGCCGCGCAGGGTCTTTATCATGGCGGCCACCCTGCTGTTGCTGCTGGGTGTCGTGAACCTGGGGCCGGTCTATCGCATGGAGACCAAGCCGCGCTGGGATATGGCGGCCGCAACGCTGGCCGCCAACGTGCGGCCTGGCGACACCGTGTTCACGGCCGATCCGAATGCACCCACCATGCTGTCAGTGTTGCATCCAAAGGGAGAGCTCCCGCTGGAATCCACCACGCTGGTGACGTCTCAACTGGACGAAGCACTGGCGCGCTGGCGGCAAGGCAGTCGCGTGTGGGCGGTAAACGGCCGCTCGGCCCTGGGGCAGGCCCAGGATCTGGCGGATTTCAAGAGTCGCATGGCCGCGCTGGGCACACCGGTAGCGGAGATCCAGCAGGGCAAGGAAATCACCATCCTGATGTTTCCGGCGCCGGACGAGGTTGAGCCGAACTAACTCAGCGGAATTGCTGATGGCAGTCCTTGCAGACCTGATCCACCGGCTTGAGTGCTGCGGCCAAGGCTGGGCAATCGGCCGGCGCGGCCTGGGCTGCCGATTGCAAGGCACTGCGTAGGTGCCCGGCGAGATCCTTGAAGGGTTGCGGTGCATCCGGAAAGACGGCGGGGATATCCGCCGCGATCATCTGCATGTGCTGCAACTGGTCGAGATTCGCGGCCGCCTCGCAGCGCTGCCCTTTTACCGCTTGCTGCAATTGATGGCGGTGAAAGCCCATAGTCACCATGAGCGCCTCCGGAAATGGATTGCGCTCGCTCAGCGCACGCATGGTGAACACGGTGCCAATGATGCCTATGGCCAAACCGAGCACGATCAGAAGCGCAGCACGCATTGCTTTTCCTTTCCGAAGGGCGTTGGGCGCCGAGGATACCGCAACACGCTTAGTGGTCCCTTTGGCCGTTAAAATAAGCTGATCTCTTTGAGCCGGGTATCAGCGTGAATCCTTGCGTTTCTGAAATGGCAGCCGGTAGCTGCCCATGACCGGTGCGTATCCCACTGAGCGTTTCGACGGGGTCGAGCGGTTGTATGGTGCCGGCAGTGTGGCGCACCTGGCGCACAAACACGTTTGTGTGATCGGCATTGGCGGCGTCGGTTCCTGGGCGGCAGAGGCGCTGGCGCGCACTGGCGTGGGCAGGCTCACGCTGATCGATGCGGATGAAGTGTGCGTGTCCAACACCAACCGCCAGCTACATGCGTTGGATGGCGAGTATGGCAAACCCAAGGTAGGCGTGATCGCGGCGCGTGCGCATGCGATCAATCCGGCGATCCGACTGGAAGCCATCGAGCGCTTTCTCACGCCCGCCACGCTGGACGAATTGCTGGACCGCGGCTACGACGTAGTGCTGGACGCTTGCGATGCCTTCCGCGTCAAGTTGGAAGCCATCGCCTGGTGCCGCCGTCGCAAGCTGCCGATGGTGACGGTGGGCTCGGCCGGCGGTCGCACCGATTCCACGCAGATTCGTGTGCGCGATCTTTCGCGCACCGAGCACGATGCGATGTTCAGCCTGATCCGCAAGAAACTCCGTCAGGATTTCGGCTTCCCGCGCAATCCGGATCGTTACTTCGGCGTATCCGCCGTGTATTCGCTGCAGAACGTGCAATACCCGCAGCCGGACGGCACCGTGTGCGGCACGCGGCCGCCCGGAGGTGACTCGTTGAATCTTGCCTGCGGTGGCGGCCTAGGGGCCGCCACGCATGTCACCGGTGCGTTTGCTTTCGCAGCGGTTGGCAAGGTGCTGGAAAAGTTGTTGGAACGTTAGCCCCGTTTTATCCGTTCCGGGTCACCAACCCATGTATTGCCCACCATTGATCTTCAGATTCGTGCCGGTGATCCAGCTGGTTTCATCGGTAGTGAGGAACACCACCGCGTGGGCTATTTCTTCCGGTGTGCCGAGGCGACCCACCGGGATCTGCGCGATGATCTTCTCGCGCACTTCCTCTGGCACCGCCATCACCATGTCAGTGGCGACATAGCCCGGCGAAACCGTGTTCACGGTAATGCCGAACCTGGCGTTTTCCTGCGCCAGTGAAATGGTGAAGCCATGCATGCCGGCCTTGGCCGCTGCGTAGTTTGCCTGGCCGTACTGGCCCTTCAAGCCGTTGATGGAGCTGATCTGCACGATGCGGCCCCATTTGCGGGTGCGCATGTCCTCGATCACTGGGCGGGTGACGTTGAAGCAGGCGTTGAGGTTGGTGTTCACCACGTCCATCCACTGCTGGTAGGTCATCTTGTGGAAAGTGGTGTCGCGAGTGATACCGGCATTGTTGACCAGGATCTCCACTGGGCCGAGCTTCTTGTGGATCGCCTGAATCATGTTCTCGCACGAAACCGGTTCGACGACGTCGCCTTGCACCATGGTGATGTCGATACCTTCCTGCGTCATCGCTTTGTGCCAAGCCTGGGCTTTGGCCTCGTCGCGATAGTTGGTGACAACCTTATGTCCCTGTTTGGCCAGGTAGCGCACGATCGCGGTACCGATACCGCCAGTGCCGCCTGTAACGAGTGCCGTACGCTGGGTCATGCCTGTTCTCCTTGTAATGTCTACGTAATGAATCCCCGCGCGAAGTGCGCGAACGGGACGAGGTTATACGCAGACATCATGAAGGCATAGCGGCTTTCGACATCACGGTACGGCTGCGCACCGGTTCGTTATACAAGGTTAAGCGGCACGATGGTCGCTGCATTGCGTCAAATGATGCGGATCGAACTGCATGAGTGCAGCCTCCAGCAGTTCGGACGGATGGACGGCCGTTTCATCTGACGTAATGCCCAAAAATGCGAGTGCACGGTGCAGGCTGGGCATGGGGTCGGATGGATCCACTTCCCGTGCGCGTTCGGACTTCGACAATTTGCGGCCTTGGCTGTCCAGCACCAGCGGCAGATGCAGGTAACGCGGGGTCGGCAAACCCAGGCAGCGTTGCAGCCAGATCTGTCGCGGGGTGGAGTCCAGTAGGTCGCTGCCGCGCACCACCTGGGTGATGCCTTGCCAGGCATCGTCCACCACGCAGGCGAGTTGGTAGGAATAGAAACCTTCGACGCGGCGGATCACGAAATCGCCCACGCATTCCCGCAACGCTTGCTGCTGCGGCCCCTGCAACGCATCGACGAACGTGATGGTTTCGTCCGGCATACGGATGCGCCAGGCCGGCGAGCGCTGGGGATCGGGCGAGGCGACGCAGCGCCCGTCGCGATGGATGCCGCTCGCCGCGGCCAGTTCGCTGCGGCTGCACCAACATGGGAACACCCATCCATCCCGTCGCAGTTGTTCGAAGGCCGCGTCGTAGGCGGCGATGCGGGATGATTGATAAATGACGGGCTCGTCCGCCACCAGCCCGAACGCAGGCAGGGCGGCGAGGATGGCCTCCGCCGAACCCGGTACTTCGCGCGGCGGGTCGATGTCTTCCATCCGCACCAGCCAGCGACCGCCTGCATGGCGCGCACATAGCCAGCTTCCCACGGCGGCGGCCAGGGAGCCGGCATGCAGGAGACCGGTGGGAGAGGGGGCGAAGCGTCCGCGATAGCTCATTGCCTCATTCTACGTAAGCTGACTGGAATGCTGGCGTGGGGCGAGATACGCGCGCTTAACTCTTGAAAAGCGGGCATTTCACCCGAATCTCTGCGGTCGGATTACCATCTTCCCCTTCGGAGCGAACTTTTAAGGACGACTATGCGCCGCATCGCACTTTTTCTTCTAACCAACATCGCCGTCCTGCTGTTGCTGAGCTTCGTTTGCCGCCTGTTCGGCGTCGACCAGTGGGCAGCCATGCACGGTTACGGTGGCATGGGTGGGCTGCTTATCTTTGCCGCGATCTTTGGCATGGGCGGCGCCTTCATCTCGCTGGCCATGTCCAAGTGGATGGCCAAGATGACCACCGGCGCGCGCGTGATCGAGCAGCCGCAAAACGAGGGCGAACGCTGGCTGGTTGACACCGTGCACCGTCACGCACAGAACGCCGGCATCGGCATGCCCGAGGTAGCGGTCTACGACGCGCCAGAAATGAACGCCTTCGCCACCGGCATGAGTAAGAACCACGCGCTGGTGGCGGTGAGCTCGGGTCTGTTGCAGCAGATGGATCGCGAACAGGTCGCCGCCGTGCTCGGTCACGAGATCGGTCACGTTGCCAATGGCGACATGGTCACGCTCACGCTAATCCAGGGCGTGCTCAACACGCTGGTGATCGTGGCCGCGCGCATCGTCGGTCGTCTGGTGGACAGCTGGCTTTCCGGTGGACGTGACAATCGCGGGGGCTCCGGCATCGGTTATTTCGTATCGGTCATGGTGCTGCAGCTGGTGTTCGGCCTGTTCGCCTCGATGATCGTGATGGCGTTCTCGCGCTGGCGTGAATTCCGCGCCGATGCCGCGGGCGCCAAGCTTGCCGGACGCGGTGCGATGATCTCCGCGCTGCAGCGGCTGCAGCTCAACCATGGCGAAAGCACCTTGCCCAAGACAATGGCTGCCTTCGGCATTTCCGGCCCGCTGGCGCAAGGTCTGCAGCGCCTGTTCATGAGTCATCCGCCGCTGGAAGAACGTATCGCTGCGCTGCAAAAGCAGATGTAATGCCGCTGGTTTTCCCCTCTCCCTTTTTGGGGAGAGGGTGGGGTGGGGCCAACCTCGCGAAAGGGTGAGGTTTGGAGCGTGGCCTTGTTGAAGTCTGGGGCAAGCCTTGTCCTCACCCTCGTCCCTTCCTCTTAAGCGGAGGGGTTTAAGAATCCTTTTCTTGTTGCCTGCAAACCTTTGACGACACCATGACTATTACAGCCGAAACCCGCAAATTCGAAGCCGAAGTCGCCCAGGTCTTGCACCTGGTCACGCACTCGCTGTACTCGCACAAGGAAATTTTCCTGCGCGAGCTGATTTCCAACGCCTCGGACGCCTGCGACAAGCTGCGGTTCGAGTCCATCGCCAAGCCCGAGCTGCTCACGGGCGATGCCGAGCTGCATATCGACGTGAGCTGGGATCCCGACCAGCGCACTATCACCGTACGCGACAACGGTGTGGGCATGAGCCGCGACGAGATCGTCGCCAACATCGGCACCATCGCCAGCTCCGGCACGCGCCGCTTCCTGGAAGCGATGAGCACCGAACAGAAGAGCGATGCGCGCCTGATCGGGCAGTTCGGCGTCGGGTTCTACTCGGCCTTCGTGGTGGCGGACAAGGTCACCGTGCTCAGCCGCCGCGCCGGCCTGCCGGCCAGCGAAGGTGTGAAGTGGGAAAGCGACGGTAAGGGCGAATACTTGCTGGAACAGGTCGAACTGCCCGAGCGCGGCACTGCGATCGTGTTGCACCTGAAGGCCGACGAGGATGAGTTCCTCAAGCGTTGGGAATTGCGCTCGCTGATCACGCGCTACTCCGACCATGTGGCGTTCCCGATCCGCATGCCGCAGGAGAAGGACGGCAAACCCAGCGACGAATGGGAAACCGTCAACGCCGCTTCCGCGCTGTGGACCAAGCCCAAGAACGAGATCAGCGACGAGGAATATCAAAGCTTCTACAAGTCGCTGGGGCATGATTTCAACGACGCGATGACGTGGACGCACAACCGCGTCGAGGGCAACCAGAGCTACATCACGCTGCTTTATCTTCCCTCGCAACCGCCGTTCGAGCTGATGATGGGCGGGCGCGATGAGCGCAAGGGACTGAAGCTCTACATCAAGCGTGTCTTCATCATGGACGCGGCCGAAGAACTGCTGCCGAACTACCTGCGCTTTGTGCGCGGCGTGGTCGATGCGGACGATCTGCCGCTCAATGTGAGCCGCGAGATCCTGCAGCAGAATCGGCAGCTCGAGCGCATCAAGTCCGCCTGCGTGAAACGCGTGCTGGATCTGATCGAAAAACTCGCCAAGGATGAGCCGGAGAAGTTCCAGACCTTCTACAAGGCCTTCGGCAATACGCTCAAGGAAGGCATCGTGGAAGATCATGCCAACCGCGAGCGCATCGCCAAGCTGCTGCGCTTTGCTTCCACCAAGGGTGAGGGCAGCGCGCAGAGCGTGTCGCTGGACGATTACATCGCGCGCATGCCGGTCGGCCAGGACACCATCTGGTACATCACCGCCGACAGCCACGCCGCTGCCGCGGGCAGTCCGCAACTGGAAGCGTTCAAGGCTAAGGACATCGAGGTGTTGCTGATGTCCGACCGCATCGACGAATGGATGCTGGGCAGCTTGAACGAATACAGCGACAAGAAACTGCGCAACGTCGCCAAGGGCGAATTCCCGCTGGACGAAGAGGCGAAGAAGCAGCAGGAAGAGGCAAGCAAGGCTGCCGAGCCGTTGCTGAAGAAGCTCAAGGATCTGCTGGGCGATCGCGTTTCCGAAGTGAAGGTGTCCGCGCGCCTCACCGATTCGCCCTCATGCCTGGCGCTGTCCGACTACGAAATGGCGCCGCATCTGGCGCGTCTGATGCGCGATGCAGGCCACGACATGCCCGCCAGCAAGCCCACGCTGGAGATCAATCCGCAGCATGCGCTGCTCAAGCGTGTGGAAACGGAGAGTGACGAAGGCAAGGCAAAAGATCTTGCCAATCTGCTACTCGAGCAGGCGGAGATTGCAGCTGGTGCGCAGTTGCCGGACCCAGCAGCGTTCGTGCAGCGCTTGAATCGCGTGCTGCTTGGTTGATGCCGTCGGATGCCCCTCTTCCAAAAGGGAGAGGGGCTATCCAGGCAGCAAATGCAATCGAGGTAAATGCATGCCGCCCACCACAGCCAGCAAGCGCATAAGAAGAATCACCACCACGCCCGCGATCACGGCCACGCTGCGCGGCGCACCCGCCTTTTGCAAAATCAGATACACCACGATCCCCGCGATCGCCGCGGTGGCATAAAGGTCCTGCCGAAGAATCAACGGCACGCGCGCAGCCATCACGTCGCGCAGCACGCCTCCGGCCGTGCCGGTCATGGTGCCCATCAGCACTACGATCAACGGGGATAATCCAGCCACCTCGGCGACCTGCGCACCGCTGATCGCGAACAGCGCCAGGCCTAGGGCGTCGGCGATCAGCAAGCCATTCCCGGGTGGCGGAAAGAACGTGATGTAGAGCATGGTCAATGCGGCGGCGAGCAGGATCACCAGCAAGTAGCGAGCATCGCGTACCCAGAAGATGGGATGCCGGTTGAGCAGCACATCGCGCAAGGTGCCGCCGCCGATAGCGGTCAGCGCCGCCAAGGCCACGCCACCGAGCAAATCCATGCCGGAAGCCGCCGCGACCAGCACGCCGCTGACAGCAAAGACGGCCACCCCGATCAGATCCAGCAGATAAAGCAGCATGCGGACTCCTCCACGCACAGCATTCGTCGGCTTGCATCAGCGTGGCGGCGTTCCCACTTAGCCTGCATTCGCTTGGCCACACGCCGATAATGCCACGATGAAACATGCAACCCACGAACCCCTCACCGAAGTACGCGCCGATGTCTGGCTATGGGCCGCCCGCATGTACAAGACACGCAGCCTGGCCAAGCAGGCGATCGATGGCGGCAAGGTCACGGTGAACGGCGCCGGCTGCAAGCCTTCCAAGGTGCTGCATGTGGGCGATAGCGTGCGATTGACCCGCGGCGAGGAGCGCCTGGAGCTGGAAATCCTGGCGCTTTCGGAGCAACGCGGTCCTGCCAATGTGGCGCAAGCGCTCTATAGCGAAACCGAGGCCAGCCGCCTGGCGCGCGAGCAGGCGCGAGAGCAGCGTCGCTTGAGCGGAGCAGGCCTCAACCACCCTCCGACACGCCCAAACAAGCAGCAACGTCGAGAATTGCGACGGCTTAAGGATTTTCCCTGAGCAGCACATCTCAGAAATCCATCTGGAACTGCGTGAATATCATCCCAAAAGCAGGTAACCCAGGAGAGGTTGCCGCGAACCTGGGATTTAAGGGGGAACAGATGAGCGGGATCGATTTCTTCAAGCGGCTGTTGGGTGGCCACGCGTCGGAGGCCATGCAACCGACCAAGTTGCTGCAGGCGGCATCAGGCATGCGTACATTGGTGGTCGACGATTCGCCGACCATTCGCGCAGTGCTCGGCAAGATGCTCGGCTTGGAAGGTTATGCGGTGCAGAAGGCGGTCGATGGCGAAAGCGCGATCGAACTGGCCAAGACCGAACAGCCGGAACTGATTTTTCTAGACATCGTACTGCCGGGCATCAACGGGTTCGCAGTATTGCGCGCGCTGCGCCACGATCCGCTTACCCAGCACATTCCGATCGTGATGATCAGTGGTAACCAGCAGGCTACCGAGCAGTTCTACGTGCAGCGCTTCGGTGCCGACGATTTCATCAAGAAGCCTTTTGGCCAGCGCGACGTACAGCGCGCCATCGATCAACTGGTTCGGGCGGAGCGCATTCCTGCACGCGTACCGGTGCCGGTGGTTGCCACTGAGGCAGCTATCTCTTACGAGGAAATTCGCAGCACGCTCTCCGGCATGGCTGCATAAATCCACCCATACCCACCGCGAGCCGCCTGACTTCAGACGGAAGCGCCGCAGCAGAGGATGCTGCGGCGCTTTTTTTACTTCCGTTTTTTGGTTTACGCGAGCTCGAAGCGATCGAGGTTCATCACCTTGTTCCAGGCCGCCACGAAGTCACGGACGAACTTTTCCTGCGCGTCCGAACTTCCATAGACTTCCGCCAAAGCACGAAGCTGCGAGTTCGAACCGAAGACGAGGTCGGCACGCGTGCCAGTCCACTTCAATTCGCCCGTTTTGCTGTCGTGCCCTTCGAACACATCCTGTGCGTCGGAGACTGCTTTCCACGTCGTGCCCATATCGAGCAGGTTGAGGAAGAAGTCGTTGGTCAATGCACCCGGCCGCTGGGTGAAAACGCCGTGCTTGGTGTGTCCGACGTTGGTATCCAGGACGCGCATGCCGCCTATCAGTACCGTCATTTCCGGCGCGGTCAGCGTGAGCAATTGTGCCTTGTCGATCAGCAGTACCTCTGCCGGTACGGTGTACTTGCCTTTGAGGTAATTGCGGAAGCCGTCGGCGATCGGTTCGAGCACGGCGAAGGATTCCACGTCGGTTTGTTCGTGCGAGGCATCCATCCGTCCCGGGGTGAAGGGCACCGTTACCGATATGCCGGCATTTTTCGCGGCCTGTTCGACACCTGCGCAACCGGCCAGAACGATCAGGTCGGCGAGCGAGACTTTCTTACCACCAGACTGAGCGCTGTTGAACGCATGCTGGATGCCTTCGAGCGTCTTCAGCACATTGGCCAGTTGCTCTGGCTGGTTCACCTCCCAATCCTTCTGCGGGGCGAGGCGAATACGCGCGCCGTTTGCACCGCCACGCTTGTCTGAGCCGCGGAACGTGGACGCCGACGCCCAGGCGGTGGACACCAATTGCGAAACCGAAAGGCCCGAAGCCAGGATCTTGCCTTTGAGGGCTGCAACATCCTGTTCGCCGATCAGGGTGTGGTCGACTGCGGGAATGGGGTCTTGCCAGATCAGCTCTTCGGCCGGCACTTCCGCACCGAGATAGCGTGCGCGCGGTCCCATGTCGCGGTGCGTGAGCTTGAACCACGCACGTGCGAACGCGTCGGCGAACTCATCCGGATTTTCCATGAAGCGCCTGGAAATTTTTTCGTACGCCGGATCGACACGCAGCGCGAGGTCAGTGGTCAGCATGGAGGGCGCATGGCGCTTCGAGCGATCGTGTGCATCCGGCACCGTGCTAACGCCGGCGCCGCCCTTCGGCGTCCATTGATGCGCGCCCGCCGGGCTCTTCGTCAGCTCCCACTCATAGCCGAAGAGATTCCAAAAGAAGTTGTTGCTCCACTTCGTCGGCGTGCTGGTCCAGGTGACTTCCAAACCGCTGCCGATGGCGTCGTCACCTTTGCCGGTGCCAAAGCTGCTCTTCCATCCCAGCCCCTGATTCTCGATACCGGCTGCTTCCGGTTCGGGGCCTACATGCGTTGCGGGGCCGGCGCCATGGGTTTTGCCGAAGGTGTGACCGCCCGCGATCAAGGCGACGGTTTCCTCGTCATTCATGGCCATGCGACCGAAGGTCTCGCGAATGTCCTTGGCGGCCGCGAGCGGATCAGGATTGCCTTCCGGACCTTCGGGATTTACGTAGATCAGGCCCATTTGCACGGCACCAAGCGGATTTTCGAGATCCCGCTCACCGGTGTAGCGCTTATCGCCGCCGAGCCAGGTGGTTTCGGAGCCCCAGTAGACATCTTCTTCAGGCTCCCAGACATCCTCACGGCCGCCGCCGAAACCGAAAGTCTTGAACCCCATCGATTCCAGCGCGACGTTGCCGGTAAGAATCATGAGGTCGGCCCAGGAAATGTTCCGGCCATACTTCTGTTTGATCGGCCAGAGCAGTCGACGTGCCTTGTCCAGGTTGACGTTGTCGGGCCAACTGTTGAGGGGGGCGAAGCGCTGCTGGCCGGCGCCGGCGCCTCCGCGACCGTCACCGGTGCGATACGTGCCTGCACTATGCCAGGCCATGCGAATGAACAACGGGCCGTAGTGACCGAAGTCCGCCGGCCACCAGTCCTGCGAGTCGGTCATCAACGCGTGGAGATCCTTCTTCAGGGCATCCAGGTCGAGGCTCTTGAACGCTTCGGCGTAGTTGAAGCCGCTGTCCATGGGATCGGACAGGGAGGAATGCTGGTGCAAGATCTTCAGATTCAGCTGGTTGGGCCACCAGTCCCGGTTGGTCGGGCCGCCGCTTGCGGCGTGATTGAAGGGGCACTTCGATTCGGTTGACATGTATGCACTTCCTTTGGTCGTTTGCGCCCAGCTATCTCGGCCCAGTGCTGCATCAGAGTGCCGACAAATGAAGGGTTTCAGTTAATGATGTTCAACGATGCGTCAACACCGGGTCATGTAGGACTGTCGTCAGGCTGTCCAGCTTGTGTGCAATGAGGTGCCAGAAGACACGGAGAACGTCGGGCAGATTTGCTCTCATCTCGTGTTCCTTAGTCGGCGCAAACATTGGCTGGCGTTGGCTGGCTCGGTTCCGACTTTACGCAGGCGAGATGACTGATAGAAGTCGATTGTTTTGATGTTGGCGATAGCTGCAGGCTATGAGTGCCGAGTCCACCGCATGCGCTCAACCGACCAATTCCAGCGCAATGGCGCGCGCGGCATCCCGGATCTCGTTGCGGAAATCGTCATTGTCGATCGTGCGCGAGAGGACCATGGCGCCCACGCAAAGCGCAGCGACGGCGACGCCGCGTTGCCGCCTGTCGGTGTCGTCCGGCATTGCGATGCCTTCCCCGAGCATGCCGATCATGTGTTCCAGCAGGGCGCAATAAGCCTGCTTTACCCGTGGGCTGGCGCGCGCGGCATCGGAGGGCAGGGCGATCATCGGGCATTGGCCTTCGATGTCTTTCAGATGCGCATCCGAAAGGTAGGCGTTCACCATGTTGCGGGCCTGGGCACCTTGGCAGTCCACGCCATCGAACGCCATGCCTTCCCAGCGTTGCGCCGGGTTGAAGTGCTGATAGGCCATGATCGCTTCGGCAAATAGTTCTTCCTTGGTCTGGAAGTGGTTGTAAAAGCCGCCACGGGTAAGCCCCGCGTGTTGCATGATTTCGTCGATCGATACCTCGCTAAAACCGCGGCGGTTGAACAGTTCGCGCGCGCACTCGACGATGCGCGCTCGCGTTTTCTGCTTGTGCTCGGTGGTGTAGGGCATGGCCGTGACGGGTGCGTGGATGATGACGCAGTAAGCCTACTCCCGGCCCTGAATATGTTCTTGAACATATGTTGTTTCTTGCCACACTCCCGGCACCCCCTTGGCAAGGAGATCGACAATGAAGCTGTACTACGCAGAGACGATGAATCCGCGCAAAGCCTGCGCCCTAGCGAAGTATCTGGGTTCGCCGGTGGAATACATCCGGGTCGACCTGGGCAAGGGTGAACAGTCCAAGCCAGACTTTCTTGCCCTGAATCCCAATGGCAAGGTGCCGTTGCTAGTGGACGGCGACCTGCGCTTGTGGGAAAGCACGGCGATCATGGCGCATCTAGCGGTAAAGGCCGGCTCGGACCTGTGGCCGCGCGAACCGGCCCAACAAGTGGAAGTGTTGCGCTGGCTGTCTTGGGATATCGCTCATTTCTCCCGACATGGCGGCACTTTGTACTTCGAGAACCGTATTAAGCCGTTCCTGGGCCTGGGCGAACCGAATCCGGCTGCGGTGGAAGAGGCCAGCAAGTTCTACACGCGTTTTGCCGCTGTGCTCAATGCGCATCTGGCCGACCGCAGCTATCTCGTCGGCGACAGCCTGAGCATTGCGGATTTCGGCGTCGGCGTCTTGCTGCCATGGGCGAAGGAATCGCATTTACCGTTGGAAGGATTCGCCCATATCGCGCGCTGGCACGAGCGCATGATGGACATTCCGGCGTGGCGCGATCCATTCCCAGCGCCAGTATCAAAAGCAGCTTGAGCGTTCACTCGTCTTCATAGCGAGACAGCGGCGTAGGTTGGGGTGAGGCGTAACCAAACCCCAACCTGCTGCCCATTGGCAAGGTCGCCTTAAAGCAACGCCTTTAAGCGATACAGCACTTCCAGCGCCTCGCGTGGCGTCAAGGCATCGGGGTCAACTGCCTCCAGCGCGCGTTCCGCCTCCGAGGGCGCCGGTGGGGCGAACAAGCCCAGCTGCGGCGAATGATCTGCCTTGGGCACAGCTGTCGAGGCTTGCAGGTGCATCCCACGCTCCAACTCGGCCAGCGTCCTGCGCGCGTCGGCGATCACCGATTTCGGCAAGCCGGCCAATGCGGCGACTTGCAAGCCGAAGCTGCGGTTGGCCGGGCCTTCTTTCACCGCATGCATGAACACCAGTTGCTCGCCGTATTCGACCGCATCCAGATGTACGTTGGCGATGGATGGATACTCGGCGGCAAGTTCCGTCAGTTCGAAGTAATGCGTAGCGAACAGCGTGTAAGCCTTGCTGGCGGCGGCCAAATGCACCGCCGCTGCGCGGGCGAGCGCCAGGCCATCGTAGGTACTGGTGCCGCGTCCGACTTCGTCCATCAGCACCAGGCTTTGCGGCGTGGCGTTGTGCAGGATGTTGGCCGTTTCGCTCATTTCCACCATGAAGGTGGATTGGCCGCGCGAAAGATCATCGCCTGCGCCGATGCGCGTGAAGATGCGGTCGATGGGGCCGATCATCGCGCGTGACGCAGGCACGTAACTGCCGATGTGCGCGAGCAACACGATCAACGCGTTTTGCCGCATATAGGTGGATTTACCACCCATGTTCGGGCCGGTGATCACCAGCATGCGGCGATTGTCGTCCAGCACCAGATCGTTCGGTTCGAACGGCTCGTCGCGTACTTTTTCAACGACGGGATGACGGCCGCGCTCGATCAGGATGCTGGGCTCATCGCTGAGTTCCGGTGCATTCCAGTCCAGCGCTTCGGCGCGTTCGGCCAGCGTGCACAGCACATCGAGCGCCGCCATGGCGGATGCAGCTTGCTTGAGCGGCTCCAATTGCTCGATCAGCGTATCCAGTAGCGCTTCGTACAAGGCGCGTTCGCGCATCAGCGAGCGTTCCTTGGCGGAAAGCACCTTGTCCTCGAAGGTTTTCAGTTCTTCGGTGATGTAGCGCTCGGCGTTCTTGGTAGTTTGCCGGCGGGTGTAGTGCGTGGGCGCCTTCTCCGATTGCGCCTTGCTGATTTCGATGTAGTAGCCATGTACGCGGTTGTAGCCCACCTTGAGCGTGGGAATGCCGCTGGCGGCTTTCTCGCGTTCTTCCAGTTCCACCAGGTATTGATCGGCGTGCGTGGCGAGACGGCGCAGTTCATCCAACTCCGCGTCATAACCATCGCCGATGATGCCGCCGTCGCGCAGCAATACAGGTGGCTGTTCCACGACGGCGCGCTTCAAGAGTTCGGCGGTGGGGGCGTGATCGCCGATGTCGCCGACCAGCGCGTGCAGGAGCGGGCTATCGAGCGCCGCGATGGATTCGCGCAAGACTGGCGCGGCAGCCAGGCCGTCGCGCAGCGTGGAGAGATCACGTGGACGAGCGGAGCGAAGCGCCACGCGCGCAAGAATGCGTTCCAGATCGCCGATACCATGCAACTGTTCGCGCAACGCCTCGTAGCGACGCGTTTCGATCAATGCGCCAATAGCCTGGTGCCGGCGCCTCAGCACGTCGCGCGAGCGCAACGGACGATTGAGCCAGCGGCGCATCAGGCGTGCGCCCATCGGCGTTACCGTTTCGTCCAGCACGCCGAGCAAGGTGTGTTCGACGCGTCCGCTCGGATGCGTATCCAGTTCCAGATTGCGGCGCGTGGCGGCATCCAATGCAATCGTCTCGCTGGCGCTTTCCACTGCCATGCCAGAAAGATGCGGCAACGCGCTCTTCTGCGTTTCTTCCACGTAACCGAGCAGGCAGCCGGCGGCAGCGATGGCCAGCGGCAAGTTGTCGATGCCGAAACCGGAAAGATCGCGCGTGCCGAAGAAGCGATTGAGTTCGCGCCGCGCGGCATCGCTGTCGAAATGCCACGGCGGCCGTTTGCGCAAGCCGGGCAGGGCGCTGACCAATTTCGGCCACGCCACGTCTTCGCCAACCAGCGTTTCCGCTGGCTGCAGGCGCGCCAGTTCCGCGGCGAGCGCTTCGGCATTCGGCACTTCGCTCAGCAGAAAACGTCCGCTGGAAAGATCCACCCACGCCAGGCCGTAGCTGCCGTGCGCGCCTGCGGCAATCGCCAGCAGAAGATTGTCGCGACGCTCTTCCAGCAGCGCGGCATCTGTCACCGTGCCCGGCGTGACGATGCGCACGACCTTGCGTTCCACCGGTCCTTTCGCCAGCGCTGGATCGCCGATCTGCTCGCAAATCGCTACCGATTCGCCCAGCCGCACCAACTTGGCCAGGTAGTTTTCCACCGCGTGATACGGCACACCTGCCATCGGAATCGGCTGTCCTGCCGACTGTCCACGTTGCGTGAGCGTGATGTCCATTAGGCGAGCCGCCTTGCGTGCATCGTCGTAGAACAGCTCGTAGAAATCGCCCATACGGAAGAACAACAGCACATCCGGATGCGCGGCCTTGGCAGCGAGGTATTGGCGCATCAAAGGGGTGTGCAGCGAAAGTTCGTCCTGATTCATGCGGTCGAGTCTTGGCGTCTTGAGATGAGTCGAGTACAACGAAGAATTTGCAAGACGCGGAGTTTCGCATGGAGTCATCGTCCGTTCCTACTGATGCCGAACTGGCAGTACTGGCCGCACGCGTTGCCACCGCGATGCAGCAGCACAAGCTAATGCTATCCGCCGCCGAATCCTGCACCGGCGGCTGGATCGCCAAGACGCTGACGGATCTGTCGGGCAGCTCCGCCTGGTTCGAAGCGGGCGTAGTGAGCTACAGCAATGAAGCGAAGATGTCATTGCTGGGCGTACGCAGGGAGACGCTCGAACGCACCGGCGCGGTGAGCGAGGAAACGGCATTGGAAATGGCGTCCGGCGCGCTGATCCGCTTGAACGCCGGCGTTGCAGTGGCAGTTACCGGCATCGCCGGACCCACTGGTGGTACGCCGGAGAAGCCAGTTGGCACGGTGTGGATTGGCTGGCAGCGGCGCGGCGGCGCAGCATGTGCCCAACTGTTCCACTTCACGGGCGACCGTGAAGCGGTGCGGCGGCAGACGGTGGCGGCGGCGCTCGAAGGCGTGCTCAAGACACTGACGGATTGAGCAGAAATTGACCAGTTTTCCGTCTTGACCATTGTGGGATACTCAAGAGCCTGCATCCCAGCCCGTGAGACCAAGACCGGGCATCATGACCGCCATGACTACGAACACGACCGGAACCAAGACGATGGATGACAACAAGCGCAAAGCGCTCGCATCGGCCCTCGGCCAGATCGAGAAGCAATTCGGCAAGGGCGCGGTGATGCGCCTGGGCGACCGTACCGACGACAACATCGAAACCGTTTCCACCGGTTCGCTGGGTCTGGACATCGCACTGGGCGTCGGCGGCCTGCCGCGCGGTCGCGTGGTCGAGATCTACGGCCCGGAATCCTCCGGTAAAACTACGCTCACCCTGCAGGTGATCGCCAACTGCCAGAAGAATGGCGGCACCGCGGCCTTCGTCGACGCCGAGCACGCGCTCGATCCCAGCTACGCGCAAAAGCTGGGCGTGAACGTGGATGACCTGCTCGTCTCCCAGCCGGACACCGGCGAACAGGCGCTGGAAATTGCCGACATGCTGGTGCGCTCCGGCGCGGTGGACATCGTGGTGGTGGACTCCGTGGCCGCGCTTACGCCCAAGGCCGAAATCGAAGGCGAAATGGGTGATTCCCACGTGGGCCTGCATGCCCGCCTGATGAGCCAGGCACTGCGCAAGCTCACCGCCAACATCAAGAAGTCCAACTGCCTGGTGATCTTCATCAACCAGATTCGCATGAAGATTGGCGTGATGTTCGGCAGCCCCGAAACTACCACCGGCGGCAATGCGCTGAAGTTCTATGCCTCCGTGCGCCTGGACATCCGCCGCATCGGCGCGGTGAAGAAGGGCGAGGAAGTGATCGGCTCGGAAACGCGCGTGAAGGTGGTGAAGAACAAGGTGGCGCCACCGTTCCGCCAGGCCGAGTTCGAGATTCTCTATGGCGAGGGCACCTCGCGCGAAGGCGAGATCATCGAACTGGGTGTCGCGCAGAACCTGATCGATAAATCCGGCGCCTGGTACAGCTACAAGGGCGATCGCATCGGCCAGGGCAAGGAGAACGTGCGCCAGTTCCTGCGCGACAATCCGAAGATCGCCGATGAGATCGATCGTGAACTGCGTGCGCGCCTGCTGGTAGGTGGCAGTGGTAGCGCGCCGGCTGCTTCCGAAGAGGCCATGGAAGAAGCCTGAGCATGAGCGAACGACGTTTGCGGATTCTTCTCGTTGGCGCCTCGGGCACGCTGGGGCGTGCGGTGGGAACAGAGCTCAGCCAGCGCCATGAAGTGATCGCTGCCGGACGTAACTCCGGCAGCATTCGCATCGATCTGACCGATGTCGCAAGCATTCAAAGCGCTCTGAAACAGGCGGGCGAGTTGGATGCCGTGATCAGCGCCGCCGGCAAGGTCACGTTCGCGCCGTTGGCGGAATTCAAGCCCGCGTCCTACGGTGAATCGCTGCATACGCTTGGGATTTCCGACAAGTTGCTGGGGCAGGTGAATCTTGCCCTGGCCGCGCGCGATTACTTGCGCGACGGCGGTTCGATTACGCTCACCACCGGCATTCTTTCCGAGCAGCCGATCGTGGCGGGCAGTTCCGCCAGCCTGGTCAACGGTGCGGTGGAAGCCTTCGTGCGCGCCGCAGCCATCGAACTGCCACGCGGCCTGCGCATCAACGTGGTTAGCCCCAACGTGTTGACCGAAGCGATGCCGTCGTATGCGCCGTTCTTTCGTGGCTTCGAACCGGTCAGCGCGGCACGTGCGGCACTGGCGTTCAGCCGCAGCGTGGAAGGGGCGCAGACGGGGCAGGTCTACAAGGTGTTTTGATCTATCTGCGCCGGAATGACGGCTTAGGTAGTCTTGCGCATCATGAAACGCAAACCCGGCGACAAAACCACGGAAAGGCCCAAGCCCAGCGCCTACAATAAAGCCCTGGGCTTGCTCGCGCGTCGTGAACATTCTCGCCGTGAACTCCGTCAAAAATTGGATCGCAGCGGTTACGCCCGCGACGAAGCCGGCGAAGCACTCGACCGTCTCGGCGAACAGCACTATCAGGACGACGACCGCTTCGCCGAAGCCCTCATCCGCAACCGCGCGGGGCAGGGTTATGGCCCCATGCGCCTGCGCGCGGAGCTGAAAAGCCATGGCTTGTCCGATGCACGTATCCGCAGCCTGCTCGATGCCGCCGACATCGATTGGGTCGAATCCGCCGCCGCGCAGCTACGCCGCCGTTATGGCGCGGCGGGTACGACGGACTCCGCCGAACGCGCACGTCGGGCGCAATTCCTCTTGCGTCGTGGCTTTCCCGCCGCCACAGTACGGAATGTTGCTCACGCCGATGTGGACGATGCTGCCGACGAAACCCCTTGAGGCCCTTGGGCTGGCAGAGGGACGGTAGTGTCTGTCGCCGCTTGACGTCCTTTCCGTCTTGACTTTCGACCCTCATGAAAACCGCTGACATCCGCTCCGCTTTTCTCGATTACTTCCGTACCAAGGATCACACCATCGTGCCGTCCAGCTCGCTGGTGCCGGCCAACGACCCGACCTTGCTGTTCACCAACTCGGGCATGGTGCAATTCAAGAACGTGTTTCTCGGCAGCGAGAAGCTGCCCTACGCGCGCGTGGCCGACGTGCAGCGTTGCCTGCGTGCTGGCGGCAAGCACAACGACCTGGATTCGGTGGGCTACACCGCGCGCCATCACACCTTCTTCGAGATGCTGGGCAACTGGTCATTTGGCGATTACTTCAAGCGTGATGCCATCCGTTATGCATGGGAATTGCTGACTGGCGTCTTGAAATTGTCGGCGGACAAGTTGTGGGTCACCGTCTATCACACCGACGACGAGGCCTACGACATCTGGCACAAGGAAATCGGTGTGCCAGCCGAACGCATCGTACGCATCGGCGACAACAAGGGCGCGCCGTTCGCCTCCGACAATTTCTGGCAGATGGCCGACACCGGCCCCTGCGGCCCGTGCTCTGAAATTTTCTACGACCATGGTCCGGACGTCGCCGGCGGTCCTCCGGGTTCGCCCGATGAAGACGGCGATCGCTACATCGAAATCTGGAACTTGGTGTTCATGCAGTTCGACCGCGCGCCGGATGGCACGCTGTCGCCGCTGCCGGCGCCGTGCGTAGATACTGGCATGGGCCTGGAGCGCCTCGCCGCCGTGTTGCAGCACGTGCATTCCAATTACGAGATCGATCTGTTCGAACACCTGATCAAGGTGGCCGCGCAACTCACCAAAACGCAGGACCTCGGCAACAAGTCCCTGCGCGTGATCGCCGATCACATCCGCGCCTGTTCTTTCCTGATCGTAGACGGTGTGCTTCCCTCCAACGAAGGCCGCGGCTATGTGCTGCGCCGGATCATCCGCCGCGCGCTACGCCATGGCTGGATGCTCGGCGTGCGCGGCGATTTCTTCTGGAAGATGGTGCAGCCGCTGGTCGAGGAGATGGGCGCGGCCTATCCGGAACTCGCCGCCAAGCAATCCTTTGTGGAAGACGCGCTGCGCATCGAGGAGCAACGCTTTGGCGAAACGCTGGAGCACGGCATGCGCCTGTTCGACGAGATCGCCGCTAAATCTGGCAAGACGATCCCCGGCGAGGACGCCTTCCGCCTGTACGACACCTACGGCTTCCCCGTCGACCTCACCGCCGACATCGCCCGCGAGCGCGGCCTGAGCGTGGACATGGCCGGCTTCGAGCAGTCGATGGAACAGCAGCGCGAACGCGCGCGCGCCGCCAGCCGTTTCGAAGCCAAGGGCCTGATGCCGGCGGAGCTGGCCAGCCAGCTCGCGCCCACCGCCTTCCTGGGTTACGAAACCCTCGCCAGCCACGCCAGCAAAGTGGTCGGCATCGTGCAGGGCGGCAAGCAGGTCGGGCAACTGACGGAAGGCGAGGAGGGCTTGGTGATCCTCGACCAGACCCCGTTCTATGCCGAGTCCGGCGGCCAGGTAGGCGACACCGGCACGCTCACGAACGGCGTGGGCCGTTTCGAGGTGAGCGACACCATCAAGATGGGCGGCGTGTTCTTCGGGCATGCAGGCCGCTGGCATGGCGCACAACCGCTGCGCACGGGCGACGTGGTGGATGTCATGGTCGACGCCTCGCGCCGTCAGGCCACCGTGCTCAATCACTCCGCCACGCATCTGTTGCACGCGGCGCTGCGCAAGGTGCTGGGTACGCACGTCACGCAGAAGGGCTCGCTGGTGGCGCCCGATCGCCTGCGTTTCGACTTCTCCCACTTCAAGCCGGTAACGCGCGAGGAACTGGACCGTGTCGAGGCGTTGGTGAACGCCGAAGTGCGTCGCAACGTGGAAGCTGAAGTGCGCCACATGGCTTACGACGATGCGATCGCGTATGGCGCCATGGCGCTGTTCGGCGAGAAATACGGCGACGAAGTGCGCGTGCTGAAGATGGGCGAGTTCTCCACCGAGCTGTGCGGCGGCACGCACGTGGGCCGCACCGGTGATATCGGGCTGTTCAAGATCGTCGGCGAATCCGGCGTGGCGTCCGGCGTGCGCCGCATCGAGGCGGTGACGGGAACCGGCGCACTGGCCTACGTCGCCGAGGAAGAGCGTCGTCTGGGCGAGCTGTCGCAATTGCTTTCCACCAGTGGTAATGACGTCACCGAAAAGCTGCGGCAACTGCTCGACCGTCAGAAAAAGCTCGAACGCGAACTGGAATCACTTCGTGCTAAGGCCGCTGGCTCGATGACGGGTGATCTTGCCCAATCGGCGCAGGACATCGCTGGCATCAAGGTGGTGGCGGCGCGCCTGGAAGGGTTGGACGCGAAGGCGCTGCGCGATGGCGTCGATCAGCTCAAGCAACAACTTAACGATTGCGTGGTGCTGCTGGCCGGCGCCGTGGATGGACGCGTTTCACTGGTGGCCGGTGTGAACGGTAAGGCAAACGGTCGCATCAAGGCCGGCGAAGTAGTCGCGCACGTGGCGGGTCAGATCGATGGAAAAGGCGGCGGCCGGCCTGACATGGCGCAAGGCGGCGGCGTAGATAAACCACAATTGCCTGACATTTTGACCGGTACAGTGACATGGATCGGTAAACAGCTGACAGGTTGATGCGCCGCGTATGGACCTCGTGTCAAGAATCTGTGTAGATTGCACCCAGCGCCAGGGCTCGGCTAGTATCGATCAGATACTGGTGTCGCTGGTTGCGGTGGCGCTGTAAGTGGCGAGATGCTCTCAAGGCATCTTGGTTTTTGGAGCCGGGGAAGGCGGTAGGCCTTTGACGGACGCTAACGTCAGAACTGTATGTGATTGTGCTCAGGGGTGAGGCAACAACATGCAGATGGCCTGTGACCACAAGCACTAAATGGAGTAACAGCTATGTTGATTCTGACCCGCAGGGTCGGTGAAACCCTGATGATCGGCGACGAGGTGACCGTTACCGTTCTCGGCGTAAAAGGCAACCAGGTTCGCATTGGCATCAATGCGCCCAAGAACGTGGCCGTTCATCGCGAAGAAATCTACCAGCGCATCAAAGGCGAAAGCGAAAACGGCGGCGCCACAGGCGAGTCGGGCGGACATTGATTCCCCCTTTACCTTACGGGCATCGGCCGGTATCCTTTCCGGCTCCCGTGGACTTCCTGTGATGTCGCGCGGGGAACAAAATATGGAGAGATGCCCGAGAGGCCGAAGGGGCTCCCCTGCTAAGGGAGTATAGGGTCAAAAGCCTTATCGAGGGTTCGAATCCCTCTCTCTCCGCCAGTTCGCAAAAAGCCCTGATTCTTTCAGGGCTTTTTTGTTGCCTGAGAAAGCGCGCGTCTGGGTTAGATGCATTGGTTAAATTCAATGCGGCAGACGCATCGTAGGCTGTGCGTTTTCGGTAGAGGACTTTGCCAACTGCAAGCAACGCACTCAGCCATCGCGCTGAGGCATGCGGCCGACGTAACTGGCGCGTGGCCTGATCAAACTTCCGCTTTCCTGTTGTTCCAATGCATGCGCCAGCCAGCCGGCCATGCGCCCGGCGGCGAATATCGCCAAGGCGATGTCGGCGCTCAATTCGTAACCCGATGCAATGGCCGCGAGAGCCAAGTCGAGATTGGGGCGGCGACCGCATTGCGTCTGCACGGTTTCGATCAGTCGTTCGATGGCAGACAACTTGGCAGGACGCGGGCGCGTGGCGCGCATTGCGTCCAGCAAGACCATCGCGCGCGGATCGCCTTCGGGATAGAGCGGATGCCCGAAGCCGGGCAATGCTTCGCCGCGACGGAGGCGCTCACGCACGCGGTCGATCGGTTTGCGTTCGCGCAACATGTCCTGGATGAATGCGTGAGCGCGCGCGGCGGCACCGCCGTGATGCGGGCCGGACAGCGTCGCCAGTCCTGCGCACACGGTGGCATGCAGGCTGGCTCCGGTCGATGCGGCGACGCGTGTGGCGAACGAGGATGCGTTGAGTTCGTGATCCGCGCACAGCACCAGCGCGCAGCGCACCAGCTCGGACAGGCCGAGTTCGCCCGTGCGCCAGCTCGTCACCATCACACGGTGAATCGGTTGTGTGCTCGGCGGTGCGGCGCAGAGCAAAGCAGCCGTTTCGCGCAACAGCAGGGCCGCGTCGTGACGGCGATGAAGCGGATCGGTGCTGTGCGCGTGCGTTGCATCGAGCGCAAGCAGCGGCAACGCGGCGGTGGTTCTTTCCAATGGCGGTACGTTGGATTGTTGCAAAAGCAGCGCGACCGCTTTCGGCCAATGATCCGGCAGCCCGGCAACGAACGGATCGTGTTCGCCGCAATCCCACAGCAGCCGCGCCGTTTCTTCCAGCGTGGCGCCACCCTTCGCCAGCGCGATGGCGGATTCGCCGCGGTAGTAATGGCCGTGCGAGCGAATCAGCGAGATGCGCGTTTCCATCACCGGCAGACCCCAGGCTAGGCTGTGCGCGGCACCTTGCGCAGCGCCACGTCCAGCCTGCCTGCGTTCAATCAATTGCTCGATGTCGCTGGCGCTGTATTCCCGCGTCCGGCCGTCCGGACCGGGACGGGAATCGACGCGGCCACGGCTGACGTATGCGTAGAGCGTGGCGAGGCTTACGCCGAGCCTGTTGGCAGCATCCTGGGCGGCGAGGTAGTCGGTGCGCATAGGAGATATATTGATCCTTTCAATCAAGATTGATCAATATATTTGGTCGTGACAGAGTGGCGCCCGTCGCATTCGTCGGCGCGTTCTCATGACTCCATTCGAATCGATAGGCCATGCGCTCGTGGCATCTTCAGTCGGTGTGCATACGCTGCTGAGTCGCGTGATCGCGGAATTTTTAACGCATCGCGTGCATGCGCTTACTGCGCCGCGACATGGCCGTGCTGACACATCGCTTACAATTTTCCGTTTCGGAGAACCGCAATGACCCAGCTCGATTCCGCCGGCAGCCGTTTCCGCGCTGCGCTTGCCGCCGAAAAGCCCCTGCAGGTGATCGGTGCCATCAATGCGAACCATGCCTTGCTCGCCAAGCGCGCCGGCTATCGTGCCATCTATCTTTCCGGTGGCGGCGTGGCGGCGGGTTCGCTGGGAATGCCGGATCTGGGCATCAATACGCTCGATGACGTGCTCACCGACGTGCGCCGCATCACCGACGTGTGCGATCTACCGCTGATGGTGGATATAGACACCGGCTTCGGTCCCAGCGCGTTCAATATTGCGCGCACGGTGAAAAGCCTGATCAAGTTCGGCGCGGCGGCATGTCATATCGAAGATCAGGTCGGCGCGAAGCGTTGCGGCCATCGTCCCGGCAAGGAAATCGTGTCGGCCGGCGAAATGGCCGATCGCGTGAAAGCGGCTGCGGATGCCAAGACCGATGCCAACTTTTTCCTGATCGCGCGCACCGATGCCATTGCGGTGGAGGGCGTAGATGCCGCCATCGAGCGCGCGCTGGCGTGTGTGGAGGCGGGCGCCGACGGCATCTTTGCCGAAGCTGCCTACGATCTTCCTACCTATCGTCGCTTCGTCGATGCGGTGAAGGTGCCGGTGCTTGCCAATATCACCGAGTTCGGCCAGACACCGCTGCTCAGCGTCGATGAGCTGAGCACCGCGGGCGTGGGCATTGTGCTGTATCCGCTTTCAGCGTTCCGCGCCATGAACAAGGCTGCCGAAACGGTCTACCAGGCTATTCGCCGCGACGGCCACCAGCGCAATGTGGTCGACATGATGCAGACGCGCGAGGAACTCTACGACCGCATCGGCTACCACGATTTCGAGAAGAAGCTCGACGAATTGTTTGCAGGCAAGAAGTAATCAACGTTTCCGTGGCCGCTTCCCCAGCGGTCACACTCGATGTATCGCACCCTGGAGCACTACCAATGAGCGAGCAATCCGCAACCGCCCCCAAGCCGAAGAAATCTGTTGCCCTTTCGGGCGTGGCGGCGGGCAATACCGCGCTGTGCACGGTCGGCCGCAGCGGCAACGACTTGCATTATCGCGGTTACGACATCCACGACTTGGCCGCCAAGGGCTGCTTCGAAGAAGTGGCGTACCTCTTGGTGCACGGCGTGCTGCCGAACTGGGCCGAATTGAATGCGTACAGGGCCAAGCTCAAGCGCTTGCGGGGCCTGCCGGCGCCGGTAAAGAGCGCGCTGGAACTGCTGCCGGCCGCCACGCACCCCATGGACGTCATGCGCACCGGTTGCTCGATGCTGGGCACGGTGCTGCCAGAGAAAGAAGATCACAACGTCACCGGCGCGCGCGACATAGCCGATCGCCTGATGGCCAGCTTCGGCTCCATGTTGCTGTACTGGTACCACTTCAGCCACAACGGCAAGCGCATCGAAACGGAAACCGAGGACGAAACGATCGCCGCGCATTTCCTGCACCTGCTGCACGGCAAGAAGCCGAGCGAGCTGCATGCGCAGTCGCTGGACCGTTCGCTGGTGCTGTATGCCGAGCACGAGTTCAACGCGTCCACATTCACCGCGCGTGTAATCGCTGGTACGGGTTCGGACATGTATTCCGCCATCACCGGCGCGATCGGCGCGTTGCGTGGTCCCAAGCACGGTGGCGCCAATGAAGTGGCCATGGACATCATTGCCAGGTATCGCAATGCGGCTGATGCCGAGGCAGACATCCGCGCGCGAGTGGAGCGCAAGGAAATCATCATCGGCTTCGGGCATCCGGTGTACACCGTGTCCGATCCGCGCAACGAGATCATCAAGGAAATCTCGCGCAAGCTTTGCTCGGAAGGTGGTAATCCCATCTTGTTCGAAGTGTCCGAGCGCATCGAGAAGGTGATGTGGGAACTGAAAAAAATGTTCCCCAACCTCGACTGGTACTCGGCCAGCGCCTACCACATGATGGGTGTGCCCACGGCGATGTTCACGCCACTGTTCGTGATTTCACGCACGTCCGGCTGGAGCGCACACGTGATCGAGCAGCGTGAAGACGGCAAGATCATCCGCCCCAGCGCCAACTACATTGGCCCTGAAGACCGCAGCTATACGCCGATCGAGAAGCGCTGATTCGTATGTTTGTTCCCTCTCCTTCAGGAGAGGGAACGTTTGTTGTACCTATTCTTCACGCGGTCTGCACCGAGCTCGTGCAGAAAAGCGCTCAGCCAGCGTTGAAATGTTGCACCGACGATACACTCGCAGTGCAGCGCGGTGGCGCGCAGTAACACACTGTTTCCGCAGCGCATATCCAAGCGCGCTGTGCTAATGCGCTGGATCAAGGCGCCGGAACTGTTGCGCGTATGTAGCAGTCGCCGATGAAAGAGCGTTCGCGCAGCCGCGACGCCTCCTGCGCAATGTGTTGATTCTTATGAATACAGAGGAGGTCGTGCAGGTTATTCCTGCATGGCATGCGGTTTGCCATACACAAGAGCTGCCAGCAGCAAAAAAGCAGGGGATCACCGCATCCGTTCCGGGAGGAATATTTATGCGCAAGACTCTTCTTTTCACGGCATTGACGCTTGGCTTGGGACTTGCTCTCCCGGCCATGGCTCAACACAACTCGCACTCCTATAACAACAACTCCAATCAGGACAACAACTACAGCACACACAGCAAGAACGTCACCACCAGCGGCAACGATCGCAATAACAGTGGTGATGTGTATAGCGATGGCTTGGGTACCGCTGCAGCCAATAACGGCGGCACGGCGTATTCATCGGTCAACGACGCCTTCAATACCAGCACGGCAGTGGCCAACACCACATTGAATGGCGCAGTCTCCGACGTTTCGGTATCGGGTGTAGGCAACAGTGCTACCGATAACGGCAACGCCAACGGTGGACGGGGTGGAAAAGGCGGCGGCGGCTGGGGTGGCGCCAGTGCCGGCGGCAGCGGCGGCAACGGTGGTGCAGGTGGGAATTCCTACGCGCACAGCGGCCACGCCGGCGGATCCGGCTCCAGCAGTGGTGACGCGCTGGGCGTTAGCGCTGGAGTGGGTGGTGCTGCCGATAGCAGTGGCAGTGATGTAGATGCCAACGGCAAACACAGAAGCGGAAACGCTTCGGCAGGCTATACCGCTTCGATGGGTGGCGCGGGCTCGGCCGGTGCAGCGACCGGCACCAGCGGCAGCAGCAGTTCGACCGGCGGTACCAGCGGCATGGTGGCAAGCGCGGGTGGCAACGGTGCGGCAGGCGGTGACGGCGGTGCCAGCGCAGGCGGCGCAGGCAGCGGTGCGTCGGGTGGTAGTGGCGGCAATGGCGGAAGCACTTCTGCGGATGCTGGCTCCTTCGACATGGCCAACAGCATGACCAGCACGGCAGCAGCCGCAGCGGGTATCACGACCATTGCGCAGAACAGCGGCGCAGCGGCACTGATCCAGCAGGGCGTGACTGTGCAGGCCAATCTGGCGGTGGGCGGCCATTGATGTACGGCTGATCGACATGGCGGAGCACGCATCGCTCCGCCATGTTGTTTGAGCTAACCGGTGAAGCGGGGCACCGGCTGGTGCGGGGCCGTATGCGATGCGCCAAACACCATCGGAGTAGTGCCATGGCTCGTTCAAGACCCGTAATAACAGGGCTGGCGCTGTTGTGCATCACAGGGGGAGCGCTGGCGGCAAATCCGCCGGGAAAGGTCGGTGATGCGTCGCGTGTCAGCGTCCAGCCGGCCACACGACCCGTCATGCTGGTTGGTTTCGGTGAGGCGGTGAGCACCGGTACGTTGGAACGCTACAGCGGTGGCAGCCTGGTGCAGAACAACCAGACGATCACCGGCACCGTCACCGGCGACACGGCTTCCAATCTCAGCACCGGCAGCAATTCGGTGAGCGGCAATTCGCTCTCCGGTGCAACGGGTTTGCCGTCGATCGTGCAGAACACCGGCAACAACGTGCTGATCCAGACCGGTGTGATCGTCAATGTGCAACTGAAACCATGAAGCAGGCACTGCCAGCGCTGGTCGTACTTCTGCTCGCGCTCGTTCCGGCGGCCTCGCTGCGCGCCGGCAACATGGCGCTCAACGACAACGCGGGGCAGACGTACAGGCTGCACATCACCACGATGAAAGAGGTGAAGTATCGCAACACCATTCATCAGCGATACGACTTCAGTTGCGGTTCGGCCGCAGTGGCGACGCTGTTGACCTACCAGTACGACTATCCGGTCAACGAACAGATCGTGTTCGAACAGATGTACACACATGGCGACCGCAAGAAGATCAACAAGGAAGGATTCTCGCTGTTGGATATCAAGCTTTATCTCGAGAGCATCGGCTTCGATGCCGATGGTTTTCACGCCAATCTCCAGCAGTTGCAACAGGCGAACCTGCCGGCGATCGTGCTGATCGAGGATCGCGGCTACCACCATTTTGTGGTGGTG
The DNA here is from genome assembly GCF_044904605.1 of Dyella humi. Classification (NCBI taxonomy): domain Bacteria; kingdom Pseudomonadati; phylum Pseudomonadota; class Gammaproteobacteria; order Lysobacterales; family Rhodanobacteraceae; genus Dyella; species Dyella humi. Next base: position 653,138 of record NZ_JADIKI010000022.1, read on the forward strand.
AAGGGCGTGCGCTACGGGCGCGTGCTACTGGGCGATCCCGCGCGTGGCACGCGGGCGATTCCAGAAGATCGCTTTGATCAATTGTGGAAGAACGGACTGGTGTTCGTGATCCACAACCGACGCGACTTGGCACATTTCAACACCGACAGCGACTGGCGCAACGCGCCAATCGCACCACTGGGCGTGGGCATCGACCGGCGCGGGCTGGACACGATCACCATGCACAAATATGGACCTGGCGATATATGAGGTGACCTATGAACAGTTCCGGTCTCTCGTTGCGCGTAATGGGATGTCTTGGTTTGCTGAGCTGTGCCGCGATGGTGCATGCGCAAGATCGCCCGGCAGCGCCACATTCCGTCGAGGGGTTTGGCATGCCGATCTCTGCGGATCGGCTCGCTGCGGTACGCGGCGGCTTCGATCTGGGTAACGGGCTGCAAGTATCGTTCGGTATCCAGCGTGCGGTGTACGTCGACGGAAACTTGGTGACCTACATCAATGTGTCGATTCCGGACATCGCGCATATCACCACGCAGCAGGCGTTGTCGCTGGCCACGGCGCTCAGCACTGTGAATGTGCAGATCGGCTCTGGCAATACGTTCGATCCTTCCTCCACCACGACACAGGCGAGTGCGACAAAAGTGACACCGGCATCGACACAGACGCCGAGCGTGCAAACCGGCGCGGTCAGTCAGGTTGCTTCCGCGGCCTCTCAACCGGCGCAGAGCAGTGCCGCGACCGTTGTCCAGAACGCACTGAACAACCCGGTCGTCACCAGCACCATCATTCCATCGTCCGCGACGCAGGCGAGCGCGGCGACGGTGATCCAGAACACGGTGAACAACCAGGTCATTCGCAGTATCACCACACTGAATGTTGCGATTAACGCGCTCAATGCCATGCGCAACCAAGGACTGCAGCAAAGCCTGCAGGCCGCGCAGCAACTGCAGGCGCTGTCGCATTGACGCCACGCGGCAGTAGTGCTTCGCCGGGGGAAACAATATGAACGAGATGGACCGGAGTACGAAACGCGTATCCAAAGCCAAACCATGGCTTTGCGCGACCAGTTGCGCCAGTCTCATGGCGTTTTGCGGTGTCGTTTTCGCACAGGATGCGACACCATCGAGCGGCGACGATTCATCGTCGCCAGCGATCCGGCAGCGCTTGGCAGAGCAGGGCGCGCGGATCGATGTCATGCGTGGGCAGATCGAAGCCCTGCAGCGCCAGCTTGCGCAACAGGAAGCCGATTACCGGGCATTGCGCCATGCGGTAGGCATGGATGTGCTGGCAGGACAGCGTGGCGGCAATATCGCTGCTGGTGGCGGGGGCGCCACGGCATTGCCGATGCCGTCGTCGGACGCCTCCATCGATATGCAAGCGGCGCAGCAAGGAACTGCAACGCCCGCTACGCCCGTTGGGCAGGCGCCAGTCGAGAACTCGCGTCCACCCGAAGTGGCGCCGATCTTCCAACAACCCGGCGTGCTGACGCCCAAGGGAAAGATTGTCGTGGAGCCGACGTACCAGTTCGGTTACTCCACGGCCGATCGTGTCGCGCTGGTGGGCTACACCATCATTCCTGCAATCTTGATCGGATTGATCGACGTGCGCCAAGTGCGCAGCACCACGGAGACGGCGATTCTCACCGGGCGCTATGGCATCACCAATCGCATGGAACTGGAGGTGCGCATTCCCTACGTCGACACGCACACCGATACCGTGAGCCGCGAAGTGCTTACCGGCTCGGCCGAAGACAACGTGTTCGGCTCTAGTGGTAAGGGTCTGGGCGACATCGAGGCGACGTTGCGCTACCAGATCAACAACGGTGGCGCGGATAAGGCCTATTACATCGGCTGGCTGCGCTTCAAATCGCGCACCGGCAAGGACCCGTTCGAAGTGGTGACCGATTGCGTAACGCGCTGCGTGCAGAATCTCACCGGCACCGGCTTGCCCGTCCAGCAACCTACCGGCACCGGCTTCTACACCATACAGCCGGGCTTGACCTGGTTGTTCCCGTCGGACCCCGTCGTGTTCTTCGGCAACTTCAGTTACCTCTATAACGTTGAACGGCACAATGTTTACGAAAATATCCTGCTCGGCGGCAGGCAGTTTCTCGGCAACGTGAAAATGGGCAATGAGGCGGATGTCAGCATCGGCATGGGCATGGCGCTGAACGACAAGGCCTCCCTCAGCATTGGCTATGACCAGACCTTCGTCGGCAGCACCTACGAATCCGGACGCAAGGTGCCTGGCTCGACCAAGGTATGGCTAGGCTCGTTGCTCATCGGCGGCTCGTATCGCTTCAGCGACAAGCGTACCTTGAACATCACGCTGGGCGTTGGCGTAACGCGCGATACACCGGATGCGACGGTGATCGTTCGCGTGCCGATGATGTTCTGATCATCACGATGGTGCTGAATGCGATTCGCGCACGCGGTGTCGCGCGCGGTGCACGTGGCCTCAAGCGGTTCGGCGGCGATTGAGCAGATAGCTGCCGCCGCACACGATCAACACCAGGCCGATTTCCAGCACGTGCTTCATCCAGCCATGCGCGTCGAACCACGCGCGCCACAGTGTTTCGTGACTGATCATGCGGCCCGCCGTCCACGCGATCGCGCCGGCACCGACGTAGATGATGATAGGGAAACGCTGGATCAGCTTGAGGATCAGCGTGGATCCCCACACCACCAACGGAATGCTGATCAAAAGGCCGATCACCACCAGGCCCATGTGTCCCTTGGCGGCACCGGCAATCGCCAGCACGTTGTCCAGCCCCATCAGTACGTCGGCGACGACGATGGTGCGTAGCGCCGCCCAGAAGCCAGCCGCGGGGGCAAGGTTGTCGCGGTCATCTCGCCCAGGCTTGAGCAGCTTCCAGGCGATCGGCAGCAACAGCAGGCCCCCCGCCAGCATCAGCCCCGGCAGTTCCAGCAGATACACCACCACCACGGTCATGGCGATGCGCACGATGATGGCGCCGAGCGTGCCCCAGATCACCGCGCGTTTTTGCAATGGCGGAGCGAGGTTGCGCGCGGCGAGAGCAATCACGATCGCGTTGTCGCCTGCCAGCACCAGGTCTAGCAGGACGATGGTGAGCAGATCCGAAAGCAGGTGAGTGGAGAGCATCATGCAGTTCCTTGGCGCGCCGGACTCAAGCGATGACAACGGGACGCGCGCAAGGCCCCACTGTCACCGCAAAAGTCTCGTTCTCAGCCTGGCTGCCACGGCGCCCGGAGCGATGTGTCGCTCGTGATGACGATCGCCGCGCGGATGCGGAAAAGCCCGCGTCCGGAACTACTCCCCTTTGGGTGGTGCGGGGATTGTGGGTGGGCAGGTGGGGCCGGTCAAGCGTGGCGCGCGTGCAGCATGTCCTGCTGCAGGTTCCCCGCTACAATTTCCGTTTTCCCTTACCGCGAGACTCCCCCATGAGCGCGCACGACATCCGTTCCGCCAAGCGCCCCGATCCCGATCAGCCGATGGTCGACATCGCCAACTACGTCGCCGATTACCGGATCGATTCGACGGAGGCGTACGACACCGCGCGCTACATGCTGCTCGACTCGCTGGCCACCGCGATGATGGCCATGAAGTTTCCCGAATGCGTCAAGCACCTGGGACCAATGGTGCCGGGCGCCACATTGCCGGGTGGTGCGCGTGTGCCAGGCACCAGCCACGAGCTGGATCCGGTGCAGGCCGCGTTCGCGATCGGCACGCAGATCCGCTGGCTGGATTTCAACGACACCTGGCTGGCGGCCGAGTGGGGTCATCCGTCCGACAACCTGGGGGCGATTCTGGCCGTGGCCGATTATTTGAGCCGCAAGGCCGAGCGCGAAGGTGGCCAGGCGCTGAGTGTGCGCGATGTACTCGCCTACGCGATCAAGGCGCATGAAATCCAGGGCTGCTACGCGCTGCTCAATAGCTACAACCGCGTCGGCCAGGATCACGTGATCCTGGTGCGCTTGGCGTCCACCGCGGTCGCTACGGCCATGCTGGGCGGCAGCAAGGAGCAAATCACCACCGCCGTGTCGCACAGTTGGATCGACAACGGCGCGCTGCGCACCTATCGCCATGCGCCGAACACCGGGCCGCGTAAGAGTTGGGCCGCCGGCGACGCTTGCCGGCGCGCGGTCACGCATGCCATCAATGCGGTGTATCGCGGTGTGGTGGGCTACCCCTCCGCGCTCAGCGCCAAGACCTGGGGCTACTACGACGTCGCGTTCAAAGGCAAGCCGTTCGAGTTCGAGCGTCCGTTCGGCAGCTACGTGATGGAGAACGTGCTGTTCAAGATCAGCTTCCCCGCCGAGTTCCACGCACAAACCGCGGTGGAGTGCGCCATGAAGCTGCATGCGCAGATTGGCGGCAAGCTGGACCAGATCGAGAAGGTGGTGATCGAAACCCAAGAAGCCGGCTGCCGCATCATCGACAAGACCGGCCCGCTGGCCAATTACGCCGACCGCGACCACTGCATCCAATACATGGTTGCGGTACCGCTGATCTTTGGCCGCCTCACTGCCGAGGATTACAACGATGACGTTGCCGCCGATCCGCGCATCGACGCGCTGCGCGAGAAGATGGTGGTGACCGAGAACCCGCAGTTCACCAAGGACTACTTCGACCCCGAGAAGCGCTACATCGGCAACGCCGTGCAAGTGTTCTTTAAGGATGGCTCCAGCACCGAGAAGGTCTCCATCGACTACCCGATCGGCCACCGCAAGCGCCGCGCCGAGGGCATCCCGGTGCTGCTGAAGAAGTTCGAGGCGGCCATGCGCGGCCATTTGCCGTCGCACAGAGTCAAGGCCATCCTGGAGGCCACGGCCGATCCGGCCAAGCTGGATGCCATGCCGATCCAGGCTTTCCTGGGTCTCTTCACGCTGTGACGACATCGTAAGCAGAGAATCTTAAGACAGTGGGGCAGAGCCTCGGTTTGGCGTGGGCCAAACCGAGGAGCTGGTGTAGGGGTAGGAAGTGGCCGTCTCCGGGCAGGCAAGCCTTCAGCGGTCATTTTGCAAGTCGTTTAGAATTTGTTAAACTCGCTCGCGCCGGGTATTGGTCATCGCAGGAATTTCGTTTGCCGCACAGCGTGGCGTGACGAAGCGATTTTTGTCTTGGCGGGATGACTGCCCTACTTATTAAGAAGAGGAGACACCTGATGAAACGTAAGGGCCTGTATTTTCTGATCGCTCTTGCCCTGGGCGGCGTAGGTGCCGTTCACGCGCAAGACAACACGGCTGCCAGCAGCAGCACGAGCAGCAGCACTGCGCCGGCATGGCCGAATGGTTTCGACGACCGCTGGTACGTTGCCCCGACGGTGGGCGGCTACTACAACGACACCGATCGCAACACGCGCAGCCGCCAGATTTATTACGGTCTGTCGGTGGGTAAGTTCGTCAGCTCGAACGTGTCAGTGGAACTGTTCGTTGATCGCACCAAGCGTCGCGCAGATACTCGCGTGTTTGGTCAAGGCAACACGTGGTCGAGCAACAACTACGGTGTGTCGGCGCGCTACTTCTTCGGTGATGTGAATTCGTGGCGCCCGTACCTGTTGGGCGGCGTTATGGGCAGCTACCACCACAACCCGCTGAGCCGTGACTGGGCACCGGCGGCCGAAGGTGGCGTTGGTGTGTCGAAGTCGATCACCGACAGTGCAGACTTCCGCGTGGAAGCTGGCTACCGCTACGACTGGGACGACAAGACCCAGCCGGCGAAGAATGGTTACGGCGATTGGTTCCTGGGCTTCAGCATCGTGGCGAAGATTGGTGCGGTGCCGGCTCCGGCCGCTCCGGCCACGCCGCCCCCGCCGCCGCAGCCGGATTGCTCCAAGCAGTTCCGCAACGGTGTGAACCTGTGCGACAACAAGTGCCCGGATCTGCCGGAAGGCACGATCGTGGGTCCGGATGGTTGCCCGCAGAAGGTGGTGATCGATCTGAAGGGCGTGAACTTCAAGTTCGACCGTCCGAAGAAGGGCGAGACCAACATCGAGCCGGCCCTGGCCGTGCCGAGCAGCGACTCGCTGGCGATCCTGGACCAGGCGGTGGATACGCTCAAGCGCTACCCGCAGGTGAAGGTGGTGGTGGCCGGTTACACGGACAGCGTGGGCAAGGCCGAGTACAACCAGGGCCTGTCGGAGCGTCGCGCGAAGATCGTGTACGACTACCTGACCGCGCACGGCGTCGATCCGAGCCGTTTGGAAGGTCCGATCGGTCATGGTATGGAAAGCCCGATCGACACCAACAAGACCGCCGAAGGTCGCGCTCGCAACCGTCGTACGGAACTGCAGGTTCAGCAGTAATCGAACGACAAAAGCTGCACGAAAAAAGCCCGGCGTTATGCCGGGCTTTTTTCTTACGGATGCGAAAAGTAAAGAACAGTATCCGTACGGTAACTAACGTGCGCTATTAGCTGAACAAAGCTTCACCGGTACCGGATACGTCGTGAAAGACTGGCGTGCGAATCCCTTAACGGTTTTGCTACACTCTGCCGCGCTTGCTGTTAGGGACACCAAGCAGGGTAGCGAATTGAGTCCCCCGCATACCTAAAAGTTCTGCCGCGCGATTTCCGTCTGGGGTGGAATGGACGCGAACACCAATAATCGAGGAGACACCTGATGAAACGTAAGGGCCTGTATTTTTTGATCGCTCTTGCCCTGGGCGGCGTAGGTGCCGTTCACGCGCAGGACAACACGGCTGCCAGCAGCAGCACGAGCAGCAGCACTGCGCCGGCATGGCCGAATGGTTTCGACGACCGCTGGTACGTTGCGCCGACGGTGGGCGGTTTCTACAACGACACCGATCGCAACACACGCAGCCGCCAGATTTACTACGGACTGTCGGTAGGTAAGTTCATCAGCCCGAACGTTTCGGTGGAGCTTTTCGTCGACCGCACCAAGCGTCGTGCGGACACGGCGGTGTTCGGTCAGGGCAACACCTGGTCGAGCAACAACTACGGTCTGTCGGCCCGTTATTTCTTCGGTGATGCGAACGCTTGGCGTCCGTACCTGCTGGGCGGCGTGATGGGCAGCTACCACCACAACCCGCTGAGCCGCGATTGGGCGCCGGCAGCCGAAGCTGGCGTGGGCGTGTCCAAGTCGATCACCGACAGCGCAGACTTCCGCGTGGAAGCCGGCTACCGCTACGACTGGGATGACAAGACCCAGCCGGCGAAGAATGGTTACGGCGACTGGTTCCTGGGCTTCAGCATCGTGGCGAAGATTGGTGCGGTGCCGGCTCCGGCCGCTCCGGCCACGCCGCCCCCGCCGCCGCAGCCGGACTGCTCCAAGCAGTTCCGCAATGGCGTGAACCTGTGCGACAACAAGTGCCCGGATCTGCCGGAAGGCACGATCGTGGGTCCGGATGGTTGCCCGCAGAAGGTGGTGATCGATCTGAAGGGCGTGAACTTCAAGTTCGACCGTCCGAAGAAGGGCGAGACCAACATCGAGCCGGCCCTGGCCGTGCCGAGCAGCGACTCGCTGGCGATCCTGGACCAGGCGGTGGATACGCTCAAGCGCTACCCGCAGGTGAAGGTGGTGGTGGCCGGTTACACGGACAGCGTGGGCAAGGCCGAGTACAACCAGGGCCTGTCGGAGCGTCGCGCGAAGATCGTGTACGACTACCTGACCGCGCACGGCGTCGATCCGAGCCGTTTGGAAGGTCCGATCGGTCATGGTATGGAAAGCCCGATCGACACCAACAAGACCGCCGAAGGTCGCGCTCGCAACCGTCGTACGGAACTGCAGGTTCAGCAGTAATCGAACCGCTGCAAGTTGCAATGGAAAAGCCCGGCAAACGCCGGGCTTTTCTTTTATCGTTTGGCGCCATATTCCCGTTTGCGCCAATACCGCTCCCGCCATCGTTTGCAGGCCACGAAGAATCGCCTGACACATGACTACCTCCCGCACACGCCTCTCCACTTCGAAATCCGCAGCTCCGCGCTACGGTCTCGCGCGCGTGCTCAGCAAGCTGGGCCTGTGTTCGCGCAGCCAAGCGGAAAAAGCAGTACGCGAGGGCAGGGTGAGCGTAGGCGATCGCATCGTGCGCGATCCGGAGCGCGCGACCGATCCCGAACGCGAGCGCATCTGCCTCGATGGTGAAGCGGTTGCTGCCGCCGAGCGCGTCTACATCGTGCTCAACAAACCACGCGGCATCGTGGTAAGCGCCGCCGATGAGCGTGGCCGCGATACCGTCTACGAATTGTTGGGAAGTTCAACCCTGCCGTGGCTCGGGCCAGTCGGCCGGCTCGACAAGGCGAGCGAAGGCCTGCTGTTGCTCACCAACGACAGCGTGTGGGCAGCTCGACTCACCGATCCGAGCCATCACGTGGACAAGACCTATCACGTGCAGATCGACACCATTCCCGACCAGGCTGTGCTCGATCGCATGATCCACGGCATCACGGACAAGGGCGAGCAACTCGCCGCCAAACGCGTGTCGCTGCTGCGCACAGGCGAAAAGCATGCGTGGTTGGAAATCGTGCTCGACGAAGGGCGCAACCGGCATATCCGCCGCTTGCTGGCGGCACAGAACATCGGTGTTTTGCGGTTAATCCGCGTCGCCATCGGCAACCTCGCGCTCGGCGATCTTGCCAAAAGCTGTTGGCGTCATCTCACTACGGAAGAGGTCACGCGGCTTGCGGGCATGGCAACCGACGCGTCCAAGCTTGCTAAAGCTGCGCGTGCTCCCGCACCACCTGCAGCGTCCGCTCGATCGCGGCGTGATGGCGCGCCGGGTCCAGCACGGCGTAGATAGTGTTGTGACACGCGGCGCCCGGTTTGCGCAGCGCCATCACATCGCCCTGTGCTTCGTGATCGACCATGCAAGAGGCCGGCACGATGGATACGCCGCGACCTGCAGCGACCCAGTCCAGCACTTCTTCCAGTTCCTCGAAATGGGCGACCGCGTTGAGGCGAGTCATGTTCGTGCCGACGATCTGCATGAACCACGTGGCGAACACGTAGTCGCTTTCGTCGTACGTCACGTACTCCTCGTGGCGCAGCGACTCGATGTCCAGGAAAGGCGCTGGCTGCGAACGTGCCGAAGTGATCAGCACGATTTCTTCCTTACCGACCGGCGTATGGCTGAGCCGCTCGTGCGTGTCCATGCGATGCACGAAGCCGATATCGGCAGCGCCCGATTCCACGTGGCGAACCACGTCCTCTGCAGTGGGATAGCGCATGCGGATCGGAATATCGGCCAGTGGTCCATCGCGAAACAGCGGTAACAACTGGTAGCGCCCGAATCCACTGACGGACGAAATGCGCAACGGCGGTTCGGAAGCGGCCGTATCGCGAATTTCTTCGTGCAACTTCTCCCAATCACGTCCCATGTCGCGACAGAAAGCCAGCAGACGCTCGCCTGCCGCATTGGGCGTCAACCGGCCGTTGCCGCGCTGAAACACCGGCATACCCAGCGCTTCCTCCAGCTTCCGCAACTGATAGCTCACTGCCTGCTCGGTGCGATGCAGGACGCTAGATGCCGCACGCAGGCTGCCCGCTTCGCAGACCACACGGAAGGTATGGAGGTAACGCATTTCCACGTTCATGGCTGCGCTCGTGCGGGCTCCAAAAAAATTTACGGATCCAGCCAAAAAGATTCGCATGGTTCTGCGAGCAGGGGCAAGCCTAGTATGGCGCGGCTTCGATAATCCACCTACGAGGATGTCCATGACGTACCGTTCACTTGCCGCTGCATTGGTGTTGCTGCTCGTCTTGCCGGTAAAGGCGCAGCAAGGTCCGGCCGCACATTTCTTTGTTTACCAGGTGAATCCCGGCGCGCAAGCCAAGTTCGAAGACGGCTATCGTCGGCATCTTGGCTGGCATCGCGGCCATCACGATCCGTTGGTCTGGTACGGCTGGACGGTGGCGGACGGCAAGCGCGACGGCTACTTCATCGATGCCAGCGTGGGCGAACCGTTTGCGGCTTTCGACCACCGCGTGGACGTCGAACAGGACGGCGCGGATTTCCAAGTCAACGTCATCCCCTACGTCACGCCGCAGGCGCAGCTCACCTATCAGTTGCTCCCCGAACTCAGTTTCGGTACGCCGCTGGAGAATCGCAAGCCGAGCGACACCGTGCAGGTTACCTATTTCGATCTGCGCCCAGGCACGGAAGCGCGTTTCGAGCGTGCCTTGCAGGCGGCGCACCGCGTACTCGCCTTAACGCCCAGCGCCCCGCCGCACACTTGGTATCGCCTGGTAACGGGTGGTGACAAGCCGCAGTACATGCTGATGGTGGCGCGTGCGAACTGGGCCAGTTACGACGGCTTTCGCAAGGACCTAGCTGATTTGCTGACAAATGATCAGAGTGCCTTGCACGATTTCACCGACGCAGTGCGTACAAGCAGCACCGAAACTTGGACATATCACGCGGATCTGAGCAGCTTGCCGTAGTCATGTAGATTGGGGTTCGCATGCGCTCACCCCAACCCAAGTGTGAATTCAGCCAATCACACCCAGCGAACGCGCTACTTTGGTAAACGCCGCAATCGCGCGATCCAAATGTTCCCGCGTATGCGCCGCGCTCATCTGCGTGCGGATGCGCGCTTGGCCTTGCGGCACGACCGGATAGAAGAAGCCGGTGACGTAGATGCCTTCGTCGAGCAGTGCAGTCGCCATCGCCTGCGCTTTCTTGGCGTCGTACACCATTACGGGCACGATCGGATGTACGCCGGGCTTGATGTCGAAGCCTGCCTTGGTCATTTGCTCGCGGAAGTAACGCGTGTTCTCTTGTACGCGCTCACGCAGATCGCCAGCCGAGCCCAGCATGTCGAACACCTTGATCGCGGCGGCAACCACGTGCGGCGGTAGCGAGTTGGAGAACAGGTAAGGGCGCGAACGCTGACGCAGCATCTCGATGACTTCACGGTGGCCGGTGGTGAAGCCGCCCAGCGCGCCGCCGAGCGCCTTGCCGAGGGTACCGGTGAAGATGTCGATCTTGTCCATCACGCCGTGCACTTCCGCCGAGCCGCGGCCGTGAGGACCGAGGAAGCCGGTGCAGTGGCATTCGTCGATGTGTACCAGCGCGTTGTACTTCGCTGCCAGTGCGGTGATCTTGTCCAGCGGTGCGATGAAGCCGTCCATGGAGAACGCGCCGTCGCTGGTGATCAGCTTGGTACGTGCGCCGGCCGCATCGGCAGCTTGCAACTGCTTTTCCAGATCGGCCATGTCGGAGTTGGCGTAGCGAAAGCGCTTGGCCTTACACAGGCGGATGCCGTCGATGATGGAAGCGTGATTGAGCGCATCGGAAATGACAGCGTCTTCTTCACCGAGCAGCGGCTCATACAGGCCGCCGTTCGCATCGAAGCAGGCGGCATACAGAATCGTGTCCTCGGTACCGAAAAAGTCGGCAATCTTCTTTTCCAACTGCTTGTGCAGATCCTGCGTACCGCAGATGAAGCGCACCGAGGCCATGCCGAAGCCGTGCGTGTCCAGCGCCTCCTTGGCGGCCTGGATCACGTCAGGGTGATCGGCCAGCCCCAGGTAGTTGTTGGCGCAGAAGTTCAGCACTTTGCGGCCGCCTTCCAACTCGATCTCGGCGGACTGGGGCGAGGTGATCACGCGCTCGGCCTTGAACAGACCTTGGTCGCGGATGGATTGCAGTTCCTGGGCGTAGTGTGTCTGGCCGGGGTAGCTCATGGTCGGGGAATTGGGTGGTGGGAAAGCGCTATTGTGATCCGAGCAAGGTGTTTGAGGAAACTGGGGCTCCATGACCCGCCGCTTGCTCAGGGGCATTCCAGTGGATAAGCGAACGGCAGCTTCAATGTGAGTAGGTCAGGGTGTGAACCCCGCGTCGCCATATACAGCGCAATGATGTTGGGTTTTGCACTCAACCTACGCAGTTAGGTTATTAACCCGCATTTCCGGCATTGAAGGCATTGGACAAATCGCCGTGTTCGGCATAGGCGATGACACGATTGCGCCCGATGTGCTTGGCTCTGTACAGCGCTGCATCGGCGTCACGGCACAGCCGTTTCAACTCGTAGCCGGACGTCAAGGTGGAAGCCAGACCAATGCTGGCGGAGAACGTCACGACATGTCCGTCTATATCGACCGGCGTCGCTTCAATCGTCGTACGAATGCGATCGGCGATTACTGCGCCCTGTCCTGGTGGGCAATCCAGCAACAGGATGCCGAATTCCTCGCCGCCAAGACGGCCGAACAAGTCCGTGGCGCGCAATGGCTGTTTGCAGATGGAAACCGTGTGTTTCAACACGGCATCGCCGATGGCGTGACCGTGGGTATCGTTGATCTGCTTGAAGTAGTCAAGGTCGATGAATACCAGGCAGGCATCGCCCTGTCTTCGTGCCAACAGATTCGTGGCGCGCTGCGCTTCGCTAATGAAGTGCTGGTGGTTGAAGATACCGGTAAGCCCATCGAGACGGGCCTGTCGTTGGAAGTGAAGCTGTGAGCGTTTAGTGCGAAGCAGCCAGAAGATGACGGATGCCAGCAGCACCAGCAGCAGCACGATGTAGAGCCGGCCGGTTTCGATCGTCTTGGCAGCTAGCGTTTGCTGCAATCGAAGGATGTTGTTCTGCTTGCTTAGTTTTTCCGTCTCTAGCTTTTCAGCAAGCATGTGCTGCTGAGCTACGTCATAGGCCAGCGTCCTGGCACTGACATCGTTGAGATAACCGGCGTTCTGTTCGGCATATTGTTGATAGTAGTTTAGCGCTGCGGTCGCACGACCGTGTTTCTTCTCGATGAGATAAAGCACCTGGTAGGCATTACGCAATGACTCGTTCACGTCATCTGGTTCACTGATGGCCAAAACGGCGAGGGCGGCTTTGCGAGCGTTGTCGTCGTCGCCGAGTTTCCAGTAAGCGCGGGCAAGTTGTTCCCGGGCGTGCAGCATGGCCAAATGAAACCCGCTTGCACGAATGCTTGGCGCTATCGCGCTCAGCAAGGCGACGGTCTTGGCCGGCTGATTCTCATCCAGGTAAAGATCGCCTTTCACCAGTTCGATGATCTCTGTGAATAATGACAGCTTGGCAGCTTGGCAGGCCTCAAGCCCGCGCTGAATGTCTGCGCTGGACGATGTCAGCTTGTGGCTGGCTTGAAGCGCGGCGAGCAGTTGAGCCCACGGCTGGCATGGGGTCTCTCCCGGCGGAAGTGCCTGCGCCATGTCCCGCGCGTACGTGGCAGCTAGGTCGTATTGTCCCGCTGACCTCAGCAATTGTGAGGCATAGGACAGCACCATATACCGCGCCAGTTTGTCCCGGGTTTTCGGGAGATTGGCCACTAGTTGATTGGCCAACTCGAAGGCTGGTTCGTAGCGTCTACTGTTACGCATATCGTCCATGAGGACGGCGGACGCCTTGGTCACCAGAACTGGATCGGCGGAATGCTTGATGACATCCTGAAGCGCAGGGTCTGCATTGCCATAGTCACCCTGGAACGAGTCCTGCCACGCATCGAGATAACGCAATTGCCAGCGTTCATGAGCAGACATGCTGGACGTTTGTTGGTTGAGCATTCCTAGCAGGCGTAGAAATTGCGCGTGATCGGAGGTGCGTAAGTTTTCAGTCTGCTCAAGCGACACCGCCACGTTGGGCGTTAATGTGATGGCATGGGCGGACAGAAAAAAAGCGCAGCCGACCATGATCGCAAGAACGGACCATGGCCGGTTTTGGTTTTGCCACCGCGTCATATCGGCGGCACCTATGTCAGGGTGACTTTGATTCGCCCTGACCGGGTTCATCCTCGTGATGATCTGGCTCTTTTTCTCTCTCGGGCTCATCCGGACGAAACGGATGATGGGGAGGACGCGGGTGCGTGTGCGAATCGTTCTCGCCGTGCATGTCTTTGTGACCGAGCTCGGCAGACAATAGTGCGCCGTCTCTGTGTATGACTGCAGCTTTCAAAGCGTCTGAAGCGTCAGCTTGTTCCAGGGTATGTGCAAGCTCCTCAGCCATTGCATGACGCAGCTTGGCGTTCTTGCCGATGATTTCCAGCCATTCAATCGTGTCTGCCATGTGTTTCCCCTTTTTCCTGTGATGTGAGTGTTGCCTTGAAGCGTTTGTTTACCTCATGCGAAGCCAGTCACTTTGTCCAGCTCCGCCAATCGTTCGCGCATGGTGATGTCCAGCTTCAGTACGGTCGCAGGCGGCAGGACCAACGTTTCTTGTGAGGTGAATGTGACATCGGGCAAATCGCGCAGCGCCATGCGTCTGATGCGTGGCTTCTCGATCGGCAGCGTTGCTCCGTGATAAAGAATCACTTCATGATCGAGTGGATAATCCTTGCTCAGCTTCTCCACCAGCACTTGCCGATAGGCCGGCCCAGTGTGGAAACGTGTCAGCGACCAATCGCCAACCAGGGCAACCTGCCATAGCACCAGATAGCCAGCAGGGTTGATGCGGTGCTCGTAGAACAACAGCTGGCTTGCTTCGAAATGCTGACAGCCGAAACGGCCGGGATCGATGGCTAAGTCGGCATAAAGGCAATCCTCGGCAGAAATACCCGGCTCCATATATGCCTCAAAGCCTTCTGCACGGGCGACTTCGATGGCTTTGTGCGGCGACCAGGCGAAGATACCGGGATGGCCATAGAACACAGCACAAACACGCTTGCCGGCGCGCACCTCGGCCATCATTAGGTCTACCCATTCCTGATACGTTTTTGACCGTGGTTTGCCCTCTGCGTAGTAAGGCTGCAGGCTGCGCACATCCGGATTCATGCGTTGCAACCACATCTCAACGATGTGGTCGGAAAGCGCCGCGAAGACCACGTCTGCCTGCTCGATATGGTCGCGTGCCAATGGTGTGAGGTGGGAGCCCAGGGTCATGCCCATACCGACGCATGCGAGGCTGCCGCGGGTGGTGTCGTTCGATGACGCTGGAGGAGCTGCACTCATTGCGGAACCTTCCTTAGTGATGGAACGGCCGGGCCTGAGGTGCGCCCGGAAACGGGTCAACAGCTCTACCAATGCAAGGGGCGTGCCTTTTCTTGCGGCAAACGTTTACGAAGGCTGATGCTGCAAATCCGTGGCAACGATGGATGCTTGCCTAGGTTTGCGGCGTGCTACGGGTGTGACGAGCAAGGTCCACTTCTGACCCTATGACAAGGCTTGCAGCATTAGGGGGTGTGAAAAAATCCTATGGCCGTCATGCCCGCTTTCGCGGTAACGACGGCCTTCACGCTGGGAGTTTCCATTCTGGCGGATGTCGTGCAAGAGCGTGATGGTTGGCATACAACTACATATGCAATCCAAAATCATCGCGAGTCGTCTTGCCCTTGTCGTCGATCCCCTTCGCATCGAGCTTCGGCGCGAGCACGAACACGCGCTTGTCATCGATCTTGCCGCCCAGGTACTGGCGCACTGCATCGGCGCGGCGTTCGGCCAGGTGGCGCAGGGCGTCCTGGTCGACGGTGACGTTGGCTTCCATCAGTTTGATCATATCTTCCGGTGGCTGCGATTTGGCCAAGCCAATGACGTCACGCGGTTTCTTGATCTTGTCGTGCTTGTACGCCTTGGCGAGGTATTTGTTGTAGTCGTCGGTGCCGGGCTTCACCGGCGCGGCCTTGGCGGCGGCAGTGCCGATGTCGTCGGCTTCTTCCTTTTGCACCATGTCGTCCACCGTGACCTTGCGTAGACCTTGCTCGTCGACGGAAGGATCGATACGGCCGGTGATGTCGAGCTTCAGGTCCGTCTTCTTGTTGAGCACGTCCACCACGTGTGCGAGCTTGTCCTGGGCTTGTGCATCGAGCACGGCCGAACCCGGCACGAATTCCACATAGCCCAGGTCCTCCGTGCCACCGCCGCCGCCGATCGAGCCGAGCAGCCGGAACGGTGAGGTCACCGCACGCTTGAGCAGGTTCACGAACGCCTGCCAGATCACACCGCCCAAGCTGAATTGTGGGTCGTTCAACGAACCGGAGACCGGCACGTGAATATCGATATTGCCGTTGGAATCCCTCAGCAGCGCCACGGCGAGTTTCACCGGCAAATGGCTGATACCCGGGCCTTCCATGCGATCGCCGAAGGTGAGTTGGTTGAGCACGATATGGTTGTCGGCGTTCAACTTGCCTTGGTCGAGCTGGTAATGCACGTCCATCGTCAGCCGGCCCTTGGTGATGGGGTACCCCGCGTATTTGCCGGAATAGGGCGTCAAATGCGTGAGCTCCACGTCATTGGCCCCAGCCTTGATGTCCAGAAACGCCACTGGCGTAAGCGGGTTGATGGTGCCTTCGATGTTCACGGGCGAGTTGTTGTCCAGCTGGCCCTGTAGCGTGACGTCCGCGGGCTTGTCGCTGGTGTCGGTGCCGAACGCGCCGATCTTGCCGGCGAGATCCGTGATGTTGGCGGTGTAATTCGGCTTGATGAAATTGTCGGTGTAGTTGAGGTTGCCGTGGGCCAGCGTGATCTGGCCGATGTGAATCTCGGCGGGTGGCGCGGCGGTGGTGGCTGCCGTGGCGAGCGTTGCGCTGGTGGTGGCGCCGCTCGGCGCACTCGCAGGTTCCTTCACGGGAGGCGGCGGCGCGCTCGCGGCGGGAGCAGGGCCGTTCTGTGCGCGCGTGACGGAAACCGGCGCTTGGGCCGGATTGGAAACCACGTCCTGCAGATTGATGCGGCCGTTGGCGTTGATGATCACGCGCGCGTAAAAGTCGTCGAGCGCCAGTCCACCGATATCGACCTTCGGCGCACCCGCACCCATTTGCACCTTCATGCCACTAGCGTCGAGCGAATTCCAGCGCAGGAAGTCGTCATTCGATACTTTGTCCAGCACGTGCACGCGCGCCAGCACCATACGGCCCTGATAGCTCATCAGCGGTGCCGGTTTGCGGTCGTGATAGCGGATGCGTCCGTTCGCGCTGAGCCGAGCGCTGTCGATGTTGACGTTCAGTGGCACTTGCACCAGCGACGCGAACGGCGCGACATCCAGTTTCGTCGCATTTACACGTAGATCCGCATCCATCGGTTCCGGCTTCACGTTGCCGTCCACTTTGAACTTTCCATGGCCGATGCCGCCGCTCAGATCCAGCTTGATCGGCTTGTGCATGTCGTCGGAAAGATTGTCGAAGCCGAACTTGTCGGCGTCGACTTCAATGTGGCCGTTTTTGCTCGGCAGGCTCGGATCGGTCAGCGCAAAGCTGCTGCCGTCGATGCCCAGGTGCGCGATGCTCCAATGCCATGAGGGCGACGCGGCCTGCTTGCCCTTTGTGGGCGCAGAGGGCTTGGTCAAGCTCGTGAGATCGATCGTGCCGTTCTTGAGCCGTTGCGCGTCGATCTTCAAGCCATGCAATGTGACATCGCCAAGCTGCGCCGTGCTGCTGCCGAGATCGAGATGGTTGATGCCGACGCTCAGCGTCTGCCACGCCACCGGCTTGTGGTCGTGCTGTGCCAGCGCAAAATCGTTGATAGCGAACTTGCTGCTATCCATGGTCAAAGCAAGCGTCTTGCTCCAATCCACTTTCTGATGCGTGTCGCCATCCAAGGTACCACTGGCGATCTGCGCGTTGAGCGCAGGCCCGAACGCCACCAGCGGCTGCAAGCCGACGTGATTCGCGCTGATCTGGCCATTGAAGCGGCTGTCCTTCATGAACAGATTGCCGGCAACGTGCAGACTGCCGCCGGCGAGGCTGGCGGTTACGTCGACCGCGCCCGGTTGCGTCGAAAGGGTGGACAGGCG
Source organism: Dyella humi (assembly GCF_044904605.1). Classification (NCBI taxonomy): domain Bacteria; kingdom Pseudomonadati; phylum Pseudomonadota; class Gammaproteobacteria; order Lysobacterales; family Rhodanobacteraceae; genus Dyella; species Dyella humi. The sequence continues at coordinate 670,751 of NZ_JADIKI010000022.1, forward strand.
GTGAATCGCGCCCTGCATATTCTCCAACTGCAGATGCGCCGGTGCGGGGCCGCTGAGATCGCCATAGTCGAGCGTACTGTTTTGCAGGGCGAGCGTGCCAATCTGTGCGTCGGTTGGCGGCGTGCCGGGTTTCGGTGGCGGCGCATTCTTGCCGAGCAGCGCGTCGAAGTTCGTGTGGTCGCCGGGCTGCTTGGTATAGTGCAGGTTCGCGTGATCGAGCTGCAGCGTGCTGAAGTGATAGCGCGATAGCAGTGGCTGTACATCTTCCAATGCGGCGGCGCCATGTCCCAACTCCAGCATCGGAGCATGGTCGTTGGTGGTCATGGCGAAGTTGTCCAGCTGCAGCGCGCCTTTCAGCAGCAACTGCGGTGTCGGCTGCGCCTGCACGAAGTGCACGTCCAGCGTGCCCGACAGCAAGCCGCTGGGAATCGCGGCGGGCAGCGGCTCGGGGGCATAAGCCAGATATTTCGCCAGGTCGAGGTGATCCATGTTGAAGCTGATCACCGATTCGCGGCTGCTGGCGAAGGGCTTGGTCTGGCCCTGGATGCGCAGCGGGCTGCCATCTACGCGCATGGCCAGCAGCGGTTGTACAAAGATGTCTACATCGTGCGGCAGGTTCGCGATGAACGGAATGCCAATTTCCAGCTGATCCATACAATGCGTGGCGTTCTGCACCTTGTCGTTGAACGTGATGTCGCCGTTGTGCACGCTGATGTTGGAAACGGCGAATCGTGTGGGCGATGCATTCGGATCGGCAGGTTTGGCTGCGAAGCGTTGCAGGATGTCGCTGAAATTGAACGTCTGCGGCCCGGTGCGCGTGATGTGGATCTGCGGATGCTGCAGCGCCAGTTCGTCCAGCACCGGAGCCAGGTGGAACACGGAACTCCACGAACCGCTGACCACCAACTGGTCGAGATCGACGAAGGGCGTAGCGCCGTCGTGTTCGCCGATGTGCAGATTGTCCACCGTCACCCGCAATGTGTACGGGTTCACGTGGATAGCGCCGATTGTGACCGGCCGGTCGAGTTGCGTGGCGAGTTGTTTTTCGAGCTGGCTCTTGATCAGCCCGGGCGCGATGAAAAAGCCGAACAGGCCGAACAGCGCCAGGATGATGGCGATCACCAGTGCGGTGATACGCAGGCGGCGGGAGCGATACAGGCCGACGGCGCGTTCGCGGCCGGCCTCCATCAGGGCGTTGGGTGACAGGTTCCGCTTTGTCATGCCGTCGATGCTCCTTACGTGACATCGCGGACCGACCGTGCCGGCACCAGCTAGCCGTGCACTTTCCCCAACTTAGAAGTTCATGTCGGCACGCTCCTGGCGGAGTGTAGCGTGCGGTGTAGGAATTGCGTAGGAGCTTTGTCAGGCTTTTCCTGTTGATTCAGCGACGTAGGCTGGGATTGGCATTCCAGCCTACGTCGCACCTCATTCCTGAGGCTCAATGCCAGGAACAAACCACCTTGCCACACGTGCCCGCATCCATCAGGTCGAAGCCCTTCTGGAAATCGTCGATGTGAATCTGATGGGTGAGCACTTTCTGCAGCGGAAAGCCGGTGAGCACCATCTGGGTCATTTTGTACCAGGTCTCGTACATGCGGCGGCCGTAGATGCCCTGCAGGGTGAGGCCCTTGAAGATCACTCTGTCCCAATCGATGCCCGCGCCCTTGGGCAGAATGCCGAGCAGGGCGACCTTGCCGCCGTGGTACATGCAGTCGAGCATGTCGTTGAAGGCGCGCTGGTTGCCGCTCATTTCCAGGCCCACGTCGAAGCCTTCCATGTGCAGGTCTTTCATTACGTCCTTCAGTGACTGGTTTGCCACGTTCACTACGCGCGTCGCGCCCATGTCGGCGGCGAGCTTCAGGCGATAGTCGTTGACGTCAGTCACCACCACATTGCGCGCGCCTATGTGCTTGGCGATGCCTGCGGCGATGATGCCGATCGGGCCGGCGCCGGTGATCAGCACGTCTTCGCCCACCATGTCGAATTCCAGCGCGCAATGCGCGGCGTTGCCATAGGGGTCGAAGAAGGCGGCCAACTCGGAGGGAATCTGGTCTGGAATCGGCCACAGGTTGGAGGCCGGCATGGTCATGTATTCGGCGAAGGCGCCGTTGCGGTTCACGCCGATGCCGACGGTGTTGGGACACAGATGTTGGCGGCCGGCGCGGCAGTTGCGGCAATGGCCGCACACGATGTGACCTTCGGCGGAAACGCGGTCGCCGATCTTGTAGCCGGTAACACCCGGGCCGATATCCACGACGCGGCCGACGAATTCATGACCAATGGTAAGGCCGGGCTTGATGGTGCGTTGGGACCATTCGTCCCACTTGTAGATATGCAGGTCGGTGCCGCAGATCGCGGTTTTTTCCAGCTTGATCAGTACCTCGTTCGGGCCAACTTCCGGCACCGGTACTTCTTCCATCCAGATACCTTTTTCGGGCAGGCGCTTGACCAGGGCTTTCATCGTTTGCGGCATGGGGGACATCCACAGCAGGCGGGGGAAGGCAAGCGGCAATTATATCGGCAGGTGCAGGGGCTGCCTTACTGCGCTGCGGCATGCACGCCGCTTGCCGTTCGCCTCAAAGATCCAGTCGGTCGTAGTTGCGCGTGAAGACGATCGGCGTTTTCAACGCATTCGTGGTCCAGGTTTCGGTGACGGTCAGATGATGACCGTCCGGCGAACGCACCCATGCCTCGTCCAGCCGCGTGCCGTCATCAAACGTCATGGAGATCTGCGCGTTGTTTGGTGTGAGCTGGCTCTGCACGCGCGCAGTGCTGTTGAGCGACTGGCGCGTGACGCCATCGAAGCGTGTGTCGAGCCGATCGGTATTGTTGAAATCCACCCGCAGCCCTGAGCCGGTCTGCTGCACGTTCAAGAATGCATCGTCGGCGAGCAGGGGAGGTACGGGATCTTTTGGTGGTGCGTCGGCGTGGCTGCCGGATGAATCCTGTGAATTCTGGTTGCCGTGCCGGCCTCCGCCCATGCCGTGCCCGCCGCCCATACCGCCCATGCCACCGCCACCCATACCGCCACCTCCCATGCCACGGCCGCCGCCGCGTCCGCCGAAACCGCTGTTCGATGATGACGCCGGCGCGCCGCTCGAACTGGCGGAAGCCGGATGCAAGGAGGGCGCCTGCTCACGGTTTTTCTCGGCGTGCAGGCGCTGAGTGATCACGACGGTGCTATCGCTCGCCTTGTCATTGAGTTGCCAGAGGCCACTGAAGTCCGGCCCTGCAGCCGTGGTTTGCGCCGACACATCGGCGGCGAACAGCAAGCTTGCGGCGAACAACAGACACGATGAGCGGGAAAACGGAAGCGGCATGATGGAGTCCTGGCGGTGGAGGCTTCTGGTTTCAACGCGTTGGCAGCGATCGAGTGCACACACTCGAACCCATCCATCGTGCCGGAACATGAACCCGAACCGCTAAAATGCCGCGATGCCTGTCGATCGCCGCCCGCTCGCCATATTCCTGATGGGCCCGACCGCGTCGGGCAAGACCGCGCTGGCCTGCACCTTGAGCGAGCGTTTTCCGCTTAGCCTGATCAGCGTGGATTCGGCGCTCGTCTACCGCGGCCTCGACATCGGCGCCGCCAAACCGGATGCCACCACGCTGGCGCGCTATCCGCATGCGCTGATCGACATCCGCGATCCGGCCGAACCGTATTCGGCCGCCGACTTCAGCGCGGATGCTCAGGCGGCCATGCAGCGCATCGGCGAAGCCGGTCGCATTCCTTTATTGGTCGGCGGCACCGGGTTGTACTTCCGTGCCTTACAACGTGGCTTGTCCAGCCTGCCGGAAGCGGACGCCGGCGTGCGCGCGCAATTGGCGGAACAGGCGGCGGCCATCGGCTGGGAAGGTATGCATGGCCGGCTTGCCGAACTCGATCCGCAAGCCGCCACGCGCATCAAGCCCGGCGACGCGCAACGCATCCAGCGTGCCCTTGAAGTGATCACCCTCACCGGCCAGCCGCTTAGCGCTCAGCAACAAGGCGGCCGCGGGCAGCCGTTCCCCTGGCGCGTACTGAAACTGGCTCTGGTGCCGGAGGATCGTGCGCCCTTGCATGCACGGATCGCCAAGCGCTTCGACGACATGCTGCGTCACGGCCTGCTCGACGAAGTACGCGCGCTACGCCATCGTGGAGATCTCATGCCCGATCTGCCGGCCGTGCGCGCCGTGGGCTACCGTCAGGCCTGGGAACACCTGGATGGCTGCTACGACGCCGTTGAGCTGCACGACCGGGGCATTTTTGCTACCCGCCAACTCGCCAAGCGGCAGATCACTTGGCTGCGTAGCGAACTCGACGCGCGCATACTTGACCCGGAACGGGGTGATTTGTTGGAGCGGGCGGCCGATGCCGTAAGCTTGTTCCTGGAAGCAAAGTGACTACTAGTCGTAAAGAAGATGACGTCATTTCGTTATGTCTTTGTCATTACTTACAAAACTCTTTCATCCGCGATTTAAAAGCGGTTAACATTCAGGGACTCGGGTCGGGGCGCCGTTTGGCGTCGCTTTTTTTCCGATCCATCCGTGGATGAGGGGGAGAACAAAAATGTCAAAAGGGCAATCCTTGCAAGATCCATTTCTGAACGCACTGCGCCGTGAGCGCGTACCGGTCGCCATCTATCTGGTCAATGGCATTAAGCTCCAGGGCACGATCGAATCCTTCGATCAGTTCGTGGTGCTCTTGCGTAATCAGGTCAGCCAGATGGTTTACAAACATGCCATCTCCACCGTGGTGCCAAGCCGCAATGTGCGTGTGGGCAACGGCCACGAAGGTCACGAAGGCCACGAAAACCACGAAAACCACCTCGAGCACGCGTCGGTCGAAAGCGAAGGTTGATTCACTCTGTTCGATAGACAAAAGAAAGGCGAACGGGCTGTGTTGGTCCTCCCGCACTCGCGGGGGGAAGACGACACAGCCGAGCGTGCGGAGGAGTTCGTTGAACTGGTGAAGTCTGCCGGCGCCGAGGTGCTGGCAAGCATTCCTGCGCGCGTGGAAACTCCCAACCCCCGCTACTACATCGGCACCGGTAAGGCCGATGAAGTCGGCGAAGCGGTGCGCGCACTGGAAGCGGACGTGGTGCTGGTCGACCACCTGCTTTCGCCGGTGCAAGAGCGCAATCTGGAAAAGCTGCTCAACGTGCGTGTGGTCGATCGCGCCGGCCTCATTCTGGATATCTTCGCCCAGCGCGCCCGTTCCCACGAAGGCAAGCTGGAAGTGGAGCTGGCGCAGTTGAAACACCTGGCCACGCGCCTGGTGCGAGGCTGGACCCACCTTGAGCGCCAGCGCGGCGGTGCCATCGGTCTGCGCGGCCCCGGCGAAACCCAGTTGGAAACCGACCGCCGCTTGCTCGGCGAGCGCGTCAAGATGCTCACCAAACGCCTGGAAAAGGTGCAGACCCAGCGCACTCAGCAGCGCCGCGCGCGCCTGCGCAACACGGTGCCGCGCGTAGCTTTGGTGGGCTACACCAATGCCGGTAAATCCACGCTGTTCAATGTGCTCACGCAAGGTGAGGTCTACGCGGCTGATCAATTATTCGCCACGCTCGACCCCACCGTGCGCAAGCTGGACGACCTGAGCTGCGGCCCTGCCGTGCTGGCCGATACGGTGGGTTTCATCCGCGAGCTGCCGCACGACCTGGTCGCCGCTTTCCGTGGCACCCTGGCCGAAGCGCGCGACGCGGATCTCCTACTGCATGTCAGTGACGCCGCCGACGAGGAGCGCGAACGCCTGCATCAGGTCGTGGACCAGGTGCTGGAAGAAATCGGCGCCGGCGATGTGCCGCAACTGCACGTGATGAACAAGATTGATCTCACCGACGGCGCGCCGCGTATCGTACGCAATGCGGGAGGCGTGCCGCAGCAGGTGTGGCTATCGGCTGCTAACGGCGAAGGTCTTGATCTGCTGCGTCAGGCTCTCGGCGAATGCCTGGGTGGCGAGCGCGTGCAGTCCGAATTGCGCTTGCCGCTTTCGGCAGGTCGCCTGCATGCCCGATTGCGCGCAGCCGGCGCGATTGCGGACGAGGCCGTGGATGAAGATGGCTGGCGCCTGCGCATTGATGCACCACGCAGTGTGCTGGCGCCGCTCACGGGCGGGCAGGGCACGGATGTGGAGCTTTTGCGGGGATTGCTTGGCAATCCCGATGTAGCGGTTTGAGCGACGAATCTTTGCTCCCTCTCCCCTCCAGGAAAGCGCTGGGGTAAGGGGGCAATCTTGCGGTGAACTTCACCACCAACCCGCGCTTCGAACCTCACACCCAAACCTTCTCCCGGAGTGGAGAGGGCTTTAATCTGACTGTCTCTGCTAGAATGCGACTGTTTGTGCATCACCTCGACCGAGTGGTTGCACGTCCACTATTCGTCACCATGTCCCATCCCGACCCCAGCGTTTTCCGGCCGTTGTTGCCGGCCTCCCAGCGGCCTCAAGGAGACTGACCATGGCCTGGAACGAACCCGGTAACGGGCAGCGCGATCCATGGAACAAGAACAAGCGTAGTTCCGGCGGCAAGCCTGGCGTGGAGACAGCGCTCAAGGAGCTGTTCCGGCGCATCGGCAAGCTGGGCGGCCCAGGTGGCATCCTCACCATCGTTGTAGCCATTCTGCTGGCCTGGCTGCTGCTTACCAGCTATGCCGTGATCGGCACGGGGCAGGTGGGCGTCGTGCAGCGCTTTGGTGCCTACGCACGTACCGTCGGCCCAGGCTTCCATCTGAAGCTTCCGGCACCGATCGAAACCGTGCAGCCGGTGGCGACCACGCGCGTGCGCGCTATGTCCGACCAAATCCGCATGCTCACGCGCGACCAGGACATTGTCTCGGTCGATTTCAACGTGCAGTACCAGGTGACCGATCCACAGAAGTACCTGTTCAGCACGCGCGATCCGGACGGCACCCTCAATGAAGCCGCGCAGGCCGCCGTGCGTGCGGTGGTCGGCGCGCAGGCGATGGACGACGTCCTTACCGGCCAGGGCGACAGTAACGCGCCTTCACCGCATCTGGGCGCCCTGCAGCAGCAGGTGCGCGATCAGTTGCAGCACACGCTGGATGCTTACGACTGTGGCCTGCAAGTGACCGAGGTGAGCATTCAGGCCGTTACACCGCCGCAGGAAGTAAAAGACGCCTTCGACGACGTGATCGCCTCGCGCCAAGATCGCCAGGGCCTGATCGACCAGGCGAAAGCTACGACCAGCCAGGACATCCCGAACGCCAAGAGCGATGCCAAGCGCATTACTTCCGGCGCGGATGCCTACAAGGCCGAACGCATCGCGCGCGCGCAGGGTGATGCCGAGCGCTTCAACCTCATTCTCAAGGAATACCGCACCGCGCCGGACGTCACCCGCCGCCGGCTGTGGCTGGAAACCATGGAAGACATCCTGCACGCCAGCAACAAGGTCATCGACGGCTCCGACGGCCGCAGTGTGATCAACATCGGCGGCGATCGTTCGGAAATGCCACCGGCTGCCAACCTGCCGGGCGTGGGTGCCGTGGCACAGCCAGGCAATGCCTACGGTGAGGACGCGGACAAGGGGAAGCAGCCATGAAGACTACCGCTGCGATCATCATCATTCTGGCCATCCTGCTTGGTTTCAACAGCTTGTATACGGTAGGCGAGGGCCAGCACGTGCTGGTGCTGCAGTTCGGCAAGATCCTGCGTGCCGACCGCGAGCCCGGTCTGCACGCCAAGGTGCCGCTGCTACAGCAGGTGCTAACGCTGGATGAGCGCGTGCTTTCGTTCGACGGTGCGCCACAGCGCTATGCCACCTCGGACCGGCAGAGCATCAACGTCAATTACTACGTGAAGTGGCGCATTGCCGACGCCGCCAATTATTACCGCGCCACCGGCGGCGATGAGTTGCAGGCCGGTCAGCGCCTCAGCCCTATCGTCAGCAATGCGTTGCGTGACGTGGTGAGCGTGCACACGCTGGAACAGCTGATCGCCAGCGGGCAGGGCGACATCGCCGCGAGCGCATTGCAGCAGGCCAACGCCGAGACGCAGAAAACGCTGGGCGTGTCGATGGTGGATGTGCGCATCACCGGCATCGAGTTCCCGGACGACATCAAGGCCGCCGTCTACAAGCGCATGCAGACCGAGCGTCAGCAGCAAGCCGCCGCCATCCGCGCGGACGGCAGGCAGGAAGCCGAAGCGATCAAGGCCGATGCTCAGGCCCAGGCGCAAGTGATCCGCGCTACGGGCGAAAGCGAAGCGGACAAGGTGAAAGGCGAGGGCGACGCGCAGGCCGCGCAGATCTACGCACAAGCGTATGCGCAGGATCCGGATTTCTTCGCCTTCTACCGTAGTCTGCAGGCGTACAAGAAATCTTTCGGCGACGGCAGGGGCACCATTATTCTCAAGCCGGATTCCGAATTCCTGCGCTATTTCGGCAACCCGGCTGCCGCGCCGGCCAGGCGCTGAGAACACGCCATGCCACGCGAATTCTATGCTGCGCTATGCCTGGTGCTGGTGATTGAAGGACTGGTGCTGTTCGCCGCGCCGAATGGCTGGCAGTCGGTGATGCGCGAGGCGGCGAAAATGGAACCGCGCACCTTGCGCGTATTCGGCGCCATTGCCATCGGCGTCGGCCTGATCACGTTGCGGCTGGTGCATTGAAGCAGATTCACCACGCGGTCATCGTCGCGAGTTAAGTTTTTCAAGTTTTCCCGTTCCGCCGATCGGAACGTCCTTTTAGAGCGAGACATATCATGGGCAAGTCAGTCGTAATTCTTGGCGCACAGTGGGGCGACGAAGGCAAAGGCAAGATCGTCGACCTGTTGACCGAGCGCGTCGGCGCGGTGGCGCGTTTCCAGGGCGGTCACAACGCCGGCCATACCCTGGTCATCAAGGGCAAGAAAACCGTGCTGCACCTGATTCCCTCCGGCATCCTGCGCGACGACGCGCTGTGCCTGATCGGCAACGGCGTGGTGCTCTCGCCCGCCGCCCTCAAGCAGGAAATCGAAGAACTGGAAGCGCAGGGCGTGAGCGTGCGTCCGCGCCTGAAGATCAGCCCGGCCACGCCGTTGATCATGCCGTACCACATCGCCGTCGATAAGGCGCGCGAAGTGGCTGCCGGCGGCAAAGCCATCGGCACCACCGGCCGCGGTATTGGCCCTGCGTATGAGGACAAGGTCGCCCGTCGCAGCGTGCGCGTGGCCGACCTGATGTACCCGCATGAGCTGCCTGCGCTCATCCAGTGTGCGGTCGACTACCACAACTTCATCCTCACGCAGTGGTTGAAGGCTGAGCCGGTCGATTACCAAAAGGTGCTGGACGATGCGATCGCCTATGGCGAGTTCATCCGCCCGATGGTCGACGACGTCGCCACCATCCTGCACGACGTGCGCAAGGAAGGCGGCAACATTCTGTATGAAGGCGCGCAAGGCGCACTGCTCGACATCGACCACGGCACCTACCCATACGTCACCAGCAGCAACACCACCGTGGGCGGTGCACTGGCCGGCACAGGTGTGGGCGCGGGCGACATCGACTACGTGCTCGGCATCTGCAAGGCCTACGCCACGCGCGTCGGCGGCGGTCCGTTCCCCACCGAGCTGCACGATGAGATGGGCGAACGCCTGCGCAAAGTCGGCAACGAATTCGGCGCCAGCACCGGCCGCCCGCGCCGCTGTGGCTGGATCGACCTCGTCGCCCTGAAGCGTGCCGTGCAGATCAACGGCATCAACGGCCTGGCCATTACCAAGCTCGACGTACTCGACGGCCTGGATACCATCAAGGTTTGCATCGCCTACGAATACCGCGGCAAGCGCCGCGAACTCGCCCCGCTCGACGCCGACGGCTGGGCCGAATGCAAACCCGTCTACCTGGAATTCCCCGGCTGGAGCGAATCCACCGCCGGCATCCGCGACTGGAACAAGCTGCCGCCTGCTGCACGTGCTTACTTGCGCGCGGTAGAAGAGCTCTCCGGCTGCCGCCTGGCGATCGTGGCGACCGGTGCGGATCGTGATGACACGATTGTGCTGGATGATCCGTTTGCTTGATCGGTGGCGTTATCGTTAGCAAGAAGGGCCTACGAGGCCCTTCTTTGTTTTCAGTGGCTTTATGCTCATAAAGATGGAGCGGCATGCTCCTGAATTGTTGGGGCGCTTTCAGCACGATGTAGCGCTTGCGCTCTGACCGGGTGAAGCTCGGCTATTGCGTGCAATTGTTCACGGGCCGATAAAAGATCTGTCACGCCAATTATGCTGAATTGGCATCGCATTGATCTTGCCTCTCTTCGACAGACATCCGATCAAGCGATTCAAAATGTCGATGCTTTGGCACGAACGCGTGCATCGCGATTCCGCACATCAATGGCTGAGGGAGTTTGTTTCTGCTTCGGCCTCATGCAAGCGAAAGCAATCGCGAACATCCGCATCACCGGTTCGACGGGCGATTATTTGGTCCGCCGGGTTCGCGATGCCCGAAGTGGATCCTAAGGCTCCTCCCCACGTTATGCCTCGTCCTTCGAAACCCCCAGGAACCGGCTGTGCCGTTGCGTCGTAACCCGCATCCGGAGTATGGGCGAGTGCTAGCCGGAGAGTAGAGCCATTCATCAGCCAGGCAGTTACCCCGAAACTGTCTGCGCCAGCCAGTCCAGAATACGCACGGTCTGGTAATCGTGCGAGTGCAAAACAACCGTTGGGCACTTCCTTATATCTGGTCGGGTAGTACGCCTTGTCCAATCGATCGATATCTTCACGGTGTAGTGGATTGGCTAGAAGTACGATGTTTCCACGTACCACTACATTCCTGTTGTCACCAAACATACACGAGCCCTTGCAGATAAGGACCTCATACACGCCCGCTACTTGAACTGCAGGGGATTCAGTCGCGTAGACACACGGAAACGTCATTCCAATGAAATACAAGATGGCTGCAAGTAAAAAGTTTCGAAGAGTAGTGGGAAACATTGAGTTGCCAATCATATGTTTTGTTTCTCGGAATTTCGTAGCGATTTCACAAAATCAAGAAATGCGCGAATCTTCGCTTTCGACCACACCAAATACGTATCTTTTTATCATTCTCCATTGATGAGGTGATTCGCAATGGCATCGAAAACACGTACGGCACTGATCGTAGGCGCTTCACGCGGACTGGGCCTGGCGTTGGCGCGGGAGTATCTGGCGCGCGGCTGGCATGTCATCGCCACCGTGCGCAGTGACAAGCGTACCGATCTTCACGATGTACAAACGGGCGCTCGCGACCGTCTGGACATCGTGCACGTCGACATCAACGAGCCGGAACAGATCAATGCGTTGCATGCGGGGCTGCGCAAACGGCCGCTGGACCTGCTGTTCGTCAACGCTGGCATCGCATCTGATGCCGAGACGCCGATCGGCCAGATCAGCGCGGAGGCGTTTGCGGAGGTGATGATCAACAACGCCTTGAGCCCGCTGCGCTTCATCGAGATCTTCCATGAACTGGTGCGCAGCGACGGCACCATCGTGGCGATGTCATCGGGCCTGGGCAGTGTCGCCAACAATACGGAGGGCGGCTGGGAGAGTTACCGTGCCAGCAAGGCAGCGCTCAATACCTTGTTGCGCAGTTACGCGGCGCGTCAGGTCGACGATACGCGCACCTATCTGCTGATGGATCCCGGCTGGGTACGTACGGACATGGGCGGCCCGCAGGCGACGCTTGGTGTGGAAGAGAGCGTTCCGCGCGTAGTGGATGTGGTGGAGGCGCAAGCCGGCAAGGGCGGTTTGCGCTTCCTCAATTACCAGGGGCGGACAGTGGCGTGGTGAACCGTGCCGCCGGTCACTCGCTCACGATCGTATTCCGCCCACGCTGCTTAGCTTCATACAAGCGCCCATCCGTCAGCTTGATGAACGCGTGGGCTTCATCGCTGCATTCGGGAATGATGGTGCCAAGGCCAATACTGGCGGTGACGTGTTTGCTGATGCCGGAGCCTTCGTGCGGGATATGCTCGCTGGCGATCAGGTCACGGCAGCGGGAAGCGATCTTGTAGGCCTCGCTTTCGTTGGTATCGGGCAGTACCACTACGAACTCCTCACCGCCGAAACGGGCGACGAAATCGCGCGGGCGTTCGCCGGCCAGGGTGATCAGCCGAGCAATGCGTTTCAGACATTGATCGCCATCCAGATGGCCGTAGCGATCGTTGTACTGCTTGAAGAAGTCGATATCCAGCATCAGCAGCGATAGCGGCTGTTTGTTGCGACAGGCACTGGTCCACTCGCTTTCCATTACCGCGTCGAAGCGACGGCGATTGGCGACGCCGGTCAGGCCGTCCTTGAACGACAGTTCTTCCAGCTCGCGGCGTAGTGCGGCGAGTTGCTCTTCGGTGCGTTTGCGTTCGCTGATGTCGAACATGAAGCCGACCAGTGAATCGACCGAGCCATCGTCGCGGCGTACTACGTGCACGACGTCGCGAATCCATACGAAGTCGCCGTTCTTCTTCAACGCGCGGTAGTCGGCTTCGTGGTCCACGCCGGCCTTGGATTGCGCCAGGCAGAAATTCACCGCCCAGTCGCGATCCTCCGCATGAATGCGGTCGGCCCAATCCTGCGCGGAGATCCAGCTATCGGGTGCCCAGCCCAACAGATCTTCGATCTGCGGACCGATATAGGCGAACTGCATCGTGTCCCAGTCGATCTTCCAGGGAATGGCCCGCGTCGATTCCAGCAGCGTCTTGTAAGTGGTGGCGTCGAGTTCTAACTTGTTTTCGATCATGTTCATTACATGTTCCATGCTGGGTCGATCAAGAGAGGGTAGATACGTGATCCGCTGAGGACGAAGGCGGACCCGGTTGCTCGAGATTCGACTTGGCGCGTTCGTAGAGCTGCAGTAACTGCGGCGGCTTGTCGTAATCGATACGCTCGCCCGCGCGCAGGTCGCGGCGCATCAGGCGGATCATTTGTCGCATGGGCTTCTCCGGAAAATCATCGACAGATCGCCCGGTGATTTCCGATAGACGATGGGCGATCACCGGCCAGTCGCTGATAACAGCGCAGACGCGATAGCCGTAGCGTCCGCCAAGCATTTCCGGCGCCAGATCCATGAAGCGGTGCGTGGTCTGGCGGAAAGCGGTGAACGTGAGGCGATAGGCGTTGTGTCCCAGGATGGGCAGATCGTCCGGCACCGCACCCTTTTCATCCAGTTCCTGCAGATGCGTCGCCAGCGGCAGCAAGTTTTCCATGTCGAAAGATTCGACGTGCGGATTGCCCAGGCGCGCCAGGTTGGCGAGCAGTTCGCCGATCGACGCATGGCCGATGATCGCAGCGCGCTTGGGCAACCCACCCCAGATGCCGTCCGCGCCGTTGAGCAATGCTTCCATGACCGAAGCATTTTCGAAACCCGCGCCGCCATGGATGTGCACCAGAATCTTGAATGGCGGCGGCAAGAAGTTGCGGATTACCTTCACATAGGCGCCCACTTGAAAGGGCAGGAAGGTGCCGCGATCGTCTTCGATGGTGACGCCTGCGATGGGTTGCTCCGCCAGCAGCGCCAGCGCTTGGCAGGTTTCTTCCAGATTACTCGCGAAAGCGTCGCAGCCGTCGACAATGTTGATGAAGATGCGCGGCGCGCCACCATGGTCGCCGCGAATGTTTTCCTGCAGCCAGCGGATACTGGCGGGCAAGCTGCGGCAAAGCGTTTCGAAGTCGTACACGCCGTACTTGGCCATGCCGTCCTTGCTCAGATAAATCTCGTGCACGGTGTTGGGCACGCCGTAGTTTTTCAGCTTGCCCTGCGATGGACTGGGCGTGAAAACACCATCCTTCTCGATGCCGAGCGCGGTAAACGCAAAGCATCCGGTCATGTCGATATCGTGCGCATGGAGGTGCCGCATGAAGTCGTCGTCGACTTCCAGCTCGTCCGGCATGTCGTAATCGAGCGTGCCGAGCGAAATATGCTTGAAACCGAATGCGCGCAGCTTCGGCAGAATGCTCAGTTTGTCCGCGAGCGTTTGTCCGACGTTGGAGCCGACCGGGTTTTCGCGTAGTGACAGATCGATCAGGTAGGGCTCGATGCCCCGCAGCTTGTCCAGCTTTGCGTCCGCCTCCGCCAGGATGGCGCGAGCGTTTTCCAGTGCTTGCATCGATGACATGAATCCCCCCGATTCCCTTGGTTATGTCTGATGGTCAAAGCGGCATGCGATAAAAGGCCAAGCCCGGGCGATATCCCTTTGTGGACTTAACCGATCGCCAAATCCTTACGTATGCAACTGTCATGCCCGCCGATAGCGAGGGCTTTGGGACACCTGCAAGCTGGTGGATGGGGCGCGCGGCCTGTAACTTGCTTAGTTGATTGATAGCGCATGTTGACGCTATGGCAGGAGAGGGGATCGGGCTTGAACGCGGTCACACATCAAGCATGTGGTTGCCCTATTCGAAAGGTTTTTCGAGCGGGAATCCATCCGCTGAAGTGACACATTTTGTCCATAGCCGCCCTACCTTCGCTTTTATCCTGATTTAGAGGACTCATCCGTTTGCGCGTTGTCTGGCTAGTTGTTCTGCTGTTGATCGTACATCTGGTTCTGGCGAACCGGAGCGGTCACGCGCAGGATATGTGGCCCCAACTGGCCATGTTGGCGGTGCAGGGCTCGGCTGTGTGGGCGGTTTTTACGCGCTACCGGCGCAGCCCGTCGCTGATTCGGATGCCCTGGCTGCTGCTGGGTTTGGCCGTGTTGATGCAGGTGCTATGGGCGGGCACCAATCTGCTGGCGACGGAACTGGGCGACAAAAGCGGCTACCTCGCTGCGCTCGCAACGGTGCTCTCCGGCCTGTACGTGATCCCGTGCATGTTCATGGTGACGCGCTCGTTTGCTTTGAACGAGCCGCGCGCAGTAGCGGTGCTGGACCTGGTGCTGTCGTGCATGGTGGCAGTACTGGTGTATCAGTTCTTCACCAAGATGCTGAGCGGTCCGCTGGCCTCCGATCCTTCCAGCATCTACGTGGTGGTCTATCTGGCGGATGCCATCGATTTTTCGCTGGCCATCATGGCCATGCTGCGCTTGTTCGGCGGGCGCAGTTTTCGCTGGCGCTTCTTCTACTACGCGGCCAGCGCCTATCTGCTGGTCAATGCAACGGTTGCCACTATCTACAACCGTATCGAAATGCATGGCTTGCCATGGTGGGCGGGCTCGCTGATCGACATTCCCCATGCGCTGCTGGTGGTGGTGGCCTTGCGACAGCCACCGCGCTGGCTGCGCGCGTATAGGCCTTCGCTGGCGGTTTCGCAGACCATCGCATCCTTTGCGCCCATCCTCCTGTCGATGATGGTGGTGATGCTCGGCATCAGCGCGTCACGCATCAACTTCGTTCTCAGTCTGCTGGTGGGATGTGCCGCGGTACTGTTCTACGGATTGCGCATGGCGTTTATCCAGAGTCGCAACATGGACCGGCAACGCGCCGTCGACCTGAGCACATGGCGCCTGGAGCAGCAGGTGGGACGCGATCCGCTCACCGGCATCGCCAATCGCACGACGCTCGACACGCGTCTGCGGGAAGCATTGGAAGAAGGGCACAGAACCGGAAGCCATTGCTCGGTGTTGATGGTCGATATCGATTTCTTCAAGCAATACAACGACAGCCTCGGCCATATAGCCGGCGATGCCTGCCTGATCCAGGTGGCAGGCGCTTTGAGCCGCAGTCGGGTGCGTGTCCACGATCTTGTTGCGCGCTATGGCGGCGAGGAATTCGCCATCGTGCTGGTTGATACCAGCGCAGAGGCTGCGCAGGAGGTGGCGCGCAGGTTGATTGATACCATCGAGCGGCTGCAGATCGCTCATCCCGCCTGTCCGCTGGGGCGCATCACGGTGAGCGTCGGCATTGCCACCCAGACGCCGCAGACACCTATGGATCCGGTGGCGGTGCTGGATGAGGCCGATCGTGCGCTCTATCGGGCCAAGAGCAACGGCCGGAATCGCTATGAACTGGCGATGCGTACGGCATTCGATCCACCTGCAGTGCTCCCCGGCGCCGGCTAGCCGGGTTACGGCAACGTGTACCTCATATCGACGAATCCCTGACTGCTGAAGGTTCACGCTGTGCATCTATCCGCAACGGAGTACATGCCATGACAGCACATCGTTCATCCGACAACCGTCGCGGCAGCAACATGGAAAAAACTTCCTATCGGCAGCGCAGCAATGAGGTCGAGCTTCGCTCCGTGTCGCGCGCGTTGCAGAGCGCGGGCGGTGCAGGCGGTATCAGCGGCACGGGGCAGGCTCTTCCGCACCATGGTTTCGACGATGACACCAGGCAAAAAGCAGTAGCCAATCCCATGGGTGACGAAGCGAAGCTGCCGATGCCCAAGGCCGGTAGCAGCTATCAGACAGGCGGTACGCACCTCAACCGCGATCGACAGGCTTAAACACAAGCATCGCTTGCCCGAAGTTGACGTTTGGCTGAAGAAAAACGGTTAACACTGCGTCTTTGTAGGGCGTAGCGGAAGCGATATTTTTTCGTGCTACGCTCTGAAGCAAGGTAAACGTGGCCGGATGCTGGTTGACCAGGTGACGGCATGCACCATGCCGCAGGGGGAATATCGATGGGTCTGTTCGTCTTTTTGGCGTTGATCGTGCTGGTCATCGTCTACGTTGTTTCGCTCTACAACGGGCTAGTTACGGCGCGGAACAGCTACAAGAATGCGTTTGCGCAGATCGACGTTCAGCTCACGCGACGTCACGATCTGATTCCCAATCTGGTGGAAACGGCCAAAGCGTATCTCGCGCATGAACGCGGCACGCTGGAAGCCGTCATCCAGGCGCGCAACGCCGCCGTCCAAGGGTTGGCTGATGCAAAGCGAAACCCTGGCGATCCCGATGCGATGGAGCAGCTCACCGCTACTCAAAACGGCTTGAATCAAAGCTTGGGACGCTTGTTCGCGCTCAGCGAGGCGTATCCGGATCTGAAGGCCAACCAGACCATGATGCAGCTTTCCGAGGAGCTCACCTCCACGGAAAACCGCGTCGCCTTCGCCCGGCAGGCGTACAACGATGCGGTGATGACGTACAACAATCGCCGCGAAGTGTTTCCCGCCTCGTTCGTCGCCAACAGCTTCAGCTTTGCGCCGGCGCAGCTGTTGCAGGTGGAAGATGCGGCCGTGCGCGAAGTGCCCAAGGTCTCTTTCAGCTGATCGCTCGACGTTGTCGATAGCGGTTGATCCTACCTGGAGGGGGCAGGATGGATTTCTTCGCCGAACAGGCTCGCGTGCGCAGCAGCAGTCGCGTATTGGTTCTGCTGTTCATCGCGGCGGTGCTCGCCATGGTGATCGCGGTGGACATGCTGGTGCTGCTGGTGTTCGGGCATCCGCGACACTTCGGCCGAGTGCCGGCGCCGCACATATTCCCGCTGCTTACGATCAGTACCGTTGCCGTGCTTGGTGTCATCACGGGCTGCGCGTGGTATCGCATCAGCAGCCTTTCCGAGGGCGGCAAGGCGGTGGCCGAAGATGTCGGTGGCCAGCCAGTGCTGCCCGACACGCAGGATCCGCAACTACGTCAACTGCGCAACGTGATCGAGGAAGTGGCGATTGCGTCGGGCACACCGGTGCCAGACATTTACCTCTTACCCAATGAGCCCGGCATCAACGCGTTTGCTGCGGGCTATTCGGCTTCCGACGCTGCCATCTGCGTGACGCAGGGTTGCCTGGATCATCTGACGCGCGACGAATTGCAGGGCGTGATCGCGCATGAATTCAGCCACGTGTTGAACGGCGACATGCGGCTCAACATCCGCCTGATGGGGCTCTTGTTCGGCATCATGGCGCTGTCGGTCATCGGTCGCCAGATTGCGTGGACGGGCGGCAACTCTTATTCCTTTAGCAGGGATGACGACGATAACGGTGGCAAGCTGTCGGGATATTTCCTGCTCGGCATTGCGCTCATCGTCATCGGTTCGATCGGGCATTTCTTTGGCCGGTTGATTCAGGCTGCCGTGGCGAGATCGCGCGAGGAACTCGCCGATGCATCCGCTGTTCAATTCACTCGGCAAACGCGTGGCATTGCCGGCGCGCTGAAGAAGATCGCCGTGCTGGAAGAGGGATCGCGGCTGCAGACGGCGAACCGTCACGAAGTCGCGCACATGATGTTCGGCGATGTGGATGATTTCAATGCTTGGTTCGCCACGCATCCGCCCTTGCTGACACGTATTCACACGCTGGAGCCCTGGTTTCGCGAGCATGAGCTGGCCGCACTCGAAGCACAGATGCGTGAATCTCCGCCGGCCGAAAATAAGGAAGCGAGCACTAAGGAGTCAGCCGATCATTTCTTGCCACCGTTGGACTGGCCCGGCCAGGTTGGGGCTGCCGTGCTTGCCGCGCAGTCGTCCGTCGCGCCAAAAGTCGCCGAGCCGAAGGACGTTGCCGAGCCGAAGGACAAGGTCTTGCAACATGTCGCGACCCTGCAGCAAGGCATTCCAGCGCACCTGACCGACGCTGCCAGGCAGCCCGAATCCGCGCTTGCCCTGGCGCTGGCGCTCGCCATGTCGGCGCATGATGAGCTTCAACTGAAGCAGAAGCGGTTGATCGCCAACGCCTTCGGCGATGACGTGCAGTCCACCGTAAGTAAGCTTGCCGGCGACAAAGCAGCCATGCCGTCGGCATCGCGCATGCCGCTGGTATCGCTCGCTTTCCCGGCGCTCAAGCAACTACCGCAGGGGCGCTTGCACACCTTGCTGGAAACATTGGATGCCGTCGTCAGCATCGATCCGCTGGTGAGTCTGGACGACTATTGCCTGGTGCGACTGCTGCGCATGCATCTGCTCGAGGCGATGAAGCCGAACCGAGCGCCGATCGACGGGCAGAAGAAACTGCCTGCGTGTCGCGACAGCGTGACCCTCGTATGCGCTGTCGTAGCGACCTACGGTAGCAACGATGACGCCGCTGCACGTCGTGCATGGTTGCTTGCGATGAATCAGGCGTTTCCAGGCATGACCGTCAACTGGCAGACCTTGCCGTTGGATTGGCAAACCCCCTTTGATCGTGCGCTGGATGATCTCGACGATTTGATGCACGCCGCCAAAGAAATCCTGATCCAGAGCCTGCTCAGCGCGATTCGTGCCGACGGCGTTGTTACATCGACGGAAGCGGAGTTGCTGCGTGTGATCTGCGCCAGTTTGCATTGCGCTGTGCCTGCGCAGGCGGAAATCAGTACGTAGGCTGGATGTAACGGTGTGCGATGAAATTCCCTGATTGAGTCCCTCTCCCTCCGGGAGAGGGTGCCGAGAGGCGGGTGAGGGTTCGGGCGAGGCGCAATGCTGACGACTTGCGCAAGGCTGCGTAATCGCGCGCTGATCGTACCCTCACCCCAACCCCTTTCCCGGAGGGAGAGGGGCTCGGTCGTGCGACGCGATTACACCTCGGCTTCTTCCTTGTACGCATCGATCGGAATGCACGCGCACATCACGTTCTTGTCGCCGTAGACGTTATCCACGCGCGCCACCGGCGACCAGTACTTCTGCAGCTTCAGACTGGGTAGCGGGAAGGCGGCGAGTTCGCGCGGGTAGGCGTGCGTCCACTCGGTGCCGGTCACCATGGTGGCGGTGTGTGGCGCGTTCTTCAGCGGATTGTCTTCGCGATCCAGGCGGCCGTCTTCGATGGCACGAATTTCGTCGCGGATCTGGATCATCGCGTCGATGAAACGGTCGAGCTCGTGCTGCGATTCGCTTTCGGTCGGTTCCACCATCAGCGTGCCGGCCACCGGGAAGCTCAGCGTGGGCGCGTGGAAGCCGAAGTCAATCAGGCGCTTGGCCACGTCCTCGGCGCTGATGCCGGTGCTGTCCTTCAGCGGGCGCAGGTCGAGAATGCACTCATGCGCCACCAGGCCGTTGCGACCGGTGTACAGCGTCTCGTAGTGCGACGCCAGGCGCTTGGCGATGTAGTTGGCGTTGAGCAGCGCCACCTGCGTGGCTTTGCGCAGACCTTCGCGGCCCATCAGCGTGATGTACATCCACGAGATCGGCAGGATACTGGCACTGCCGAAGCTGGCCGCGCTCACCATGCCAACTTTGCCTTCACCGCCAAGCGTGCGGGGAAGGAAGGGTTCGAGATGCGACTTCACCGCGCACGGGCCTACGCCCGGGCCGCCGCCGCCGTGCGGAATGCAAAAGGTTTTGTGCAGGTTGAGGTGCGAGACGTCCGAGCCCCACTTGCCGGGCTTGGCCACTCCAACCAGCGCATTCATGTTGGCGCCGTCGGTGTACACCTGGCCGCCGTGCTGATGCACGATCTCGCAGATGCGCACTACGTCTTCTTCGAACACGCCGTGTGTGGAGGGGTAGGTGATCATCAGCGCGGCGAGACGATCGGAATACTTCTCCGCCTTGGCGCGAATATCGTCGATGTCGACGTTGCCGTTGCTATCGCACTTGGTGACCACCACGGTCATGCCGCACATCTGCGCGGAAGCCGGATTGGTGCCGTGCGCGGATTCGGGAATCAGACAGATGTCGCGCCTGTCTTCGCCGCGCGAGCGGTGATACGCGCGAATGGCGAGCAGTCCCGCATATTCACCTTGCGCGCCGGAATTCGGCTGCAGGCTCACTGCGTCATAGCCGGTGCATTCCACCAGCATCGCTTCCAGCTCTTCGATCAACTGCTTGTAGCCCTGCGTCTGATCGGCGGGTGCAAGCGGATGGATGCTGCCGAATTCCGGCCACGTCACCGGAATCATCTCGGCGGTGGCGTTGAGCTTCATGGTGCAGCTGCCCAGCGGGATCATGGTGCGATCCATCGCCAGATCCTTGTCGGCCAGCGAACGCATGTAGCGCAGCAATTCGTGCTCGCTGTGATGCGTGTTGAACACCGGATGCTGCAGGAACGGCTCCTTGCGCAGCAACGTGGCCGGCAGTTCGTCCGGCGTGGTGGCATCCGCTTCATCGATGTCGACGATCTCGGCGCCGAACAGCTTGGCGAGTGCGAGCACGTCGGCGCGCGTGGTGGTTTCGTCCAGGCTGATACCCACGCTCTGGCCGTGAATCTGGCGCAGGTTGAGCCCAAAGCTTACTGCCTTGGCGCGGATCGCATCGGCGTCCACGTTGGTGATGTGCAGGGTGTCGAAGAAATCGGTGCCCACCGTCATGCCGGCGCGGCGCAACGCGGCGGCAAGAATGGCGGCGTAACGATGCGTACGGCGCGCGATGCGCTGGAGGCCTTCCGGCCCGTGGTACACCGCATACATGCTCGCCATCACCGCCAGCAGTACCTGCGCGGTGCAGATGTTCGAGGTGGCCTTCTCGCGGCGGATGTGCTGTTCGCGCGTCTGCAGCGTGAGGCGATAGGCCGGCTTGCCTTCTGCATCCACCGACACGCCGATCAAGCGACCCGGCATGGAGCGCTTGTATGCATCACGGCAGGCTAGATATGCGGCGTGCGGACCGCCGAAGCCGAACGGCACGCCGAAGCGCTGGCTGTTGCCGATCACGATATCCGCACCCCACGAACCGGGCGAAGCGATCAGCGTCAGTGCCAGCAGATCCGTTGCCACGGCGACGATGCCGCCGCGCGCATGCACTGCATCGGCAACCGCACGATAGTCATGGATCTGGCCATACGTATTCGGGTATTGCAGCAGCACGCCGAAGCTGTCGACGCTGGACGCTTCCGCGGCGTCACCCACGTGCAGTTCGATGCCGATGCCGTCCGCCCGCGTGTGCAGCACTTCCAGCGTTTGCGGATGCACGTCGTTGGCGACGAAGAACACGTTGCTCTTGGACTTTGCCGAGCGCTTGGCCAGTGTCATCGCCTCGCCGGCGGCAGTGGCTTCATCCAGCAGCGAAGCGTTGGAGATATCCATGCCGGTGAGATCGGCCACCATGGTCTGGAAGTTGATCAGCGCTTCCATGCGGCCTTGCGAGATCTCCGCCTGATACGGCGTGTATGCCGTGTACCATGCGGGATTTTCGAGAATGTTGCGCAGGATGACGTTCGGCGTGAGCGTGCCGTAGTAACCCTGGCCGATGAAATTTTTGAACACTTTGTTCTTGCGCGCGATAACGCGGATCTTCGCCAGCGCTTCTTCTTCCGTGATGCTTTCGGGCATTGCAAGCGGCTGCTTGGATTTGATCTGGCCCGGCACGATCGCGTCGGTCATGGCTTCCAGCGAGTCGTAGCCGATCGCGTGCAGCATCTGCGCGATTTCGGCATCGTTGGGGCCGATGTGACGCTCGATGAAAGCGTTGTGGTGCTCGAGTTCGCGCAGGGAAGGGGAAGTAGTCTGGCTCATAGGCAAGGGCGTCCGAAGAAAACGTGCAGGCCGCACGCGGGGCGCCCCTCTGTCCTTTTGCCTGAGAGTTTGGAAGCCAGGGTTTATGTGCCTGTACTTCGTGCCCCTTCGGCGCCGGATTCAACCGGTCTCTCCAGAGTCTTGGTCCACGGCGGTATGGAGCCTGAGCGATTACGGGCGTTGCGCCTTCGGCAGCGGGTGTTTGCCCGCTTCTCCCACCGTGTACATCAAGGCGGCAATTATACCTCGCGCCGCAGCGTCATAGCTCCCTCCCAGGAAGGGCTGGGGTGAGGGGCATCCTTGCCTTGAAACCTGCGTTTTACGCACGACTTTATAAGCGCAGCGGTTCACTCATCGGCGAGCGCAAATCATGAACAAGCCACCTTTCCGCCTCGACCACCTCGACCATGTCGTCCTGCGCGCCTACGACATTCCCACCATGCTGGCGTTCTATTGCGATGTATTGGGCTGCACAGTGGAGCGTCGCCAGGAAGCGCTAGGCTTGGTGCAGCTGCGCGCCGGTACCTCGCTCATCGACTTGGTCAGCATCGACGGCAAGCTCGGTCGCCAAGGCGGCGCGGGACCGGGTACGGCCGGGCACAACATGGATCACCTGTGCCTGAGCGTGGAAGGTTATGACGAAGCGGCCATCGTGGCGCATCTGAAGGCGCATAACGTGCGCATCGGCGAGATCGGTAACCGCTACGGCGCCGAGGGTGAGGGTCCTTCCATTTATCTCTTTGATCCGCAAGGCAACATGATCGAGCTGAAGGGGCCGCCGTCGATATAAGCGGTCGACGCCACCGGTCCATGCATACGTATGCTTCGAGAATGCATGGGCCATAGGTCATGAATTTAACGTTTGTGAGCTAGTTCTCGTTATAATGCTCGGCTTCCAGGCCGTTCACGGGTCGTTGCCAGGTCGGCAAACGCGTCACGTGTGCGTGTGTGGTTCCGCGAAGCGATTCCCCCTCGGCATTCGCGTTGGACTTCACTACGGCTTTCCTTATCGCGCGGATCCCGCATGAAGCGGCTGCGTGCATGCCGGACCTATCCGGGCTGTTCCTGGCGCATGGAGTTTGAGGCATCGGCCGGCTTCCCCACCGGTTGATCCGTTTACCGCGAAAGTATTCGCAGTGTTGTCCGCGGCGTGCGGGAGCAAGTGCTCCGGTGCGCACGGTCATGTGCGGCTGTTTGCGGGCAGAAGTGCTACATCGCGCTGCCGAGGCGCGCAACGGATGTTTTCTTTCAACGCTTAGCGCCGCGGCAGATGTCGTCGCGCTTGCAGTTCGAGGGTGCCGGTGTGTGTGAATCGGATTTGTCGGGTCGGCCGTTCAATGGCGATACCGTGAATGTTGCACAAGTGTCTGACCGCGAGGTCGGCAAATTGCTTGATGATCTTCCTTCGGCGCATGGTTCCCAAACCGTGCGAGACGGACGCGCGTGGAAACGTCGCCTGCACGATCCGGCCAAGCGGGCACGTCGCGCCGCGCGCGTGGTTCGGCACATCCGTTTCGTGTATTTCGCTCATGTGGATGACGACAGCATGTTCGGCGACTACCACCACGAACTGGTGACTGCCGAAGTACTGATGGATCGCGTGCTCACTGCGCGCGCCTCCGGCATGAAAGCGGTGCATACGCATCTGCATGGCGAAGCGGAGGAATGGCTGTTCAAGCGCCCGCCGCGCGGCAGCTTCCAGCAGGTTACGCCCGAATATATCCGCTGGTACGGGCGCGATGGCGCGCGTCGTGGCGAACCCATGGTGCGCGAGGAGCTGGCCATCGAACTGATGGCCGAGTACGGCTACAGCTACAGCAATGCGCTGGACATCGCCACCAACAATTCCGGCGCGCTGGCGCGCATGGATCAGACATGGCTCATCGCGCGCGCCAAAACGCCGATCTATTGCCGCCCGCTGCATGCCACGGAATTCCATCAACTCGCACGCACCATCGAAGCGGCGTACCACGTGCCCGTCGGCGATACGCAGGTGACGCGCGCCAACATGGACATCGCGCGCCGCGCCGCTGCGGTGCTCGGCACCGTGCTGGACGAATACGTGGAAACGCCGTTTCACACGCCGGCGCTTGCCGAGACGTTTCAGGAGTTTCACGGCGCGCATTTGCTGCGCGTTGCGCACGCGCGTCTTGCCGGCTTGCAGCCGATGCCGGTGACCGGCGTGCTGGGCTGGTTTTCCGCCAAGCGTGCGCGGATTTATGCGGAAGTGCAGGCTCGCCTGGCGGCGCGGTGAATGTCATGCTCGTCGAATACCACTCCCTCCCCTACTTGTAGGGGAGGGTTGGGGTGGGGTGAGTGCTTGCCTCACGCCCTCCCGCAAGTGTTCACCCCCTCCCAACCTCCCCCTGCAAGCAGGGGGAGGGGCCGTATACCGTGATCAGAGGGAGATTGCCTTCTGCCCCGCCGCCTTCAACTTCTCATTGAGCGCAGCTACATCGTGCTGCTTCAGCTGCTGCCACTCATCAAGCGTATGGGCCAGCGTCTGCGTCAAGGTTGCATAAGACGCCTGCGCATCCGTACTTGGATCGGCATCCGCATCGTCGACCGCGCTAAGCAGTTTTTCCAGATTCGCCGACAGGGCGCGCAGGCTATCCGTGCGATGCGGCGGTGAGCCTATCGTGTTGCGCGGATCGTCGTGCAGCGGCATACCGGAAACGTCGGATATCTGTGCAATCAGCGCCGCGATCTGATCATGCAGCGGGCCGCTGGCGTGTGCTTGGCGATCGTCCAGCGCCTGCAGCAGCTGCTTGGCTTCCGTGCCGGCCTTGGAGGCTTGTGCGGACGCCGTTTCCACCTTGCCGGCCAGTTCGAATTCACGCTGCATGGCCGCCACTGTCACCGTGACGCGCGGATCAGGCTTCACGGTGAGCGGCTGCTTGTAGCTGCGTCCATCCACCGTCAGCTCCACAATGTAGTCGCCGGCCGGCGCCCATACGCCGTCTTTCGCGCGTCTGCGCGGCTTCGCCTCACCCTTGGCGGCGTAACGCAGGTTCCACACGAAGCGATGCATCCCGGGCGTAGTGAGCAGGGGCGTGGGCACGGGTACCCATTCCGGCGCGAATTCGAGCTTGACGGGATCAAGCATCGGCGGCTTGTCGTCGCTGCTGAAGCTATGCACCTTGTTGTGTTGCGCGTCGAAGATCGTCAGCGTGACCGGTCCTTTCACGTGCTGCGGCAGCGCGTAATCGATCATCGCGCCATCCGGCGGATTGGCCGCCAGCGGTTCGTCCTTCGGCATCGGTGTGCCCGTGAATGCGGGATGACGCACGCGATAGGCATCCATCGGCTTGAACAGCGTGACGGCATTGGTGTTTGCACTGTCCATCTGCCGTAGTGCCGTTACGTTGTCCATGATCCAGAAACCGCGACCGTGCGTGGCGATCACCAGATCGTCCTGATGCACGTCGATGTCGCGTACGGACGTCGATGGCAGGTTCTGCTGCAACGCTTGCCAATGCGTACCGTCATCGAACGATACGTACATGCCTTTTTCAGTACCGGCATAGAGCAGACCCTTGCGTACCGGATCTTCGCGCACCACGTTGACGAAGCTGTCGGAAGGAATGCCATTGTCGATGCGCGTCCAGTTCTTGCCGCCATCGGTGGTGCGGTAGATGTAAGGCGCATCGTCGTCGAGGCGATGGCGATCGATAGCAAGGTAGGCCACGTCCGGGCTGAAGTGCGAAGGCTCGATGCCACCCACCTTCGACCACGGCGTCAATGCGCTCGGCGTCACGTTGTTCCAGTGCGCGCCTTCGTCATCGGTGCGCCACACCAGGCCATCATCCGTGCCCACCCACAAGGCTTTTGCATCGAGCGGCGAGGGCGCGATGGTATAGATCACGCCGCGCTGCTTGTCGACGTGGTTGTCGTCGGCGGCCGTGGGTGCGTCGAGAGTGGAGGGAACGCCCGCATCGGGGCGGGTGAGATCGGGGCTGATCGGCGCCCAATGCTCCCCGCCATCGGCCGTGCGGAACAGTCGCTGATTGGCGAAATACAGCACCTTGTGATCGCGCTTGGAGAACTGAAGCGGCAGCGTCCATGCCGCACGATAATGCGCAGCCGGGTAGGCCAGCGTGGGATCGATGTTGCGCACCTGATCGGTATGCATGTCGAGCTTGTCCACGCGTCCGCCGTAGACGATGTCGTGATCGTCCGGATCGGGCGCGATCATGTCGCTTTCGCCGCCGGGCGTGATCTCGTGGAACTGCTGCATGGTGATGCCATCGCTGCTACCGCCGCGGCTGGGCAGCGCCACCGCGCCGGAATCCTGCTGCGCGCCATACACCCAGTACGGGAATCGATTGTCGGTGCTGACGTGATAGATCTGCGCGGTGGGCTGGTTGTACCAACTGCTCCAGGTGGTACCGCCGTTGAGCGTGATCAGCGTGCCCTGGTCCACGCCCAGGATCTGCCGATTCGAATTGGTCGGGTCGATCCACATCTCGTGGAAGTCGTCGCCGGTGGGATCGCCTTTCAGCGCGATGAACTGCTTGCCGCCATCGTCCGAGCGCAGCACGATGGTGTTCATCACGTAGATGCGATCGGCATTCTTCGGATCGACCGTAAGGCGATTGAAATACCAGCCGCGCTGCCAGATGCGTTGATCGTCCGTGACATGCTTCCAATGCGCACCGCCGTCGTCGGAGCGATACAGGCCGCCTTCGCCGTCCCCTGCATCGATTAGTGCGTAGACGCGGTTCGGATCGCTCATTGCAGTAGCTAGACCGATACGGCCTGGATGCGCCGCAAAGCCGTTGCCCTGTATCTGCGTCCAATGCGAGCCGCCATCGTGCGACACGTACAAGCCGCTGCCCGGTCCGTTCGACGGCGGATACACGCTCCACGGTGGACGGCGCGTCTGCCACAGCGATGCGTAGATCGTGTTCGGATCATCCGGCTTGAACGCCATGTCGATTGCGCCGGTGTCGTTGTCCTTGAACAGCACTTTTTCCCAGTGCTCACCGCCATCGGTAGAGCGAAACACGCCGCGCTCGGCATTCGGCCCGTAGGCGTGGCCTAGCGCCGCGACGTACACCACGTCGGGGTTGTGCGGGTCGACCAGAATGCGCCCGATCTGCCTGCTGTCCTCCAGGCCGATGCGGCGCCACGTCTTGCCACCGTCGGTGGATTTGTACATGCCGTTGCCGTGCGCGATATCCGAGCGCATGTCCGCTTCGCCGGTGCCGACGTAAACGGTGTCTGGTCGTGAGGGTGCGATCGCCAGCGCGCCGATCGAGCCGACGTGCTGGTTGTCGAAAATCGACTGCCACGTGCGGCCGGCGTCATTGGTCTTCCATACGCCGCCATCGACCGCACCGAAATAGAAATGCCGGTCGTCGCCGGGAATGCCGCTGACCGCCAGCACGCGGCCACCGCGGAACGGGCCGATCAGTCGCCAGTGCAGGTCCTGAAATAGTGAGGGATCGACGGTGGCGTGGGCGGCGAGTGCTGTGGATATGCCGAGCGAGAATAGAGCGAGGCGGCGCAGGTGCACGGGGCATTATCTCTTGCGGGGAGTGGGTTTCTCCCTCTCCTCTCCGGGGAGAGGGCTGGGGTGAGGGGACACGCTTGCCTCGAGTTTGCCTGCTTCGCATAACCCATCATGCGCCGTCATTCCTGCGAACGCGGGAATCCATTTTCGCTTTGCCCAAGGACAAGATGGATTCCCACGTTCGCGGGAATGACGTCCATGTGATTGCGCGACCTTCTCGCGAGGTTGGCCCCTCACCCCAACCCTCTCCCCGGAGGGGAGAGGGAGCGGCCACTGCAATGTAACGCTATGGACAAGGAATCCAAAGGGTAAACCGATGGCATATAGCCAAGCGCACTCGCATGCGCGATAAGACACGGCTGTCTTGCCGTTGCCGGGATTTCGCATGTTGCACCTGCGTCGCGCCGCGTTGCCGTTCTGCCTGTCGCTTTCGCTGGTCTCCTTTTCGTCGCACGCGCAGGACGACGACCAACCCCAGCGCGCCCGCAAGGCTACCAACCTGCCCGCCGTGAACGTGCACGGTGAAGACTGGCGCAAATACCTCAAGGCCAAGCTGCAATATCAGATGCCCGAGGTGGATGGCCCCAAGATCACCGTCACCAAGAAAACTACGGTGACGCATCTGGAAAACCAGCCCACGGTGATCGGTAACAATCTCAACCAGGCGCTTGCGCGCACGCCCGGCGTGCAGGTGTCCGAGCAGCCCACGCCCACGCAGTTCAACTTCAACTATCGCGGCATCGGCAATCCGCAGGAATCGGAATTCGTGCTGGTGATGCAGGACGGCATCCCGCTGGAAGGCGACTGGATCGGCTTCCCGACGCTCTATGCGTTTCCGATGACGCAAAGTCTGTCTGAAGTGCAGCTGATTCGCGGTGGCTCCAGCCTGCTGTACGGGCCGGAACCGGCGCCAGTGATCAACATGGTTTCCAAACGCCCGGCACCGGGCACGCCGCTGACGGTGTCCACCGAGAACGTGGTTGGCGAGCATGGTTTGTTCTCCAGCTACAACGTGATCGAGCGCAACCAGGGCGCATGGGCGTTCCGCGCCGATACGGGCTACGTGCACAGCGACGGCATGCGCGCGAACGACGGTTCGCAGAATCGCCAGGCCGATCTGTATCTGGCGTACAAGCCGGACGAACACCAGCAGTGGTGGCTGGACTTTCATGCTTTCAGTGCCGTATCCGGCGATCCGGGACGGCTAAGCTACACGCAGTGGCAACAGGATCCGCGCACCGTCACCACGCCGTACAACCGCGACTGGGTGAATCGCGATCAGCTCGTGCTGGGTCACACGCATGACTTCGGCAACCGCTGGTCGCTGGAAGCCAAGCTGTGGTTCACCTACCAGGACCAGGTCAGCCGCGCGGCGAAGGCACAGTTGCCAGGCCAGGCGCCGCCGAGCAGTACCACGCTGCAGGACGAAGCATTCCGCACCTACGGCACCGACGTACGCCTGCGCAAAAACTGGGGGCAGGGCAATGCCTTCACCATCGGCACCGTGTTGTTCCATGGCAGCGATCCGTTTCGACAGTGGAGCACTCCCGATTTGACCGTGGCGCGCGATGATCACAGCGGCACGCAGATATTGAACCAGCGCCGCAGCTCGCAATACGCTTCTGTGTTCGCCGAAAACGTGTTCCGTCTGCCGCATCGCATTCACATTGTGCCGTCCGTACGGCTTGAACACGAACGTATCGCCGTGGACGAAACGGTGCGCCCGCCATTCCTCTCGCGTCCGCTGATCCACGAATCCGATACCCGCCACATGCCGTTGTTCGGACTAGGACTGGGCAACGACTTCGGCCACGGCAACGAAACGTATTTCAACGTCTCGCAAGGCTGGCGTCCGTTGCGTTATTTCGACATCGCACCGCCTTTCAGCAATCTCATGCAGGGGAATGCTGCGCAGCTTTCCAAGTCAGTGTCGTGGGAAGCGGGCGTGCACGGTGCGCCAGTGAATGGCTTGTATTACGACGTGAGCGTGTACTGGATCAATTTCCGCAATCGCCTGGAAACACGCTACATCAATGCGATCGACACGATCTACGTGAATACCGGCGACACGCGCAGTCGCGGTCTGGAAGGCCAGCTCGACTACGACTTCTTCGCGCGGACGGAATACGCAACGCAAGGTCAACACCTGGACACCTTCGTCAACGTCAGCCTGCTCAACGCGAGGTTCGTATCCAGCGCCATTGCAGGGCAGGTCGGCAAGACGCCGGCTTTCTCTCCCGCGTATTTGCTCAAGACCGGCGTTACGTGGCGCAACGAGCGCGTGAAGCTCAGCCTTACCGCGGTCTCCTCGGCGGCGCAGTACTGGCAGGATTCCGATCAGACCTACGGCAGCGGCCTAACCTATATGCCGGCGCGCATTCCGGCGTATACGGTGGTGGACGTGGCGTCGGATTGGCAGTTGAATCGTTCGCTGCGTTTGCTGGCTGGCGTGAGCAATCTTGCCAACCGGCGTTACTTTGATCGCGTTTGGCAGAATGGGATCGAGCCGGCGTTTGGAAGGACTTGGTATACGGGTTTTGCGTTGAGCTATGACTGATGCGACGGGTAGTTCCTTGCTTGGGAGCTTCCCTTTGCCAGGCCGTTATTCGCGCTTTCGCGGGAATAACGGCAAGGAACATTTACGTGGTTCGGGACAGCTGCCTCTGACGGCACGTTGTAGCTTTGTTACTTACAGCAGGAGTCCAGCATGTCGACACGCTCTTTCCTTCGCCCACTTTCAGCTATCGCCTGCGCCTGCCTGCTCGCCAGCGCCGCACCTTTGCACGCTGATGCATCCACACCCAACGACGTAAGCAGCGCTCTGCAATGGCGTGAAGTCGGCCCCTTCCGCGGTGGCTGGGCCACCATGGCCGCCGGCGATCCCACCAGGGCCGACACGTTCTACATCGGCACCGCTGGCGGCGGCGTGTGGAAAACGACCGACGCCGGTCGTACCTGGGTGCCGACCTTCGACAGCATTCCCGCTGCATCGATCGGCGCCATCGTCGTGGCACCATCCAACCCGAACGTGATCTACGCCGGTTCCGGCCAGGTCGCCGCGCGCTATGACGTGGCAGCCGGTAACGGCATGTATCGTTCCGATGATGGTGGCAAGAACTGGCAGCACATCGGCCTCACCGAGAGCAAGCACATCGGCCGCATCCTGGTCGATCCGCACGATGCGAACACCTTGCTGGTCGGCGTGCTTGGTCATTACTTCGGCCCGAACAAGGAACGCGGCGTCTATCGTTCCACCGACGGCGGCAAGACGTGGAAACAAACCCTGTTCGTGGATGCCGACACGGGCGTCGTCGACATGGCGGCCGATCCGTCCAATCCGAACATCGTGTACGCCGCAGCATGGCAGGTGCGCAATTACCCGTGGCTGTCGTACTTTCAACCGAACGCGGGCTCGGGCAGCGGTCTCTATAAATCCACTGACGGCGGCGCGACGTGGAAGCGCATCAGCGGCAACGGTTGGCCAACCGGCACGCTCGCGCGCATCGGCATCGCAGCCGCCAGCGGCAATCGCGTCTATGCTGTGGTGCATTCCGCCAAGCCCGGGAAGGACAGTGGCCTGTACCGCTCCGATGACGGCGGCGCAACGTGGCAAGCCGTCAGTCACGAATCCTGGCTGCCGAACGATTACTTCAGCCGCATCGCTGTCGATCCGCAGAATCGCGATCGCATCTATTCCGCGGGACAGTCGATCCGCCGTTCCGATGATGGCGGCAAGCATTGGGACATCTTCAAGGGTGCGCCGGGTGGCGACGATTACCACTTCCTATGGATCGATCCGCGCGATTCGCAGCGCATGATCGCCGCGAGCGACCAGGGCGCCGTCGTCACCGTCAACGGCGGCAAGAGCTGGAGCAGTTGGTACAACCAGCCGACGGGGCAGTTCTATCACGTCGCTGCCGACAATCAGTTTCCGTACTGGATCTATTCCGGCCAGCAGGATTCCGGCACGGTGGGCATCGCCAGCCGCAGCGACTACGGTTCCATTTCCTATCGCGACTGGCGCCCAGTGGGTGGCGATGAGCGCGACTACGATCTGCCGTATCCGGATGATCCCAACATCGTGTTCGGCTCCGGTCTCGGCGGACGCGTGTCGCGCTGGGATCGCCGCACCGGCGTTGTGCAAAACGTCACCGCGTGGCCAGTGAACAGCTATGGCCAGCGTCCCACCGATTTCAAATACCACTACACCTGGATCACGCCGATCGCGTTTTCCGCCAAGGCTCCGTATGCACTGTATCTCGGTGCGCAGGTCCTGTTCCGCAGCACCGATCAGGGTCAGCACTGGGATGTGATCAGCCCTGACCTCAGCGCGAAGAAACAGGGCGCGACCGAAGGCTGCGAAGGTAACCCGACCGCACAGCAGGCACGCGATTGCGGCTACGGCGTGATCTACAGCATCGCGCCTTCGCCGTTCACCAACGACGAAATCTGGGTCGGCACCGACGACGGCTCCATCCAGCTCACCCGCGACGCTGGCAAAAACTGGCAGAACGTCACACCCAAGGAACTGCCCAACTGGGGCATTGTCAGCTCAGTCGATCTTTCCCCGCTACAGAAGGGTACGGCGTACGCCGCGGTCGACAATCATCGCCAGGACGATTTCCGTCCGCACGTGTGGCGCACGCACGATTACGGCAAAACCTGGACGGATATTTCCGCCGGCTTGCCGCAAGATGATTTCGTCAGCGTGGTGCGTGTCGATACGCAGCGCGAAGGCCTGCTGTTCGCCGGCACCGATCGCGGTGTGTACGTTTCGCTCGACGATGGCGCGCATTGGCAATCCCTGCAACGCAACCTGCCTACCGCATGGGTACGCGATCTGTTGATCCACGGCGACGACCTTGTTGCCGGCACGCAGGGCAGGGCGATCTGGATCCTCGATGACATCGCGCCCTTGCGCCAGGTCAGCGCGAATGACACGCGCAAGACGGCGCTTTACACGCCTGCCGACGCCGTGCGCGTGCGCGCCAACGAAAACAAGGACACGCCGCTGCCGCCCGACGAACCGCTCGGCAAGAATCCGCCCGCCGGCGCCATCATCGATTACCAGTTGGCTAGCGCGGCCAAGGGACCCGTCACGCTGGATATTCTCGATAGCGACGGCAAGCAGGTCCGCCATTACTCCAGCGCCGACAAGCAGGAAAACCTGCCCGCCGAACGTTACTTCCAAAAAGGCTGGCTCGGTTCGCCGGAAACGCTGGGCACCAGTGCCGGCGCGCATCGCTTCGTATGGAACCTTCGCTATCCACGCCCAGAGGCGCTGCTTTACGGCTACAGCATCGCTGCCACGTGGGATTCCGATACACCGCTAACGCCCGAAGGGCCGCTGGTGCTGCCGGGCAAGTATCAGGTGGTGCTCAGCGTTGATGGCAAGTCCTATCGCGCGCCGTTGAATGTGGTTGCCGATCCGCGCGTCAACGTTGAACAGAACGCACTCGCCGAAGGTCTCGCCTTCTCGCGCGAAGTCGGTACGGCGCTGCAACAGGTATGGCAAACCCACGGCGAAGTGGATGCCGTACGTAGCCAGCTCGACGAAGCCGAGAAGAAACTAAGTAACGATGCCGCCCATAAATCGGTGCACGACGAGATCGACGCATTCCGCAAGAAAACCGATCCACTCGTTTCCGGCGACGGCGAAATGTCCACCAACCTGGAATCGATGAACGACGCGCTGACTGCCATTGCCGCTGACGTGGAAGGCGCAGACCGCGCACCTACCGATGGGCAGCGGCAGGCGTTCGCTCAGTACAAGACGAATCTCGATAAAGCCATTGCGCAATGGCAATCGATTCACAGTACAGACCTGCCAACGTTGAACTCGCATCTGCATAACGCAGGGATAAAGGCAGTCGCCGTGCCAGCAGTGAATCAGATCCATGCCGATGCACCCGTCGATTCGGACGACATCCCCTAAATCTCGCGGCACTCCAGCTCCCTCTCCCTTTCGGGGAGAGGGTTGGGGTGAGGGGCCAATCTTGCGAAAAACTTTGCGTCCCCTCATGGCCGTCATTCCCGCGAAAGCGGGAATCCAGCGTAAATACACTGTGCGAAGCACTCAAAACCGATTTTGTATCCTTGGACGTTCTGCACGCTTCTCCGGCTTTCAACGGAAGGTATGCCGTCCTGCTGATCGACTTTCAGGCATCGGGCGAAAGCCCCGGCGATGCCATTACGTTCGGTTATAGGGAAGCGGACGATGTAAAGGCATCGCTACGCTATTTGCACCAGCAGTTGCCGGAGGAGCGGATAGGCATCATCGCCACGTCGATGGGTAGCGCCGCCACTATCCTGGCGGGATCTGGCCTGGATGCAGACGCGGTGGTGCTGGAGCAGGTTTATCCGACCATTGAGCAAGCCTTAGCTGATCGCCTCACGATTTACCTTGGAGGAGTGGGGCGATGGCTGGCCCCTGTCATGCTCACTACCTTGCACGCGCATCTGGACATCTATCCAGATCAGCTACGGCCCATTGACCATATCGGTCATCTGTCCATGCCCAAGCTGATGATAGTGGGTGACCATGATCGCCATACGACGATCACAGAGTCTTACGCGTTGTTTAGTGCCGCCAAAGCACCCAAGGAACTGTGGGTTGTGCATGGGGCCGAGCACGTTGATATGTGCCGTTACGCAGGGGGCCGCCTATAAGGCGAAAGTACTGCAATTTCTTGGCGCTCATTTGCGCGAGAGGTGAGCTCAAGCATGCAATCCGTTGCTGGCGATGTGTGATATGCGTCGCCCTTCGCTTGGGCATCCCGTTGGGGTGCTGCTGCGCAGCAACAAGCTTGCGCAATTGTAATCATGCTTTTGACGCTTTTGCGCTAGAGTCGTGCGCGTCGCTAATGCGATGGTTGTTGTCCCGAGTTAACCATGGGAGACGAGTATGACTGTTGTGCCTGAGGCTGTTGAGGCGACCGGGGGAGCGGCGTCGGGTTTGTTGGCGAGGGAACGTACCATTGCGGGGCCACGCTTCAATCGCTGGTTTGTGCCGCCAGCGGCGTTGGCCATCCATTTGTGCATTGGCATGGCTTATGGTTTTTCGGTGTTCTGGTTGCCGATGAGCAAACTGGTGCCGGGCGCGGCGAGTTGCGGCGGCATCGGATTCTTTGCGCAGTTGTTTGGAGGATCGTGCAATTGGACCGTGCCTGCGGTCACGCATATTTTCGAAACCTTCATCGCCATGCTCGGTATTTCGGCGGCGATTTGGGGTGGCTGGCTGGAGCATGCCGGGCCGCGCAAGGCAGGCTTCATCGCTGCACTGTGTTGGGGCGGCGGACTGGTGATCGGCGGCATCGGCGTATCGATGCATCAGTTGTGGCTGGTCTTCCTGGGCTGCGGCGTACTGGGCGGTGTCGGCCTGGGGCTGGGCTACATCACGCCGGTATCCACCTTGATCAAGTGGTTTCCCGATCGCCGAGGTCTGGCGACGGGCTTCGCAATCATGGGCTTCGGCGGTGGCGCGATGATCGGCGCGCCGATCGCAGTGGCCTTGATGGCGCGCTTCACGCACGGCGACGTGCCGGGTGTGGCGAGCACCTTGATGGTGCTGGGCGTGATTTACTTCATCGCGATGTCGGCGGGTGCGTTCGGTTTCCGGGTTCCGCCTAGCGGCTGGAAGCCGGCAGGCTGGACGCCACCGGCCAACACGAACAGCTTGATCACGGCCAAGCACGTGCACTTGAACCGCGCGTGGAAAACGCCGCAATTCTGGATGCTATGGATCGTGTTGTGTATGAACGTGACGGCGGGCATTGGTGTGCTGGCAATGGCCAGTCCGATGTTCCAGGACGTGTTCGGCGGGCGCTTGCTTGGTATCGACGCGGCCACCGTGCTCACCGCCACACAGAAGGCATCGATCGCTGCCGCGGCGGCGGGCCTGGTCGGGCTGATCAGCTTGTTCAACAGCCTTGGCCGCATCTTCTGGGCATCCATCTCCGATTTCATCGGACGCAAGAACACGTATATCGTGTTCTTCCTGCTCGGCATCGTGCTGTATTGCAGCCTGCCGACGCTGGGGCATATGGGCCTGGCGGGCGTGTTTGTGCTCACCGTGTGCATCATCATGTCGATGTACGGCGGCGGCTTCTCCACTGTGCCGGCTTACCTGGCGGACATTTTCGGTACACAAATGGTCGGCGCCATTCACGGCCGCCTTTTGACCGCCTGGTCGGTGGCGGGCGTCGCCGGGCCGTTCTTGATCGCAGCGGTGCGTCAGGCGCAGTTGGACGCCGGTGTCGCCAAAAACCTGGTTTACGACCGCACACTCTATATTCTTGCCGGCCTGCTGCTGATTGGCCTTATCGCCAATTTAATGGTCAGGCCGGTCAAGGAAGCGCACCATATGACCGACGAGGAACTCGCACGCGAGCGTTCGCTGCAACACGAGGCGCCTCATGTCACGGCCCATGCCGATCAGGCGGCGCGTGGCAGCTTCGGCATCGTGGGCGTGGTCGCCTGGGCCCTGGTCGGCATCCCGTTCCTGATCGGTGTATGGATTGCGCTCAGCAAGGCTGCCGCACTGTTTTGAGGATTGAGCTGTTATGAAACCCGCTAAAAGCGTCCTGCCGTTGCCGCCGATCGACGACAAGATCCGCGACGCCGTACTCGACGTGACCGCCCGGCTGAAGGACCAGCCCGGCGCGCTGCTTCCCGTTCTGCATGGCGTGCAGGCTTCCTTGGGTTACGTGCCCGAGGAAGCCATCCCGCTGATCGCGCGTGAGATGAATCTGTCACGCGCGGACGTGCATGGCGTGGTGTCGTTTTATCACTACTTCCGCACGCATCCGGCTGGCAAACGCGTTATCTATCTTTGCCGCGCAGAATCCTGTCAGTCGATGGGCGCGGCGAAATTGGAGCAACACGTGAAGCAGCGGTTGGGCGTGGATTTTCACGGAACCACCGCGGACGGTGCATGGACGCTGGAGCCGGTCTATTGCCTGGGCAATTGCGCATGTTCGCCGGCGATGATGGTCGATGATGAATTGAAAGGCCGCGTGACGCCGGAAAGCTTCGACGCATGGCTGCTGTCGGAGGCGACATGAGCATCACCGTCTACGTGCCGCGCGACGCCAGCGCCTTGTCGCTGGGGGCAGACGTCGTCGCCGAGGCGATCGAAACGGAAGCCGCAACGCGCAACACCGGCGTTCGCATCGTGCGCAACGGTTCGCGCGGCCTGTATTGGCTAGAACCGATGGTGGAAGTGGAAACACCTGCGGGCCGAGTGGCTTATGGCCCGGTGCAACCCACCGACGTGCTGGGTTTGTTTGATGCCGATTTTCTGCACGGTGGCGAGGATGTGCTGAAGCTGGGACTTACCGAGGAGATTCCCTGGCTGAAAAGCCAACAGCGTTTGACCTTCGCGCGAGTCGGCATCGTCGATCCGCGCAACCTGGATGATTATCTTGCGCACGATGGCTATCGCGGACTTGCTGCAGCTTTGAAGTTGGAACCGGCTGCCATCGTGCAAGCAGTCACCGATTCGGGTCTGCGCGGTCGTGGCGGCGCGGCATTTCCTGCGGGTATCAAATGGAAAACCTGCCTGGATGCCGCCGCCGATCAGAAATACATCGTATGCAACGCGGACGAAGGCGATTCCGGCACCTTTTCCGACCGCATGATCATGGAAGGCGATCCGTTCGTACTGATCGAAGGCATGACCATCGCCGGCCTGGCCGTGGGAGCTACGCGCGGCTACATCTACCTGCGCGTCGAATACCCGCATGCGCAGCGCGCGCTGGAAGCGGCCATCGATGCGGCCAAGGTGCGCGGCTATCTCGGTGACAACATTTGCGGTAGCGGCAAGGCGTTCCATCTGGAAGTGCGCATGGCCGCCGGCGCGTATATCTGTGGCGAAGAAACCTCGCTGCTGGAAAGCCTGGAAGGCAAGCGCGGACAGGTACGCTTCAAGCCGCCGTTACCGGCCATCCAGGGTTTGTTCGGCAAGCCCACGGTGATCAACAACGTGATCACGCTGGCGACGGTGCCGATCATTCTCGATCGCGGTGCCGCGTTCTATCGCGA
The DNA here is from genome assembly GCF_044904605.1 of Dyella humi. Classification (NCBI taxonomy): domain Bacteria; kingdom Pseudomonadati; phylum Pseudomonadota; class Gammaproteobacteria; order Lysobacterales; family Rhodanobacteraceae; genus Dyella; species Dyella humi. The sequence goes on from NZ_JADIKI010000022.1 coordinate 708,482, forward strand.
CTACGGCACGGGTCGGTCGCGTGGCACGCTGCCGTTGCAATTGGCCGGCAACGTGAAGCGGTCGGGGCTGGTGGAACGTGCGTTCGGCCTGACATTGCGCGAACTGATCGAGGAATACGGCGGCGGCACTGCCAGCGAACGTCCGGTGCGCGCGGTGCAGGTGGGCGGTCCGTTGGGTGCTTATATCCCCGCATCGCAGCTTGACACGCCGATCGATTACGAAGCCTTCGCGGCGATCGGCGGCATGGTCGGGCATGGCGGTGTGGTGGTGTTCGACGATACGGTCGACATGGCGGCTCAGGCGCGCTTCGCGATGGAGTTCTGCGCAATCGAATCTTGCGGCAAATGCACGCCATGTCGCATTGGTTCCACGCGCGGCGTGGAAGTGATCAATCGCATCATCGCCGGCGACATCGCAGAACGTGAGCGCAATGAAGTGCTGCTGCGTGATCTATGTCAGACGATGGTGGCCGGTTCGCTGTGTGCGCTGGGTGGCATGGCGCCGTTTCCGGTGTTGAGTGCGCTGGATCATTTTCATGAGGATTTTGAAGCTGCGAAACAGCCCGCGGCTTCGTGAGACATGTCCCTCCCCCTGCTTGCAGGGGGAGGTTAGGAGGGGGTGAACACTTGCGGGAAAGTTCGTTGCAAGTGTTCACCTAACCCCACCTCCTCCTGCTCGCAGGAGGAGAAAGAAGGTGTCTTCCCCTGCAAGCAGGGGAGGGAGCGCAAAGGTTTGAGGAGGTAGTTCATCATGCTGTCCATCGTCGAAATCGACCGCGGCACACCCGCTGTCAAATCGGACAAGCAGGTCACGCTGGAAATCGACGGCCGCAGCATCCGCGTGCCGGAAGGCACGTCCGTGATGCGCGCTGCTTCGCAAGCCGGTATCAACATCCCTAAGCTGTGCGCGTCTGACATGCTGGATGCGTTTGGCTCCTGCCGCCTATGCCTGGTTGAGATCGAGGGACGCAAGGGCTATCCCGCTTCCTGCACCACGCCGGCCACGGAAGGCATGAAAGTCAGCACCCAGACATCGAAACTGGCCGAGATCCGCCGCGGCGTGATGGAGCTATACATCTCCGATCACCCGCTGGATTGCCTGACCTGTCCGGCCAATGGCCATTGCGAGCTGCAGGACATGGCTGGCGTCGTTGGCCTGCGCGAAGTGCGCTATGGCTACGACGGCGAGAACCACGTCTTTGCGAAAACGAAGGAAGGTGAGATCAATCTGCACTTTGCGCCGAAGGACGAATCTAATCCGTACTTCACCTTCGACCCTTCAAAGTGCATCGTTTGCTCGCGTTGCGTACGTGCCTGTGACGAAGTGCAGGGTACATTCGCGCTCACCATCCAGGGGCGTGGTTTCGATTCGAAAGTGTCGGCCAGCCAGGACAATCGCTTCCTCGATTCCGAGTGTGTGTCTTGCGGCGCCTGCGTGCAGGCTTGTCCCACCGCCACGCTGTCGGAAAAATCGCTGATTGAGCGCGGCCAGGCCGAACACAGCATGATCACCACCTGCGCTTATTGCGGCGTCGGCTGCAGCTTCCGCGCCGAGATGAAAGGCGAGGAAATCGTGCGCATGGTGCCGAACAAGGATGGTCATGCCAATCACGGCCATTCCTGCGTGAAAGGGCGCTTCGCGATCGGCTACGCCACGCATCCGGATCGTATCAACACGCCGATGATTCGCCAGAAGATCACCGATCCCTGGCGCATTGCGAGCTGGGATGAAGCGATTGCGCACGTCGCCAGCGAGTTCAAGCGGCTGCAGGAAAAATACGGCAAGTTCTCCGTCGGCGGCATCACGTCCTCGCGTTGCACGAACGAAGAAACCTACTTGGTGCAGAAGCTGGTGCGCGCCGGCTTCGGCAACAACAACGTGGATACCTGCGCGCGCGTCTGCCATTCACCCACCGGCTATGGTCTGAAAGCAACGATGGGCGAGTCGGCCGGCACACAGGATTTCGATTCCATCGAATACACCGACGTGGTGCTGGTGATCGGCGCCAACCCCACCGATGCGCATCCGGTATTCGGCTCGCAAATGAAGCGCCGCTTGCGTACAGGCGCGAAGCTGATCGTGGTCGATCCGCGCCGCATTGATCTGGTGCGCACGCCGCATATCAAGGCTGATTACCATCTCAAGCTCAGGCCCAGCACCAATGTCGCCGTGCTCAATGCTCTGGCTTATGTGATCGTTACCGAAGGACTAGTGAACGAGACCTTTGTTGCTGCGCGTTGCGAAAAGCCTGCGTTCGAAAAGTGGCGCAGCTTCGTTGCGGACCCAAAACATAGCCCGGAAGCCACGGAAGCCGAGACCGGCGTGCCTGCCCCAATGATCCGAAACGCTGCGCGCCTATATGCCACCGGCGGCAATGCGGCCATCTATTACGGCCTGGGCGTGACCGAGCACTCGCAGGGTTCCACCACCGTGATGGCCATTGCCAATCTCGCCATGGCCACCGGCAACATCGGTCGCGAAGGCGTGGGCGTGAATCCGCTGCGTGGGCAGAACAACGTGCAGGGCTCGTGCGACATGGGTTCGTTCCCGCACGAGTTCCCTGGTTATCGCCATGTCGGCGATGTGGCAACGCGCACTTTGTTCGAATCGGCCTGGGGCGTACATCTCCACGACGAACCGGGTCTGCGCATTCCCAACATGTTCGAGGCGGCCATCGATGGCAGCTTCAAAGGCTTGTACATCGAGGGCGAGGACATCGCCCAGTCCGATCCGAACACGCAGCACGTCACCGCGGCACTGGAGGCGATGGAATGCGTGGTGGTGCAGGATCTGTTCCTCAACGAAACCGCCAAGTTCGCCCATGTGTTCCTGCCCGGCTGCTCGTTCCTGGAGAAGGACGGCACCTTCACCAATGCCGAGCGCCGTATTTCGCGCGTGCGCAAGGTGATGGAGCCCAAGAGTGGCTATGCAGATTGGGAGGTCACGCAATTGCTGGCCAATGCCATGGGCTATCCCATGCACTACAAGCATCCGTCCGAGATCATGGACGAGATCGCGCAGCTCACACCTACGTTCCACGGGGTGAGCTTCGACAAGATCGATGCGCTCGGTTCAATCCAGTGGCCGTGCAATGAGCAGCATCCTGAAGGCACGCCGGTGATGCACGTGGACGAATTCGTGCGCGGTAAGGGCCGCTTCATGCTCACCGAATACGTCCCGACCTCGGAAAAAGTAAATACCGTGTATCCGTTGATCCTCACCACGGGGCGCATTCTCAGCCAGTACAACGTGGGCGCGCAGACACGCCGCACCGCGAATGTCATGTGGCACGACGAGGATCGACTGGAAATTCATCCGCACGACGCGGAGGAACGCGGCATCAGCGAAGCTGACTGGGTCGGTATCGAAAGCCGTGCAGGCACGACCGTCTTGCGCGCGCGCATTTCCGAACGCATGCAACCGGGCGTGGTCTACACCACCTTCCATTTCCCCGGCTCCGGCGCCAACGTCATCACCACCGAGAATTCGGACTGGGCCACCAACTGCCCCGAATACAAGGTGACGGCGGTGCAGGTGACGCGCGTCAACCAGCCCTCGGAATGGCAGAAGCGTTACGAAGCTTTTTCTCAAACGCAGCAGGCCTTGTTGGATGCAGCCGAAACGCCCTGACACGCCGCATCCCGGCCATGGCTATGTGACTCGCCGTGTGGATCGTTATCGCCACGGCGAGCACGAACAGATCAGTGATGCCATCACCGAAGAAGTGCCGGTTGCAATGCTATACAACGACGTACCCTTCGCAGTGATGATGGTGACGCCGTTGGATCTGGAAGATTTCGCGCTGGGCTTTTCGTTGAGCGAAGCCCTGGTGGCGAAGCCGGAAGAACTGCAATCCATCGAGGTGCGTTCGCGCCTGGAAGGCATCGAGCTGGCGATGCAGGTGTCATCCGATACGGTCGAGCAACGTGCAGGCAACGGCGGCGAACGCCTGCTGCCGGGGCGCAGCGGCTGTGGTCTGTGCGGCGCACGCATGTTGGAAGATGCTGTGCGTCATCCCGCGCCCGTTGGCAATGGACCGCGTGTCGAAGCGGCTGCGCTGGAACGCGCGCTCGAAACCTTGCATGCCGCGCAACCGGTGAATAGCGCCACGGGCTCCGTGCATGCGGCGGCCTGGGTCGATGTCGATGGCGCCATCGTGCTGGTGCGCGAAGATGTTGGCCGCCATAACGCGCTGGACAAGCTGATCGGCGCGATGGTCAAGGCGCGCATCGATCCAGAGCAGGGCTTTCTGCTGGTTACCAGCCGCGCCAGCTACGAAATGGTCACCAAAGCTGCGAGTGCCGGCATTACATTGATGGCCGCGATTTCCGCGCCGACCGCGCTGGCGATTCACCTGGCCGAAAGCACGCATCTGACCCTGGTCGGCTTTGCGCGACCGGGCAGCTATGTCATCTACACTCATCCGCAGCGACTGCTTCATGCCGCCGGAGCTACAGCATGAATATCGAACGCCTCATCGAGATGACCAACGACATCAGCCGTTACTTCGCCGCCGAACCCGACCAGGCATTGGGTGTAGCAGGTGTGGCCGATCACCTGAAGCGGTTTTGGGAACCGGGCATGCGCAAACAGATCGTGGCGCATCTTGCGGCGGGTGGGGAAGGGCTGGAGCCGCTTGCGAAGAAGGGTGTTGAGAAGTTGGCGGAGTTGGATAGCAAGCTGCATGCTTGAACGAACTCTGTCGGTGAGGCGAGGTTAGCCATTGCGATTTACGTGTTGTCCCGCGCCCACCACCGAATCGATTCTGCAGGCAATTTCACCGCCACGGCTTCGGGAATAGGTCTGCCGTTAGACACCGACACCCACAATCGCCCCATACCGCAACGAAGCCCCAACTGCATCGTTCGCCCAATCACATGCCGCACTTCGATTGACGCCGCAATGGCATCGGTCGAAGCGTCGCGTGCATCGACCAGGGAAACTGCTTCCGGGTCGATTGTCCAATCGACTTCCATCTCCGCATCCGCTCGGCCATCGACGGGAAACGCAATGCCACCATCCCGCCACACCAACCGCCATGCGCCATCCGAGGCTTCGATGCGTCCACGATGCACATTGCGATGCCCAAGCAATCGCGCGGCTGCACCACTCACCGGATGGGCGTAAACGCTGCCAGGCGGCCCGATCTGGATGATGCGCTGTTCATGCATCAGCACCAGCCGATCCGCCACGGCGGCTAGATGAGGATCGTGACTCACTGCCAGTGCAGGAATCCCGAACTCGTGCACTTCGGCGATCAATTCCGCCACCACGTCGTCGCGGGTAACAGGATCGAGCGCCGACGTAGGTTCGTCCAGCAGCAGCAATTGTGGGCGGCGTGCCAATGCGCGAGCCAATGCCACGCGCTGCTGCTGTCCGCCTGAAAGGGTTGCCGGATAGCGCTCGGCGAAATCCGCCATGTGCACGCGCTCCAGCAATTGCATCGCCTGCATGCGTCTTTGCGCACCGCGTAAAGCGAACGCCACGTTCTGCCAGGCATTCAGATGCGGAAATAACGCATAGCCTTGCGGCAGATAGCCCACGGCGCGGTGTTGCGCGGCCATGCCGCCGAACGGTTCGCCTTGCGCGGGAGTAAGGCCCGCAATCGCACGCAACAAGAGTGACTTCCCTTCGCCGCTCGCGCCGAGCAATACCGTGAAGCCTTCGACATCGAAGGCCGCATGAAGGGCGATCGGACGTTCGATGCGATAGTCGATGTGCATTAGATCAAACGCCTGTGGCGCGCGGCCAGGCCCAGCACCAGCGGCAAGGGCATGGCCACCAGAAAGAACACCCACAGCAACGGATACACCGCGCTAAGCCCGACATTCTGCAAGTTCACCCACAGTTTCACCGGAATGCCCTGCGGGTAATACGCCACGATCAACACTGCACCGAATTCGCCCAGTGCGCGCACCCAGGCCAGCGCGATCGCCGCTGCCAACCCCAACCGCGCCAGCGGAAGGCTGACACGCACGAAACTGCGCCACGGCGAATGTCCGAGCGTAAGCGCGATCTGCTCCAGCTCGCGCGGCACACCTTCGAAGGCCGCACGCGCGGCGATCACGTAATAGGGCAGCGCACTGTAGAACTGCGCCATCACGAACGCCGGCCCGGAATTGGTCAGCACCAGGCCCGCACGTTCCAGCATGCTGCCGGCCGGACCATAAGGCCCGTACATGGCGGCCAGCAGCAGGCCCATCGCCAGCGGTGGCGTGAGCAGGGCAAGCAGCAGCAGCGCATCGACCAGCCACAGACCGCGCACGCGATGACGCGCCAGCCACCAGGCGAGCGGCGTGCCCAGCGCGATGATCAGGATGAGGGCAAGCAGGCTATAGCAGAGCGATACGGCGATGGCGTTGCCGTCACCGTCAGCAAAGCCGAAGGTGTGCCATGGCGTGATGAAGGCGAGGCCGATGAAGGGGGTGGCGAGTAGTAGCAGCGTCAGCAGGCCGACAAGTGCAGGCAGGCGTGTTTGAGAGAGGCTCATGCGTAGAACTCTTGCACTTGCCGCAATGGCTCCCTCTCCCCTCCGGGGAGAGGGCTGGGGTGAGGGGACAACCTCGCCTGATGGTCGATCATGCGATGGAAACCAAAGCAGCGTTTGCGCGCTTGGGTGATGTTTCCGGCCAGCCTTGGCCCCTCACCCCAACCCTCTCCCCGGAGGGGAGAGGGGACTGCGTTATGGCAAGGTCACGCACCAACGGTGTCACAGACCATTCCCGCGCGGCGCACTGTAACCATGCTCGCGAAACAACGCTTGCCCTTGTGCACCCTGCAAAAACGCCACGAAATCACGCCCTAGTTCGGGTTGCTGTGCATTGCTCAACGCGCCGGCATAGAACACCAACGGCTGCACGCGCAGCGTCTTGCCGTTATCCAGTGTGAGGGATGCGCGGTCATACCACGGCTTCTGCATGTCGGGATTGCCGAGGTTGATTTCATCGGGCAACGCGATGGTGGGCAGGTGGTGCGATTGCGCGGCGCTCAGATAGCCGATGGCTGCATCGATCTGCCCGGCTTCCAGCCTTGACATCAGCGAAGGCTCGGTGAAGATCTGCGAGGGATTCTGCGGCGCACCGGCGATCGTCTTCAGTAGATCGGGCTCCCGGTAGTAATCCGCCGCCAATTGCAACGTGAGCAACACGTTCGCACCTTGCGGATCGATGGCGGGATCGGTGCGGCCCAGGCGAACGCCTTGTTCGCTCAGCACCTCATACCATTTCTTTTCGCCGCGCGCAGCAGCGGCGAAGTCGGCGGCAAAATGGCTATGGGGACTGTAAACGACGACCATCTGCGTGCTGGCCACCGGAACGGCGCTGGCGACCAGCCCGGCTTGTTTCAGTATCTGCATCGGCCCCGGCGTGATGGTAACGAACACATCCGCCTGTAATTGATGCGCAGCAAGCAGACGCGCCAGGGCGTAGGAGCCCTGGCCGATGCCCTGGTAGGTGGCGTGATGCGCCTTAGCGAAGGCGGGGCCGGCGGCGCTGTCCATCACCACGCCCATGGAGCCGGCGTAGGCGATGCGGATGGTAGGCGATGTTTGCGCAAGTGCGCTGTTGAAATGGATCAGACTCAACAACATGCATGTCGCTAGCAGAAGCTGCCAGCTACGCCAAAGGTTCCTTGGTGCTTTGCCGGAATGACGAGCAATCAGCTTTGCGGTTAGATCGCGCAACACCTTCATAAAGCCTCTCCTTGCGATGATTTATGCAAACGCTTGCGCGCACTATCACGCACATCCACATCAAACACGATCTGCAACACCTCGCCACTCAGCGTCGACAACGAAAACTGCAAGCCCTCGCGCGAGGGCAGGCGTTGGCTGAGCGCGCGTACCTCGGTGTCGGGCAGGCTGATATGCCACACGGTACCCTCGCGTTGCCAGCCGATGCGCGGCGCCAGGCTGAGCTGGTGCATTTCGATATGGCCGTCGGGCAGGGCGGTGCGATTGTCGACGGAGCCACCGGTCAACAGTCGTGCCAGTTCTTCTTCATCGATGCGCAGCCGTAGGCTCTGGCCTTCCAGTTGCACTCTCATGCGCTCACCTCCCGCCAGGTTTCTTCGGTATTGCAGTCGATCAGTTGCGCAGCTTCGTCGGCGGATAGTGCCACCTCGCGTACGCCGACACGTTCCTGCAGCACGCGCAGGGAGCGGCCGCGCTCATCGCTTGAAGCAATCATGGCATGCAGCGTGTCGCGACAGTGAGCATCCAGCCGCAGGCGCATCGGCAGCACGTGACCGGCAAAACGCACGCTACCGGCGCCCGGTTCGGCATCGCGCAGGCGTTGCAGCAGTGCGGGCTGCAGGCGAGGCATATCGACCGGAACGATCAGCAGCTCACCATCGCCGCACGTTGCAGCCACACCAGCGATGCCGCCGATCGGCCCCATGTGCGGCAGCGGATCGGCCACGCCGTGGTAATCCGGGCGTTCGCCGCTTACCTTCACTTCGTGTATTCCGGCCGCTTGCAGCACGGCTATCAGATGCTCGATCAGCGGCCGCCCGTTCCAATGCAGCAGCGCCTTGTCGCGGCCCATGCGCGAGGAGCGCCCGCCGGCCAGCACCACACCGATGCAAGGCATCGGCTCAGTGATCGTGGTCGTGACCGTGCTCATGCGCCGCTCCGCGCTTGGCGGCAGTCTGTTCGGCTTCGCGATGCTCCTCGCACAGCGAGCACCCTTCGCTCCATGCGCTGTCGCCGTCGGTGTAATGCTCCTGCTTCCAGATCGGCGCCTCGTGTTTCACCGCCTCGATCGCCATGCGGCAAGCCTTGAACGCTTCATCGCGATGCGGCGTGCCGGCGGCGACGATGACGGCGATGTCGCCGATGCGCAGATCGCCCTTGGCATGCGCGATGTACACCTTCATCGGCCCGCCGACTTTCCTGCGCGCGCGTTCGCCAATTTCCTGGAACGTGTTGAGCGCCAATGGCTCGAATAAGTCGTAGCTCACACCGGTGACGACACGGCCGAGATTGTGCTCGCGCACCTTGCCGATGAACATATCGATGCCGCCGAAGCGCGGGTCGGATACAAAGGCGAGCGCCGCGACGGGATCCAGGGATGCGTCGCAGATGTCGATGACGGCGGTGTGTAGATCAGACATATGTTGTCACTGGTAATCCAAGACTTCAGAGGCGACCGAAAACTCTACACGCCGTCATTCCCGCGAAAGCGGGAATCCATTTTTGCTTTTAGCTTCAGAGCAACATGGATTCCCGCTTTCGCGGGAATGACGGCCAGAGAATATGGAGCTGGCATATATTGCACTTATCCCCCGCTCACCGGCGGTAATATCGCAAGCTGCCCATTCTCCGGCAGCGTGCGATGGTTATGCAGAATCTCGTCCTCGCTAGCGAACGCCGAGCGTTGTACCAATCCTGCACTAATCTGCGGCGCATGCTCGCGCAGATGCTCACGCAGCAAGTCACGCAACGTACCGATGGTGCAGGATTCGGGTGCGTCCAGTTCGACGAAGCCGTGCGGATCGGCATCGCGCAAGGCGCCAAACAAGGTGATGCGAACTTTCATGCAGCACGCCCCGGCAAAGGAAAATCGGGATGGGGAAATTCGAAATGGCCTACGCCGTGCACGTCGACCAACGCGCCCGCAGGCAGCGCATCGACATCGGCTGGCACCACTGCCCATGCATTGGCATCTGACAGCGGACGAATGCGGTAGGACTCCTGACCTTCTAGCACTTCCACCGCAAGGCGGCCCTGCGCATCGATATGCAGGTGACTCTTGAGATGAAAACGCAGGCGCGGCTTCTTGCTGTACGGCTTGCTGAGCGGCACGCGATATGGCGTTTCCGGCGGCAAGCCCAGCATCACGCGCAATGCGGGTTCCACAAAGAAACGCAAGCCAACTGCCACGGCAATCGGGTTACCCGGCAGGCCGAACAACAGTACGTCGCCGGGCAGCCTTGCAAACAGCAGCGGCTTGCCGGGGCGTATCGCTACTTTGTGGAACAGCGTTTGCGCGCCAAGCCGTTCCAGCGCCTGCGGCACGAAATCGTAATGCCCCATGGAAACAGCGCCACTGGTCACGATCACTTTGGCGCCGGCGTTCAATGCGCGTTGCAAGGCCGCTTCGAAAGCCGCGGCATCATCGCCCACCGTTTCAACATGCACCACTTCCGCGCCTGCCAGCGGCAAGCGCGCAGCAAGAAAAGGACCGTTGGAATTGCGGATCTGCCCCGGCGCGAGCGTTTGCGCGGGATTGTCGACCAGTTCGCGACCCGTGCAGATCACCGCCACGCGTGGACGTACGCCGACAGGCACCTTCGCCACACCGAGCGCGGCGAGCAGCATCAGATGTTGCGGCTGCAGAACCGTGCCCGCCTCCAGCACTTTTTCGCCGTGCGCCACATCGGAACCTGCTACGCGCACGTTCTGCCCGGGCGTCACATCCGCGAGCAAGCGCACGCTGTCGGACGAGACGCGCTCGGTCTGTTCGATGGGAATGACACGATCGAGTCCATCGGGTACGCGCGCACCGGTCATGATCTCCCATGCACCAGCACGGGCACGCGCGATGCCATCGCCCGCGGCCTGCTCGCCTTCGATAGGCAGTTCGGTACCGGCGTGCACGATCGAATCGCCGCGCAAGGCGAAGCCGTCCATCGCGGAATTGTCGAAAGGCGGCAGATCGACGGTGCTGATGATGGGAGTGGCCAAGACGCGGCTCAGGCATGCCGCGGTAGGGCAATCCTCCGAAGAAAGTCTCGTGCTGGCATCGAGCACGATGCGCAGGGCGTTTTCGTAAGGGAGCGTGTCTTGATTCATGGATGCATGGAATGCCTTGGCGTATTTCCGTGCGCGCTATTCGTTCCTCCCCCTGCTTGCAGGGGGAGGCTGGGAGGGGGTGAACACTTGCAGGAAAGTCTGAGGCAAGTGTTCACCCCACCCCAGCCCTCCCCTGCAAGCAGGGGAGGGAGTGTTATCGCGAGGTCGTATGTCGCTGTATTCACGCGTGGCCTCCGTCCGCAACCATGCTCAAGGCATGCGCCAGGATCGGTGCGAGTATGTCCATGCCTTGCGCCACCGCCTTGGCGCTGCCAGGCAAGGCGATCACCAGCGTGCGGTCGATCAGCACCGCGTGCGCGCGACTCAGCCAGGCCAATGGCGTGTGCTGGCTGCTTTCACTGCGGAACAGTTCGCCGATGCCGTCGACGTGACGATCCGCCACCATCGCCAGCGCTTCCGGCGTGCGGTCGCGCGGCCCTAAGCCGGTGCCGCCGGTGCACAGAATCAGTTGCGCGCCATGCTCGGCAAGTTCGCGCAGGCGTGCGGCCAGCGGTTCGGGTTCGTCCGGATGCAACTCGACGTCGCTCACGTTCGCGCCGAGATCGCGCAAGCGTTCAACCAGCAACGGTCCCGACGCGTCGGCGTATTCGCCACGGCTGGCGCGGTCGCTGAGTGTGATCACGGCGGCGTTGACGTTATCCAGCTTCGCTACGCCGCGCGGTTTATAGCGGTCGCGTTCCGCATCGGTCATGCCTTCCGGATGCAGCCATAAACCCTTCTTGCCGCCTTCCTTGAACAGCAATCGCACACCGCCGATGGCAAGCGCGGGTTCCACCGGCTTGGTCAGGTCGTACAAGGTAAGCAACGCCGCGCTGGCGCCGGCGAGCGCTTCCATCTCCACCCCGGTGCGCGCGAACGTCGCTACTTCGCAATACACGCGAATCGCATGGCGCTCGGTGATCGGCTCGCACCGCACGTCGATGTACTCCAGTGGCAGTGGATGACACAGTGGCATCAGTTGGGAGGCGTTCTTCGCTCCCTGCAGGCCGGCGATTTCGGCCATTACCATCGCGTCGCCTTTCGGCAGGCGGCGCTCGACGATCTGTGCGAAGGCCGCAGCGCCCGCGCTCAATTCGCCGATCGCCACCGCACGGCGCGCAGTGATGCGCTTGCGGCGCACGTCCGCCATATGGAAATGGGCGCGGTCCTCCCGCTCGTGCATGGATCAGCCTCCGGTGGATGCAAGATGGGGAGTGATGCCGGTGCGGCCTTCGTGCAGGAAATGTCCCTGTTCCTTGCGACCGATCTGGCCGCCGATGGCGCGCACCAGGTCTTCGAGCTGGTCGTCCGACTGCAGCAACGGGCGCAGCGGTATGCCGAATTCGCCGAACAGGCACAGGCGCAAGTCGCCGGTGGCAGTCACGCGCAAGCGGTTGCAGCCGGCGCAGAAATCCTTGGAGTAGGGCGCGATGATGCCGATGCGGCCGGCGTAATCTGGATGGCGGTATTCGCGTGCGGGGCCGGCGTCGGCTGCACGCGGTAACAATTGCCAGCCCGCTTCGAGCAACTGCGTTTCCAGGGTTTCCGCACGCACGTGGTGCTCGCGGAAGAATGGCAGGTTGTCGCCGGTCTGCATCAATTCGATAAAGCGCACGCCGATGCGGCGGTCGCGCAGGTAGTCCAGCCAGGCCGGCAGTTCTCGATCGTTGACGTCGCGCAACAGCACTGCGTTGAGTTTCACCGCAGGCAGATCCGCTTCCAGCGCCATGTCCACGCCGTGCAGGATGTCTTCCAGTCGGTCATGGCCAGTGATGCGTGCGAAGCTCGCTCGATCCAGGCTGTCCACGCTGACGTTGATGGCGTTGAGCCCAGCGTCCATCCATTCGTACAGGCGCTTGCTGAGCAGGGTGCCGTTGGTGGTCATCGCCAGCTTGGTAATGCCGGGCACCGCGGCGGCAGTGCGCAGGATCTCCGTGAGATCGTGCCGCACGCTGGGCTCGCCCCCGGTGATACGTAACTTGTGCATGCCCATTTCCGTAAAGCCGCGCAGCAGGCGTGTGATCTCCTGCAGCGAAAGCGGCGCGGTGGCCTTCGCATCGGCGTGGTAGCCGTGCGGCAGGCAATACGTGCAACGGAAATTGCACGCGGGGATGATCGACAACCGCAAATACGGAAACCGACGGCCGTACCGATCAGCCAGCGGGGACATGGTGTTTGTGCTCCTTTCCAGGCCGGGGAGGCGAACGCGTTTCCACGTTCACCCTGGTGATCCTTGGGAGATCACGGACGCCAAACCGTATTCCGGATGAGGGAACCGCAGGCTGGGCGCCTCGGAGTTGTGAGTGTTTCAGTTAGTGTAACTATCCCCTGGGTGGGGGGATATGTCTATTACGGTTTTGTCAGGGGCGGCTTGGCGTTTATCGAAGCAGGCCGCTGCGCAAGGCGCATGCACCATCCTGCGCGCCCAGATCATAGGCTTCGTTCACCGTTGTCTTCGGCGTGCAATCCCAGGTGGAGACGGGAATGCGTTGGCTTGGCTGCCAATACGTCCGTCCCTGCCAGGTGAACAGCGGCGGCAGCTTCGGATAGTGACGGGTAAGCATCACCAGAGTCTTCGATCGTTCCTCATCGGATTGGGCAGGAATTGGCGCGTTATCGGTATAACCGCCGTCGATGGCATGCACGCCGCCCACGGGACGCGCCGACATGATCGGTGGTGCCGATGCCGCGGCAATCAGCAGCGATTGCGCTGTGTCGATATCGGGACAATCGTTTAACACCATGAAATCCTGCCGCAGCCCCAGCCACGCCGGGAGTCGCGGATGGATGCTGTTCCATAGGTATTTGTCTACCAGGTAGGCCAACGTGCCCGCGGCGACAGAGCCGCCCATGCCTAGCCATCGCGCCGGCCGCGTAAGGCCCACGGTAAGGCGCGATGATGCGTCGCGCAGCGTGGTGAATGTGGCTGCGTTCAAAAACGCATCCACCCATGCGGGATAGATGTGCTGGTGTGCAAATTTCAACTTGAATGCCGTCAGCGCGGACCAGTCGAAAATCCTTGGATTGCCAGCATAGAGTTTCAGGCAGGCTTGCCGCGCTTTCTCGGTGCCTTGCACCAGAAACGAGGCAGCCACAGCGGCGCCGGCACTGGTTCCCACCAGTTGCGCGGGCAGGCACATGCCGCGTTCCGTCAAAAAGCCCAGCGCGCCCGCCTGCCACCAGCAGCGGTTGCCGCCACCGGCAAAGACTAGGGTGTCGATGGTGTCGAACTCGAGTTGGCGGACTTCAGTCACCTTGCCGAGCATGCGTCGTTCTTCCTAATGTGAAGGCTCATAGCTCAGGCGAGCATGACATGCGCGTTGAGGTGTATGCCACCGAATGACAATGTCGCTTCACAACCGAAAGCGCCGCAGGCAATGATTTTTGGCAGCGAAACGAACATAAGAACAAACGTGAAAGGCCCGTCAAAATCCCTTTGCTTATGTGGCATCACTCACAGGTACAAGGCATGTCACTTGTTGCGAGAGCAAGCAGTGGGCACTATCCGGCCAGGGGAGCGGCGTAGGGTCGCATCTATGGAGGGAAGTCGAATGCGGACCATATCAGCGTACGTGCTTTTGGGCATTTTCGTGCGTGCGCGGCGATTGAGTCAGCAGCGCCATCGATAGTTAATCTCTTCGGATTCAATTCCACGCTGCTTGCGGCAGAGATACTGTCTTTTCAACTCCTCAAGAGGAACTGATCATGTCCCACGCTCAAAAGCAGACGCAGGCTCACGGGCTGTTTGATAAAGCGAGCAAGGCAATAGGGGAGATGCGCGCTACGATACAAATTAAGTACGACACGGCCTACCAACTGTTCCAATAGTGCGCACGACTAGCGAAGTTTATCGAGGTCCGGAATTTTCTCCCGTATTGGATCTGTTCGCCCGCATGTCGTTAGATTCATCGATTCCAGGATTGGTTATTGGTTTTGGACTCAAAGAAAAAAATGCGGCCACTGGTACGTACACAGTGCCCAGTCCCGATGTGGTATTTCTGACGTGCTTGGCGGAATATCCTGATTATGTGCCCAGCTATGAAGCCGTTAGCGGCAGGATTAACCTTGTAAATCACCAACCCATTGAGCGGGTTAGTGGAAGTTTGCATTTTGTAACTGAAAAGAAGGATGGAATTTCTTTCACGATCCTGGATGCGCAATTCGATATTGAAGGAAGGAATTAGATACCAGGGGTGCTACGGTCAATTCTGAATAGGCGGCATGATGCCCGGAAGGCTTACAGGGTGTGTTGCGCACAGGGAGGAATAGCTGTCGCGGCGAGCCTCGTCGCACACTCTGCGAGCCTTCTAGGCATCAACTATTGCTAGGTGCCCATGCCATCGTTCGCGCCGCATATCCCGCATCCCGCTTGTCAACCGATCCTGAAGTGTCAGTATCAGCGCGAGTTGTTCCAGCACCAGTCGCCCCGCGTGTCAAGATAGTAGGCTTCGTTCACCGTCGTTTTCGGCGTGCCATCCCAGATGGCAACAGGAATGAATGCGTTGGCTGGCCCGCCAATACGTCCGTTCTTGCCAGGGGAACAACGACCGATGCCGGCTAGACCCGCCAAGCCTGCAACAACGTGCGCGTCTGCTCGAGTACGGTCGCCTTGATCAACTCGCCTTTGGCGGCATCGATTTCCTTCCATCCCAGCATGTCCAGGCATGCGCCGGGCGGGTGGTAGAACGGCATCACCTGGCCTTTCAGCGTAAGTAGCCGGATGCGGGTTATCGAATCATTGGGGCCGACGCCGGTGATGCGCGCAAGCAAGTCGGCGGTGATTTTGTTCAGCGGTTGCTTCAAGCGTCGATGCAGCAGTTTGGATGCCAGTTGCGGTTCCTCGTCGGCGAGTTCGCGAGCGACGAACAGGCGGCGGCTTGAGGCGAAGGGTTGCATGAGCACGGATTCCAGCGTCACCGCCTTGATGCCGAGGAAAGCTTCAATCAAGGCATCCGTGTTGGCGTCGTTTTTCAGTGCATCGCGGGCCTGTCGCATGGCCGGCACGAAACGGGCCTTCAGGTCGTTGGCGATGTGTTCGGCGCAGGCTTGATAAAGCCCTTCTTTGTTTTCGAAGTAATACTGCAGCGCAGGGGCGTTGACGCCCGCGGCGGTGGCAATGTCGCGGGTGGAGGCGCCGGCAAAACCGCGCTCGCCGAACAGCGTCACCGCCGCGGCGATGATGCGTTCGCGCGTTTCGTCACCGCGTGCATAGCCGCCGGCCGGTGGGCGGCGAAGGCGTTTGACCTGGCTCATTCGTAATTCCCTACGGGTCTTGCCACAAAGATATCATTTGACAAAATTATTCCAATCGGAATAAATATTCCACTCGGAATAATTTTGGGGATCAGGGCATGTCCGTACCATCTGGCGCCGTATCGAAAGATGCCGCCGCTCCATCCTCCCGCCGCTCGAACGCCGGCCGCTTCCTGCTGCCGGTTGGCGCGCTGCTGCTCATCGCAGCCTTGCTTGCGTTGGGTTACTGGTGGCTGGTGGGCCGCTTCGTGCAAAGCACCGACGATGCCTACCTGCAGGCGGACAGCGTGACGGTCGCGCCCAAGGTCAGTGGCTATGTCACCGACGTGTACGTGGGCGACAACGTGGCGGTGAAGCCGGGCGATCCGCTGGTGCGGCTCGATGGCCGTCAATACCAGGCCACGCTGGATCAGGCGCAGGCGACCATCGATGCGCGTCAGGCGGATATCCAGCGTGCGCAGGCCGGCATCCTGCAGCAACGCGCGGCGATCGAGCAGGCCAAGGCGCAGTTGCAGGTGGCGCAGATCAGTAGTCGTCATGCCGAGGACGAAGTGCATCGCTACACGCCGCTGGCAACGACGGGCGCCGAGAGCGGCGATCAGTTGTCGGTGTTGACCAGCAATCGCGATCAGGCCCGCGCAACCCTGGCGGCGGATGCCGCAGCGCTCGATCAGGCGCAGGCGCGAATGGCCGATCTCGATGCGCAGATTGCGCAAGCACGCGCGCAGTTGGAGGCCGCGCAGGCGTCCGCGCGGCAGGCGCGGCTCGATCTACAGGATACGTTGGTGCGCAGTTCACTGGCGGGCCGGGTGGGCGATCGCACGGTGCGTGTGGGGCAGTACGCGCAACCGGGCACGCGCATGATGACGATTGTGCCGGTTCAAAGTGTCTACCTCACCGCTAACTTCAAGGAAACCCAGATCGGCCGGATGCGTGCGGGCCAGCGAGCGAGCGTGCATGTGGATGCGCTGTCCGGCACGGAGTTGCATGGCGTCGTCGACAGTTTCGCCCCGGGTACAGGTTCGCAATTTGCGCTGCTGCCGCCGGAGAACGCTACCGGCAACTTCACCAAGATCGTGCAACGCGTGCCGGTGCGTATCCGCCTCGATACCGATGATCAAACCCGTAAATTGCTGCTGCCAGGTTTGTCGGTGACGGTGGAAGTGGACACGCGTGATCCGGGCGAGCAGGCGTCATCGTCCACGGCGGTCAGCAACCGTGGCTGAGACCGCCGCCGCTCATCCAGAGCGCGCCAGTGCAGCCGACTGGGTCGCCGTGGCGGCGGGTGCGCTGGGCGCTTTGATGGCGACACTCGACATCTCCATCACCAATTCGGCGCTGCCGCAGATTCAGGGTGAAATCGGCGCCACCGGCACCGAGGGCACCTGGATTTCCACCGGCTATCTGATGTCGGAAATCGTGATCATTCCGCTGGCGGCGTGGCTGACGCGGGTGTTCGGCCTGCGCAACTTTCTGCTCGGCGGTTCAGTGCTCTTCATCCTGTTTTCGATGATGTGCGGCCTGTCGCACACCTTGACGGCGATGATCATTGGTCGCATCGGCCAGGGCTTGACCGGCGGCGCGATGATTCCCACCGGGCAGACGATCATCCGCAGCCGCTTGCCGATGTCGCAGTTGCCGGTAGGCATGACCATCTTCGGTTTGATCGTGTTGCTCGGCCCCTTGCTCGGCCCGGTGCTGGGCGGCTGGCTGACGGAAAACATCAGCTGGAGCTGGTGCTTCTTCATCAATTTGCCGGTGTGCTTGGGCTTGATCGCGCTGTTGCTGATCGGCTTGCCGTCGGATCGACCGCATTGGGATGCAGTGAAGCAGGCGGACTGGGTCGGTATCGCCGGGCTGTCGGCCGGCCTCAGCTCGTTAACGGTGGTGCTGGAAGAAGGGCAGCGCGAACGTTGGTTCGAATCGAGCATGATCGTGTGGCTCAGCTTGTTATCGCTGGCGGGCATGGTGTTGATCGCGATCTCGCAGTTCACTGCCAAAAAGCCGGTGATGCGGTTGAGTCTGCTGCGCAATCCACGCTATGCCAGCGTGATCCTCATCGTGTCGGTGGTCGGTGGCGTGTTTTACGGGGTGATCTATCTGATCCCGCAATTCCTCGGCTTGATCGCAGGCTACAACGCGGAACAATCCGGCTGGATCATGCTGGCGGCCGGTGTGCCGGCTTTTCTGGTCATGCCCTTGCTGCCGCGGCTGTTAGCCAGGGTGGATTTTCGCATCCTCGCCATCATCGGGCTGCTGTGTTTCGTGGCCAGCTGTCTGTTGGATATTCATCTCACGGCGCAAAGCGTAGGGCACGATTTCCTGTGGTCGCAGCTGATTCGCGGCGCGGGTCAGATGCTGGTGTTCATGCCTTTGAATCAGGCGTCGATGGCGGCGGTATCGCGCGAAGAAGCGGGTGACGCGGCTGGCGTGTACAACATGGCGCGCAATCTTGGCGGCTCGATTGGCTTGGCGATCATCGGTACGGTGATCGATCGTCGCAATACGTTTCATGTGGCGGAAATCCGCGAATCGCTCACTGCTAATTCGTTGCTCGGGCAAGAGCGTCTCGCCGCCTATGCGGCCAATTGGTTCGCGCGCACGGGCGATATGGCGTATTCCAAGATGCGCGCGCTCGGCCAGCTTGCGGCGCAGATTCAGCAGCAGGCGTTGGTGATGACCTTTTCGGAAACCTTTTACGTACTTGCCGTTGCGCTAGCGTGTTGCATACCGTTGGCGTTGTTGCTGAAGACACCACGCTACCACGCGCCGGTGAGCGAGGGTCATTGAGGATGTTTGACATGTCTACAACCGGCATAAGCTCGCCGCGTGTTTTGCTGGCCGTGCTGATCAGCACGCTCACAGCGCTGTCCGGCTGCACCGTCGGCCCTGATTACCACGGTGCGCCGCAGGTGACCCATGCGAATGCTTTCGTGCGTGCGCCAGTGACGGGTGTCACCACGACGCATGCTCCCAGTCAGTGGTGGACGACGCTGGGCGATCCCAAACTGGATGCCTTGGTCGACGCGGCGCTGGCGCACAATTCGGACTTACATGCCGCGCAGGCGCGCCTACGCGAATCGCGCGCACAGCTGCAGCAGCAGCGCGCCAAAGAATTGCCGACGGCTTCGGCGGATGCGGCGGCGTTGCGCATGCGTGAGCCGAATGTGTCCATCTTGCAGTCATCGCAATCGTCCAACACGTCGAGTGGACAAGGCCCGCTGCAACTGTATTCGGCGGGCTTCGATGCGTCCTGGGAAATTGATCTGTTCGGCGGCACACGCCGCGCCGTCGAAGCGGCATCGGCCCAGGCCGAAGCGGTGGATGCCGATCTCGCCGATACGCAGGTGACGCTTGCCGCCGAGGTAGCGCAGGCCTATATCGGTCTGCGCGATCAGCAGCGGCGTCTGGCCTTGGCCAATCAGTCCGCCGAACTGCAGCAGCAGACGCTCACCTTGATCCAGCAGCGTCGCGCGCGTGGTGTCGGCACCGATGCGGATGTCGAGCGGCAAACCACGCAGGTGGAAAACACTCGCGCAACGCTTATTCCGCTGGATGAGCAGATCACCGAATCGCTGGATCAGCTCGCCATGCTTACCGGCCAAGCGCCCGGCGCGTTGGATAGCGAACTGTCGACGCCCGCGCCGTTACCTGCGCTGCCGGCGTCAGTGCCGATCGACGATCCGGCCACGATGCTGCAGCAACGACCGGACATCCGTGCCGCCGAGCGCCGGCTTGCCGCCAGCAACGCGCAGATCGGCGAGCACACCGCCGACCTGTTTCCCAAGGTGACGATGTTGGGCTTTATCGGTTCCAACGCGGGCGACCCCGGGCATTTGACACGGAAAAGCGCATTCACCTGGTTAGGCGTGCCCTACCTGCAATGGGATGTGCTGGATTTCGGGCGCACGCGTGGCAGCATTCGCCAGGCCGAAGCGAGTCGTGACGAAGCCATTGCCCGCTATACGCAAACCGTGCTCGGCGCGCTGCAGGATGCAAACAATGCGCTGTCCCGTTACGGCCATCAGCGCGACAGCGTGCAGCGTCTGCAACAGATCGAAGTGTCGGCGGATCGCTCCGCGAGCTTGATGCACCAGCGATACGAAGCCGGTGCGTCTTCATTGATCGATCTGCTGGATACGCAACGGGCGCAGTTCTCCGCACAACAGAATCTTGTCGCGGGGCAGGCGGATTTGTTGAGGGACTTTGTGTCGTTGCAGAAAAGTCTTGGGCTTGGCTGGAAGCGCTGAAGCCCAGGAGCGCCAAGCGTAAGTTGGGGTTCGCATGCGCTCACCCAACCTAGATGGATTCTCGCAAGGCACATCGCCTCACTCGCTGCGCATATCCCGCACCACACTCGCCAAGCGATCCCGCAACGTCAAGATCAGTCCAAGCTGCCCAAGCACCAGCCGCGCCGTCTCATCGTTCACACCATCCGCATGCGGCATCATGCTTTGCTCTGCTTCGGTATCGGATGGTGAGGCGGGCGCGTTGGTGAGCAGCGCGTCGGCGAGGTGTTCCAGTTTGGTCACGATCAGGTTGCCGGCCAGCGTGACCGTGTCGCGGGCCTCGGGGTGGCTGATCGCCTGCCGGTGCGCACCCAGCGCGGAAATATGGCCCAGCATGGTGTGGGCGATGATGAGGAAGCGCAGCAGGTCTTCATTGCCGCGTTGCTGTCGACCGGGTTCGCGCAGCATGTTGGCGAGCATGCCGCTAAGCGCGGCGTCGGCGTTATGCGCTTCGCGGCGCGCGATGCGGTAGGGCAGGTCGTCACGCTTGCCGTGCACGTATTGCGCGATGACCTGCTGCAGGTAGCGCGCGTCGTTGCGCAGGGTATTGGACAGCACCTGGTCGAGCTGGCGGCCCTGCCAATCCGGCAGAATCAGGTAGATCGCAATGGCGGCGATGGCGGCGCCGATCAGCGTGTCGAGCAGGCGAGGCCACATCACGTCGTAGCCGTTGCCGGCCTGGTTGAAGCACAGCACCGCGAACAAGGTGATGGAGGCCGTGGCGAGGGTGTAGCGCCGCAGCCGCGCGGCGAAGAACGCCACGCCAGATAGCACAATCAACAACAACTGCCACGGCGTGCCCGGCAGCAGGCGCAGCGTAGCCCAGCCGATCACCACGCCGATCATCGTGCCGGATACGCGTTGCAACATGCGCGCGAGCGTGGCGCCGTAGCTCGGCTGGCAGATCAGCAGGGTGGTCAGCAGAATCCAATAGCCATGCTGAGGATGCACGAGCCGCAGCACGCCGAAACCGGCCATCAGCGCCAGTGAGAGGCGAATCGCGTGACGGAAGCGCGGGGAACGTGAAGTGAGCTGGATGGTGACGCGTTCCCAGGCTTCGCTCAAGGATTGCGGGCCGGGATTTTGCAGAGCACCGTCTTCGCCCGCGAGTGTTGCCGGTGTGTGTTCGTTTTCCAGCAGGGATTGGATGGCCGCGATATTGCGCAACAGCGCGTCCAGCGAACGCAGCAGTTGTTCGGATGGCGCGTGGGCGGTGTGACGTTGCGCGTGAATGGCATGACGCAGATCGTTCTGCGCGGCACGCAGGTCGGTCGTGGTAGTGGGCGCGGTGCGCAGGCGCAGCGCCTGGGCCTGTTCGTGGCACTGGCGCGCCTGTAGGCGAAGGATGTGTTCGCAGCGGAACAACACGTCGCTGTGATAGAAGGCTTCGGCCAGTTCGGCATGGGGGTAATGCGAGGAACTGACACGCTCGTGGATGTCCTGCGCCTTGAAGTAGAGTTGCAGGCGCGCCGCCGTGGCACCGCGCGGGCGGCGCATGCCGATGCGATCGATCAGCACGATGCGCGTATCGTTGAGCGCTTCCACCACCTGTTCGTTTTGCATCGCCAGCGTGAGCAGCAGCGCATCGCGATCAATGCCATGTACCGGCGTGAACAGCGACGCTTTGGTTTCCAGATAATCGCCCAGCGCATCGAACACGCGCGCCAGTGCATGGCGCACGGCGAGCTGAGGCGAGAGTACGCTCCACAGCAGCGATAGCGCGCCGTACCAGGCAGCACCGGCGAGCAACTGCAAAGGTTCGATGAAGAGGAACATCGGCGGATGCGGCTGATCGGTGCCGATCATGGTGTAGACGGCCAGCAGCAGCGTACCGCCAGCGATGGTGGCGTAGCGCGCGCTTATCGAGCCGAGCATCACCAGCGCGAAGGTCATCAGCCCGAGCGCCAGCGCGAATGGCAAGGCGCGGGGCAACAACCATTCCACCGCGAAGGCCACGCCAGCGAAGCAGAACAGGGTGACCAACAGGGTGGTGAGGCGGCTGCGCCAGTGATCTTCGGTTTCGGCGAGCGCACAGGCGATCACGCCCAGCATAGCCGGGATCATCGCCGCGGCATGCTGGCGCCAAAGGCAATAGAGAATCACGCCCCCGAGCGCGAGCAATACCCGCTGGCATTCGGCGAAGCGGTCCGAGCCGCGCAGGCGGCGCCAGTAGTGGAGAAGGGCGGGTTGAGCGGGCATGGGGAAAGGATACATGCTGCTATGCAACATTTACCTTTCAGGCTGCACGCTCTTCGGAATCGCCGTGAATCGCGTAGGCTGGGATACCAATCCCAGCCTCAGTGACATCCAGAGAAGCTGGGATTGTCATCACAGCCTACAATTCAACTCCCCGCTGCCACCGCGTCCCCCATGCCAACTACCAGCAACGCCTCTCCCGAAGCGTTCGAGCTCCGCCATGTCAGCAAGCGCTACGGCGCAGTGATGGCTGTGGACGATGTGAGCCTGCGCTTCCCAGTCGGCAGCAACACGGCGCTGATCGGCAGCAGTGGCTCCGGCAAATCCACGTTGCTGCGTGTGCTGCTGGGATTGGAGTGGCCGGACAGCGGCGAAATTCGGGTGGATGGTTCGGTGCTCGAACCGGCGCAGGTATTGGCGTTGCGCCGGCGCGTCGGTTACGTGATCCAGGAAGGCGGCTTGTTTCCGCATCTCACAGCGCTGGGCAATCTCGCACTATTGCCGCATCACCTGGGCTGGAACCGGGATCGTATTCGCCAGCGCGCCGAGGAACTGGCCACGCTCACACATCTGCCGCCCGGCGCACTGGAGCGCTATCCCGCTGAGTTGTCCGGCGGCCAACGTCAGCGCGTGGCCCTGATGCGCGGACTCATGCTCAATCCCGATGCCTTGTTGCTGGACGAACCGCTGGGTGCGCTCGATCCCATCGTGCGCCATGAATTACAGGACGAGTTGAAGGCGATTTTCGATCAGCTCGGCAAGACCGTGATCGTGGTTACGCACGACATGGCCGAGGCCGCATGGTTCGCCGATCGCCTGGTACTGATGCGCCACGGCAAGATCGTGCAGGATGGCCGTCTGGACGATCTGTGCACGCGTCCGGCCGATCCCTTCGTCACCCGCTTCGTGGAAGCGCAGCGCACCTTGCGCGGGGTTGCGTCATGAAGCGCGTATGGCTTGCCGCGGCGATGGTGTTGTTGCTGCCGATGTGGGCGCATGCGGCGCCGGTGCGCATCGGTTCCAAGCAATTCACCGAATCGGTGATCCTGGGCGAAATCGCGCGCCTGGCGGGGCGACAGCAGGGCCTATCGGTACTGCATCAGCGCGAGCTCGGCGGTACCGCCATTCTATGGAGCGCACTTCAACACGGAGATATCGATGCATACCCCGAATACACCGGCACGCTTACGCATGAGCTGTTGAAAAACGTTCCACCGGATGCCGGTATTCCGGCTCTGCGCGCCGCGCTCAAGCCGTTGGGTATCGGTATCACCGATTCGTTGGGCTTCGACGATACCTACGCCATCGGCATGCGCGAGGAACGCGCCGCACAGCTCAGCATTCGCAGCCTCACGGATCTTGCGGCACATCCCGAACTGCGTCTGGGCTTTTCCAACGAGTTCATGGCACGCAGCGACGGTTGGCCGGGTTTGCGTCAGCGTTATGGATTGCCGCAGCCGCAGGTGCGTGGGCTGGATCATGCGTTGTCGTACCGCGCGCTGGCCAGCGGTGCGGTGGATGCGATCGATCTCTACAGCACCGATGCGGAGATTCCTTACTACCACCTACGCACGCTCGATGACGATCGGCATTATTTCCCGCAATACGAGGCGGTCTATTTATATCGCCTCGATCTTGAAAGCCGTTCGCCGGCTTTCGTAGATGCCTTGAAGAAACTCTCCGGCCGCATCGGCGCCGATGCAATGCGGCAGATGAACGCCATGGTGAAACTGCACAGCGAAAAAGAAACCGTGGTGGCCGCGGATTTCCTGGGCGTGCAACCGGATGGCGATGGCGCGAACATATGGACGAGATTGTGGCTCCGCACCGCGGAACATCTGCGGCTGGTGCTGATTTCGCTGACAGCAGCGGTGCTGATCGCGATTCCACTTGGCGTGTTTTCGGCGCGCGCCAAGCGCCTCGGTCAGCTCATCATGGCGCTCAGCGGTGTGCTGCAGACCATTCCATCGTTGGCCATGTTCGTGTTCATGATTCCCTTCTTCGGCATCGGCACGTGGCCGGCCATTGCTGCCTTGTTCCTGTACAGCCTGTTGCCGATAGTGCGCAACACGTATGCGGGCCTCACCGGCATTCCGCCGGATCTGCGCGAATCTGCCGCAGCGCTCGGGTTGCCGCGCGGCGTGCGCCTGCGTCGCGTGGAATTGCCGATGGCCATGCGCGCCATTCTTGCCGGCATCAAGACAGCCGCGGTGATCAATGTGGGCACGGCGACATTGGGTGCGTTGATCGGTGCAGGCGGTTATGGGCAACCCATCGTGACCGGCATTCGGCTGGACGACACGGGGTTGATATTGGAGGGCGCCATTCCCGCTGCGTGCATGGCGCTGGTCGTGCAGGGGTTGTTCGAAGGCGTGGAGCGTTGGTTGACACCGCGGGGGATGCGGTTGGAAGCGCGGCAGTAAATCAAATCACAGTATGGGTTTTCAACCTTGCCATAAAGGTGGTTATCGTCATTCCAGCGAAGGCTGGAATCCAGTACGAATACGTCGTGCGCAGCACTCGGCATAGATAGGTGTAGTGTCCTTCGGACGCATGTTTGGACTGGATTCCGGCCTTCGCCGGAATGACGGCACGGCAAGATTGTGCATTGCGTGAGATTGCTTCATCTCACCTCAACCGATCCGCCAGCAAGCAAAGGCGAAAAACCCATTGTCACTGCTCGTCCGTCACCGACGCATTCAACGCCGCCGCGACGGCCGCGTCGCCGTTGATCAAATCGGTCCATTTCAGCTCAATGCCTTTGCGGTGAGCTTTGCGGGTGATCTTGATGCCCTGGGCGTCCAGCAGCACGGTATAAGGCTGCCCCTCTACATCGATTTCGCGCCTCAAGGGTTTATCCAGCGTGGTCGTCATGAGCGATCCTCCGGGTCGACGGAAAAAGTCATTGGTTGTTCAACTGAATGGCGAGGGGAAGCGTGGTGAAGCTGCGCTACGAACAGCGCGCGCTGTCCTTCCGGAACAGCCGCGTCCGGTTTTTGTTCCCGAGTGCTTTCGAAGTGGCTCTTGCGCTGATATTCCCGAAGGGTCACGGCTGCTCCGCTTGGTGTGACGATCCTGGTGCACGGGCGACAATCGGTATTGCGCGGGCGACACGATGGATGCGCATGCACACTGTCGACGCTAACTTGCAACGGGATATGTCAAGGGCAGGGCAACTGGATGTAACCAGGATGTTTGGTGGGGCATGTGCTCAGCGCGAAAGAGCTCTCTATCGGGAGCCTATTTAATCCCGGAATGACGGTATCGCGAGCGTGCGTTTCATGGCGAGATTCAGCTCGCTTTGCGCCGTGTACCACTCTTTTGGCAGCGTTGCCTTTCTTCGACAACTACGCGTGTATCTTCCTGGTTTCAGCAATGCCGAAGCGGGCCGCGCAGCGCTCCAGTGCCCGGAGCAGATCGCTCTTGCCGTAGGGCTTGCGCAGCACGGTCATGTCTTTCATGCATGAGGATTCGAGCGTATCCCAGTCACCGGAGGCGAGTACGCAATGGCCATTGGGCAACTGCCGTTGCATTTCCTGCGCTACTTCCACGTTGGAGGGCCGATGACCGGGATGCACATCCACCATCACCACGTCGATATTCGGATGCATGCGAGAAAGACGCAGCGCATCGTGCACGCACAAGGCCTGGTAAACCACATGGCCTGCGTTCTTCAGCGCCTGCTGCAGAAGTTCTCTGGTATCCGGATTGTCTTCGACGACGAGCACGTGCATTGATATCTCCGTTATGCACGGCATCCTGTTTTCCCCGTCTATGCATCTTTCACGCGTGTGGTGACTCGAGCGTGAAGGAAAAATGTCGTCTGCGTGTCAGTCTCGTTCACTTGCCGCCTTGAGCGTGGCTGATGAAAGAGGTTTTGCGAGCTAAATCGCGACTATGGCGATCAGATTGAAGCACCAGAACGCATCATTAATGGCGAGCATGGCCGCTTGTCCGTTCACGAGTTGGTTCATTGCGATGTAGATCGATCTATCCAGCGATCCAGAACTGCTGGAATCGGTTCAACTATTCTGTGGTAGTGCGCGCATCAGTATGCGTGGAGGTTTGCGTTACGTGTGCGTGTTTGGTTGCATGTTCTTGCGATGAGCATGCGTGCCATAGATGAAAACGTGTGCGAGGTCGCCCGCGATCCCAAAGGAGAGAGGAAACGTGACGGCATGTAGCAAGCAAAGCGAATGACCAAAATCAGGCATGTCGCCATCACGGCGATCTAATCTTCACCCCATCAGAACCGCCTATATCGCATCGTCTGCGCTTAAATCGACATCCCCGCTGAGCGAAGAGGCGACTTCCGCATGCAGATCGATCACAAATGCGCATACGGGCCTTGCCAATGCAAAGTGCCGGAGGCAGGGCAGTATTGCGGCGATTATTGTAGTCAGGCCGACAAGCTGCGCGCGGAAGGCAAGCAATGCAGTTGCGGGCATGAAGAATGCAAAGCGGCGCAAGGCATCTGATTCGCATCTCCACTTCTCAGCATCCCGGCATGTCTGCTCAGCTCGATCAGCAATGCATCGATACGCTACGTTTTCTCGCCGTCGACATGGTGCAGAAGGCCGACAGCGGTCATCCAGGCTTGCCGCTGGGTGCGGCACCCATGGCGTACGTGCTGTGGGATCGCTATCTCAAGCACAATCCCCGCAACCCGCTGTGGCCTGACCGCGATCGCTTCGTGCTTTCGGCCGGGCACGGTTCCGCACTGCTTTACGCACTGTTGTTTCTGGCCGGTTATGCGCTGACGTTGGACGACATCAAGCAGTTCCGCCAATGGGGCAGCAAGACACCGGGGCATCCGGAGCGCGGGCATACGCCGGGCGTTGAAGTGACTACCGGGCCGCTGGGACAAGGTTTCGCCAATGGGGTGGGCATGGCGATTGCGGAAGCGCATCTCGCCGCGCGCTATAACCGTGATGGATACACGATCATCGATCATCACACGTATGTGTTGGCCAGCGACGGTGATCTGATGGAAGGTGTGGCGTCCGAAGCGGCATCGCTGGCAGGGCACTTGAAGTTGGGCAAGCTGATCTGCCTCTACGACGACAATCGCGTCACACTGGCCGGCAGCACGGACGTGACGTTTTCCGAGCATCGCGTCCAGCGCTTTCAGGCGTACGGCTGGCACACCGCGACAGTGGAAGACGGCAACGATCTGGCCGCCATCGATATGGCGCTGAGCCAGGCACGATTGGAAGTGGCGCGTCCGTCGTTGATCCGCGTGCGCACTCACATTGGTTTCGGTTCGCCAGAGCAGGACAGCTACAAGGCGCATGGTTCGCCGCTGGGTGAGGAAAACGTGCGCAAGACCAAGGAAAAGCTTGGCTGGCCGGTGGAGCCGGCTTTCCTGGTGCCGGATGACGTGGTCTCGCACATGCGCAAGAACGGCACAGCAGGGCACGATCGGGAAATCGCGTGGACGCAGCTAATGACGGAGTACCAGAACCATTACCCGGATCTTTTCCAGGAACTTGAAACGCGCCTGCGCGGCGAATTGCCGGAAGGATGGGATGCGGACGTACCGTTTTTCGAGCCCGACGAGAAAGGACTCGCTACGCGCGAATCCTCGGGCAAGGTGATGAACGCGCTGGCGCCTAGGCTGCCCGCGTTGGTGGGCGGTTCGGCCGATCTGGATCCTTCCACCAAGACAGCCCTGAGCAAGTTTGGCGATTTCCAGCCGCCGCGCACGGGCGAGCCAGGCGAACGCGATCCAGCTGTAGAACACGGCGACTACACCGGCCGCAACATCCACTTCGGCGTGCGCGAACACGCGATGGGTTCAATCGTCAACGGCTTGGCGGCGCATGGCGGCTTCATTCCCTACGGCGCCACTTTCCTGGTGTTTTCCGATTACATGCGTCCGCCGATCCGCTTGGCTGCGCTGACGGGCCTGCACGTGGTGCATGTGTTCACGCACGACAGCATTGCGCTGGGTGAAGACGGGCCTACGCATCAGCCTGTGGAACACCTCGCCAACTTGCGCGCGATACCGAATGCGGTGCTGATCCGTCCAGCAGATGCCAACGAAACCGCCGTAGCGTGGAAAGTCGCGGTGGAAACGCGCGACCGTCCCGTGCTGTTGGCGCTGAGTCGGCAGAAACTGCCGACGCTCGA
The DNA here is from genome assembly GCF_044904605.1 of Dyella humi. Classification (NCBI taxonomy): domain Bacteria; kingdom Pseudomonadati; phylum Pseudomonadota; class Gammaproteobacteria; order Lysobacterales; family Rhodanobacteraceae; genus Dyella; species Dyella humi. The sequence goes on from NZ_JADIKI010000022.1 coordinate 737,145, forward strand.
TCGTCAACGCTACGCCTCGGCCGAAGGGTTGCGACAGGGCGCCTATGTGCTGGCGGATGCGCCGGACGGCAAGCCTTCGCTGATCCTGATCGCTACCGGCTCTGAAGTGCCGTTGATCGTAGAGGCGGCCAGGCGGCTGGGCGAGGAGGGCATTGCCGTGCGCAGCGTATCGATGCCTAGCCATGAGCTGTTCGAAGCCTTGCCGCAGAGCGAGCGCGACAAGGTATTGCCCCCATCGATCGGCACACGCCTGGCGGTGGAAATGGGCGTTTCCCAAGGTTGGGAGAAATACATCGGCCCACATGGCGCCATGCTGGGTGTGAACCGTTTCGGTGCATCCGCCCCCGGCGAAACGGTGGTGCGCCAATATGGGTTTACGGTCGAGCGGGTGTGCGCAGCAGCACGTGCGTTACTGGCTTGATCGGCGGGAGGGAGGAACAGCGCGATGCGTATCCGTTCAGTTAAAACGCTGCCTGGGAGGGTCTACGAGGCGATTTGTCAGCGTCCATTCGGTTTTTACAACGATACGTTGACAATTACTCCACAAAGCCTTGCATACAAGGGGGTCAAGGTGAGGCTTGTAGTCGTTAAATAGAGATGTACGGCTAAACCGTAGGGAATGCGTTCCCGAGGGCGATCACGGCTCAATCGGCCACGACGCGAAAAATCACATGTCACGTCAGGAGAAAATCATGAATCGCACGGCACTTGGTATCGCAGTTGCCTGTATCGGCTTGGCTATTGGCGGATGCAGCAACCCCAATAGCAACTCAAGCGGCGGTGCCCCCAGCAGTCCGGCCACAGCGCCAGCGCCGGCCGCACCTGCCGCGCCCGCCACGGCACCTGCGCCTTCGCACAGCGCCATGTCACCGATGACGCCGCCGGCCAGCAGCACTGCGCAGATGCCAGCCTCGACGTCGACCGCCGGGCACTAAGCTACTAGCGAAGATCGCGTCTCGGGCCGTCCGCTTCCTCTCGCGTAGAGGGAGCGGACGGTGTGCGTGTTCCTGCGATTCACCGAATAAGATGAGGCCGCAGGAAGCGTCCATGGCTTCCCGCGGCCTCCGTCCACGGCTCTTTATCGCGCTGACTGCTCATTAGCGGTACATCGCAGCGCACGAAGCGTGCGCCATTGTACGTAACCGGTCCGGCTGCATGGGGTGATGGCAGTCATCATTTGCGTGAACTTGTCGCCGAAGTTCGCAGTTCGCGCACGCCAGAAAATTTTACGTCTTTTCCGCGGTGCATGAATGGCGGTGTGTTTACCATCGGCGCTTGAACGCGGGGAGGTGGCTCATGAACGCGGGTGACGATATCAGCATTCTCAATGGCCTGATCGGTGCGACGCTGGACAGCGCCAGGCATTATCAAAGAGTGGCGAGCAATATCGGCAACCCACGTATTCGCGCCTTGTTCGAACATCTGTCGACGCAGCGCAAGCAGATCGCTCAGACATTGCAGGAGCAGTTGGCGGCGGTTGAAGGGATGCCGGCCGCGCATGCCTCGCGCGTGTTCGGCAACCTTCGTCATGCGATGAACTATGGCTACACCGCGCTGATTGATGAAGTGGAACGGGGCGAGGAGCACGTCAAGGCGAAATACGAGTGCGCCCTCGAGAATGAACGGCTTTCTGGGCTGTCGCGCACGGTGGTGGAGAACGCCTACGCGTCGGTGTGCGAAGGCTGTGCCGAGACGCATGCGCTCAAACGCTATCCGAACGCGGAGCAGCGCCACAGCGAGCGGCTCGAGCAGTGGTGAGCAGTCAGCGGTAGGGCGGTGTCTGGGGCGTAGGCGGTCGCGCATCCTGATGCTGCGTGGCGCGACAGGAGTGAATTTGAAACCAGCCTAGTCATGTATGAGTCGGTCGCGCGTGAATCGTGCACAACATTTCAGTCATCTCGCTCAGTCGAGCAGAAAACTTCCCCGGACACAAAAGGGCCTTCGCCAGAATGGTGATGAGGCAAGCCCATGCGTTGGCCCAAAATGTGCTAGTGGCTGATGCTCGCGAATGCATACGTTTTGTTGATAAATAAAGCAGCTTATCTTGACCTCGCTTTCACATTGCTCACTCCGGTTTTAGCTATCGTCCACGTTACGCGTACATATTCACTATCCATTGGGCCGCTGCCGAATACGTTCAACGGATCGCCGAATCGGCATTGATCGGGTGGGGATGGCATGAAGACTGTTCTGCTCGTTGACGACAACCGGGATGTACTCGAGGTGACCGCGTACATGCTCGAGGATGCAGGCTACGAAGTAGTGGCCGCGAACAGTTCCGAGCAAGCCTTGCAAGTCGCTTCCATACGTCCGGACATCGGTGTCGTAGTGACCGACCTCAACCTGAAGCAAGGCATGAGCGGCATCGAAATGGGTGTGGCGATGCACGAGGAAGGGCTCATATGCCCCATGATCGTGATGTCCGGCGACAGCGAGCCGCCTGAGAAGAGCCTGCAATCGTGGATGAAATATCTGCCCAAGCCTTTTGACCGCAAGACCTTGCTGGCCGCCATCACCGAGCACGCATAAGCACCATTCCATCGTTGCTGGTGTAGATACATCGGCTGGCCGGCATATTGTCGTAACGATCGGGATCAAGCGCAGGGAAGCCAGCCTGCAACCCGGTGTGAGTTTGACCAAAGGCTTATCGTATGGAACACGAATCCGCACAGGCGCGTATTCGGCTGGGGCTCATCGGCGCATTCGTGTTGTTGCTTTGCGTGTGCACGTTGGTGATCGTCGCGGCGCTCTCCAGCACGGGGGCCGATCGACTGGTCGAGCATTCCATGCAGGTCAGGCAGACCCTCGAGCAACTCCTGGGTACCGTGCAGGAAGCCGAGGCCGAGCAGAGCGGCTATCTGCTGACCGGTGACGACAGCTACATCGAGACGGTCCACAAGGCAAAGACGCAACTGCCCGTGCTGGAAGGGCAACTGCGCCAGCTCACCGAAAAAAGCATGGCGCACCAGAAACAGCTCGATGCGCTTTATCCGCTCATCGAGGCGAAGATGGACGAGCTCTCCAGCACCATCCGGCAGCGGCAGGATGGTCATCGCGGCGCCGCGATGTCGCTGGTGAAGACCAACCTGGGGCGCAATCGGATGAGCCGCATTCGCGATCTGGCTGCCGATTTCGATCGCACCGAGCTGGACATGCTGCACGATCGCAGCTCGGCGGCCACCATGCATCGCTCGTTTCTTACCACGGCCACGATTGTGTTGATGTTGTTTGCGGCAGCGCTGGGGCTGGTCATCGTGATGAAGGCACGTCGCTACGCCAACGACATGCGCGAGAAAAACCAGGTGCTGCGCGAGGAAATCAGGCAGCGCGAAGCCGCCGAGCTGCAATTGCGCCAGGCGCAGAAAATGGAAGCGCTTGGCCAGCTCACCGGTGGAGTGGCGCACGATTTCAACAATATGCTGGCCATCATCGTCGGCAACCTGGAAATGGTGATCAAGCGTCTGCCGGAAAGCGAAGGCCGTTGCCGCGTGCTCGCCAACAACGCCTTGACCGGCGCGCAGCGCGCGGCGGAGCTGACCAAGCGACTGCTTGCCTTCTCTCGTCAACAGCCTCTGCAGCCCAAGTCGGTTGATGTCAACCAGTGTGTGCACGATGTCTCGGTAATGTTGCGTCGTTCTCTGGGCGAGAACGTCCAGATCGAAACCGCGCAGGGCGGTGACCTGTGGCGCGCCTTCGTCGATCGGCCGCAACTGGAAAGCGCCATCCTCAACCTGGCGGTGAACGCGCGCGATGCCATGAACGGCATGGGCAAGCTCACCATCGAAACGGCCAACGTGTTCCTCGACCATACGTACACCGATGCGCACGACGATGTCACGCCCGGCCAGTACGTCATTGTCGGTGTCACCGACACCGGTTGCGGCATGTCGGAGGACGTGATGAACCGGGCGTTCGATCCGTTCTTCACGACTAAGGAAGTGGGGCAGGGCACTGGTCTGGGGCTGAGCCAGGTGCATGGGTTCGCCAGGCAATCGCAGGGGCACGTCAAGATCTACAGCGAACCCGGCGTGGGCACCACGGTAAAGCTCTATCTACCGAGGGATACCTCCAACCATGAAGAAAAACCGAAGGTGACCTGCGCCGCGGACGCCGCCTGTGTGCCGGAACGCAAGGTGCTGGTGGTGGAGGACGACGCCGACGTGCGGGAGTTCGTCGTTTCCGTTCTGCAGGATCTGGGTTACGAGGCGATTGCCGCCGAGAACGCCGAGTCGGCGCGGAGGCTTCTGGACAGCGATCGTAGGATCAACGTGATGCTCACCGACGTCGTCATGCCCGGCGCCAACGGAAGGCAGCTTTACGACGACGTCCGCGATGCGCGGCCCGATCTTCCCGTGCTATTCATGACCGGGTATTCGCGCAACGCTATTGTGCACAACGGTGTGCTGGATGCAGGCGTACGGCTTATTACTAAGCCCTTCACCGTGGATGAACTCTCGCGCGAACTGCGCGCGGCAATCGTGGCGAACGAAGTGAGCGCGCTCACGAACTCATGACCCTTGCCTTGCGTGATCATTGATTCCGGGCGTGTAGGTTGGTGGTGAGCCCCTGACCTGATATGGGGTGAGCCACAAACCTGTGGCCTGCGTGGAAACGTTGGGGTTCACATACGCTCACCCCCAGCCTACGCGCTCCGAATCGACGGCCGTGAAAAATTGCCCTCTCTCCCTACTATGAGAGGAAGAGCTAGTTGTCCCGCCAGGACGCTCTCTCAGTCCTCTTGAACTGCGCCGCTTCCTTTTTCTTGGCCTTGCTCGACGTGCCGTTGCGGCGCTGCCGTTCGTGATCCAAGGGTGCGATGCGTTCCTGTTCGAACAGGCCGATCTTGCGCTTGCGCATGGCGATGGTGGCGTTGCGGATGCTCATGGGGATTATCAACGTCGGAGTCATGCGGTGCACCTTCGCAAAAGGTGCTTGAAAAGAACGCGCACGAGGCGTCAACGGTTTTCTTCACGGGAGTTCGCCGCGAGACGCCCCGCTTACTGCGATGCTCACGTTTCTTTCGCGACAAGGATGATTGCGCGATATGTCAGTTCCATGAAACACAGTTTGCGCGCATCTGTTGATGCGCGGCTTGAGTGCTATCCGCGAAACGCACAGGCTGACATGCAAGCAAATGCGTCTGCCGCGCCGCTGTCCAGAGAAAGTTTGACGCATCCACATCATCGCGACCGCGCGAATTGGCAGCACTCACGTCGCTTACCTATTTTTCCGCCAAGCGCAGAAAGTCATCGCGTGCAAATTCCTTCTTTGCCTGATGTTGTGACGCATTTCTCATTTACAAAGCAATGTCCCAACATGACGCTGTTATGGCACTTTTTGATTGGCCCAATCGGATAAGTCGGACTAGACTACGGCCTCGTCACACGGCTGTGAAAAATTTCATAAGGATCATTGTCGAACATCGCAAATTCGACGGCTTGACTTGGCAAGAAATTTCGCTGAGGAAGCCACCATTCGATCTGTATTTTTGATGCAAAGTGTTTCGTGCCGTGATGTCCGCTACGAGGCCACGTGCGAAGCCAGTGGAGCAGGCGTGAGTGCGGATCGTTACAGCGGATGATCATGAAGTAGTGCGTATCGGCCTGCGCACTTTGTTGCAGCATGGCAGTGAAGGCTACGAGGTGGTGGGCGAAGCGGCGAACGGGAACGAGCTTCTCGGCGTGCTCGCACGTACCACTTGCGATGTGGTGATCGTCGACTTCCTGATGCAGGATGTCGGCGAGCCTCTGGATGGCGTGCTGCTGCTGCGCGAATTGCGTCGGCGTCACCCGAAACTGCGTATCGTGGTGCTGACGATGCTGCGCAATCCGGCCATCGTCAGAACCATGTACCAGGAAGGCGTGGACGCCGTGGTGGAAAAAGCCGGCATGGTCGATGAGTTGCTGGTTGCGCTGCGTACCGTGCGCGCCGGGCGCAGCTACGTGCCTCGGCATTTTCAGGAGCGGCTGGCCGATGGACACGACTTCGCCACCGACAAGCGGACCGATCGCGGCGATGCCAAGCCGATTCTCTCCGCGCGAGAGGCGGAAGTGGTGCGCATGTTCGTGCAAGGGCGCAGCCTTACCGAAATTGCCGCCCGCACGCATCGAAGTATCAAGACCATCAGTCGCCAGAAGCGCAGCGCCATGCTCAAGCTGGGCATCGACAACGACAGCCAGCTGTTCGAGTATGCGCGCCTGCATGGCTTGTATGGCGAATAGGTTCGCTTCTACACATTCTCTTGACGATGTTTGAGACAGTTCTGATTTTCATCAGCTGTTCATCTGAATAAGCTCGAGACAACCTTCAACGTTGCGCGTGTTCCACTTGACCGGCAAGCCGTTTTGCTCGCTTGCCTAATAGGTGTCATCGGATGACCGGCGCACACACATCGGCGAAGGCTGCAGCCCATCGGTACGACAGGGCAGTGTTCACTCGGGGGGTCTTCATGCTTATCCAAGTCCGTCGCGGCACGGTTACCGCTATCGCGCAGACGCCTGTCTGCCAGCTATCCGACAAACCTCCACGAAAGCTAATCACGCATCGCTGAAACGGCGAGCGGCATACCTTTTTAGTTTGTGCGCCCGCCGCGTGGCGGGCTCTGACGATGGGCATTGCAAGCGCCCATCGTGCGTTTTTCGGCGAGACATCATTCAATTGAAGGGGAAATCCATGGCGACGTCACCTGTCCAGGTGGAACGGAAATTCGCGCTGCCGGGTATCGATGTCATGCGCAGGGCGTTCGACGAATGCAAGATGGAGGCGATTTCGCTGAGCGAAGGCGAGCTGCGCGGAACGCTGGGCAGTTACCGGCACGGGGCCGCGATGCTGTGCAGCTTCGTGGTCGACTTTGCCATTCACTCGCGCTTCGTGTTGCCGCCGGGGTATTTCCTGTTTTGTTATTTCTATCAAGCAGCGCAGGGCAGTTGGTGCGCGGGCATGCCGCTGCATTCGGGCACGGTGCTGCTGGCGTTGCCCGGCAGTTCCTGCGAAATGATGCTCGCGCCGGAATCGAGCATCAGCCTGGCGCTGGCTCCCGTGCGCCCCAGCGTATTGAGCGCCGTCGAAAGAAACCCCGATTCCTTCGGCGACGCGGGGCAGCAGTTCTCGCTGTTTAGACCGGAGTGCCACACTGAAACACGGTTGGGCGCGCGTTATGCAGTGATGTTCGACAGCCTGATCGGTAAGCCCAGGCATGGCATGTCCGTGTTCGTGGAAAGCGGCATGGCAGACACGCTGGTGGACGACCGCGCCTTGAACGAACTGTTTGCTCAATCCGTTCCCGCCTTGACGCCCGCCAACGGCTACCGGCCACACTACCCGACGTTGCGCAAGGCGGTGCGTTTCATGCGCGCGAACCTGCATCGCGATATCTATATCGAAGAAATCGCTGCCGCCGTGCAGATCAGCGATCGCAGCTTGCGCCATGTTTTCGACGATCTGCTCGGCGTATCGCCCACCCGTTATCTGTCACTGCTTCGCTTGCACGAAGCCAGCCGCCGACTTTCCGTGCATGGCAACGCGAGCAGGCCATCCATCAAGGCGGTGGCCATGAGCTGCGGTTTGTGGGACCTGTCGCGCTTCGCCGCCAACTACCGGCGTGCGTTTGGTGAGCATCCCAGCGCAACGTTGATGCGTACCTGCAGTTTTGCTTCGTGATATTCGGACTCGCGGCCATTCGCCAAACATCCTTCAGAGCGTGATCTTCTATGGCCGTCATTCCCGCGAAAGCGGGAATCCATCTTGCCTCTGGATGGAAAAAAGTGGATTCCCGCTCTCGCGGGAATGATGGCAATACATAGGTTGAGCGCATGCGAATCCTGCCATGCATGATCGGGCGTCGACGTTGGGGGTTCGCATGCGCTCACCCCAGCCTACCGTCTCCCCCGTAACTCGCTTCACAAAGGAAGACAAAACAGCCTCCTTTGCCGAATTTGCATATCACTGACCGACTTTGCGCACATCTTCCTCCGAATTTGCGCATCGCTTTGCATTGTAGATCGATTCAATGCATGTGCAGGGTGAGCAACGCGTCAGTGGATTGCGTTGCGAAACGCGAATGCCAACTCACCACGACCATGCCGTCGCCGGCAAGGTCGTGCGTTGGATGCCGGCCCGATGTTTTCCCGCATGCCAGGACGGCATGTGTTGGCGAATCGACGCCGGCGGCAAGCAAACAGACTCCACCCCCCGAGACGCCTCAGGATCTTTTGCTTGCTGGGGATTGCTTGTTCGACGTGGCGCGTGGTTCGCGCAAAAGGATCGGGCTGCTTCAAGCGCCCATGGAAACGGTTTTCGGAGGTGCCATGAATAGGATCTACAGCAAAGTCTGGAACCATGCCTTGGGGCAGGTTGTCGTGGCTTCGGAGTTGGCAGGGTGCCGTCGCAGCAACGTGGTCGATCGGCGCGACGGATCTCAGCGTTTCTCTCCGAGCCGTCTCAGCGCAGGCGTTCTGACTGCACTGATAGCGCTGGGCTGGGCGGATTGGGCTAGTGCGCAATCGGTGAATTGCACCGCGGCGCCTTACAACGCCTACAACAGCACCGCTTCGTGCATGGGCTACGGGGCTACCGCCAGCGGCACCGGCGCGACGGCGCTGGGCTCTACTGCGAATGCCGCCGTATTGGGTGTGACCGCGGTGGGATATGCATCCTATGGAGCGGGACAGAACGCTGTAGCCGTTGGCTTTCAAGCCTATGCCAGCAGCATCAACGCCATTTATGTGGGCGCGCGCAGCGCTGCAGGTACGGGAGCGACGTCAGCGGGCGCCATCGGCATTGGTACCGACGTAACAGCTTCCGGTTCCAATGCCATCGGTATTGGCACTGACGTCACATCTACCGGTGACTATGGCACCGCCATCGGTTACGTAGCAAACGCGGGATCCGACGCCACTGCGCTAGGTTCGAGCGCCAACGCTGCCGGAGCAGGTGCAGTCGCGGTAGGGGCGACAGCCAATAGCGCAGGACAGAATGGTATAGCCGTCGGCTCTGGCTCTATTGCGTCCAATCTAAACGCCATTTATCTGGGCTCGCGCACCGCTGTAGGCGCCGGCTCGACCGGGCAATCGTCCATTGCCATTGGCACTGACGTCGTCTCTAACGCCGACTATGCGACCGCCATTGGTTTCGAAACCGTGGGGAGCGGCGCCGCAGGTGTATCGGTAGGTTACATAGCCAACAGCTCCGGGACGCATGCTATCGCTGTCGGCTTTCAATCCATCGCCAGCGGTCTCAACGCTGTGTATCTGGGTGCGCGTACCACCGCTGGCACGGGCGCGACCGCGGCGGGGGCGGTTGCCATTGGCACGGATGTGACTTCCTCTGGCCCCTCTTCGCTGGCAGCGGGGACGGTGGCCAGCGCCTCGGCGCAGAATGCGGTGGCGTTGGGGGCGGGAGCCCTCGCAAGCGGCGTGAGCGCGCTTGGCATAATGAACGGTTCCAACGCCAGCGGCGCAAACGCGATAGCGTTGGGTGGGGCCGATTCCGTCGCGGAAGGTGGTGCATCGACCCCCGCTGCGGTGTCAGGCGCCGCGGCGTCAGGCATTCGTGCAATTGCGATGGGGGCCGGCGCGAATGCAGGTGGCGCCTCGTCCATCGCCCTCGGTGATTCGGCTCAGACGGGAGCTAATACCGATGCCATTGCCATGGGCACGACCGCAACGGCGTCAGCCGGTAGCGCCATCGCATTGGGCAACGCGACCGTTGCGAGCAACGCCAATGCGACAGCTGTTGGTTACCGCGCAACGGCCAGCGGAACGTATGCCACCGCACTTGGCGCGTCCGCCACGGCGTCGGGCACCGGCGCGCTCGCCATCGGCGCCAACAGTCTGCCCTCCGCGTCTGCTAATGCGCTAGGCACTGTGTCGGTGGCCATCGGCGACCGTGCGTTTGCGTACAACACCCAAGATTTGGCGATTGGGCCTAACGCAGTGGCCGGTGTTTCGGGCTCTGCCACGATCACCAACGATACGGCGGTTGGATATAACGCACAGGCGACGGGCGGTAATGCGTTTGCCGGAGGCGGTGGCTCCACGGCCTTGGCAGCATCGAGCGTTGCGATCGGCAATTCGGCGTCCGTATTGGCCGCCGCCGGCGCCGGCTCGGTAGCGATGGGCAATGCATCGACGGTCCATTCCGGCACCGGCGCGGTGGCGATCGGTCAGCAACAATCCGCGTCTGGCAATGGTGCAGTGGCGATCGGTGATCCGAACACAGCCACCGGTAATGGCGCCGTGGCGGAAGGTGCGAACAACACCGCCAACGGCAATGGTGCCGTAGCCATTGGCAACACCAACAATGCGACTGGTCAGGGCGCAGTGGCGCTTGGCAATGGCTCCAACGCTACCGCGGCGAGCGCGCTCGCATTCGGCGATACCGCTACAGCCAGCCAAACCAATGCAATCGCTTTGGGCGCCGGCGCTACGGCCGCTGCGCAAGCGGGCGACGTGGCGCTGGGCGCAGGCTCCGCCACGGCAACGGTGGTGAACACCAGTGGCGTCACGCTTGGCGGTACGGCCTATACGTTTGCCGGCACCAATGCGACCAGCACGGTGAGCGTGGGATCGGGCACGGCGCCGCGCACGATTACCAATGTGGCGGCGGGCCGCATCAGCGGCAGCAGCACGGATGCGATCAATGGCTCGGAGTTGTATGCCACCAACCAGGCGCTGTCGTCGGCGATCGCCAGTGGATCGATTCATTACTTCAGCAATAATGATGGCGGCACGCAGCAGGCGAACTACAGCAACAATGGCGCGACAGCTAACGCGGCGCTGGCAGCGGGTATACAAGCTGCGGCTTCGGGAGTGGCCTCAGTAGCGGTGGGTTATCAATCCAACGCCAGTGCCGCCAGTGCGATCGCGCTTGGCAACAATGCATCGAGTGCCGGTGCCAATGATATCGCGATAGGACCCAGCTCGAACGCGAGCGGCACCTCTTCCATCGCAGTGGGCGCGGCAACCATCGCCAACGGCCTTGGGGCGACCGCATTGGGTATCAACGCCAACGCAGCTACGCAGTGGGCGACCGCGCTAGGTGTCAACTCGGTATCCAACGGCTTTAATTCGCTCGCCGTGGGCGCTGCTGCCATTGCCAATGGCGCGCAATCGACATCGATCGGCTGGGGCGCCAATACGCAGGGCAGCTATGACACGGCAGTGGGCCCCACCGCGCGTGCCACGGCCACGACAGGCGCCGTCGCCATGGGATATAAGGCCAATGCGCTAGCGAACAATGCGACTGCGATTGGCAACAGCTCGCAAGCATTAGCGGTTTCCACAGTGGCGATCGGGGATACCAACACCGTTGCTAGTACATCGGGTACCGGCTCGATCGCCGGCGGACACAACTCGCAAGTGCTTGGTGGCACCGGTGCGGTGGCACTTGGCGAAAGCCAGACCGCGAACGGCAATGGCGCAGTGGCTATCGGCGATCCGAACAGCGTCAGTGGCACTGGTGCGGTGGGCGTGGGTGCGAACAACACCGCGAACGGTCAAGGTGCTGTCGCGCTCGGCAACACCAACAATGCTACGGGACAGGGCGCAGTAGCGCTTGGCAATTTGTCCAACGCGACCGCGGCGAGCGCGCTTGCGTTTGGCGATACCGCTACCGCCAGTCAAACCAATGCAATCGCGCTGGGTGCAGGCGCCACGGCGAGTGCGCAGGCGGGCGATGTGGCGCTGGGTTCGGGCTCGGTCACTGCAACGGTGGTGAACACCACCAGCGCCACCGTGAATAGCGTGACGTATTCGGGCTTTGCGGGTACGAACGCGACGAGCACGGTGAGCGTGGGTTCCGGCACTGCGCCGCGCACGATCACCAATGTGGCTGCGGGCCGCATTGGTTCGGCGAGTACGGATGCGATCAACGGTTCGGAGTTGTACAGCGTTGCAAACACGCTGCAATCGAACATTACGGCAGGACAGACGCACGATTACAGCGTCAACAGCACGTCGACCGGCACGGATACGAACTACGGCAATGCCGGTGCGACCGGTAGCAATGCGTTGGCGGCGGGCGTGAGTGCCTCGGCCACGGCTGTGAATGCCACGGCTGTGGGTAATGCGTCCAAAGCGCTTGCGGCATCGACCGTGGCCTTGGGCGACAGCAATAGTGTGGTGGCGGGTTCGGGCACGGGCTCGTTCGCGGGCGGACACAATTCGAAAGTGCTGGCCGGTACTGGTGCGGTTGCGATTGGTGAAAGCCAGACCGCGAACGGCAATGGTGCGGTGGCGATCGGCGATCCGAACACCGTCAGTGGTACTGGCGCGGTGGGCGTCGGTGCGAACAACACCGCGAACGGCCAAGGTGCTGTCGCGCTCGGTAACACCAACAATGCTACGGGGCAGGGCGCGGTGGCGGTGGGCAATGCCTCCAGCGCGACCGCTGCGAGCGCACTGGCGTTCGGCGATACCGCTACAGCCAGTCAAGCCAACGCGATCGCGTTGGGCGCAGGTGCAGCGGCGAGTGCACAAACGGGTGATGTGGCGCTGGGTTCGGGCTCGGTCACTGCAACAGTGGTGAACACCACCAGCGCCACCGTGAATAGCGTGACGTATTCGGGCTTTGCTGGTACGAATGCGACGAGCACGCTGAGCGTGGGTTCCGGTACCTCGCCGCGCACGATCACCAATGTGGCGGCGGGCCGTATCGGTTCGGCGAGTACGGATGCGATCAACGGTTCGGAGCTGTACAGCGTTGCGAACACGCTGCAATCGAACATCACAGCGGGACAGACGCACGATTACAGCGTCAACAGTACGTCGACCGGCACGGATACGAACTATGGCAACGCCGGCGCCACCGGCAGCAATGCATTGGCGGCAGGCGTGAGTGCCTCGGCAACGGCTGCGAATGCCACGGCTGTGGGTAATGCTTCCAAAGCACTCGCGGCTTCGACCGTGGCTATGGGCGACGGCAGCACGGTGGCCGCGGGTGCGGGAACCGGCTCGGTCGCAGTGGGCAGCCAGTCACAAGTGCAGGGTGGCGCGGGTGCTGTGGCGATCGGCAACAGCGACATCGCCAATGGGCAGGGTGCCGTAGCGCTGGGCAATGCCAGCAACGCCACGGGGGCAAGTACGCTGGCGTTCGGCGATACAGCCACGGCCAGCAAGACCAACGCGATCGCGCTGGGTGCAGGCGCAACGGCGAGCGCACAAGCAGGCGACGTGGCGCTAGGCTCGGGTGCCACCACCTCGACCGTGGTGAATACCCCCAGCGCCACAGTGAATGGCCTGACGTATTCGGGCTTTGCCGGCACCAACGCGACGAGCACGGTAAGCGTGGGTTCCAATACATCGCCGCGCACACTCACCAACGTGGCGGCGGGGCGCGTCAGTTCGGCCAGCACGGATGCGATCAACGGTTCCGAGCTGTACAGCGTCGCTAATACGCTGTCCACGCAGATCACCGCAACGCAAACGCACGATTACAGCGTCAACAGCACCTCACCGGGTACCGATACCAATTACAACAACGGTGGTGCAACCGGCAGCAATGCGTTGGCAGCAGGCGTGAACGCCTCGGCCACGGGTGCGAATGCCACGGCCATGGGTAATGCCTCCAAAGCACTCGCGGCTTCGACCGTGGCGATGGGCGACAGCAATACGGTGGCTGCAGCCGCAGGAACGGGTGCGGTGGCGATGGGTTACCAGTCGCAAGTGCTGGGCGGCACGGGCGCGGTGGCCATCGGCAATCAGCAAACCGCCAACGGCAATGGTGCGGTGGCGATCGGTGATCCGAACAACGTCAATGGCAACGGCGCGGTAGGCGTGGGTGCGAACAACACGGCGAACGGTCAGGGCGCGGTCGCACTCGGCAACAGCAACAATGCGACGGGTCTGGGTGCGGTTGCACTGGGCAATGCCTCTACCGCCACGGCAGCGAGTGCGTTGGCGTTTGGCAACACTGCTACGGCCGGCAAGACCAATGCGATCGCACTGGGTGCCGGCGCAACCGCGAATACGCAAGCGGGCGACGTGGCGCTGGGCTCGGGCTCCATCACGTCGACTGTGGTGCCGACCAGCGGCACCACCATCGGTGGCACCAACTACACGTTCCAAGGCACGAATCCCACCAGCACAGTTAGCGTGGGCGCGGCGGGCAGCGAGCGCACCATCACCAACGTGGCGGCGGGTCGCATCAGTGGCACCAGCACGGATGCCATCAACGGTTCGGAACTGTACGCGACCAATCAGCAGGTGACGGCCAACACGACGGCCATCAGCAATCTCACGAATGGCTCCGCCGGCCCGTTCGTATCGAACAACTCGGTGACGGCTACGCAACCGGTGTCGTCAGGTTCGAATGCATCGGCGGGCGGTTTTGGCGCCACGGCCAGCGGCGCTAATTCGACGGTGGTCGGCAATCAATCCACCGATAACGGCGTGGCCAATTCCACTGTACTCGGGCAAGGCGCGAGCATCGCCAGCGGCATGACCGGTTCCAACGTCGCGCTTGGCCAAGGCTCCACGGTAACCACCGCCGCCGTGCCCACGGCCAGTGGCAGCATCGATGGCACCACGTATAGCTACGCCGGCACCAATCCGGGCGGCGTGGTGAGCGTGGGCACTGCGGCCGCGCCGCGCCAGGTCACCAACGTGGCGGCTGGGCAGGTAAGTGCAGCGAGCACCGATGCGGTGAATGGCAGCCAGCTCTACGCCACCAACAGCGCGATCAATACGGTGGGTGGCCAGGTAACCAACCTGGGCAACAGCGTGGCCTCTAGCCTGGGCGGCGGCAGCACGTACAACAGCACCACCGGTGCGGTGACCACCAACCTGAGCTACGGCGGCAACACGTACGGCTCGGTCCAGAACGTGTTGAACCAGATCAACAATTCGGTCAACAGCGGCGGTGGCATCAAGTATTTCCACGCCAATTCCACGCTGGCCGATTCCAATCCGATCGGCACGAACAGCGTGGCGATCGGCCCGGTGTCGACGGCCGGCACGACGAATGCGGTATCGATCGGCAATGGCGCAACGGCGAGCTCGAACACGGGCGATGTGGCACTAGGCTCGGGCTCCGTCACGTCGACCGTGGTGCCGACCACCGGCGACACGATCGCCGGTACGAATTACACCTTCGCCGGCACCACACCTACCAGCACGGTGAGCGTTGGCAGCGCCGGCAACGAACGCACCGTTACTAATGTGGCAGCCGGGCAGGTCAGCGCCACCAGCACGGATGCGATCAATGGTTCGGAGCTGTATAGGACGAACCAGGCGATCGACAGTTTGAGCACTACGGTGACGACCGGCCTGACGCATTACTACAGCGTCAATGATGGCGGTACGCAGCAGGCGAACTACGCCAACAACGGCGCCACCGGCACGAACTCGATGGCGGCGGGCGTAGGTGCATCGGCCACGGTGACCAATGCCACCGCGCTGGGCACCAACACGCAGGCGATCATCACCGACAGCGTGGCGCTGGGTTCGCAATCGGTTTCCGACCGTTCGCTCACACCGGCCAGCGGCACCATCGGCGGCACGATCATTCAGTACAACACCACCGATCGCACCTTGCTTGGTGCGGTGTCGGTGGGCAGTTCCACCACGTATCGCCAGATCACCAATGTCGCGGATGGTACGGCCTCGAACGATGCCGTTACAGTGCGGCAGTTGACCGGTGCGTTGAGTACGTTGTCCACCTCCGCCACCAAGTACTTCCATGCGAACTCCACAGAGACCGATTCGTTGCCTGGAGGCGTTAATTCGATCGCAGTGGGTCCTAATACCATCGTGAACGGTGATAACGGCATCGGTATGGGCAACGGTGCGTTGGTGCAGCAGAACGCACCTGGTGGTGTGGCGATCGGTGATAACGCGGTTTCGAATCTGCAGGATTCGATCGCATTGGGCTCCGCCGCTACGGCGAGCGGCATCGACGCCATATCGATCGGTACGAAGAGCACCACCGTTAATCCGACCGACGTGGCGCTGGGTTCCGGTGCAAGTGCCAGTGGACAAGCGGGCGATGTGGCATTGGGTGCAAACTCAGTGACGACGACGGTGGTGGCAACACCCAGCACGACCATCAACGGCGTGACCTACAACTTCGCCGGCACCAATCCCACCAGCACCGTAAGTGTGGGCAGCGTCGGCAACGAGCGCACCATCACCAACGTGGCGGCCGGCCGCATCAGCCAGAGCAGCACGGATGCGGTGAACGGTTCGGAGCTATATGCCACCAACCAGGCGATCAGCAACATCACCACGGGCGGCACCGGCATCAAGTATTTCCACGCCAATTCGACGCTGGCCGATTCCAGCCCGACCGGCACGAACAGCGTGGCGATTGGTCCGGTATCCACGGCGAGCACCACGAATGCGGTGTCGATTGGCAACGGCGCCACGGCCAGTGCGAACGCGGGTGACGTGGCGCTTGGCGCCGGCTCCACCACTTCGGCAGTAAAAGGCACGAGCAGCGTTACGGTAGGCGGGAACACGTATACGGTAGCGGGCTCGACGCCGACGAGCACGGTGAGCGTGGGCAGCGCGGGCAAGGAACGCACCATCACCAACGTGGCGGCCGGGCAGGTGAGCGCCACCAGCACCGATGCCATCAACGGTTCGGAGCTGTATGCGACCAATCAGCAGGTGAATGCGAATACCACGGCGATCAACAATCTCGACAACACCGTTAGCAATATCACCAGCGGCGGTTCCACCAAGTATTACTCGGTGGATTCCACCGGCAACGCATCCTCGGCGACAGGTACCAATGCGGTAGCGGAAGGGCCTTCGTCGACGGCTTCCGGCAACAACAGCACGGCTATCGGCAATGGCTCCACGTCGAGCGGCAACAACTCGGTAGCGCTGGGTGCCGGCTCCACTGACGATGGCCGCTCGAACGTGGTGTCGGTGGGTTCGTCCACGGATCAGCGGCAGATCACCAACGTAGCAGCGGGTACGGCCACTACCGATGCGGTGAACGTCGGCCAGTTGCAGGCTTCGCAAGCCGGTTCCGTGCAGTACGACAAGAACAGCGACGGCAGCGTCAACTACAGCAGCGTCACCGTAGGTCAAAGCGGTACGCCGGCGCAGATCCACAACGTGGCTGCCGGCACTGCGACCACCGATGCGGCCAACGTTGGCCAGGTGAATGCAGGTATCCAAACCGCGGAAAACTGGGCGAAGAATTACACCGACCAGCGTCTGCAGAACCTGAATCAGAACGTCAACGCAGTGGCCAACCGCGCGAACGCAGGTGTTGCTTCGGCGATGGCGATGGCGGGTTTGCCCCAGGCGTATCAGCCGAACCAGAGTGGTGCGGCCGTGGCAATGGGTTCGTTCCATGGCGAAGCCGGCATCGCGGTGGGTGTATCCACCGTGTCAGAAAGCGGACGCTGGGTCTACAAGCTCAACCTCACTGACGACACGCGCGGCGATGCGGGCGTGGCGGTCGGTGCGGCGGTGATGTGGTGAAGGGAGGCAAGGTCATGACGATGAAACGTTCTGAAGCCGCTGTTGCGCAGTCGGCAACGATTCCGGAAACGAAGACGCTGGACCAGCTGATCGTGTCGCTGGCCGTACTGCTGTTAGCGTGCCTGTTGTTGTTGACGGGATGCGCCACCGTCAGCCACGGCGTCGCCAAGGATGGTTCGCACGCAGAACAGCTGGTGTGGCCAGCGCCGGACAGCGTGACGCCGATGCACAAGGGCGGCACGTTCCCGACGATTCCAAATCTGAAGGCGCTGCACGAAGGCATGAACAAGCAGCAGATTTCGGAACTGATCGGTTACCCGCATTTCGAGGAAGGCGTGTGGGGCGTGCGCGAGTGGAACTACGTGTTCAACTTTCGCGATGCGCAGAGCGAACAGGTCACGGTGTGTCAGTTCAAGATCCTGTTCGACGAGAGCAAGTTGGCGCGCAGCTTCTATTGGAAGCCCGAGGCGTGCTCGCGCTACATGAATCCGCCGGCACCCGCGACGGTGGTCGAAACGAAGGCGCCGGTGGAAGAAACCACGCTGTCGGCGGATGCGTTGTTCGCGTTCGATCGTTGGTCGGCGGCGGATATCACCGATGGTGGTCGTGCGCAGCTCGATCAACTTGCGGGCAAACTCGTCGATGAAAAGGATCGCATCACGCATATCGAGGTGCTGGGTTATACCGATCGCCTGGGTGGCGATGCGTACAACCAGCCGCTATCGCAGCGGCGTGCGGATACGGTGATGCAGTATCTGGCCGAACACGGCGTGCCGGCGAGCATGATGCATGCGGAAGGGCGTGGAAAGTCGGAGCCGGTGGTGCAGTGTTCCGAGCGTGCGCGCCGCGATTTGATTGCATGCCTTGCGCCGAACCGGCGCGTGGTGGTGCAGGTGAAGTAATCTCATGGCTGTCATTCCCCCTTTTGCGGAAATGACAGCCATGGGGTTTATGGCTTGAAACACGTTCCAGCAAATCGAAGGTCAATGGTTATGTTTCTCAAACGTCTCGCGATCATCGCTCTGGCTGCCGCAACTTCCGCGGCATTCGCCCAATCCCCCACGACCCAGCAGCCGACGCCCGAAGCGTATGCACAGAGGAACCAGCAGATCGAACAAGCCGCCGTGCAGGTGGCCGAACTGGTGGACAAGAACCAGACCGCCCAGGTGTGGGACGGCGCTTCCCCCGTCGCCAAGCAAATCGTGAATCGCGATGCTTTTGTCAAAGCGATTGGAACGGATCGCGAGAAAGTAGGCTCCGTGGTGACACGCAGCGTAGCTTCGCTCTCTTTCAGCCAGTCCGACGGCAAGCGGATTCCGGTGGGATTGTTCGCCAACGTGGCGTTCGCCACCCACTTCAAGAACGAAAAGGAACCTGTGCGCGAACTGGTGTCGTTCCATCTGGATGACGACCATGTGTGGCGCCTGGCGGGGTATACGTTGCGTTGACTTGGTTGAAGGGAAGCTCAGGCTTGCCTTATCGTCATTCCGGTCTTCGCCGGAATGACGGCTTAGCGAATATCCAAGATTTTGCGGGGAAACCATGCTCGACGTTTCGGCACTAGGATCCATGAACGTGCTGTGGGCCACACCATGCTACGTGTCGGCCGTTTCCATGAATTACGTCACCAGCATGTTCCAGCTGACGCACGAATGCATGCGGCTGGGTTTGCGCTCCGCTCTGCATATGCGCGCCGAAAGCCTGGTGACGCGAGGAAGGAACGAGATCGTAAAGTTCTTCCTCACGCATGAGGAATACACGCATCTGTTCTGGATCGACGCGGATCTTGCGTTCGAGCCTTCGGCGGCGATCCGCTTGTTGCTTTCCGATTACGACGTGGCCGCCGGCGTTTATCCGATCAAGCGGTTCAACTGGCCGCAGCAAGGCGTGCCCGCGGGTACTACGCAAGAGGCTTTCGAAGCGCTGTATACGGACTATCCGTTCAACGCAGTCGGTCACGGCGCCGAGCGGCTGGATAAGTTCGTCACGCCCGATGGCTTCGTTGAGGTATCAGAAGCGCCAACCGGTTTCATGGTGATCAAGCGTCAGGTGTTTCCCAGGCTGATGCAGCACTATCCGGAACTCAACTACGTGCCGGACGGCCCGCTCGGCAATCCGGAGCAGCCTTATTACTGGCTGTTCTTCGATTGCATGGTGGACCCGGATACCCGCCGTTACCTTTCCGAGGATTACGCCTTCTGCCGCCGCTGGCGGGATATTGGTGGCAAGGTTTATGCCGACATGCACTCCAACCTTGGGCACCTTGGCCAGCACGTGTTCCGGGGCGATCTGGCGGAGAGCCTGCGTCTGCGGAATGGCCTGACGATTGCTCTGCTTGAAAAGGCGCCATGAGGACGTAAAAAAAGCCACCTGGGAGGGTGGCTTTTCTTTCGGAATAAGTGGTGGGCGGTACAAGGATCGAACTTGTGACACCTGCCGTGTGAAGGCAGTGCTCTACCGCTGAGCTAACCGCCCGCCGGGAACGCGAAACTATACGGATCGGGGGGCGGAACGTCAACCTCCGGCAGGGGGCCGCGTTGCTTTTCATGGGCTGCAGCCGCGGGACGGCTAAAATGGCCCGTTCCCCCTCGCCAAGCGGCCGACCCATGCACTTCGATCTTTCCCACATCCTGCAATCTCTGCAGCACTTTCACGTGACGCCGTGGAAGGTCGTTGGCTACCTGGGCACGTTGATGTTCACTGGTCGCTGGTTCGTGCAGCTTTACTACACACGCAAGTACAAGCGTGTGGTGATGCCACTGTCGTTCTGGTGGATGTCGGTGACGGGCAGCGCGCTGCTGCTGGCGTACTTCGTGTTCGGCAAGAACGATTCGGTGGGCATCCTTTCCAATTTCTTCCCGGTGTTCGTGTCGGTATACAACCTAGTGACGCATTTGCGGCAGCACGGAGGGGATGAGGTGGGTGGGAAGGTATGACCGCGAACCACATGGCGCGTAGGCTGGGATGCCAATCCCAGCATCAGGAAAAAGCTGGGATTGGCATCCCAGCCTACTAACTACTCCGGGTCGTAATCGAGATTGGGAGCGAGCCAGCGTTCGGCTTGCTCGCGCGTCCAGCCTTTGCGCTTGGCGTAATCCTCCACCTGCTCGCGGGTGATGCGACCTACAACGAAGTACTGGCTGCCGGGGTGCGAGAAATACCAGCCGGAAACGGCCGCTGTGGGATACATCGCGAAACCCTCTGTTAACTGGATGCCGGCGTTGCGTGTGGCATCGAGCAGTTCGAACAGTGCAGTTTTTTCGGTGTGATCCGGGCAGGCGGGGTAGCCGGGAGCGGGGCGGATACCTCGGTATTGCTCGTTAATCAGCGCATCGTTGTCCAGCGTTTCGTCGGGCTGATAGCCCCAGAATTCGCGCCGCACACGTTCGTGCATGCGTTCGGCGAAGGCTTCGGCGAGTCGGTCGGCAAGGGCTTTGAGCAGGATGGCAGAGTAATCGTCATGCCCCGCCTCGAAGCGCGCCACGTGTTCGTCGATGCCGATGCCTGCGGTGACGGCGAAGCCACCGATCCAGTCCGGTTTGCCCGCTTCTTTCGGTGCGATGAAATCGGCGAGGCAGAAGTCGGGGCGCTCGACGGGTTTTTCGGCTTGTTGACGCAAATGATGAAGGCGCACAACGCCAGCGCCATCGCGGGTGATCTCGACATCATCGCCCACGCCACACGCGGGCCAGAAACCGATCACCGCACGTGCCGTCAGCCAGCGCTCGGCGATGATCTTGTCCAGCATCGCCTGCGCATCGGCGAGCAACTCGCGCGCCTGTTTGCCGACGATCTCATCATCAAGGATGGCGGGATAGCGGCCGGCCAGTTCCCACGCCTGGAAGAAGGGTGTCCAGTCGATATAGGTACGTAGCTCGGCCAAGTCGTAATTGTCGAACACGGTGACGCCGGGTTGGTTCGGTTGCGGCGGCGTGTAGTTGGCCCAGTCGCAGGTAAAGCGTTGTTTGCGCGCGTGTTCCAGCGGTACCAGCGTTTTGGCCGAGCCGCGCTGTTTATGGCGTTCGCGGATATCCGCGTATTCAGCACGGATCTTCGCCATGAAGTTGTCGATCAATTCCTTGCTGACCAGTGATTGCGCTACGCCGACCGCGCGCGAGGCATCTTTCACCCACACCGTGGGTGATTTGTAATGCGGCTCGATCTTCAGCGCCGTATGCGCGCGCGACGTGGTGGCGCCGCCGATCAATAGCGGAATGTGGAAATCCTGCCGCTGCATCTCGCGCGCGACCTGGCTCATTTCTTCCAGCGACGGCGTGATAAGGCCGGACAGGCCGATCAAGTCGGCATTGTGTTCACGCGCGGTGTCCAGAATCTTTTGCGCGGGCACCATCACCCCGAGATCGATCACCTCGAAATTGTTGCAGCGGAGTACCACGCCTACGATGTTCTTGCCGATGTCGTGCACGTCGCCTTTCACCGTGGCCATCACGATGGTGCCGTTGTTCTTGCCGACGTCGCCGGTGCGCAGTTTTTCTTCTTCGATATAAGGCAGCAGATAAGCCACCGCTTTCTTCATCACGCGTGCGGATTTCACCACTTGCGGCAGGAACATTTTGCCGGCGCCGAACAAGTCGCCGACGATGTTCATGCCGTCCATCAGCGGGCCTTCGATCACATCGAGCGGACGCGTGGACAGCTGGCGTGCTTGCTCGGTATCGTCGTCGACGAATTGATCGATGCCATGCACCAGCGCGTGTGCGAGGCGTTCTTGCACGGGTTTCTCGCGCCAGGCCAGATTTTCGACAACGGCTTCGCCTTTCTTCGCCTTGTAGCGATCGGCGATTTCCAGCAGACGCTCAGTCGAGTCGGGACGGCGATTGAGTACCACGTCTTCCACGCGTTCGCGCAGTTCTTCTGGCACATCGTCGTAGATCATCAACGCACCCGCGTTGACGATACCCATGTCCATGCCGGCCTTGATGGCGTGATACAGGAACACCGAGTGGATCGCCTCGCGCACGGTGTTGTTGCCGCGGAACGAGAACGAGACGTTGGAGACACCGCCGGAAATGTGGCTGAGCGGAAAACGCTTTTTCAGTTCACGCGTGGCTTCGATGAAATCCACCGCGTAATTGTTGTGTTCCTCGATGCCGGTGCCGATGGCGAAAATGTTAGGGTCGAAGATGATGTCTTCCGGCGGGAAGTCCAGCTCCTCCGTGAGCAGCTTGTAGGCACGCGAGCAGATTTCCACTTTGCGTTCGCAGGTATCCGCCTGACCTTGTTCGTCGAACGCCATCACCACCACGGCGGCGCCGTATTCGAGCACCTTGCGCGCGTGTTCGAGGAAGGCCTCTTCGCCTTCTTTCATGGAGATGGAGTTGACCACACCCTTGCCCTGCAGGCAGCGCAGGCCGGCTTCGATCACGGTCCACTTGGAGGAGTCGACCATCACTGGTACGCGCGCGATATCGGGTTCGGCAGCGATAAGATTGATGAAGCGTGTCATCGCCGCTTCTGAATCGATCAGTCCTTCGTCCATGTTTACGTCGATGATCTGCGCGCCGTTCGCCACTTGTTGGCGCGCGACCTCGACGGCTTCTTCGTAGCGATCTTCCTTGATCAGTTTCTTGAACTGTGCCGAGCCGGTGACGTTGGTGCGCTCGCCGATGTTGACGAACAGCAGGTCTGGTGTGATGACCAGAGGTTCGAGGCCAGAGAGGCGGGTGTGGCGGATAGAACTCATGGGCTTGTGTGTCTTGCCTTAGTGAGCCCCTCTCCCTTCGGGAGAGGGTGCCGAGAGGCGGGTGAGGGTTCGTGCGGAGTGCAATGGTGACGTTCGACCTGAAGCTTCAATACTGCGCTTCGGTCGCACCCTCACCCCAATCCCTCTCTCGGAGGGAGAGGGGCTTGAGTTCGCAGTGTTTAGTGGTGTTCATGCAGCCTCTTCGATTTCAACCGAAAGCTTCCGCGGCGCATACTTGCTCACCGCCTCCGCAATCGCTTTGATATGCGCCGGCGTTGTTCCGCAACAACCGCCAACCAGATTCAACAAGCCATCACGCGCAAATCCGTCAATCACCGACGCCATCTGCACCGGCGTTTCGTCGTACTCGCCGAACGCATTGGGCAGGCCCGCATTCGGATGCGTGCTCACGTAGCTATCGGCGATGTTGGCAAGCGTCTGGATGTGCGGTCGCAGATCTGCCGCGCCAAGCGCGCAGTTCAAGCCGACGGAAAGCGGACGAATGTGCTTGACCGAGTAATAGAACGCTTCGGCCGTCTGGCCCGATAACGTGCGGCCGGAACGGTCGGTGATGGTGCCGGAAATCATCACCGGCACGCGGCTGCCGCGCGCGCGGAACAGTTCGCTCAGCGCGAATAGTGCAGCCTTGGCGTTGAGCGTGTCGAAGATGGTTTCCACCATGATGAGGTCGGCGTCGCCATCGAGCAGGCCGCTGGCCGCTTCGGTGTAATTGTCGACCAGTTCTTCGAAGGTGACGTTGCGGAAACCTGGATCGTTGACATCCGGCGACAGCGAGGCCGTGCGGCTGGTGGGGCCGAGGATGCCGATCGCGAAACGCGGCTTGGCCGGATTTTTCGCGGTGTACGTATCACAGGCGGCGCGTGCGAGCTTGGCACCTTCGCGATTCAACTCGTAGGCGAGATGTTCCAGGTGGTAGTCGGCCTGGCTGATGCGCGTGGAGTTGAAGGTGTTGGTTTCGACCAGGTCGGCACCGGCTTCCAGATACGCTTCGTGCACGCCACGGATGATGTCCGGTTTGGTGAGCGTGAGCAGGTCGTTGTTGCCTTTTAGATCGCAACTGCCGGGATGATCATGCGCATGCTGGCTGTCATGGCCTTGCGCGAAGCGGTCACCGCGAAAACCGGTTTCATCCAGCTGATGACCTTGCAGCATGGTGCCCATGCCGCCGTCGAGAATCAGTATGCGTTCGTGCAGGGCGGCTTCGAGTGCAGCGACGCGTTCCGGGTGACGCCAGGGTAGGGTGCTCATGTGGGTTCTCCTTACAGCTTACGCGCCAACAGACTGATCACTTCAAAATGCGGCGCCTTGCGCTCACGGCTCAGGCGATTGCAGCTCATCACCTCAAGCTTGGCTTGAGTGACGAGCTTGGTGAGATCGTTCGGATTGAAGCCGAGGTTGCGGTGATCGAACGGTTCCACCACCGCGGGGTGATCGTGTTTGCCTAACGTCACGGCCAGCAATTTCCCGCCAGGCCGCAACACGCGCGCCGCTTCGGCGACGGCTTTGGCCGGATGCTCGGAATAGGTAAGCGCGTGCAGCATCAGCACCAGATCGAAATGATTGGCTTCGAACGTCAATGCATGCATGTCGCCGCGACGCACTTCCACGTTGCTGAACGATGCGAGTCGCTTGGCGGCGGCTTCAGCCACGCGCTCGCTGGCATCCACGCACACGATCGAGCGCGCGTGCGGTGCAAGCAGCTCGGCGGTAACGCCATCGCCGGATGCGATATCCAGCACGTTACCGGTTTCCACCAGTTGCAACAGCGAGCGCGTGAGTGTTTCCCAGGTGCGGCCGGGCGAGTAGTGGCGCTCCATATCGCCGGCCACGGTATCGGCCCAGCCTTGTTCGCGCGCGCGCTGCGCCAAAACGCCGGGTAGGCGCGCTGCGTCTTCACGCAGCAGCGCGTCGTCAATGCTTTCGCGCAGCGAGCGGATCAAGGCGTGTTGGCGTTCATCGCCCTCGCTATTGGCGCGGTAATAGGCCGAAACGCCGGCACGGCGATCGCGCACGAGCTCGGCTTCTTTCAATTTAGCCAGATGGGTGGATACACGCGGTTGCGCCAGATGCAGCACTGAAGCCAGCTCGGCCACAGTCAGCTCCTCCCGCTCGAGCAAGGCCAGCAGCCGCACGCGAGTGGGATCGGCCAACAGGCGCAACACGCTGGAGGCGGTCGCCAGATCCATCGTGCATCCTTATATCGCGATAGAGAGATGGGTAGGGTAGGCGTGGTTGCCTGGGGCGTCAAGGGTTTGCTGCGGCTGCACAAGGGCCGCGCGGCCCATGCCGCTAAAATGGCCGGCTTCCCCATACTGTTTTACCCGGAGCCCCCATGGATTTCCGTTTCACCGAAGACCAGTTGTCCATCCAGTCCATCGCTCGCGATTTCGCGCAAAAGCGCATCGTGCCGGTAGCGGCCGAACTCGATGCCAAGGGTGAGTTCCCGCTGGACAACATCCGCGAGATGGGACAGTTGGGCTTGATGGGTATCGAAGTGCCGCACGAATACGGCGGCGCGGGGATGGACCCGGTTGCGTATGTGCTGGCGATGATCGAGATTGCGGCGGCAGATGCGGCTACCTCCACCATCATGTCGGTGAACAATTCGCTGTTCTGCAACGGCATCCTCAAGCACGGTACGGAAGCGCAGAAGCAGAAGTACGTGCGCGCGATCGCGCAAGGCGAGGCGATCGGTGCTTATGCGCTGACGGAACCGCAATCGGGTTCGGATGCTTCGGCCATGCACACGCGCGCATCGAAGAATGCCGACGGCGATTGGGTAATCAACGGCAAGAAGAGCTGGATCACTTCCGGCCCGGTGGCGCGATACATCGTGCTGTTCGCGATCACCACGCCGGGCATCGGTGCCAAGGGCGTGTCCGCGTTCGTCATCGACACGCAGCGCCATGGTTTCCATGCTGGCAAGACCGAACCCAAGCTCGGCATCCGCGCATCGGCCACCTGCGAGATCGAATTCAACGAATACGTGTGCCCGAAGGAAGATCTGCTGGGCGAGGAAGGCAAGGGCTTTTCGATTGCGATGGGCGTGCTCGACGCGGGCCGCATCGGTATCGCTTCGCAGGCGGTGGGCATCGCGCGCGCCGCGTATGAAGCCACGCTGCAGTGGTCGCGCGATCGCAAGGCGTTCGGCCATCCCATCGGCACGTTCCAGATGACGCAGGCGAAGATCGCCGACATGAAGTGCAAGCTCGACGCGGCCACGCTGCTTACGCTGCGCGCGGCCTGGACGAAGGGCCAGACGGAGAAGAACGGCGGACGTTTCGGCACCGAAGCTTCCATCGCCAAGCTCGTCGCTTCCGAAGCGGCGATGTGGATCACGCATCAGGCGGTGCAGATTCACGGCGGCATGGGCTATTCGAAAGAGATGCCGCTGGAACGCTATTTCCGCGATGCGAAGATTACCGAGATCTATGAAGGTACCAGCGAGATCCAGCGACTGGTGATTGCGCGTGCGGAAACGGGTTTGCGCTAAATAAGTGCGGGCTCTAATAAGGCGCGGCATGGCTATGCCGCGCTTTCCTTTATAGTGTGCGCTGCGTGATAGCGAGGAGTACGTTGCTATCGACACGGTTTTATGCAAATGCTTAATTACAGAGCGGCCAGAATGCGTTTCTGGCCGAGTGACGGCAGTAGTGGATCCCATTAATGGGATCGCAATTTACTCCGGCCGCGGTTTGACGATAACGTAGTCGCCGTAACGCTTATCGGCTCGATCGACGCGCGCGCAGAGCCGCCCATCGCAGAGGCGTACATCGGCCTGGTTATAGGCACGCATCAAATCGGCCTCGATTTGGTTGTCGGCGATCACATTACGGTAATGCCAAAACAAACTGCTGCCAGCCACTATCGCCAGCAACATCGTCGCCAACACGCCAATCACTAGCCACCGCAATTTGCGGATAATGGCAGTCATCTGTTCCTGCGATTGCATCATCCCATGCGTGATGCTGTTGATGTGGTTGACGCTATCGGTTACGTGTCGATTGAAATCGCCCAGCGGCTGATTCAATCCGTTATGCACCGCCTTCGCAATGTCGCTCGTAAATTGCCCCAATGTTTGCTGTGCCGCATTTTGCAAAATACTCGGCGTTGCGTTTGCCGTGCGTTCCAGCAGGTCGGCTGCGCGTAGGTTGCTTTGGCTAAGCTCTTGATTGAGTCGAGCCATGCGCTCCATGATCCCGGCGGCTTGAACCAATTTCGTCCTCTCATCCATGTGCTCACCTTATCTCCTCGTAGGATCATCAAAGGCCTAGTACCTTGGTATGGGTTTGTGTCAGTTGTTGTTGTAATTGTTGCTGTGTCTGTTCAAGCTGGGTCTGCAGTCCGATTTGCCGATCTTCCATAGTCACCCGCTCCGCCACCTGAGCATAAAATTCCTGGACGTAATCCGTCTGACCCACTTGCGTCAACGCCTGCATGAATTGCCGGTCATCTCCCTGCATGGCGTTGCAAAGATGGTCGAAGATTTCATCTACACTCCTATTGGCGGCCAATGGTCTGGGCTGGTGCGAGTCCGTTGAGGCTTGTTGCAGCAGCCTGTCCAGGCTCATGTCCGGTGGCATGCCGGGCGGTAGCTGCTCCAGTGCGCGGTGTTGCTCATGTTGCCAGTCCATCATGTAGTTGTGCGTGAGCACAGGAGCCGCGCGGTTATGCATTTTGTCCCAGAAATTGGCGATGCCGTGCGCACCGAATACAGCGCCCGCTTCGCCAAGCGGTGACGGGATATGGTGCTGATGACGCTGATAATCGGCGTAGTCCATGTATTCCACGGTGCGGCCGATCGGCTTGGTGATGGCTGAGACGGGATCGTGATACATGCGATGGTTCACCACCCGCTCCTGCGCGGCTTCCACATCCAACCCTAAGCGCTGGGCCATGCTGGCTGCGCCGTAGGCGTTGAAGGTTTCGGCGTGTACATCCACCGCAGCGGCTTGCAGTTGGGCGAGCGTGCCGCCCAATGAGTGGCCGGTGACGCTGATGTTCGAGAGGGGAATGCCATTCTGGTGCGCGTAATTCATGGTCCAGCGCAGAGTGGCGGAGGCTTCGGGCCATTGCGCCGGTAAGCCCAGCGTGCCCATGCCTAGATCGGTTTGAATATCGTGAATGTCGAGAGGATCGGTACCTTTGTTGGTGACGATCAGTTGGCCGGTGGCGAGATCCTGCACCACGGCACCGCGATAGCCGCTGCCGGATGGCGGTGAAACGTAGCGGACCCGGTATTCGTGAGTATCGCTCTCGATGCGACTACCGGCTACGATTGGATCGTAGATTTTGCTCGAAAGAAAGGCGTACTGCTCATGCGATAGTGGCATAGGTGTCTCCTTGTCCTGATTTCTGACTTCTCAATAAATGCTAGTTCTGCGAATTCGTGCTAGATGCATCCGCCGGATGCATGGGTTCCAGGAAATGATCGAAAAACCCTGGTAAGCGCGGATGCAAGAGTGCTGAGTCCTGCGATACGCGTAGCGTAAGAGGTACCTTGTGGAAAAGCTTCGGCGGATCAGGCCGCGGTTGATCCCAGCACATGTTGGGGTCGGCGCTTACGAATGTGCACACCGTCTTGAATTCGTTACCTGGAGCTATCGATTCACGCCCAAAGGCGGTGGATGCCGCCCACCTTGTGCTTATATGGGTGACCTCAATGCCAAATGAAGAAAACTCCCAGTTGCAGGTCTCGCGGTTGTACCGATCCAGATAGATGGTGAAATCCCCGTACTTCGGATCACTGCTTTCATTGGGGATATCAAATTGCCCGCTGGGATAAACAAAGTTGCCCACCCACCACGAAGCGATATAGCCGCATTCTTCCTGCTGGTTCTGATACAGCCCATCCATCGATAGCCGATAAAGCTTGGCATCGTCCGGATTGTCGAACGATACGTGAATATGCACTGCTTCTTTCGGATGTGGATTGAGCGGCGGTGCACTCAGGTCCTTCTTCTTGGTACAGCCAGCAAGCGCGCAACTTAACAGAACGCCCACTACAACCAGCAGCACTTTCTGGTACAGCTCGTTCAATTCATCCATGGAAGGTACGCAGTAGGATCGAGATCGCTATGGCTTATAGCGCTACGACGAGCAAGAAGAAAGTCGGCGATGCCCTACGGATTATCAGCAAGAGTCCTCGTAGATGGATCGATGTGTATGCGCCGCACTGTGACGTTGCAACACCTTTCATGCAATGCGGGCATGACAACCTGCTTGTCTTCAGAGGAAGTGGGTTTGCAAAAAAAAGCCCCGGCAGTGCCGGGGCTTTTTTTGTTGACGCTTCAGCTTCCGCCTCAATGCCCGCGATTCGTGTCCGGATCGAGCGGCTGCTGGTGATCATGGCGAGCCAATTTATGCGTGGCTTCGTCCATCTTGTCGCCAAGCATGCGGCGCACGCTCACGTAGAACACCGGAATCAGCAGCAGACCGAGGAAGGTGGCGAACAACATGCCGCCGATCACGCCGGTACCGATTTCGTGGCGGGAGTTGGCACCTGCGCCGGTGGACGTCACCAGCGGCAGCACGCCGAGGATGAAGGCCATCGAGGTCATCAGGATGGGGCGCAGTCGCAGGCGAGCCGCGGTGACCACGGCGTCGAACAGCGTCTGGCCTTCGGCCTGCTGCTCCACCGCAAATTCCACGATCAGGATCGCGTTCTTTGCGGCCAGGCCAATCACCGTCACCATGCCGATCTTGAAGTACATGTCGTTCGGGAAGCCGCGCAACATGGACAGCACGACCATGCCCAACAGGCCCAGCGGCACCACCAGCAGCACGGCTACCGGAATCGACCAGCTTTCATACAAGGCCGACAAGCACAGGAACACGATCACGATCGACAGCATCATCAGCAGCGTGGCCGAGTTGCCGGCCAGCAATTCCTGATACGACTGACCGGTCCAGTCCGCGCCGAAGCCCTTGGGCAGGTCGTTATTCACGATGTCCTGCAGGGTCCCCATGGCTTGGCCGGTGGAGTAGCCCTTGTTCGCATCGCCCACGATTTCGATAGCCGGGTAGCCGTTGTAGCGCGTGAGCGAGGGTGCAGCCATGCTCCAGGTGGAGTGCACCACGCTGGACAGCGGAATCATGCTGTACGGACCGTAGGGCGAACTGGTGCTGCTCGACGAAGTCGTCGACGTGGTACTGGTGCTCAGTGTGCTGGGCGTATAGATGTGGCTGAGTGAATCCGTATCCATGCGATACGGCGCATCGGCCTGCACCATCACGCGCTTCACGCGGTCTTCGTAGATGAAGTTGTTGATGTAGACCGGCGCTAGCATCAGCTGGATGGCTGTATACACGTCACTCACCGACAGTCCCAGTGCGCCCGCCTGCACACGGTCGACGGTAAGGTTGTACAGCGGCGCATCCGGCAGGAGGTTCGGGCGGGTGCCGAATAGTGTTGGGCTCTTCGAAGCCTTGCCCAGCAACATGCCCATTGCTTGCGCAAGCTCGCCACGCGACTGGCCGTTGCGTGCCTGCAGATACATATCGAGGCCGCCGAACTGGCTGAGGCCGCGGATCGTCGGCAAGTTCACCACGAAGATTTGCGCCTCGCGAATGCTATGCAGCACACCGTTGGCTTTGAGGATGAAGTCGTCCGCGGTGATCGATCGCTCGCTCCAGTCCTTGAGCTTGATGAACACCATGCCGGCGTTCTCGCTGCGGCCGACGAAGCTGAAGCCGCTGATCTGGTACATGCCTACGTAGTCGTCTTTCAGCGGGCTCTTTGCAAGCGTGTCGTGGACTTCCTTCATGACCTGCTCGGAGCGCTCGAGCGAGGCGCCCGGCGGCAGGCTGACGATAGCCAGTGCGAAGCCCTGGTCTTCGCTGGGCACGAAGCCGGTGGGCAGCTTGGTATAGAGGAAGCCAGCCAGCATGGCGATCAGAGCGAATACGATCATCCAGCGTGGGGCATGACGGATCGCGCTGCCGATGTGGCCTTGATAGACGTGGGTGACCCGGTCGAAGACGTTGTTGAACCAGCGATAGAGGATGTTCTTCTTTTCCTCATGCGTAGGCTTGAGGATGGTGGCGCACAGCGCAGGCGTGAACGACAGCGCGAGGAACGCGGAGAAGCCCATCGACACCGCGATGGTCAGCGCGAACTGCTTGTAGATCACGCCCGTGGCGCCCGGCTGCAGCGCGGACGGTACGAACACCGCCGCCAGCACCACCGTGATGGCTACCACCGCGCCGGTGATCTGGCTCATCGCCTTGCGCGTGGCCTCCTTCGGCGGCAGGTTCTCCTCGGTCATGATGCGTTCGACGTTCTCGATCACCACGATCGCGTCGTCCACCACGATACCGATGGCCAGCACCATGCCGAACAAGGTGAGCTGGTTGATGGTGAATCCCATCGGCGCCAGGCCGATGAAGGTACCCAGCAGAGCGACCGGAATCACCAGGGTGGGGATGATCGTGGCGCGGAAGTTCTGCAGGAAGATCAGCATCACGAAGAAGACGAGGATGATCGCCTCGATCAGTGTCTGCACCACTTCCTTGATCGATACCTGCACAAACGGCGTGCTGTCGTACGGCGCGAACCAGGTGACACCCTGCGGGAAGTCCTTGGACAGTTCGTCCATCTTCGCGCGCACGGTTTCGGCGACGTTTAGCGCGTTGGCGCCCGGTAGCAGCTGGACGCCGAAGCCGCCGACCGGTTGGCCGCTCCAGGTGGAGACGAAGCCGTAGGTTTGCGGACCGAATTCGATGCGCGCGATGTCCTTCATGCGCACCACGGTGCCGTCGGGGTTGGCGCGCAGAATGATGTTGCCGAACTGCTCAGGCGTGGAGAACAGGCCCTCGGCCGACACCGTGGCGGTGAAGCTCTGCCCATTGGTCGCGGGATCGGCGCCCAGCGAACCGGCGGCGAACTGCACGTTCTGGGCAGAGATCGAGTTCTCGACCTGGGTGGCGGAAAGGCCGTAACCCTGCATCTTGTCCGGGTTCAGCCACACACGCATGCCGTACTCGGAGCCCACCTGGAAGGTGCTGCCCACGCCGGGAATGCGTCCAACCTGGTTGATCACTTGCGAGCCGACAATGTCGCTGAGGCGGTTGGAGTCGATCTCCGGATTGTTGGAAATCAAACCCACGAACATCAGGAAGTCCGGGTTGGCCTTGGCCACCACCACGCCCTGCTGCGTCACCGCGGCCGGCAACTGCGGCTGCGCCAGCGACACCTTGTTCTGCACCTGCACCTGCGCGATGTCAGCGTTGGTACCGGTGGCAAAGCTCAGAGTGATCGTGGACGTGCCGTTCGAGTTCGAGGCCGAACTGAAGTACAACAGGTTGTCGACGCCGGTGAGCTGCTGCTCGATCACCTTGGTGACCGTGTCTTCCATGGTCTGCGCACTGGCGCCGGGGAAGGTCGCCGTCACCGTGACTTGCGGCGGCGCGATGTTGGGGTAGGACTCCACACCCATGCCCAGCACCGAGATGGTGCCGACCAGGGTGATCAGGATGGCGACCACCCATGCAAAGATGGGGCGGTCGATAAAGAAACTCGGCATCAGCGCTCTCCTTACTGATGAGCGGCGGCGGGGCTTTGGCCGGCCGGCGTCTGATCAGGCTTCCATGGGGTGGCCTTGGCAGGGGCGCCCGGCTTGACGGCCTGGACTCCCGACACGATCACCTGATCGCCTGCGTCGAGACCGCTGCTGACCACCCAGTCGTGGCCGAGCATGGTGTCGGCCGCCACGCGCTTTTGCGCAACGTTGCCGTCCTTGCCGACGACTAGAGCATAGGCACCGGCGGGATCACGCTGGATCCCGGCCTGTGGAACCAGGAACACCTTGTTGAGTTCGCCCATGTTGGCGCTCAGGTTGACGTACATGCCCGGCAGCAGGCGCCGCTCAGCGTTCGGCACCACGGCGCGCAGGTTGATGGCGCCGGTGGTCGGGTTGACTGAGGTGTCGGAGAAATTGAGCGTGCCTAGCTGATCGTACTTGTTACCGCTGGGTAGGGTGATCTGCACCGTCGTCTTGTCCTGCTCGGCCAACTGCACGTTGCCCTTGGCCTGGGCATGCCGCAGCGTGTCCAGGTCGGCCGCGCTCAGGGTGAAGTTCACATACAGCGGATCGAGCTGATCCACCGTGGTCAGCAGGGTGGAACTGGAGCCTGTGTCCGCGGTGCCGTTGCCGACGATCGCGCCTTCGGTCACCTGCTGCTCGCCGGCGCGGCCGTCGATCGGCGAAGTGACGTTGGTGTAGGCGAGGTTGACGCGTGCAGTCTGCACGTTGGCCTCGGCCTGCTTCACCGCGGCCGCCGCGGAGCGCTCATTGGCCTCATCGGTATCGAGTTGCTGGTGCGAGATATAGCCCTGTGGCACCAACTGGCGATCGCGGTTGGCGATCACGTGGGCATTGGTATAGCTGGCCTGGTTGGAGGCTAGCGCCGCTTCGGCGTTGGCCAGGGCGGCCTTGTAGGGCGCCGGATCGATCTGGAACAGCAACTGGCCCTGCTTCACGTCCGTGCCTTCCGTATAGACGCGCTTGAGCAGCACGCCGGAGACACGGCCGCGCACGTCGGCGCTGCGGTAGGCGGACAGACGGCCCACCAGATCCTTGTTGAGCGGTACGTTCTGTGGCTGGACGTCCACAACCCCTACCGTCGGCGTCGGCATCTGGGGTGGACCTTGTGTCTTGCTGCTGCAAGCGGCTAGTGCCAGCAGGCTCAGGCACAGCACCGGTGTGCGCATTGGCGTCGACTTCATGAGAACTCCATGACTTGCGTAATCGGGTAGGGGGCAGGCGCGATCGGCCCGTTGCCCGGCGATACTGGCCGGAAAAACTTACGTTTATAGGATTAAGGGCTACTTGTCTTGTGTCGTTCGTCCCTGGACGACGGAGACGTGAACAAGACTATACCGGTCAGTTTACAATTTATTCGCTATGGGAATCCAGCCTTTCAGGCAAATGACTCTCGGCACAGGCGGCCCATGCCGCACCTGTGAACAAAACGCCGTCGGGGTGGCGCAATGACAGCGCACTTGAATGGCTTGTTCGCACCTACGTCATCCTCGCATTGCAAGATTGCATGTTGTATGCAGCGCGCCGCTTTCTTGCATGTGCAACGGCGCATGTTGCTGCGCTGCCGATAGATTCGATGCAGTGCGAAGCGTATCCTTTTAAGGCTTTCTGCTCCACATACCCCCATCATCTCAACTTCTTAAGTAGAAGCCATGAATGCGATCCGTGCAGCCAGCGACATCCCCCTTGCGCCTGTCGTGCTTGAAGAACTGAAGAAAAGCGGTTATCCGACCAAGCGCCTTGATGAGGCGCAATTTTTTATCGACGCCTTTTTCGCGCGCATCGCCAGCACCGACGTCGATCTGCACACGCCGGCGGAGTGGGCCGCGGTGATCGCCAGCTTGCTCGATTTCGTGCAGCAGCGCGCCCCCCAGCGCGCCTCGGTGCGCATCACCAGCACGGCGCACGCGGCGCGCAGCGCGGTGGACATCGTTACCGACGACATGCCGTTCCTGGTGGATACGGCAAGCGTGATCCTGTCCGACTACTCGCCGATCCACCTCGTGCTGCATCCGGTGGTGAAGGCGAGCCGCGACGCGAATGGTCAGCTGCAACGCATCGGCGACGAGCACGGCGCGCCCGAGTCGGTGATGCATTTCGAAGTGGATAGCATTCTTGACGAAGCCATCCAGGCGCAGCTGAAGACGCGCATCGAGGACGCGCTGGAAGATGTGCGCGCCGCCGTGCGCGACTGGCGCGCAATGCGCGACAAGGCGTTGTCGATCGCGGCGGATCTGCCCAGCCGCAAGCTGCAACTGGATCCCGCCTCGATCGCCGAAGCCAGCGAATTCCTGCGCTGGCTGGCGGAAGACAACTTCACCTTCCTGGGCTATCGCGAATACGAAGTGGCGAAGGCCGATGGCGACGAAGTGCTGCGCCCCGTCGAAGAATCCGGCCTCGGCATCCTGCACAAGAGCGAGCGCTCGGTGGCGCCGCGTTCGCTGCGCTCGATGGTGGCGCACGATCTGCCGCAGTCGGGTGCTTACGACGCCATCATCCTCACCAAGACCAATGCGCGCTCGCATGTGCACCGCGCAGGCAACATGGATTACGTCGGCGTGCTGAAGTTCGACGCCGACGGCACGCCGGTCTCCGAGCAGCGCTTCCTGGGTCTGTTCACTTCCAACGCCTACATGACGCGCCCGCAGGAAGTGCCGCTGGTACGCCAGCGTGTGGAGGCGGTGATGGTGCGTTCGGGCTTGAAGCGCGATGCGTATTCCGGCAAGGCATTGCGCCACATCCTGGAAACGCTGCCGCCGGAAGAACTGTTCCAGAGCACCGAGGATGAGCTCTTCGCCACCGCGATGGGCATCCTGGAGCTGCAGCAGCGTGCTCGCACGCGGCTGTTTGTGCGTCGCGACCGCTACGGCCGTTTCTTCAACTGCCTGGTGTTCGTGCCGCGCGAGCGCTTCAACACCACGGTGCGCGAGCGTATCGAGGCGATGCTACGCGAGGTGTTCCACGGCGAGAGCCTGGATTCCAACGTGCTGATGGGCGAATCCGCGCTGGCGCGCCTGCACGTCACCGTGCGCCCGCATCCGGGTGATCATCCCAAGTTCAACGTGCAGGAGCTGGAAACGCGCGTGTTGCACACCGTGCGCAACTGGCACGATGGCCTGCGCGACAGCCTCATCGGCCAGGCAGGCGCCGCGCACGGCGTAGCGCTGTTCAACCGGTTCGACAAGCTGCTGCCAGCCGGCTATATCGAAGACGTGGCGCCGGAGCAGGCCGCGCTGGATGTGATCGCGCTCACCACGCTCAAGAGCGACGACTCGATCCATCTGCATCTGTATGAAGACGCGCGCGACCAGAGCCTGCGCTTCAAGGTGATCCATGTCGGCGCGCCGATCTCGCTGTCCGATGCGCTGCCGATGCTGGAAAACATGGGCGTGCGTATGCTCGCGGAGCACGTCTACACGCTGGAGAGCGAAGGTCGCACACTCACCATTCACGATTTTGAACTCAAGACGAAGTGGCCGCTGGCGTTCGACCTGGCGCATCTGCGCGATCGTTTCGAACGCGGCTTCGAGGCGCTGTGGCGCGGCGAAGCCGAAAGCGACGGCTTCAACAACCTGATGCTGCTGGCGCAGGCCGACTGGCGCCAGGTGGCGGTGCTGCGCGGCTACTGCAAATACCTGCAGCAGGTGGGCATCGCCTTCTCGCAGAGCTACATGGAAGAGACGCTCAACCGTTATCCGGCTATCGCGGGCCTGTTGATCGAACTGTTCAACGCCAAATTCGATACACGTCGCGAACTGCTTTCCACCGACGAGTTGGAAAAAGCGCAGGCCGATCTGCGTCGCGAGATGCAGGCGCTGATCCCAGCCGAGACGCAGAAGGCCAAGCCGGAGCTGATCGACGGCATCGTCAACGCACTGGCGGATAAGCGCGACCAGCAAGTGCACGTATTGTGGCAAGCGCTGAAGTCGCTGCTGGACGACGTCGCCAGCCTCGACGACGAGCGCATCGTGCTCAGCTTTATGAACACCATTCGCGCCACGTTGCGCACCAGCTTCTTCCAGAAGTGGGAGGGTGCGCATCGCCATTACGTCAGCTTCAAATTCGATTCCAAGCAAGTGCCGGATGCGCCCAAGCCGGTGCCGTACCGCGAGATTTTCGTGTACTCGCCGCGCGTGGAAGGCGTGCATCTGCGTTTCGGTCCTGTCGCGCGCGGCGGCTTGCGCTGGTCCGATCGCCGCGAAGATTTCCGCACCGAAGTGCTGGGTCTTGTCAAAGCACAGATGGTGAAGAACACCGTGATCGTGCCAGTGGGCTCGAAGGGCGGCTTCTTCGTCAAGCATCCGCCGGTGGGTGGCGACCGCGATGCGCAATTGGCCGAAGGCATTGCGTGCTATCGCCTGTTCATCAATGGTCTGCTCGACATCACCGACAACCTGGTGGAAGGCAAGGTAGTGCTGCCGCACGACGTGGTGCGTCACGATGATGACGATCCGTACTTGGTGGTGGCGGCCGACAAGGGCACGGCGACGTTCTCCGACATCGCCAATGCGATCTCGATCGAGCACGGCTTCTGGCTGGGCGATGCGTTCGCTTCCGGCGGCTCCAACGGCTACGACCACAAGGGCATGGGCATCACCGCCAAGGGCGCGTGGGAATCGGTCAAGCGTCATTTCCGTGCGCTGGGCCGCGATTGCCAGAGCGAAGATTTCACCTGCGTTGGCATCGGCGACATGTCGGGCGACGTGTTCGGCAACGGCATGCTGCTGTCCCGGCATATCCGCCTACTGGCTGCGTTCGACCATCGCCACATCTTCCTCGACCCCAATTCGGATACGGGCAAATCCTTCGCCGAGCGCGAACGCATGTTCAAGCTGCCGCGTTCGAGCTGGGACGACTATGACAAGTCGTTGATCTCCACCGGCGGCGGCGTGTGGCCGCGTAGTCTGAAGTCGATTCCGATTTCGCCGGAAGTACGCACCGCGCTGAGCCTGAAGGCCGACGTGCAGCATCTGTCGCCCAACGAACTGATGAGCGCGATTCTCAAAGCGCCGGTGGATCTGTTGTGGAACGGCGGCATCGGCACTTACGCGAAAGCTGCCAGCGAAACGCATGCGGATGTCGGCGATCGCGCCAACAACGCGCTGCGCATCAACGGCGCGGAACTGCGTTGCAAGATGGTGGGTGAGGGCGGCAACCTCGGCTTCACGCAGAAGGGTCGCATCGAAGCGGCGCAGCACGGTGTGCTGCTCAACACCGACTTCATCGACAACTCCGCTGGCGTGGATACGTCCGACCACGAGGTGAACATCAAGATCCTGCTCGGCGATGCCGTGCAGCGCAGCGAGATCACCATCGAAGATCGCAATCGCCAATTGGCGGTCATGACCGACGAAGTTGGTCAGCTAGTGCTATGGGACAACTATCGCCAGAACGAGGCCATCACGCTGATGGAGCGTCAGTCGGTGAAGCGTCTGGGCTCTATGGCGCACTTCATCCGCACGCTGGAAAGCGAAGGCCTGCTCGATCGCCAGGTGGAGAATCTGCCCAGCGAAGCGGAGCTGACCGAACGCAAGACGCGCGGCCAGGGCCTTACGCGCCCGGAGCTGTCGGTGCTCCTGTCCTACGACAAGATTCGTCTCTTTCAGCAATTGCTGGATTCGGACGTGCCGGAAGACCCGTACCTGTCGAAGGAACTGGTGCGTTACTTCCCGCGTCCACTGCACGAGAAGTACGCCGCGCATATGCAGCGCCATCGCCTGAAGCGCGAAATCATCGCCACTGCGGTGACCAACTCCACCCTCAACCGCATGGGCGCCACCTTCATGATGCGCATGCAGGAAGACACGGGGCAGGGGCCGGCAGCCGTTGCCAAGGCATACACTGCGGCCCGCGAAATTCTCGGCGCGCGCGAGTTGTGGGCGGAAATCGAAGCACAAGACAGCAAGGTGGCCGAAGGCACCCAGGTCGACGCGATCATGCAGGTCTGGTCGCAGCTGCGCCATCTCACGCGCTGGCTGCTCAACCGCCCTGGCGGCACGCTGGACATCGCCGCGAACGTGCAACGCTACCAGGCTGCCGTGGCCGAACTCAGCGCCACACTGCCCGACACGCTGACACCGGCTGGCAAAGCGGATTTCTCCACCAGCCAGGAAAAATGGGAAGGCCTGGGGCTGCCCACCGACCTCGCACTGCGCTTGGCCAAGCTGCCGGAACTGCGCTCCATGCTCGACATGGTGGAAGTGGCGCAACAGACCGGTCAGTCGATCACCAAGATCGCCAACGTGTTCTTCGAACTAGGGCAGGCGCTCGATCTGGAATGGCTGCGCGGTCAGATTGAAGCCCTGCCGGTGGAAGGCCACTGGCACGCGCAAGCCCGCGGCTCGCTGCTGGACGAGCTCAGCCACCAGCATCGCGCGCTGGCCATCCAGGTGCTGGCGTTGAACGGCGACAGCAAGAACGTATCGCCGGTGCAGGCATGGCTCGATCGTGACGACGCCACGCTCAAACACACCCGCAGCATGCTGTCGGAGATCCTCACGCAGAATGCGGATTACCCGATCGCGTCGGTGGCGGTGCGGCGTTTGGCGCAGTTGGCACAGGTGCCGGTGGCTTGATGCTCTTAAGCCCTCTCCCTTCCGGGGAGAGGGTTTGGGTGAGGCATAGTCAGCTCACTTCACCTGTCGTAAGCTCGATTGTCTAAAGCTCTCAGATGGACCTCTAGCCATGCGCCTTGCGTTCGTCGCCAGCGAAACCAGCATTGCCCAGCAAGCGCGCCGCAAACTTGTGGATCGCTACGGCGATGTGGCGGCCACTGACGCCGAGGTAATCGTCGCGCTCGGCGGCGACGGTTTCATGTTGCGCACCTTGCATGCCCACCGCGCCATCGGGGTGCCGGTGTATGGCATGAAGCTGGGTCGCGTCGGCTTTCTGATGAACAAGCACAACCTCGACGAGCTGCCGGAACGCATCGCGCGCGCGCATGCCGCGGAGTTGTTTCCACTGGAGATGGAAGCAATCGACGGTGATGGCCAGACGCGCCTCGCGCTCGCTTTCAACGAAGTATCGCTGTTGCGGCAGACCAACCAGGCCGCGCATATCGAGGTGAAACTCAACGGCATCGTCAAGCTGCCGAACCTGACCTGCGACGGCATCCTGGTTTCTACGCCAGCCGGTTCCACCGCTTACAACCTTTCCGCGCACGGCCCGATTCTTCCTCTGGATGCGAACGTGCTGACGCTCACGCCGATCAGTCCGTTCCGCCCGCGGCGTTGGCGCGGCGCGATCCTGCCGCATCGCACGTTGGTAAGCCTGCGTGTGCTCGATCCGGGCAAGCGGCCGGTGAGCGCCACCGCCGACTTCCTCGAAGTGCGCAACGTGCGCACGGTGGAAGTGCGCCAAGCTCGCGAGCAAGGCGTACGGCTGCTGTTCGATCCGGAACACAATCTCGAGCAGCGCATCCTGGACGAACAATTCGCCGCGGACTGATGTAGGTTGGGGTGAGCGCTCGCGAACCCCAACATCGCCATGCTATGCCGCCACACGTGTGTTTGGGTTCGCTTACGCTCAACCCAACCTACCGAGCTTTTGCGGTAAATTGACGCTCATGACGCGTCCCACCAAAACCGCCCACGATCCCAGCGTGCCCAGCGACAACAGGCTCGTCGTCGCTATCTCCTCGCGTGCGCTGTTCGACCTAGGCGACAGCCATGCCTTGTTCGAGCGGGAAGGGCTGGATGCGTACCGCGGTTACCAAATCGAGCACGAGAACGAAATCCTGCCGCCGGGCGTGGCCTTTCCGCTGGTGCAGAAGCTGCTCGGCCTCAACAAGCTGGCTGGCGATGTACCGCCGGTCGAGGTGATTCTGTTGTCGCGTAATTCCGGCGACACTGGGCTGCGCATTTTCAATTCCATCCAGCACTACGGACTGGAAATCAGTCGCGCTGCCTTCACCAGCGGTGCGCCGACGTCCGACTACATTGCGCCGTTCAAGACGGATCTGTTTCTTTCGGCCAATGCCGAAGATGTCGGCCGCGCGCTGAAAGCTGGCGTTGCCGCCGCGACGATCCTGCCTTCCACCGCCGCACCGCGCGCCAGCGAGCAGTTGCGCATCGCTTTCGACGGCGATGCGGTGATCTTCGGCGACGAAGGCGAACGCGTGTCGCGCGAA
Source organism: Dyella humi (assembly GCF_044904605.1). Lineage (NCBI taxonomy): Bacteria > Pseudomonadati > Pseudomonadota > Gammaproteobacteria > Lysobacterales > Rhodanobacteraceae > Dyella > Dyella humi. The sequence continues at coordinate 777,972 of NZ_JADIKI010000022.1, forward strand.
GAAGGGTTGGAAGCGTTTCACCGCAATGAAACCGAACTGGCCGAACAGCCACTGTCGGTAGGGCCGTTTCGTGGATTCCTCAGCGCGGTGCATCGTTTGCAGGCAGCGTTTCCTGCAGAGAATTCTCCTATCCGCACCGCACTCGTCACCGCGCGCTCCGCGCCGGCACACAAACGTGTGATTCTTACCTTGCGCCGCTGGGGCGTGCGTATCGACGAAGCGCTTTTTCTCGGCGGGCGTGACAAAGGGCCGTTTCTGGATGCGTTTGGCGCGGACATCTTTTTCGACGATTCACCGTCAAACGTAGAGTCGGCGCGCAAACATGTGGCAACGGGGCATGTGCCGCATGGAGTAAGCAATCCGTAGGCCGGATGCTCTGTAGGCTGGGATGCAAATCCCAGCCTAGTCGCCATCGCCATGCTGGAATTTGCATCCCAGCGTACGAGGGCTCAGGGTACTGAATGCCCTTTGCTTGCCGTCCAGATCGCATACCAATCTTCGGTATCGAGCTGCACTTTCAACGCAGCGACCGCATCGCGCAAACCTTCGATACGGCTTGTTCCCGTAATCGGATAAGGCCGCGACGGATGCCGTAGCACCCATGCGAAAGCGAGCGTGGTCAGCGAGATGCCATGGCGACTAGCGATCGCGGACATCTCAGCACGCACCCGCTGCGCCTGCTCATCCACGCTGTTGAACAGCCGCCCGCCTGCTAGCGGCGACCAGATCATCGGCCGCAGACCCAACTGCTGCGCCTGGTCGAGCGTGCCATCGTCCAATGCGCTCATCTGCAGCGGCGACAATTCCACCTGATTGGTGACCAGCGGATGCTGTTGATGCAACAGTGAGAACTGACTGGTGCTGTGATTGGACACGCCCCAATGCGCCACTTTTCCTTCCCTGGTAAGCGCCGCGAAGGTTTCCGCCAGCGGGGCGGCGTCCATCAGGTAGTCAGGGCGGTGGATCAGCACCAGATCCAGTTGCTCCGTGTGCAGATTGCGCAGCGATTGTTCCACCTCCGCTCTTACGTACGCTGCGCTGGTGTCGTAGTAATTGATGCGATACGGCTTCTGCGAGGAACGCAGGCGAATGCCGCATTTCGTCACCAGTTGCATGCGTCCGCGTAGATTAGAAGTGGCCTTCAATGCTTCGCCGAAGAGCGATTCCGCGCGGTAATCGCCGTAGATGTCCGCGTGATCGAACGATGTGATGCCAAGCTCCAACGCTTGCTCGATCCATCGCACGCGATCCTGCACGCTCAACTGCCATTCGGTGATGCGCCACAGTCCGGCGACGATGGGCGATAGTTCGAAGCGATGCGTATTATCGATGGGCATGAGAATGGGATCAGCGTTCAGCGGTGGATTTTTGCGAGGCATTGAGTTCGTCGGCCGACCAGCCGCCGCCCATGTCGCCGATCAACGATACCGTATCGAGCAGGCGTTGTTGTGTAATGCTCAGCGCGCTCTGCTGTGCGCTCAACTGGGTGGCTTGCGCTGTAGCGGCGGTGGTGTAGTCCACCGTGCCGGCCTGGTATTCGTTGAGCGCGATCTGCGCGCCTTGCGTGGCATTGCTCACGACGGCGTTTTGCACGTCCGCCTGTTGCGCGAGGATACGCAGGTTCGACAGATCGTCTTCTACGTTCTGCAGGGAGGTCAGCACGGTGCCGCGATAGTTGGCCACTGCGGCCTCATAAGCTGCTTTGGCGGCGGCCACTTGGCCGTGCCGCGCGCCGAAGTCGAACACGGTTTCACTGGCGTCGGCGCCCAGCGACCACACGTGATTGGCGACGTGCAGCAATCCCGCCAGCGGCGTTTGCGAAAAACCATCGGCGGCCGATAGCGTAAAACTCGGATAGTAGGCGGCCACCGCGACGCCGACTGCCGCATTCTGTGCCGCCATCTGCCGTTCGGCCACCGCAATGTCGGGACGACGTTGCAGCAGGGTAGAAGGCACGCCGACGGGCATCGTCGGCAGTGTCGGCAAGCTTGTGCTGTGCGGAATATCCAGCTCTTCCGGATTCTTGCCGACTAGCACAGCGATGGCGTGCACGTACTGTGCACGCGCGATGCCGAGCGCGATCAGACTGGATTTCGCGCTTTCCAATTGCGTGCGCGCAGTAAGCACATCAGAGGGTGGCGTAGTGCCCGCGGCGCCCTGGTTTTCGACCACGCGCAGGTATTCGGTGTAGGCGTCCACGGTTTTCTGCAGCAGATCGATATCGGCATCGCTCACACGCAGTTCGATCAGCGCATCGGCCAGCGAGACCTGTTCGGACAGCGTAGCGTTAGCCAATGTCGCCTGGCTGGCCTGCGCGGTCGCTTTGCTCTCCTCGACGGAGCGCCGCACCTTGCCCCACAGATCGGGCGCCCAGCTTACGTTTCCTTCCAGCGAGCCGGATGTGCTTATCGCGCGTTGCGAGGAGCTGCTGCCAGTACGTTGCTTGGTTGCCGAGCCAGTAACGCCGAGCGTAGGAAACAGCGATGCGCGCGCCACCTGCACTTCGGCCTGCGCTTGCTGATAATTGGCGTACGCCTGCTGCACGGTTTGATTGGAGACGGATACCATCGGCTCAAGCTGGTTGAGCAGCGGATCGTTGAAGGTCGTCCACCATTCGCCCTTGGGCGCTTCGCCCGCTTCCGGCGTGGCAGCGGTCCAGCCGGGCATCTCCTTGTATTGTGTGGGAACGGACACCTGCGGACGGTGATAGTCCGGGCCGACCATGCAGCCGCCGAGCAACACTGCCAGCGATGTGGCAAGAACTGTATGCAAAGTCTTCATATTCATGCACTCACGTCCGATCTGTTCCACGGCAGGGTGGCCGACCACCGTGCGAGTCTTGCGCGCAGGCGGTCGAGATACAGGTAGATCACCGGTGTCGTGTACAGAGTAAAAACCTGGCTGAGGATCAAGCCGCCCATCACGGTAATACCGAGTGGCTGGCGCAGCGAGGCGCCTTGTCCGATGCCGACGGCCAGCGGCACCGCGCCCAGCACGGCGGCCGCCGTGGTCATCATGATCGGGCGCAGACGTATCACCGCGGCATCGTGGATGGCTTTGACCGGATCGTGGCCTTCATCGCGCTGCAGGCGGATCGCCACGTCGATCATCATGATCGCGTTCTTCTTCACGATGCCGATCAGCAGGATGATGCCGATCATCGCGATCACCGAGAACGGCGTACCGAAGATCAGCAGGGCCAGCGTGGCGCCGATACCGGCCGAAGGCAGTGTTGAAAGGATGGTGATGGGATGCACGGTGTTCTCATAAAGAATGCCGAGCACGATGTACACCGCACCGAGCGCGGCAAGAATCAGCAGCGGCATGGTCGACATCGACTGCGAGTACACCTGCGCGGCGCCAGCGGTGGCGCCGTGAATCGATGCTGGCATGCCAATTTCTTGCATAGCCTGTTGAATGGCCGACAGCGCATTGCCCAGCGAGCCACCGGGAGGCAGATTGAACGAGATGGTGCCGGCCACCAGTCCGCCCTGATGATTCACCTGCGTGGCAGTGTGATTGCTCGTGTAGCTCAGCATGGTTGGGAACGGCACCATGGTTTCCGCCGAGGTGCTGTCGGCACTGCCGCTGGAAGTGCCGCCCTTGGAATTGGAAATGGCGTTGGTGAGCTGGTTCGCCTGCGCATCGGCATTGAGCGAACTGGTGTTTGAGGTGGAACTGCTCGACGTGCTCACTGCGGAATAGCTCGGCACAGCCTTGATCGTGCTGGACGACATCTGCGTCTGCTGCGTGCCGGAGGGATTGCCGGCCGCTTTGCTGAAGTACATGCGCTCGAGCATCTGCGGGTATTGCCAGTATTTAGGCGCGACTTCCATCACCACGTAATACTGGTTGAGCTCGTTGTAGACGGTCGACACGGTGCGTTGGCCGAACGCGTCGTACAGCACGCTGTCGATCTGATTGGGCGCGAAGCCGTAGCGCGCCATCGTGGCACGGTCGAAGTTGACATACGTCTGCAAGCCGTTCTGCTGGAGGTCCGAATTCACGTCCTGCAGCTGGTTGCGATAGTTGCCAAGTTCGGCGATCAGTTTGGGAACCCAGGTGTACAGCGCCGTGGGATCGTCGCTGGTCAACGTGTACTGGTATTCGGAAGCGGATTGCCGGCCGCCGATGTGCAGATCCTGCGCCGCCTGCAGGAACAGTTTCGCTCCGGAAATCGCATTGAGTTTGGGACGCAGGCGGTCCACCACCTGCGCCGCCGAGAGCTTGCGCTGGGCCAGCGGTTTCAGTTCCACGAACAGGTTCGCGGTATTCAACGCGCGGCCGCCGGTGAAACCTGCCACCGAGGCGACGGCCGGATCCTTCTGCACGATCGATTGCAATTGCGCCAATTTCTTTTCCATCGCCTGGAAGGAAATGCTTTGGTCGGCGATGATCTGGCCCATCAGGATGCCGTTGTCCTGTTCCGGGAAGAACGTCGACGGCAGCAGCTTGAACAGGAACACGTTGAGCACGAGCAGGCCGATCAGCGTCAGGCCAACCACCCATGCATGGTCGAGTACCGCGGTAAGAGAGCGCGAGTAGGCCTGTTTGAAGCGCTCGAACTGCTTTTCGTACCACACCGCCCACCGCGCCTTGGAATGCATCGCTGCGCCGGGGCGCAGCAGATAGGCCGCCATGGTGGGCGTAACCGTCAGCGAGATCACCATCGACAGCAGGATGGCGACCGACAGCGTCACCGCGAATTCGTGGAACAACAGACCAATGATGCCGGGCATCAGCAGGATCGGCAGGAATACCGCGATCAGCGACAGGCTCATCGAGATCACCGTGAAGCCGACCTCGCCGCTGCCCTTGAGCGCCGCCTCGCGCACATCCATGCCTTCTTCTACATGGCGCACGATGTTTTCCAGCACCACAACTGCGTCGTCGACCACGAAGCCAGTGCCGATGGTGAGCGCCATCAACGAAAGATTGTCGATGCTGTAGCCCAGCAGGTACATCGGCCCAAAGGTGCCGATAATCGAAAGCGGCAACGCCACCGACGGAATCAGCGTGGCGCGCGGCGATTGCAGGAACACGAACACCACGCCGATCACCAGCAATACGGCGATGAACAGCGAGCGTTCCGTATCGCCCACCGCCGCGTTGACCGATACCGAACGGTCGATCGCCACGCCGACCTTGATGCTGCTGGGCAGGGTGGCTTCGATCGAGGGCAGCACGGTGCGGATCTGCGCCACTGTCTTGACGATGTTGCTGCCGGGTATGGGATACACGATCACCAGCACCGCGGGCTTGCCGTTGTACAAGCCCATGTTGCGGAGGTTTTCAGCGGAATCTTGGACGTCGGCCACGTCGCGCAACTGCACTGGCGAGCTATTGCGATAGGCGACGATCAGATCGCGATATGGGGCGGCCTTGTTGATCTGGTCGTTGGACGTAACTTCGTAGCGCAAGCCGTCCTGGTCGATATGGCCCTTGGCGCTGTTCGCATTGGCGGCGCTGATCGCCGCGCGCACGTCCTCCAGGCCGATGCCGTAGCTGTTCAATTTGTCCGGCTCCAGCTCCACGCGCACCGAGGGCAGGGCGCTGCCGCCCAGCGTGATCTGGCCTACGCCGTCGACCTGCGACAGCTGCTGCTGGATGACTGAATTGGCCGAATCGTAAAGCTGCGCGCGCGTAAGCGTATCGGAGGTGAGCGCCAGCACCATGATCGGCGAATCGGCTGGGTTGTATTCGCGATAGGAGGGATTGCTGCGCAGCGTGCTCGGCAGATCTGCGCGCGCCGCCTGGATCGCAGCCTGCACGTCGCGCGCGGCGCCGTTGATGTCGCGATCGAGGCCAAACTGCACCACGATCTGCGCCGAGCCGACGAAACTGGTCGAGGTAAGTTCGGTGACATCGGCGATCGCGCCCAGGCGCTTTTCCAGCGGCTCGGCAACGGTGGAGGCCATGATGTCGGGGCTCGCGCCGGCCATGCTCGCCTGCACCACGACGACCGGGTACGTAACGTTCGGCAGCGGCGCCACTGGCAAGCGGAAATACGCCAGGCTGCCGGAAAGCAGGATGGCGATCGCCAGCAGGGTGGTGGCGACGGGGCGCTTGATGAAGAGGGCGGAGATGTTCAAGAGACATCACCCGCTGCGATGACCACGTTCCCTCTCTCCTCCGGGGAGAGGGTTAGGGTGAGGGGCCAGTCTTGCCTGTAACTCGAAACATGCCACGTAGGTTGGGGTGAGCGAACGCGAACCCCAACATCGGCATGCATGCGTATCCGTGATGGGGTTTCTCGCGAGGCTCGCCCCTCACCCCAGCCCTCTCCCCGGAGGGGAGAGGGGGCCAGAGCGCTATACGGCACGAACATCGTCACGGCGCACTATCCCCAGCCGCCAGCGACGGTTTGCGACTAAACCGCTGCGCCAGCCGATCGAAGAACAAATAAATCACCGGCGTGGTGAACAACGTCAGCAACTGGCTGAGCGTCAAACCGCCGATGATCGCCAGGCCCAGGGGACGCCGCAGTTCCGAACCGGTGCCGGTGCCGAGCAGCATCGGCAGCGCGCCGAGCATGGCCGCCAGCGTGGTCATCAGGATCGGACGGAAACGCAGCAGTGAGGCTTCGAAGATCGCTTCCGCCGGCGGCTTGCCGTGATCGCGTTCGGCTTCGAGCGCGAAGTCCACGATCATGATCGCGTTCTTCTTCACGATGCCGATCAAGAGCACGATGCCGATGATGCCGATGATGTCCAGATCTGAGCCGGCAATCATCAACGAGAGCAGTGCGCCGATGCCGGCTGAAGGCAACGTCGACAGAATCGTCACCGGATGGATGAAGCTTTCATACAGCACGCCGAGCACGATATAGACCGCGATCAGCGCGGCGATCAGCAGATACACCTCGCTGGACAGCGAATCCTGGAATGCCTGCGCTGCACCCTGGAACGACGAGGTGATCGACGCAGGCAGCTGCACCGCTTGCTCGGTCTGGTTGACCTCGGCGACCGCCTTGCTCAGCGAAGCGCCGTTGGCCAGGTTGAAGGAAATGGTGACCGACGGGAACTGCGCCAGATGGCTGATCACCAGCGGCGACTTGGTGACTTCGATTTTCGCGATCGCCTTCAACGGCACCTGGCCGCTGCTTGCCGTTTGGCTGGGCAGGTACAAGTCGCCCAGCGATTCCAAGGTTGGCAGCTTTTCCGGCTTAGCGACCAGAATCACGCGGTACTGGTTCGATTGGTTGAAGATGGTCGACACGATGCGCTGGCCGAGCGCGTCGTAAAGCGCATTGTCGATCGTCGCCGCGGTAATGCCGAAACGCGCCGCCAGTTGGCGATTCACGTTGACGTTGACGCTCAAGCCTTCGTTGTTCAGATCGCTGGTCACGTCGGTGATCGAAGTGATCTGCTTCATGCGCTCGATCAGTGCCGGCACATATTGCTGGAAAGCTTGCTGGCTGGGGCCGCGCAGCACGAACTGATATTGGTTCGGCGAGACGGTGGTATCCAGCGTGAGGTCTTGCTCGGGCTGCAGATACAGCTTGATGCCGGGCACGTGCGCCACTTCATCCTGGATGCGCCGCGCGATCGTGGCGGCGGTTTCCGAGCGATCGTCGCGCGGTTTGAGGTTGATCAGGAAACGGCCGTTGTTGAGCGTGGTGTTCGAGCCGTCGATGCCCACGTAGGACGTGAGGTTGGTGACATCCTGGTCCTTCAAGATCGCCTCGGCCAGTTGCGCTTGGCGATCTACCATGGTGCTGTAGGACACGGAGTTGTCGGCAATACTGATGCCTTGCAGAACGCCAGCGTCCTGCACCGGAAATAGGCCCTTCGGTATCACGATGTAGAGGATTGCGGTGACGGCCACTGTCACGACGAAGGTGACCAGCGTGGCTCTCTGATGATCCATCACGAAGCGCAGCCCGCGCTCGTATGCATGCAGCAGCTTGTTGAAGAGTCCTTCGCTGATCCGTTCGAAGCGGCTGGGATGGCGCTCGGCCTGCGCGCGCAGAATGCGTGCGCAAAGCATCGGCACCAAAGTGAGCGACACCACGCCGGAGATCACGATGGTGATTGCGAGTGTGACTGCGAATTCGCTGAATAGCCGTCCGATCACACCGCCCATGAAAAGTAGCGGAATCAACACCGCGATCAGCGACACGGTCAGCGACAGAATAGTGAAGCCGATTTGTCCGGCGCCGATAAGCGCTGCGTTCAACGGCGTTTCACCTTCCTCCAGATAGCGCACGATGTTCTCGATCATCACGATCGAGTCATCCACCACGAAGCCGGTGGCGATAATCAGCGCCATCAGCGAAAGGTTGTCGATGGAGTAGTTGAGCTCGTACATCATCGCCAGCGTGCCGATCAGCGAAACCGGCACGGAAATGCTGGGAATGATGGTGGCGGGCAGGTTGCGCAGGAATACGAAGATCACCAGCACCACCAGCACCACCGCCAGCACCAGCTCAAACGCTGCGTCGGCGACCGAGGCGCGGATCACGCCGGTGCTGTCGTTGACGATCTCCACGTGCATGCCGGCGGGCAGGGTGGATTCCAACTGCGGCAAGATGCGCGTGATCTGATCGACCGTGGCGATCACGTTGGCGCCGGGCTGGCGCTGTACATTCAGGATGATCGCCGGCGTGGTGTTGTACCAAGCACCTTGCTCGGTGTTCTGCGCGGACTGCGTGACGCGTGCGACGTCGCGAAGGTACACCGGCGCACCGTTTTGATAGGAGACAACTGTTTCCAGATAATCCTTCGGGTCCTGGATCTGGTCGTTGCCGTTGATGGTGTAGTCGAGTTCCGGTCCGTCGAAGTTGCCCTTCGGCTGGCTCACGTTGACGTTGGCCAGTAGTGAGCGCAGATCGTCGATGTTGAGCCCGTAGGCGGCGAGTTTCTGTGGATCGGCTTCCACGCGCACGGCTGGCACGTTGCCGCCTGAGGGCGTGACCAGGCCCACGCCGGATACTTCAGAAATTTTGGTGCCCAGGCGATTGTTCGCCACGTCTTGAAGCTGCGGCAGCGACATCGATTTGGACGTGACCGCCAGCGTGAGGATTGGCTGGTCGGCCGGATTCACTTTCGCGTAGGTCGGCGGCGCGGGTAGGCCGCTGGGCAGCAGACTGTTGGCGGAATTGATCGCCTCCTGCACGTTCTGCTCGGCCACGTCGAGGTTGAGCGCGAGGTCGAACTGCAAGGTGATGATCGATGCACCGGCCGAACTGTTCGACGTCATCTGCTGCAGGCCAGGAATTTCGCCAAGCTGCACTTCCAGCGGCGCGGTGACCGTGGTGGCCATCACCGACGGACTCGCACCGGGATAGAAAGTTTGTATCTGGATGGTCGGATAGTCGACGCTAGGCAGCGACGAAACCGGCAGAAAGCGCATCGCGACCAGGCCCACCAGCACCAGCGCGATCATCAGCAGCGACGTCGCGACGGGCCTGAGTACGAACAGGCGTGAGATATTCATCGGATCACACGCTGCTCGTCACGATGCGGAAGAAGTGGAGCCGGCATCCGCACCGGCACTGTGCTTCCTTTTTCCACTCCCATGCGGCGCCCCGGCCGTAGAAGAAGATGCCGGTGCACCCGCGCTGCCGGCGGCGGCAGGACGTGCCTGCGCGATGCGGATCTTTGCACCGTCGCTCAGGCGATCCGTGCCGTCCGTCACCACGGTCTGTCCGATGGAAAGACCGGAGAGAATGGCCGTGTATTTACCGTTGCTCGGCCCCAGCGTCACCTTTTGCACCGAGACCGTGTCGTCGGCATTCACCAGAAATACGTAATCACCGGGTGCGCCGGTCTGCACGGCCGGCGTGGGCACCAGCACGGCGTTGTGCAGCGTATCCACCAGCAATTGCACGTTGACGAATTCGTTCGGGTAAAGTTTTTCGTCGTCGTTGGGGAAACTTGCGCGCAGCGTTACCGTGCCGGTGCTGGTGGCCATCTGATTGCTGACGGCATACAGCGTACCGGTGGCGACCTGTTTGGAGTTGTCGCTGTTGTACAGCGTCACCGGCAGTTTCGCGCCGCCGTTGACGCGATCAAGCACCTTGCTCAGCGAATTCTGCGGCACGGTGAACTGCGCAGTGGTGGGCTTCATCGTGGTGATCACCACGATGCCGGTTGAGCTGGACGGCGTGACGTAATTGCCGGGGTCGACCAGACGCAGGCCGACGCGGCCATCGACCGGCGCGATGATGTGGCAATAGGCAAGATCGAGATCGAACTGGGCAATGTTCGCCTTGTCCGCCTTCACCGCCGCTTCGGATTGCTCGACCAGGAATTTCTGGTCCATGTATGTTTGTTCGGCGATCGATTTTTTCTGGTAGAGCTGCGTGTAGCGGGCGAGGTCGGTACGCGCTTGATCGAGCGTGGCCTGATCCTTCGCCAACTGCGCCTCAGCCTGCTGCTTGCTGATCTGGTATTGGCGCGGATCGATCTGGGCTAGGAACTGCCCTTTCTTCACGTCCTGGCCTTCCTGGTAGCCCACTTCGGTGAGATAGCCGCTCAACTGTGGCAGCACCGTGACAGTGGCTAGGGGTGTGACCGTGCCGAGCGAATTGATGATCTCCGGCATGTCGCCCTGATGCGCGGCGGCGACGCTCACTACCTGGGCCGGAACGCCGTTTTTGGCGGGTGTCCTGTTGAGGAGGTGGAATACCACAATGGCGATGACTGCTATGACGATCGCCACCGCGATCCACACGCCACGCCGTTTGCGAGAGTATCCGGCTGTTCGCGGGGTATCCGCACTCATAACCATCTCCAAATACCCGCTCCCGAGTCTACAGGAGCGCTTTCAGTTGTCGAAACGTAATCGCCGGCAGGTCCGGGCGATAGACGGCCGTCAGCACGACGATCGGAACAATCTTTAACGGTCTGCCGCGCACATGGTTGACATGCATTTGCACGATCCCATTCACGGTCAATGAATCACAGTCAATGAATTAACGGATTAGCACAAAGGGCCTTTCGGCTCTGTTGATCGGGTGGATGTTGTGGTACGGCATGCATACGAGATGCGATGGCAGCACTTGATGAAATTACATGTTGCCGCTTAGGTGGAACTTAACCGCGTAGGCTGGGATGCTAATCCCAGCATTGCTATACGCATGAAAGCTGGGATTGGCATCCCAGCCTACGCGCGATAAGACGCGCGATGCATCAGACGATCTTCTGCCGCCTCCACCACGGCGTCACTTTCTCTTCGCGCACCAGCGTGAACAGACCGGCACCCAGAATCATCACGATGCCGATCAGCATTGGCCAATCAAGCTTGTCGCCGAACAGCCAGTAACCCAGACCGATAGCCCATAGCATCTGGCTGTATTGCGTAGGCGCCACGCGGTTGGCGGGCGCGATCAAAGTGGCATACATCAGCAACACGCCGGCCAGCGCGGCGAGCAAGCCGTAGCCAGCAAGTAGCCCCCATTCGTGCAGGTTCGGCCAGCGAAAATGCGGCAGCATCAACAGGCCGCCGATAATGAGCGGCCCCATCACGCCTGCGCCATACAGGCTGATGCGTTTTTCGTGCGGACCGGCCATGCGCAGCGCTACTACCGACGCCGCGGCGAACAGGCCGCACACCAGTCCTGCGATATCGCCCACGCCCAGCGCGCGAAAGCCCGGCCGCAGCACCACCAGCACGCCGGCAAAGCCCACCACCACCGCTGACCAGCGTCGCCAGCCGACGTGTTCCTTCAGGAACAGCACCGACAGGATGGTCACGAAGATCGGCATCAGGAAGATCATGGTGAACACTTCGGCCATCGGCAGCAGAGTGAATGCCGTCACTGAAGCGATATTGCCGACAGCTCCCGCCGCCGCGCGCACCCACCATAAAGACGGACGTTGCGCAGTCACCACGTCACGCCAGCGATCGCCCTTGCCCATGATGAAGGGCAGGGCGGCGAGTCCGAACACCGCGCCAAAGAACACCGATTCATAAGGCGGCACCGAGCCGTGCAGCGATTTCACGAACGCATCGCTGATCGCATAGGCCGCGAAGCTGGCGAAGCCGAGAAGGATACCTTTGATCATGCGAATTCCGGTGGGAAGCGGCAGGGCGCGGCATCCGACAGGCGGATGTACGGGCACCTCTCGTTATCCCGATGCTGCCAGGACCGGAGACTCCCTGCGATGTGCGTATGCAGCATACCGTGGAAGCCTGGAATGACAAGGTTGCCAGGGCTTTTCGTGGCCGGATTCTTGGGGTATTCCGCGTGCATTGCAGATGAGGCGAGCATCGCCTGTCTGCATTAGGCGATGAAGCGCGCCATCGGCGTGCGCGTGCGGCAGGGAAGCGGCGTGTGGGATATCTACCTGCAGCGCGAAATCATCCTTGCCGCAAGCGCCGTGGGCAGGCAAAAAATCCTGCAGCTTTCCGACGTGTGTGACAAGGCGTTGCTGGACCAACACAGTATTGAGACGCTACATCATTTTCCCGCGATCGCCGCCAACCTGCAGCTCTACTTCAAGCCGCGCCGGCCTATCAGCTGCTGCGCGGTATGGGTTCCTCGCCCCGGCGTCATAAGCCTGGCTTGAGGCTGACAGGCTGCTGTTGCACCCCGGCATGACCGCCATCCGACCCGACGGCTACAATGTAGGGCTTCCCCGACTGTTCCCGGATTCCCTATGGCAGCCCGCTTGAACCCTCTCGATCTATACGACGTCCGTTCCCTGCTCACCGACGAGGAGCGCATGGTGCAGGACACCGTGGGTCGTTTCGTGGACGAAAAAGTGCTGCCGATCATCGGCGACTGCTTCGATCAGGGCCGTTTCCCTGCGGAGCTGGTCCCGGAAATCGCCAACCTTGGCCTGCTCGGCGCCACCATTCCGGAAAAATACGGTTGCGCCGGCATGAACGGCGTCAGCTATGGCCTGATCTGCCAGGAACTGGAGCGCGGTGATTCTGGCCTGCGCAGCTTCGCTTCCGTGCAGAGCTCGCTGTGCATGTACCCCATCTACGCCTACGGCAACGAAGAGCAGAAGATGCAGTACCTACCGAAGATGGCGGCAGGCGAGATCATCGGCTGCTTCGGCCTGACCGAGCCGCACGGTGGTTCTGATCCCGCCAACATGAAGACCAACGCCAAGAAGGACGGCGGCGATTGGGTCATCAATGGCGCCAAGATGTGGATCACCAACGGCAATATCGCGCACATCGCCATCGTGTGGGCGCAGACCGAGGACGGCATCCAGGGCTTTATCGTGCCCACCGACACCAAAGGCTTCACCGCGCAAGAAGTGCACAAGAAGATGAGCCTGCGCGCCTCCGTCACTTCCGCGTTGTTTTTTGACAACGTGCGCGTGCCCGATGCACAGCGACTGCCGAACGTGAAGGGCTTGAAGGGCCCGCTCGGCTGCCTGACGCAGGCGCGCTACGGCATCACCTGGGGACCGATCGGCGCCGCGCAGGCGTGCCTGAAGGAAGCGCTCGATTACACACAGGAGCGCGTGCTGTTCGGCCGCCCACTGGCATCGAACCAGGCGATCCAGTTGAAGCTGGCCGACATGGCCCGCCGCATCACCATGGCGCAGTTGCTCTCGCTACAGCTCGGCCGCCTGAAGGATGCCGGCAAGATGGAACCCACCCAGGTGTCGCTGGCGAAGTGGAACAACGTGCGCATGGCGATCGACATTGCGCGCGAATGCCGCGACGTGCTCGGCGGCGCCGGCATCACGGTAGAGCACTCGGCGATTCGTCATGCGCTGAATCTGGAATCAGTGATCACCTATGAAGGTACCGAGACGGTGCATCAGCTGGTTGTGGGACGCGAGTTGACGGGTATCAACGCATTCTGACGTGATCCGACTTAGTGAATCCCTCTCCCTCCGGGAGAGGGTGCCGACAGGCGGGTGAGGGTTCGACCGGAGCGTGGGATGAAGTCTTGCGAAAGTTGCCAGCATCGCGCTTCGTTCGAACCCTCACCCCAACCCCTCTCCCGGGGGGAGAGGGGCTCGGTTCCAGGCGAGGCAAAAAGGATTCCAACGTGTCGATCCACGATATCCGCATCATCGAAACCGAACGCCTGATCCTGCGTCCGCCGATCCGCGAGGACTTCGACGCGTACGCCGCGAACATGGCCGATCCCGAAGCCGCGCATTTCATCGGCGGCGTGCAGTCGCGCGCGGTGGCATGGCGTGGATTCCTTACGCTGGCCGGCGCGTGGATGATCCAGGGCTTTTCCATGTTCTCGGTGATCGAGAAAACCACCGGTCGCTGGGTCGGACGCCTCGGCCCTTGGCAACCGGAAGGCTGGCCGGGCACCGAAGTGGGTTGGGGTCTGGCGCGCGAAGCCTGGGGCAAGGGCTACGCCTACGAAGGTGCTGCTGCGGCCGTCGATTGGGCCTTCGAGCATCTGGGATGGACCGACGTGATCCACTCCATCAACTCCGACAACCTGCCGTCGATCGCGCTGGCCAAGCGATTAGGGTCGCAGTTCCTGCGCCATTCAAGGCTGCCGGAACCTTACCAAGACGTCACCGTTGAAATCTGGGGCCAGACGCGGGAAGCATGGTTGCGCGGCAAATGATGCAACTCAGCCCGGCATTGCACGATGTGATGGCGGCCAGTGTGCCGTTGCTGCAAACGCATTGTCGCGATCAGTGGGTGGTGATCGGCAGTGCTGCATGCGCGCTGGCCGGCGCCGCAGTGGAAGTCGCCGATCTGGATTTGCTGACCAGCGCAGCGGATGCCGAGCGCCTTATGGGTTTGTGGCCGTCACAGTTGGATACCTCGTATACGCCCGCGGGCGCCGATCGTTTCCGCTCGCGTTTCGCGCGCTTCCAATTTCCCAGCATGTCGCTTGAAGTCATGGGCGACCTTGAACTGCATGATGCCGACGGCTGGCGCGCGGTGCGCGTGAACGACGTTGTGCACGTCAACGTTGCAAACATCGCGGTACCGATTCCATCCCGCGCTGAACAGATTCGCATCCTTGAAAGTTTCGGTCGCCCCAAGGATCTGGCGCGTGCCGAACTGCTGCGCGCCTTGTAGACCGCATGCCAACCGATCATCGTAGAGAACTTCGCCATCATGTCCGCTACTCCCATCGCCGCCCGCCACAAGGGCTTCAACCGCGCCGAAATCGTCGACCAGAACTTCACCGAGTTCGTGCAGCTCTGGCAGGGCGACGTGCACGCCAGGCCGCGCGACAACGAATCTGTGCTGCCGGGTAGCGTGCTCGATGCACGGGGATTTCGCGAGCTGCTGGAATCGCAACTGATCTCGCGCCACCTCGACCTGATGGCGCGCGTGCTGCGCGTGCAGAACAAGGTGTTCTACACCATCGGCAGTTCCGGCCACGAAGGCAACGCGATGGTGGCGCGACTTACGCGCCATACCGATCCGGCCTTCTTGCATTATCGTTCCGGCGGTTTCATGGCCGAGCGCTTCCGCAAGTTGCCGGGCATGGATCCGGTGATGGATTCGGCTTTGTCGTTCGCCGCCAGCAAGGAGGATCCCGCTTCCGGTGGTCGCCACAAGGTATGGGGCAGCAAGCCGCTGTGGGTGTTGCCGCAAACGTCGACCATCGCTTCGCATTTGCCGAAAGCGCTGGGCACAGCCGTCGCCATCGAGCAGGCGCGCCGCATCGGCCATGCTTTGCCTATTCCGAACGACGCCATCGCCATTTGCTCGTTCGGCGATGCATCCAGCAATCACGCCACAGCGCAGACGGCCTTCAACGCCGCGGCCTGGACGGCGTATCAAAAGCTGCCCGCACCGGTGCTGTTCGTGTGCGAAGACAACGGCATCGGCATCTCGGTAAAAACGCCCAGCGGTTGGGTGGCGAACAACTTCCAGCATCGCCGCGATCTGGATTATTTCTTCGCCGACGGCTTGGACTTGGCAAGCGGCTACGAGCAAGTGCAGCGCGCGGTGAATCATTGCCGTGAAACGCGCCGCCCCACCTTCCTGCATCTGAAGACCACGCGCATCATGGGCCACGCCGGCACCGATTTCGAAATCGAGTGGCGCAGCATCGAGGAACTGGTTGCGGTAGAAGCGTCCGATCCACTGTTGCGCTCGGCTGCCATTGCATTGGAATCGGGCCTCTACACGAAGGACGAACTGCTGGCATTGAACGAAGCCATCCGTCAGCGCTGTTTCGCCGCCGCGGAAGACGCCGATCGCCGTCCTAGGCTACAAACGCTGGACGAAGTCATGGCGCCGCTCGCGCCTTACACACCCGATCAGGTGAAAGCGGAAGCCGGACGCGCCGATTACCACGACAAGCGCGTGGCGGTATTCGGCGGCGAAGACAAGCTTCCGGAGAAACAACCGCCTCGTCATTTGGCCATCCAGATCAATCAGGCCTTGCATGACCTGCTGGCGAAGTATCCCGAATCGCTGCTCTTTGGTGAGGACGTGGCGCAGAAGGGCGGCGTGTACACCGTCACCAAAGGCCTGAATAAAGTGTTCAAGGGCAACCGCGTGTTCAACACGCTGCTCGATGAAACGATCATCCTCGGGCTCGCGCAGGGCTATGCCAACATGGGCATGCTGCCGATTCCGGAGATCCAATACCTGGCGTATTTTCACAACGCCTGCGACCAGATCCGCGGAGAAGCGGCATCGCTGCAATTCTTCTCCAACGGCCAGTACCGCAATCCGCTGGTAATGCGCGTGGCCTCGCTCGGCTATCAGCGCGGCTTCGGCGGCCATTTTCACAATGACAATTCAATCACGGCACTGCGCGACATTCCCGGCCTCGTGGTGGGCTGCCCCAGCCGCGGCGACGATGCAGCCACCATGCTGCGTACGATGATGGCACTGGCGAAGGTGGATGGTCGCGTATGCGCTTACCTCGAGCCGATCGCGCTGTACATGACCAAGGATCTTTATGAGGCCGGCGACGGGCAGTGGCAGTTCGCCTATCCCGCACTCGGCGAAGCGATGTCGCTGGGCGAAGGCCGCATCTACAACGCGGACGCCGACGACCTGGTGATCTTCACCTTCGGCAACGGCGTGCCGATGGCATTGCGTTCGGCACGCACCATCGAGAAGGAACTGGGCTGGAACGTGCGAGTGGTCGACCTGCGCTGGCTGGCACCGCTCAACGATGCCTTCATCGCTGAACAGGCCAAGAGCGCCAAGCACATCCTCGTGCTGGACGAAGGCCGCAAGAGCGCGGGCGTGGGCGAGGGCGTGATCACCGCCATCGTCGAAGCCGGTTTCGGCAGCACGCCGCTGGAGCGCGTGGTGGGTGCGGATACGTATACACCGCTAGCGGGCGCCGCGTTCCTGGTGTTGCCGGGCGATGCGGACGTGGTGGCGGCAGCGAAGAAACTTGCTGGCCGCAAATAACAGGGCGCTATCTAATCGTAAGCTGGGATGACAATCCCAGCATTGCGGAAAAGCCGCTGGGATTTGCATCCCAGCCTACGCATCGCTCCAACGTTCTTACTCCGAGCCTTTCCTTGGCGGAGAGAACGGATGACGCGTGGAATACTCCGCTCGCCGCTCATACGCATGCACCTGATTGCGTCCATGCAGCTTCACGTAATACATCGCCTGATCCGCGCGTTCGATCATCGTCTCCAGCGTGTCGCCCATGCTGCGCATGGCCAGGCCGATGCTTACGCTCAGCCGCAGATCGTCCAGGTTCACCGGGATTTCGAGCCGGTGCACGCGCCGGCATAGCCGCGTGGCGACCTGCATGGCCTGTTCCTGGTTCACGTCGTGGAGCATGGCGACGAATTCCTCGCCACCGTAGCGACCTAGCAGATCGGTGGGACGCAGTTCGCTGCTCAGCATCTCGGCCACGGCGACGAGCGCACGATCGCCGGCGGCGTGACCCTGCAGATCGTTGAGCAGCTTGAAATGATCCAGATCCAGAAACAGCAGAGCGATGGAGCGCTCCGAGTTGGGCGTGCTCAGCATGCGGTTGGCCGCTTCGGTCCACGCGCGCCGGTTGAGAATGTTGGTCAATGCATCGCGATCGGCTAGCACGCGCACACTGTCGCGGTCGCGCCGCATCGTGAGTGCGCGATCGGCCAGGCCCAGAGACAGCACGATGGCTTCGAACGCACCCATGGCAATGCTTGCGTCATTGAGCCAGTCCATGTTTTGCAGGGCGCCGGTGGTCTGCGCACTGGTCATGGCGGTGAGCACGAGTAGCGGTGTCCAGCCAGTGAGAAAGAACCAAGCCTGGCGTGATCCGCGTGCCCCGGTCACCAACGCGGTGAACAGCAACAATAGGGCGCCGAGGATCAGCACCGGATTGACCAGCGTCTGCGCCATCACCACCAGCTCGGCAATGCCGGAACAGCGCAGCAGCACAATCAGCGGCATGGCAAAACCCAACGCCACCACCGGTACGCGCAGTGCCGGCGCGTAATGCTGGATGTCGCAGAAGCGGCTGATGAACAGCGCCGCGAACGATACCGACAGCGCTACCGCCGAGGCACCCACCAGCACTTCCGATCCGGCCAGCCAGCTCAAGCCCAACGGATGGAACAGAAAGCCGGTTTCCACGCCTTGCACGACCACGTAGCAAAGCATGTAGCCGGTGTACCAGGCGAAGGTCACGTCGCGCAGCATGATGGCGAAGCAAAGGGCCATCAGCGCCATCGCCACCATGATGGCGAAGCACGCCGTCGCGAACGTCAGCCAGTTGGAATCTTCCCGCAGAAAATCATCCAGGCCCTGCAACTCGAAGCGCTCGGGCGCGGTCAGGGTATCGCTGGGTTCGAACTTCAACAGGATCGGCGTCGACAGTGGCTTGCCGTCGGCGAGCCGGAACGCTAGCCGGCCATGCCCGTGGAAATCACCTTCGAAGTCGTCCATGGCAAGTGTGCGGATCGGACCCTGCTCGCCGTAAAGCGTGACTGACCCCATGGGGGCCGGGTAGATCGAGAGTACGTGCTCTTCTCCCGCATTGTCCGCCGTCGGCTGCAATACTACCCAGCTGCCCAGGGCATCGCGCGGGAAACGCTTCAGCAACGCGGGATTGAAGGCTTTGAACGCCCCCTGCCGGAATGCGGCCATGACTGACGCAGGCGTGTCTCCCCGTGTCGCTTCGCGCCACGCCCCACGAAGTGGCGTGTGCGTGTCGGCCAGAACAAGGGACAGCCATAGCAGGCAAATCACCAGAAGAGCGGCCACGAGCCACCTTCGCCCCGAACCTGGTTTGAGCAAGGACTCCCCCAACACCTCAACCCCCGAATCCTTGAAGCGGTCCTGCATTTACGCTTCCCTTTTATGCCGGATGCCGCTGCAGCCATGGCAGGCGTTCTGACGACCTGCTGCTTTCCTTGGCCTTGCGGACGATGACCGACTCCCCTGATGGAACGGTACCGCCATTGAGACGTACTGTCGCCCCATAAAACGTTGATCGACTGTCATGCAGGACGCGTGCCAGTCCTCAGGACCCATCCCGATGCAATTTTTCACATCCGATTACGCGCTATCGGGGCATGTTGCCAGCATCTGCGATTGACGCGCGACCGGGCGCATCGATGACGGCTTGAGGAGATCGACATGACGGCAATCAAGGTGGCGGTACTGGTGGGCAGCCTGCGCAAGGACTCCTTCAACCGCAAACTGGCCAAGGCGGTAGAGAAGCTGGCGCCTTCGGAGCTGTCGTTCGAGCATGTGCGTATCGATAACTTGCCGCTGTACAACCAGGATTTCGACAGCGACTACCCGCCGGTATGTCAGCAGCTGAAGGCGCGAATCAAGGCAGCCGATGCCTTGTTGTTCGTCACGCCCGAATACAACCGCTCGGTTCCCGGCGTGCTAAAAAATGCCATCGACATCGCCTCACGTCCGTACGGCACGAGCGCATTTGCCAACAAGCCGGGCGCGGTGATCGGCATTTCGGTGGCTGCCACGGGCACGGCCATGGCGCAGCAGCATCTGCGCAACATCCTGGCTTATCTGGACGTGCCGCTAATGGGGCAGCCGGAGGTGTTCGTTAAATACAGCGATGGATTGATCGACGACGAAGGCAATATTGGCGTCGACAGCACGAAGAAGTTTTTGCAGGGGTTCGTCGATCGTTACATGGAGTGGGTGAAGCGGCACGTGCACGGCTGACATATGACTTCACAGCCGCCATTCCTGCGATAGCGGGAATGGCGGCCATGTAATCTCACGGCGATAATCAAGGCGCCGCAGGCGCTCCCACACCGCAATGCTTCTCCAGCAACTGCTGCTGCACGTCGTGCGCCGCTTGCCCCTCGGCTGGCAGTAGGTGTGAATAGCTGCCGTCCGCTTGCAATTCCCAGGTCGTGGTGTTGTCGGCGAGGTACAGATCCAGCTCCTTGCGGATGCGCAGGCGCAATTTCTTGTCCTCGATCGGGAAGCCGGTTTCCACGCGGCGGTCCAGATTGCGCTCCATCATGTCGGCACTGGCCAGGTACATGCGTTCCTCGCCGTCGTTGGCGAACCAGTACACGCGGCTGTGTTCCAGGAAACGGCCGACGATCGAGCGCACGCGGATATTCTGCGAAACGCCCGCAATGCCAGGCCGCAGGCAGCACATACCGCGTACCAGCAGATCCACCTTTACGCCAGCGATGCTGGCCTTGTAGAGCGCGCGGATCATCTTCGCGTCGGTCAGCGCGTTGATCTTGATGATCATGTGCGCCGGCTTGCCGGCTTCGGCATGCGCGGTTTCGCGCGCGATCATGTCGAGCAGCGATTTCTTCAGCGTGAACGGCGCATGCAGCAGCTTCTTCATTTTCAGCAGCTTGCCCATGCCGGTGAGCTGGCTGAACATCTTGTGCACGTCTTCGCACAGCGCCGGATCGGAAGTGAGCAGGCTGTAGTCGGTGTACAGGCGCGCGTTGCCGCTGTGGTAGTTGCCGGTGCCCAGGTGCGCATAGCGCTGCAGTTTCTGGCCTTCGCGACGCTGGATCAGGATCATCTTAGCGTGCGTTTTCACGTCGACTACGCCGTAGATCACCACTGCGCCGGCCTGTTGCAGGCGCTGGGCCAAACTGAGATTGGACTCCTCGTCGAAGCGCGCGCGCAATTCCACTACCGCGATCACTTCCTTGCCGGCGCGCGCGGCTTCCACCAGCGCGTCCACGATTTCGGAAGTAGCGCCGGTGCGGTACAGCGTTTGCTCGATGGTGAGCACGGCCGGGTCCTTGGCCGCTTGGCGCACCAGATCCACTACCGGCGCGAACGATTCATAGGGATGCAGCAACAGCACGTCCTGCTTGCCGATCACCTGGAACAGGTCTTCGGCCTTCTTCAATGCCTTGGGTATGGCCGGCACAAACGGCGGATATTGCAGGTGAGGGCTCTGGCTGCGATTGATGATACCGAATAGGCGTGTGAGGTTCACCGGCCCGTTGACTTCGTACAGCTCTGCTTCGGTCAGGCCGAACTGCTTGAGCAGGTAATCGGTAAGTTTCTTCGGGCAGTTGTCCGCCACTTCCAGGCGCACAGCATCACCGAACCGGCGCGAGGACAGTTCGCCGCGCAACGCGCGGGCGAGATCGTCCATTTCTTCCGGGTCGATGGTGAGGTCGGCGTTGCGGGTGAGGCGGAACTGATAGCAGCCGAGCACTTGCATACCGGGGAAGAGTTCTTCCGCATGCGCATGGATGATTGAGGACAGTAGAACGTAGTTTTCACCGCCTTCGCAGACGTCGTCGGGCAGGCGCATGATGCGCGGAAGCACACGCGGCGCGGGCAGAATGGCCAGACCCGAGTCGCGCCCGAACGCGTCCACGCCTTCCAGTTCGACGATGAAGTTGAGGCTCTTGTTGACCAGCAACGGGAACGGATGGGTTGGGTCCAACCCGATCGGCGTCATCATCGGCGCCACTTCCTGGCGGAAATAGCGCTGTACCCAGCGCTTCTGCGCCGGCGTCCAGTTTTCGCGGCGCACGATGCGGATGCCGTGACGATCCAGCTCCGGCAACAGGCGCTCGTTGAGAATGGAGTACTGGCGTGCGATCTGGCGGTGCGCGATCTCGCTGATTTCCGTCAGCGCCTGCTTGGGTGGAATACCATCCGGCCCAACGATTTCGTGCCCGAACGCAAGTTGGCTCTTCAGGCCTGCCACGCGGATCTCGAAGAACTCATCCATGTTGCTGGAAAAGATCAGCAGGAATTTCAGGCGCTCCAGCAGCGGCGTGCGCTCGTCCAGCGCCTGCTCCAGCACGCGGTTGTTGAACTGCAACTGCGACAGTTCACGATGGATGTAGTGCGCCTTGTCGTTGAGATCGACGACTGGTGGCGCTTCGACCTCGGCTATGACTGTACTGGCAGCGGACATGGCATCTTCATCGTTGCGTTTGCTCATCGATACATCTATCCGGTGAATGTCGTTGCGCGACGACCTGGTCGTCGAGTGTGCCACGCTGCTGACATGGTGCGACTGCGCGTTGACATAGATATGACATCGATCGCGGAATCACTTGTCATGGAGCATTCCTGGCCATCAGGTAGTGACTGGGAGAAGCCCCCAGCGTACGCCGAAACGCCGCGGTAAACGCGCTGGCGCTGCTATAGCCGAGCTCCATCGCGACGCGCGTCACGGGTTGCCCACGGCCAAGCCGCGCCAATGCGGCGAGCAGGCAGGCCTGCTGGCGCCAATGGCTGAAGCTCATGCCGGTCTGCTCACGGAACAGGCGGGTAAAGCTGCGACGGCTCATATCAGCCTTGCGGGCCATCGTATCGATGTCCACGTCCAGCGAGGGTGATGCGAGTAGCGCGCGGCACAGGCTTGCTAGCCTGGGTTCCTGCGGCAGCGGCGTGCTGAGGGGCAGGGACGGCATGCGGGCGATCTCGGCCACGAGCAGGCGTATCAGATCATCGTCACGGCTACCGAGCGCGTATTCGGCGGGTAGGTCCACCGCCTCGGAAAGCAGCGCATGAAGCAGGGGCGAAACGCTGATTACCGTGCAATGCACAGGCAGGCCTGCCTGCTTCGCGACCTCGGGCAGCACGTAAGCGCTGCGCGTGCTGGTGAAGCCACCCATATGCACCGCGTGCGTCGCTCCGGCGGGAATCCATAGCGCACGATAAGGCGGCACCACCCAACTTCCCTCGCTGGTGGTGACGGTAAGCACGCCGGTGACGGCATACAGGCATTGCCCGCGTTTGTGCGTGTGAGCGGGCAGCGTCATGCCCGCGGCGTAGTCGTTGCCGGTGGCGACCACGTCGCGCGGTGTGTCTTCGTAACCAATAACTCGAGTGTTTCGCATGCCGCGTCTTCAGTTTGGCCCAGTTTCGACAGAAGTTGACCCAATAGTGCATGCAGGCCGCAGAAAGCTACTTTAAGGTGCCTCCTGCAGCCTATCAATTCCGCCATCGTCCCCACCCCCAAAGACAAGGCTATGCAGAACTCTGCCGAATCGGTTTCTCTGCCGTCGACCTCGCCGCGTACGGATTACACCATCCTGGGCGCGATCAGCTTTTCCCATCTGCTCAACGACATGATCCAGTCGTTGATTCTTGCGATCTATCCCATCCTCAAGAGCGGCTTTCACCTGAGCTTCGGCCAAGTGGGCCTGATCACGCTTACGTACCAGGTGACGGCTTCATTGCTGCAGCCGCTGGTCGGCATGGTCACTGATCGCAAACCGATGCCATATTCCTTGCCGGTGGGCATGGGCTTCACACTGTGCGGATTGTTGCTGCTGGCCACCGCGCCGAATTTTGCGGTGCTGCTAGTGGCGGCCGCGCTGGTCGGTACCGGCTCTTCCGTGTTCCATCCGGAATCCTCGCGCGTGGCGCGACTGGCCTCGGGCGGGCAGCACGGCTTGGCGCAATCGTTGTTTCAGGTGGGCGGCAATACGGGTTCTTCGCTCGGGCCGCTGCTGGCGGCGTGGATTATCGTGCCGCATGGGCGCGGCAGCGTGGCGTGGTTCTCGCTCGCGGCCTTGCTGGCGATGGTGGTGCTGCTGCAAGTGGGGCGTTGGTATCAACTTCATCACGTCAGCCGCAGCACAACCGTGCGTCACGTGCCGGGCGAAATGCTGAGCCGCAACAAGGTGATTGCGTGCCTGGTTGTGCTGGGCCTGCTGATCTTCTCCAAGTATTTCTACCTCGCCAGCATCAGCAGCTATTTCACGTTCTACCTGATCCACACCTTCGGCCTGTCGGTGCAGGCCGCGCAGATGCATCTGTTCGTGTTCCTGTTCGCAGTGGCGGCCGGTTCGCTAATCGGCGGTCCGGTGGGTGACAGGGTGGGACGCAAGTGGGTGATCTGGATCTCGATCCTCGGCGTCGCGCCGTTCACGCTGGCCTTGCCGCACGCCAGCCTGTTCTGGACCAGCGTGCTATCTGTACTGATCGGCCTGATTCTGTCCTCGGCGTTCTCGGCGATCTTGGTCTATGCGCAGGAATTGATTCCAGGGCGCGTGGGCATGATCTCCGGCCTGTTCTTCGGCTTCGCGTTCGGCATGGGCGGCATCGGTGCCGCGGTGCTCGGGCGCGTGGCGGATGCGCAGGGCATCGACTACGTGTATTCGCTGTGCGCGTATTTGCCGTTGATCGGCGTGCTCGCGGTGTTTTTGCCGGATTTGGAGAAGGGGCGTGCTAAGCGTTGAGCTTTTGGTGGCGCCACTGTTTTCTTGCCTTCCGTAGGAATTCCCACGAATACCGGAAGCGGCTCCATCGACGGATTCCCGAGCATGTCCCGGACCTAATCCAGGGAAGGGCTGGGATATTTGCCTCAAACTGTCCCACAAGTGCTCATGTTCAACGGTGGGCAAAAAGGTTTATCTCCTGGGACTACCCATGACTGGCCCGCTCTGTTGCTGGGCCATCTGCGTATCGAGTTGCGCTTGTTGCGCTAATTGGAAGTCGAACGCTTGCACTTGCTGCACCGTCTGCTGGAGTGGCGGCGCCGGGATCGTGTTATCCACCATCGCATGAGGCCATGGGCCATCCGATGCGAGCACAATTCCCTGCTTGCCAATGTGGATGTCGCCCAAACGTCCTGGCTTGATTCCTACTATGTGGCATGCCGCCGTCATTTGTGCCAGACGGTTCTCGGAAGCCTCGGGGATGCGTTCTTTCAATTCGGCGTATAGGCCGTGATCGGGGTGACGTGGGTCGGCAAAGGGGTTACGTACTTGTGCACCAGTCTCGGGTAAAGCGCGCGGTCGAGGATCGCGTTGTGCTGGAGCATGATTGATGCTGTTGTCAAATCGCGCTGAGGGCTGTCCTCCAGCTCCGCCGTCAACGCGGGAATGCCACTGCGCAACTGGCGCTGGCCGTGAAGAGCTTCAAGTGTGTTCTTGCCGACGATGCCGTCGACGATCAAGCCGTGATCACTCTGGAACGCACGGACGGCGGCCTCGGTATTGCGGCCGAAATGCCCATCCGGCTGTAAAGCCTGGCCTCGGTTGTCGATGTAGCCGAGTACAGTCAGCTCGGCTTGCAGAGCGCTGACGGCTTCACCGAGAGCGCCTTGTTTTAGCGCGCCTTCACGGCCCGACTGCACACTTGGCGCATCCGGAACATAGCCGCTTACAAGTTTGGCTTCCCATGCAATTGCAGCGGCCTTTCGTTCTGCCAATCCCTTTTCACCACCATTTATGTCATGAGTCGCGCCCGTAACGTCTCTCTGATGTCCATTAGCTACAACCTTGGATTTCCAATAATAAATCGCAATTTGGGCCGCGTTCTCGTGTGCTGAGGCAAGCTCAGGGTAGTTCACAAGATCAATGCCAAGTGCTTTTCCTACTTTGGTATATTCTTCACGGCCAGTGAGCTGGACATATCCGCGGCCATGATACTTCCACCCATCACCCGGCTCCGTATTGCCAAGATGCTCCCTTCCCCAACTGCCGCCATAAATGGCATCGGCAACAGCCTCGGGACCTTTTGAGGCGATTTCATTGGCCTTGTCAAGATCGGTTATTCCATTACGATTGGAAAAGTGTTTGATTAGCCCATCGCCTGAATAGTGCAAGTTTTCGTTCATGCTCTTGAAGCTGGCAGACTCTATTTGCATCTGGCCCATAAAATTAGCAAGCTCATCCGCATCTTCAATGCCATTGCTCATGGCGGCCCGTAGCAAATAGTCTGAATTTTCGTTCGAGGTCATGATTTGATCTTTTGGTATTTATTTGAGTATCAATTCACGCTAGGTAGGCCGTGGCTATCAATATCTTCGTCGCGATCGAGTTTCGTTGAGGCATTAAAGACAGTGTCATCGTCGCTTTCCGTTATCGATCCTTTTGAGCATCTGAGATCTGATAGCGCGCGGGTGTCGCCAGACCTTTGCACTAGAACTCCGCCGGTATCAAAGCTGGTACCTGAAATTAAGTAAGTAATGTATTTGTATCCATCTTTTGTAAACGAATATGCGGTTCCACCTGTCGCGCCGGCATAAGAAAGATGGGACCTATGCAACACTTCATTCTCGTCGCCCGATGCTGGATAGGTGAGTTCGGGCACGGGGGGATAACCGAAGGAGTAATAGAAACGTTTTTGTCCTGCGCGATCGGCCATGCATACTGAAACCACTTTTTTTGTTTTATCCAAAGAGCATGAAAAAACAACTTTGTCCGGCTTAGAGCACATTGTTGCCTCCGGCAAAGGAGTGATCTTGGGGTCGTGCGAAGCAGATGCGTTTGCCGACACTTTCGATGAACTGCTTTGCGATGCTTTCGGCTCCAAACTTTGGCCATTCGGCCCTGAATCGGCAGCGCCGCATGACGGCGATGAAATACACAAGACGAGTAAGGAAATACACTGAAGCGATTTCATAATGTTCCTCACATTGGCGCCGCGCGAAATCAGTTCCAACAATGGATTGCTCATGTGACCTCCTTTTCGTATGAGCTGTTATCTACTGGGCTGCCGTCGGCGTAACCGTCAATCCGGTGACACCTAGTTGTGAATCTTTTTCGTGAACGCTCCAGCCAGTAGTATCCCCATAGGTACCGACCTCCATAGTCTGGTTCGTACTTGCATTGTGAAAGTGCATCAGACAATACCCATCGACACTACATTCACTCAATTCAGGCATTTGGTCACACACCTTGCAGTCCTGCAAATTGGGATGTGCCGTGCACAGCGTTTTGTAGTCATCGCCAGCCACATTGGCCTTGCAATGCTTGTTCACCGCGGGCGTCCAGCCATGCGCTAGAACCGCTCTGCGGAGATAGGCGTAATCCATGCCTGATTCCAACACCCCGTCGGGCACGCCCGGTACATTCAATGGCCTGCGACTCTCGATGGCACTACGCGCAGCATCTCCGGATGGTGGGTTGGTGTTGGGGGGCTTCTGAGTTGCCTCATGATTTTTCGGCAAGTTTTCCGTGGCAACCGTTACCGTCTGATCGACCTGGGATGGACTAGTCGATGGCAAGCTATCAGCTGTGCATGCTGCTACCGAAAGAGAACAAAGCAAGCACATTGCAAAATTGCGGATGAATTCGGCACTTTTCATAGTGCAAGCAGCCTTTTTTCCTCACTCATTCAAATCTCCATCGAAGCTCTAGCTCCGATGGATTGTCATAAAGGAACGGTGAGGCAGGTGTCATCGAACAGCTTTGTTGTTCGACGGCCATGTTCTAGAGATGCGTATTCCTTTCCCTACAATTTGACTAGCGCATCCAGTTCAACGGTTGTCCTGATTAGGGTCGAAATCGACTGCACCACGTTTTGCGCCCTCCCCGCATGCATTTGCAAACAGGGAGGGGCTGGTTCCATATGCTGCCGAGCAATATTCAGGAATTGGTGCGACGCTTCTTGTCGATTAATACCTGCGCTTCATTCATGACACGAATATGCGGATGTGCTGGCCGCGCATCTGCAAGCGCTTCCTGCACCTTGTGCAGAAACCAAGCCTCATAAGCGTCCGTTGCAACCGGCAAGGCATTTTCTCCATCGTTGGAATGCATTGGTTTCTCCTTGATCAATGCTTTAGAGGCGGCGGTCCCTGCACCACCTGCATCAGGTTCTCCGGCTTCAGATACTTCTTGAACGCCGCTTGCACCTGCGCAGGCGTCAGCGTGAGGTAGTGCTTGGCGGCCACCATCGGCTGATCGAGTGGTTCGCCGTGCCATGCCCAGTCGAGCAGCGAACGCGAAATGCTATTGATGCTGGAGACACCTACTGGGATGGAGCGGATCTCGTACTGGCGCGCGTTTTCCAATTCTTCCTGCTTGATCGGCTTGGTCTGCATGTCGATCAGGTTCTGGCGCACCAGGGCGTCGACGGGCGACACCTTGTCCGGATCGCTGCCGTACTGCACGAAGAAGATCGAGCGCGAGCGGTCGAAGTGTATGCCGGAACCCGCGCCGTACGCATAACCGTGCTTCACGCGGATGTCCGCCATCAGACGCGAAGCGAAACCGTTGCCGCCCAGCACGTTGTTGCCCAATTGCAAGGCGTAGCGATCCGGGTTGTGCATGTTGAGTTCGAGCATCTGCCCCATCAGCACCTGATCTTGCGAGGCGTAGGGGTTGTTGATCACTACGTAGCCGGTGGGATTCACGGGCGCCGGCTTGGAGATCACGTCCGGCTTTGCGCCTTCCGCTTTCCACTGGCCGAAGTAGCGCTGCACCGTGGCCTTGGCCTGCTCGGGCGTGACGTCGCCGACCACCACGATAGTGGTGAGGTCGGGGCGATAGGTCTTGGCGTGATAGTTCTTGACGTCCTGCGGGGTGAGCGCGTTGATCGATTCGGGCGTAGGCAGGCGCAGATCCGGATCGCCCGCGGGCAGCAGGCCGGCGCGCAGCGCCTTCATCATCTTGTACTGCGGCGATTGCATTTCACCGGCAAGCGCACGCGCCAGCGTTTCTTGCTGCACGTCGAAGCCTTCCTTGGGCAGGGCAGGGTGCAGCTCGTTGTCGGCCAACAACTGCACCGCGCGATCGAACTGGTTGCTGAGCGCGGCCACACCGAAATCGGTGCCGCCGTTCTCGGTGGCGGAGATATCGTCAAGCGCCTTGTGGAAGGCATCGCGATCCAGCGTGGTGCTGCCGTAGTCGAACAGCGAGTCGAGCAGGCGCGCCACGCCATCCTTGCCAGCCGGTTCCTGCAGCTTGGGGTTGTTGTCGATGTGACCCACTACGGTGATGGTCTTGCTGATGTTGGACGGCTGCACGATCAGGCGGATGCCGTTGTCGAGCTTCATGTCCACCGGCGCCAGTGTCCAGTGCGGCATCTCCAGTTTGCTCAGCTTGTCCGCGGCCCATTCGGGCAGCGGTCCGTCTAGCCGCTCGTCGCGGTTGAACGATTCGGAACCGCCGAAGCCGCCGCTGTCCGGCGGACGCTTGCCGTTCTCGTCGGGAGTGAGCACTACCGTTACACGTTCGCTCGACTTCAGGTATTGCCGTGCCACGCGGTTCACGTCGTCTACGGTGACTTGGCGGATCTGTTCTTCGGCTTCTTCCGGCGAGTTCAATCCCATCCACGCAATGGCTTGCGACCACGCGCTGGCGAGCGTCACCGCGCTGTTCTTGTTGAATTCGGCCTGCGCGATTTCGGATCGCTTCGATGCCTCGACCAAATCCGCAGGCACGCCGTTCTTGAGGAGATCATCGATGACACCATCCAGATCGGCCTGCGCTTTCTTCGCATCGCCACCCTTGGGAAAAGCCACTTCGATCACACCGATGCCGCCGTAGCTGAAAGGTTGCAGCTGCGCGTTGGCGTTGAGCACCTTGCCCTGCACCGCAAGCGCGGAAAGCGAGCTGCGCGCATTGGTGAGCACATCCAGCAGCACCTGCGCGGCGGCGTTGTCCTTGTCCATCATGCCCGGCATGCGATACATGAACTGCACGGCACCGGTGCCACGCGGTGTGGTGGAGGCGATCGTTTCCGATTTCACCGGTTGCAGTTTCACCGGCACGTGTTCGGGTGGCTTGCGCGCGGGAAGCTTGCCGAACAGTTGCTGCACTTTCGCCAGCGTCTGTTGCGGGTCCACGTCGCCTACGATTACCAGTAGGGCGTTGTTGGGCGTGTACCAGTCCTGATAGAACTTCTGCAGGTCTGCGGCGGTGGTCTTGTCGAATGAAGGACGTGTGCCGAGCGGATCGTCCGCATAACCGGTGCCCGCGTACAGAATGCGCTCGGCTTTCTGGAAGGCGAGAAATTCCGGTTCGGAGATGTCACGCGATACTTCCTGTTCGATTGCACCGCGTTCGCGTTCCCAATCCTGCTGGGTGAGCAGCGCGCCGTTCATGCGCGTCGATTCGATGCGCAACAGGAGATCCAGATAATTCGACGGCGCCACGAAGTAGAACTGCGTGGCGTCGTTGGTGGTGAAGGCGTTGTTGTCGGCGCCCATCTTGCCGGTCATCTCGTTGAGCTGGGCGCCGGTCATGCCTTTGCTGTCGCGGAACATCATGTGTTCCAGCGCGTGCGCGGTGCCGGGAAGGCCCTCCGGCGTCTGATAGCCGCCGGCGAGATAGGTGATCTGCGTGGTAACCATCGGCGAAAGCGTTTCGCGCACGATTACCACGCGCATGCCGTTGTCGAGGGAGGTTCGCAGCACGTTGCTGTCGTTGGCGACGGCCTTGGACGTGGCAGGTGCATCGGCGCGGGCGGGAAGGCCGGCGGTTGCCAGGCCCAGGCCCAGCAGCAGGCTCCATGTCAGTGTCTTCAAAGGGCTCGACATCATGTTCGGGTTCCTTGGGCTTTAGGCAACAATAGACTGCAGGATGTTGCCATAGTGCCTGCCTTGGCCTAAGTGCCGGAAGAGACACGCGCGTGGCGGCTGAAGACAGGGTATCGTGCGTACATCGCAAGTTCCCGAGAAAGGAGCGAGGCTATGTTGGTGGTGACGACCGAGAACGTTCCGGGCCATCAGGTGGTCCAGGTGAAGGGACAAGTGTTCGGTGTGGTGGTGCGCAGCCGCGGCATCGGCGGCAACGTGATGGCGGGCCTGCGTTCGCTGGTCGGCGGCGAGATTCACGAATACACGCAGATGCTGGAGGAAGCACGCCGCCACGCGCTGGATCGACTGGTATCCAACGCGAAGCTGATGGGCGCGAACGCGGTGGTAATGATGCGCTTCGACTCCGCCGAAATCGGCCAGACCATGAGCGAGATCGTGGCCTACGGCACCGCCGTGGTGCTCGATCCACCGACCTGAGTATCGCAATGTTACCGATCGTGCTGTACGTGCTGGGCGGCCTGCTGCTGGTCGGTGCGGGCATTGCCGTGCTTACCGGCGTGATGGTGGCGTTGCTGCCGCAGTTGATCTTCGGCGGCCTGTTGTTGGTGGTGGGACTGGCGATCGAACGCTGGCGCTACAAGCCGCTGCTACGCACCGGGCCGGACCCGCGCTGGAAAGATACCGGCGAGCGCTTCGTCGATCCCGGTAGCGGACAGCTCACCGCCGTGTACTTCGATCCGCGCAACGGAGAGCGGCATTACATCGTGGTCGATGAGCAGGCGCGGTCGTCTTAACAAGGTGCTAGCCAATCATTGGCTAGGATCGCTTTCATTCGGTTGACGTAAATTCAAAGGAGTAATCATGCCGTCGGGAAATCCGGTATTACGTGAAAAGGCGTTTCAGGGGCTGCCCGTCACGGGCGAGCGCATGACGATGAACGGAACTGTCACGCGCACGGCGTTGTTGCTGGCGCTGGCGGTGATCACCGGCGGGTGGACATGGCAGCGTTTTGCCGAGGTGGCCGCGGGTGGCGACTTGAATGCCGCGTTGGCGGCGATCACTCCCTTCATGTGGGGCGGGCTGCTGGTGGGTCTGGTGCTAGCGCTGGTCACCACGTTCGCGCAGCGCTGGGCGGGCATCACTGCGCCGTTGTATGCCATCGCCGAAGGCTTCGCGCTGGGCGGCATTTCCGCGGTGATGAATCTGCGCTTCCCCGGCATCGTGCTGCAGGCCGTCATGCTTACGGTCGGCGTGCTGGCGGTGATGCTGCTGGTCTATCGCTCGGGTTGGATCAAGGTGACCGACAAGTTCCGCATGGGCGTGGTCGCCGCAACGGGCGGCCTTGCGCTGCTGTATGTGGTGGACATGGCGCTGCGCGCCTTCACCCACATCCAGATTCCTTTCATCCATGAAACCGGCGCGATCGGCATCGGCTTCAGTCTGTTGGTGGTCGGCCTGGCGGCGCTCAACCTCGTGCTCGATTTCGACATGATCGACCGCGCCGCCAACGGAGGTGCACCCAAGTACATGGAATGGTATGGCGCTTTCGCGCTGATGGTGACGTTGGTGTGGTTGTATATGGAATTGCTGCGGTTGCTGTCCAAGGCGCGTCGCTGATTTCTTGCTTTCTCTCGAAGGGACGGCAGGTTTTCATCTTCTTGGAACTCGAATCGAAGCGTTCGTCGCCCCGGCGAAAGCCGGGGTCCAGCGACTTGGATGCTGGAAAGGCACTAGGTCCCGGCGTTCGCCGGGACGACGGTGAGGCAAGTTTTGTAGGTTGGGGTTCGCATACGCTCCCCTCAGCTTGCAGGCATTTCGCAAGGGCGTCGTAATGCTACGCTTGCCCTTTTCCCACCAATCCAAACAACCATGACGAAAGAGGCAGGCCGCGGACACGCCTTGCTGGTCGGGGCGGGCATTCTTTGCAGCCGCCTGTTCGGCCTGGTGCGGCAGCGGGTGTTTTCCCATTATTTCGGCCTGTCTGACGCCGCGGACATCTTCAGCGCTGCGCTGCGTGTACCGAACTTCCTGCAGAATCTGTTTGGGGAAGGCGTGCTGTCAGCTTCCTTCATTCCGGTCTACGCGCGCCTGCTGGCACAGCACAAGCAGGAAGAAGCCGATCGCCTGGCTGGGGCGATCTTCGCGCTGCTTGCGTTGATCATTGCCGTGATCGTCGCTTTGGGCGTGCTGGCGACGCCGTATCTGCTATGGGCGATTGCGCCGGGTTACACGGGCGAGAAGCGTGGGCTCACCATTCTGATCGTACGGATTCTTTTTCCCGGCACCGGCATCCTGGTGTGGTCGGCGTGGTGCCTGGGAATACTCAACAGTCATCACAAGTTCTTCCTCTCGTACGCGGCGCCGGTGATCTGGAATCTCTCCATGATCCTGACGATGCTGTTCTTCCGTCATTTGGACGCGAACCGGCTGATCGTGTACCTGGCGTGGGGCACCGTGCTCGGCTGCTTGCTGCAGTTTCTGGTGCAACTTGGGCCGGTGCTGAAACTGGTGCCGAATCTGCGCTTGCGCTTCGATACGCAAAGTCTGCACGTGAAGCAGGTCGGCGGCAGTTTCCTGGGGGTGGCGGTGGGGCGTGGCGTGGTGCAGATCAGCGCCTTCGTCGACCAAGCCATTTCCACGCTGCTTGGCAGTGGTGCCGTCGCGGGAATGACCACCGCGGCATCCATCAATCTGCTGCCGGTGAGTCTGTTTGGCATGGCCGTGTCCGCATCGGAATTGCCTACGCTTTCGCGTATGGCCGGCGATCATGTGGACGAAGAGGTCGCCGCAAAACTCGCCGCGCGCTTGAACAACGGGCTCGAGCGCATCGCGTTCTTCATCGTGCCTTCGGCGATGGCGTTCTTCGCACTGGGTAACGTGATCGTGGCGGCGCTGTATCAGTCAGGTGCGTTCACTCGTAAGGACTCCTATTACGTGTGGGCGATCCTGGCCGGCTCCGGCGTGGGATTGCTGGCTTCCACGTTCGGGCGCCTTTATTCGTCCACCTATTACGCGATGCGTGATACGCGTACACCGCTGCGCTTCGCCATGGTGCGGCTTGCATTTACAGCGGTGCTTGGCCTGGCGAGCGCCTTGCTGATTCCGAAAGCGTTGGGTATTCCCATGCAGTGGGGCGCGGTGGGGTTGACCGCTTCCGCAGGTGTGGCTGGTTGGATCGAGTTTCATCTGCTGCGCAGGAAGATGAATCGAAAACTCGGGTCAACCGGTGTGGCGGTCTCTATGATGGTGAAGTTGTGGGTGGCGGCAAGTCTCGCAGCGCTGACGGCATGCGTCGTCGAACACTTCATGCCGGACTACGGCCCGATCATCGCCGCACTGTTCGTGCTGGCGACCTATGGCACTGCTTATTTCACGCTGACCTTTCTGCTGCGCGTAAAAGTTTGCATGGACGTGATCGGAAAAGTAACGCGCCGGATCGGCATCGGCTGATCGTGCTTAGCGGCGTAGATTGCTGCGCGCCAGTTCGATCAGCTCGTCGCCGCGGCCATTCATCACTGTGCGCAGCGCCCACAGACTGAAACCTTTCATCTGCTCCAACTGGATCTTCGGCGGCATGGATAGCTCCTGCCGGTTGGTGACGACGTCGATCAACGCCGGGCCGTTGTGCGCGAGAGCATCGCGCACCGCGTTCTCCAACTCGCCGGGATCTTCCACACGTACGCCGTAGATTCCCGCCGCGCGAGCCATCGCGGAGAAATCCGGATTGTCCAGCGACACGCCAGTTGGCAGAAAACCGGACGCTTTCATTTCCAGCTCCACGAAGCCGAGCGTGCCGTTGTTGAACACCACGATCTTCACCGGCAGCTTGTGTTGCACCAGCGTGAGCAGATCGCCCATCAGCATGGAAAAACCGCCATCGCCTGACAAGCTCACGATCTGCCGGCCAGGAAACGCCGTCTGCGCCCCAATTGCCTGCGGCATCGCATTCGCCATCGAGCCGTGCACAAAGGAGCCGAGCAAACGGCGCTTACCGTTCATCTTGAGATAACGCGCTGCCCAGATGGTCGGCGTGCCGACGTCGCAGGTAAACACTGCATCTTCGCTGGCCAGTTCGCTAACCACCTTGGCGACGTACTGCGGATGAATTGGCTTGCTGCCAGGCTTGCCGGTGGCAAGGTCATTCAATCCTTCGCGCGCTTTCTTGTAGTGCTGCAGGCTACTCTGCAGATGGCCATCGTCGCGTGCAGTTTTCAGGCGCGGCAACAACGCTTCGATTGTCGTACCGACGTCGCCCACCACACCGAGATCGAGACGGCAGCGTCGGCCAAGATTCTCCGCGCGCAGATCGATCTGGCAGATCTGCGCGTCCTCGGGAAAGAACTGACGATAGGGGAAATCTGTGCCGAGCAGCAGCAAGGTGTCGCAGCTCATCATGGCTTCATAGCCGGAGCTAAAGCCGATCAGGCCGGTCATGCCGACGTCGTACGGGTTGTCCCATTCGACATGTTCCTTACCGCCAAGCGCGTGCACGACCGGTGCCCTGAGCGTTTCGGCCAGGCGAATCACCGCATCGTGCGCACCGGCGCAACCGCGTCCGCAGAACAGCGTGACCTTGCGACCACTGCCGAGCAGCGTGGCGAGTTGATCCAGTTG
Organism: Dyella humi; assembly: GCF_044904605.1. NCBI lineage: Bacteria > Pseudomonadati > Pseudomonadota > Gammaproteobacteria > Lysobacterales > Rhodanobacteraceae > Dyella > Dyella humi. The sequence continues at coordinate 813,106 of NZ_JADIKI010000022.1, forward strand.
CGCATCGGGTGGCACGATTCTCGGCGCGGCCGGCAACAGTCCCTCACTTGAAACGATCGGGCCGGAGGCTTCGGAGAGCGCCACGTCGCCGGGAATCACCAGCACGGCCACGCCGCGCTGGCCGAGCGCAGTGCGAATCGCCGTGGCTGTGGCGTGATGAATCTGCGATACGCTGCTGACCAGCTCGCAATAGTGACTGCATTCCTGGAATAGATTTTGCGGATGCGTTTCTTGAAAGTACCCGCTGCCGATTTCGGCCGAAGGAATATGCGCGGCAATCGCCAACACCGGCGTGCGCGAACGATGCGCATCGAACAGGCCATTGATCAAATGCAGATTGCCCGGCCCACACGAACCGGCGCACACCGCCAACTTGCCGGTCAACTGCGATTCCGCACCGGCGCCGAAGGCTGCCGATTCCTCATGCCGATAGTGGATCCACTGCATGTCGTTGCGACGTCGCAGTGACTCCGTAATGCCGTTGAGGCTGTCGCCAACCAGTCCGTGGATGCGCCTCACGCCGGCCTGCGCCAGTGTTTCGACCAGAACGTCGGCAACATTGCGGATGCTCATGACGCGGCTCCTTACGGGAAGGAACGCCATCATGGCAAAGCGTTTCTTTGCTTTCCGTAAAGATCGCGTGCGACTCCCTCGGATGAGGGAGCCGATGATCGATCAGCGTGCGCCGATCACCACGGGCTCCGGCTCCAGCCGCACGCCAAAGCGCGCGTGCACACCTTCGATCACGCGCTGTGCGAACACCCATAGTTCCTGGCCGGTGGCCTTGCCGTGATTGACCAGCACGAGTGCATGGCGGTTGGAGATGCCTGCGTCGCCTTTGCGCATGCCTTTGAAGCCGGCCGCTTCGATTAGCCATGCGGCGGACAGTTTCCAGCGCGCATCCTTGCCGGGCCAGGCGACGAGTTCGGCGTGCTCGCGTTTTAATGCTTCGCCTTGCGCCGCATCGACGATGGGATTCTTGAAGAAGCTGCCGGCGTTGCCGATCACCGCAGGATCAGGCAGCTTGCGCGTGCGGAGATGGACGACGGCTTCGGCCACGTGAAACGGCGCGGGGTTGCTAACGCCCATGCGGTTCAGTTCTTCGCGGATACCGGCGTAATCCATACGCAACGCATGCTGGCGGGGCAGGGCGAAGCGCACAGCGGTGACAATGAAGCGATCCGGCTCGTGCTTGAACAGCGAATCGCGATAGGCGAACGCGCAAGCATCGCGGTTCAGTGTGACGACGCGCCGTTCGATACGATCCCAGGCTTCAACGCTTTCGATGAATTCGGCTACTTCGGTGCCGTAGGCGCCGATGTTCTGGATCGGTGCGGCGCCGACCGTGCCGGGAATGAGGATGAGATTTTCCAGCCCAGCGAAACCCTGGCCCAGCGTCCAGCGCACGAAGTCGTCCCAGCGCTCGCCGGCAGCGACGGCGATGCGGGCGACGTCGCCGTCCTGTTCCACATGTACGCCACGCGTTTCCATCGCCAACACGGTGCCATCGACGTCACCCGTCAACAGGATGTTGCTGCCTTCGCCCAGCACCAGCAGACGACTTGCGCGTATGGCGGGAAAATCCAGCAGCTCCGGTAGCTTCGACGCATCGCGCACTTCAGCCAGCAGCTTGGCGCGTGCATCGACACGCAAGGTGTTGCGCGTCAGCAGCGGTGCATTTTCGACCAGGGTGTAGCCACCCATGTCGACGCGCTCAACGGCCATCACGATGGTCCTGCTGACGGCGGATTTCATTCACACATTCGGCGACCAGCTCGGGGCCGCGATAGATGAGACCGGAATAGATCTGTACCAGCTTGGCGCCGGCGTTGAGCTTTTCCATCGCATCATCGCCTTCGAGGATGCCGCCCACGCCGACGATGGCGACGCGATCACCCAGGCGTTGATGCATACCACGTACGACTTCCGTGGCGCGCACACGCAGCGGCTTGCCGGAAAGCCCGCCGGCCTCATTGCCAAGCGGATCACCGGCGACGGAAGAATGATCGATAGTAGTGTTGGTGCAGATCACGCCGTCCACATGCGCAGCAAGCAGCACGTCCGCAATGCTGTCCAACTCGGCTTCGCTCAGATCGGGCGCGATCTTCAGCAACATCGGCTTGCGCTTGCCTTGCTGCGAACCGAGTCGCTCCTGCGCCTCGCGCAGGGTTTCGATGAAGCGGCGCAGCGTCGCTTCTTCCTGCAGATCGCGCAGGCCCTTGGTATTGGGCGAAGAAATGTTGACGGTGATGTAGCTGGCATGCGCGTAGACACGCTCCAAGCAGAACAGGTAATCGTCCACGGCCTTCTCGTTAGGCGTGTCCTTGTTCTTGCCGATGTTGATGCCGAGTATTCCGCGATAGCTGGAAGCCTGCACGTTGCGCACCAACGCATCGACGCCATCGTTGTTGAAACCCATGCGGTTGATGATGGCTTCGTGCTGCGGCAAGCGGAACAGGCGAGGGCGGTCGTTGCCGAGCTGCGGGCGCGGTGTCACCGTGCCCACTTCAATGAAGCCAAAACCCAGGGCACCCAGTGCGTCGAGGTGTGCGGCATTTTTGTCGAGTCCGGCAGCTAAGCCGACAGGATTGTCAAAATGCAGGCCGAACGCTTCGACGGGCACATCCTCGGGCGGCGTGGCAACAAAGCGCATTAATTCGCTGCGCCAGGAGACGTCCAAACCATAAAGCGTGAGGCCGTGTGCCTTCTCGGCATCCATCTTGAACAGCAGCGGGCGCAACCATTGGTACATCAAAAAACCTCGCCAACGTAAACGCGGGTGTCGTAATCGAAGCTTACCCGACCTTCCATCGCACAGGCATCGAACAGTTCGCGCAAGGCCTCGATCATAGGCTCGTGCTTGGCGTGCCCGACCTGCGGCGCATACGACGAAGACATCAGCCGCCCGCGCAGTGCGTCAAAATCCAGCAACTGGCGATGATCGAAACTCGCCGTGCCACGCCAGCCCTTGCCGAACCATTCGCGCATACGTGGCTCGTCGGCGTAGCGCTCGGCCACGCTGGTGTAGTCGGTACCGTAGGTTTGTAGCAGTGCTTCGTATCCCTCTAGGAAAGGCGTGCCGATGAGACGGCGCGAGTTCCAATAGATCGCGGCCAGGCCGCCAGCGCGAAGAATGCGGTGGAACTCGCGCCGCGTGTTGTCGGGATCGAACCAGTGGAACGCCTGCGCTACGGAAATCAGGTCGACGCTGTTGTCATCTAGCGTGGTCGCATCGGCGCGACCATCCACGGCGCGGAATGTCGGATTGCTTCCCAGCCACTCCGCGGCAGCGCCGCGCATCGCCGCATTCGGCTCCACCGCGATCACACTATGGCTGGCATCGAGAAACATCTTGCTGGAAATGCCGGTGCCCGCGCCGATATCGGCAACGCGCCAGTCGGGTGTGACGCCATGTGCCTTGCGCAGCCAGTCGACCATGGCGGTGGGGTAAGTGGGGCGATAGCGAACGTAGTCGGCGACACGATTGCTGAAACGCTCGGTACTGTGCAGATCGTTCATGGATGTCACCTGCTCAACTGTTGACCGCCATCGACGCAAAGGATTTGCCCGGTGACCCAAGCGGCCCAAGGTGAAGCGAGAAACAGTGCAGCATGCGCCACTTCCTCCGGCGTGCCGTAGCGGCCGAACGGAATTTTCGACAGCACCGCGGCGTAGCGCGTAGGGTCTTCATGCTTGCAGCGATCCCACAAGCCGCCCTCGAACTCGATGGAGCCTGGCGCGATGGCATTGACGCGAACTCGTTGCGGTGCCAGCGCCAGGGCTTGCGAGGTGGTGTAGTGGCTGAGCGCTGCCTTGATGGCGCCATAGGAGGGCATATGGGGGCGCGGATGCAGCGCGGCGATGGAACTGGTGTGCAGGATGCTGGCGTGTGGCGAGGCCGAGAGATGGGGCAGAGCAGCGCGCGAGACGCGCACTGCAGCCATCATGTCGATGTTGAAGACGGCAGCCCAGTCTTCTTCACTGTCGCTGAAACCGTAGCCGCTGGCGTTATTGATCAGTACGTCGATGCCACCCAACGTTTGCGCTGCATCTTCGATATAAGCGCTGATGGCGACGGGGTCGCCCAGGTCGCAGGATTGTTTGTGGACTGGAACGCCATGCGCAGAGATAGCCGCAGCTGTTTCGTCCAGTGCAGACTGTCCACGAGCGCAGATCGATACCGATGCGCCGGATGCAGCGAAGGCCAGCGCCATGCTGCGACCGATACCTTTGCTGCCGCCGGCGATGACGATGCGGTAGTTGTGGAAGTTGAAGGGGGAGGTCGTGGTCATGGAGCTCAATCTCGCATGTAACCTTGGGCCGTCATTCCCGCGAAAGCGGGAATCCATCTTCGCCTTTGCATCAGCGCCAATGGATTCCCGCTTTCGCGGGAATGACGGCCGTGAGGCAAGTGAACTTTTACGGCAGCCCTCTCCCCAGCGGGAGAGGGAGCGAAACGCCAATCTTACAAATCGAACTTGATCCCCTGCGCCAGCGGCAACGCATCCGAGTAATTGATGGTGTTGGTCTGCCGACGCATATACACCTTCCACGCATCCGAACCGGACTCGCGACCACCACCAGTTTCCTTCTCGCCGCCGAACGCGCCGCCTATCTCTGCACCGGACGTGCCGATGTTGACGTTGGCGATACCGCAATCCGAACCGGCTGCTGTCAGATACTGTTCGGCTGCCTTCAGGTTCTGCGTGAAGATGGACGAGGATAAGCCCTGCGGCACGCTGTTCTGCAGCTCGATCGCTTCGTCAACGGTCTTGAACGGCATCACGTAGAGAATCGGCGCGAAGGTTTCCGTCTGCACCACGTCATCGCTGTTTTTCAGGCCCGTGATGAGGGCGGGCAGCACGAAGTTGCCTTTGCGATCGGTCAGTGCCGCACCGCCGGCGCGCACCGTGCCGCCGCTGGCCTTGGCCTTTTCGACGGCGGCGAGATAGGCGGTCACGGCTTCCTTGCTGTTGAGTGGGCCCATCAGTGTCGTGGCGAGCGTGGGATCGCCGATCTTGCCTTCCACTTGCTTGTAAGCCGTCACCAGCTTTTCGGTGACATCGCCGATGATCGACTCATGCACGAACAGGCGGCGCGTGGTGGTGCAACGCTGGCCGGCGGTGCCGACGGCGCCGAACACGATCGCCGGAATCGCCAGCTTCAAATCGGCGCTTTCGTCCACGATGATCGCGTTGTTGCCGCCCAGCTCCAACAACGAGCGACCCATGCGCTTGGCAACACGTTCGCCGACCAGGCGGCCTACCTTGGTGGAGCCGGTGAAGCTGATAAGCGGAATGCGATGATCGTCAACGAACGCTTGCGAGAGTTCCGTGCCAGCGTCATTGAACAGGAAGAACAGATCCGGGAAGCCGCCGGCCTTCAGCGCTTCGTTGCAGATCTTCATCGTTGCGATGGCCGACAGTGGCGTTTTCGGCGAGGGCTTCCAGATGCAGATGTCGCCGCAGATTGTGGCGAGCATCGCATTCCACGCCCACACCGCCACCGGAAAGTTGAACGCGCTGATGATGCCGACCAGACCGAGCGGATGGTACTGATCGTACATGCGGTGGCCGGGGCGTTCCGAATGCATGGTGTAGCCGTAGAGCATGCGGCTCTGGCCCACCGCGAAGTCGGCGATGTCGATCATCTCCTGCACTTCGCCGTCACCTTCGGGCTTGATCTTGCCCATTTCCAGCGCCACCAGCGAACCCAGCGCATCCTTGTGCTTGCGCAGCGCTTCGCCGCACAGGCGCACCGCTTCGCCGCGGCGCGGGGCAGGGGTGGTGCGCCATACTTTGAACGCTTCCTGCGCGCGCTTGACGATGATGTCGTAGTCGGCGGCGCTGGAGGCGTACACCGTGCCGATCACCTCGTTGGTGGCTGGGTTCAGCGGCTGCAACGTGCCGGCGTTGGTGGTTTTGGACCACTCGCCGTTGCCGAGATACGTACCCGACTGCTCGCCGGCAAGGCCGAGCGCCTTGAGGATTTCGTGGGACATGTGTGGCTCCATGAGACGTGGCGTCTGCGCGCCTGGGATGGGGGAAACACCTATTCTAACAGGCGCGCCCGTAACGGCCGATGCGGCACTGCACGGCAAAGGGGTATATCGCCTGGCACGACTTGCTCGCCACGGCAGCGCATCGCCTATACTTCGCCCCTGCGCATCTCAGGTTTCCGCGATGCGCGCAAGGCCCTTTTTCGCCCCCGTAGCTCAGTTGGATAGAGCGTCCCCCTCCTAAGGGGAAGGTCGTACGTTCGAATCGTATCGGGGGCACCATTTTTTCTGTGACGCTTTGAGCAATCGGCGCAATGCAGACGGCGTCGTTCGTTACGCAATGGCGCAACGCACAAATCGTCGACGCGTCAGCTCCTCGAAAGGAGCGCATGCCCAAGTTATGCGTTCGCTGAATGGTTTCGGCTTCGCGTGAGTCGCACGTCAACGGGCCCTGCATGCGCTCGTTTATGTCGCCTGCGGGGGTGAGGGGAACGCGATGGGGAGACACCATCGGCTTTCGAATAAACAGATGACCCCACTCGACGCATGCATGCCGCTTTGTTTCGTTTGGTAACGGCGAAGCGGTTAAACCAAAAGAACGTCCGCTAACTGACTCAAGGGAATTTGCCATGAATGCAAAGTCGAAGCTCATCATCGTCGGTCTGGTCATCGGTGCAGCGATGGCATCCGGCACTGTACTGGCACAAACCGATGTTCCCGGCCATCCGCGCGTGAACGAGGTGAATAATCGTCTGGAGAACCAGCAAGATCGCATCCAGAATGGTTTGAAGAACGGCACGATGACGCAGAAGCAGGCCGCGCGCGACGAAACACATGACGCCAACATCGCCCGCCGTGAATCTGTGGACGAGGCCAAGCACAATGGTCATCTGACCAAGCAGGAACAGCGCAACCTCAATCGCTCTGAGAATGGCAATAGCAAGCGCATCTACAAGCAGAAGCATTGATAGATTCGACTCCCTCCCCTGCTTGCAGGGGAGGGTTGGGGTGGGGTGAGTACTTGCCTTGAAATTTCCCGCAAGTGTTCACCCCCTCCCGGCCTCCCCCTGCAAGCAGGGGGAGGGGCTTGTTTCGCGCTTCGCTTTACCTTCTTTAGGACGCCCGAATTTTTCCGTTCGCGAGAATGATCAACACGGGGATATACGACGGCTCGCGACGTTGACTCCCGAATGGGAGAGTGAATTCATACTTTCGGCGGCTCAGCAGTCGACTCGCGCAACTGCAGCGAATACGGCACCTGCACAAGCAAACCCTCGCCACGACCTTTCAGTAATTCCATAAGTTGCAGTGCAGCCAATTTGCCCATATCGCGTGCAGGCTGTCGCACCGTGGTGAGCGGCGGCCATAGCTGACTTGCAAGGGGCGTATCGTCGAATCCGCATACGGACAGATCGCGCGGCACTTTCAAACCGCGTTCGTTTGCCGCCCACATCACGCCTGCTGCCATGTCGTCATTGGCGGCGAAGATGGCGGTGGGTGGTTCCGGTAGGGCAAACAGCTTGCGTGCTTCGACCACGCCGGAACCGAACAGGAAGTCGCCCTGCACCACGTAATCGGGATCGTAGAGAATGCCCACGGCGGACAGGGCGGCTTTGTAGCCAGCGAGCCGCCAGCGACTTGCGCCGTGATTGGCGATACCTAGTACATGCGCGATGCGCCGATGCCCCAGCTCGATCAGATGAGTGACCAGCGCTTTGGCAGCTTGTTCGTCATCCATGCAAACGCCGATCACGTTTTCGCGGTTCGCCGGCGAGACGCTGGCGTAAGGCACCTCGCGTTCCTTCAATCGGCGCAGCAGCGGCGGATGATCGGTCAACGGCGGCGTGAGCACTACGCCGTCCACGTGATGATCGGAAATCAGCGCATCTACGCGGCGGATGAAGTCCGGGCCACGCATGCGCAGCGGGCACACCATCATGCTATAGCGGTTCGCGTTGCACGCGTCGAGCACGCCATCCTGGATTTCCGCGAGATAGGTGGACGCCGGGTTGTCGTTGTTGTCGTACAGCATGGCGACGAGGAACGACTTGCTGCCGGCAAGGCCACGGGCCGAAGGGCTGGGCCGATAATTCATTGACTCCATGGCGGCAAGCACGCGCTGGCGCGTGGAGTCTTTGACGTAGGCTTCCTCGTTGAGGACACGCGAAACCGTCTTGGGCGATACGCCCGCCGCGCGCGCGACATCTTCCAGGCGTACCGGCATGCATGCTCCTCTGACTCACCGTCTTGCTCGGTGACTATGCCGCCTGCACCCGGTTTTTTACAAGGGTTGTGACCGTAACGCGTCCCGATTCCTCAAAGAGGGCGCCCCCTTGCGGAGGCGCCACACCGGAGCAGGTGGGAGTATTTCCTGCTCAGAACCACACACCCAATTCGACGCCGTACGTGCGCGGCGGCAGGTACTGAGACACATACACGAAGCTGCCGTTGGCTTCCTGGAAGCGCGCGGCGTTCGTGCGCACCTTGTCGTCGGTGATGTTCTGCACGTACACGTTCGCGTACCAGCGATCCTGCGGCTCGGTGTAACGCAGCGAGAAATCGCTACGCACGTAAGCTTTTTGCTGATCGCCGGAGCCGAGATTGAACACGCTTAGCCACTGCATGCTCTGGTACTGCGCGCTGAGGCGCGGGGTCAGGCGGCTACCGTCGGGCAGGTGGAAATCATGCTCGTAGATAGCCGTCAGCGAGGCATCCGGCGCATGCGGCAGCGTGTGGCCGGTGATGTTCATGCAGGTGCCGAGGTTCGATTGCGGCGGGCAGGGCGGCAGCCCGGCGTAATCGTTGCTGCCTGCATAAATCAGCGTGCCCAGTTTTTTCTCAGGAATGGCCGAGAACACCAGGTTGGCGCGATCGTCGTGCGACTGGAACGCCAGTTCTGATTCGAAGCCGGCCACCCTCGTGCTGCCTTGCACGTTCGAGAAACCCAGGCCGTGATTGCCGTTCTGGTAGACGATGGGCGCGGAGAGCTGGAAGTTCTTGAAATCCTCGTAATACGCCGCGCTGTTCCACGTCATGTGTCCATCGAAGAAGGTGAACTTCGCGCCGATTTCATAGTTGGTGAGGGTTTCGGGCTGATACAGCGCACCACCGTCCTGTGTACCGCCCGATTTGTAGCCGGTCGATACGCTCGCATACGCCATGGCGTTCTTGGTGAATTCATAGTCGGCGCGCGCCAGCCACGTGACTTTGGACTTGTGGTACTTGGCGTCGTTATGCTGCGAAACGCTGAAACCCACATCTTGCGGCAGCGAGCCCGGCGAGATCGGCACTTGCGGCACGGTGGGGTCGTACGCCCAGCCCCAATTGATGCCGCCTTCGTTCCTTCTGGTGTCGTCGGAGAAGCGCGCGCCGGCGGTGAGGTTGAACGCATCGGTGACATGCCACACGCCCTGGCCGAATACCGCTTCGGATTCCACCGTTTCCTTCGGCTGGATGAACGAGCCTTGCCAGTTCACCGTGCCCTGCTGCGTACCGTTCATGATGGGGATGTCGAAGCGGATGTTGTTGTCTTCCGCGGCGTAGTAAGCGCCAAGAATCCAGTCCACCGTGTTCTGGCCGGTGGATTTCAAATCGAATTCGTGGCTGTAGCTGGAGTAGTTGGAAGAGTTGGTGCGATCGTCCTGATACACGCCGCCGGTGGTGAAACTGGTAGGCAGGATCGCGCCGGTGTCCTGGTCATAATTGCTGGCACCGGAAAAGCGGTTGTAGCCGGCGATGTAGGTAAGCTCCATGCCGTCGTTGATCTGCCAATCCATGCGGCTGCGCACCGTCTTGGACGTACGGTGCAGGTACGGCGCCGTGTCGATAAGCGCGGACCAGAATGGCTGACCCGGACGCGGATCCTGCATCACATTCATGTCCGGCGTGCCGCGATCGAGGAAGTACTCGTACGACAGGTTCCACTTGAACGATTCCACCGGTTGCCACAAGGCACTGATGCGCGCGGCCGACTGGTTTTGCGAGTTGTACTTGTCGCCGCCTTGCACGTAGAGCGCCTGGTTGATCGGCTGGAATTTTGCCGGATTGCCGCCGCTGGCGAGATAGGCTGTCTGCTGCTGAGCTACTGACGGCAGTTCGCTCCCCGGATTCTGGTAGTTCACGTAACCGTCGTGCTGCTCGTGCGCCACCGCCACGCGCATGGCGAAGGTGCTGCTGATCGGCAGATTGATCGCTGCCTTTTGGCCCGACTGGCTGTAGTTGCCCAGCGACATCTGCGCATTGCCGTAGAAGCCGCCGTTGATATCCGGCTTGACGGTTTCGAAGTCGATCGCGCCAGCGGTGGAGTTGCGGCCCCACAGTGTGCCTTGCGGTCCGCGCAGCACCTGCACGCTGTCGATGTCCATCAACAAGCTGGTGGCCGATTCGGCGCGCGGCGCGTACACGCCGTCGATGAACAATGCCACTTCCGGATCGGCGTACTCGGTCTTGGCGCTGTCGTTGCCGATGCCGCGCATGGTCAGCGTGGTCACGTCATGATCGCCTTCGCTGGTGCCTTGCAGGCCCGGCACCAGCTTGGTGATGTCCTGTACGGTCATCACGCGCTCCTTGTCGAGCGTGTCGGCGGTAATCGCCGTGACCGCGACCGGGGTTTTCTGCAGCGGGGTTTCGCGTTTGGTGGCGCTGACCTGGATGGCTTCCAGATTCTTCACTTTCTGCTTGGACGATCCATTGCCCTTATCGGTGGTGGCCTGCGGCGCCGCGTCCTGTCCGATGGCAAGAACAGGGGCCGTGGCGAGCACGGCAGTGAGCGCGACGTACATGGCCGAGCGGTGAAGCGTCATTTCATTCCCCTCCTAAATGACTACGCGTTGTCGGACGGGGTCGCTCGCGTTCCCAGTTAGCCGGCGCCCCGTTGATACGACAGTGCTGATACGCTATGACAGCGCTGTCATATGGCGATAATAGGCAGCTTCTGGCAAAGAAGCTTGTCGCATAGCAGCAATTCGAGCAGCCCGGGGAGGGGCGAACACATGGCACGTTTGCAGAGCATCCTGGTGGTAGGCGGTGGGGCGGCGGGCTGGCTGGTGGCCTGCTATCTGGCCAAACATCTGAACGCGGCGGCGCCGGGCAGCATCCGCGTGGACCTGGTGGAATCGCCCGGCATTGGCCTGCTGGGCGTGGGCGAGGCGACGTTTCCGTCCATTCGCGGCACACTGTCCGCGATCGGGCTGGACGAAGGCGCGCTGTTGGCGGGCGCCGACGCCACGTTCAAGCAAGGCATTCGCTATGACCATTGGGTGCGCCCGCCCGGCAGCGAGGGGCCGTCCAGTTTCTTCCACCCGTTCAGCCTGCCCAGCCAGCGTCCGGGTAGTCCGGAGCTGCTGCCTTACTGGCTGCTGGGCGGCGCGCCGCAAGGCATGCAACTGGCCGAAGCGGCCACCATGCAATACCGCCTTGTCGCGCAAGGCCATGGACCCAAGCGGGTCGGCGATCCCGATTACCAGGGGCCAATGAACTACGCCTACCACTTCGACGCCGCGCGCGTGGCCGTGGTGCTGGCCGAACACGGACAGAAGCTGGGCGTGAGGCGCCACGAAGCCACGGTGGAGCGCGTCGTACTGGACGAGCGCGGCGCCATTGCCGGCCTGGTTACGCAGGAGCTCGGCGAGTTGAAGGCCGATCTGTACGTGGATTGCACCGGCCTGCGCAGCCGCCTGATCGGCGATGCCATGCAGTCGCCGTTTCGCAGCCGCACCGACGTGTTGTTCGTGGATCGCGCAGTGGCGATGCAGGTGCCGTATCCGCGTCCTGACGCGCCCATCGCCTGCTACACCATCGCCACCGCGCAGGAAGCCGGCTGGACCTGGGATATCGGTCTGCAGCAGCGACGTGGCGTGGGTTACGTGTATTCCTCACGCCATTCGGATGCGACGCGCGCGGAGGAGGTGATCCGGCGCCACTTAGGTCCCATCTCGGACAAACTGAAACCGCTGCACATCAAGTTCGAAACCGGCTACCGGCCTGAGCATTGGCGCGGCAACTGCGTAGGGATTGGTCTGACCGGCGGTTTCGTCGAGCCGCTGGAATCGACCGGCATCGCGTTGGTGGAGCTCGGCACGTACTTGCTCACACATCTCTTGCCGACCGATCTGGACGACATGGAACGCGCAGCGAAGCACTTCAACGCGATGATCTGCGCGCGTTACGAGCGCGTGCTGGATTTCATCAAGATGCATTACTGCCTGACTCAGCGCACGGATACGACGTTCTGGATCGACAATACCGATCCGGCGAGCATTCCCGAGACCTTGCGCGAACGACTGGCGGCGTGGCGACATCGGCCGCCGCATCGGCTCGATTTCGTTACCGATCTGGAAATGTTCATGCCCGCTAGCTGGCAGTACGTGCTCTACGGCATGGAGTTCCACACGGATCTCGAACCCATGCGCAGCAGCTATCCGCGCATGGAGGAAGCACAGCGGGAATTCGCGGCGATTCAGCAGGTGTCGGCGCGTGCCATGAGCGATCTGCCGAAGCATCGTGCGTTGGTGGAGCAGATGTGTCAGGCGTATTTAGGGCGTAGTGGGGCGGTGATGCCTGTCACAGGTTGATGTGCCAATGGCGCCCTCTCCCTTTCGGGAAGAGGGCGCAAAAAAGCATCACGGCTCCGCACACTCCACACTGCGATCCGCATTCGCTGCCAGCGTCACCGACGCGATCGAAATCGTGGTGCCTGGCGCATTGCGCAGCACGAATGGCTGATCGATGCGACTCATGTCCGCGCCGTGTTTCTGCAAGCATTTCAGCGGTACGCCTAGACGTGTCCAATGACCCTTCTGCACGCCTGACAAGGCGGTCTGCACTGGAATCTCGGCATGACAGTTCGCGCCGCAGCCCACGCCAACGGTGGCATCGCCGTGCGCCAGTACATCCACGCGCAGCAGGGCCACGATCTGCATGTCGCCGTTGGTCTGGCGTAACAAATCCTGCGCATTCGACGCCGTGATGGCGAACTGCGCGGGGTGCTGGCCGCTCCAGGCGAGACGACGTGCATCTTCCTGCACGTGATAATCCACCGCCGTCACGTGCAGATCGCCCTGCGTGCTGCTGGCCGGCATTGCGATGATCGGCTTGGTGTCGCCGCCTGCGTCCGTCAGGATCAGTGAGTAGCCTTTCGTGGGCTTGCCGCGTGCGAAGTACACGCCGCTCTGTGCGTTGTCCAGGCGAATACCGGGATCTTCGGAAAGCGCTGCCAGATCGCCGTCATCCGCGTAACTCAGCCCATAATCGTAGGGGAACAAAGGATTCGGATCGGCCTGGTTGGTCTGCGCTGCGGTGCGCGGCCAGTTGTAGGCGAGCTTGCCGTGGAAGTCGTACTGAATGCTGCCGTCGCGCTTACGCAGCAGCACGTCGGCAATGCCGCCGCCTTCCGAGCCGGGCAGCCACGCGGCCACGAATGCGTCGGATGCGTTGATTTCCGGATTCACCCACAGCACGCGGCCGGACAGGAACACTGCCACCACCGGCACGCCTTGCGCATGCAGGTGCTTGAGCAATTGCAGATCGCTGTCGTCATCCGGTTTGTAGGCGAGGTTGGGAATGTCGCCTTGGAATTCCGCGTAAGGGTCTTCGCCGAACACCACGATGGCCACGTCAGGCTTGTGTGTGAACGAGCCGTCCACCGAAAGCGTTGCGCTGCCGCCGGCCGCTGCTACCTGTTCGCGAATACCGCTCCAGATCGATTGCGCATGCGGAAAATTCGCATTGGTCGTGCCCGCGCCCTGCCAGGTGAGCGTCCAGCCGCCGCTCTGCTTGGGGATGCTGTCCGCGCCGTCGCCCGCTACCAGGATGTGTTTGTGCGGATCGAGTGGCAGTAGGTGATGTTCGTTCTTCAGCAGCACCAACGATTCGCGCACGGCCTGCCGCGCCAACGCGCGATGCGCGGCATCGCCCAACAGCGCGAATTTGCCGGCCAGCGGCTGTTTGGAGGGCAGACTTGTGTCGAACAGGCCCATGCGCAGCTTCACGCGAAGCACGCGTGTCACCGCATCGTCCAGGCGCGCCATCGGGATGGTGCCGTTGCGCACTTCCTGCAGCGTGTGTTGGTACAGCCCGCGCCAGCTGTCGGGCGCCATGAGCATGTCCAGGCCGGCGTTGATGGCGGCGGGGCAATCCTCATTGCTGCAACCGGCGACCTGGCCGTGCGAGTTCCAATCGCCCACGGCGAAACCATCGAAATGCCAGCGGTCTTTCAGAACATCGGTGAGCAGTCCTTTGTTGCCGCTCATCTTCACGCCGTTCCAGCTCGAGAACGAGGCCATCACCGACTGCACGCCTGCGTCGATGGCTGGCGGATAGCCCGCGCCGTGGATATCGCGCAAGGTGGCTTCGCTAATCTGTGCGTCGCCTTGGTCGGCGCCGTTGTGTGTGCCGCCGTCGCCCAGGAAATGCTTGGCGCTGGCGAGCACGTGTTTCGCATCGAGAAATTCGTGCGTTCCGGGCGTGCCTTGCAACCCTTCCACCGCGGCGGGCGCGTATTCGGCCACCCGTTTTGGATTAGATGAAAAGCCTTCGTAGCTGCGTCCCCAGCGCACGTCCTGTGGCACCGCCAGCGTCGGCGCGAACGCCCAGTTCAGACCGATGGCGCGCACTTCCTCGGCCGTGGCGGCGCCGATCTTGCGGATCAACTCGGGATCGTGCGTGGCGCCCAGCCCTACGTTGTGCGGAAAGACCGTGGCGCCCGTCACGCCGGCGTTGCCGTGTATCGCGTCGATGCCGAACAGCAGGGGAATCGCGGGGCGTCCCTTTGGAACCTGCATCGCGGCACGGGCATACGCATCGGCCGCCGCGAGCCATTGCTGCGGGTCGGCAAAGCGCCCGCCGCCGGGCTTGGAATTGCCGCCCGCCAGAATCGAGCCGAGGTGATAGTTGCGCACGTCTTCCGGCGTAGTGCTGTTGATGTCAGCTTGGATGATCTGCCCGACCTTTTCCTCGGTGGTCATTGACGCGAGCAACGCTTGGATGCGGCGCTCTAGCTTGAGATCGGGCGGCAGCGGCGAGTGCGCCGTAGGCCAGGTTTCCGCATGTACGGCAGTGTTGCCAGCCTGGTCCTGAGCCAAGGCCAAGCCGGGCAGGGCAACGGCCAGTGCGCAGAGCAGAGCGCGAAAACCTGGACGGAACGAACAGACGCCTCGAGCGTGATGCATGCGCAGTCCTTGGTGGGTGGGCGCCGGCGAGGCGGAACCCGGTTGGATAGGCGGCAAATATTCTTGGGATATGACAGCGCTGTCAATTATCAGGACAGATTGGCGCTGGTCGATAGGGACAGGTCATTGGCCAGGCTAAGAGTCCTGGCGTGAAAAGCGCCCAAGAAAAAGGGTGACGATCGGTTGATCGCCACCCTTCATGTACCTATCTGACTTTAGCGAGCGTCTGACACCGACGTCACGCCTTCCTGCACCTGCACGCGGTTGCCCGGATCGTGATCCATGCGGGTGGTGCGGGTCACGCCGTTGTAGACGTACTGCACGTCGTAGCCGACGATGCGGTCGGACGTGTCGTTCACCGTCTTGCACTCGTGCTCGGTGGTGGAAGTCACCTGGCTCTGATGGTGAGCATTTTCGATGCGGTTACCTGCGTAGCCGCCACCTACCGCGCCGGCCACCGTGGCCAGGGTATTGCCCTTGCCATGGCCGACCATGTGGCCCAGCAGGCCACCGGCAACCGCGCCGATCGCCGTGCCAGCGATGTTGTGCTGATCCTTCGGCGGCTCGGTGTGATTCACCACGACGTCCTGACAGACCTGGTGGGGATTGCTCACCGAGGAATGCACCGGTGTCACGCTGACCACCTGTGCATATTGCGGGCCTGCGTTCTGCACGGGTTGCTGTTGTTGCTGCTGCGAGGCATCCAGCGCCGGATCCGCGTTGGCCTGGTGGCTACAACCCGTCAGGCCGGCGACAGCTACCACCGCAATGGCCGCGCAAAGAGTCTTGATTACTAACTTGCTCATATTTGAATCCCCCAATCGGTCACTAAATTCGACAACACACGTTCACCCCTGCATTCCATGGACGTCATTGAATGGCGACACAGCTGAACGCTGCCCACATGATGCATTAGCAAACGCTAAATGGTGTGTGTTCGGAGCAATCATCCGCAAAGTCGCGGCACGACATGCCGTGTCAATCACCACTACATATCATGCCGTGTGACGCAAGTCAGTGATTGGAACCGTGTCGCATAAGGAAAAAGAAAACCTTCAGTACGCATTAAGCGCGACAAGCAGAGCATCCAAGCCGACACCAACGGAGGTGCGTCATGAGCAAGTGCGTAGCAGGCAGTCGTATGTTGATGGGTGTGGCCGTTGCAGCTTTGCTGGCTACGCCGCTGGCCGCATCGGCGCACGATCACGATGGCTGGGGACATCGCGACGGTTGGGGTCGCGGCGGCTGGCACGAAGACCGTGGCTATGACCGCGGGTGGCATGATCGGGATGACTGGCATCACCGCGGCGGCTACTGGAGCGGTGGGCGCTGGATCGCAGGCGCGGTCGTAGCGGGCGCCGTGGCTGGTCTGGTCGAGACGGCCGTTGCGCCGCCGCCACCGGTGTATTACGCGCCGCCACAAACCGTGGTCTATACCCAGCCCACGGTGGTCTATGAAAGCGCGCCGGTAGTGACTCGCACCGTGGTCTATTCCAACGGTTATTGATCGCGGCGGCGATTCCTAAGATCGGCAATGCAACGTACGTTGAGAAGAGCCCGGCGCAAGCCGGGCTCTTTTTCGTTCTGCACGCGGCAAGGATGAAGCGCTCTCCTATGCCATCATCGACTCATGCAAGGCGTTCCCCACCTCTTCGATCACCCTGCGGACACAGCCGAATTCCGCTGCCCCACGCATCGTGCGGGCATCGAGCTGTACCGCGCGCACATCGTGCGCCATGCCTTCGAACCACACGTGCATGATGGCTTCGGTCTAGGCGCCATCGAATCTGGCGTGGAACGCTTCCGCTACCGCGGCGCGGATCACCTCGCACCGCCCGATTCGCTGGTGCTGATGAACCCGGACGAATTGCACACCGGCCGCGCCGAGACCGAAGGCGGCTGGCGTTATCGCATGGTCTACATCGAGCAGGTCGCGGTGGACGAGATCACCGGCGAGCCCGGCTGGTGGTTTGGGGATGCAGTGCGCGCTGATGCCGCGGGCGCGCAACGCATCACCGCGCTGCTCGATGCCTTGTGGCAGGCACGCGAGCCGCTCGCCTTCGACAGCTTGCTACTGCAACTGCTCGATGAATTTCGCCGCCATGCGCGTGTGCCGCATGCGGCACGCCCAGAAGCGCCATCACGCTTTGCGCCGGTGATCGACTACCTGCGTGCACACCTGGCCGAGCATGTCACGCTGGATGACCTCGCGACCGTGGCGGGACTTAGCCCGTTCCATTTTCTTCGTCAGTTCCAGGCACAGCATCACGCCACGCCGCAGCAGATGTTGATGGCCTTCCGCTTGTCTGCCGCCAAACGCTTGCTTGCCGCTGGCGAAGCGCCGGCCCAGGTCGCAGCTGCCACCGGCTTGGCCGACCAGGCTCATCTCACTCGCGCTTTCGCGCGCCGCTACGGCGTTACGCCCGCGCGCTATCAGCGCCGATTGCAGCGATAGCAATCTCGTACAAGACCACGTACGCGTACACACCGATACTGCGCATCATGTGGATGGGAAAGCTCTACGCACTTATTGCCGGCCTGATGTGGGGCCTGGTTTTCGTTGGCCCGCTGCTGGTGCCCGAATACCCGGCCGCGCTGCAATCGGTTGGACGTTATCTCGCCTTTGGCCTGATCGCGCTGCCGCTCGCCTGGCTGGACCGCGCCGCATTGCGTCGGCTAAGCCGCGCCGACTGGATGGAGGCCCTAAAGCTCGCCGCGGTCGGCAACCTGCTTTATTACGTGTGCCTGGCCAGCGCGATCCAGCGTGCGGGCGCCCCCTTGCCGACCATGATCATCGGCACCTTGCCGGTAGTGATTGCGATTGCCGCCAACCTGCGCAACGCCCGCCGCGACGGCCGCCTGCCCTGGGCGCGCTTGGCGCCATCATTGCTGTTGATCGCCGCCGGTATCGCCTGCGTGAATCAGGCCGAGCTCGCCACACTGCGCGCGCAGACGCACGCAGACCTTGCACGCTATGTCGTCGGCGCCTTGTTCGCGTTCGTTTCCGTGGCGTGTTGGACCTGGTATCCGTTGCGCAACGCCGACTGGCTGCGTCACCATCCCGGCCGCAGTCCGCGCACCTGGGCCACCGCGCAGGGCGTTGCCACCTTACCGCTGGCGCTGGTCGGCTACGCGTTGTTGTGGCTGGTTATGGATGTCAGCGGCAGTCATTTCGCCATGCCGTTCGGTCCGCGCCCGATGGTCTTCATCGCGTTGATGGCAGCCATCGGCCTGTTCGCCTCCTGGCTGGGCACGACATGTTGGAACGAAGCCAGCCAGCGTCTGCCCACCGCGATCGCTGGGCAACTGATCGTGTTCGAAACGCTGGCGGCGTTGAGTTATGCCTTCGCGTTGCGCGGGACGTTACCGGGTGTGCAGACCATGCTTGGCGTGGTGCTGTTGGTCGCGGGCGTGGTTTGGGCTGCGCGTGTAAAACCGGTACCGCTGGAGTACCTGGAAGCGGAGCACTTGTAGACGGCAGAGCGTGCCCTCGAAAACAATGCCGCGATCGTTCCGTTTGCCGGCATGAGTTTATGTCGCTATTTCATATGGCGTGGCGTGATGATGCAGGCCGTACGCCGATGAACGCTTTTCCATGCCGCGGGCCGCAGCGCCGATTTCATAAATTTCCTGTGTGCGGATGTAGGCGAAACCCTTAACCGGATACGAACGACGCAGCCGGTAGCCTGAACTTCCGCGACGAAAATCGAGGAACGTTTTATGGACCCGATGATTCTTGACCTGCCGCCGACGAACGCCGATCAAGACCCCGAGCTCCGCCGCGTCTCTGCAGAGCCCGTGGAAGGGTATGTGCTGGAGCCATGGTCAGGGCTGTATGTGGAAGCCGAGGCGGCGTATAAGAGCCGTCTTGCTGCGGCCAACGTTGAAGCGTGATAGCAACGGTTACATATCGCGGCTACTGCGCTTTCGACCCATGCCATGGATGATTTCCATGGCGGACGATTACAGGCATGAGTTGCGTTTTACGCACCTCAGCTATGCAAAAAGCCCTGGAAAGCTTCCAGGGCTTTTCACTTGTGCTAGCGCCGGAAATAGGATTCGAACCTACAAACTACGTCTTAGGACTTTCCGCACTGGTGAGCAAACCCATGTGATATAGATTGAGCTTGCTTTTTCGTCAGGAGCATTGCTCATGGATCGCCCATTCAAACGTGTAAAGAAGGCCGCGTGGCTCGGCGGCGTATGCGCCGGTCTCGCTTATGCGGTCGGCGCGCCGACATGGCTGATCCGGACGCTGTGGCTTTTGTTGTTCTTGGGTGCGGGCATCGGTGGATTGATCTATTTGATTCTGTGGCTCGTGGTCCCGCGCTGGCCGCACGAGCCACTCGACTACGACACCGTCACTGCCTAATGCTGTGATCCGGGATATTCACTGGCACACGTCAGCAGGATTCCGACGTGGACACAGCCATCCCATTCGATATAAGTCTCAAGATCGGCAACTCGGGGCGATCGCGGTAGCGTTTTTCATAGGTTGTTTTTGCCTAAACGATCCATCAACTGGCGGTGCGCATCCTCAGTAGCTTCGTCAGCAGGAAACATCGACTCGATGCGTAGCTCCTGCGTGGTGATGGTCTGCGGCGTGCCAACCGTGGTGATCATGGAGAAATAGCGCAGCACCTGACCATCTTTCTGAAAACTGAGTGGGACCATGGGCAGTGCGGGTTCAGGCCCCAATACTCCGATGGTGCGAAGGGTGGGATCGACGTCTGGATAGGCAAGCAACGACGTTATGAGCTCACGGGTGCGCTCGTCCAGCGTGTGGCCGACCGCTTCCCGATGGATGCGTTGGATCAGTGCCTGAGAGGCATCTTTCCAGTTGATGAGAAATGGGCGCATGCCTGTCGGGTCGAACATGAGATGGAGCATGTTGCGCGGTTCGGGGCGTGCTTCGAGGTCGATGAATGCATTGAAAAAGCGGGCTGCTGACGCATTCCTCATGAACACGTTCCAGTAGCGATCCATCACGACAGCCGGGAACGGCTCATGGTGAAGAAGGATGCGTTCGAGCGCGCGCGTCACGCTGCGCATTTCTTCGGCGTTCCAGGCGTCTTCCTTATAGACCGGCGCGAAGCCTGCAGCCATCAGCAACTCATTGCGATCGCGGAATGGCACATCCAATGCCTCAGCAAGATTGAGCAGTGTCTGCCGGCTTGGCGCGCTGCGCCCACTTTCAATGAAACTGAGATGCCGCTGCGATACGCCGGTATCGAGCGAAAGCTCGATCTGGCTTTTACCGCGGATATCACGCCAATGGCGGAGCAGGCGGCCTAGTTCATCTTGGGATGAGTCTCGGGAGTTCTTATGCGTGCTCATGGGAATTCCGAAGTGCATGGCCAGCGATCAGCTTTTCTGGCCTGTCCGATGACGAGCTCGACTGAGATAAGTGCCAAGGCACGTGTCGATAAAAACTGCACCCTCTGCGACGTGCAGGGGTGCAGCGAACCATCGAACCATCGGTGCAGGGCCGTCAACCACGCGCCCAGGTGTGTTGCTTGAATGCCTCTTCGAGTGGCGGGTTCGTGATGGTGGCAGTGTAGTTGGTGATCGTGGATGCCGCGACGATCGCGATCACTTCGAGCAAACGAGCGTTGTCGAAGCCGGCATCCAGAAACGAGTCCATATCCTGCCGGGTGACGTGACCACGTTTCTCGATCATCGCGCGCGCTAAGGCCGACAACGCCGCGAATTTCGGATCGCTCGGAAGATGTCCATCTCGGATGGCGTCGACGTCAGCAGCACTAATGCCTTGCTGCAAAGCGAGTGCGCTGTGGAACGCGACTGCCCACCGGCTCGAATTAACCACCGCATCGGTAAGCAGAACGATCTGAATCTGATCCTCGGTAAAGCTTCCGCCGTGGACCTTTCCAAAAAGGCCCACCAAGCAGTCGATCAGCACGGGCGACGTTGCCATGGCGCCTGCGATGTTCGGAATCATGCCGAAGGCACTCTGCAATGCTTCCAGCGAAGCGCGGGACTTTTCGGGGGAGGATTCGATAGTGTGAACGGGGAAGGGTTTCATGATGATGACCTCACAAGTGGGGAGACAGGGGGCATTGACCGACATCGGTTGTCAGCTCGGTAGTCATCATTGACCGTTGTGGAAATAGCAGCAATTACGTACGAGGTAATACGAACGCCTGATGCCTCGCTTGGAGCCGTTGATGGTCCCGCCAGCGATGTTGTTTGGCGTTGTTGTGAGGCGAGTTCGGCGTAATGCCGCAATCTTGTCCACTCCATAAGCGGGCACTCATGAAGCATCAAGCTGGCCTGGGGCGGGCGAGGGCGTAAGACCTGCGGGTGGGTGAGAGCGGTAGAGACAGGCTGAGAAAAGAGAAGAGGGCAGCGCATCTGCCCGTGACGGTCTCGCCAACTCATTCAAGCTGACCTTCAGTTCCTCCAGATGCAGGGGCGAAGCGTAGAATAAAAAAAAGGGGGCATTATGCCCCCCGATTCATTGGCCTATTTGTCTCTGGATGTTTTAGTCAAACCACACCAGTGGAAGGTCCTGGGTCATGGCCGCATGTATAAAGCTACCGGTGACCGATCCATACAGAACAACGTGATGAGTTCCCACTGAGAGGGTGTTTACACCGGTTGCTAAATAGCTAGCAGATAGTGTTCTGGTGCTGACCGAGTCGGGAGACTTCAGTTGCTGGATGCCTGTTGATCCGACTTGTACGCCGTCGACGGTTAAGTACAGTGCGGCGGTTCCTCCGGCATCGGAAGAGCCAGCCTGAATGCGTGTTTTTCCCGTGATGAAGACGATGCCGTTGTGGCCCGGAGGAATGACAATGTTGCCTTCGGCAATGGGCACTGCTGTGCCCACTGGCGGGCAGCCACTCCACCCTTGATTTGTTCCCACGCAGATGTAGTTCGTGACGTTGTGTGCGTCACTTACAAATGAAGCGCCGCCAGACAATTGCATCCCTTGCAAAGCAATGAGTGTTGAATCAGCACCCATGCGGTATTGGACGGTGTTGGTCAGACCACCGCTATAGGGGAGGGCCGATGCTGCCAATGAGACAGCATGCATAGCTGAACTTACGTTGGGTATGTAGGCATGAGAGAAAAATGGAGCCTGGTTTTCCGCTTCCGAATACATGTCGTTGTCGGACCAGCTGGCTTGATTGTTGGGCAGCGTCGACCCATCAAGTGTCACAGTGACCAGTGGATCGCCGGCGTTTCCGTATTCATAGTTGCGCGCCGAAGCCAGGGCGACAACGGATGAGCCATTTGCGCCGTTAACATTGAGGGTTACCTCGGGGCTTGTCGGGAGTACAGATGTGCCGGTCAGTCCCGCGGTATTAAAGCTAAGCGTGCCAGTGTCTGCCCCCAGGGCAGCGACCCCTACAGTAGGGGCAGGGTTAACTACGGTCGATAGATTGCTACCCGCACCAATTGTGAAGGTCGGGGAGTTCAGGGACTGAGCTACCAGGCTGATGGTGTGTTGCCCGGCGCTGACATACACCGCGCCTATCGCGTTGTAACTGTGTTGCTGGGCATCTGAACTCTTGGACCAGTCGATCACACTTGCGTTGCTCTTCATCACTCCATCGACATTGATCCAGAGGTCAGCGATGGCATAGCCGCCTGATGGATAGACGCGCCCATCGGTTTCGACAAAGACCCACCCTGGCGTGCTGATATTGATGGTCTGCTGCAGCACCGTTTTGCCAGCGCTCGATATAACTGTATCGCTAGCTAGGGAGCTGTATTGCGAAGAGGTTTCGGCGGCGTAAGCAATCGGTTGGATTAGCAACAGCAACGTTGACAATGTGGTTACACGTTTCAGCATCTTGCTTCCTCCTTAAAGTAGATGGGGAGGGCAATATGGCTGATCGTTTGGGATTAGTCTGTAGGGAAAGCCTTACAGCGCGAGACGCAAAACACAGAATTTCGTATTCCGTTACAAGAGGTGAGTCCGGCTAAGACGAGAAGTTCTGAGCTGATTCGATATTGCGATCAGCTCGCTCTGCTCTTCAATGCGACGATCTTCCCGCCGACTCTTAATGCGTCAAGATAGTCCGCTCACGCCTGCATCATCTTCCAGCGCTCGGCGAGGTACTTGGCGCGTTATAAGCAGCACGGGCCTTGTTCCGCTTGGCGTGAGCAAGCTGGCGCTCGATGACGTCCGCGGACCAATCCATCTCATTAAGCCTAGTCGATGCCAGAGCTCGGAAGCTGTGGCCAGTCATCATGTCTTTGTCCCAGCAATTTTTCTTTGCCAGCATAGATAGCGGGACTTCATGCGCCAGTGGCGTCCCGATTCGTTGACATGCAGGAACAGTCCATCACCGTCGAAGTGCTTGTCAGGCGGCGCAGCTTTGACCTTGGGGACTGGGAGCTCGTCAGTGTCACTTACCATCACGCCTTTCCTGAGCTAGATACCCCCAACAGGGCAAAGTACTCCCGAAGATACCCCGCGTTTGTCAGGCTTCGACTAGACATCGTTGGTCGGTATGGCACAAAAAAAACCCGCCGTTTAGCGGGCTTCTGTGGTTTCATGGCGCCGTTGGACGGTATGAAACGAGCATATGGTGCCGGAAATAGGAATCGAACCTACGACCTACGCATTACGAATGCGCCGCTCTACCAACTGAGCTATTCCGGCGGAGCCGCTTAGTTTAAGGGGGTGTCGTGCAGCCTGCAAGCTCCGGCACGTTGGCGAGATTCGGACTGCGGAATGGGGCGATGGCCGACTGACGCCGGCCCGGCCGTGCGGCCACAGTGCAGGCCGGTTCTACAAGGAATGTTGTCGATGCCGTTCACGCCATGTCCGCGAGGCGTCACGTTGATCGAGGTACTGGTTGCCATGCTGGTCTTCAGCGTGGGCCTGATCGGCGCGTCGGGCTTGATGGCGGTGGCGGCGCGCTCCAATCAGGCGGCGTACCTGCGCACGCAGGTCACCTTTCTCGCGCAGAACATGGCCGAGCGCATGCAGGCCAATCCCATCGGTGTATGGAACGGGGATTACAACGGCAGTTATCCGGACGCCAGCGGCCAGGATTGCGCCGCTGGCTGCACGCCCGCGCAGCTGGTACTGCACGATCGGCAGCGCTGGAGCAGCCAGCTCAAGACGTTTCTGCCACCGGGCGCACAGGCCAGCATCCGCTGCAGCCACGGCGGCTTGGCTTATGCGCCGACGCGCGAGCAGATCCTGCAGCAGCCTCCGTATGGCGGCAGTTGCTCGATGTTCGTTAGTTGGCCGGAGCGGCGGCTGGTGGACGCCGATGCACCCCCGCAGATCTTCGCCTGGGAGTTCCAGCCATGAGGCTGCGATGCCGCGGGGTCTCCCTGGTGGAGCTGATGATCGCTATGGTGCTTGGACTGCTGGTGGGCGCGGGCATTGTGGCCGTGTTCGCGTCTACCTCGAACAGCCGCCGGGCGCAGGAGCAGCTGGCGCGCCTGCAGGAAGATGGGCGTTTTGCCATCACGCAGATCAAGAACGACCTGGTCATGGCTGGCGCGCAGTACTGCACCGGCACGGGCGGCTCGGCGCGTGCGAGCGCGGCGGGGCCTTATCTGGATGAGTTGCGCGCGCCCACCGTCTACGCTAGCGATCCCGGCGTGCTGATGAGTGCGCTGAGCGATGTGACCACGCCGTGGGGCGGCGCGTATCCGTCCGCGCCTAGCGAACCGTATTCCGTTCCCTCGTTCCTGGCGATGCGCGGTTACGACTGCACCGCGAGCGCCTGCACGCCAGTGGACCCCAGCAACAAGCGCAATCCGAGTGGTTTTAGCATTCCTGCGATGGGCAAGGCGGAGAGCAGTCGCGTGATTGGCGCTTCGGTGCTCACCGTGCGCTATCTCAACCCCGCGGGCGGTTGGATCATTGCGCAGGATGGCGGTGCAAAGGGCAGCACACTATCCACTCATGCAGATGGTTCGCTGAGCATCCGCATGAATCCGCTGAATGGCGAAGTCGCCGTCAAGGATATGAGCAAGGACGCATCGCTGATGATGCTGGCTGACTGTTCCAGTGCGCAGATCTTCGCGGTGTCCGGCATGGGCAGCAATGAGCTTGCTTCCACCGGCAACAATTTCGCGCAGCCACACCTGTTGCAGAACATGGCGGCGCCAAAGCTATTCAGCGTCGGCCGCGATGTGCAAACGGTGACCTATTACCTGAGGGTGGTGGACAACGGCGATGGCGAGGGACACAAGACGGGTGCCTTGGTACGGCGAGTCAACGGTGGCAAGGTGACGAACGAGGAGATCGCGCGCGGCGTGGAGCGGCTCGATTTTCGCTACGGCGTGCAGCAGCCCGACGGCACCGTGCGTTACTACTCCGCCGAACAGGTGGACAGCGGCACGCGCACCGATTGTCCCGCTGTGCCGTTACCAATCCATGGCAGCAATGATCGTGGCTGCCTGTGGCGTTCGGTCAGTCTGATCGAGATCGATCTGCTGATGGACGGCCAGATGCCGTTGTACTCGCTGATGCCCGATGAGTTGGCGTACAGCTACGCAGCGGATGGAATTTTCACGCCCGCAGCACCCACCGCCGCCGGCCGAAAAGTAACGCCGCTGCAGCAGGGGTTTCCATTGCCCATGCTGCGGCGTGAATTCACTGCGGTGGTTGCGGTGCGTAACGCCAATCCGTAGAGCGCCATGTTGCAAGGATGCAGATATGCGGACATTTAGCAGTACAGCACATTGCGAGACATTCCCTCTCGCCCCTGGGAAAAGCGAAGGAGTAGAGCAAGGTTTCGCGCTGTTGATGGCACTGATTTTTCTGCTTCTGATCAGCATGCTGGCTATCGTCGCATCCCAGCACGCCATGCTGCAGGAACGCATGGCGGGCAGCTTGCGCAATGCGCAACAAGCACGGATGAGCGCGGAAACGGCATTGCGTGGCGCGGAGTACAAATTGTGGTCGATGGCCGGCCGGCCCGGCGCCCGTCTGCATTGCCTGGAAAACGCGATTTCTCAGGACGGCTGCGTGATCTATCGCTCGTACGGCGCGCCTTATGCTGCGAACGGCGACGTGACCCGGTTCCAGTCGGTGCCGGGTTGGATACGCGGCATCGGCGTGGCATACAAGGGGCCTGCACATCGCGGCTATACGAACAACGCACAGTACCCCACGGCAGAGCTGGCGGAGGATCCGGTCTACATCATCGAGGACCTAGGCAGCGAGCGGTCGCCTGGCGTAAGCGGTCTGCGTGAATCCGGCAACACTGGCCCGAATAATGGCGAGCAGGCCGGCGTCCATATCTATCGCATCACAGCGCGAGCCACGGGCGGCCATGCCAACGTGGTGAGCGTGGTGCAGAGTACCTTCGATGCACCGGCCGCGCGTTGAACTTCACTGCCTGCGGGTATGGCTGGCGTACATTGTCTTGCTATTGGTATGCACGATAAGCGCTGCGCAGACGAGTCTTCCCAGCACGGTCGAGCTGAGTCCTGTACCACTAGACCGCACGCAAGCCGTGCCTTCGCTGGCCGTGCTTGGCTTGAACAGCAACGTGCTGGGCAGCGGTGCGCTTGCGTTCCAGGGCGGCTACGATCCGGCTGACTGGTCCGGCGTGCTGAAAGCGGTGGCCGTGAATGCTGATGGCGTGATTGACGGCACCGTATGGGATGCGGGCGCGTTGCTCACGGATTCCGTCATCGCATCGCCTGCGGGGCGAACGATACTCAGTGCAAGCAGGAACGATGCTGGTTTGGTTACTGGCATGGCCTTCGAGTCCGCGGCGCCCTTTGACGCAAGCGAAAAGCACGGGCTGACGTGGCCGGAAGTTGATGACGACATGCTGGGACCTCGCGTGGATTACCTGCGCGGTGTTCGCGTGCATGAACTCGACGGTAGCATGCGCGCTCGCAGCAGCCTGCTCGGCGCCATCATCAACGCGCAGACGGTCTATGTGGGCTATCCCAGCGGCAACTACACCGATGCGTGGCCGAAGACCATTCGCGGTGCATCCGTGCCTGCGCCAGAGATAGCCCAAGGCGCGCAAAGCTACACGCAATTCGTCGAGAAACATGCCCAGCGCGCGCCGTTTCTTTATGTCGCCGCCAACGACGGCATGCTGCATGCCTTCCATGCGCCGGTTCCTACATGCAAAGCGGAAGACACGACCGGCCGCTGCACGGCTTACGACGGTGGCACGAATGCGGGCAGAGAAGCTTGGGCGTTCGTGCCGCGCGGTGTGTACGGTTATCTAGGCAACCTTACGCGTGCGCAGGATTTTCAGTTCCAACCGACCGTGGACGCCACGCCGGTCACGCGCGACGTATTTTTCAGCGAACACGGCAAGCACGAATGGCACACCTTGCTGGTGGGCGGTTTGCGGCTCGGTGGTCGCGGCGTGTATGCGCTCGATATCACCGACCCCACGGCAGCGAGCGAAGCCTTTCCCGAGCGCACAGTACTGTGGGAATTCGACGCCGATGCGCCACCCGGCACTTCGTTGGCAGGTAGTGCGTACAATCCGGCCGATCTCGGCTACATCTACGGGCAACCCGCCATTGCGCGCTTGGCGAACGGTCGCTGGGCCGTGTTGATTCCGACCAGCTATTTCGCAGATTGCGGCAAGCCGGACAGGCCTCTCCGTTGCGAAGAAACATCCGGCACACCACCTGGCTATAGCGCGCTGTTCGTGCTGGATGCGCAGACCGGCGCGGTAATCGCGGAGCTCAAAACACCCGACGGCGTGATGAGCAATGGACTCACCACACCGGTGCTTGGCGACTACGACAACGATCAGGTCGACGACGTGGCGTTTGCTGGGGATCTTGCCGGCAACCTGTGGCGCTTCGATCTATCCGCACCGAATCCCGCGGAATGGAAAGTGTCGCTGGCATATCGGCCGGCCGAGCAAGCGGTCCAACCGATTACGGTGATGCCGCGACTCTTTCCGGACCCGGGCACGAATCGCTTTATCGTCGTGTTCGGTACAGGCAAATATCTGGGAACCGGTGACAAGACCGATACCACTGTGCAATCGATCTACGGCATTCGCAACAAAGTTGATGATGCAGGGAAACCCGTTACCGTCACGCAAGACAGCCTGCAGGCGCAAACATTGAGCGAAACAACGGTCGCCGATTCTTCTGGTTCCGGCGACAGCGCGACCTTGCGCAGCCTCACTTCGAATCCGGTGCCGATGAAAGCCGGCGGTTGGCAGATCGATCTTAGGATCATCGCAGGCGAACGTGTCGTCGCCACACCCACCGCATTGTTCAACACCAACACGGTGCTGGTCAGCACGCTGATCCCAAACGGCGACCATCCGTATGGCTCCGTCCTCGCCATCGATGCAGCCACGGGCGGAGCGCGATCGATCATCGCGTTCGGCGGCGCTTCGTATGCAGGCGCGCTGGTGGAAAGCCCGCAACTCACCGGCACGCTGCCGTTAGCCATGCGCCTGGGCGGCGGCAAGCTGATCCTGCCCGGCGTGAAACTGAAAGGAGGGAACGGGAGCCTGGATATACCGCTTTCCCTCGATAGCCCGTTATGGCGTCGCCGTTCCTGGACGGTACTGACGCCCGATTCCTGAGGAGACAGCGATGGAACGCTCGCGTGGATTCACCTTGATCGAACTCATCGTGGTGCTCGGCATTGCTGCGATATTGGCTGCGCTCGCAGCGCAATCGTATACGCGCTACGCATTTCGCTCGCGCCGTGCGGATGCGCAGCAGATGTTGCTGGCGATCGCCCAGGCGCAGGAGCGTTGGTACGCCACCTACAACCGTTATGCGGATGACTTGGGTAAGTTGGGGTATGACGACCCGGCGCTATCGCAGCATGGGTACTACCGCCTCGTGCTGAGTGGGGTCGATGACGCGGCGCAAGGCTTTGTTGCGACGGCGATGCCGGTTGATCGTCAGGTAGGCGATGTGTGTGGGAGTCTTTCCATCGACAACGCTGGGCGGAAGTTGCCGGGTGGGGAGGATATGGACGTGAATGCTAACGGGAAGTGTTGGTAAGTGCCCACCGTCTTCCGGCCTCCGCTTATTGCTGTCCAGGGAAGCCCACGGCGTTCAAAGTAGCGAGAAACGGCTCCCTCCCCTGCTTGCAGGGGAACATCCTTGATCTTCTTCTCCTGCAAGCAGGAGAAGGTGGGGTGGGGTGAGTACTTGCCTCAGACTTTCCCGCAAGTGTTCACCCCCCCTGTCCTCCCCCTGCTTGCAGAGGGAGGAACCACTTAGGAAGCTGCGCGCAAGTCATCGTCATCCGCGCGCCACAAGCCTCTCCCCCAACCCTGAATACCGCCGCGTCCGTTGCGCAAGCGCCTGTTCGATCGCCGTAGGCGTGCCGATCACGCTCAGCCATCGCCGTGCACGCGTGATACCGGTGTACAGCAACTCCCGCGTAAGAATGGCCGGCGCATCATCCGGCAGTACCAAGGCGGTGTGTTCGAATTCGGAACCTTGCGACTTGTGCACCGTCATCGCATAGACGGTTTCCACTTCACCGAGGCGCGAAGGCAGCACGCAACGCACTTGCGCATCGTCATCTTGTGGTGCCGTGGATGACGCACCGCGCGTAACCGGAAACGCTACGTACAAACGACGCGCGCCATCGGGCCCGAGCATGCGCAGGGTGATGCCGACGTCGCCGTTCATCAGGCCCAGGCTGTAATCGTTACGGGTCACCATCACCGGCCGGCCCTCGTACCAGCCGCGGTCGGTTTCGATCAAACCTGCATTGAGCAACGCGGCGGCGATGTCGCGATTCAGGCGCTCGATGCCGGAAGGTCCCTGGCGCACGGCACACAGCACCTGAAAACGGTTGAAGGCTTCCAGCACCTCGTGTCCCCAACGGCGGTAATGCGCGTCATCAGCGTTGAGGGCAGGGCGGTGTTGCCGCAATTGTTCCAGATAGAAGCGAAAACCCTGCGGCTGATCGCTCGCATCCTGAGCAGCAAATCGATCGAGTTGCCCGTCGATGGCCCACGCCACATCAGTGATGCCGGAAGGCATCCAGACAATATTGCTTGATGGCGAATCCAGCAAAACGTTCACCGTCGCTGAGTCGCCCGCGTTCACCGCAGCCGCCAAACGACCAATACCGCTCGCGGCGTCGAAACGGTGGCTACTGCGTAGCATGGCGATGTGTTGGTCGAGCGGTTGCGCATCGTCGCGGATGAAAGCGGAGACATCATCGCCGGTTGCATCGCGCACCCATTCGGCAGTGGCTGGGTTGTAGCCACCTTGCTCAGCGCGACGACCCAGCTCGCCGAGCACCGCGCCGGCTTCCACCGATGCGAGCTGGTCCTTGTCGCCGATTAAGATCAGGCGCGCCTGTGGCGGCAAGGCATTCAACACGGCCGCCATCATTTCCAGGTCGATCATCGAGGCTTCGTCAATCACCAGCACGTCCACGTGCAAGGGATGCCGATGGTCGTATGTATAGCGTCGACTGTCCGGCCGCGCGCCGAGCAGACGATGCAGGGTTTCTACTTCCAGCGGAATGGCTGCGCGCACGTGTTCCTGCACGTCGAGCAAGGCGATCTGCCGTGCGATGGAGGTATTCAATCGCGCGGCAGCCTTGCCGGTCGGTGCGGCCAGGCGAATGCGCAGCGGCGTATCGTGTTGGCGCAGATGCAAGGTCTGCAGCAGGCCGAGCAGGCGTACCACGGTGGTGGTTTTGCCCGTGCCCGGCCCACCAGTGATCACGCTGAACGCGCCGCGCGCTGCGAGTGCGCAGGCCACGCGTGGCCAATGGATGGTTCCGGTGCTGTGTGCGGGAAACAGTCGTTGCAATTCATCATGCAGTGCGACGGCAGGCAGCATGCCCTCGCTTAGCCGCGTGGTGATGCCTGTCGCTATGCGGCATTCGTAATTCCAATAACGGCGCAGGTACAGCCGATGTCGATCTAGCACCAACGGAGCGTGCTCCGGCAGGCCATCGGCCTGCGCCAGCAGGCGCGATGTCGGCATCGGTGCGGTGGAGAGTAATTCTAGCCACGAAGCCGGCCATTCCTGTTTCACCGCCAATACATCCAACGCGTGCAGATCCAGGCAGGGATGGCCGTCGCCCAGTTGTCGGCTCGCCAGCGCCACCAACAACAGCAAGGACGATTCAGCAGCTGGATCGCACTCTGCGATAAAACGCGCAAAGGCCAGGTCCAGCGGTCGTAGCACGCGCCGCGTCACCGCTTCGGCCAGCATCGCGAGCATGGCGTCAGGCGACATGCGTATGCGACTCCTGCGCGAATAGGCGATCCATCGCGTCAATCAACGCACGCGGCAGGCGCTCCACGTGCACGCCATGCCCAGTCTGATCGATGCCACGCAGATACAGATACAGCACGCCGCCAATGTGGCGCTCGTAGTCATATCCCGGCAGACGTGCGCGCAACAAGCGATGCAAGGCCAGCGTGTAGATGGCGTATTGCAGATCGTAGCGAGCTTGCAGTGCCGATTCCCGCATGGCAGCGGGTGTATACGCGCTGGCCGTTTCACCGAGCCAGTTGGATTTGTAGTCGAGCACGTAGTAGCGGCCTTGTTGCTCGACGATCAGGTCAATAAAGCCCTTGAGCATGCCGTTGACACGATTGGCTGGCAGCGTTGGGCGCGGCAGCCCATCCAACGTATGACGGGTGACGAGCTGATCGAGCTGCTGCGTATCGACGCGATGCGCTTCGAACCAAAATTCCAGCTCTGCCTGATAGCGTGCGCGGTCGGCCAGTTGCGCGAGCGCCAGCGTGTTGCCGTCGGGCAGTGTCAGCGGCGTATGCAATAGCGCCGGCAGCCACTGGCTGAGTGGCGATATCCACATTTGCCAGCCGCGTCGTTGGCAGCGGCGTGCGATCTGTCGCTCCAGTTCAGTCGTGTCATCGGCTACAGCCGCGAAGCCGGTTTCGGCGATCCACTCCAGCAGATCGTGCAGGAAGGTGCCGGCTTCCGCGCCGCGCGGAAAAGCGTGCATGCCGTAGTCGATGGCGGCAGCCGTCCATTCGATGGATTCGCGCGCGGCCTCGGTCAGTACATCTTGTGTGGCCGTTTCGGGCGCGACTTGCCTCGTCGACTCGCCTTCACCGTGCGTAAGCGCACTGTAGCTGGCTATCCACCATGGCTCGGGTGCGGGTAGGGTATAGACGCGCGCCTGCCGTTCGCCATGCGGACGACGCGGCGGGCGATAGATGTGCACGCTCGCCGGTTCGATGGCCACATGCACCTGGATATCGGGCGAATCGCCGCGCAAGGCTTCCACACGCGACAGCAGATCGGCAGGCTCGATGAGGTCGCCGCCTGATAGCACGTAGCCGAAAGCGGAACGATGCAATCCTGCTGCACGGCTCTGTCCCTCGGTGACGCACGCCACGCCCAGCCAGCAAGCGTGCTCGGCGCGCGTAAGTGCCACGTACAGCAGGCGCAGATCTTCCTGCAGGCGTTCGCGCGCGATGCGGATTTTTGCGTCGTCATTCGGCACTAGGTCGATCCATGCCTGGCCTTGATCGTCGTGCCATGCTTGCACGCTGCCCCTGGGCGCGTCCTGAAAACGGCTGACGAACGGCAGCATCACCACCGGATATTGCAGGCCCTTGGATTTGTGGACGGTGATGACTTTCACTAAGTCGGCTTCGCTCTCCAGCCGCACCACTTGTTCTTCGGTGGTTTCCGCATCGCCTTCGTCGGCGCGCGCGATCTGTGCGGCCAAGTAGCGGATCAAGGCATATTCGCCATCGAGGTTCGCTGCTGCATGTTGCAGCAATTCCGCCAGGTGCTGCAGATTGGTCAGCGCGCGTTCGCCGTTGGGTTTGGCGAGCAAGCGCGCGGGCAGATCGAACGCATGCAGCAGGTTGTGCAGCATGGCGAGCACACCGTGCCGTTGCCATATGCCTTGTAGTTCGCGAAACCGTTCGCCGCACCATTCCCAATAGGCTTCGTCGTGATTGAGGCGATCCAGCTCCGCCAGGCTGCGTTCCATGGTGGCGCTGGCCAGTGCCGCGCGCATGGCGCGATCGGAAGCCGGCATGGCGCTGGCCTGCAGCCATAGCAGCACATGGGGTGCTTCTTCGGCCGCGTAGATCGATTCGCTTTCCGAGAGGTAGACGCTGCTCACGCCGCGTTGCCGAAGCGCCGAGCGGATGCTGGCGGCTTCTCGACGGTTGCGCACCAGGATGGCGATATCGCGCGGACGCAGCGCCGTATGCGCGTCATGTTCATCGATAAATGCACAGCGTCCGGCGTGCGCGGCTTCGAGCCATTCGACGATGCTTGATGAAGCATGTGCGGCGACTGTTTCCATGTATGCACCGACGCTTATCGGCTTGTCGCTCGGAAAAACTGCCATCTGGATGGCGGCGACGGGCTGACCGTCATAAACCAGGCGACGTTTCGCACCAGCGGCAAGAATGGGCTGAAACGGCAGGCCATGCCCGCCATGGCCGAACGCGAACGCGCCCAACGGCCATCGATCGGCATGCCGGAACACGCAGTTCACCGCATCGACCAGTGGCGACGTGGAACGGTAATTGGTGGTCAGCGTCCAGGTAGGTGATTGCGCTTGTTCGCGTGCCGCAAGGTAGGTGTGGATGTCCGCGCCGCGAAAGCCATAGATCGCCTGCTTCGGATCGCCGATCAGCAGCAGTCCGGTGTCGGGCCGATCCGCATAGATGCGCTGAAAGATGCGCCATTGCAGCGGATCGGTATCCTGGAATTCGTCGATCAGCGCAAGCGGATATTGCGCGGCGATGGTATCGGCCAGTTGCGTGCCATGCGGACCCTGCAAGACCGCATCGAGCTGACGCAGCATGTCGTCGAAGCCCGGGCGCGCCTGGCGTTCGCGAATCTGATCGATGCGCGCGGCGATCCACGGAATGGCATGTGCGAGCAGCAGCGGTGCAAGCGGCGGTTCGGCTTCGCAGATATCGAGCAGTTGCTGGATGGCTTCGAACGTGGGATGCGTCGGCGAAGCGTTGCCCTTGCTGACCGCGCTGTCCAGCTTCGCCTGGGTATAGCGCGCGAGCGTGGCATTATCGATATCCGCGCCACTGGCCCATTCGCGTAGCGCGGGCAATTCGCGTTCCACGCTCTTCGGGATGTAGATATTGTTCTTCAGCGCCTTGGCCTGCACGGCGGTGCGGATCATGGCTTCGATCGCATCGGCATCATCCAGCCACAGGGCGCGAGCGGTTTGCTCGGCCTGCCGTCGCGGGGCCTGATGCTGGCGCAATGCTTCGGCAAGATCGTCCATCGGCGGCAGCGGGCGCCCCTGTATGCGCACACGCTGCACGGATTGACGCAGCAAAGGCCGCATCACGCGTTGCAAGGTTGGCGGACTGCGCCATTGCGTAGCGATGCAGGCTGCATCGATTTCATCGAGCGGTGCGTAGAAGCGGCGCCAGTAATCGCGCACGGCCTCGGCAAGGCGCGCGTTTTCATCCGCCACTTCGTCGATCGCCTCGCTGCCTTCGAAGGCGTGTTGCGCCAGCATGCGCTGGCTCCAGCCATGGATGGTGTAGATGGCCGCCTCGTCCATCCATTGCGCCGCCAGGTCCAACTGACGCGCCGCGGCTGCGCGTTCGTCGGTATTCGGATATTCGGAGATCAGGCGTTGCAGGAAGTCGTCCGCTTCGTGCTGGCCGCGAAATGCTGCTGCCGCAGTGGCCAGGCGTTCGCGAATGCGTTCGCGCAATTCCGCTGTGGCGGCACGCGTAAACGTCACCACCAGAATCTGCGCAGGCAGTTGCGCCGGCTGACCGCCGTGGCCCAGCACCAGCCGCAGATATAACGCTGCCAGCGTCCAGGTTTTGCCGGTGCCGGCACTGGCTTCGATCAGGCGAATGCCTTGCAGCGGCAGGTGCAGGGGATCGAGTGGTGCGGTCGTACTCATGCCACACCTTCCAGCGTGGCGGCGTCGAGCAATGGGCGGTAGAGCGACAGCCAATGTTCGAAGCCGTCGGCATGTAGCGCGGAAAAGCTTCGCCACGTGCGGGCAAGGCAAGGTTCACGGCTCATTTCGCCCGGCGGGGCTGCGGGCGCGTCACTGCCTTCGTAACACTTTTGCGCGGCGTCGAAGGAGTCCTTCTCGTCGCGTTCCGCCAGCAGCCAGGCGTAGGCGGTGCGGCGCGCGATCGGCAAGGGCGCCTGCATGCCGTGTTGCCAGGCATCCAGCAAGGTATTCAATAGTGCGCTGGCTTCGTTGCGATCGAGCGGTTGCAACACTACGGTGGCATCTGACGCGAGAAAGCGGGTGGAGAGCGCGATGCCGTTTGCATTCGCCAACAGGTGCAGCGGCCATGGTTGCTGCAACCGATCGTATCGGATGGCCTTGCCGTGGCAGAGCTGGCCGGCCATGGGCAGCAGGCGCACGAAGGTTCCGTCGTGACCGGTGCGCAGATCGTCGAGCCAACCCTCAACGGTGAGATCGCCATGCATATGGCGCAACTCCTGCGCTTCAACCTGTTCCGTCCAATGCGCGATGGATGCTTGCCACCGGCGCAGAATGCGCTGCACGTCGCCGCCGATATCGTCCACGGTCAGTGCGCCAAATCCGCCGGAGGGCACAACACCTTGCTGTCGCAGGCGTTGCGCGGCGCTAATCAACGCTGCTTCGCTATGCGTATCGTCACTAAGCGCGCTTTGCAGCAGCGTCTGCGTGGCGGTGTGGTTTTCCAGGTTATCCAGCGCGAACGGCTCGTCATCTTCCAGGCCCGTGTCGATCGTTTCGAAGCGTACTTTCAGGCGCTCGCTGTAGAAGCAGGTTGCCGGTCTGGCGAGGAACCGTTGCAGGGTGCTGATATCCAGCAACGCTTCCGTTTGCCATGGCGGCAGTGGCGTTGTCGTAGCTGGCTGTGCAGCACGGCGCGCATGCGCCCATTCCGAGGCGTAGGTGAAAAGCGGCGAAGCTGGATCGTGTTCGAAGTAGCGTGCGCTGAACGCCTGCAGTGGATGTACGGTTGTGATGGCGTGTAGCAGGCGCTGATGGGATTCGACATCATTTGCCACGTCATCAGCCGGGCGCCAACCGGTCGCAAGATAATCGCGCAACTGGCCGACCAGTACCGACGGTGGCAGCTGGCTGTTGTCGCGCACGCTGTGGCCCACCCAACTGATGTGCAGCACGTCGCGCGCGGACAGCAGCGCTTCCAAAAACATGTAGCGATCGTCTTCACGCCGCGATCGATCGCCGGGACGATGCTGGCCGGCGCGTGCCATCAGGTCGAAATCGGGTGGCGAGATGCGTCGCGGATAATCGCCGTCATTCATGCCGAGCAGGCACACTACACGGAACGGAATCGCGCGCATCGGCAGCAGCGTGCCGAAGTTCACCGCACCGCCCATGAAGCGCTGGGAAAGATGCGGCTGATCGATCGCCTGCAACCAGTCTTCGCTCACGATGGAAAGCGGGATGGCTTGCGTGAAGGCCGCCTCCTGGCAGGCATCCATCCAGCTATCCAGCGCGTCTTCCAGGCGGCCGATGCGCAAGGCGTCGTCCTCATCGCGGCGCGTGTCGAAGCAATCGCGCAGCAATTGGCGCAGGCGCTCGCTCCATTGCAGCGGCGTGGCGGTCGAGGCGAACAGTTGCCAGTAGCGCTCCAGCGTTTCCAGCAATTGGCTCAGCGGCCCGAGCAACGCGGCATCCAGGCCGCCGATCTCCGCGTAAGGCGCGATGTCGTCGAGCGAGGGGCCATCGCCCGTGGCATAACCGAGCAGCATGCGGCGTAGACCGAAGCGCCAGCTGTTCTGTTCGTCGGGTGGCAGGCCGAAGCTTTGTTTTTGCTTGCCATCCAGGCCCCAGCGAATGCCGGATTCGGCGATCCATCGGCGCAGCGTGGGCAGATCGTCTTCAGCAATACCGAACCGGCGGCGCAGCGACGGCACATCGAGCAAGTCGAGCACATTGCTGGCGGTGAAGCGCGATTCGGTCAGGTTGAGCAGACGTTCCAGCGCGGTAAGCATGGGCGAAGTGCCGCGGCCCGACTGATCGGCCACGCTGTAGGGCAGGTAGCGCGGATCGTCGGCGGCAATACGGCCGAAGACGGCCTGTACGTGCGGCGCATACATGCTGATATCCGGCACCATCACCATCACGTCGCGCGGCGATAGCGGTCGGCCTTCCCGCGCGGCCTGTTCGAACAGGGCGAGCAATTGATCGTGCAGAATTTCTACTTCGCGCTGCGGACTGTGCGCGATGTGGAAATGCAGCGATCCAGTCTCGGGCAGCGGCTTGCACAATGCCGGATCGGCGGGTGCTGGCTCCAATTCCAATACGGCCTGCTGCACTTGGTGCAGCAACGAATCGCTGCCGAATTCCCGAAACACATCGATGCTGCGCTTGATGGAAGCAAAGCGTTCGCGATAGCGCTCGGGCTGGTCGAAGGCATCGAGTTGGCGGATGAAATCGCGCCCCTGCTTGCCCCACGCTGCCAGCAGGGGATTGGCATGCAGGTGCAGGTCTTCGTAGCGTGGCTCCGGCGGCAAGTCGGGCTTTTGCGCATGGCGACGATGCTCGGCGAGCAGCAGCTCGCGGTCTTCGATAATGTCGGCCCAATAGTGCCGGCACGGATTGGTGACCAGCAGCAGAACTTGGCTGCAGCGCGCCAGCGCTGTGAGCGCTTCCAGCACCTGCGGTGGCAGCGAAGTGATGCCGAATACCAGGATGCGTCGCGGCATCGCTTGCAAGTGCGCGTCCGGTGCTTGCATCTGCTGCATGAAGCGCCGATGCACGCCCGCGCGATGGCTGTCGCGCTGCGCCGATGGAACGTCGTCGAGCAACAGGCGCCACAACCGGGGTTGCCAGCGTTGCGCGATCGGCAGTTCCACAACGCGGCTACGCAAGGTATCGCGCAGCACGTCGTTGCGGTGCTCCCAGTCGTCCAGCCAATCGGCGCGAAATACCTGATATTGATCGAACAGGTCGGCCACCTGCATGGCGAGCCGGTACAGTCGCCGCCAGTCATCGGCCTCGCCGAGCAGGGCGCGCAAGGAGGCGAACGCGGGCTCGCCCAGGTGCTGCGGCAGCAAGCGCAGCAGGCGCCACACCAGGCGCGACTTGTCGAACGGCGAGGTGGCCGGCACGGCAGCTTCACCCAGCACCGTGCGATACGCCGTCCACAGGAATCGGCCTGGCAGCTGCATGTCGATGGCCGCGCTGATGCCTAGGCCGCCCGCTTGCACCGGCCGGGCAAGCGCCAGCTTCAGCCACTGCGCAATGCCGTTGCTCTGCACCAGCATGACTTCGTTTTCCAGGGGATGCAGCGGGGTGCGCTGCAGCCAGGCCGTTAGCAGATCGCGCAGATCCTCCTGGCGATTGCCATGGATCACCATCAGGCCGGGTTCGATGGGGCGAAGGTGAGGCTGTTGCTCAGATGCACTCACGGTTGCTTGCGCTTCCTTGTTGTTATGGACAGGAGACTGCTTTATCCCAGTCGCGCGAGCTGCGATGGCCCTGTTCGGCGGTTACATGGGCGCGTGGCGATTTTAGCCGCAATCGAGCTTGTCCGCTTCGGCGACACGGGGTCGGAAAGGACTCCATGCTTCATAAGGTGCCACTTCCGCTCCCGCTTCGATCCCTGTGATATGCATCGCAAAAAATTTGCAGCACGCCGCGCAATGTGCAAGGCGATAGAGGTCCGCCGATCGGGCCGAACACCGCTTCACCACAGTTTCACACCTGGAATCCAATGATCGCGCCGTTTGGACGTCTGTGCCGACGTTTGGGGCGTCGGTCAAAAACATACGGGGTGATCGATGGGGAAGGGACTTTGGGAGAGGCCGTGGGTTCGCCATGTTGCCGTGGCTGTGGGCTATGGCGTTACATACTTGGCGTTCCGTGAAATCTCGCTCGCCCAGTGGGAGATTACAGCCGGACTGAGGCTTGCCGTACTTTTGCTTGTTCCCTATCGCTATTGGGCGGCATTGATCGTTGGCGAATCAGCGTATTACATCACCGTTGGTTATGTCTGCTCGTCAGTTTGGGGCGTGGAGTGGGGGCTTGGATGCGCCATTCCTGGCATCGCCTACGCGGCGCCAGTCATCTATTGGGTACGCAAGCGGTGGCCTCCAGTACTCAGGAATGCAACTTACATCAACATGGGTAGATTACTCACCTGCGCTCTATTGGCATCGGTGGCTGTGACGTTGCGAAATTTGAGTCTATTCTTCGTCATTAAAAACCTTCCAGCTGATTACGTGGTGAATTATTACAAGCTGGCATCGGATTACTTCATAGGCAATTACTTAGGCATTCTTACCGTAATGCCGCTTGCTTTGCTCGGCTATCAGAAGGTGATTGGCAAGAACTGGCCCGAGTTGCAAAACGGGATCGAAAACAGCCGTCTTCTATTTGAGAGCGTATGCCTTGGGCTTCCTGTTCTTGCGCTTTTACTTTGGATTGGGATCAATGCGCCACCGCATGCTCCGGCACGGCAGATGGCCCAGGTTGCGATGTTCCTTCCTGTTGTGTGGTTAGCGTTCCGTCATGGTTGGCAAGGTGCGGCTACTGGAGGGGCAGCAGCAAGCTGTGCAGTCATGTGGTTGATGCCCCAACTATGGGACCCGATGACCATTCAGGCAGAGGCCATTGTGGCATTTGCCATCTCGACGATGTTGATCATGGGGGCGCGTATCGGTTCGCTCGACAAGCACGTAGAACAAGAGCGTATTGACGTTCGCACCGCGCTTGCGTTGGCACAGCGCAACGTGTACCTGGGTGAAATGCAGTTGCGCATGACATCGCAGGCGTTGGAACAGATCAAGGAAAGCGTCCAGGCTGGGTTTGCGATGATGATGGGGCGTCTTCGGCATCTGCAGCCCGCTGTTGACGATCGTGGATACCAGCGTTATGCGCTGGTTGCGCAAGACCAACTCCACTGCCTGGCTGATAGTCTTTATCCCGTAGCGCTACGGGAAAGAGGGCTTCCCAGCGCGCTGCGCGAAGGTGGATTGCCGCAGGTGCTCAGAGATTCAGGGTTGACCTATTCATGCGATTTGCGTGGGCCAGTAAGTAAGCTTTCCCATGCTTTGCGGATGACTATCTATCGCATAATTTGGGAAGCCGCCGCAGACGCCTGCATGAAGAGGAATGTGAGCGACATTCGCATCCATGTGCGGGTGGCGGAAAGACGAGGGCGGATTGGTGTACTGATTGTCGCCCGTTTCCGGATGTATCCGGCTCAGCTTGCATTCGTCGATTGGGACGAATTGGTTCCGCGCATAGTACGTGGGACCAGCGGTCTTGGATTGCGAGCGGTGAGAGACAGGGCGGCCATTTTCGAGGGGCGCACGCGAATCCAGTCGATAGCTTCCGGGCATCAACTCAGCATTCTTCTGGTTGACCCAATTGTGCCCGGCGTCGCAATCAGCCCCGCCGGGCAATGGACCGAGTGCTAGCACTGTCAGTTGAGTGTGCCGCAGGAGGCGGGATCCTGGCAGGTATTCGACATCGCAGCACCGAGCACAGTAACGCCGCTGCTCTGCGGCGCAGCCGTAATCACTGTTGAATTGTCTCGATAGACCGTCGTAGGCGTTGCCGCTTGAACCGCCGATGTACTCGCCGCACGCTGCTGCGGCGTCGACACATACTGCGAATATTCCCCAACCGGCAACGTAATAAACTGCCCGCCAGCCGTTCCAATGGCGCCAATAACATGGCCATTGAGATCGTTGACCTGGATGTACTTGATACCGTTCAAGACGAACACATAGACGTGCCAGTTCGGGCTTGCGCTGACGTCCACGGCATTGGGCCACGCTTGACCCAGGCCTGTTGCAGGAGGCTCTCCGGCTACGGCCCACCCGGACAGGCTCAGACCCAGAAACATGCC
Source organism: Dyella humi (assembly GCF_044904605.1). Taxonomy (NCBI): domain Bacteria; kingdom Pseudomonadati; phylum Pseudomonadota; class Gammaproteobacteria; order Lysobacterales; family Rhodanobacteraceae; genus Dyella; species Dyella humi. Next base: position 854,019 of record NZ_JADIKI010000022.1, read on the forward strand.
GAGCGCGGCACGAGTAATTTTTTGCATGACGATTTCCCCTTGCTGGTGGAATGTGAGAGTTTTGGGTGAGCGCAATCTAGCTCCCATCTCGCGCTTAAAAGGTGATGGCGGCGATTCGGAGAGAGCACCATTCAGCAAGCCACAGGGGTATGTGATGAGCTTGTGAAATATCCGAATGTGGCGTTGAAATCTGGGGTTGCGCGTAATCGGTTACAAATAAAGTGGTCGGCATAGCTCACCGGGGAGCATGTGCCGACAAGCCGGATGAAGTGAGTCGGATACCCATTGAACGAGGGAGGCACCATGAGCGTAGACGCAGCGGTTGCATTGCCGCCTGGGCAGGCGCGCATCCAGCACGTGTTCGTGCTGATGCTGGAGAACCGATCGTTCGATCACTTGTTTGCGCTATCGGGTATTCCCGGCATCCTCGCGGCTACATCCGCGAATACCAACACCTACAACGGTAGCGTCTACGCGTTCGGCGATGGCGCGCCCGATCAGATGCCTACGGATCCTGCGCATGAGTTCACGGACGTGCTTGAACAGCTGTGCGGCGCAGGTGTGCAGTACCAGAAAGGCCATGCCTATCCGCCGGTCAACAATAGCGGTTTCGTTTCCAACTACGCGACGGCCCACGATGAAGGCACACCGCCGCCGCCGGCCGACGTGGGGGAAATCATGCGTGGCGTCGATACCCGTACTCAGGTGCCGATGCTGTACCAACTGGCTACCGAGTTTGTGCTGTGCGACGGCTGGCGCTCGTCACTGCCAGGACCGACCTGGCCGAACCGGTATTTCCTGCACGGCGCGTCATCGGCAGGTTTGGATCATTCCCCAACGTCGGCGGAGATGAGCGAATGGGAATGTGTCGATGGCTTCGCCTATCCGCGAGGTTCGATCTTCGATGCGTTGGGTGAGGGCAACTATCGTCTGTACCAGGACGGGCTGGGTTCGCTTCTGGGACGTGTGCCGCAAGTAGCGTCGATCAAGGGCATCAGCTTCTTCGATATCGATGACCTATCGCATTTCGAGAACGACCTTCAAGCGGGTTACACGGCCCGCTACACCTTTATCGAGCCGAGCTACGGCGACATCGTGCATGCAACTTACGAGGGTGGCAGCTCGCACCATCCCATGGACGGTTTGGCCGGTGGCGATCAACTCGCGGCTCGTGTTTACAACGCGATCCGCAATTCGCCGTTGTGGGAAAGCAGCCTGTTGGTGATCCTCTATGACGAGCATGGCGGTTTCTACGACTCCGCCAAACCCGGCGAAGCGACTCCGCCGAACGATGGTGCAGCCGAAACCTTGAACACAAATGGATTCGGTTTCGACGTCTACGGTGTGCGCGTACCCACGATTGTGGTGTCGCCATGGGTCGCCCGCGGTGAAGTCGATCACACGGTGTACGACCACAGCTCGGTGCTGGCGACGGTCGAGCGCCTGTTTGGCATCCCGCCGCTGACCGACCGCGATAGAGCTGCCAAAGACCTGCTTTCCCTGATCAAAACAACCAGCCGCACGGACTGCCCGTCAAGGATCGGACCATGACTCAGATACCTTCCACGGATCCGCGCGACGACGAACTTGTGCGCGACGGCACCTCCCTGATGGGCTATCTGCATGTGGTGAGAAAAGCACATATCGCGCTGGTCGGGCGCGATGAGGCGCATCGACGCTTCCACCTGATATCTACGCGCGGTCATGCCAAGCAGTACATCGAGGAGCTGATGCCTTTGCTGATTCAGGAGCGCCATAAGCACCGGCAGCGACGGATAGGTGGCGAGCTTCAGTCGAAGCGAACGTGATCAAGTGCGTGAGAAAAAAGGGGGAGGTAGTTAAAAGAGATGTACCTTAATTACATCTGGCCCCTTTTTTTACCAGTGGGTAAAGGACTGTAACTAGTCGCTGCAATTATACTGCACGCAAACCTTACGACCTCGATTGGGGGAGATCCACGGTGGAACACATTTTACCTTGGCTGAGAACGCATTCGACCGAGCTGCAGCTCATAGCTTGCGGGTTAGTTGTTGTTGGCCTGGTTGTCGCCGCAATAGGTCGCCTTCGACCTAATACGGAGACGAGAAACCAGGATCGTCGCGTTTATGTAGGTAGAGACAATACAGGGATTGTCAATACGGGAGATATAGCGCAGGAGGTGCACGCGGGCTCTGATCGGCTCACTACATTCGCAAGTTGGTGCAGCATCATCGGGGTTGCTATAGGACTAATTTCGCTTATTCCGGTGGTCGAAACTTGGGTCAGTGGCGCGGCCAAATGAAGTTCTTCCAACGCTTATGGAAGACGGAAGATCGCCGCGTACAAATCGGTCGCGATAACAACGGCATTGTTATCACAGGCGACAATGCCAATATCGACCTTGTGTTCGTCGATGCGAGAGCGGCAGACACGGATGCTCGTAGGGTGAGAACCAGGCAACTCACCATTGATGAACTTCGCTTGTTAGCTATAAAGTTGATCGAAGTCGGGAAGCCCCCATCACTCATTCCATTGTTCCCTGGGGCAGCAGCCTCTTCATTTGCGGCATTAGATCGGTTATCCAAAATACGCCGGACTGTTAGTGGAGAGGGCAACGGCAATAATGCCGTGCCACTTTTGGATTTGTCGATTTCCGAAGAACGCCATCATTTGATCACGGCGCTGCCTGGAAGTGGGAAAACCTATGCTCTTTGGCAACTCGCTACAGACTTGCTTGAATCACAGTCAATAGTTCCGCTGTTCTTACCCATTAGCGGAGCGAAGACATGGTCAGATGTAGAAGCGCAGATATCGGAAGTCGATTCAACTATTGACGTCCTAACACTGCTTCAAGATGAGCGGGTCATCGTTCTGCTTGACGGATGGTCCCAATTCGCTGTTGGGGACGTCACCAGAGAACGGTCGCGTGCCTTACGAGTTCTGGGCGGTCGCAGGGTCATCGCGAATGGGCGACTTGCGGGGGCGTTAGACGCCGGATTTCGCATGTGGTCATTGGATAAGCTCTCAAATGCATGGGTCTCCGAGACTGTGTTACTTGCGTTTCCGTCAGAGTCGGCGCCTCCCGCCCCGCTGTTCGACTTACTGTGCATACCTCTGGCGTTAGCTCTTTATGTGTTGCTCGGAGGGAAATTGGCGACACGAGGTCAGTTGTTGTCGAAGTTGCACGACTCCCTATCGGAAGGATTTCCCGACGCGTTTCGTGACGTTCTTTCCAGAGCTGCTGCTCGTATAAAGTTATCAAAACGAGGAGACCAGTACTCGGCCTTCGAAAATGAGGTACGGGAGCAAGCGAGGCCAGGTGGGGTAGAGAATCCGACTAAGCTTCTTGATCAGCTCGGTACTATTGTTGATCGCGCGGATCGCGTGCTGCCGATTCATGATCTCTATTGGAGTTGGTTGGTCGGCGTCGGTTTACTTTTGGATGATCCAAGGCCAGGGGCGCTACAAGATCTGACCACCCGCGAAAGCTACGATCTCGCACTTCAGTCGGGTGCTCATGTTAGGTTACCAATTACTAACGCTGTGACTGACGTTGATATAGTGCTGGCGGCAACATTTGCGACCGCCTACAACGCTTCGTCAGAGCGACATGTAGACATTGAACGCAGTTTGGCTTCGATGTTCTCAGATGAGCGGCTGCCGGTTAAATGTCGCGCTGCCCAGGCTGCATTTAAATTTGGGCGTGTCCAGGAGTTGCGGCAGGCGTTTGGCGTCGTCTCAGAATTGGCATTGTCGAAAGTCCCTGCCCACCAGCTGATGCAGGCAATTGATCCGAACATCTTGGCTCCGCACCAGGTGATCGCGAGCCAATGCCTCGGCAAAGAAGGTTCAGAGCTTTTAGTCGATGTGATTGCAGATCGTGGTGGTCCCGAATGGGTTGGCTGGTTGGAGCGGGCTGCAACCTCGCAGATGCTTCCCTTTGCTGATGCTGCGGCCGCAGCCATGGCATGTACGGGGAAAATGCCAGACTGGGTTCGGCCGCGAATGTCCGAGGTTATTGGTGAACACGGTTCGTTGCTGAGACCGATCATAAAGAGGGGTAACAACGTTGAGGTCGCGCGTTGGCTTGCCGAGCACTATCAAGAGTTCGTAGTTCCGACGTCCGGCCTCTGGTTCCGACTCAACGAGGTCTTAGTTTCATGCAGAGATGAGTCAGTCATTCAGTTGATCTTCCAGCGATTCTCGGACTGGTCTGCATACGCCCAAGAGACAGTTGCATACGCAATCGTGAAATTTGGAGAAAGCTGGTTAGCGAGATTTCAAGAAAAGGTCTTCGCCGGCGGCGACATACATCACCTTCATGAATTAAAGAAGTTCATATCGCGCGGCATTTCTGAGAAAACTGCGTGTCAGTGGGTAGAAAATGGTCCAGTGGAGCTGGGGTGGCGCACGTTAATAGCCCTTCGGGGTCATGAGGTCGTTACTGAGCTAACCGAGCTTCTACCGTCGTCGTTCGACGGTGTTCTATCTTCGGAAATCTTAAACGCCCTAAAGTTTGTGGAACGCCCGCCTGCCTCAGTAGCTTCTGAGCTTGTTAAACGAGTTCGGGGCGTCATTTCTCCGAAAGTGATGCAGGATATCATCATAGTTCTTGGGCATTTGGACCCGCGGACGATAATGACTGAGCTCGGGATTGTGACGGCTTGGTTGCCAGACTTACCTATCTATCATGTCAATCAATTCGTTAAGGTACTGAACAAATGGGAGCGGGATTTCGGATTTTTCCTCAAGATAAAACTTGAGGGTTTTGAGTCGACGGTTGCCGACTGGTTATTGCGGGATCGACTCCGCAGCCACGGTCACGACGTCTTCTTTAAGCAGCTTGTGATGTCAGATCTATCACTAGCCATTCAATTGTTGCTTGCCGGTCACTGGCAGGACGATGCGAGTGTTAAGGACGTTGTGTCGCACTTGACGGCGGTAGCGGTCTCGTACGACGAGAAGCTGTTTAACTGGCTGCTCAGCAAGGGCGAATTCGCACAAAAAATTCCATTTGTTTTTGCAAAATCAATTGATAGCGTACCTGAAGCCGCATTGAAATCTGCGCTTGCTGTGTCCGATATCAACTTCAGGAGTCTGGTGAGTTGGATAGGCTCGAGGCCTTCTGCAGTTCATCTTGAGCTGCATCGTGAAGTTCTTAGGAAAGCCATGGGTACGACATTGGATCTCTATCTATATCGAGATTTGGCGAAGGTTCTCCAGGTTCATTCCAGGATTGTGCTGCTGGACTTACTGAGTACCGAAATTCCGGCTCCCGATGAAAAGGCAATGTGGCTTATTCGCGAGATAGAGCTGACCCGTTCAGAGCTCTTGATTGATGAAAGCGGAAAATGGTTGGGATAGTGGTCCACATGTGCACTACCCCCAAAATTGGATGACAACTAGGGATATTGGAGTCATCCAGATGGCACTTGATCATAAAAAAAACCGCGCTATGGCGCGGTTTCTGAGACATCAAGTGATATTGCGGGATATTGAATTGGTGGAGCGGAGGAGGATCGAACTCCCGACCTCTGCATTGCGAACGCAGCGCTCTCCCAGCTGAGCTACCGCCCCACGCGAGCTGCAAATGGTAGCAGCGGGCGGGGGAGTGAGCCAAGTCCTTGGCGTCAGTCGGGCAGCAGGCTGGTAAGGCGGTCGAAAAGCACCGCGCGGCGCCAGCCTTCCAGGGCCTCCGGCCATTGGGCCGTTACTACGAATTCCTCCAGCACGCGGCGCGAGCAGAGCAGGCCGGGGGGCAGGTCGAGATCGGCGGCCAGGGTGTCTACGCTTTGCTTCATCGTGGCCAGGGTCTGCTTGGCCTTGCCTTGCGGATACGCGGGAATGGGGTTGGTGACGGCGACTTCCTCGTCTGTTACGGCGGGTCGCAGCAGGTCGAACAGCTCGGCGCGTTGCGGGGAGCGCAGCGCGCGCTGGCCGGCGCTGCGGCGGTCCAGGTCGTCCTGATCGCGCGGGGGGTGCTGGGCGATGCTGAGTACAAGGGCATCTTCCAACAGCCACGGGCGCGGCTTGTCGAGCAGACGCGCGGTGACGTCGCGCCATAGCAGGATTCGCCGTAGCAGCGCTTGCTGTTCGCGCGGCCATTCGGCGGCGCCCCGATACGTCAGCTGCGGTTGCGGATCGCCTTCGCGCGGGCAGCTTTTGCGCTTAAGCCGTTCGCAATCTTCCGCATGCCATGCTGTGCGACCGCGTTGCGCCAGGCGCTCGGCGAGATGGCGGTGGATGATCTCCAGGTAGACCACGTCTAACGTGGCGTAGTCGCGCTGCGAAGCGGTGAGCGGACGCTGCAGCCAGTCGGAGCGCGTTTCGCCTTTGTCCAGTTCCACGCCGACTAGTTCCGCCACCAGCGCGCGATAGCTCAGTCCCAGGCCCATGCCGAGGAAGGCCGCGGCGATCTGTGTGTCGAACAGCACGCGTGGGCCTTCCGGCAGCCAGGGCGACAGCGTTTCCAGATCTTCACTGGCGCTGTGCATCAGCGTGATCACGTTCGCGCTATCGAGTGGCCGCAGCGCGTTGCCGATGTCGAACGCAAGCGGGTCGACCAATGCGTAGCGCCCGTTCGACTCCAACTGCAGCAGGGCCAATTGCGGGTAGAAGGTATTGCGACGCATGAACTCGGTGTCGAGGCCGAGCACGGCGCCGGTCGACAGCTCGGCCAGCCACTGTTCAAGTTCGCTACGTTGTTCGATCCAATCTGCCTTGGGCGGCGGTGATGGCAGGGGCATGTACGTTCCTTCTAGATCACGGAACACGCGATTCGCGATTGCTCCGTCATCGGTGGTGCCATATGGTAAGCAGCGAACCATAGCAGGCCAGCCACGGAACGCCCACCATGCCGAGCAAGGAAACCGTACAACGCCAGCGCGCATTCGGTGGGGCGCTTGGTGTGCTCGTGCTGGCTTTCGGGCTTACCTATCACTTTTTTCCTGAGATTTTTCACGTCAGCCCCGAAGAGGTGGCCAACCCCAGTACGCCTCACGTGGGTCGCACGTCGCCGGCGGTGCCGGTTCGCCCGAGCAACGCGGTACCTTCCGCGCAGGACGAAATCTATGCCGGCCCACCGTTGACGCTGGCGCCTACCGCGGTGATCGCCGCGCGCTTGGCACGCAAGCCGGTGCAACTGCCCGAACAAATGAGCGCCGATCCGCCCGAAGTGAAGGCGCTGCTCGAGCGCGCCGACAAGGCCTATCAGGCCGGACACATTGCCGGTGACAAGAACAGTGCCGCGGCGCTCTACCAGGAGGCGCTCAAGCTCAAACCGGACAGCCGCGCCGCCGGGCAGGGCCTGGACCAGGTGCGCACGCACCTGATCGCGCAGATCACGCAGGACATTGCCGTGGGGGATTCCGAGTCGGCGGGTGGACTGTTGGATAACCTCAAGGCACTGCCCAACACGGCGAACGACGTTGCACCACTCGAAGCCAACATGAAGACGTTGCTGCAGGTGCGGCCGATGCTGGCGCAGGCTGCAGCCATGCTGCAGCAAGGCAAGGTAGACAAGCCTGCCGACAACAATGCACTGGATCTGTATCGTCAGGTGCAGAAGCTGGATCCGCAAAACCCCGTGGCGGCACAGGGCGTTCTGCAGGTACAGCGCATGGTGCTTGATCGTGCGCTGGCCGCGGTGGCGCAAAACGATTTTGCCGGCGCCGAGCAATCGATGACCGAAGCTACGCCGATCCAACCCGATTCGCCGCAACTGCGCGACGTGCGCAACCAGATCGACAACATCCGTCAGCAGCGCGCCGCCAACGTGCTGGCGCAGGCGCGTTCGGCGCTGGATGCGGGCAACATCGATCTGGCCAAGCAACTGGCCGGGCAGGCGCAATCGATCAGCCCGCAACTTGCCGGCCTAGACGAATTCGAAGTACGCCTCACCAACGCGCGCCTCTACGCCAGTTTCAAGCCGGGTCAGGTGTTCACCGACCGCTACGTGGACATGAACGGCCAGTCGCCCACCATGGTGGTGGTACCCACCGGCAAATACATGATGGGTGCGCCGGACGATGAGCCCGGTCGCAGCGATTCGCAAACGCCGCAACATGAAGTCGTCATCAGCAAGGGCTATGCGCTCTCGCAGACGGACATCACCGTGGGCCAGTTCCGCGACTTCGTACGCGCCAGCGGCTACAAGCCTGAATCCGTCACGCAAGGTGGCGCCAGCGTGTACGACGAACGCACCGGCGTGATGCGTGACGTATCCAACGCCACTTGGGAAGACGACTACGCCGGCCATGCCGCCACGGACAACCTGCCGGTCGTGAATATCTCTTGGAGCGACGCACGCGCCTACGTGCAATGGCTGAGTCAGCGCACCGGTAAGAAATATCGCCTGCCCAGTGAAGCGGAATTCGAATACGCGCTGCGCGCCGGCAGCACCACGCGTTACTGGTGGGGCAACGGCATACCGAAGACGAAGGTGGAAAACCTCACCGGCTCGGCCGATCGCTCGCCCAGCGGCCGACGTTGGAGCCACGCGTTCCAGGGTTACGGCGATGGCTATTGGGGCCCGGCGCCGGTGATGAGCTTCGCGCCGAACGCCTTCGGCCTCTACGACACGGACGGCAACGTGTCGGAGTGGATGGAAGATTGCTGGCACGATAACTACGTGCGCGCGCCGGTGGATGGCGGCGCATGGGTCAACCCTGGCTGCGGCACGCGCGTGATACGCGGCGGCTCGTGGGGGAGTTCGCCGGAGCAGGCAAATTCGGCGTATCGACAGGGCGCCGATGCGAGTGTTCGCAGCGGACGTGTGGGGTTTCGGATTGTGCGGGAGTTGTAGTTCGCGCACCTATCTGGGTTTCAAGGCGCTCGCTAGTTGGATGACGGCAACGGCGCACCCCATTGCGCGCTCACATCGCCACCAAGCCGCCATTCGTTGAAAGGCCGGCGTGGCGCGATCAAGGCGGGAAAACGCGGATCCCTGGTACGGGCGTAATAGGGCTCCATCCACGCCAGTTCGTCCTGAAACGTCCATGGGAACAGGTCCTGCTTAATGGGCGTGATCTTCGCAAAGCTGGCGGGATTGCGAACCGCTTCGATCACCAGGTTCGCCAGACGCGCGATGGCATGGTCATTTTCTCGATAGAGATCGATGTTGCGCCGCTGTACAAGCTCCGCCGTGAACACCAGCGGCAACAGTGCAAAGGTGTGATAGTGCAGGGCGCGGTTGCCACGCTTCACTTCCCGCGCCAGTGCACCGTTCGGGCCGATATCGTGAATGCCTTCGCGCGCCCGTATCAGCCCCGAGTCGACGAGTTGCGGTTGGTTAGTCACAGTGCCGATCGCAACCAGGTTCAAGCCCGCCCAGTAGACGAGATTGTTGTGTAGGTGGTTGATGGCATTCGCGTCGCGCGTCGCGATGGCGATGCGCTGCAGCCACGGATCGATCACCGTGAATTTATCGGCGTTAGCCGTTCTCACCGCACTCGGCATGCGTAGGATCACCATCGCAAAATCAGTGCCCGCCCAGGATCGCTCGTAATAGCCCTGGTAACCGGAAATCGGCCCCATCAGCGCATCGGCGCTGGCCCATCCATGCAGAAGATCGACCGCGCAGGACCAATCACCGTTCTCAGCCGATTTATTGAGCTTGGCAATAAAGCCGCGCATCGGCTGCACGGCACGCGCATAACCGGATGCGTCGTCATAGAAGCCGGGTGGGTCGATCGTTTTCACCGGAGCGGGCACTTCGCATGCGCTTGCGGTGCGACCTACACCTGAGAACAAGCCTGTTGCAAGCAAAAACACGACAAGGATCGGGTGTGCCCAGCGATGCATATTCACTCCTTTGACGGCGGTTTGTTTGAAGCACTGTGTACAGATGGGTCAGAAATCGCCAGTGCCCGCAAGACTATTGAAGCCAAGCGAGCCTATCGCCCAACTGTTGCAGTTAGACGGCTAAAGCATGCTGGCTTTCATAAGCAACGTCAGGAGAAAAGCGGCCCAAGCATCGCGATGCCCAGGTTGTCGGCATAGGCTTGCCCGAGACCTCGGCAACTATCCGAAATGCTCGATCAGCAGTTCGGTGAGGACTCGAACCTTTCGCGCAGGGTGCGATCCTGGTGGACGGACGACAAACATGCCGGCCGTCGGCGGAGGGTAGCGCGTCATCAAAGAAACGAGGGCACCGGATGCCAAATAGGATTCAACGAGGAAAGCCGGAAGCCAGGCGATGCCCAGTCCCGCTGCGGCGGCGGCGGCGAGAGCTATGCCGCTGTCGGACTTGAAGCGCCCCTGCGGATGAACGGAGATCGTTTTGTCGCCATCCGTGAATTGCCAAGTTTCCGTACCTTGCATGAGCGCCTGATGGGATAGAAGTTCTTCTGGCTTCTCTGGAGCCCCGTACGTTTTGATATAGCTCGGGCTTGCAACCAGCTTTCCGTGGATGGGGCCGATACGCCGCGCAATCAGGTTCGAATCGCTGAGATAGCCGACTCGTATCGCGCAGTCGAAACCTTCTCCGACTATGTCGACAAACCGGTCGCTGTAGCACGTGTGGATGTGAAGCTGTGGATAGCGCTGCGCGAGTTCTGCAAACACGGGCGCTAAATTCGTCGGGCCGAAGGAAAGTGGTGCTGCGATCCGCAAACGTCCACGGAGGTCGCCAGCAGGGAGAATCGTCTCGCGCGCGATATCGATCTCGGCGCAAACCCGAGCAGCGTGGTCGCGGAACGTGACGCCGGCCTCTGTCAGCGCGGCGCCACGTGTGGTTCGTGAGAGGAGCTGGATACCAAGGTCCGCTTCAAGCCGGAACAGCCGCCGGCTGACGATGGATTTGGAGACGCCAAGACGCCGGGCGGCCGATGAGACGCCACCCGCATCAGCCACTTCGACAAACGTTTGCAGGTCTTCAATGTCCAGCATTTAGCGTTCCACTTTCAGCGACACGGTTTGTCAAAATTTGAGGCTACCACGCCGCATATGGGAACGGCATCCTTGCTTCAAGACCATTTGAAAAGAGGCGTGTGATGCCATCGACCATCCAACATTCCGGCCGCTCCGCCGCGGTGACCGGCGCGGGGAGTGGCCTCGGCCGTGATATCGCGCTGGGGCTCGCCGCCAAGGGCTATATTGTTTTTGGCACAGCCATGTCCGCCACGGAAGTCCAGGATCTGAAGGACGCGTCCGGTGGGCGTGTCAGCCTGACCGTTTGCGACATGACCAAGGAACAGGCGGTGAAAGCCTGGGCGGGTGGCGTGTCCGACGCACTCGGCGATGCCGGCCTCGATCTGTTGATCAACAACGCGGGCATCCTGACCCCCGGACCGATCGAACTTCTACCCCTCGATGCCATCCGGCGCGAATTTGACGTCAATGTGTTCGGTGCGCTCTCGGTCATCAATGCATTCCTGCCGGCACTAAGAAAGACGCGCGGCCGCATCGTCCAGATCAGCACATGGACGGCGAGCATCCCGCTCCCCTTCAACGGACCGTCAGGCGCTTCAAAGGCGGCCATGGAAGTGTTTGCGGCCGTCTACCGCGCCGAACTGAAATCCTTTGGGATCGATGTTGTCGTGGCTGCCGCGGGCAATATGAAAACCGGCGGCCCGGCGAAAACGGCAGCCGCCCTTGCGCATGTCGCCGACGGCATGACGACTGAACAACGCGAGTTGTACGGACAATCCTTCTCCACGTTCGCAGACAAGCTCAACAGCATGCAGGGTGCAGGTCTGGAATCAGTCCTGGCGGCCAAAAGAGTCATTGAGTTGGCCGAACAAGTGCCGGCACCGAGCATCGCTCCGGTGGGCGACGATGCCGCCGAAATGCTGCGCACCGCGCGCGAAATGCCTGACGCTGAGCAAGACGCGCTGCGCCTGCAGATGGTTGGCCTCGGCTAGAGCCGTTCCACAACACCACGTCTTATGAGGCCGATGAAGCTCCTCGACCTCCCTTCGTTCCGGATATTTCCAAACAACCTAGGAGAATGAAATGACATTCCATAACACCGTCCGCAGAGGACTTGTGGCTGCAGTCTTCGCGATGAGTGCGGCCGTGCTTGTTCTACCTCAAGCCGCACAGGCTAAGGATCCCAAAGCGAAAGCCGACATCGTGTTGGTTGATCCGCACGATAAACACGCTGTCCGCAATGTGGACAACGTTCTCGCGCTCTATGAAATGATGATCAATGAGAACAAGGCGGAAGAAGGCACCGCTAAGTTTCTTGTTCCCGGTTATGTCCAGCACAATCCGTTGATTGCTGACGGCTCCGTGGCGCTAGGCAAATATTTCGCCGGCGTAAAATCGGCGCATCCTAGCGCTCACGTCGTCGTCCACAAGATCATCGCTGTCGGTGACTATGTGTTCGCTCATGTGAATTTTTTCAATCTGCTGACGGACGACCCTAATGACACAGGTGTCGCCGGCGTCGATATTTACAGGATGAACGCCGAAGGAAAGGCCGTCGAGCACTGGGACACGTTGCAGCTTGTCGGCGATCCGAAAAACTCTGCTCCTTGGGTCGCGCCGAACGTCCCTCGCGTCAACTCAAACAAGATGTTCTGAACATCAAGCGGCGGCGCGGAGCCCGTCTTCGCCCGCCAAAGATGGCAAACTCGGAAAACACGTAGGCTAGGATGCCAACCTCGGCATTACAGGGCGTGGAAGGGGCTGGGATTGGCATCCCAGCCTACGCGCTGCATCGATCCGCTGCTTTTATCTCTGCTTGAGATAACGCCGCCGGTTTCAGATTCGCGAATGAAGCCGGCTCCGTATCGGGCCAATCGCCAGTCACTGTTTGACGATAAGATGCTAAGCGAGCCCATTCTTCGACTCGCGAAACTATGATCACGCGCTATCTGCGATACGTTATCGACCCAAACTTGCTTTCCGAGTTTGAGGCGTACGCGAAAATGTGGATTCCCTTGGTCGAGAAATTCGGAGGGAAACATCATGGCTATTTCTTGCCCGCCGAAGGCGCTAACAACATTGCGCTCGCGCTGTTTTCTTTTCCAAGCCTCGCCGCGTACGAAACCTATCGCTCAGACTCTCTGCGAGATCCGGAATGTCAGGCTGCATTCGCGTTTGCCGCAGAGACGAAGTGCTTACTGAGCTACGAGCGCAGTTTTTTTCGCCCCGTGTTCGACTGACGCAGCCGTAACGTGGCTGGGAACCGGAAACGCGCTTCTGGTCACGGCGTTGAGAGAACAAAAAAGAACCCCGAAAACATTGTTTTCGGGGTTCTTTTTGAATCTCTCTGGATCGCGTTGGATCCGATGTTTTGGTGCCCAGGAGAGGACTCGAACCTCCACGGTTTTACCCGCTAGTACCTGAAACTAGTGCGTCTACCAATTCCGCCACCTGGGCAGGTGTCGCTTAGCTTTTCGGGCTGTGCGAGCCGCGTAGAGTAGGAGGCGGAGGACATGTTGTCAACTATTTCCTTATCGTTGCCGCGACTGGCCATTGGCAAGCGGCAAACCATTTATCGAAACATTCATCGAGGCGATACTAGGGGCGTGACCAAGACAAAAAAACCAGGCAAAGAAACTCCTCCGCGCAAAGCGGCCAAGACTCCGAAACCCCTTTCTGGAGCCACCAGACCCGCGTCTCGCGACCGCCGCGCAGGAGCGGCTGAAGCACCCAAGCGGCAGCAAGATCCCTTTGCGGAGCGCGAGGCGCAACGCTACGACCGACCGATCCCCAGCCGCGAAGCGATCCTCGCGCTGTTGGAAGAACGCGGCGAACTGCTGACCGAGGCGCGCATTGCCGAAGCGCTGAAGCTTTACGACGAATACAGCATCGCGGCGCTGACCAAGCGCCTCACCGCGATGGTGCGCGATGGCCAGTTGCTGCTAGGCCGCCGCGGCGGCTACGCGCCGGTTCGCAAACTGGACCTGATTCCCGGTGTCGTGCTTGCCAACGCCGAAGGCTACGGCTTCCTGCGTCCGGACGAGGGTGGCGACGATCTCTACCTTTCCCCGTACCAGATGCGCAGCGTGCTGCACGGCGACCGCGTGCTGGCCAGCGTGGTTGGCGTGGATCGTCGCGGACGTCGGCAGGGCGCCATCGTGGAAGTGCTACAGCGGCGCTCGCCGCGGCTGGTCGGTCGGGTGATGATCGAAAACGGCGTCACTCTGGTGGTGCCGGACGACCGCCGCCTGCATCAGGACGTGATGATCGCGCCGGGGCAGGAACGTGGCGCGCAGTCTGGTCAGATCGTGGTGGCCGAGATCACCGATCCGCCCACCGCCAATCGCGGCCCCATGGGCAGCATTCGCAGCGTACTGGGTGAACGCCTGCAGCCCTCGCTGCTAGTGGATATGGCGATTGCCAGCTACGACCTGCCGCACGAATGGCCGCCGGAAGTGCTGCGCGCCGCCGAAGAGGTGGAGCCGGAAGTCACCGCCGCCGAGCGTGAAGGCCGCACCGACCTGCGCAAGTTGCCGCTCGTCACCATCGACGGCGCGGATGCCCGCGATTTCGACGACGCTGTCTACGCCGAGCCCAAGCGTGGCGGCGGCTGGCGGCTGGTGGTGGCGATTGCCGATGTCTCGCACTACGTGCCGGTCGACAGCGCGCTGGACAAAGAAGCCTACGAACGCAGCACATCCACCTATTTCCCCGGCTTCGTCGTGCCGATGCTGCCGGAAACCTTGTCCAACGGCATCTGCTCGCTCAATCCGAAAGTGGAACGCCTGTGCATGGTCTGCGACATGCAGGTAGACGCAGACGGTGAAGTCACCAAGGCCAAGTTTTACGACGCCGTGATGCGCTCGCATGCGCGCCTCACTTACGACAAGGTGTGGCAGGCGATCGGCCTGAAAGATCCCGATACACGCCACGAAGTGGCTGACGTGCTGCCGCAGCTGGAAAACCTGCACGCGTTGTTCAAGGCGATGCTCGAGCAGCGCCGCCGGCGCGGCGCGATCGATTTCGAAACGCCGGAAGTGAAGTTCCGCCTCGACCAGACTGGTGAAGTGCAGGCCGTAGGCGCGGTGGAACGCAACGACGCGCACAAGCTGATCGAGGAATGCATGATCGCCGCCAACGTGCAGGCGGCGATGTTCCTGTCCAAGCGCAAGATTCCCGCGCTTTATCGCGCGCACGAACCGCCGCCGGCAGAGAAATACGAAGACCTGCAGCAGTTCCTGCGCGAATTCAAACTGCGCATGCCGCCGGTGGAAGACGTCACGCCCGGCGACTTCTCTGATGTGCTGCGCATGGTGAAGGATCGTCCCGAGCGCGAATTGATCCAATCTGTTCTGTTGCGCTCGCAGAGCCTGGCCGCTTATCAGCCGGACAACCGCGGCCATTTCGGGCTGTCGCTGGAGGCATACGCGCATTTCACCTCGCCGATCCGCCGCTATCCGGATCTGCTGGTGCATCGCGCAATCCGTTATGCCTTGAAGGGCGGCAAACCTTCCGCCTACAACTACTCCGAAGCGACCATGGCGGCGATGGCCGTGCATTGCTCGCAGCGCGAACGCCGCGCCGAAGAAGCCGAGCGCGACGTGGACGAGCGTTTCCGCTGCGCGTGGATGGCCAAGCACGTCGGCGAGGAATTCGACGGCGTGGTTACCGGTGTGACGTCGTTCGGCTTGTTCGTAGAACTGGACGAATCGAAGGTCTCCGGTCTGGTGCACATCAGCCAGTTGTCCAACGACTATTACCACTTTGATCCGATTCGTCACTTGCTGAAGGGTGAGCGCACCGGCTTGCAGTTCCGCCTGGGCGATCACGTGCGGGTGCAGGTGCTGCGCGCCAGCCTGGAAGATCGCAAGATCGACTTCCGCATGGTGCAACCGGTGAAGAAGAAAGCGTCGGAACCGGCGACGGCCTTCGTGCCGCCGACGCCAGCGCCACGCGCCTACGATTACGCCGCTTCAGGAGAACGTTATTCCCTGCCGGCAGGGCGCAAGCCGCTGCCCTCGCTGCCGCCGTTGCCGGGGCTGGATCGCGCGGATGAGAAGAAACGCGGTGCTGCCAAGCCGGCGAAGAACATGCCGTCGAAAAAAGTCGCAGCGGGCAAAGCTGAAGACAAGCGCAAAGCCAAGCCCTCCGGCGGCAAGCCCCCGGCAAGCAAGCGCACTGCCAAAGCGGTGAAAAGCCGCGCGCCCAAACCGAAAGGCAAACGATGAGCGAGAGTTGGATCGTCGGCATCAATCCCGTCGAGGGCGCGTTGAACAACGATGCCGAACGCGTACGTGAAGTGCTGGTAGAAAACGGGCAGCGCAATCCGCGCGTGCATGAATTGGCGGAAAAAGCGAAGGCGCTGAAGATTCCCGTGCACCATCGTCCGCGCGAACAGCTTGATCGCGTAGCGGGTGAGGCACGTCATCAGGGCGTCGTCGCGCTCTACCAAGCGCCGCCGGTGGCCAGCGAGAATGATCTGTCCGACCTGCTCGAAGCGGCCGGCCCTGACGCCCTGGTGCTGGTGCTCGATGGCATCACCGATCCGCATAACCTCGGCGCGTGCCTACGCAGCGCCGCGGCGGCGAAGGTAACGGCGGTGATCGTGCCGAAGGATCGCGCCGTGGGCATCACGCCGGTGGTGCGCCGCGCATCGGCGGGCGGTGCAGATCGCGTGCCGCTGGTGGCGGCGACCAATCTTGCGCGCGCACTGCGTACGCTAAAGGATGCCGGCGTGTGGATTACCGGCCTGGCCGGCGATACCGAGCAATCCATCTACGGCATCGACCTGAAAGGCCCGGTGGCGCTGGTGTTGGGTAGCGAAGGCGAGGGGCTGCGCCGACTAACGCGCGAGACCTGCGACTTCGTGGCAAAGATCCCCATGCCGGGTACCATGGAAAGCCTCAACGTATCGGTAGCCACCGGTATCGTCTTGTTCGAAGCATTGCGTCAAAGGAGTGTGCGATGACGTTCTACTGGCACGATTGGGCGGGATACGTCGGCGTAGCGCTGATGCTGTTGGCCTATCTGCTGCTGCAAGCCCACAAGCTGCACGGCAACGGCCTGGTCTATCAACTGATGAACGTGCTGGGCGCGCTCGGCGTGATGCTGTCGTTGCTGTTCGGTGCGTTCAACGCATCGGCGTTTTTCATGGAAGTGGCGTGGTTGTTGATTGGTCTTTACGGCATTGCGCGCGGTGCGCGGGTTCGCAAGGAAGCGCGTGAGGCGGGGCATAAGGTCGCACCGTGGTAAGCGCGCAATGATTCCCTCTCCTCGCTGAGGAGAGGGTGAGGGTCAACTTCGCGTAGGTTGGAGTGAGCGCATGCGAACTCCAACATCGAGCAACACGTACATGGCCATGTTGGGGTCCACATACGTTCACCCCAGCTTTGCATGGCCGTCATTCCCGCGAAAGCGGGAATCCATGTTGCTCTGATGCTCAAAGCGAAGATGGATTCCCGCTTTCGCGGGAATGACGGCCATGGAGATTACGCAGCTATCGTCATTGCGCATGGAAGCGGCGAACGTCATAAGCATTCGCTGCAGACGTCGCTGAAGGATTGAAGCTGACCAACACCCGATCCCCCAGCGAATACTCCCGATCCACATCCATTCCTGCAGGCAGCGCCGAGGGCTTGTCGACGATCTCCGATGTCGCCCGCAAGAACACGAACGCACTCGGCTGCGGTTTCCACACCAGCCAGCTCAAGTCGTAAGACACGAATTCCTGCACCAACACCTGATGGTCCGTCACGCCTGGTTGACTGGCGAGTTGCTTGGCGAGCGCCAGCGCGCGCCGTTCGTCGGACAAGTCGTGCAGGACCCAGCCGAGCACGGGGCAAGCGCTGTCTGAACGCGCCAGTTCGCCGGCATGGTGCACCCAATCATCGGGAAGGTATGCGTAGGGGTGATAGGAAGAGGGCAGGTAGTAGCCGTAATAATTGCGCTCAATCATCGCGTGCACGCCGGGCGTCATGCCGACGCCATACGTGCCGGGAAAGGTAATCACCGGCAGTTCGGCGTCGGCACAACCCTGCAAACCCTGCACGTACGCCGCCGAAGCGCGCCATGGTTCATTGGCAGGCAGCATCCTTCCACGCATCAGCACGATCAGTTGCGAAGCGAGCAGCACGACGATGGCCGCCGCGGCGATTGCACCCATGCGCGTCTCCGCGCGAGGACCCGCCGCATCGTAAAGCCGCGCGAGCAGGAACCAGCCGAACGGCGCGCACACCAGCACGTTGCGATACGAGAACGACGGCGCCACCAGCAAGGACACCGCTATTCCGCTGAGAACCACGCCCACACACACAAAACCGCAGAGGCCGGCCATCCAATTGGTCAACTGTTGCTCATCGACCTCGGTATGGTCGGCATGTTTGCGGCGCAACCACAACGCCAGCAGCATGACGACCACGACCAGCAGCGCCTGCCGGCTCATGAAATGGAAAATCACCCGGCGCAAATGGGAGCCGAAGAACGTCGCGCTGTTGCTGAACCACGTATCGTGGAAATCGTGCTTGGAGGTGTGCGTCATCAACCACAGCAGGCCGACGTAAAGACCCAGCACGATCAGCCCCGATGCACTCACCGCGATGCGTCGCGGCCAGGTGCGTGAGGTGATCAGCAAGAACAGCAACAACACGCCGACGGTGAGCAGCATGTAAGGATGCACCTGGCTGCCGGCGATGCCGAGCACCGTAAGCCACAGCCAAGCACTCTTAGGAAAGCGTTCGCGCGCGCGCCGAAGGAAGTCGATGGCGGCGGCAAGCAATGCGGCCGAGATAGCGATTGCCAGCGCGTAATTGCGGGCGTTCTGAGCCTGCGCGTACCAGAACATCGACGTAGTCGCGACGGCGCAGGCAAAGGCGATGGCGGTCGGGCTGAGCCGGCGGCGCACGCCAAGCGCGAAAATGAGAATGCTCAGGACTGCCAGGATTGCGCTGGGCAGGCGCACGGCCCATTCACTGGTGCCGAAACATTCGATCCAGACGTAAAGCAGAAAGTCGTACAGCGGCGGATGCACATCGGCCAGCACGCGCCGGAACACTTCGCTTAAGCCCAGGTGATGATCCACCACCTGCATGGTGAACAGCTCGTCGGCCCAGAAGCTGCTATGGGAGAGGCCGATGAAGGCGAAGACGCAACCGATTAATGCGAACAGCGCGTAGAACGCGCCGGGCCAGCTGAGGCTGGCTTTTCTGGCGAGGGTTGTTTCGGCGGCGTGGGGCGCAGGCGTCACTCACTATCCCGTGCGTTTGGCGTAGGTAGGGGAGCGTACGCGAACCCCAGCACGAAATGCACGTATGCAGCCAGGCTGCCTCTTATGGTGGTGACGGCTTGCGTGCAGCCTCCTGAGTGATTCCTCCCCCTGCTTGCAGGGGGAGGTCAGGAGGGGGTGAACCCTTGCGGGAAACTCTGAGGCAAGTGTTCACCCCACCCCAGCCCTCCCTTGCAAGCAGGGGAGGGAGCGCTTCTCACTACATTAAACGTGCATGCGAGTTTCCGCGGATCGCAATGCGGAATCACTGCCAAGCAAGGTTAGACATCAAGAAGAACTCGATGCCCAGCGTTTCCTCTCAATCCGGCCGATCCCCCAACTTCACCGGCTCCGGATTGGACGTAAGGTCGCGCTTGTCGCGCTGCGCCGTCAGCGGCTCGCCCTTGACCTGGAACCACACACTCTCGGCGATGTTGGTGGCGTGGTCGCCGATGCGCTCGATGTTCTTGGCCATGAACAGCAGATGGGTGCACGGCGTGATCACGCGCGGGTCTTCCATCATGTAAGTAAGCAGTTCGCGGAAGTAGGCCGTATAGGCTTCGTCCAGCTCTACGTCGTCCTGCCACACCTTGAAGGCGAGTTCTGCGTCGCGGTTGCGGTAGGCGCGCAGTACTTCGCGCACTTCCTCGGCGGCGAGTTCGGCGAGGTGGGCGAGGCCGCTGGTGGGTGTCAGCGGCGCAGCCATTGACAGCGGGATGGAGCGCTTGGCCACATTGGCGGCATAGTCGCCGATGCGTTCGATGTCCGCGGCGATGCGCAGCGCGGCAAACACATTGCGCAGGTCACCGGCGATCGGCGCGCGAAGGGCCAGCAGGCGCACCACGTCGTGGCTGATTTCCTGCTCCAGTTGATCGATGGCGTCGTCGTTGTTGACGACGTGCTGAGCGGCGCGGTCGTCGCGGCGATCCACGACGTCGATGGCCGCTTCCAGCTGGCTCACCGCCAGTTCGCCCATGCGAACCAGCTCGCCCGTAAGACGAAGCAGTTCGTCGTCGTAACTCTTGATGATGTGTTCCTTGCTGGTGCCGCTCATGGGATGGCCTCTTGAAATTTGGAGCAGGGTGGGCAGGGACGTTCTCGCGAGGGTGGCCCCTTGCCCCACCCCTTTCCCCTTTGGGAAAGGGAAGGATGAATTGTCCTCCCCAGAGCGGAGAGGGCGCAGAAAGCGATCAGCCGAAGCGACCGGTGATGTAGTCCTCGGTTTGCTTCT
The DNA here is from genome assembly GCF_044904605.1 of Dyella humi. NCBI lineage: Bacteria > Pseudomonadati > Pseudomonadota > Gammaproteobacteria > Lysobacterales > Rhodanobacteraceae > Dyella > Dyella humi. Next base: position 874,358 of record NZ_JADIKI010000022.1, read on the forward strand.
TGCCCGGCTTGGTGAAGATCTTTTCCGTATTGTCGTATTCGATCAGGTCGCCCATGTACATGAACGCGGTACGGTCGGATACGCGTGCCGCCTGCTGCATGTTATGCGTGACGATCACGATGGTGTATTCGTGCTTGAGCTCTTCCACCAACTGCTCGATGCGGCCGGTGGCGATCGGATCCAGCGCGGAAGTAGGCTCGTCCAGCAGCAACACTTCGGGACGCAGCGCGATGCCGCGCGCAATGCACAAGCGCTGCTGCTGACCGCCAGAAAGGCCGAGCGCGCTCTGCTTGAGCTTGTCCTTCACCTCGTCCCACAGCGCGGCGCTGCGCAGCGCCTGCTCCACGCGGATATCCATGTCCGCGCGCGACAGCCGTTCGTGGTGACGGATGCCATAGGCCACGTTCTCGAAGATCGTCATCGGGAACGGCACCGGTTTCTGAAACACCATGCCCACCTTGGTGCGCAGGCGGTTCATCGAGTAGTCCGGGTCGAGGATGTTCTCGCCGTCGAGCTCGATCGAACCTTTCGCTTCCAGCTTCGGGTAGATCGCATAGATGCGGTTGAAGATGCGCAGCAGGGTGGATTTGCCGCAGCCGGACGGCCCGATAATCGCGGTGACCTGCTTTTCGGGAATATCCATGTGGATACCTTTCAGCGCGTGGTATCCGTTGTAGTAGAAGTGCACGTCGCGCACTTTCAGTTTGGGCGCCGTGGCGCCGGTCAGGGGAGCCGCAGCGGCGGCGGCGAGGTCATTCATAACTCACCTTTTTGCGCGAAAACATGATGCGGGTCAGCAGGCTCAGCGCCAGCACGAACAGGGTGATAAGCAGCGCGCCGGCCCAGGCGATCGCATGCAGCGCCGGGTTCGGATCGTTGGTGTACTGATAAATGGTGCCCGGCATGCTGGCCATCTTGTCCAGCGGATGCACCGTCATGAAGTTATTGCCGAACGCGGTGAACAGCAGTGGCGCGGTTTCGCCGGCCAGGCGGGCAAGCGCTAGCAGCACGCCGGTGAGGATGCCGGAGAACGCCGCGCGCATTAGCACCTGCACGGTGAGCTTCCACTGTGGAATGCCCAGCGACAGCGCCGCCTCGCGGAGCGTGCCCGGCACCAGTCGCAGCATTTCGTCGGTGGTGCGCACGATCACCGGCAGGCCGATCAGCGCCAGCGCCACGCTGCCGGCGAACGCGGAAAACGAGATGGCGCCGTGAGTCATGTCGGAGATCGGCAGCACAATGATCACGTACACGAACAAGCCCAGCACGATTGACGGCGCCGACAGCAGAATGTCGTTGAGGAAGCGGATGGAAGCACCGAGCTTGCTGGCGCTGGCGTATTCGGCCAGGTAGGTGCCGGCCAGTACGCCGATCGGGGCGCATATCAGCAACGCCATTAGGTCCATGATCAGGCTGCCCACAATGGCGTTGGCCAGGCCGCCCTGGTCGGCATAAGCGGTGATCTTGGTGAATAGGGAGGGTTTCAGCGCGGCCACGCCGTTCTGCGCGGTGATCCACAGGATCCACGCCAGGAAAATCAGACCGATCAGAGTGGCTAGGCCGCTGAGTATCAGTGCCACGATGTTGGCGATGCGGCGACGGGTATGGATGGCGGCCATCAGCGACCCTCCTTGCGAGCGAGCTGGCGCAGCATGAGGCGTGCGATCAGCAGCACGATGAAGGTCACCACGAACAGCAGGAAGCCCAGCGCGATCAGCGCGGAACGATGCAGGCCCACTGCTTCGTTGAATTCGTTGGCGATGCTGGAAGAAATGGACGTACCCGGCATCAGCAGCGACGCGGTGAGGTTGTACGAATTGCCCAGCACGAACGTTACCGCCATGGTTTCGCCGAGCGCGCGGCCCAGACCGAGAAAGATACCGCCGATGACCGCCGAGCGGGTATACGGCAGCACGATGTCCCACACGACTTCCCAGGTGGTGGAACCCAGGGCGTAAGAAGATTCTTTCAGCCGCGCGGGCACGGTTTGGAACACTTCGCGCATCACCGAGGAAATGAACGGCAAGATCATGATGGCCAGCACAATGCCCGCGGTGAGCAGGCCAAGGCCCAGCGGCGGCCCCTGGAACAGGTTGCCGATGACAGGAATATTGCCGAGCGTGTCGGCAAGCGTCGGTTCGATGCTGGCCATGAACGGCACGAACACGAACAGGCCCCACATGCCATAAATGATGGAGGGAATCGCGGCCAGCAGTTCAATCGCCGCACTGACCGGGCCGCGCAGCCAACTGGGCGCGATCTCGGTAAGGAAGAGCGCGATGCCGAAACTCACCGGCACCGCAAGAATCAGCGCAATCAACGAAGTGACCAGCGTGCCGACGATGGGCGCGAGTGCGCCGAACTTATTCTCGACCGGGTTCCATTCCGAGCTGAACAGGAAGCGCAGGCCATCGTGGAACAATACGTCACGGCCGCCCCACAGCGTGGACAGTGCCGCGCCGAGCAGCGCCCCCAACACCAGCAAGGCGCACAGGCGCAGCAGGAACCGGAACAGGAGATCGTGACGGGCATCGGTGCGCGAACGGTGTTCGGTATCGCGAGGAAGCGGTTCGGCACTTATCGCAGACATGCTTGGGTGTTTCCGCATTGGTTTCAATCAACACGACGCGCGCAACAAGACGTTGCGCGCGTCGCAGGAGTCACACTGCTGCTGTCCTTGCGACAGCTGGCAGTTTATTTCTTGTACTCGGTGGCCCAGTAGGTTTCGATCTGCTGCACCAGCGAGGCGGGCAGGGGCACGTAGTCCAGCGCGCGTGCCGCGTCCTGGCCCTGCTCATAGGCGTACTTGAAGAAGTCGAAGGACACCTTGGTGTTGGCGAGGTTCTTCGGCGTCTTGTACATGATCACCCATGATGTGGCGGTGATCGGCCATGCATCGTTGCCCGGAGCGTTGGTCATCAGCAGGTTGAAATCCTTCGCGCTCTTCCAGTCAGCCGTGTTGGCGGCGGCCTGGAAGCTGGCGATGGTGGGGTCAACCACGTTGCCGGCGGCGTTCTTCATCTTCGCGGAGTTGAGGCCGTTCTGCTTGGCGTAGGCGTATTCGACGTAGCCGATGGAGTTGGGGATCTGCTTGATATAAGCGGACACACCTTCGTTGCCCTTGCCGCCGATGCCGGTCGGCCACTGCACGGCCGTACCTTCACCCACTTTGGCCTTCCAATCCGCGCTCACCTTCGAGAGATAGTTGGTGAAGTTGAAGCTGGTGCCCGAACCGTCCGAGCGATGCACCACGTAGATCTTGGAGCTGGGCAGGTGCGCGCCGGGGTTGAGCTTGGCGATGGCCGGGTCGTTCCAGGTGGTGATCTTGCCGAGGTAGATGTCAGCCAGGGTCGGACCATCCAGCACCAGCGTGCCGGCTGCGATGCCAGCCACGTTGAACGCCGGCACGATGCCGCCGATCACGTCAGGGAACTGTCCCAGGCCGAACTTGGCGAGGTCTTCTGCCTTCAGCGGCATGTCCGAAGCGCCGAAATCCACCGTGCCGGCCTTGATCTGGGCGATGCCGCCGCCGGAACCGATCGACTGATAGTTGATGTGATTGCCGGTCTTCTCCGCATAGGCGGCCGACCATTTGGAAATGACCGGATAGACGAAGCTGGAGCCTGCACCGGTGATGTCGGTGGCCTGAGCCGTCGTGCCGATCAGGGAGGCGGCGATCACGAGGGCGAGCGCGCCGAGGCGAGACGGAAGTTTGAAAGAGGTCAACACAGTGGCTCCTTTGGAGGGAAGTGGCGAGTAATGCCTACGACCCGTCTATTGCAGAGGCTAGGTGTTGCAATGAGATGAGACAAATATGTCATCTTGATGACAATCGTAAAATCTTGAGGGGAAAAGCTACAAAAAACAGACACCCCAGTGCCACGCGAAGCGCGAGTATCTTCATCGCCGTCATGCTCGCGAAAGCGGAAATTCAGCTTGTTTTTGGGCAAATGCGAAAATGGATTGACCAGCTTCGCTGTTGAAAAGCGTCTCCGCTTTCAGGACGTAGGCACCGCTAAACGCAGCGTGCAAATAATGTGGGATTGCCCCACTTATATATATGCAGCTCGTGGGGGTGTTTCCCTACACAAGTCGTCTTGTCCTGAGCGCGCTTATAGCGCTTATCTAGGGCAACACCGTGCCCACTCGCTCCAGCTCCAACAATTCCAACGTGCGCAGCCGATTTACGATGCGGCAGAACAGCAGTGCCGTGCGCTCGGCGTCATAGACCGCCGAATGCGCCTCGCGCGAATCGAAGATGTAGCCGGCGGCTTGCACGGCCTTGCTCAGCACAGTTTGCCCGTAGATCAGGCCGCTGAGGCTGGCCGTGTCGAAGCAGCTGAAAGGATGGAACGGGTTGCGCTTGTGGCCGACGCGACGCACGGCTCCATTGATAAAGCCAAGATCGAACGCGGCGTTATGACCTACCAGGATCGCGCGCTGGCATTCGTTGCCGCGCACCGCCGCGCGCACGGCTTGAAAGATGTGATCCAGCGCTGCGCGCTCGTGCAGGGCGCCGCGCAAGGGGTTGTCCGGGTCGATGCCGGTGATTTCCAGCGCGCGTGGGTCGATGTTGGCGCCGGGGAAAGGCTCCACGTGTGTGGATACCACCGGATGCGGGTAAAGCATGCCCTCTTGGTCCATGCCGATCGTGACAGCGGCTATTTCAAGCAGGGCATCGCGGTCGGCGTCGAAGCCACCGGTCTCCACGTCCACGATCACCGGCAGGAAGCCGCGGAAACGGTCGGCCATGCGGGCCGCCAGGCTGTTATTGAGCTGCTCCATCCAGCAAGCATATCAGTGGAGCATGACCTTCGCTGTGGCTGCTGGATGACGGACCGTACGGTTTGTCTTCGTTTTGTCACATAACATCCATCTAACGGTAAAGCTCCCGCTCGATCATTTGCCTAGCCCGCAGGCCGCTCCAGGGGAAGGACTGTGATGCCGCGCGGTTTCATTTGATCTAGCGGAGATAACAACATGCGTTCCAAGATGCTCACGGTGGCGATCGCTGCCGGTTTGGGCCTGACCAGCGTTACGGCGACTGTGTCAGCTCAGACGTCGAACAAGAAGGTGTCCATCAGTGCGTCCGACCTGGCGCAGATGAAGGCAGAAATCGCGGCACTGGAGCAGAAGGTTCAAGACCTGGAGACGCAGCAGCAGGCATCGCAGCAGGCGCAGGTTGAAACCGCGCAATCTGTGCAGGCAACGCAGGCTCAGGTGCAGGCCACGCAGAAGCAAGTGGCTGCTGTGCAAACCGCGCCTAAGGGTGACATTCTCGGTGGCTCCGGTGGTGTGAAGTGGACCTTCGGCGGCTTCCTGGCGGCTGAAACGGCGTACCGTTCGCGCGACACCGCCGATGACGTGGCCACCAAGTTCACGGCCATTCCTTTCATGGGTGGTACGAGCACCGCGCCGATCAATACGGGCAGCGGCGCTACTACCACCTATCCAGTCACCAACGCCAAGAACGACCAGTTCTTGTACAGCGCGCGCCAGAGCCGCCTGTCGATCAAGGCGGAAGGCGACATCAATGACTCCACTCACGTGACGGGCTACTACGAGACGGACTTCCTCGGTGGCGCCCAGACGGCGAACATGAACGAGAGCAACTCGTTCAACATGCGTATTCGCCAGTTGTGGACCAGCATCGACTGGAACGACTACGGTCTGCACTTGTTGGGTGGTCAGGCTTGGTCGTTGCTGACCCTCGATAGCGTGGGTATCACTCCGTCCAAGGAAGTGCTGCCGCCCACCATCGACGCGCAATATAACGTGGGCTTTACCTGGGCTCGCCAGACTCAGCTGCGCATCGTGAAGGATTGGGACAAGAAGTGGTGGTTGGGTATCTCGGTGGAAAATCCGGCGACGGCGGGCATCGGCTCTACGGCAGGTACGGGCACCAAGGGCTATGCGACGACGACCGCCACGGTCCAGGCCGGCTCGCTCTATGACACCCTCAACACGGTGTCGATCAACCAGATTCCGGACATCATCGTGAAGTTCGCGGCTGATCCGGGTTGGGGTCACTACGAGCTGTTCGGCATTTCGCGCCAATTCACCACCCGCGTCACGCCGACTGCCGCCAACGGTGGTCCTGGCGCCACCACCAATCAGACCGCGCACGGTAGCGGTTTCGGTATCGGCATGCTGCTGCCGCTGGTTCCGAAGGTCCTGGACTTCCAGCTTTCGGGTATGACCGGCAAGGGCATTGGTCGTTATGGCACGGCGGGTCTCAACGACATCACTTACACGACGAGTGGCGCTCCGCGTCCGCTGAAGGAAAGCATGGCGCTCGGCACGCTGACCTGGCATGCCTCGGATGCCCTCGATGTGTACGCCACCGGTGGCCGCGAGCAGGAGGACAGCTACCTGACCTCCGGCGTGAACGGTCTGCCGCTCGGTTATGGTGCTGCTGCCCTCGGCTACAACAACGCCAACTGCTTGGTGTACGGTTCGGCCACCAATTGCACGGGCCAGACCCGCAGCGTCAAGGAACAGACGATCGGCTTGTGGTGGAAGTTCTACCAGGGCAAGTTTGGCCGCGTGCAGTTCGGTACGCAGTTCTCGCATGCTTCGCGTCAGCTGTTCACCGATGCCAAGGGCAATGCGCCGACGGCTGCGGACAACATGTTCTTCACCAGCTTGCGCTACTACCCGTTCTAATCAGTTATCAGAAGGGAGTTCGACCCAAGGATGGAAAAACGGCGGGCATGGCCCGCCGTTTTGCTTTTTGTCGCTGGTGTTTTTCGTGCATGAAGCACGGCTGTCTCGGAACGCTTCGCTCCTTCCCGTGCTTGCGGGCGGGAGCGAAACGACTTTGCAGCGACGTAGGCTGGGCGCGTAGGTTGGCGGTGAGCGAATGCGAACCCCAACGTCGCCATGTCGCGTTACGCTGCCGGTGTCTTGTCCTTGTACCGGCACAAATCGCGAATCACGCACTGCGGGCAATCCGGTTTGCGTGCCTTGCAGACGTAGCGCCCGTGCAGGATCAGCCAGTGATGCGCGTCCTGCTTGAATTCCTTCGGCACCACTTTTTCCAGCTTGTCCTCGACCGCACGCACGTCCTTGCCCGGTGCCAGCCCGGTGCGGTTGGCGACGCGGAAAATATGCGTATCCACGGCGATGGTGGCATGGCCGAACGCGGTATTGAGCACCACATTGGCCGTCTTGCGCCCGACGCCCGGCAGCGCTTCGAGCGCCTCGCGATGATCCGGCACTTCGCTTTGGTATTGATCGACCAGGATGCGGCAGAGCGCCATCACGTTTTTCGCCTTCGCGTTGTACAAGCCGATGGTGTTGATGTAGCGCTTGAGCTTTTCCTCGCCGAGATCGAGGATCGCCTGCGGCGTATTGGCCACAGGGTAGAGCTTGCGTGTGGCCTTGTTGACGCCCACGTCAGTGGCTTGTGCGGAGAGCACCACCGCCACTAGCAGTTCGAACGGCGTGGTGTAGGCCAGCTCCGTGGTGGGATGCGGATTGAGTTCGCGCAGGCGAGTGAACAGTTCAACCACATCCGTTTTCTTCACTGCTTAGGCTCCTGTTTCTTGGCTTTGGCACGCGCGATGGCATCGAGCACACTTTCGCTGGCGTTGTGCACGTGCGCCTTGCGTGCGGCCAATTCCGCCTCGCGTTGCAAGAGCTGTGCGGCAAGACGTGCTTCGCGGCGTTGGAAATGCATGCGTGCGGCATCGGCATGCGCAGGGTCATTCGCCTGCGCAAGCGGCATCGGCTCCAGCAGGATGCAGTCGACCGGACAGGCCGGTACGCAGCGTTCGCAGCCGGTACAGTCATCAGCAATCACCGTGTGCATCAGCTTGTTGGCACCGATGATGGCGTCGACCGGGCACACCTGGATGCACTTGGTGCAACCAATGCAATCGGCTTCGACGATGCGCGCCAGCGTGCGTGGTTTTTCGATACCGTTTTCGGGATTCAACGGCAATGGCGCGCGGCCGAGCAGGGTGGCGAGCTTGGCGATGCCCTCGCTGCCGCCGGGCGGACATTGGTTGATTTCCGCTTCGCCGTTGGCGATCGCTTCCGCATAGGGGCGACAGCCGTGGTAGCCGCATTGTTCGCATTGCGTTTGCGGTAGCAGGGCGTCGATGCGGTCGGCGAGGGTGGTCATGGTCGTGGTAATGCTTGGCTTTGCCTCACCGTCATTCCGGCCTTCGCCGGAATGACGAGCGCAAGTGAAGTGAATCAGCGCACCGTGGAGCCGGGCTTCGCCCCCTGATCCGCATCCAACAGAAACAGATCGCTACCGCCATCGCCAGCGGAAAGAATCATCCCTTCCGACACACCAAAACGCATCTTGCGCGGCGCAAGGTTTGCAATGAATACCACGTTGCGTCCCACCAGTTTCTCCGGCTCGCCATAGGCGGCGCGAATGCCGGAGAAAATCTGCCGTTTGCCGAGCGGGCCGGCATCCAGTTCGAAACGCAGCAGCTTGTCCGAGCCGTCGACGAACTCGCACGCCAGCACCTTGCCGACGCGTAGGTCGAGCTTGGCGAAATCGTCGATGTTGATGATGGCGGCTTCTTGCGTGGCGGGGGCTGCAGTCTCGGTCATGGGCTTGCTGTCTTTTTTTACGGGTTTCTTGGCTTCCGGTTCCGGTGCGGAACCGAGTGATTCCTTCGAGGCTTCGATCATCGCTTCGATACGCTTGGGATCGATACGCGAAAGCAATGGCTCGAAGTCGCGGATAGTGTGGTTGTGCAGCGTGGCGCAGGCCGAATCGAAATCGGCGATGGGCGCGGCGAGGAATTCTTCCGCCGCTGCCACCGTGGCGGGCAGCACCGGCTTGAGCAGACCGCCGAGCAGGCGGAATGCGGCGAGCGCGAACGAGCACACCTGATGCAGTTCGTCGCGCTGCGCTTCGTCCTTGGCCATGACCCACGGCGCCTTGGCGGCGATGTGGCCGTTGACCAAGTCGGCGATCAGCACGAAGCGGCGCATGGCTTCGGCGAATTCGCCGCTTTCGTACAGCTTGGGCACGTCGTCGTAATGCGACAGAAGGATCTGCCACAGCTCGTTCTGTTCTTCCGAGAAGCCAATGGCCAGGCGTCCATCGAAGAATTTCTGCACAAAGCCTGCGGTGCGGCTGGCGATGTTCACCCACTTGCCGATCAGGTGCGAGTTGACGCGGTCTTCGAAGGCCTTGAGGTCGAGATCGACGTCCACCGGCGCGTCGTTGAGCATCGTAGCGAAGTAGTAGCGCAGGAATTCCGGATTGAGTCCGACATCCAGATACGTGCGCGCCTGGATGAAAGTGCCGCGCGACTTAGACATCTTCGCACCGTTCACTGTGAGGTAGCCGTTGACGTGCAGCGCGGTGGGCGTGCGCAACTGCGCGCCATGCAGCATCGCCGGCCAGAACAGGCCGTGGAAATTGATGATGTCCTTGCCGATGAAGTGGTGCATTTCCGTGTTGCTGTCCGGCGCGAGGAAATCCTCGAACTTCATGCCATTGCGGTTGCACAGGTTTTTGAAGCTGGCCAGGTAACCGACCGGCGCATCCAGCCACACGTAGAAGAACTTGCCCGGCGCATCGGGAATCGGAAAGCCGAAGTAGGGTGCATCGCGCGAGATGTCCCAATCCTTCAGACCGCCGTCCAGCCATTCCTTGAGCTTGGCCACTACGCCGGGATTGGCCACCGGTTTGCCGCCGGTAAGCTTGCCGGCGAACCAGTCGCGCAGCAGCGACTCGAACTTGCCCAGTTCGAAGAAGTAATGCTCCGAATCGCGCAGCACCGGCGTGGCGCCGGAAACCACCGAGTACGGGTTGATCAAATCGGTGGGCGCGTAGGTGGCGCCGCAGTTTTCGCAGTTGTCGCCGTACTGGTCCGGCGTGCCGCACTTGGGGCAGGTGCCCTTGATGTAGCGGTCCGGCAGGAACATCTGCTTATCGGGGTCGAACAACTGCTGGATGCTGCGCTTGGCGATGTAGCCGCCATCGCGCAGGCGCGTGTAGATCTGCGAAGCCAGCTCGCGGTTCTCTTCCGAATGCGTGGTGTAGTAGTTGTCGTAACTGAAGTGGAAGCCGGCGAAGTCGGCTTCATGACTGGCACGGATGCCGTCGATGAATGCCTCCGGCGACACGCCAGCCTTTTCGGCGGCCAGCATGATCGGCGTGCCATGGGCATCGTCCGCCGCCACGAAATACACCTCGCTGCCCATCATCCGCTGCGCACGAACCCAGATGTCGGTCTGGATGTAGCCCAGCATATGGCCCAGGTGCAGCGGGCCGTTGGCGTAGGGCAGGGCGTGGGTGACAAGTAGGCGTCGGGGCATGGGCGTAATGCTGGCTGGAAATCCACGCATTATGGCATGGCTGCTGCGCGGCTCCCGTCATTGTGCCGACGGGCCAAAAATACCCGCAGTCATGTAGTTGTGTACGGCGTGACCATGAGGTTGATCAGGCTATGTTTGGCTGTGCCTCACCCCACTCTTCGCCTCCCCTGATTGCAGGGGAGGCGAGGAAAGACGCTACGGATTACCTGACGGTCAGCGTGATCGGCCCCGCAAGCACGGTATAGCCGTTGTTGTAGCAATACCACACGCTGTAAGTGCCCGGTGCAAGTCCGGACGTGTCGAACGTGGCCGTGCCGCTGCCGCTCGGCGTGTACTGCCAACTGGTGGAGCTACCGTTGCCGGGGCTGTTGCCCTGAGCGTAGATGCCGATCCAGTTCTCGCTATTGAGTTTGCTGACGGGCGTGGCGTAGTCGATGTGTACGTACGTGCCTTGCGCGACGCTCGGCATGCTGCTGGCGAGGCTGGGCGCGTTGATGGCGGACGTGGTGACGAAGGCGTCGTTGATCGGTTGCGCGTACTGGTCGTTGTGCGTGAGCGGCGCGATGCCCAGCGCATTCTCGATGGTGCGGCCGATGCTGTAGTGGTTGTAGCTGACATTGCTGGCGTAGCCGCTTTGCACCGTGCCGGGCGAGCCGACCAGGAGGGTCGCGACGTGATTGGTGCCGGACGAAGCCGATTCGTCCCACGTGAGGATCAGCAGCGAGCGCTGCTGCGTCCACGCCGGCGAGTTGAAGATCGGTTGCAAGTTCTGCTGCAACCAGCCGTTCTGCACCTGCAAGCTGGTGGAAGAACCGTTGCCGGAAGATTCACCGTCGTAGTAGTCATCGGCGGCGATCCAGGCGAAGTTCGGCGTGGTGGCTACCGATTGTAGATCGGTGATCAATTGCGAGGTGTCTAACAGGTGCGCGGCGCAGCGTGCGTGGTTGGTGGAGATGTCGGTGAAGTTGATGAACGGTGCATCGTCCGGCTCGTAATAGCTATCGTAGTTGTTGCTGGTGTTGCACGGCGTGCCCATGCCTTGTTCGTAGGCTTTCCAGGTTTTGCCTGCGGTCTCGAGTTCGTCACCGATGTGCTGCGCGCTCACCTTGATGTTGGGATAGTAGATCGCGCCCTTCACAAAGGTGTCGCCGCCAGCGATCGCCAGATAGTTCTCGTCACTGGGATGGTAGACGCCGCTGTCGTTGTAAAGCAGCGTGCCCTGGCTGGTCAGGCTGTTGATAAACGGTGCGTCGGTGGTGTCGCCGATCACTTCGTCGTAGTTGGTATTTTCCATCATCACTACGAAGACGTGATCGAAGGATGGCACCTGCGATGTCGGAGCTTGCAACGTGGGAGCCGTAACCGGTGTGGAAAGCGTCAGCGAGAGATTGTCCGCATAGCCGATGTTGTACGACGCCGACGTATTGGTGAACTGCAGCAGCACGGAAATCGTGCGCGTGCCTGCAGGCACGTTGCCCGTGGCGGATTTCGCGATGAAACCGGTTTTGCTGTTGCGCGCGGTGGCATTTACGCCGGCCAATTGTGCCGGCGTGCCCAGCGGTTTGCCGTTCGCGTCGAGGAATACCGCGGTGACCACAGCCTGACCGTTATAGGCGGCGTAGCCACCCACCCAGCCGGATAAATTGAACGTGATATTGCCGCCGTCGATCGCGCTGGCTGCGCTCGACACGTCGACGTTCTGACGCAACGCGGAATCGCCGTACGGACCATCGGCAATGAAAGCATTGCCACCTGAAGCGTTGCCCGGCGTGCTGAAACTGCTGATCGAATAGCAGACGGTCGACGGATTGCCTTGTGTCACCGTCCAGCCCGGCACGGTATTCACGGCAGACCAGTCGGCGGTGCAAGTGCCGGCTTCGCCGTCGCCGTTCACCAGTAGATTGCCACTGCCGGCAGCGAACGCCGGTGTGGTGCACAAGCTGCTCAGACAGGCTGCCGCAAGCATTCCCAACACGATCGATGTACGTGCATGACGCATACAAACGCCCTCCCTTGGTGTGAGAAGGGCGAGACAGTGCAGCGGTGCGATTGCGAATGCGCGACGGTGGGATGACAGCGTCGGGCTTGTTTGTGTAGTGCGAAGTGATGCGTGAGTGTGTTGTGAAGCTGTAAGTTCACCGAAGGTTTTGCGGGACATCAATTCGCGATAGTGGGGCGTTTTTCAACAGCGAAGCTGGCGCAATCTTTTTTGCGCCTCGCGCAGCTTTATCGCGAGGTTGCCCCTCACCCCAACCCTCTCCCAGGAGGGGAGAGGGAGCTAAGAGCGATGCGCTTTACTGCATCCGCTCCCACACCTGACTACGTCCCAGCAGCGAAATACCGATGTATCCATGCACATCCAGCTTCTGCCCGCTATCGGTCAGGCTGAGCTTCACGCTGTAAACCTTGCCGTTCTTCGGGTCGAGGATCTTTCCGCCGTCCCACACGTCGTCGTCTTTGCTGACGCCCCACATGATCACCATGCCTTCCACCGGCTGGTCTTTGCGCTCGCCTTCGCACTTCCTGCAGATCGGGTGCGGACCGTCGTCGGAAAGCAGCACTTGCATCACTTTGCCTTCCAGCTTCCCATTGTTCTCGGTGATCTGGATGATGGACTTGGGCTTGCCGGTGACGTCGTCGATCTGCCGCCAGGTACCTACTGGCGTGTCGTTGGCGGCCCAGGCAACGGCCGAACCCAGCAGCAGGCAGGCGGCAACGGCAAATTGCGACAGGCGTTTCATGATCATGGCTCCCTACGTTAGCGTATGGCGAGCCTGCCGAGCGGCGACCGGGTGGGTCAAGCTGCATTGCGCAAACCTGTGCACTGCGTCGGGTAGTGGGCCCCAACTGGCATAATGCATCGTCTGACCACAGCCTATTTCCCCATGACGCAGGTAAACGAAGCCCTGGTGCGCCGGATTCTCGGCGACCTTATTGATCCCCATACCGGTGCCCCGCTGGCCGAATCGGTCCGCGCGGTAGGCGTGGATGGGGCGCGGGTGTCGGTGGACATCCAGCTCGGCTATCCGGCGGCCGGCGCCAGCGAATCGTTGGCTGCGCAAGCCAGGCAGGCGCTGGAGGCCGATGCGTCGATCGAGGCGGCAGCCATCTCCATCTCCAGCCGCATCCACGCGCACAAGGTGCAGGGCACGCTGGCGCCGTTACCGAACGTGAAGAACATCATTGCGGTGGCCTCCGGTAAGGGCGGCGTGGGCAAATCCACGGTCGCGGTGAACCTGGCGCTGGCGCTGGCGGCGGAGGGCGCGAAGGTCGGCATTCTGGATGCGGATATCTACGGTCCCAGCCAGCCGCGCATGCTCGGCATCCACGGTCGGCCTGAATCGCCGGATGGCAAGAGCATCATGCCGATGACGGCGCATGGCATTCAGGCGATGTCGATCGGCTTCTTGGTCGACGAGGAAACGCCGATGATCTGGCGCGGCCCGATGGTCACCCAGGCCATGATGCAACTGCTCGGCGATACGCGCTGGGACATGCTCGATTACCTGATCATCGACTTGCCGCCCGGCACGGGCGACATCCAGCTTACGCTGTCGCAGAAGGTGCCGGTGGCCGGCGCGGTGATCGTCACGACGCCGCAGGACATCGCGCTGCTGGACGCGCGCAAGGCGCTGAAGATGTTCGAGAAGGTGGAAGTGCCGGTGCTCGGCATCGTCGAGAACATGGCCACGCACGTATGCACGAACTGCGGCCACGAGGAGCATATCTTCGGTGCAGGCGGCGGCGAGCGCATGGCCGAGCAGTACCAGGTGCCATACCTGGGTTCGTTGCCGCTGGACATCCGCATTCGCGAGCAGGCCGATGGCGGTCATCCCACCGTGGCCGCGATGCCCGATTCCGAACTGGCGGCGCGCTACCGGGACATCGCGCGGAACACCGCTGGCCGACTCACGCGTCAGCCGCGCAACAAATCGCTGGGCTTGGGCAAGATCATTGTGCAGGGCCAGCCGGCGGCATGAGCGCCGCGAGGCGCGTGCTGTGCCTGTCGGGAAGTCTGCGGCGTGTTTCGTCGAATACCGCCGCGCTGCTCGCCGCGCGCGAATTGGCGCCGACGGCCCTGGTGCTGACGTTGTACGCAGGGCTCGGCACGCTGCCGCTGTTCAACCCGGACGATGAAAGTGGCGACTTGCCGCCGAGCGTGCGGGCGTTGCGCGAAGCGGTAGGGCAGAGCGATGCGCTGCTGATCGCCTGTCCGGAATACGCCCACGGCGTGCCTGGCGTATTCAAGAATCTGCTGGACTGGCTGGTGGGCAGCCTGGAATTTCCCGGCAAGCCGGTGTTGCTGATCAACGCATCGGCGCGTGGTTCGCATCATGCGCAGGATGCGTTGTGCGAGATCTTGCGAACGATGTCGGCGCGGTTGCTGGCGCCGGAATCGATGCCGGTGGCTTTGCCGGGAGCGGGATGCACGTCGGAACAAATCCTCGCCGATCCGGCGCGTTGCTTGGAACTAACGATGGCATTGAGTTGCCTGAAGGCAGGCATCGAAGCGTAAGCCTGGATTCCCTCTCCCTTCTGGGGAGAGGGCTAGGGTGAGGGGCAATCTCGCATGGAGATGGATCAGCGCGTCGCCTCGATCGGGGCGCTGGCCAGAGCCTTGCCCCTCACCCCAACCCCCGATCGAGTCGAGGGCAGGCTCCTCTCCCCGGAGGGGAGAGGGGGTAGTAATAACGGCTGGCGAACGTACCCGCCAACCATGTATTTTTGACGCTTTGCGCCTGGAGCAGCCGGGCGCGGCTGGAAGCACCGGAGTCCGCGTGAGCATCAAATCCGACAAGTGGATCCGCCGTATGGCGGAGCAGCACGGCATGATCGAGCCGTTCGAGCCTGGGCAGGTCAAGGTACGTGACGGCAACAAGCTGGTGTCGTACGGCACCTCCAGCTACGGCTACGACGTGCGCTGCGCGCGCGAGTTCAAGATATTTACCAACATCAATTCCACCATCGTCGATCCGAAAGCGTTCGACCCGACCAGCTTCGTGGACATGACCGCGGACGTGTGCATCATCCCGCCCAACTCGTTCGCGCTGGCGCGCACGGTGGAGTACTTCCGCATTCCCCGCCAAGTGCTCACCGTGTGCCTGGGCAAAAGCACCTACGCGCGCTGCGGCATCATCGTAAACGTGACGCCGCTGGAGCCGGAATGGGAAGGCCACGTTACGCTGGAGTTCTCCAACACCACGCCGCTGCCGGCCAAGATCTATGCCAACGAAGGCGTGGCGCAGATGCTGTTTTTCGAGTCCGACGAAGAATGTGAAACCAGCTACAAGGACCGTGGCGGCAAGTACCAGGGTCAGCAGGGCGTGACCTTGCCGCGGACCTGAACGCGCTTTGTATTGAACTCATCCACCTTCATCCGGCGGCGCTACACTTTGGTGGCTTCGCTGATATCCGCAGGAGATTTAAGCATGATCCGTCTTTCCACACTGTCCACCCGCGGCGCCGCCGTACTTATGCTCGGCTGCCTGCTGGTGCTTGGCGGTTGCCATCGAGGCGCATCCAAGGACACGGTGGAGACCACGCAGACACAGCAGCAGTTCGACATGACCATGAAGGCTTACAAGAATGGTCAGTTCGTGATTGATGGTGCCGTGGTTTCCGCGCTCGACGCCGGCAGCCATTTCTCTTACCTGAAGGACGCGGGCAGGCTGCCCAAGACGGTACTGCTGCTGCCCAGCGACGATTCGAAGATCCGCAAGCAGCACCTGCAGTACATGGCGCGGCTGCAGCTCGACTACGGCTTCGTCGCCTATTACGACGACGGCGGCAAGCTCGCGCGCATCAACCCGGTGGAAACCAAGGCACGCGCGCTGGAGGATTACCATGCGCCGGTCACTGCGCCGACCGGCGACACTGGCAAGGATGCCAGCGGCAAGTCGTACGGCGATCAGTCCGGCAGCGGCGACCAGGGCCACTAAGCGCCGTACTCATCGCGATCATTGCCTAAGCAGAGCGCCCGCCATTGGCGGGCGCTCTCTTTTTTGCATCAGCAAGTGGTGCCGCCGGGGCCGCCGAAATAGAAGTAGTAACCCCAGTAATTCGACGGTGGCGTGTAGCCACCCCAATACGGTCCAGCGATGCTGTAGCAGCTCGGCGAAGGCTCCGCAGCAGTAAGCGAAACCCAATCCGCCGCGCCGCCTGGCGCCCAATACCACAATTCGCGCTGGTAGCCTGCGTAGCTCCAGCCGGAGCTGGCGAAGTTGCCGCTGCCTTCCGCCGGCCACGAAGTCGATCCCACCGATTCGCTACCGAACTCGATCAGCTGCGCGGACGTGCTCATCGGTCCGCTGCCGTAGAGCGTTGCCGGGTAATACCCCACCCAAGTCACGTTGCCGGGCGAGCCCAAACCCAGCCACCAGTTGCCCTGATACAAGTAATACTGCGCCAGGAATTCGTACTGCGCACCGCCCACGGTGCTGTAGTTGGAGAACGGGCCGCCAAAATACCAGCTGCTATTGGTCTGCACGAAGGCCGAGCAATCCAGGTTGTAGCAGCCAGTGTTGACGTAACCGTCGGCGGTCCAATAGATGAACAAGCGAGAGCGTTCGTCACCGTATTTGCCGGGATAGTTTTGCCAGCCCACCTCGGCGGTCTGCGTGGTGCCGGTAGTGCCCACTGTCCACGATTGCGCCAGTGAGAAGATCTGGTCGGCAGAGGTATTCACATACGGCGACCATAGATTGATCGTGTCGGTCTGGCCGATGTTGGTGACGTACTGATACGTGTAGGAGTACTTGTGCGAGTACACCTGTGGCGGAACGATCTGGTTGGTCGGCAACTGCTCGGCGCCATCCGGTGATTTTTGGAAATACGCCTTCAGCGTTGGAAAGCGCGACAGTTCTTCCAGCGTGATGCGGCGCATGGGAATGGTATCCGCAGCGCACACGCGTGAATGACCCAGCGCATCGATCTTGTCGTTCTCCGCCAGTTGCGATGAGATGCCGATCGCCTGATTGAGGCTATTGAGCGTTCCACCGCCGGTCATCCCTTGTGGCTGAAGCGCGTCAACCGGCGGTGGCGTGGCGACGTGCGTGAGCCCTTGTTTGCGCGCGCTGGGCTGTTCCTGCACCAGGATGCAATCGAAGTGGTCATTGCCGAGCAGGAAGCTCTGCGAAACGTGGGCGTTCTGGTACAGGCCGAGCACGTACTGCTGCATGCTCGCAAACGATGCGGAATCCTTTACTGCGTTTTGTCCCCGCGCCACATAAGCGTCGGCGTTTGCGCTCTTGATGCCGTTCAAGAATTGCTGGAACGGAACGAATGACGGCTGGCCTGTTTGTGCGGCGAAACTCGAACTTCCGGCGAATGCCACGCATAAGGTGGCAAGGGCGAACGATAAGCGTGTCGCTTTCAAGCATGATGGATAACGATGAGTGCGCTTCACGATGATTCCCTCCATAGTGGATGTGCTCGAAGAACAATCTCCGAATGACATGCGTTATTCAGGAAGCGATGGCATTGAGCTGCCATGTAGAAAACGTCAGCATCGATTTCGCATGGGCTCGCCCATGTGCTTTCCATGGAAGCATGGCAAGCTTTTTTGGACACGATCAATACGGCCCATGATGGCCGCACCATGGGTGTTCGGAACGAAGTCGTGAATCCCCAGCTGACGCTCTATTCCCCTACTGCCTCACCGAGCAGGCTCGGCAAAGCGGCGCGACTGTAACGCCACGTCTGTAAGGCGGCGTGAATATCGCGATGCATGGATGTAAGTCGTTGTGTCCCGCTTTTTTGTGTTGGGCTATTGCGCGCATCCGATGACAACGCAACATGCGAGCGGTTTATTACTACTGTGCAAGCGACTGCCGTAAACCTTGCTTCAGTGATTGCAGCTCATCGACGCCATAGGGCTCGGCGACGCCGCTTCCCCATACCGGCCCCGGCCATGCCGCATCGCCTTCCTTGCGCGCAATAACGTGCACATGCAGCTGCCGCACGATATTCCCCAGCGCGCCGATATTGAGCTTGTCGCAGGGAACGGTTTCGCGCAGCGCGGCTGCAACCTGGTTGATCTCCTGCCACAGCTGCGTGCGTTCCGCCTCGGGCAGATCGAGTATTTCCGTGCGCGCCGCCAGCCGCGGCACCAGGATCAGCCACGCAAAGCGCGCATCGTTCATCAGCAACACGTCGCACAAGGGCAGGGTGGCGACGGGTTGCGTATCCGCTTTCAGGCGCGGATCCAGCACGAATGCAGCGCCGCTCATGCGCCAGCCAGATATTTGTCGAAGAAGGACACGGTGCGCTTCAATGCCAGCTCCGCGCTGGCCTGATGATAGTGGCCAGGATCGATCTCGCGATTGAATGCGTGGCCGGCACCAGGATAGGTATAGACGTCCATCTGCGGCAGCATGTGACGATGCTTGGCCACCATTTCCGGCGGGATGGATGAGTCTTCCTCGCCAAAATGGAACATCACTGGCGCCTCCAGCTTCTCGCCGAGAAACGGCACGTTGCGCGCGCCGTAGTAGCTCACCGAGGGTAGCCCGAGGCGAATGGCCGACAGAAACGCCACTGTGCCGCCCCAACAGTAGCCCACGGTGCCGATCTTGCCTGCCGAGACGATGGATTCGGCGGCACTTGCAACATCTTCCAAGGCGCGCTCGAGTCCAAGTTCGGTCACGAGCTGGCGGCCCTTCGCCATGCCTGCATCGGAATAGTCCATTTCGACACCGGTTTCCAGATGATCGAAAAACGCCGGCGCCACGGCGGTGTAGCCCATCGCGGCAAAGCGGTCGGCCACGCTGCGGACGTGCGCGTTAACGCCGAAAATTTCCTGGATAACCACCAGGCCGCCCTTCGGCTTGCCTTCGGCCTCGGCCAGATAAGCGCCAATGCATTGCGTGCCGGAGGTGGGGAGATTGATTTGCTTGCCCATCACGATCTACCTCGCGCGAAATGGAAGCTAGTTTACGCGAAGGAACGCATCGACCTCGCGTAGGGCGCAAACTCCCGCGCGGCTGCTGATCCTGATTCAACGGCTTACGTGAAAATTGAGCTGGTCTTTTTCAGGCGAAGGGAACGGAGGGGTACGTATCCGTAGCCCCTCCATTCGCTTGCCAATGCATCAGAAGTTTTCGCGCGCCAACTCCAACACGTCCGCACCGCGTCCATGCAGAATGGCACGGGCTGAATAAAGTGCCATGCCCAACACGGGCTTGAGTTCAACAAAAGGTGGTTTGACCAGCTCCAGTGGGTTCACGGGAACATTGAGAAGCGCCGGTCCCGGCTGCGCTAACCATTCTTGGACGGCTGCTTCGATTTCCGATGCCTTCCGAACCGTCTTACCCCACAGGCCGATGGCTTCGGCGACCTTGCCGAAATCCGGGTTCTTCAAGCGCGTGAAGGTGTCGAGCATGCCTTCCGCTTTCTGCTCGATTTCGACAAACCCAAGCTTGTTGTTATCGAAGACGACGATCTTTAGCGGGATGTCCTCCTGGATAACGGTGAGTAGCTCACCGAACAGCATCGACAGGCCACCGTCGCCACACATGGCGATCACCTGGCGTTCGGGCGCTGCCTTCTTCAAGCCCAGCGCACTGGAAAGTGCGGTGGCCATCGTTCCGTGTAGAAGGCTTCCGAAGATCCGACGCTTGCCGTTTGCAGTGATGTGGCGAATCGCCCATACGATCGGTGTGCCGTCGTCGCCGGCAATAAGTGCGTCATCATCGGCGTAACGGTTGATTACGGAAGTCAGATATGAACCGGGAATGGTGTCGTTGTGACCAGGAACCAAATGGCTCTTCCACGATGCCATGGCTTCTTTGAAGCGCCCAACGTATTCCTCCTGGAACGACGCATCATCGTTTTCCTCCAGGCATGGTAGAAGCGCGCGCAGCGTGGGTTTGATGTCACCGACCGCGCCGAATGTAATGTGGTGGCGTCGACCCAAGTGAGTGGGGTCGATGTCGATCTGGACGATCTTGGCTTTGTCCGGATAGAACTGGCGCCACGCGAAGTCCGCACCCAGCAATAGCAGCGTGTCGCAATCGAGGATGGCGTTGTAACCGGCCTTGCTGCCGAGAATGCCAGTCATGCCAACGTTGAAGGGATTGTCGTGCTCCAGAAAGCTCTTGGCGCGTGAAGTGTGCGCAACAGGGGCCTTTAGCACGTCCGCCACCGCCCTGATTTCCTCCAAGGCATTCTCGCAGCCGGAGCCTGCGTAGATGGTGATCTTTTTGCCGGCGTTGAGAATCTTGGCGATCTCGTCGATCTCCTCGCTGTTCGGAGTGATCGTGGGCTTGCTGTGGTGAACGCGGTAGGGGAAATCCTCATGCACTTCGGCATGAGAAATATCCACTGGCACGATCAGCACGGCGACGCCTTGTTTCGCTAGGGCGGTTTGGCAAGCCATCACGGCTTTCTTCCTGGCTTGGTCAGGTGTCAGGATCATGTCGCAAAACACCGAGCATTCCTTGAAGACCGTTTTGAAATCGACCTCCTGGATGAATTCAAATCCCAAGTCGTTCATCATCACCTGGCTGGCGATGAGGACCATGGGCGAGCGATTGCGATTGGCCTCGTACAGCCCGTTGATGAAGTGCAAGCTACCGGGTCCGCAACTGCCCGCACAGGCCGTCAGGTTGTTGGTGAGCAGAGCCTCGGCACCGGCGGCAAAGGCCCCGGCTTCCTCATGCCGAACATGCACCCAGTCGATCGAACTGCGCTCCAGATGCTCCGCGAACAAATTGAGCGTATCGCCAACGATGCCGTAGCAACGCTTTACGCCTGCCTGTTCGAGAACCTCAACGAGGATTTCTGCAACTTTCTTACTCATAGCTTGCTCCGCATGGTGAAGGGGGCCGTTGAACGATCGGTAGGTGCTAGTGGGAGGAGGGCCGTCGTCCCATGGCCAGGTCGAGCGCCGCGCGCGCAATACCTACACTTGCGTCGGCGTCTTCTTGACTGGCTTCGGCCTGGGCGAGCACAGCTTCGTTGCTCGTTACATCGGTGATACTGGCGAGGCCGCGCCGATAGGAATCGAGTGCGGCTTGATAGGCGAGTTCGGATGCGTGCGTATAAGCCAGCGCCTGGTTGCGATTGTCCAGGCTCGTCTTCAGATTGTTATAGGCCTGCACCACTTGCTGGGCAGCTGCGTCCTTGGTCTCGGCCAAGCCATCTTCAGCGGCCGTCTTTTGTGAGACCGCCAGCGAAACATTGGTGGCGCGTGCGCCGCCATCGAACAGCGGCAACTCGAACGACACGAACAGCGCATTGCCGGTTCGATCAATCGAGGAATAGGGGCTTCCGTCGCTGCTGATCTTGCCGATGTTCTGGAACACTTGCGCTGAAAGGCTGATGGTCGGTCGGTAGGCTGCGCGCGCCGTGTCGATCTTAGCGTCGGACGCAGCTACTTTGTCCGTGGCAGCCAGTACGTCAGGGCGGGATTGCAGGGCTTCGTTGATCAGTTCGTGCAGCGGTGAGAGCGTTTCCGCTGTCGGTCTATCTGTCGAGGGAGCGACCCGGAAATGCATCTCAGGCGGTAGCCCGATCGTGGCGACCAACGACGCGAATGCGGTGTCCGCGGCGCCCGTGGATTTTGTCAGTGACAGCTGCATCGCCGCCGTCTGTCGTTGTGCTTCGGCGAGCTGCACCACGGTGGCACGGCCGTGTTTCTTCTGGTCGGCGACGGCCTGTTCGGTCAACTGGGCGGCTTTCAGCGCCTTTTGCGCGGCACGCACTTGCCCCTGGGCAGACGTTGCTTCGAAATAAGCTTCTGACACGTCGAACACCAGTTTTTCTTGCGCGCCAAGCAAACCTGATTGAGCGGCGGAGGCGTTGCGTCTGGCCTCCTCGACCTGTCCCTTGCGACGGCCAAAGTCGAACAGCAGCCATTTCAACTCCAGGCTTGGAAAAACTTCCTGCGTGGACGAAACAAAATAGCCCTTGGCCGAAACGGTAGGCGGGATCGCCAGCGGCGTGCGCTGAATACCTCCCAACGCTTTGACATTGACCTGGGGCGAGTATTGGCTCTTGGCGAGCTGCACAGCCAGGTTGGCTTGCACGGCTTCCTGCTCGACTTCCCGTGTCTTGGGATTGATATCCAGCGCAATCGTCAGAAGCTCCGGCAGTGCATACACGCGGTCCTCAAGCATCGGTGCGCTGGCGTTGCCGGCGGTAGCCTGATCGCTAGATGCAGCGTTATCCCATGACGTCGATTGCGCATTTGCCATGGCGCCATATGCGCATAGCGACGCCGCGAGCACGAGCGAAAAACAGGCGGACAGAGGTGATTCAGATCGCGCGCGATGCATGATCGATCTCCTCGTCGAGGTGTTTACGAGCCTGATCAAGCAGCGTGGACGGTGCAGCACGAACGCTTCCATCCGATGCATCGGGGTGCAATCCTTTTGCAAGCGTCATCAAGCGTTGTGACGCAAGCTGGTCTGTTTCATCGTCCAATGAGAGTGAAGCAGTGTTTTCCTTTAGGCGAGACACCACAAAGACCGCCGACGCGAGTTGTTCAACGTGACGAGCTTCGAGCATCAGGCGATCGTCCTGGCTTCCCCGCGAAAGAAAGCGCCATTCGAACAAGGCACGTGCGTTCAATGTGGATGCTTCGGAAATCTTTTGGCAGATTTGCGTTTTTATCGAGGTGGCGGTTGCCTTGTCCTTGGCAACAAGCAGGTCACCCAGTTGTCCGAGCACCGAGGCCCACTTGTCCCGCACTTGGCCCTGCGCACTCACCGGCCAAAGCGTGGTGAAGAAAATCGTGATCCAGACATTGCCAACGATGATGCCGACCACACGATCGCGTAGTACGGTGAGGTCACTGGCCGGGCCATAACCCTGCAGCACGCCCAGAAAGAACGCGAACGCTATCTGCATACCCGCATAGGCGATGGTCTCGCTGCCGGTGGAAATCCAGGCACAAAAGGTCGATACCACAGCGACAAGCAGGCACAACTGGCCGATATCGGTGAGATAGGGGAGAACAAAGACGATGCAAAGCCCAGCGATGAGGCCGCCAATGACGGCGCCTGACAGTCGCAGCGTCAGCTTATGGACGCTCTCTCCAACCGTGGTCAGCGAGACGAAGAAACAAGTCGTAACGGCGGTACGAATACCAGGCCAATCGAGCAGCGTGTAAGTGACATAGGAGGCCAATACCGCACACATCACCTTGAACGCAAAGCGGGCGTGCGAACGGTTCATGGGTGCGGCCGCCTTACTCGGTGGTTGCGAGTGAGGCGGCGGAGTCTCCGGTGTGGCAGCCGGTGCCTTACCTGACGCTTCGACGAGTAGCTCATCGATGGCACCGCGGAGGGCCGCTTGCGAAGGATCCCGGTCGCTTCCAGCGGGCTCGTCCTCATCGATCGCAACATCGGCAGCGACGCCGCGGCGTTGTAAAAAAAGGCGCCGGCTCTGTCGGAGCATGGAAGCCAGAGAACGCCTTGAAACAAGCGGAACGCTCGACGGGAGGTGTCGCGCGATCTGCAGTACCTCTAACAGCATGGTAATCAGACGATTGTCTTCCTCCGCAAACGCCTTCAGCTGCTTGTTCCACATAAACGCCTTGTTCTTCAGCTGGCTGAGCGACAACAGCTCATTGCGCAATGACGAAGGATCTGCGGAGTAGGGGTTTTCGATATACGCGGCGACCCCGTCCAGGAGCTTGGCACCGCGCTTTCGTGCGAGTGCGACGGGGCTTTCACCGGCCAATAGATTGACCAGCACGGTAACGCCGACGGGTGCCGCAACGACCACCCAAAGCCACAACACCATATGGGTCACGAATTCCGTGCTGGGCACGTCGTCGAGCAGCGTCTGCGATAGAACGAGAACAAATCCGGCAAGAAAGGCGATCGGCCCCAATCGACTGGTTCGTGCGAGAAACGTTCCGGCCAGCGTGCTGATAGCCAGCAGCGGAAGTCTCAGTGCGGGTTCGGCGGCATCAAAAACATAGAACAGCACGGAGACCGCAACGGCCAACGTGACGGCCACCAAGCCACCGACGGCAGAGACCAAGGTTGAAGCGGCATCTTCCTGGCTGACCAGAAAAACGAGGTACGCCACGTAAGCCGGCAAAGGGATCTGAAACACCATCGCGATGGCGACGACCATGGCAGTACATCCGGTGATACGGATGATCGTGCGAATACGCGTATCGTTGAGCGCCAGTTCGCGCTGCAGCAGCCCGGTCAGTCCATCTCGCGCTTGAAGTTCAATCGGCGCTTGCATGGCTCACCCGTACGGAAGCGGTTGCACCGATGCGCAAGAACGGCTGCGATGGCTGATCCAAATGCACCCACACGGGGAAACGCTGCGCCACCACAACCCAATTGAGGTTTCGGTCTACCTGCGGCAGACCAGGACCTGCGAGACCTTCCGGCGCAACGCCCGCACCCAAGCTTTCCACCACGCCATGCAACGGTTGGCCTTCGCGGCCCATGACCCAGACCGTGGCTGCGTCACCGGCATGCAGCCCGCGCAAATCCGTTTCGCGGAAATTGGCAACGGCGTACCAGTTGTTGTCGTCGACCAGCGTAAAGAGCGGATGCCCTGAGACCGCAAACGATCCCAATGCGAGGTTGAAGCCCACTATCTTGCCGTCGACCGAGGCGCGAATGACAGTTTCACGAAGATCGCGGGCCGCCAAAGCCTGAGCCGCCTGCGCACCCAGCAACTGCGCCTTCAGGCTTTCCACGTCGCCAATCGCCTCCTTGGCCTGCGCTGCCTGTTGCGTGGCGGCTGCCAACTGCGATGCGGCCGTGTGTTCGTTCGTGCGTGCTTCATCGATTTGCTGCACGGTAACGAAGCCCTTGGGCAACAATGGCTCCATGCGTTGGAGCGTGTCATGGGCCAGCGCCAGTTGTTGACGCGCGCGGTCGACTTCACGAGCGGCGGCTTCTGCACCGGATCCTTGTGCGTTCACTTGTCGGCCGGTGAGATCGATGTCCGCCTGCAAGGCAGCGACTTGGGCATTGGCCTGCTGCAATTTCAGCTCGAACGGCTCCGGATCGATTTGCAGCAGCACATCCCCTTTGTGGACGAACTGATCGTTACGAATGTGGATCGCCACGATCCGTCCGTTGACTTCCGGCGTGATACCGGCGCTATAGGCAAAGATGTAGGCGTCGTGCGTCCTTGGGCGTTTGTCCACGACGATCATCGCGATGACGATGAGTGCCAGCGCCGAAGCGATGGAGACAATGGCAACAATACGACCTAGCGCATTTTTGGCTTGCATGGGCGAGGTCTCCATTCAACTCAGCCAAACAAGCCAGATCGCCAGCGTTACCGCCGTCCACATGCACAGATAGACGATGACCGGTACGGGAAGCGAGGCATCCACACCGGTCTTTACCAGTGCAGCGCGAATGATGACGACCAAGATGATGCCAAGAAGCGCGCACACCATCCAGGATGGAAAATAGGACCCAAGAATATTTCGCGACGGCGAAGCGCTACATGCGCTCATGGCGATCGAGAGGATCGAGATACATGCTTCGCGGAAATAGGGCTGTCGACGGGTAAGCCGATGAGATTGCATCTACGCTACCTTCTTGTAGTCAGTTCCATGCGAAAGCGATCTCAAGCCGCTTCCACGCGTTTGTTGTTTGCCAGCGATTTCCGCCATGCTCCCGGCGCAACACCCATCCTTTGCATAAAGACGCGGCTGAAATGGCTTTGATCGGAAAAGCCTGCGTTGAAGGCGATTTCCGCCAAAGAGATATCGGGATCTGTCATAAGATCGAGCGCCAGGTCGACCCTGCGGGATAACAGCCACTGATGCGGTGACAGGCCCGTGCTTTTTTTGAAGCCACGAGCGAGTGCGCCTGCCGACAGACCGCAGGCTTCCGCCAATTCGTTGATGGAAATGCCTTCAAAGATCCGCTCACGCATCATTTGCGTGGTCAACCGTTGCTGCCATGGCGCGAGCGCACCACGAACAATGTCAGGACGCGTCGAAGATCCACCGTACGTAGAAGCCATGTACGCACAAAGGCCCTGCAGAAGATGGTCCACGAGCGCTTGATTCGCAGCGGCGGCCTTGTCGAATATCGGTAACAGGGTCTGGCCGATGCTGTTGACGATGGAATCACGTAAGCAGTCGCCGGGCTGTATGGCGAGATCAACCGTGCTTTTCGTTCCAAGTTCATCGCGGGCTTCGACAATGGCTTGGCGTGGCATGTAGAAGTACAGCGAATGCAACGGATCGCCGATATACGCGATGGGATCGCGTCGCAAGTCCAGCACGTAAGTCGTGCCTCCCTCATAAGAGGTCGAACACACGGAGCGACCATCACACCAAAGCTCATGAGTGCTTTGCTTGCGCAAGTTAAGGCAGACCAGATAAGCATCGTCGCTTCCCATCGGGGAAGTCATGCCATAACCGACCTGGTCGATCCGTAGTTCCGTCACCGCAAGGCGTACCCCACGCCTGGTTTGACTACGAAGAACCGGGGGATTGTTTAGCTGAAACGAACGGCCAAGCCGATCGCCGAATGCACCGTCATACATGTGCGCCTCTCCGAACCGATGGTCGTCGAGCATCCTTGATTGAATGTCGTCCTGAATGGAAAATTACGCGCACACCTTCTTGGCCGAAGCCTCCGTCAGGGTAAACCTGCTAGCTCAAAGGGATAAATCGAATCACCCTAAAGTGTAGATAGATCCTTTTTGACAGCTAAGTTACACGGTGCTCACCTTCGACAGACACTTGGACGTCCGAGCGTACGCGTTTCGCGCAACGTTGATAGCAACGCATGGGTTAGCGCGAATCCTGATATTGGATCGTGCAACATCTAGTGCCCATCCCCCGCGTGGGGGACACAAGTTATTGGCGTTGCTTAAGGATGCGCTGATTAATTCCACGCGGCCTCGTAAGCCGGGATGAAATCCCAGCATTCACTGCGTGTCAGATGCTGGGATTGTCATCCCAGCCTACACATTTCGCGCTACGTTCCTTAAGGATGCTCTGATTAATTCAGCGTAGGCCCCACCGGTCCCGTGTGTTTGCAGAGCACAGGGCCATCGGCGAAGGCAGACTGGCCGTCTGTCGAGACGATGGACCGAAGCTATGCGAATACACAGGGCCGGTGGGGCCTGCGCTGGATTAAATCAGAGCATCCTCACGCCATAAGGCGTGTAAAAGTCTCTTGCAGGCGATGACCGGCGGGAAGGTTGTCCAGAAGGCGCTGTGCCTTCTTGATGAATAATTGCTCCTCAAACGCCGCTCGCCTGGCGTCGTCCTGCGCACGATGCAGTTGGGCTGCTGTACGGTGAACTCGCCAGTCAATCATGGGGGCGCCCATGACTTCAGTCATATGTAGCGCTTCATGGATCAAGCGGGAGGCGTGCTCGAGGTCACCCTCTTCAATGGCGATACGACACCTTACCTCGCGCGCCATCGCTCGCCAGGTTACTTCGATGGATCGATCGGATCGTTCGACCATACGATCAGCGTGTGAACGTGCCTGTTCGATCTCTCCTGATCTCAATAGGGCATTGGCGAGCGACCACTCCAGATAGAGCAGCCAATACCAATCTGTGATGACCGGCCGCTCAAGCATGTCACGCTCGAGCTTCCGTAGGATGTCGATCCCTACATTGAGATTTCCGAGTCCTACCTCTGCCGCGCCTGCCAGCAGCTCGCAATGCCGTATTTCATTCGGAAGCACCAAGGTATAAAGCTCAGCAGGTTGATGACCTGCTTTTTCTTTGTAGAAACCAAGCTTGCTACATATCTCCTTGACAGCGAGAAAATCTCCTGCCATGAGGTAAAGGAATCCACGCAGCGTCTCCAGGGTGCAGGTGCTGTAGCGATTGGCATTGCCGACAAAGAGTGTTTCGCTGGCGTCGAACTCCTTCATGGCTCGACCCCACTCGCCTAGCAGCGTGTATGCCCATGGCCTTCCGAGATGGGCCATCCAGATGGCGCGGAAAATATTGAAGTCGGGCCGGTCTTCCGCATGCCTGACCAGGATCTCCAGATTTGCGTCCACGGTTTCGAGGCATTCGCGGTATCGGCTGGATATCAGGCAGATCATGCTGTATTCGATCAGCCCCCACGCCGTGACCTGACGGTCGAGGCCATTTCTCAGGGGAATCAGGCTTTCTTCGCAAATCTTGGCAAGCTCGGGATCCCATCCGGCGATCCAGAGACGCCATGTGGCACTGCTTAACCTGATTCGTGCCTTGAGTTGCGGTTCGGACTGCGCATCGCTCAAGTGAGCAGCTTTTTCCAGGTGCGGGACACACGCAGCCGCGTCCCGCCAGCTGAGAGCGAAGCCTAGACCCAGTTCCGCGCGTGCCCGGATATCTGGCAAATGCAACCGTTCGGACATCTGCGCCAGATCGGCAAAGGCTTGCAGAGCCCGCGGATCATGGTTGGCCGCGTAGATGGATGCGCGATCTTCCAGCAGCATCGCCTGGATGAGTCCACGCTCCCCATTGGAAAGATGGAGCGCAATCTCATCGGCCTTGTCGAGTATGGCCAGCGCATCCTGGTGCGCGAAGCGGCGCTTGGCGGTTTGCAAGGCGGTCCTCAAGTAGGAGAGCCCCTTGGACCACTCGCGTGCATTGGAAAACTGATCCGCCAGTTCGAACGCGGCGTGAGCTCGTAACTCGCTCGGGTACGACTTCTCCAATTCTTTGCCGATCAACGCGTGACTTTGCGCCAGCCGAAGCGGACCCTGCCGGTTTAGAAGTACTTCCCTGACCAGAGCGTGATTGAATTGGTAGAGTCGAACCACCTGGCCGCTATACAACGTATCCGTGCCGTAGCGATGAATGAAAGTCCTGGTTCGGCATAACGCCTCGCATACTTCTTCGAACCGATATGCGCTGAGGCCGGCGGCTGTCGCCGGCACCACGGGATTGAAGACATTCCCTACTGCACTGGCTGCTTCCAGGACACGCTGCGTTTCATCATCAACGGCAGAAATTTTTGCCTCAACGATACGGTCGATCGTTTGCGGTATCTCGAAGCGGATATCGGGGAGCGGCACGTCGCTTTTCCATACCCCATGATCGACGGATATCATGCGGATGTTTTGCAGATGATCAAGAATGGTGCCGAGAAATAGCGGATTGCCACTGGAGCAATGCAATAGAAGTTGCACAAACGACTGGCTTTCTTCCGAATCATCAGACCGGACATATTCCGCAACATCGTGTTGACTTAATCCAGTCAGATGGATGGCATCGCATAGCTTATGCAGCAGCAATCCATTGACGAGTTGCGTGAGTGCTGATCCGCGCACCGCCAACTCATCCGAACGATAGGTGGCGAGCAAGAGCAGCTTGACGGATGACTTTCGCCTGGCAAATGCGGAAATGAGGTCGAGCGTTGAAAAGTCGGCCCAATGGAGGTCTTCCAGCAGCAGCACGAAGACTTCATCCTCAGCGAGCACTTCTATCAGCTCGCAAAACTCGCCGAGCATTCGGCTGCGAGCGGCGATGTGCGCTACTTTCTGCAATAGGGCGTGATGCTCACGGGATAGAATGCCGCCTAGCTGATTGCCCCACGAAGGCGCTACGGCGACCAAGGCGTCCTGTATCTTGTTGCCGTTTGCTCCTTTTATCAGCCGGGAGAGTGCCTCAATGATGGGGTAGAAGGGTTCGGCGCCGCCAAAGCCTTCGATGCAGCGACCGTACGATTGTGTCGTATGGTGGTTGGACACTTCCCTGCAAAATGTCTCGACGAGTGCCGTTTTGCCTATGCCGGCGTCCCCATGCACGAATACGATCTTTGGTTGACCTTTGCTCGCTTGAGCGAATGCCTCATGCAGCGCATTCAACTGCGAAGATCTACCAATCAGGGGTGACGTGGCCGTGGGTGAAAGGCGGTTGTCGGTCTTTTGAGTGGTGGCTACATCAGCAATAAAGCGGTATCCACGGCCCCGGTGCGTTTCCAGATAACGCGGGCGCTGCGCATCGTCGCCTAGCGCGTTACGGATGGCCAGCACATGTCCCTTAAGCACTTCCGGTTGAACGTCTACGCCAGACCATAGGGCTTCAAGCAGCTCTTCATGCGAGACGAGGCGCCCCGGGTGATCGACAAGATACCGCAGCACATCAAACGCCTTCGCGGTAATGGTGACGGCAGCATGCTCGCCCTCATCAGAAACGCGCCATAGCCTATGATTGACTGGGTCGAGCCGAAATGGGTTGAACTCCTTCATTCCACCACCGCTTGCATAGATGTGAGTGTCACGCTTCAGATGAGTCCCAGCTCGGTCGCCCTGGACACAGCCTCGGCACGGTTCTTGGAAGCCAGTTTGATAAAAATGTGCTTGGCATGCGACTTAACCGTTTCCGGCGTGATCTGTAGCTCGCGAGCGATGGATTTGTTCGACAGGCCCAGGCTCATCAAGCGCAGGATAATCGTCTCCCTTGTACTCAGTGATTCTACAAGCCTATGATTTGTGCGAAATTTTTTGCGCACGAGCGGAGCTGGCGAGGTGGCCGTGAGCAGCTGTCCGATGTAGGGTCCCAGGTGGCCCAGGTTTCCGGTTTCAGGGGATCGCCAAAGCTGCTTGAGGGGCGCCTCGATCAGCGGCATATCGTCGAGGAAAGTGCGAAATAGCCCTGCGCTGGCGCCCTGTTGCAACGCTGCCAGTAATTCCTCTTGCGCGCGCGTCACGTTGCCCATCGCGTAAAGCGCGCTCGATAGTAGGATCGTCAGCTTGATGACCAGGGCAGGGTGATTTTGATGTAGTGATGCGTCGCGCAGATCATCGAGTGCATGGGCTGTGCTGATGCTCGGGCCATTTGCCATCTGAAGGCGAAGACTGGCCATTTGTAGAGGACATGTGTCGACATTCTTTGGGCGAGCCTTTGCGTCGAGGTCGTCCAAAAAGTTCTCCAGTTCTTCCAGGGCTAACTCGGCAAGATCAGTGCGCCCCTCATGGATACGTAAAGCAACTTCTTCCGCCTTGCAATGAAGCACCAGCCGGGACCAGCGTCGTTGAATGCCCACTTCTTCGCCCCGGTGCAAAATGAGTAGGGCAATATTTTGGTTTCCCCTTGCTGCTGCAATTTTGGCGGAAAGGACATAAGCGATGAGCGCACTTTCGATTGCACCGCTATCTTCGATGGCCGTAAGCCGACCGCGCAGCAGGGCATCCGCTTCGTCCACGGCACCGGCCTCGTAGTGCAACTGAGCCAGTACGCAGGTGGGAAGAAGCGACGCATAAGCCTCCGCTTCCGTCGACTTATCGCAAAGAAATAATGCATCCCTGGCCAAGCGTTCGGCTAATTTGAAGCGCAACTGCTCGGCTTCTGCCGCCGCTTCGATGGAAAGGTTCACCGTAGCTACCAGTAGGGACATGGCATTGCTGCGGGGGGCTTTTCCGCGGCACGACTCATAGAAGGGCTTGAAATCGCGTGTGCGCCAAGAACAAAACTTCATGACCATGGCAAGGGCTGGTCGATACCGTGCTCCAGTACCCCTCATCAATACCGATTGCGCGCGACGCATCGCTTTCTCTATGTCGTCTTCCCAGAGGTGGCCCACTGCCAGCAACGTTTCTACTTCGTCGCAGGGGAAGTCGCGAAAGCGATCTTTTTGCTGAAAGGCGCGACGCAATGTCGCCATCGTTGCGACAACCTCGGTTCCCCTCATGCTGCTTACAGCGCGCCAGGCCGAGTCCAGCACAGCTCTGAGCGTTCCATCTGGGTCATCGAGATCGTGCCAACCTTGGACCCATCCAGAATCTGTATGAGCGGTTATGTTTTGCGCAACGGTCAAGAGATTCATGAATCTACTCTCCGACATTTGTGAAGGGCACTGAAGTCAGCTAACGTCGCTCCAGTCACGTACGCTGTCGGAAGAGCGTTCAGTACACGCCCTGTGCCAAAGGTGCTCATTACCTAACTCACCCCGCCGATCGTTGGCGTCCTCAACGTGTGATTCGTCCTTTTGACGAGAACATTAGGCGAGATGCTACTTTCTGTCGTGAAATCCCGGTTTTGGAATGGTGTTCTTTCGGTTTTTATGTGGACAAGCCGAACGCGGTCGCGTCGGAAAAGCGCAAAGTTAACCATTGCCGTTCTCCTGGCGGCAGTTCGTCCCCCTGCTATGGAATTTGAGCTAAGGCTGCGAGTCCATGAAGCCACGTCGGATCGCGATCATAACGGCGTGTGTGCGGTCCTCGGCATCCAGTTTGCTCATGATGCTTTTCATGCGCGCCTTGACCGTGTCTTCCGAAATGCACAGGGCATCGGCGATGTCGCGGTTGCTGCGGCCTTTGGCGACTAGTTTCAATACACCGATTTCCCGTTCCGTAAGACCTTCCTGCCCGGTATGGCTGGCGATCTCTTGTGCGACTTCAGGCGCCACCGTGTGTCGTCCGGAAAGTGCGCCGCGAATAGCCTTGATGATTTCATCGCGACGTGCCGTCTTGAGCAAATAAGAAGTTGCACCAAGCGTAAAGGCACGCACGACGCGTGCATCACCTGGGAACGTAGTAAGCACGATGATGGTCGCGTCGGGGAACTCGCTGCGAATGGTCATGATCGCTTGCAGTCCATCCACGTCCGGCATTTGCAGATCGATCAGCATGATGTCGGGCAGCAGTTTCTGGAATTGCTCGATGGCCTCCTTGCCATCAGCCGCTTCGCCAACTACCTCCATATCCGGTTCTTGCTCAATGACGGCCCGAAGGCCATCCCGCATGACCGGGTGGTCATCCACGACGAGTATCCCGAAGTTGTCTTTCTTCTCGGTCAAACGACTCACCTGAGAAATTGTGCCTAAAAACAAAAGAGTAGAAGCAGCAAGGGCCACTTTCCAAATTGGCTGGGACTATGCGCTGGGCGGGGGGAGACTTCAATGCTCGAAAGGGTAATTCACGGCTCCTGGCTATACGTGTGCTGCAAAGAACGAACGTTGATGATGTAGCGCGGAAACACACATCTGCGTGCAAGAATCTGCAAGAAAACCATGCGCCGGCCGGCGTAACGTAGCGTCTACTTACGTTACAAGGGTACCGCCACGACTATGAGAACAAGTGTGGTGTCATGGTCGTCACGGACACGAAGGACCGGCACGTCCCCGAATCAACCGGCCGATATTGCCTTCGCTCATATATCGCAATTGGCATCAGCCATAGAGAACGATCCCTCTCGCGTCGAAGAATGGTATTGCGCAGTGCGCATCAGAGAGCTTGGAGGAATGACTGCGCAGGAGCTTGTCACACAGGACAGTGCAGACCTGTTGATCGGCTTCCTACGTTCCATCCTGCGCGGTGAACGCGATTGAAAAAAGGTCCTTGCATATGCGCAGTGTAGATTCGTTCAAGGGCATGGGCGAAAGGCTGGAAGAAATCCAGGCCGCACGCGAGCAAGTGGCATTCACGGCGTTTTCCATGCTGGAAGAGCGGCTGAGCGATTTTTCCAACATGCTGGTCATCGGCCTGGGCGACAGGACACGCGCCGTGTGGTGGATGTGCATGCGCCACCGGAACCTGGAAGGAAGAAACGCTTACCAAGTCATCGCCGATGGGGAAGCAGATCGCCTCTGGGAAGTGGTGGAAAGCCTGTGCGGAACGCATGAGCTCTGATCGGCGTTTCCATGGGGTTTTGACCTGTTGAGCTTTTCATTATTCGTGACAACCTGGAGAAAAGGTCCGGTTCTCCCTCACCGTCATTCCGGCGAAGGCCGGAATCCAGTTTCAATACGTTGTGCGAAGCACTCAAAAGCAGTTTTGTGTCCTTCGGACGCGTATTTAGACTGGATTCCGGCCTTCGCCGGAATGACGACGAGGCGAGATCGGACGTTTTCTGCGTAACGCGTGTTTTCGGCTTATCTCGTCACGTTTGTCCAAGATCGGCTGATCGGCGAATGCCATAGTCACTTTTACCGCGGCCATGCCATTAAAGTGAATCAACCCTGGTGATGGCCACGAGATCGAATGCCGTCTTATCTGACATTTCATTTCCAGGAATGATCATATGAAAAGCAACTTTTTCGTCCCCCTTGCGCCGCGCGGCCTTTCCACTATCTCGCCGCCACCTCCGTGGCACTATGCCGGCGATTTCCTCATCATCGATTTCTGGGCGCGCCCGGAAGCCGTAGCGGCTCTCCTGCCGGATGAACTGCAACCCGACGTCAAGGCGGAAGGGCATGCCCAGGCGTACTTCATCGATTGGCAGTTCACGGGTGAGCATGACGAACTGCTGGATCCGGCGAGGTACCAATACCGGGAGTTCTTCATCCTGGTTGACGCCCTGTTTCAAGATAAACCTGTTGCGTTCTGCCCGTATATCTTCGTCGACAATGACGCTGCGATTGCGCGTGGCTGGACGCAGGGCTTTCCGAAACGGCACGGCTTGATTTATCAGACCCGCGTATTTGCCGTTAATGGCATCGCGTCCCCCAAACTCGTATCTGGAAGCCGTTTCGGTGCGAGCGCTTCGGCAGCCGGACAACGGATTGCGCAGGGCACGGTTACTCTTGAAAAAGCTGTGACGGATGCTGCTGCCCTGGGCTCGCGTCCTACCGTCAATCTGCGCCACTTCCCGAGACTGGCCGCAGGGCAGTGGGAACGTCCAGCCGTGCATGAATTGGTGGAGTCCGTCATGGACCATTTCAGCGTGGCCGATGCATGGATGGGTAAGGGCGAGCTGACGTTACCTGTGTGCCAGAACGAGGAAATTGCAGACCTCGCGCCCATCCGATGCGGAAACGGTTATCGCATGTCAGTTTCGTACTCCGTGACCGATCTCAAGACGCTTGTCGACCATTCTTTTAAATGACATCGGTCTGTTTCAACTTCATTGAGGGCTATCGGCTTCTCCATGAGAGGCCGTCACCCGAATGAACAGGTAAGCCATCATGCCAACGCGATCTGCGAATTGGGTTGCGCTGCGCGCCGTGGTGTTGATTGCCATGGCGCTTGCGATCTGCCATGGCGTCATGCATATACACGCAGACTACCTATTTGCCAGTGTCTGGCTGGTGCCGAGTGTTGTCGCATCGGCCATGGCAGTGACATGCTTTGTACTGCAGTATCAGCGCATGATTCCAGGATCATCGGCGCACTGGCGACATCCAAACTGGCTTGAGAATCCCTTGGCACTACATCAACCCTTGCAATGGGGGTTGCTGATCGCCGAGTCGCTCATGCTGAGTGGCCTGGGGTGTGCCTTCGTGGACGTGCTTGACGCCACGCATCAATGCAGTTGGGAAATGCCCATGGCAGCGGGATTGGGTGTATGGCTGGGTACGTACCTGTTCGGCGAGCTTTGGGCCAGAAACGCAAGTCGTTGATCTACGTCCCGGCAACAGCCGGGCTTCAGTTGCTTGCACGTTGTCAAAGTCACCGGGCCCCGGCGTGCGCCGGGGTGACGGACAAATCTGCACTGGCACACATATCAAGCACCGCCCTTAGGGTGGTGCTTGGCCATTCTCAGGATCAACGCAGCAAATTTACCTTCGCCAGATCCACCAACTGACTGCCGCGTCCGTCGAGCACCGCCTTGAGCATAAACAGACCGAACTTATAAGCCTCATCGAACGTCGTCTTCGGCGGCATGGCGAGTTCCTGCCTTGCACTGACCACATCGACCAGGGCAGGACCGTCGTGCGAAAGCGCTTCGATCAGTGCTGAGCGAAGGTCTTCGGAGCGCTCTACTCGGATGCCTTTCACTCCAACGGCATTGGCCATTTGAGCAAAGTTGGGATTGATCAGATCGCAGCCGGAATCGAGAAAGCCGTTGGCCTTCATCTCCATCTCGACGAAGCCCAATGTGCCGTTATTCAGCAGGATGATCTTTACCGGAAGTTCCAGCTGCGTCAGCGTGAGGAACTCACCCATCATCATGGCAAAGCCGCCGTCGCCTGACATGGAAATCACCTGGCGATCGGGGAAGGCGACCTGGGCGCCGATGGCATGCAACATCGCATTCGCCATGGAGCCATGATTGAACGAGCCGACGATTCGGCGTTTCCCATTAACTTTCAGGTAGCGCGCCGTCCACAAAATCGGCGTACCCACGTCGCAGGTAAAGATGGCGTCCTCCGTGGCGAGTTCGCTCACCAGCTTCGTCACGTACTGGGGATGAATGACGTCGCTTCCGTGCCTAGGCTCAGCGAGTTCATCGAGCCCTTCGCGCGCCTTCCCATAGTGTGCGAGGGCGGCGTCAAGGTGACTGGAGTCTGTTTTTTCCGGAATCGATGGGAGAAGAATTTGCAATGTTTCGCGGACGTCGCCGATCAGGCCAAGGTCGAGTGGGCAGCGATTGCCCAGCGCTTCGGGGCGGACGTCGATCTGGGCGACTTTTGCGTGCTTCGGAAAAAACTGACGATACGGAAAGTCCGTGCCGAGCAACAGCAACGTATCGCAATCCTTCATCGCGGCATAACCCGATGAAAAGCCGACAAGGCCCGTCATGCCGACGTCGTAGGGGTTGTCATATTCCATGTACTCTTTGCCACGCAGCGTGTGCACGATGGGTGCTTTTAGCCGTCGAGCCAATTCCACGACCTCATCGTGAGCGCCCGCACAACCTGCACCGCAGAAGATAGTGATCCGTGTGGCATCCTTGAGCAGATTGGTCAGTCGCTTCAGATCCTTAAGGGACGGGTGCAGGATCGGTTTCGCCGGCGCAACCCAGCGGGGCACTTCAGCGACGGCTTCTTTCAGTGATACATCGCCGGGAATAACCACTACGCCCACGCCGCGCCGCGCCACTGCTGCGCGTATGGCCCGACCAAGCACCTGTGGCAGCTGGTTGGGATTGGAGACGAGTTCTACGTAGTGGCTGCACTCCTTGAAAAGATTTTCCGGATGCGTGGCCTGAAAGTAGTCGATACCGATTTCACTGCTGGGAATATGCGAGGCGATCGCCAACACCGGCACGCCACTGCGATGGCAATCGAACAAGCCATTGATGAGATGAAGATTGCCGGGACCGCAGCTGCCGGCACAGACGGCTAGCTCACCCGTCAAATGGGCTTCGGCGCCGGCGGCAAACGCCGCGGCCTCCTCGTGACGCATATGGAGCCACTCGACTGAGCTGCGGCGAAAAGCGTCGGTCAGACCGTTCAACGAATCGCCGACGACGCCATAGACGTGTCTGACACCAGCCAGTTCAAGGACCTTGGCGACATATTCAGCGGAGGACATGGCCATGATAGCGATCTCTCTGGTTATGAAGTTGAGGCGCGACTTGCCAGGAGCATGAAAAGTGGATGTCGCATGGCGTATCGACGATCAACCGTGCAATAGGAACGCCGACAGGTAGTTACGACGTTAGCGCTCTAGGAGCTGCGTGGCTTGTACGTGTCTGATCGGCTATGGACGAAATCCATATCTCCCCGTCAAGCACCAGCGTCACCAAAACCTTGTGCGGCAAACCGGCAAAGAAGGGGGACACGACGTCGTATCTGTTCCTTACCGAACGCTTTTGTCCAAGAACGCTGGGACGTGGCCACGTATCGTTCATTCACCCATAACCGTCGCGCGGATTGGCTTTCAACGAAAAGCCTTCACGCGTAAGGAGCGTTGCTACGGCTTCGTTCTCTCGAGGCCACCTGGATCGTTCGGATCAACGTGGCGGCGTGCGGGAATTTATGTGCAATGTTTTGGAGATCGAGCATGCCGTTGTTGAATTGGCCAAAGCTAGCACTCAGGGCAAGTGCCGCTATCGCTTGCACATGGCTATCCGCCTGCAGCGAAGGCGTGTTGGACCCCAAAGGGCCAGTCGGCACGCAGGAGAAGCAACTGCTGCTAGAAGCATTGATACCCATGCTGATGGTCATTACGCCCATCATTCTTCTGACGTTATGGTTTGCATGGTGGTTTCGCGCCGGCAATGCACGCGCGAAGTATCGTCCGCGCTGGGAGTATTCCGGTCATGTCGAATTCTCGATATGGATGATTCCGTTATTGGTCATCCTGTTCCTGGGCAGCCTTGCGTGGGTCGGAGCGCACCAGCTCGACCCTTACCGGCCGCTTGCCTCGAACCGAAAGCCAGTAACAGTTGAAGTGGTGGCGATGGATTGGCGCTGGCTGTTTATTTACCCCGACCAGGGCGTTGCCAGCATCAACGAGTTGGCCATTCCGGTAGGCACGCCGATTTCTCTGCGGCTCACCTCTGCAACGGTGATGAACTCGTTCTTCATCCCTGCGCTAGGCGGTCAGATTTATGCGATGCCCGGTATGGAAACAAAGCTGTCGTTATTGGCGGATGAGACGGGAAATTATCGAGGCATGTCCGCACAATTCAGCGGCGACGGTTTCTCCGACATGCACTTTCAGGTGCTGACAACCGACGAGAAGACATTCAACGCCTGGATCGATCACGCCAAAGCCGGCGGTATGCGGCTGGATGACGTGGCCTACAACCAACTCGTCGCCAAGCACAGTACAGGCGGCGTTTCCTACTACTCCTCCATAACGCAAGAGCTGTTTGCCCATGCGATCGATAGTTCAACCAAGCGAGTCGTTGTTACCGAAGCCCAATCGCCCAGCCCATCCAGCGCAACGCTAACTGCAGTCCCTTCGGAGCACTGATATGTTTGGGAAACTAACGCTGCAGGCTATCCCGTTCGATCAGCCGATCATCATGGGCACTTGCCTGGTGATCATCATCGGCATCCTGGCGATTCTTGGCCTGATTACATACAAGCGCAAATGGACATGGCTGTGGACCGAGTGGCTGACCACCGTCGACCACAAGCGCATCGGCATCATGTACACGCTGCTGGCGATGGTGATGCTGCTGCGCGGTTTCAGCGATGCGATCATGATGCGGTCCCAACAGGCGCTGGCCAGCGGCAACGCGCATGGCTTTTTGCCACCCGAGCATTACGATCAGATCTTTTCGGCGCACGGCACCATCATGATTTTCTTCATGGCCATGCCGTTCGTGGTTGGTCTGATGAACTTCGTTGTGCCGCTGCAAATCGGTGCGCGGGATGTCGCTTTTCCAGTGCTCAATTCGGTCAGTTTCTGGCTCACCGCCGCGGGTTCGCTGCTCATCAATATTTCATTGGGTGTAGGTGAGTTTGCCCGTACCGGCTGGTTGGCTTATCCGCCGCTATCTGAGCTCTCATTCAGCCCGGGTGTTGGTGTTGATTACTACTTGTGGTCGCTGCAAATCTCGGGTGTCGGCACGCTGCTGTCGGGCGTAAACCTAGTCACCACCATATTGAAGCTGCGAACGCCTGGCATGACGCTGTCAAAAATGCCGGTGTTCACGTGGACCGCCTTGGCGGCCAACATGTTGATCGTTGCAGCCTTTCCCGTCCTGACGGCGACGCTCGCCATGCTTATTCTGGACAGATATCTGGGGATGCATTTCTTCACCAATGACGGTGGCGGCAACCCCATGATGTACATCAACCTTATTTGGACGTGGGGACATCCCGAGGTTTACATCCTGATCCTTCCGGCCTTCGGCGTCTTCTCCGAAGTTATCGCCACCTTCTCGCGCAAGCCGCTGTTCGGCTACCGGTCCATGGTGGTGGCCACGATGGTGATTACGCTATTGGCATTTACAACGTGGCTGCATCACTTCTTCACGATGGGATCAGGAGCCGACGTCAACGGGTTCTTCGGCATTACCACGATGGTTATCGCGATACCCACGGGCGTGAAGATCTTCAATTGGCTGTTCACGATATATGGCGGCCGCGTCCGTTTCACGTCGCCGGTCTTGTGGACCATCGGGTTCATGGTGACCTTCACCATCGGCGGCATGACGGGCGTGCTGTTGGCGGTTCCGCCGGCGGACTTCGTGTTGCACAACAGCCTGTTTCTCATCGCGCACTTCCATAACGTCATCATCGGCGGTGTCGTGTTCGGCTGCTTTGCGGGCCTGACTTACTGGTTCCCCAAGGCTTTTGGATTTCGGCTGCACGAAGGGCTCGGCAAAGCAGCCTTCTGGTTCTGGTTGGTGGGTTTCTACCTGGCCTTCATGCCGCTTTATGCGCTGGGCTTCATGGGCATGACGCGCCGCATGAACCATTACGACGATCCGGCCTGGCTGCCTTACCTGCTGGTAGCCGAATGTGGCGCGGTGTGCATTCTGATAGGCATTCTGCTGCAGATCACGCAGCTGGTATGGAGCATTCGCAAGCGCGATCAGCTTAGCAAGGATGCCCGCGATCCATGGGACGGGCGCACGCTGGAGTGGTCCACGACATCGCCGCCGCCCGCCTACAACTTCGCGCTGCTTCCGAAAGTGGAAGGGCTGGATGCGTACTGGGAGGCAAAGCAGGATGCGGATGTGCCTCCGCACCGGAATTACGAGCCTATCGATATACCCAAGAACTCTGGGCTTGGTTTTGTCATGAGCTTTTTTGCCGTCATCGGGGGATTCGGGATGATCTGGCACATCTGGTGGATGGGCGTGCTCGCCCTGTGTGCGTTCATCATGCTGCTGGCCTGGTGGTCGTGGGATGAGCACGACGAATATGAGCTGAGGCCGTCGGACATCGCCCGCCTCGAGCGCGCAAGCTTCTAGTCAGCTAAATCAGGAGAATTCCCAATGTCAGTGGAAGCGGCCACGATAGATGCCTATCCGGAAGAGGGCGCAGCGTTACCGACACGCCAGCATGTTACCGGTTTCGGTTTCTATATCTACCTGCTCAGCGATGGAATACTGTTCGCCGCGCTGTTTGCCGCGTTTGCGGTACTTCGTGGCGCCACCGATGGCGGACCGGACAGCCATGCACTTTTCAGCGCGCGGAACGCTTTCATTGAAACAGCGTGCCTGCTGACCAGCAGCTTCACCTGCGGCATGGCCATGCTGGCATGCGATCGCCGCAATCGTTTCATGACGCTG
This sequence comes from Dyella humi, assembly GCF_044904605.1. Lineage (NCBI taxonomy): Bacteria > Pseudomonadati > Pseudomonadota > Gammaproteobacteria > Lysobacterales > Rhodanobacteraceae > Dyella > Dyella humi. The sequence continues at coordinate 915,413 of NZ_JADIKI010000022.1, forward strand.
GCCGGCTTTCTGGTAACCGGTGTACTGGGCGCGATGTTTATCACGCTGGAAGTGCGGGAATTCTCAGACTTGATTGCCAGAGGGGCAGGGCCTGACCGTAGCGCCTTTCTATCGTCGTTCTTCACGCTGGTGAGTACGCACGGCATCCATGTCACCTGTGGACTGCTGTGGCTGTCTGTGTTGCTTGTCCAATTTCTCGGGCGCGGTTTTACGCCGGCCATCATCCGTCGCTTTCTGTGTTTCAGCCTGTTCTGGCACGTGCTCGACGTCGTATGGATCGCGCTTTTCACCTTTGTGTATCTGATCGGAGGCTACCTATGACGAACCAGCTGCATGACCCGCGTCGCGCGAATCGATGGACCCCGGGTCTCGAAACGCATAGCAATCACGGTACGTGGCGCGGTTATGTCGTCGGCTATGTGTTAGCCATCGGCTTGACCATCGCGGCTTTCGCCATCGCACCGGTGAAGAATATGGCGCCTTTCAGCATCGAGGCGGCGCTAGTCGTGCTCGCTATTGCGCAGATGCTCGTGCACCTTATCTTCTTCCTGCACATCAATACGGCGCCCGAGCAGAAAACGAATATTCTTGCGTTTGCCGCCACTATGTTGATCATCGCCATCGTTGTGGCGGGTTCCCTGTGGATCATGTCGCACCTGGCCGCCAACATGGCACCTATGGAGCGCGTGATGAGTATGCAGCGCTAGCGACTATGCTCCATCGCCCCTGTGATACATCGGTGCCGCCATGAATACCGCCTACATATCCGCTCTAGCGGGGCTTACCGGTGCGGGAATCGGTGGCTTGACCTCCTTTGCCAGCTCTTGGCTCACTCTACACACACAACTTACGTATCAGTATCGCGAGGCTGAGCGAAAACGGCGCGAGACGCTTTTCAATGCCTTTATCGCTGAGGCTTCAAGGCTCTATGGCGATGCCCTGGTGCGCGGCAATGACGATGTTACCCAGCTGGTGAAATTGTATGCATTGGTCACTCGCATACGTCTCACGGCTTCGCCAGCGGTATTGATGGCTGCCGAGCGCGCCATGGATACCATCGTCGATACCTACCTAAAGCCGAACAAAACGTTGCACGAACTGAAGCTTTTTGCCGAGCAAGGGGGTATGGATTTTCTGCACGATTTTGGGGAGGCATGTCGGGCTGAACTCGATGGTGTCATGCGTAACCCATTTGGCCGTACTGATTTAAATATCAACCGCCGCGGAATCGCTACCGATAGCCATCGCGACCAGCGAGCGTCCAGCGCCGAAGCCAGCGACGCATGACGGATGAGTGGGTTGCATAAGCGGCGTGCCCGGGCATAGTCAGTTCAACCGTGGTACCTCGCGGGTTGGCGCCTCGGATGATCAGTCGACCTCCAAGTTGCGATGCACGTTCGCGCATGCCCGCTACGCCCCAATGTCCAGCCTTTTGCTGTTCCTGGATCTTCTTTTCGGTAATGCCGATGCCGTTATCCGTAACGTCCACGATGAAGGCTTTTGGTGTGTAATTGACCGACACAACCACCCATTCGGCCTCGGCATGTTTGAAAGCGTTGATGACGCTTTCACGTACAATCGCGATGACCTCCTCGCAAGCGCAGGGACGAAGCGCACGAGACTTGCCATCGACTCGAATGGAGAAGTGCATGGCTGAATGGATGGCAGCGTCGTTACCGATGGTTTCCAACTTTTCAATCAGGTCCGTATACCCGGATGTAGCCACTCTGAGCTCGTTGATGGCGTCGCGTCCTTCCGTCAAGACGCCCCGCATTTTCTCTTCGATCCCGGTTATTCGTAGCCGCTGGTTTACCGATAGATCGTGGCTGCGTGAAAGCACCTCGATTTGCAGGAGCATGCCTTGCATGCCCTGAAGAAGCGTGTCGTGCAGGTCGCGTGCAATGCGTTCGCGTTCGGACAAACGTTCTTCCATAAGTAACTGGTAACGCCGTTCGACGAGCCTGAGGCGGAGCATGTAGATCAGCGACAGGGCAAGCACGGCAACACAAGCCATCAATACCTTGAACCAGGGTGTCTGGTAGAAGGCCGGCATGATCGTGAAATTCAAAGTGGCAGGTTGCGGGCTGGCTATGCCGTCTTCGTTGAGCGCAACGACCTCGAAGTGATAGCTGCCGGGCTGCATATGGGTATAGAAGACCTCGCGTCGCCCTCCGTCGTCCTGCCATTCGTCATCCACCTCTTTGAGCCGATAACGAAAATGCACACGTTCCGGCATGGACAGCGAGGGCGCGGTATAAGCGATGTGGATACCCTGCGTACTTGGCGGTAACGATGGTACCGATGCTGCTGGCCAGCTGGAATTTCCCGATGCCAGGGTGCTTATCGAAACGTCTGGTGCAATCGTATTGCGCCGGATGTGAGCCGGATCGATCCAGGAAAGATTCTGCTTGGTCACAACCCATATGCGCCCGTCCGTGCTTTCGACCATCGTCGGGCCGGGACGAATGGGAAGCGGAACGCCGTTAATGCCATCCGCCTGCGTGAAGAGTTCGTAGCTTGGCGCATAGCCTGGCTGCTTGAGCCATTTTGCAATCTCGTCAGCGCCTATCCGATATACGCCATCAGGCCCGTTGAGCCATAGCTCGCCCGTTCGCGTTTCAACAACACCCGACATGCCTCGAAGGGTGTTGTCACCCGCGCCTACCAAGCTCGTGAATGTGCCTGAGGGGGACAGGTAGGCAACGCCATTGTCGCCGGTGACCCAAGCGTGCGTACCGCGCACGTGGAGAGCAAACACGTTCCCGACGTTTAGGCCATTCGTCGTGTTGTAGAGCTTGACGCGGTCGCGATCGACAACCGCAATGCGGTTGCTGGGGTAGGTAAGCCAGATGCGGCCAGACTCATCGCTAAGGACGCGAATGGCGGCCCCTTCCGGCAAATCCTTCAGGCCACCGTTGAGAGTCCAGGCTCCCTTGGACAGCCTGAAGACCCCCACTTTGACGAGGGATACCCACACGTCACCCGCTGCATCTTTCGCGATACCTTGGCAGGCCTGCAGTCCTTGCCCGCCATGGTCGTCAACCAGGGTGCCGGGAGGCGGAGGAACGTGCTCAACGTGCGAACCATCGTAGGTTTCCAGATCACTTCTTCCGGGCATCCAGGCGACGCCATGGCTGTCCACCGCTGAACAGTCTGCACCGAGGCCAAAGCCGGCAATACGGACAGGATCCTGGTCGCCCTTGATGTACAAACCATATTCCCGAAGGCTGCCCACCCATATGCCGCCAAGTGCATCGGCAGCGATGGTGATGTTAGTCACGTCATTCGGGAAGTTGTTCGGGAAGCGAACTGGCGTAAATTTCCCGACCGAAAAGCGGTCGACACCGCCTTCAGTTGCCACCCAGACGTTTGATTCGCGGTCCATGAAATAAAAGAGCGCGAATTGGCCGGTCAATCCATCACGTCGATCGAAGTGTTCCTCGGAGGAGGGCGAGCTATCTCCATCGCTCCAATGCGCTCGAGTGATGCCGCCCTGATCTTCACGCGTGAACCACAAAGCACCCGATGGATCGCGCAAGCTTGCCCAGTAGGGATAGCTTTTCTTTAAAGCCATGCCGGCGGGAAGGCCGATAAGATCGCGCTTGGCTTGCAAAAAGTCGACAGATTGAAATTGATTGCTGCGCTCGTCGAGTACGTAAGCGGTGTCGGTATCGAAGAGATAGATCTCTCCGTCAATCTTTCCGAACCATTGCGGATGATGGTCTAAATAGCCTAGAGACGGACCAACCGTTTCCCACTGATCGCCTCTTTGCCGAGCGACACCGCGTGTCGTTGCAATCCAGAGCGTATTGTCGGCGGCCCGCGCAAAACCTATGACGCTTCCACCGGGGAGGGCCGTGGAGGGAATGTTCGATACCTTCCCGTCATGTAGCAAGCTGATGCCACCGAATGTGTAACCAATCCACAGGTCGCCGTTCGGCTCTGCGTAAAGGGAGAAAATGCTCGTGGTAGGCAATAAGCGAGTCACACTGTTATCAAAGTGCTCTCCATCAAATCGGTATAAGCCATTTTGGGTTGCAAACCACAAAAAGCCATCCGGTGTCTGCGCGATTGCCGTGCCGCTTGCGGGGGCGCCATCCCGGGATAGATAGGCACGGTGCTGGAGTTGACTCAGCTGCAACCGGTAAGGCGTTTGTGAAGACAGGGAGATGACGACGTGCGGTGGCTCGGCGGGCAGCGCTGTTTGGGGAAGAAAAAGGCCAGCCAGCAGCATGCAGCCAAGGAATGAACGCAGTTGCTGGGCTTGGCCGCTGATCCATCCCAAGGCCAACATGAAGGCCTTTTTGCCGATGGGATGCATGCCCATGGAGCCATAACGAAGAATACGCCAACCCATTAAATATATGCTCGTTAGCGGTCGCAAGCCGCTTGTCGCCTAGCGAAAGCTGAGAAAGTCCCAGAAAAACAAACGTCCTGCCGGGCAAGCCGGACGTGGTTGGACAAGCATGCCCCAAATTGGATAAAGCAGTCATGGGTTGAGACGCATAACTACCCATTTGGGGGGCGAAGGAGCGTAGGGTGATCGATACAGTGGAAGGGGAGCTGGCAGACAACCAAGGTGCCTCCAATGAGCGTCAGAGCCGCAGTTGTTCGAGCGCCGCGAAGGGCTGAAACCGCGTATGCCATAGCCTGGGGATTCGCGGCGGCTTTTTATTTTCTGGAATACGCCTCGCGATCCGCGCCAGCCGTGATGATTCCCGAGCTTTCGCAGGCATTTGGTGTTACCGCCCTCGGCGTCAGCGCCATCTTGGGTTACTACTACTACACGTATTCCACGACCAGTTTGGTCGCGGGCATCCTTCTCGATCGTTTCGGTGCCCGTTACGTCGTGCCAGCGGGCATGGCGCTGCTTGCGGTGGGCTGTCTGCTTTTCGGCATTCCTCAGGCATCAATGGGCGGCATCGGGCGCCTCCTGCAGGGGGCTGGCTCGGCATTTGCGTTCACGGGTGCGGTGTACCTTGCGTCGCACGGTTTCTCTGCAAAGAAGCTCGCGACGGCAATCGGGTTCACGCAGTGCTTCGGCATGCTTGGCGGCACCATGGGGCAAATCGCCGTAGGGCCGCTTATTCATGGCATTGTCAGTACCGGTCAATTCTGGACGGGAGTGGGCATCGTGGTGCTGCTGGTTGCGGTGGGCCTGCTACTCGTGACGCCACGCGAAACGCATGTGGCCGCGGCCGGCGAAAAGCGCAGTTTCCTTACGCCTTATAAAGTCGTGCTCAGCAATCCGCAGTCATACATCTGTGGCATCGTTTCAGGGCTTCTATTTGCTCCAACGACGATCGGGGACATGGTGTGGGGCGTACGCTTCTTTCAAGAAGACAGATTATTCAACTACCACGACGCTGTTTTTGCCATCTCGATGGTGCCCTTCGGTTGGGTCTTCGGCTGTCCGCTCTTTGGCTGGCTGGCCGATGCCTTGCATCGTAGAAAGGTGGCGCTACTTATCGGCGTATGCGCCATGCTTGCATGTGCTTTGCAGCTGACGTTTCTTCCCGGCGTTCTGCCGAACTGGGTCACGCTGCTTGTGTTCGGCATCTCGTCCGGAGCGGCGATGATTCCTTACACGATCATCAAAGAGGTCAATCCGGACAACGTCAAGGGAAGCGCAACCGGTGCCATCAACTTCATCACTTTTAGTGTTACAGCGCTGCTAGGACCGATCTTTTCCAGTCATTTCGGAAAAACATTAGGCTCACCTGCGATCAATCCCGAGTTTCATTTCTTTCAGTCCGGATTGTTCTGGGTAGGTGTCATCGCACTGGCCTTGCTGGCCTCGCTGACGTTACGCGAGACGGGAAGGAAGGCGATCGATAACTGAGAAACGTTGAGGTCAACAAACGCATGCCTCTTTATACGCTCGTTACACAGAAGGGAAGCTATGTGTAACGCCTATGCGCATTCCGGCGGAAATCTGTTGACCGTTCGTTTGGACTATCGCCGCGATGCACTGTTTTTAGAGGTACACGATGATGGCGCGGGCATTGATCCAGCCATCCTGGATGCAGGTGAGCGGCCGGGACACTGGGGCTTGATGGGTATGCGCGAGCGCGCCAAACAGATGTCGGCGAAACTCTCCATCGAGTCTCCATCAGGGAAAGGAACTCGCGTCACGCTCTGCATACCCGCACGCATCGCCTACGCAGCATCTCCGAAGACTAGATTTTTTTTTGGTTCAGGCGCCCGAACTGCTGATGAGTGAGTCATCCTGCTAGAGGAACGGAGTCATACGCGTACTTGATGATCCGGGATGTCGGCACGATCGCCGGCGAAGACGATTATCTTCATTTAGCGTGCGCCATTTCGTTTGCTCCAGTAGCTTTCAAGAATCAGCCATTGCGGCCATACTTGATTGGAATCCCCCGGTAGGGGGAGTCTGACACCAAACGAAAGTATGAGGATGGGCCAACGCTCGACGAGCGGTTGAACACAAGCAGGCTCCGACATTTACCGGCAAGTGCCTGTTGAGGTCCATCCGCCAGCGACCGCAGCGAACGCATGATTACGATGACACCACATCTCACCACGTGGCATTTGATTTTCTACATCGTACCGGCGACGGCGGTAGTGGTTGGCCTTGCGGTATTTCGGTACCGGCAAATGGTGACCAAGCTTCGTGACCGACTGGAGGTTCGGCACGCGGAGCGCGAACGCATCGCACGCGAGCTTCATGACACCTTGCTCCAGGGCATCCAGGGGTTGATCCTTCGCTTTCAAGCCATTGCCGAAAGAATTCCAGAGGGTGACCCTATTCGAACCTTGATCGACCAGGCGCTTACGCGCGCGGACGAAGTCTTGGTGGATGGGCGAGATCGGGTTCATGATCTGCGCGTTAGCGAGGGTGCTACCAAGGATCTCACGATGGCTTTCGAGTCTCTTGGAGGAGAGCTTCAAGAGGACAGCGCCACGAAGTTTCAGGTGGCTTTACGCGGAACAAAGCGTGACATCGATCCAGTTATTCGTGAGGAGATTTATCTCATTGGACGCGAGGCCATCCTTAACGCTTTCCGTCATGCGGAGGCGAAGACGATATCCGTGGATATTGTTTTTGAGTCCAAGCACTTTCTTCTACAAGTGCGAGACAACGGGGTCGGCATCGATCCTGGGATTCTGAAGGCTGGACATAAGCCAGGCCACTGGGGACTCATGGGCATGCGCGAACGTGCGGAATGCATAGCTGGAACCTGCTCGATTTCCTCTCGGCAAGGAGAAGGAACCACCGTCGAGTTGCTCGTTCCATCCCATATCGCCTATGTCATCAGGCGCTCAGCTCGCTGGTCGACATTGACGCAGTTATTGCCTGGAATCACGAAAACAAAGTGATTGAATTATGCGTCGATATAGCCACGGCGCATGGCTATGACCACGGCTTCGGTTCTGTCTTTCGCTTTGATTTTCGCCAAAATGCTTTTCATGTGGGTCTTTACGGTTTCGACTGAAATACCCATGTGTGTGGCGATCCGCTTATTCGAATAGCCTCCTGCGACGTGACCAAGCACTTGCAGTTCACGCACACTAAGGATGTCATCCGCCGCGTATTCGGCCATGACGCGCGCCACTTCCAGGGGTACATGCCTGTGGCCTTTGTGTACCTGCCTGATGGTAAAGAGTAGCTCTTTGCGCAACGTGCTCTTGATGAGATAGCCGGCGGCTCCGGCCCGTAGCGCACGCGTTGCTTGCATGTCGCCATGGAACGTCGTCAAGACGATGATCCGTGCCTTCGGTTGTTCATGCAGGATGCTTCGAATAGCGTCCAGCCCGCTCATGCCTGGCAATTGAAGATCCATGAGAGTGATATCGGGCCGGAATTTTCGGAACTGGGCAATGGCCTTCTCACCGTCCGATGCTTCTGCCACCAATTCCATGTCCGGCTGCGTAGCTAGCACAGCGGCCACGCCCTCTCTGAATAGTGGATGGTCGTCGACCATCATGATTCGAATGGGGGTATGGGGTTCTTCAACGTTCATAGGCAAGCCTCCGAGAATGGCTATGCCGCCACCAGTTTTGCTTCCGAGCTTTGCAAGTCAATCACAAGCCGGCGCTCAGAACAATGTACATGTCTGGTCATCACCCATCTGGGTGATCTTTTTCTCCCTTTACTAAGGGTTGTTGGCAGCCCGTCAACAGGCTGAAATATTGCAGCGCATCTCGGGTCAAGACGCATGGAACGCTGGTTGAGGTTGCCCGGCATATTACGTGCCATCACGATCCCCTGGCACGAACCCGTGGGGCACTCGAGTTACTCATCTTGGCGTAAGCACCTTCACGGGAGTTCATCGTGAGCATTTCGCATCTTGGTCGAGAAGTCGACTCTCAGTGTCGAGTCTTGCTGGGTGCCGCTGCACTAGTTAGGTGCCGCGCTCGCTTTGCCGCCTCTGTTGAACGCAGCTGATGCACTGAAACCGAATCCTCTCCCACCTTCATCGAACGGACGTGTTGTTATGAGCCACATTAAAACGAAAGATGGGACCGACATCTGGTACAAGGATTGGGGCGTTGGTCAGCCCATTGTGTTCTCGCATGGGTGGCCACTCAGTGCGGATGCGTGGGATGCCCAGATGCTCTACGTCGGTAGCCACGGCTATCGCGCGGTAGCCCATGATCGTCGCAGCCACGGCCGCTCAGGGCAGCCTTGGAGCGGCAACGACATGGATACGTATGCCGACGATTTGGCCGAGCTCATCGAAAGACTCGACCTCAAGAACATGGTCATGGTCGGTCACTCCACCGGCGGTGGTGAGGTGGCGCGCTACATTGGAAGGCATGGCAACAGCCGTGTCGCGAAGGTCGTGCTGGTTGGAGCTGTTCCGCCCATCATGCTCAAAACAGCGAGTAACCCGGGCGGTTTATCGACGTCGGTGTTCGACGGTATTCGCAATGGCGTGATGGCTGATCGATCGCAGTTCTACAAAGATCTGACTACGCCGTTCTACGGAGCGAATCGCCCCAATGCCAAGGTCAGTCAGGGCATCCGCGATTCGTTCTGGATGCAGGGCATGATGGGTGGCCTCAAGGGCCAATACGACTGCATCAAGCAATTCTCCGAAACGGACTTTACGGAAGACCTGAAAAAGATCGAGATGCCGACCTTGGTCATCCATGGCGATGACGATCAGATCGTGCCGATCGATGATTCATCGCGACTGACCGCCAAGATCGTCAAGCACACGACGCTGAAGGTTTATCCCGGCGCATCGCATGGACTAACCGCCACCCACCAAGAGCAATTCAATGAGGACTTGCTTGCCTTCATCCGAGGCTGAGCGAGCAGACCGATAGTGTCGTCTGATCCGCATGTTTCCCACACAACATCGAGGCATCGTCATGACTATCACCGCAAAACCCGTACCAGGCTCCCAGTTGCTGACGCCGAAAGATCACACTTTGATCTTGATCGATTACCAGTCTCAAATGTCGTTCGCCACGCACTCGATCGACGCCATCACACTGCGTAACAACGCAGCCTTGATTGCCCGCGCCGCGGCAAGTTTCAAAGTGCCGACCATTTTGACGACCGTTGCGGAGAAGAGCTTCTCCGGCCCGATGTTCAGTGAAGTGACCGAGCCGTTTCCGGGCCAGGCGCTGCTCGATCGCACCTCCATGAATACCTGGGAGGATGCGGCGGTCATCAAGCAGGTCAATGCAATCGGCAAGACACGACTTGTCTTTGGTGGTTTGTGGACGTCGGTGTGCATCGTCGGCCCTTCGCTTTCGGCGCTGGAGCAGGGCTATGAGGTATACGTCGTGGCCGATGCATGCGGCGACGTTTCCGCCGAAGCACACAATCGCGCCATGGACCGCATGATACAAGCGGGCGCTCGACCCATGACGGCACTGCAGTACCTGCTTGAACTCCAGCGCGACTGGGCTCGTACGGAAACCTATGAAAGTACGACAGGTATCGCCAAGACCTTCGGCGGCAGCTACGGACTTGGCGTCATCTACGCTAAGGCGATGTTTCACGCGCAGGAAGCCTGATCGTCTGGGGTGAGGCACGACATACCTCGGGCATCCTTCGTTACACGTTGGAGAAGCTCCATGAAGCCGTATCTGTTGTCGCTTGGTGCCGGCCTTTTGGTGGGCATCATTTACGGATTGATCAACGTGCGCTCGCCAGCACCTCCGGTGATCGCGTTGGTGGGACTGTTGGGCATTCTCATTGGCGAACAGATCCCGCCGTGGTTCAAGCAGGTGGTGAGCCGGCAAGCCAGTACAGCGGCTTGGGTGGGACACCAGGTCAAACCGCATGTCTTCGGCGAATTGCCTTGCGGGCAAGTCCCGAAAAAATCGAGTGATGATTCACAGCAGGAGAGGGACGCATCATGAGTACCTCCACCTCAACACCCGAACTCGTCTTGCACGGCGGACGATTCACGACGCTCGACTCTGGCAACCCGACGGCGACCGCCGTGGCTATCGCCCGCGGCCGATTCACGGCGGTCGGGAGCGATCGAGAGGTGATGGCGCTGGCCGGATCAGGTACGCGCATGATCGACCTTAAAGGTCGTTCTGCGTTGCCGGGCCTTATCGACAACCATCTGCACATCATACGCGGCGGCCTCAACTTCAATATGGAGTTGCGCTGGGACGGCGTGCGTTCCCTGGCCGATGCCATGGGTATGTTGCGCAAGCAGGTCGCGATCACACCGCCACCGCAGTGGGTGCGCGTCGTGGGCGGATTCACCGAACATCAATTCGTCGAGAAGCGATTGCCGACAATTGATGAGCTGAACGCAGTAGCACCCGATACGCCGGTGTTCCTTTTGCACCTTTACGACCGCGCATTGCTCAATGCCGCTGCCTTGCGTGCCGTGGGATACACCAAAGACACGCCGGAACCGCCCGGCGGTCAGATCGAGCGCGACAGTGCAGGCAACCCCACAGGGCTTCTTCTGGCCAAGCCGAACGCGGGCATTCTCTATGCCACGCTGGCGAAAGGTCCCAAGCTTCCGTTCGAATACCAGCTCAATTCGACGCGGCACTTCATGCGTGACCTGAATCGCTTGGGTGTGACGGGCGCCATCGATGCGGGCGGGGGTTTTCAGAACTATCCCGAAGATTACGAAGTGATCCGCAAGCTCTCCGAAGAAGGGCATTTGACCATTCGGCTTGCTTACAACCTGTTCACCCAAAAACCCAAAGCTGAAAAAGAGGACTTCCTCAACTGGACGAAGATGTCCAAGTACAAGCAGGGTGACGATTATTTCCGGCATAACGGTGCCGGCGAAATGTTGGTGTTCTCCGCGGCGGACTTCGAAGACTTCCGGCAGCCTCGCCCGGACATGCCATCGTCGATGGAGGGCGACCTCGAAGACGTGGTGCGCGTTCTTGCCGAGAATCGTTGGCCGTGGCGTATGCACGCGACCTATGACGAAACCATCACGCGCGCGCTCAATGTGTTCGAACGGGTCAATCGCGACATTCCTCTCAAAGGTCTGCATTGGTTTTTTGATCACGCGGAAACCATTACCGAGCGATCGATGGATCGCATTGCTGCGCTAGGAGGCGGTGTCGCGGTCCAGCACCGGATGGCGTATCAAGGCGAATACTTTGTGCAGCGCTATGGTGCGGCTGCTGCTGCCGCCACGCCGCCCGTTGCACGTATGCTGGAAAAAGGCGTTCGCATTTCGGCCGGTACGGACGCGACGCGTGTTGCCTCCTACAACCCCTGGGTATCGCTCTCGTGGCTCGTGACGGGCCGGACGGTCGGTGGCATGCGGATCTACCCGCAACACAACTGTGTCGATCGCGAAACGGCGCTGCGCATGTGGACGCAGTACGTGACCTGGTTCTCCAACGAGGAAGGATCAAAAGGTCAGATCAAAGTTGGGCAGTTGGCCGATCTCATCGTGCCAAGCCGGGACTACTTCTCGTGCGCCGAGTTGGACATTGCCAACATTACCTCCGATCTGACGATCGTCGGCGGAAAAGTCGTCTATGGCGCGAACGGGTTCCAGGCATTCGACGATCAACCCATACCGCCCGCCATGCCAGACTGGTCGCCCGTACGCCGTTATGGTGGCTATGCGGCTTGGGGTGACAGTCATCAGGCGCCTGCCGCGGTTAACCAGATGCATAGCTGTGATTGTGGCGGCTGTGCGATCCATGGGCACAATCATCCGCGTACGTGGTCGACGAACCTGCCGATATCGGACGCGGATCTGAAGTCCTTTTGGGGCGCTTTGGGCTGCGCTTGCTGGGCGGTCTGACATGTCCGCATCGATTCGACATGGTGACACGCCCCCGCTGATTCACAACCTTCTGGAGTGGAAGGGAACGGACATATTGGCCAGAATCGCACTGACGCTGCCTTATTGGTGGAGCGGCATCGACAAGCTGATTCATCCTGTGGCGGCATTGGCCGAGTTTCAGGCAACAGGGTTGCCTCCTTCGTGGGCGATGTATGGCCTGCTGTTGCTTGTGCAGCTTGGTGGTTCGCTGGCGATAATCGCCAATCGCTACGCATGGCTCGGAGCGGGAGCGCTGGCAGTATTTACTGCGATTGCAACGTACTTGGCCCATGCTTTCTGGAAGCTGGAGGGTGCGCAGCGGTTTGCGGAGATGAATAGCTTTCTGGAGCACATCGCCTTGATGGCCGGAATGGTTTTCGCGGCGTTGTATTTACACAGGACCCGGAGCCGATAGGAAACGGGGCGCAATCTAAAAGAGGGGTTTACCATGTTTACACGATCGCTCAGCGTGGGTTTCAGGACGGCAACCATGGCCGCCCTGGTCTTGTCCGCGTCGATCCTTGCGCCGGTTAACGCCAAGGAAGCCGCTACGTCACATGACGTGGCAGTGGGCGCGCAATATGACACGACACACGTCTACATTGCGCCCGGTGACTTTGACACCTTCGTCAACAGTTTTACCGCGACGTTTGGAGGTAAACCTTCCAAGCGCGGCACGTTCAATGTCTTGCCCGTACCCAGCAGCACGGAAGGGCAGTATGTGTGGACGCCGGCGGGCACGCTCTCGACGTTCGCATTTCTAACACCCATTCCCTATCCATTCGGGCAAGAGCGCACGGGTTATCTCGTTACAGACATGGACGAGGCGATTAAGGAAGCGCGCGCTGCTGGCGCGGAGGTTATCGTCGATAAATTCAAGGACCCTATCGGCCTGGATGCGGTGATCCAATGGCCCGGTGGTGTAAAAATGCAGTTGTACTGGCACGACACCGCCCCGCATTACGACCCACTGCAGACCGTTCCTGATAATAGGGTCTACGTTTCAGCGGATACGGCCGAAACCTTCGTGCATGACTTTCTGCGCTTCTCGCATGGCAAAGTCGTTTCCGACGATCGCAAAGCAGATGCCGGCGAAATCGGCAAGACGGGTCAATCCTATCGGCGTATTCGCATCGTTTCGGGATTCGGAAAGATGCAAGTAAACGTGACCGATGGGCATCTTCCTTACCCATATGGCCATGAGATTTCCGGCTATGAAGTGAGCGATCTCGATGCGACGCTGGCAAAAGCGACGGCGGCTGGTGCCAAGATCCTTTCGCCACGCTATGACGCTTCCGATCGCAGCTCGGCCATCGTGCAATTTCCAGGTGGTTATATCGCCGAGATTCACGCGCCTAAGACGCACTGAGCATCTTCCGGGCGACATCCTGCGCAACTGCTTAGGTTGAAGTCTTGCCAGAGCCGGCGCGTTCCAAGCGCGCCGGTTTTTTTAGTTAGTTCTTGGGAGTAATCCGTGGGGGTGGGTTGCCTACTACTGCTGACCATGGCGTGCTCCGCTGCGGATAGCCCGCCTGCCATCGTCGACCAGACATCGCAGGTTGTGGATGGTCAGTCTGTGCCGCAACGCCCAGCGATCGACTTTTATCGATGGCAAGAGGATTGGTCCGTGCTCGCCGACCCTCGTGTTCCTCGCGAGCCGGGTGATGCGCTGAAATACATACCGCTTTCGACTACGGATCCGGATAGCTACCTGTCGTTCGGGCTGACGTTGCGTGAGCGGTTTGTGAGTATCGATCCGCCGTTGTTCGGTGTGACGAGCGGGCAGCATCAGAACTATCTTCTGCATCGACTGGAGCTGCATGCCGACGCTCACATCACGGCCAATACACGCGTTTTCCTGCAATTGGAAAATGCACTGGCGCCATGGCTTTCACACCCGTCGCCGGTCGACGCCAATCGTTTGGATTTGCGTCTATTCTTTCTGGATACCCAGGCGAAACTGGGCGATGGCGAATTCAAGTTGAGAGTAGGTCGACAAGAAATCGCTTTCGATCTCCAGCGATTTGTGTCGGTCAGAGATGGTCCGAACGTGCGGCAGGCCTATGATGCGATTTGGGCCGACTACGAAAACAAGGACTGGCGATTCACGGGGTTTACCAGTCAGCCCGTGCAGTATCGCAATCAAACGGATTTCGACGACTTCAGCAATCGCCATCTGACATTCAGTGGCGTTCGTGTTCAGCGCCGCATGAGTGCGACGAGCGAGCTGAGTGTCAGCTTTTCCGAATTCAAACAAGACAACGTGCACTTTCTCGCGGCTTCGGGCAACGAGACTCGGCAAAGCGTCGACGTACACTACAACGGTACCTATCGAGGACTGGATTGGGATATTGAAGGGATGCATCAAGGAGGAAGCATTGGGTCAAAAGACGTGGATGCCTGGGCATTTGGATCGCTAGGCGGATACACCTTTTCCGACTTGTCATGGACGCCCCGCTTCGGGTTGCAATGGGACGCCGCTTCCGGCGACCACAATCTATCCGATCATCACGTAGGAACTTTCAATCCGCTCTTTCCGAACGGCTATTACGTAACCTTGTCTGGTTATACGGGCTATACGAATTTCATTCACGCCAAGCCGTCCATTACGCTTAATCCCTTGCAGAAGTTAAAACTGATAGCTGCTGTCGGATTGCTATGGCGTCAGACGACGCACGACGCCGTCTATGCGCAACCGGATATCCCCGTGCCCGGCACGGCGGGGGAGGGCGGGAAGCGGAGTAGTACCTACGCTCAGCTTCAGGCAACTTGGGTCGTCTCACGCAGCCTGTCGTTCGACGCGGAATTCGATCGATACTGGGTGGCCGAGGCGCTCAGGCATGCAGGCGGCCACGACTCCAACTTCTTTGAGCTTGAACTTCGTTGGGGGTGGTGACTATTGAGCGTTTCGTTTGACTACAAGTGTGTGCGGATGACTTGCTCGCACTTACTTGGTGGCCGGAGTCAGGCACCTCCCCCTGCTTGCAGGGGGAGGTTGGGAGGGGGAACGCTTGTGGGAAACTCCGCGGCAAGTACTCACCCCACCCCAGCCCTCCCCTGCAAGCAGGGGAGGGCGCAGGTATTTCGCATCGCCAAGTTTCTCGCATACGGTGTTGTGAATTAAGAAAAAATCATTCGGAGTAGCGCCATGTTGAAAATGCCAAAGCTTCCAACGCTGCTTAGCTTCAATGCCGGCTATATCGATGCGGCTGGATTTCTGGCGCTGCACGGCCTCTTTACGGCGCATGTAACCGGCAACTTCGTGACGCTGGGCGCTGCGGTCGTGTACAGATCGAGTGGAACGGTGGCAAAAATCTTGGCGATTCCCGTTTTTTGCGCAGTTGTTGTTTGCGCGCGTCTCCTGCACTACAAGCTGGAGAACCTTGGCAAACCTGTCTTGCGAACACTATTCCTTGTGGAGTTGGTGCTATTGATTGTGGGCGCATGGCTGGCGTGGGTGCTTGGTCCTTTCCCCGATGCCGATAACATTGGGACGGTCGCCGTAGGCATGATCTTTGTCACCGCCATGGCACTCCAAAACGCGGTGCATCGAGTCCATCTTTCCTATGCGCCACCTTCAACGCTCATGACGGGGACCACCACGCAAATCATGCTCGATCTGGCCGACAAATGGCACGGCGGTTTAGACGAAGAGCAGGCATCGGCGATCAATTCCCGCATCGTCCGTTTTAGCGTAAATGTTGCTGTGTTCGCGTTTGGATGTGGATGCGGCGCGCTTCTGTTTGCCATCGTCAGCGTCAAGTGCTTCGCTCTGCTGCCGATCACCGCTGCCCTGGCTTACGTTCACAACGAAGCAAAAACCAAATAACGACCAAGATTTGACCGACTTGACCTCGGTTCGACTACACCGAGTAGAAGCACAATCATTCTTACGACGATAGTTTCGTCCAATACGGTAACCGGCATTCGCGGCATCGTGACGGCATAGCTCTGAACGATTTCGCGTCAGACCACTCTGTAGGTACCGCATGTCTGAAACTGTCAAAGAAAACAATCGAAGTGCTGGCTCCAACTCCACCGTCCCTCGTCTCTTTGTGCTTGAGCTGAACGCCGGGCGCATTTACTCCACAAATACGGACGGTTCCGACCAGAAAACCATCGTGACGGACTGCCATTTGCCGGATGGCATCGTCGTCGATGTGGATGCTGGTCATATCTACTGGACCAACATGGGCGTCCCAAGCCTGGACGACGGGTCGATCGAACGCGCCGATCTCGACGGCAAGAATCGCAAGACGATCCTCGCGCAGGGGCAGACCCACACTCCGAAGCAGATCATCCTCGATAGGCGAGGCCGCAAACTTTATTGGTGCGATCGCGAGGGAATGCGCGTCATGCGCTGCAATCTCGACGGCTCGCAGTTGGAGACACTTATCGAGACTGGCCGCGGCGATATCGACCGCCGAGATCAGACAAAGTGGTGTGTCGGATTAACCATCGACGCGAAGTACGGACACATCTACTGGTCGCAAAAAGGTCCAGATAATGCTGGGCTTGGTCGCATCCTTCGAGCGAATATCGACATTCCCGCCGGTCAAACTGCAACGACCAGGACCGACATCGAGACCTTCTTCGACGGCCTGCCGGAGCCGATCGATCTTGAGCTCGATGTCGAAAATCGCGTCCTGTACTGGACCGACCGCGGCGATCCTCCGCGCGGCAACACGGTCAATCGCGCCTCCATCGACAACAAGCCGGCCGAGCCGGAGATCGTGATAACCCATTTAATGGAAGGCATCGGCATCGCCTTGGATGTGGCTGGCGACCGCATGTTCGTGACCGATCTTGCGGGATCGGTCTATTCCGCGCGGCTCGATGGATCTGTAGAAAAAAATATCCTCTTTGCACAGGGCAACCTGACCGGCATCGCATACGCCGAAATCCCGAAGGAGCAGTGACATGTCGCAAAACAAGCCCATTCGCCGAGTTGCCATTATCGGCACAGGCGTTATCGGTGCCAGTTGGGCCGCACTCTTCCTTGCCAAGGGCCTGGATGTGGTGGCGACAGACGTTGCGCCAGGCGCGGAAGCTGCACTGAGGCGCTTTGTTTCATTGGCGTGGCCGGCACTAGAGCGGCTCGGTCTCGCGTCCGGTGCTTCCCAGAATAGGTTGTCGTTTACCCCGGCCCTTGCTGATGCTATCAAGGACGCCGATCTGGTGCAGGAAAACGGGCCAGAGAAAATCGAGTTCAAGAAGACGCTCTATCGTCAACTGGACGAGCTGCTGCATCCCAGCGTCATCATCGCTTCAAGCTCGTCGGGTTTGACGATGAGTGAAATCCAGTCGGCGTGCGAATTGCATCCTGAACGCTGCGTCATTGGCCATCCCTTCAATCCGCCGCATCTGGTCCCGTTGGTCGAGATCGTGGGTGGGGGAAAGACCTCGAAGGATACGATCGAGCGCGTCGACGAGTTTTATACGAGCCTTGGCAAGCGAACTGTCCGCTTGAAGAAGGAAGTGCCCGGGCATGTCGCGAATCGTTTGCAGGCTGCATTGGCTAGGGAGGTCTACCATCTCGTCGCCGACGATGTCGTCAGTGCTGCCGATGTCGACACGGCATTGTGCTGGGGGCCTGGCCTGCGCTGGGGCATCATGGGTCAGCTGATGCTCAATCATCTCGGTGGCGGCCAAGGTGGCATTGAACATTTCTTCCAGCAGTTCACCGGCCCCATGACGGCTTGGTGGAAGGTGCTGGGGAATCCGGAATTGACGCCCGACGTCCAGAAGAAACTGATCGACGGTGTTCATGCCGAGGTCGGTTCACGCTCGATCGATGACCTTGCTGCGGAGCGCGACGAAGTCCTGCTCGGACTGATTGAGCTGCGCAACAAAGTCGACAAGTCGGGTCAAACGAAATCGCCAGGGCTGGTTACCTGAGACCAGGTGGTCGCCGTCGAAACCGATCATACGTCATCAACTCTTGCGACTTTCAAGCCGCAGGAATGGGAGTTCTAAATGTCCACAGCAACCACAGCTAGCAAGGTCGCCGAACCAAAGCCTGTGCCCGTACCGAACGGCGATTTCTATCAGCTGGTCGAACTTCTCACTCCTGAGGAGAGAGCGGTCGTTAAAAAAGTGCGGACGTACATGGAAACCAAGGTCCGGCCAATCATCAACAAGTATTGGTCCGATGATGCGTTTCCGTTCGAACTGCTGCCTTCGTTCAAGGAACTTGGCATTGGCGGGCTAGGCTATGAGGGCTATGGTTGCGCGGGCGGTAGCCAGAAGCTGTTCGGCTACGTCGCGATGGAAATCGCGCGCACCGACGCATCGATGTGTACGTTCTTCGGTGTGCACAGCGGCCTGGCGATGGGCTCGATTTATCTCGACGGATCTGAAGAGCAGAAACAGAAGTGGCTGCCGCCTATGGCACGGTGGGAGAAAATTGGTTGTTTCGGGCTGACCGAACCACTGGTCGGTTCGGGAACAGCTGGTGGATTGACCACGACCGCCAAGCGCGAGGGTGATAGCTGGATTCTCAATGGCCAGAAACGATGGATCGGCAATTCGCCATGGTGCGACATTTCGATCATCTGGGCGCGGGACGTGGCTGACAATCAAGTCAAAGGTTTCATCATTGAGAACAAGATCACGCCCGGATTCAGCGTCGAGAAGATGGAGCACAAGATCGCGCTGAAAGTCGTTCAGAACGGCCAGATCACATTGACAGACGTGCGTGTGCCGGAAGCGAATCGCCTGCAGGGCGGTAACTCGTTCCGCGACACGGCGCGCGTGCTACGGATGACGCGCTACATGGTGGGTTGGGCTTCCACCGGCATCCAGATGGGCGCGTTCGAAGCAACGCTTAAATACACGCAGGAGCGATCGCAGTTCGGGAAGCCGATCGCCTCGTTCCAGTTGGTGCAGGACATCCTTGCAAAGATGCTCGCTAACGTAACTGCATGTCAGTGCTTGATGCTCCGGCTCGCGCAACTCGATGACGAGGGAAAGCTGAGCGATCACCAGGCGGCACTCGCGAAGGCATTCTGCACGGCAAAATCGCGCGAAACCGTTTCGTGGGGGCGCGAGCTGCTGGGCGGCAACGGCATTCTCGCCGACTACGACGTCGGCCGTTTCTTCGCCGACGCTGAAGCCCTCTATTCCTATGAAGGCACCTATCAGATGCAGAACCTGATCGTCGGTAAAGCCATCACCGGCTACGGCGCCTTTGTTTGACGCGCGCCACGGCGACCAGTCAGAAAATGTGAGGAGATGAAAATGCCTGAGATCGTGACCGAACGCGTCGATAACCTACTTCGAATCCAGTTCAACCGACCGGAAAAGAAGAATGCGATGACGTTTAACATGTACTCGACCATAGCCGAGTTGCTCAATGCCGCTGCTAAGGATGACGAAACGCAGGTTGTGCTTCTGCACGGCGTCGGCGATGCATTTTGCGCGGGCAATGATCTCGAGGATTTCCTCCATCACCCGCTGAAGGGCGACGACAGCCCGCAGGGCCGCTTCCTCGCTGCGCTGATCGCGTTCGACAAGCCGCTTATTGCGGCGGTGCATGGTGTCGCCATCGGAGGTGGCACGACCATGCTCACGCACTTCGATTTCGTGTACGCCGCAGAGCACACGCGATTTCAGATGCCTTTCGTGAACCTCGCCCTGGTGCCGGAGCTGGGAACGAGCTATTGGCTTCCCGCACAGATCGGCTATCTCGCTGCAGCAGAATTGGTTCTACTGGCGCAGCCGTTCGATGCACGCCGCGCCGCGGAGCTGGGGTTCGTTACGCGCGTCGTGGCCGAGGCAGACCTCATGGCAACAGCTATGGACACGGCGCACAAGCTGACACGACAGCCGGCCGGGGCGGTGTGCGCGAGCAAGCGACTGATGAGGCGCACCTTGAGCGCTCAAATGGCGGCCGTTGCGGAACTCGAGTTCCGGGAGTACGCGTCGCGTCTGGAGTCAGGTGATGCCAAGGAAGCGATCACAGCATTCCTCGAAAAGCGCAAGCCCGACTTTACTAAGTCCAAAGCTGCAGCTGGAGGACCCTTACAATGACTGCCTCGACACTCGAACCTTCTTCAGCGACGGGGCTGAAGCTCGAGAACGTTTTGTACGAAAAAAGGGGTTCGATCGCCCACGTGACGGTTAATCGGCCCAAGGTGCTCAACGCGCTGAATACAGCGACCTGGACTGATTTACAGACTGCATTTGAAGCTGCGAAAGCTGATGCTTCCGTGCGCGGCGTGATCCTCACCGGCGCGGGCGACAAGGCTTTCATCGCGGGCGCCGACATCAGCGAACTCGCGCATCTTGGCGCTTACGGGGCGGAGGAATCGAGCCGGCTCGGACAGCACGTGCTGGATTTCATCGAAAATCTAGGCAAGCCGGTGATCGCGGCGATCAATGGCTTTGCGTTGGGTGGCGGCTGCGAGACGGCCATGGCCTGCACGATGCGGATCGCTGCGGAAAACGCCAAATTTGGGCAGCCCGAAGTGAAGTTGGGCTTGCTGCCCGGTGGCGGCGGAACGCAACGTTTGCCGCGTTTGGTAGGAAAGGGGCGTGCGCTACAGCTCATCCTCACCGGCGAGACAATTTCCGCGCAGGAGGCCTATCGCATTGGCCTCGTCAACGAAGTCGTTGCTGCAGCCAGCCTGATTGAACGCGCCGAGGCCATCCTCCAGCAAGTCGCGGCCAACGCACCGATCGCCGTGAAGTTCTCCCTGGATGCCGTGAACAAGGGGCTGGATATCAGTCAAAGCGAAGGCCTTGCGCTGGAAGCGGCCTACTTCGGCATTTGCGCCGCCACCGAAGACAAGCAGGAAGGTACTTCCGCCTTCCTTGAGAAGCGTGCGCCTCAATTTCAGGGGCGATGAAGCAACCACTGCACACAGCGATTCAGAAGAGGCAGACATGGCAAGCGACAACATTTTTTCCGGGCTGAAAGTGGTGGATCTGGCAAGCTTCATCGCAGGCCCCAGTGCCGCGGTGATCCTGTCCGACTTCGGCGCCGACGTGATCAAGGTGGAGCCGCCGAGTGGCGACCTGTGGCGACACGCGAACAACATGCCGCCACAGCCGGTCTCCGAGGATGCCTACCCCTGGCATTTGGCCAATCGCAACAAGCGGGGCATGGCGCTCGACCTGAAATCGCCGGGCGCTCGGCAGGTGATCGAAAAGCTCGTCAAATGGGCCGACGTTCTGATCGTCAATACGCCGCACCCGGCACGCGCGCGACTCAAGCTTGAATATGAAGATGTGGTGGGATGGAACCCGCGCCTGATCTACGCCGACATTACAGGATTCGGCGAGAAGGGGCCTGATGCAGATCTGCCGGGCTTCGACATCACCGCGTACTGGGCCCGCAGCGGATTGCTGTCGATGACACGCGATGCCGGCGCGCCGCCTACCTGGCCGGTCGCGGGCAGTGGTGATAATGCAACCGCAGTCGGTCTTTATTCCGCGATTGTTACCGCACTGTATCGTCGCGAGCGTACCGGCGAGGGCGGACGTGTCACGACTTCGCTACTTGCGGAAGGCGTCTGGTCTGCAAGCGTTTCGATCCAGGCTGCACTGTGCGACGCTAAATTCTTTGGATTGCACGACCGCAAGAGTCCTGCGAATGCGGTGATGAACGTCTATCGCGCTGCCGATGACACCTGGTTCGTTCTCGTCGTCACTTCCGACAAGCTGGAGGCCGTAGCAAAAGCGATCGGCCGCCCTGATCTCCTCACCGATCCGAGATTCTCCGATCCAGCGAAGCTGATGATAAACAGACCGCAGCTCACCGCCATCCTGGACGAGGTTTTCGGTGCTCAGCCGATGGAGTATTGGTACAAGGTGTTCAGTGGCGTCCATGTGACGTTCGGTGCGGTGCGCAATCCGCAAGAGGTCATCGATGATCCGCAACTGCGCGCCAACGACATCGTCGTTCCGCTCGAGGGTGCCGGCGGCAAACTGACGTCGACGATCAGCAGCCCGATGCAGATACATGGAGTCACCAAGGTTTCCGCCAAGCGCGCCCCAAAGATTGGAGAGCACAACGAGGAGATCCTTCGCCAGCTAGGATTTAGTGCGACCGACATCGAAGGTTTGCGCGAGAGCGGTACCATTCCGAAAGCAAAGGAACATGCGCTTTAGCGTAACGACAGTGGCTCTTCATAGCAGCGCTGCCAAATTTACGCAGGTCATCCCTTACCTGGCCGGGCTTCGCTGTTAAAACCACTAGGGCCAACTCTCCGCGCCCTTCGCCGCGCAATGACGGCGATTCATCCATGGAAAGCTGCGTACTGAGGCCTGCCAATCGGCGCTGATGCTCGCCGATTGGCGAGCATCGCGGAAGCGTAAATGGCTGTATACTGAGCCGTTTTTATCCAGGCGAACCTGCAGTCTCCATGAATAAGCCCTATCGCATAGGTATGGTATCCCTTGGGTGCCCGAAAGCACTCGTAGATTCCGAGCGCATCCTCACCCAGCTCAAAGTCGAGGGCTACGAAATCGTGCCCAGCTACGGCGCGGCCGATGCGGTGGTGGTGAACACCTGCGGCTTTATCGATGCAGCCGTGCAGGAATCGCTGGATGCGATCGGCGAAGCGCTGCACGAGAACGGCAAGGTGATCGTGACTGGTTGTCTGGGTAAGCGCTCGGAGCTGATTCGCGAAGCGTATCCGGACGTGCTCGCCATTACCGGTCCGCAGGATTACGCCAGCGTGATGAATGCGGTGCATGTCGCGCTGCCGCCCAAGCGCAATCCGTTGCTGGACATCATTCCGGATACCGGGGTGAAGCTCACGCCGAAGCACTATGCGTATCTGAAGATTTCCGAAGGCTGCAATCATCGCTGCAGCTTCTGCATCATTCCGTCGATGCGCGGCGATCTCGTGTCGCGACCGGTGGATGAGGTGCTGCTGGAAGCCGAGCGCTTGGTGAAGGGCGGCGTGAAAGAGCTGCTGGTGATCTCGCAGGACACCAGTGCCTATGGTGTGGACGTGAAATACGCCGAGCGCAGCTGGCGCGAAAAAAACTATCGCACGCGCATGACCGATCTGTGCGAAGGCCTGGCCGAACTCGGCGTATGGGCGCGATTGCATTACGTCTACCCGTATCCGCACGTTGACGAGGTGATGCCGCTGATGGCAGAGGGCAAGATCCTTCCATACCTCGACATACCGTTCCAGCATGCCAGCCCTCGCATCCTTAAATTGATGAAGCGTCCCGGCAACATCGACAAGACGCTGGAGCGCATTCAGAACTGGCGCAAGCAAGTGCCGGAGCTCACTTTGCGCAGCACTTTCATCGTGGGCTTCCCTGGCGAAACGGATGCCGAGTTCGAAGAACTGCTCGATTTTCTGCGCGAAGCGGAGCTGGATCGCGTGGGCGCGTTCACCTATTCGCCGGTGGACGGCGCCAAGGCCAACGAGCTGCCGAATCCGGTGTCGGAGGAACTGAAGGAAGATCGCCTGGAGCAATTCATGGCGGTGCAGGCTGAGATCTCCGCGGCGAAACTGCAGCGCAAGATCGGGCGCACCATCAAGGTGCTGGTCGACTCGGCGAGCGCAGAAGGCGCCGTCGCGCGTTCGGCCGCCGATGCCCCGGAGATCGATGGCGTGGTGCATATCGCCAATGGGCAGAAGCTGAAGCCCGGGCAGTTCGTGGACGTAGTGGTCGAGTCCGCGGACGAGCACGATCTGCACGCCGCGCTTCTCAGCTGATCCGCATGCGGCCATGCGTTATGTCGCGCCAGCGCGAGAGGCGGTCGATCCGGTTGTCTTCACGCATGCGCCGCTGAGCGGCTGGCGCGAATATGCCCCATGGCTGGAGGGGCCGCGCTGGCCGTCGATCGATGAACTCAATGCGCGCTGGCCATCCGGCACCGATGAGCGTTTCGTCGCGCAGACGCGCGAACTGCTCGAAGATGGCCTGCATTACGAAGAGCGCATCGCCACTCGCGGCCTGATCGCCACGCGCGAAGCCAACTGGCACGACCTGTTCAATGCGATGGTCTGGCTGCGCTACCCGGCGTTGAAACGCGCGCTCAACCGGCAGCAGATGGCGGAAATTGCGCAGGTCGGACGGCGGGAGCGCTCGCGTCCGCAATGCGCGCAGACGCATTTCGATGAAGCAGGCGTGATCGTGATTCTGCGCGATCCAGGTTTGCTGGAACTTTGGGATCGCCACGACTGGCACGGGTTGTTCTGGCGTCATCGCACCGCATGGATGGACGGCACGATCGCGGTCGAGTTGTTCGGGCATGCGCTGCTCGAACATGCGTTGACGCCTGGCAAGCTGCTCGTCGGCAAGGCGTTGGTGGTGACGGCGGAGCGGGGCGCAGCTAGCACAGAGGCGGTTGCCTGCTGCGTGGATGCCATTGCCGATGCGCGCTGGCTACGCGATCCGCTGGAGTTGCGACCGTTGCCGCTGTCGGGCATTCCGGGATGGCATGTGGACAACGGAGAGGAGGCGTTTCATCGCAATACGCCGTGCTATCAGCCTTTGCGTGAAGGGCGGCGCTATCCGGAACCGTTGCGTGTGGTGCGTAGGCTGGGATGCTAATCCCAGCATTGCCGTCCACATGAAAGCTGGGATTGGCATCCCAGCCTACGCAGCGAGTTACGGTTCAACGTACTCGACGCCGATCACCGCAAAGCGCGTCCGCCCACCTGGCAATTCCGCCTCGAATTCATCATCTACCTTCTTCTTCAACACCGCCCGCGCCATCGGCGAGTCGACACTGATCCAGCCGCGCTTCGCATCGGTCTCGTCCGGGCCGACGATGCGGTAGCGGACGGTCTCGCCGCTCTGGACGTTCTCCAGCTCGATCACCGCGCCGAAGAACACTGTTTCGCGATCGGTCGGCGCGCCCTCGGCCACCTTCAGCGACGGAATACGCTTGCTGAGGTAGCGCACGCGACGGTCGATTTCGCCGAGCTGCTTCTTGCGGTAGGTGTACTCGGCATTTTCCGAGCGATCGCCTTCGGCCGCGGCGGCGGCCAGCGCCTTCACCACTTCCGGGCGCAGGGTGTGCCACAGGTGATCCAGCTCGCTCTTGAGCCTTTCGAAACCATCGCGGGTGATGATGGCGGTGGAACGCGGGGCAGGGGGACGCCAACGGGTCATGGCGAAACCGCGTTCGAGCTTTCGCTGACAGCGGTGTTTTCCGATGCGTCCTGCAAGGCGGAGCGAATGCGTAGACTGCTTCTGGATGCGCTCGAGCGATAACCGCTGTAGGTGGTGCTCGTTTCGTGCAAACAGTTGTTGCGTTTCATGCAAATGTCTGGCATGAAGGCCTCCAATGACTGGGGCTCGATTTTAGCGGTGTGGCCGTGCGATTTCGAAGAAAACGCACGACATCGAGAAGAACGTGTTTTGAGTCTGCCCGCGCAGCCGGGTCAAGGCTGCGCCCTTCAGTATCGGTGTACCTGACATGCCTTATCGTGCCGCGCTTCGTTCTTTCCGTCTGATTCTTGGGGTGGCGGCCCTGGTGCAGCTGGCCGCCTGCGCTTCCACCAACGGCGCCGTAACCCCTAAGCCGCCGCCGGCTTCGGTGACTGCGCTTTACGGCCAGCTCGATCAGGCCAGCCGCAGCTACGAAACCGCATTGCAGCAGACGCGCGCCGGCGATACGCAGGGCGCGCAGAAAACGCTGGACGCCTCGCTCGATCAGTTGCGTGATGCCGCCGCCCGTTGCGGCGCCACGCCGGGCTGCGATTCGCAGCGCTTCTTCTCCGTGTTCGATCATTTGCTGCGCCTGAAGGACGGCAGCTTCATCGGCGATCAGACGCCGGATGAGGAAACCAGTAACCCACCCCTGACGCCGTTGGCCGGCCAGCCCGGTGCCGACAGCCTGCCGGAAGCGCAACGCAGCGTAACGCTGTTGCGCGGGCATCAGCTGTCCGAGCTCATCGCAATGAACGGCCCGGTAAAGGCTGCGCTGGAGATGTGGCTTACCCAGTGGCGCGGCAATCTGATGGACGCCTACGTGAATTACCAATTCCTGCGCCAGCAGATGTGGCCGCAGTATCAGGGAGAAGGGCTGCCGGAAGCGTTGCTGTTCGGCATCCTGGCCAAGGAGTCCGGCGGCAAGGTGCACGCGGTGTCACGCTCGGGCGCGGCCGGGCCGCTGCAGTTTATGTATGCCACCGGCCTGCGCTTTGGGCTGACCGATCAGGATGGCTTCGACACACGTTTCGATCCGGCCGAATCCGCGCGCGCGAATGCCGAATACGTCAACGAGCAGCTCAAGGCTTTCAACGACAACCTCGAACTCACGCTGGCTGCTTACAACGGTGGCGAGGGGCGCATGCGGCGCCTGGTGGGCGACAACACCGCAGTGAGTTTCTATGACCCGCGTATCTACGGACAGCTTTCGCAAGAAACGCGCGATTACGTACCGGAGGTGCTGGCGGCTGCCTGGCTGTTCCTGCATCCGGACAGCTACAACCTGCGCTTCCCGCGCGTAGACGGCCTGCAGGGCAGCATTACGCTCAAGCGCTCAGCGTCGATTTCGGAACTCACGGTATGCCTGGGTTCGGCCAACGACATGCCGCAGGGCTGGTTCCGCACTTTGCGCAATCTCAATCCGCGCCTCGATCCGCAGCAGCAACAGCCAGCAGGTGCGGTGCTGCAGATTCCTAAGTCGCTGGAGAAGATCTATGCGGCACGCTGCGTGGATGGACCGTGGCCGATTCTCGCCAGCGATCTGCACAACGCGGTGGTGCCGGTATTTCCCAATCCACCGGCCGCGGCGCCCGATCCGGTCGTGCGCTATACGGTCCGCCGCGGCGACACGCTGGCGGCCATCGTGCGCAAGCATGGCGGCTGCAGCAGTGAGAGTGAGGTCGCGCGCATGAACAACCTCAAGTTCAATCATGTGAAGGCGGGGCAGGTGTTGAAGCTGCCGAGCTGTCGCTGAGTAGAACTCTCCAGCCTAAGGAACGTCCGATCGACGTGATCCCCATTCATGCCTCGACGTCATCCCGGCGAAGGCCGGGATCCAGTCAGACATGATGTGCGAAGCACACAAAACCTATTCAGAGTGCTCCGCACGACGTATTTCGACTGGATCCCGGCCTTCGCCGGGATGACGTGCGCTTCGTGGAAGGTTCGGGGGATGTCAGCCAGGCCGTCATTCATGCTTTTTGCACAAGGGCCGAGGGACGAGTAGCGAGGTTGCTTGAAACGGACGCCGCCTGGAGCATCCGTTTCTCGCCTCGTCAGTCACCGTTCCGTTTCCACAGCGGGATAGCAAGGGCTGTGACGCCCTCGCTACTCGTCGCTCGCCCCTTTGCTCGCGACATGGCATGAAGTCACGAGTAAACCGCGCAGTTCGCCGTGCCGGCGTCGCGATTTGCTCAGCCGAACGTATGGGTGTTACTGAGAAAGCTCAGGCAGCCGCGCCTGAGCGCATCCACTGGGCCGTGCTGTCCGCCGGTTCGCCGCTGATGTCGCGTAGTTCACGTAGCACGCGCAACACCTGCCGATGTTGCGGTTGCAGGCTGGTGTGCGGCGAATCCTTGGTTTCGTGGTAGGCCACTGCCAGCCACAGTGCAATGCCGCGCAGCGCCACCTCGGGATTGTCCGATTGGGCGCGATTGAAGCCGATTTCGGTGCCCTGGCCCCATGGCACGTAACGCTGTTCGGGCGCCGTGCCGTACAAATGTGGGAACTCGCAGCGGGATGCTTGCCCGATTTCACGGAGCGCCATGACGCCCAGGCGGGCGCGCGTGCGTGCAGGCAATGCCGAGATGTTGCGCTCAATCTGCCGGAACTGACGCTGCAACTGCCGGGCACGGTTCATCGCGATTAGGCGGGTGACAATCTGCATGTGAACCCCTCATTGGACAGTCCGCGACAGCGCGCGGATTGAGCGAGGAGGATAATGATGTGCAGCGAAGCGATGCGCCGAAAACGTCACAAAATGACGACAAATGTCAAAACGCGGCGCGCCCGGCCTGTCATCAATGCTTGTCCTGAGCGTTAAGTGTGACGCACTTCACCTAATCGCTGCCCCACCTTGATCGCTTGCTGCGACGTCAACGTATCCAATTCGGCGGCGCCTTCCGGCAGCAGCATGATCACGGTGGAGCCCATGTTGAAGCGCGCCATCTCGGCGAAGCGATCCAGCGTGATGTTCTGCCCGGCGAACGACTTGCGGCGAATCGATGGCGCATACGGCGGAATCACCAGCCCATCCCACACGGTGGCGACCGACGACACCAGGATCGCGCCCACCATCACCACCGCGAACGGACCCTGCGCACCATCGAAGTGGCACACCAGTCGCTCGTTGCGCGCGAACAAGCGTGGGATCGCGTTCACTGCGAACGGCGCCACGCTGAAGATGCGGCCCGGGATATGCACCGTCTCTTTCAGGGTGCCGCGCAAAGGCATGTGCACGCGGTGATAGTCGCGCGGCGATAGATAGATAGTGATGAAGCGGCCGTTCCGGTAAGGCGCTGCGGCAGCTTCGTCACCCAGGAGTTCGACGGCTGTGTAGTCCTGTCCCTTGGCCTGGAATATGCGACCGTCGACGATAGGGCCCGCCTGGCTGATGCGGCCGTCGGCCGGCGCAATCAGGGCGTCGGGAGTCGTATCCGCCCGGCGGGCATCGGGACGCAACTTGCGCGTAAAGAATGCATTGAAGTGGGGATAGGCAAACGGATCCGATTGCGCGGCTTCGGTCATGTCGACCTGATAGCTGCGCACGATCTTGCCGATCAGGAAATTCTTCCACGGCGCCAAGGTCCAGCGTGTGGCCCAGTAGACCACGCGTGACAACGCCCGATGGGGAAGGATGTATTGCAGGAATACCTTGAAAGTCATCCGGCAAGTATAAGGAATCGGAGCGATTCCTGACGGAGGCGGATGACGAGGGTCGATCGTATGAACCCGTATGAGCCCCGAGACGCGCAGTCGCTATACTTCACAGCCCCCAAGCCGGATCGTTCCTACGTGACTGCCGAACTCGCCACGATCATCGATTTCATCCGCTATGGCGCCAGCCGTTTTTCTGCAGCGGGCCTCACTTTCGGCCACAGCCACGACAATCCCATCGACGAAGCCACCCACTTGGTGCTGGCCAGCCTGCACCTGCCGCCGGACATCCCGCCGGCCTACGGTGCCGGCAAGCTCACCGCCGAAGAACGCGTGCGCGTGCTGAACCTGATCGAGCGTCGCATCAACGAGCGCCTGCCGGTGGCGTACCTGGTCGGTGAAACCTGGTTTGCCGGTATGAAATTCAAGAGCGACCGCCGCGCGCTGGTGCCGCGTTCGCCGATCGCCGAGCTCATCGAATCCGGCTTCACGCCCTGGCTGGACGGCCGGCACGTGGAGCGCGCGCTGGACCTGTGCACCGGTTCCGGCTGCATCGGCATCGCCATGGCCTCGTACAACCCCCACTGGCAGGTGGACGTGGTGGACATCAGTGACGACGCGCTGTCGCTGGCTCGCGAGAACGTGGCGTTTCAGCATGTGGGTGAGCGAGTGGACGTGGTCCGTTCTGATCTTTTCGCGGGAGTGAAGGGCCGCAAATACGACCTGATCGTCTCCAATCCGCCTTATGTCACCGAAGACGAATACGCGGCGTTGCCCGGCGAATACAGCCACGAACCCAAGCTCGGCCTCACCTCCGGCGAAGACGGCCTGGACATTTGTCTGCGCATCCTGGACGAAGCGGTCGATCACCTCACCGAAGACGGCCTGCTGATCGTGGAAGTGGGCGAGAGCGAGCACGCGCTATCCGTCCTGTTGCCGGACGTGCCGTTCGTGTGGATCGAGTTCAAGGTGGGACCGATGGGCGTGTTCGCGTTGGAGCGGCGCGAGTTGATCGAGCACGCCAACGCGATTCATGCGGTGGCGGTTGAGCGACGCGGTGGGTGATCGAAGCTTTTTGGTACTGAGCTAATCGCAACCAAACGCATCGTCAGCACTTATCTAGCCTTACCGCCCTTAATCTACGTTGCCGTCATTCCGGCCTTCGCCGGAATGACGAGCTGAGACTGTATGGCAGCGTGTGGCAAAGCTTCCCTGAGTAAGGGGGCACCTCAGCGCAAAATCTCCAGCCATGGCAAGATGCAAATCTTGCCCAGCCTCATGCCGGGCTTATTCCTCTTGTGCATTTGGTCTCCCCGTGTCCAGCAATTCCACCGGCAAGCTATTTACCGTCACCACCTTCGGCGAAAGCCACGGGCCGGCTATCGGCTGCGTGATCGATGGTTGTCCGCCGGGCGTGGCGATCGCGCCGGAGGAATTCCGCACCGACCTGGAGCGTCGCGCCACCGGGCGCAGCCGTCATACCTCGCAGCGCCGCGAGGCGGATGAGGTGGAAATCCTGTCCGGCGTGTACGAAGGCCGTACTACCGGCACGCCGATTGCGCTGCTGATCCGCAACACCGATCAGCGCAGCAAGGACTACAACGACATCGCCCAAACCTTCCGCCCCGGCCACGCCGATTACACCTATTGGCAGAAATACGGCATCCGCGATCCGCGTGGCGGCGGGCGTTCGTCCGCGCGCGAAACCACCATGCGCGTGGCGGCGGCGGTCATCGCCAAGAAGTGGCTGGCTGAGCGCTACGGTGTGCGTGTTCGCGGCTACCTGGCGCAGCTGGGTGAGGTGGTTCCGGCAGGGTTCGAGTGGGATGCCGTCGAGCAAAATCCGTTCTTCTGGCCGCATGAACCACAGGTGCCCGAGCTGGAAAAATACATGGACGCGCTCCGCAAGTCTGGCGATTCGGTCGGCGCGCGCGTCAACGTGGAAGCCGACGGCGTGCCGCCCGGCTGGGGCGAGCCGATCTACGGCAAGCTGGACGGCGACCTTGCAGCCGCGTTGATGTCGATCAATGCGGTGAAAGGTGTGGAGATCGGCGACGGCTTCGCCGCTGTCGCGCAACATGGCAGCCAGCATCGCGACGAAATGCATATGGACGGCTTTACGTCCAATCATGCCGGTGGCATTCTCGGTGGCATAAGTACGGGGCAGGTGGTACGTGCCTCGATGGCGCTCAAGCCCACGTCGAGCATCCTGATTCCCGGCCACACCGTGAACGTGGCCGGCGAACCGGTCGACGTGGTGACCAAGGGGCGCCATGATCCCTGCGTCGGCATTCGCGCCACACCCATCGCCGAGGCGATGATGGCCCTGGTGTTGATGGATCACGCTTTGCGCCATCGTGCGCAGTGCGGCGACGTGGGTGAGATAAAACCGCGCATCCCTTGATGGAACAAGGGCCTGTTCGCCGTCATGGCAAGCAGGAGGCAAGCGTCCCACGGTAGTCGATAGGCATGAGCAAGTCACACAGCGTCTGGGTTTCCCGCCCGCTTTTTCCGGAAGTACTGGCTCACTTGGCCGAGTACGTCGATGTGCGTGTGGAAACTACCGAGCGTAAACACACGCCGTCAGAGCTTCGCGAAAAGCTCGCCGACGTCGATGGCGCCATCGTGGCCTTAAGCGATCGTATCGATGGCGACGTGATCGCCGGCAACCGGCGCTTGCGCGTGGTTTCCAATCTTGCCGTGGGCTACAACAATTTCGACGTGCCCGCCCTGACCGCTGCAGGCATTCTCGCCACCAACACGCCCGACGTGCTCAACGAAACCACCGCCGACTACGCCTGGGCGCTGCTGCTGGCCGCGGCACGGCGCGTGAGCAGCGCCGAACGCTGGCTGCGTGCGGGACACTGGCGCGGCAGCATGCGTTTCGACGATTGGTTGGGCGTGGACGTGCACGGCAAGACGCTGGGCATCCTCGGCATGGGACGCATCGGGCAGGCCATCGCGCGCCGCGGCTATGGGTTCGGCATGCCGGTGCTTTATCACAACCGTTCGCGCCTGCCTGAAGACATCGAGCGCGAGTGTCGCGCTACGTGGGTTCAGAAGGCGGAACTGCTGCGACGCGCAGATCACCTGATGTTGGTGCTGCCCTACAACGCGCAGAACCATCATGCCGTTGGCGCGGCCGAGTTGGCGCTGATGAAACCTACCGCCGTGCTGGTGAACATCGCCCGCGGCGGCATCATCGACGATGCGGCATTGGCCGTTGCCTTGCGCGAAGGCCGGCTGGCCGCGGCGGGGCTGGACGTATTCGAAGGCGAGCCCGTTGTGCATCCCGCTTTGCGCGAATGCGAAAACGCCGTCCTCAGCCCGCATATCGCCAGTGCCAGCGCCGACACGCGCCGCGCGATGGCGCAATTGGCGGCCGATAATCTGCTGGCTGCGCTGGGGTATGGGCCCAATGCAGGGCACCCACCTTCATTGCTCAACCCTCAAGTGCGGGGGCGGGCATGAAACGGAAACGTGATACACCTCACGTAACAAGGCTGTGCCGTGCCGTTCGCGTGTCGTGCAGGCTAGATTCCCCAGGTTGGGGCGTCGGCGCTGTCACGGCGATCTCCAATCTTCGATTCAAGACAGACAAGTGACCTCGAGATGAGCAAGAAGAGTAGCTACAAGGTAGCGATGGTGGGCGCCACGGGTGCCGTCGGCGAGACCCTGCTGAGCATCCTGGCCCAGCGCGAATTTCCTGTCAGCGAGCTGGTGCCGCTGGCCAGCGCGCGTTCGGCCGGAAGCAAAGTGGAGTTCGCCGGTAAACAGATCACCGTGCAGAACCTAGATGACTACGACTTCAAAGGCGTGGACATCGCCTTCTTCTCGGCCGGCGGTTCGGTAAGCCGCGTGCACGCACCGCGCGCCGCGGCGGCGGGTGCGGTGGTGATCGACAATACCTCCGAGTTCCGCTACCAGGACGACATCCCGCTGGTGGTGAGCGAGGTCAATCCTCACGCCATCGCGCAGTACACCACGCGCGGCATCATTGCCAATCCCAACTGCTCCACCATGCAGATGCTGGTGGCGCTGGCGCCGATCCACCGTGCAGTCGGCATCGAGCGCATCAACGTGGCCACGTATCAGTCGGTATCCGGCGCGGGCCGTTCGGGCATGGAGGAACTGGGCAAGCAGACCGCTGCGCTGCTCAATTTCCAGGATGTGGAAAAGAACAAGTTCCCCAAGCAGATCGCGTTCAACGTGATCCCGCACATCGACGACTTCCAGGCCAACGGCTACACCAAGGAAGAAATGAAGATGGTGTGGGAGACGCGCAAAATCCTGGAAGACGAATCCATCCAGGTGAACCCCACCGCGGTGCGCGTGCCGGTGTTCTATGGTCACTCCGAAGCCGTGCACATCGAAACGCGCGACAAGATCACCGCCGAGCAGGCGCGCGAGCTGCTGGAACAGGCCGATGGCATCGTCGTGCAGGATGAGCGCAAGCCAGGCGGCTATCCCACGCCAGTGGGCGATGCGGCCGGGCAGGATCCGGTGTTCGTGGGCCGCATCCGCGAGGACATCTCGCACGACCACGGGCTTGATCTCTGGGTTGTCTCGGACAACATCCGTAAAGGTGCGGCGCTCAATGCCGTGCAAATCGCCGAATTGCTGATCGAGGACTATCTGTAATGCAACGCTTCGGACTGGTTTTGCTGGGTTGTCTGTGTGTTTCGAGCATCTGGGCGCAATCGTCTCCTGACACGTCCAAGCAGGCAGAAAAAATCAGCCAGCAGGTGGCCCAGCACCAGGCCGAAGTGCAGCATTTGCAGCAGGACCTGAGCCAGCAGGAATCCGCCAGCCAGCAGGCGGCGGAAAAGTTGCAACAGCAGGACCGCGCCATCGCCGAGCTGCGCAAGCAGCTCCAGGCCGCCAAGGAAGTTTCCAAGGCGCCTCAGGCCGGTCATTGATGGCCGTCACGCCAGGCGAAAAAATCGCCCTGAAAAAGGGGCGCCGGGCAAATAAGGTATTGTTGATTGACGGTTATCTAACTAAAGTGACGCCTTTCGGAAGGAAGGCGCCGCAAGCTGCGGTGTCTTTTCAGTAAAAGCGTCCGGGGTGTCTCGGGGGAGCCAAGCGATGAATCGTTCGTTGAAGCTGTCGATACTGCTGGCGCTTGCGCTGGGTAGCAGTCAGGCAGCAGCCGTGGAACTGGGTCAGGCACACGTCAAATCGGCGCTGGGCCAGCCGCTGCTCGTGGACATACCGGTCACCCAGGCCACCCCGGCCGAACTGCAGAGCCTGAGTGCCCAACTGGCCTCCAACGACGCCTTCGCCAAGGCGGGTGGCCAGCGCCCAGGCATTTCCTTGCAATTCAACGTGCTGGACGAAAGCGGCCACAAGGTGATCCGCATCACCAGCAGTTCGGTGGTGGACGATCCCTATCTCGATCTGTTGGTGGAAGTGAACAGCAGCACCGGCAGCAGCGTGCGCGAATTTGCCATCCTGCTCGATCCGCCGAACAAGATGACGCAAGCGGCTGCCAGCAGTGCGCCATCGCGCCGCCACGCGCCCGTCAGCAGCGCATCGGCGCCGGCCAATGAAACCGCCGCCGCCGCGCCGCGTCGTGCCAGCACGGCGGCACACAACAACGCCACGGCTGAAGTCAAGAACGGTCAGTTCGGGCCGGTGGAGAAGGGCGCCACGCTCTCGCACATCGCCACGCAAGTTGCACCGTCCGGTGTCGACGTCAATCAGATGATGTTGGCGCTGAAGACCGCCAATCCGGACGCCTTCTACCGCGACAACATCAATGCTCTGAAGGCCGGCGCGATCCTGCGAGTGCCCTCGCGCGACGATGCACTGGCCACGGCTGTAGCGGCCGCCGCAGCCACCGTGCATCAGCAGAACAGCGATTGGCGCAACGGCGGCGTCAGCACTCCGGTCGCCGTGGCCACCGGCGGTACGCGCGAGAACGCATCCGTAGCACCAACCGCCACTAGCAACGCCGATCGGCTGGCGCTGGTGCCACCGGGCAGCGAAGGCCAGGCGGCCGGTGGCACCAACGGCAAGGGCGGCGCCAATGCAGCCGTTCGCCAGGAACTGCAGCGCAGTCAGGAAACCCTCGCTTCCCTGCAACAGCAGAGCAGCGAGCTGAAGTCCCGCCTGAAGGACCTGGAAGACCTCAACACGAAGAACCAGCGCCTGTTGTCGCTGAAAGACAACGAAATCGCCGATCTGCAAAAACAACTCACCGACGCCCGCAAGGCCGCCGGCAAGCCGGCTGCGCCCGTTGTTGCCAGCCCAGCGCCGACACCGGTTCCTGTCGAGAACAAACCGGCGGTACCGGCTCCGGCCCCCGCCGCTGCGCCGTCCCTGGCGACCGCATCGACCGCCACCAAGCCAGCAGTCAGTGCTTCCGCTGCGCAAGGTGTAGTCACCACGCCTTTGAATGCGCCGGCCAAGGCGAAGCCCGTCATCCAGCCGCACCGTGTACCCACGCCGGCCCCGGCCGAGCAGCCGTGGTACATGGAAACCTGGGCATGGGCAGCGGGTGGCGGCGTGATCGTGCTGGGCCTGCTGGCACTGCTGACACGCCGTGGCAAATCTGGCGCCAAGGCTGCCAAGGCCGCCAAGACCGAGGCGCCCTCCAAGGGTGGCTCGCTCGCCGACCGTTTCGGCACCGCGGATCTCGAAGGCGGGGAGCATCTGGCTCACGGTTCGGATCCTGATCAGGACGAGCTGCTCGACCAGCTCGCCGAACAGCCCGACGACATCGGCCTGCACTTGGAGCTGGTCAGCCTGTACTACACCCGCCGCGACGTGGAGCATTTCGAAGCTGCGGCCGAAGCGATGCACGCGCACATCAGCGATCCGGATCAGCCGGAATGGCAGGACGTGGTGCACATGGGCAAGGACCTGGCCCCGGGTCATCCGCTGTTCGCCGAGCCGGTCCCCGGTGCACCGGCACATGAACCGGCTCACCACTTCGATTTCGACCGCTACGCGCCCAGCCCGGCATCGGCATCGGCAGAGACCGTGGTTCCGGCCAAGGGCTCGTCGCCGCAGCCCTCCAAGGTCAGCGAATACCACTTCGATTTCGACCTGACCCCGCACCAACCTGAGTCGCTCGTTCGCGCTGCTACCGCGCCCGCCACCAAAGTGCCGGAAGAGGAAGAGCCGATCTCCACCTGGAATTTCGACGAGCCGGCCGAAACCGGTGCACCGCACACCGCGGATACCACACACGCCGACCACGACGCATTCGGTGAACTGCACGACGATCCGGTCGACACCAAGCTCGACCTGGCCCGCGCCTACCTCGACATGGGTGATCCCGATGGCGCCCGCGCCATGCTCGAGGAAGTGATGCACGAAGGTAGCCAGATGCAGAAGGAAGTAGCCAAGCAACTGCTCGAAAAGATCAGCTGATCTTTCACCATTGCGAAGCATGTGAAATCGGGCCGGCCATGCCGGCCCGATGTTTTTTCAGCACCTGCTACTCTTGTTCATTCCTTGAGCTTTTCGATCACGCATGCGCATTGCCCTGGGCATCGAATACGACGGCACCGATTTTCTCGGCTGGCAGCGGCTAAGCCATGGGGCCAGTGTGCAGGGCCGTCTGGAGCAAGCGCTTTCGTTCGTGGCCGCTGAACCCATCGCGGTGACGTGCGCCGGCCGCACGGATGCCGGCGTGCATGGGCGCTGTCAGGTGGTGCATTTCGATACCGAGGTTCAGCGCGATATGCGTAGTTGGGTGCTCGGCACGTGTTCGAATCTTCCGCAAAGCACGGCGGTGTTGTGGGCACAGGTGGTGTCGGATGATTTCCATGCGCGCTTCTCCGCACGCAGCCGGCGTTATCGCTACACCATTCTCAATCGCGCGATTCGCCCCGCGCTGGATGCGCGGTACGTGACTTGGGAACGCCATCTGCTGGACGCAGAACGCATGCATACCGCTGCGCAGGCATTGATCGGTGAGCACGATTTTTCCGCCTTTCGCGCGGTGTCCTGCCAGGCCGCACACGCGCGACGCGAAGTAAAACATTTGAGCGTGCGGCGCGAAGGCCAGCATGTGATCGTGGACATTGAAGCCAATGCATTCTTGCATCACATGGTGCGCAATATCGTGGGTTCGCTGCTATTGGTAGGGCGCGGCGAGCAAGTGCCTGAATGGATCGCGGCCTTGCTTGCCGGACGCAACCGCGAAGTGGCCGGCCCTACGGCAGCGGCTTCGGGGCTCACATTCATCGGACCGCGCTACGAAAAACACTGGGGTTTACCCGAGGAGGTCAGCGAATGACTCGCATCAAATGTTGTGGCATGACGCGCGTCGAAGACGCCTTGCTTGCCGCCGAACTGGGTGCCGATGCCATCGGCGTCGTACTGACTGCGCGCAGCAAGCGGCAGGTGTCGCTGGCGCAGGCGCGCGCCATCGTGGAGGCCATGCCGCCGTTCGTCACTACCGTGGCTTTGTGCATGGATGACGAAGCGAACTTCGTGCAGGAAATCATCGATACCGTTCGCCCTTCGTTGCTGCAGTTCCACGGCAACGAAAGCGACGAATGGTGCAAGCAATTTGGCCAGCCGTATCTGAAAGCGATCGCGATGGGCGAGGGCGCTGCGGCGCTTTATCAACTGCGCGATCACCCGCATGCGGCGGGGTTGCTGCTCGATGGTCACGGTCTGGGCGAACCTGGGGGCACCGGCAAGAGCTTCGATTGGTCGCTGATGCCGCGCGATCTGAAACAACCGCTGATTCTTGCTGGTGGCTTGACGTCCGCGAATGTTGCTGAAGCTATTCGTAAGGCGCGGCCGTGGGCGGTGGATGTGGCGAGCGGTATCGAAGCGGCGCCGGGGATCAAAGATGCCGGGAAGATGCGCGATTTCGTTGCGGCTGTTCGTGGGGCGTAGGTTTGACCCTCGTGCCACATTTTCCTGGTTCTCGTCGCCCCGGCGAAAGCCGGGGTCCAGCGACGTTGACGCGAAAAAGTCACTAGGTCCCAGCTTTCGCTGGGACGACGAACATTTAGGCATTTCGGCAAGCGGAGCAGAACTTTCCTGGCTATAGCGAGTGTTCGCCGGGACGAGCGTTGATCAACGAATATCACCACTCAACTCGTCACGCATCCACGCCGCTAGCGCGTCAACACGGCTATCACTCCGCCGCCGCGGCGTCGCCAGAATCCAACTCGCATCCGTCTGACGGAATCCCCACGGCGCAAGTAAACGTCCCGCGTCGATGTCGTCTTGCACAAGCTGCACCGGCGCGATCGCCACACCCAGCCCCGCGACCGCGGCTTCCAGCAGATAGAACAGATGCGCAAAGCCCTGTCCGTAATGCAAGGACTCGATGGCGATCCCGTTCGCCTGCGCCCAAGCGGGCCACGCCTGTAGGCGCGAGTGGGTGAATAGCAGGGCTTCGTCGCTCAATGCGGATGAGCCGCGTTCCAACAAACGCGCAAGTCCGCCATAGCGCGAGCTGATCACCGGACCTATTTGCTCCGACGCCAGCACATGTACCTGCCAGCCGGCCGGCCACGGCGGTGCCGCTACGGCGAGTGCCGCATCGGGTTCAGCGTGTCGCGGCGCGAGAGGATCTTCTTCCGGCGACAAATGCAGGCGCAGCATCGGCAGATCGCGTTCCAGTCGTTCCAGCCTGGGAATCACCCAACGTGCGAGTAGGCTGCCTGCGCAGCCGAGCACGAATGGCGCATCGTCGCGGCTGCGCTGCAGGTCGGCCCAGGTTTCTCTCAGTTGGTCGAAGGCGTTGCGCACACGATCCTGCAACTGCTCTCCCACCGAAGTGAGGACGATGCCGCGCCCCTGACGGGCAAACAACGGTTGTCCGAGTGCTTCCTCCAGCACGCGTAATTGCCGACTGATAGCTCCGTGAGTGACGTGCAGTTCCTCGGCCGCGCGGTTGACGCTGCCCAGGCGGGCCGTGGCCTCGAAGGCGCGCAAGGCGTTTAGGGAAGGGAGGTCGCGCACGGTTGATGTGAGTTTTTCTAACGAATAGCAGCCATCATATCGCTTTTTCGGTCAAGCGATTCGCGCTATTTTGCTCATCCATGGCGTCCATTGGGTGGTCGTCATTCCCCAGGAATTCTGACCAATGCCTACGATCCAGGACTTTAACCAATGGCCCGATGCCCACGGGCGTTTCGGCGACTTCGGCGGGCAGTACGTAGCCGAAACCCTGATGGCGCCGCTGGCCGAGCTCACCGAAGCTTATCTGCGCCTGCGCGAGGATCCCGAGTTCCTGGCCGAGTTGGATCGCGATCTTACCTACTACGTGGGCCGCCCAAGTCCGATCTACCACGCTGAGCGATTGTCCAAACACGTCGGCGGCGCACGCATCCTGCTCAAGCGCGAGGATCTGAACCACACCGGCGCGCACAAGATCAACAACACCATCGGCCAGGCTCTGGTGGCCAAGCGCATGGGTAAGCCGCGCGTGATCGCCGAAACCGGCGCTGGTCAGCACGGCGTGGCTACCGCGACGGTTGCCGCGCGGTTCGGCTTGAAGTGTGTGGTCTATATGGGCGCCGTCGACATCGAGCGGCAGAAGATCAACGTGTACCGCATGAAGCTGCTCGGTGCGGAAGTCGTGCCGGTCACTTCCGGATCGAAGACGTTGAAGG
Organism: Dyella humi; assembly: GCF_044904605.1. Lineage (NCBI taxonomy): Bacteria > Pseudomonadati > Pseudomonadota > Gammaproteobacteria > Lysobacterales > Rhodanobacteraceae > Dyella > Dyella humi. The sequence continues at coordinate 955,041 of NZ_JADIKI010000022.1, forward strand.
ATGCGTTGAACGAAGCAATGCGCGACTGGGTGACCAACGTCGCCGATACGTTCTACATCATCGGCACCGTGGCCGGCCCGCATCCGTATCCGATGATGGTGCGCGATTTCAACGCCATCGTCGGACGCGAAGCGCGCGCACAGATGCTGCAGCAATATGGTCGCCTGCCGGACGTGCTTACAGCGTGCGTGGGCGGCGGTTCCAATGCTATCGGCCTATTTCACGAGTTTCTCAACGACCGCAATGTGCGCATGGTCGGCGCGGAAGCGGCGGGTGAGGGCATTGCCACCGGGCATCATGCCGCGTCGCTCGCAGCTGGTCGGCCTGGCGTGCTGCACGGCAATCGCACCTATGTGCTGTGTGACGACAACGGCCAGATCACCGAAACGCATTCGGTTTCGGCCGGTCTCGATTATCCAGGCGTCGGTCCCGAACACGCATTCCTGAAAGACGCCGGTCGCGCCGAATACGTCGGCGTGACCGATGACGAAGCCTTGGAGGCTTTTCACTTGCTCGCACGCACCGAGGGCATTCTTGCCGCGCTGGAATCCAGCCACGCCGTGGCGCAGGCGTTGAAACTGGCGCGCGAATTGCCGAAGGACGGCATCGTGCTGTGCAATCTTTCCGGCCGCGGGGACAAGGACGTGCACACGATCGCCGCGCGCGAAGGAGTTCAAGTATGAGTCGCATCGATCGCCGTTTTGCCGCGTTGAAAGCCGCCGGTCGCACCGGGCTGATTCCGTTCGTCACCGCCGGCGATCCTGCGCCGGAACACACCGTGGCGTTAATGCACGCGCTCGTCGACGCGGGCGCCGATGTTATCGAACTGGGTGTGCCGTTCTCCGATCCGATGGCCGACGGTCCGGTGATCCAACATGCCAGCGAACGTGCTATCGCCAAAGGTGTAGGTCTCGCTGACGTACTCGAGTGGGTCGCCGCATTCCGTGAGCGCGATCAGGACACGCCCATTGTGCTGATGGGTTACCTCAACCCGGTGGAAATTCACGGTTACCAGCGCTTCGCATCGGAAGCGGTTGGAGCGGGCGTGGACGGGGTATTGGTGGTGGATTGCCCGCTGGAAGAAGCCGAAGTGCTGGCGCCATTGCGCAACGCGGGCTTGCAGCAGATTCTGCTGGCCGCGCCCACTACCGCACCCGCGCGTATGGCGCAATTGTGCGAGGCCGCCGAAGGTTTCCTGTACTATGTGTCGTTCGCCGGCATCACCGGGGCAGGACGCTTGAGCACACAGGACATCGCCGCACGCGTGGCCGATATCCGCCAACGTGCGAAGGCGCCGGTTGCGGTGGGGTTCGGTGTAAAGGATGCGCAGAGCGCGAAAGCCATCAGCGGATTCGCCGACGCGGTAGTGATCGGCAGCGCGTTGGTGGAACGCCTGGACGGTGCGAATACCGAACAGGACGTCATCGCAAGGGTCGATGCCTTCCTGCGTCCGATCCGCGCGGCACTGGACGCCGTCTGATGGCTCGCTTTCCCTTTGCGGAGGGGGAAGGGCGGGGTGCCGGGTCAACAAAAATCCAACAAGGGAACGGCGGTGGACGATCCGTGGTCCATGGCTGCATCGAGGCCGGGTCGTCCTCGCCCTTTATCTCTATGGAAACGTCGCCATAGAGGGAAGGGAACGCGCAACAGCCGCGTGACCCAAGCGCGCCGATAAGGCCGCGCTTGTTTCCAGATTGAGGCGGAATCCATGAATTGGCTGCAAAAAATCATGACACCCCGCGCGCGGACGCAAAGCTCCGCGGCAGGCAAGGGCAAGGTACCCGAAGGTGTGTGGGAGAAATGCGGTGGCTGCGGCGCCGTGCTGTACAAGCCGGAGTTGGAACGCAGCCTGATGGTGTGCCCCAAGTGCGGCCATCATCACGCCATCGGCGCACGCGAGCGCTTGCTGTCGTTTCTTGACGAGGGCAGCACGCAGGAACTGTGGGCCAGCATGGAGCCCACCGATCCGCTGAAATTCCGCGATTCGAAGAAATACCGCGATCGCATCGTCGCCGCGCAGAAATCCACCGGCGAGAAAGACGCGCTGATCGCGATGAACGGCAAGCTCAAGGACCAGCCGCTAATGGCGGTGGCTTTCGAGTTCTCTTACATGGGCGGCTCGATGGGCTCGGTGGTGGGTGAGAAGTTCACACGCGCCGCCGAGCGCGCGCTGGCCGAACGCAGCGGCTTGGTGTGCTTCTCCGCCACCGGTGGCGCACGCATGCAGGAAGCGCTGTTCTCGCTGATGCAGATGGCCAAAACCTCCGCCGCGCTGGCGCGCCTGCGCGAGGCGGGCATTCCGTATATCAGCGTGCTCACGCATCCGACCACGGGCGGCGTGTCCGCGAGCTTGGGGATGTTAGGCGACATCAATGTGGCCGAACCGAAAGCACTGATTGGCTTTGCTGGCCCGCGCGTGATCGAGCAGACCGTGCGCGAGACCTTGCCGGAAGGCTTCCAGCGTTCGGAATTCCTGTTGGAGCACGGTGCGATCGACATGATCGTCGACCGTCGGCAGATGCGGGACAAGCTTGCCGATGTGTTGAACATTCTGCGCAGAGTGCCGCGCGCAGCGTAACTGATGCTGGACGTTATCCACACGATGCCGCCTTCGGGCGGCATCGTCGTTTCTGTCTCGCGCTATGTTGGAAAATTCCTCGCCGTCATTCCGGCTTGCGCCGGAATGACGAGCTAAGGGCTACACAGCACTACATTGAGGCACGCACTTTTCCACAACAAATGTGGACGCCTTATTGAAAACCCTGTGGAAAACTCACACACGCATCTTTGCGATCAACCACTTGGCACGCGGTGATGAATTTTTGCGCAGGAAGTACGCGCACTTGTCCACAACGATTGTGGAAAGTTTCCGGTAGAGCCTGTGGATAGATGCGCTATGTCGTTGAGCGCAAAGCGTGTGATGACAGCGTGACTAGCAATTGATCAGCGCAAACTTTGATCAACCCAACAGCTGCGGTGCGCTGTGCACCAACCACAGGGACAGCGCACCGAGACCGCTGCCAACGAGAATCGCGGCGAGCACGTCGCTCGGATAATGCAAGCCAAGAATCACGCGTGATGCCGCCACCAGTGCCGTGAACGTCAACAGCAGCGGCGCGAGCAGTGGGTACCACGCCAGCGCTACGATGGTGAAGCCCACCGCCTGCAGCGTGTGCCCAGAGGGAAAACTGAATTCATCCAGCGGCGGCACGTGCGCGATCACGCCGGGGCAGGTGCGGAAAGGACGCGGGCGGCGTGTCCAGCGCTTCAACACGCGATACAGGCCCAGTGCCACCAGACCGGTGACCGCCATGTGCGCGGCGGCTTCCAGGCCGCGGCGACCGTCGATCAGTGCCAGTGCCAGCATCAGCGCGTACCAGAACACGCCGTCGCCGAGACGGCTGATGATGCTGAAGAACAAACCGACAGCATGGCGCGCGCCCCAGCGATTGGCGGCGATGCACATGCGCCGGTCGAACGCGTGGCGCGGTAGCGCGACGGGCTCAGGCAGGTGCGATGGTGACATGGCGGTCATGCATGTTCTCCTCGACCAGATCGCGCAGCAGGTTTTCGAATTCGCGGATCACCGCATCCGGCGAAAGCCGTTCGACGCTCGCTGTCGCGGCTTGGCCCATGTGGCGGATCAAGCCGATGTCGCCGCCCAGGGTCACGGCCGCGGCCGTAAAGGCGCGCCCTTCGCCGGAAGCAATGCGGAAGCCGTTGACGCCGTCGACCAGATGCTCGCGCGCGGCGCCTTCCGCGTAGGCCACCACCGGCAGGCCAGCGGCGAGCGCTTCCAGGATCACGTTGCCGAAGGTTTCGCTGAGGCTCGGGAAGGGGAACAGGTCCGCGCTGGCGTAATGCGCGGCCAATGTTTCATCGCGCTTCACGCCCACGAAAAGGAAATCTGGATGCGCTCCCTGCAATGCAGCGCGCGCGGGACCATCGCCCACCCACACATAGCGCGCCTTCGGTGCCACCTGCTGGATCGCGCGGAAGGTTTCTACCGCCAGCTCAAGGTTCTTTTCTGGTGCGATGCGGCCCACGTAGAGCACCACCGGCGTATCCGCGTCCACGCCCCAGCTTTCGCGCAGCGCATTGTCGCGCTTGGACGGATGAAACAGCTTGGTATCCACTGCTCGACGCAGCAGGCGCACGTGATCCACGCCCATGGCGGTGAGTTCCGCCGCGAGCGCGTCGGTGGGCACCAGGGTGATGTTCGCGCGCTGATGGAAGCGGCGCAGATAACCGTGCACCACCGGCGTGAGAAAACCCACGCCGTAGTGGTTGGCGTAGGTGTCGAAACGAGTGTGGAAGCCGGTAGCGACAGGAATGCCCAGACGCACCGCAGTCTTTACCGCCGACCGGCCCAGCGGGCCTTCCGTCGCCACGTAGATCGCGTCAGGGCGGCGTTGCGTCCAGCGCTGGCGCAAGGTGCGTGGTGCGGGAAGTCCGAAGCGCAGGCCCGGATAGCGGGGCAGGGCCGCGCCGCGCGTTTCCAGTGCATGGATACCGGGTTCGTCGGGGTGGCTGGTTGCCTGACGGGGACGGATGAGATCGATCTCGTGGCCCTTTGTGGCCAGACCGGTCGCCAGACCATGTACGGTGAGTGCGACACCGTTGATCTCCGGCGGATACGTCTCGCTGATGATGCCGATACGCATGGCGCATCCTCGTCTTGTACGGCGGTATGGTCCTCTTGCGCCGTTTCGTAGCGATGGCGGGCACGTGACAAGGCGGTTACGGGTGTTACCGAATGGGGAAAACGGTGTCCTGGAGGGTCTAACTCGGTTAGATTGCGTGAACGGATATCTGGATCAGGAGGCTCTCATGAAACGTCTGCTGCTTGCTGTTGCGTTCGTTGCCGTTACAGGTTCCGCCATGGCCGCCGAGGCACCCGCCTTGCCAGTCACCAAAGCCCCGGCCGGGGCCGAGGTCTACATCATCTCGCCACAAGATGGCGCCACCGTTTCGCAGAGCTTTACCGTGCGTTTTGGCCTGAAGGGCATGGGCGTGGCGCCCGCGGGTGATGCACACGAGAAAACCGGACACCATCACCTGCTGGTGGATGTAAAGGAATTGCCCGCAGCCGGCCAACCGATTCCGAAGGATGAACAGCATCTCCACTTCGGGAACGGCCAGACCGAAACCACGCTGAAGCTGACGCCCGGCACACATACGCTGCAGTTGGAACTGGGTGATAGCAACCACATCCCGTTCGATCCGCCTGTGGTGTCGAAGGTGGTTACGGTGCACGTGAAATAAGCGCGGCGTCTAAGCTCGCGACCAACTACTCCCTCCCTCCCTTGCTTGCAGGGGAGGGCCGGGGTGGGGTGAGTACTTGCTTCAGACTTCTCCGCAGGCATTCACCCCCTACCAACCTCTCCCTGCAAGCAGGGGGAGGAGTTTGTTAGAGGAGTTGGGGTGGGATCAGCTAAAATTTCCCGTTCCATCCGCCGCATCGCCGAGCTCATGACCGTCCGCACCCGCTTCGCTCCCAGCCCCACCGGTTTCCTGCACATCGGCGGTGCGCGCACCGCGCTGTACTGCTGGCTGGAAGCGCGTCGTCGCGGCGGCGAATTTCTGCTGCGCATCGAGGACACCGATCGCGAACGCTCCACGGATGCGGCCGTTGCGGCCATTCTCGATGCCATGCAATGGCTGGATCTCAGCGCCGATGCGGCGCCGATCTACCAGACACATCGCCTGGAGCGCTACAAGCAGGTCGCGCTCGACTTAGTTGCAGCCGGCAAGGCGTACTACGCCTACGAATCCAAAGATGAAATCGAAGCGATGCGTGAAGCCGCCATGGCGCGCGGCGAGAAGCCGCGCTACAACGGCTATTACCGTGATCGCAACGAGCCGTATCGCGACGATCCCAACCGAGTAATCCGCTTCAAGAATCCGCTGGAAGGCACGGTGGTGTTCGACGACAAGGTGAAGGGCCGGGTGGAGTGGTCAAACACCGAGTTGGATGATCTGGTGATCTTCCGGTCCGACGGCTGGCCCACCTATAACTTCGCCGTGGTGGTCGATGACATCGACATGGGCATCACCGAAGTGATCCGCGGCGACGACCACGTCAACAATACGCCGCGCCAGATCAACATCTATCACGCGCTCGGCGCGAAGGTGCCGGAGTTCGCGCACCTGCCGATGATTCTGGACAAGGAAGGCAAGAAGCTTTCCAAGCGCACCAATTCGGTGAGCGTGATGGAGTACCGCGAAAACGGCTTTCTGCCGCACGCGATTCTCAACTACCTGGTGCGCCTGGGCTGGTCGCATGGCGATCAGGAAATCTTCTCGCGCGAAGAAATGATCAAGCTGTTCGACGTCGCCGATGTCAACAAGGCCGCTTCGCGCTTCGATACTGAAAAACTGCTGTGGCTCAACCAGCATTACCTGAAGACCGACGATCCGCAGACGCTGGCAGCCGAGTTCGGCTGGCACCTCGCGCGCGCTGGTGTCGACGCCACCAAAGGCCCCGCGCCGGTGGATGTCATCGTCGCCTTGCGTGACCGCGTGCAGACGCTGAAGGACATGGCCGAGCGCGCGAAGATCTGGTACGGCCCGATCACCGAGTGGGACGACAAGGCCGTGGCCAAGCATCTGAAGAATGACAGCGCGGTGCAGGTACTCGCCGCCGCGCGCGAACTGCTGGTCGCATGCGAGTGGAAACCCGAGCCGATCCATCAGGTGATCGAGCAAGTTGCAACGAAGCTGGAACTTGGCATGGGTAAAATCGCGCAACCTCTGCGCGTGGCCATGACCGGTACACAGGTATCACCGTCGATCGATCACACGATCTATCTCGCCGGGCGCGAGGTGGCGCTCAAGCGTATCGATGATGCGGTGGCATTGGCGCAAGCCTGACCAAGCTTTTCCCCTCTTCCCTCCGGGGGAGGGAGCCAAGGCGTTTCGCTCCACATAACGCAATACGCGAGTACGAATGGACGAACTGCTAGCCAAAGCCACCCAAGGCGTCGACATGGACGCCCCCGATGCCTTCCTGCACATTTTCATCAACCTGATGGCGATGGTGCCGTGGGCGGCATTGTTCTGGTGGAATCTGATCTTCGTCGCCGTCGGGGCGCTGCTTGGTTGGTGGCGCGGGCGCGTGCTGGCGGGCGTGATCTGGGCGCTGGTGTTGGGCCCGATCGGCTGGATTATCGTGTTGCTTGCCCCCAAATCAGCCAAACCCCCGCCGCTGCCGCGTTAGAGGCAGGTGTATGATCGCCACCGAGGTGAATTCATTGAGCAGCACATCCGCCAAGGCGCACACTCACCATCATCACGAAAGCCCTAGCGATTTCGTGGCGGCGGTGGAGCATGCCAGCGAGGAACGCGGCCTGCGCCTGACGCCGCTGCGCAAAGAGGTGCTGGAGCTGATCGCTGCGGCGGGCAAGCCGGTGAAGGCGTACGACCTGCTCGATCACCTGCGTGAACGCCATGGCAATGCCGCGCCGCCTACGGTTTACCGTGCGCTCGACTTTCTGCTCGAGAACGGCTTCATCCACAAGCTGGAATCAATCAACGCGTTCGTTTCCTGTCATCACCCGGCGGAAGCGCACCAGGTGCCGTTCCTGATCTGCGATGTCTGCTCCAGTGCGCAGGAAGTGTGCGACGAGCGCGTCGCGGAGCTGATCGAAGACCAGGCCAAAGCCTTCGGCTTTCGCCCCCAAGCCCAGACGCTGGAAGTGCACGGCGTGTGCAAGCAGTGCCGTAAGGCCTGATCCGCTTTTAGACACCATCGCCTGACCGGGGAGACGGGTGTCCCTTGCGGACATCTGTTGGATGTTATAATGTATCAAAATAATGCCGGTCCCCGCCGGCCATTCGCATGGTGTTGTCCCGCTCATGGATCCCACGCTAACGCCGCCGAACTCCCCCCGCTGGTGGAACATCGCCGATCGTATCGGCGCGACCGCTTCATTCCTTTGCGCCATCCACTGCGCCGCCTTGCCGTTCGTGCTGGCGATCTTGCCGTTGCTGGGCTTGAGCTTTCTCGCCGATCACGCTTTCGAACGCGGCTTCGTGCTGTTCGCCAGCACATTGGCGCTGTTCGCCCTCGTCAATGGCTACCGCCGCCACCACCGTGTGCTGCCGCTGCGGCTGGCTTTGCCCGGACTCACGCTGCTGGTTGTTGGCGTGACGTTCGCGGAAGGCTATTCGATCATGGTGCACAGCGTGCTGGTGACTTGCGGCGGCTTGCTGGTGGCGTCCGCGCACTTCTGCAATCTTCGCTTCGATCGCCAGTACGGCCACGTGCACGGTACCCACTGCGCGCATGGATGAACCGCGTTTATGCGCGGTGATTGTGTAACGGCCGCACCGCTTTTTAGCATGACGGCATGAATCACGCGCACAGCCACGCTCATCACGACCACGCCCATGATCACGCTCACGAAGCGGGCGTAGGCGGGCGCGAGCGCAAATTGCTGTTCGCCTTCGTGCTTACCGCGGGCATGATGCTCGTGGAGGCGGCGGGTGGCTGGTGGTCCGGCTCGCTGGCGCTGCTGGCCGATGCCGGCCACATGCTGGTGGATGCGGCCGCGCTGCTGCTTGCATTGTTTGCGGCGCGGATGGCGCGGCGCCCAGCCGATGCGCGACGCACCTACGGTTATGGCCGCATCGAAGTGCTGGCTGGCTTCGTGAATGCGTTGACGCAGTTCGTGCTGGTCGGGCTGATCGCCTACGAAGCCATCGATCGCATCTTCAAGCCGGTGGAAATTCTCTCCGGCGTCATGTTCTGCGTGGCCGTTGCCGGCTTGCTGGTGAATCTGATCGTGCTGCGCAGCCTGCATGACCACGCGCACGATGACGTGAACATCGGCGCGGCCAGCCTGCACGTGCTAGGCGACCTGCTTGGTTCGGTCGGCGCGGTGCTTGCCGCCTTGGCAGTGCGCTGGCTGGGCTGGAATTGGGCGGACCCGGCGCTATCGCTGCTGGTTTCGCTGCTGATTCTCAACAGTGCATGGCAGTTGCTGCGGCGCTCCACGCATATCCTGCTGGAAGGCGTGCCCGAAGGCATGGACCCGCGCGAAGTGGAAACCGCGCTGCGCGCTGCCGATACGTCGATCCGCGACGTGCACCATCTGCACGTATGGCAGCTCGCCTCCGGCTCGCGCATGGCTACGCTGCATCTTGAGCTGCATCAACAGGATGACGGTGCGCGCGTGCTGGCTGCGGTCAACCGCACCCTGCTGGAGCGCTTTGGGATCCGCCACGCCACGGTGCAGATCGACCCGGGGCACTGCCCGGACGGCAGCCCCGGCTGCCATACCCAGCACCCGCCTCATTAGCGGCCCAAGGAGCCTGGCCGACTCAAGTCCGACGGGCTCCACGCCAACCCGCTTGCGCTTTGGCCTGCCGCTGCTACGATGACAGACCGTCAACAGCATTACGCATCAAGGAGCTTCCTATGGGCAAGGGCGATCGCAAAACCCGCCGGGGCAAGACCTACCGTGGCAGCTACGGCAACACCCGCGCGCACACCGCTCAGCCCGCGGTGGCTGGCACCAAGGCGACCGTGACCAAGCCGGCTGCCGTGAAGAAGGCTGCCCCCGCGCCGAAGAAGAAGTCGGCCTGAGTTTTCAGCTCACCGATAAGAAAAGCCCCCGCTAGTCGGGGGCTTTTTATTGCGTGCACGCGATGGGATGACTGCCATCGGGCAGGGCGACATGAAATTAGTCAGTTCAATGTCCGCACGCGAAAGTTGCGGCCCTTGATCTTGCCTGCGCGCAACCGTTCCAGTGCTTTGCTCGCCAGGGCACGGCTGATCGCCACATAGGCTCGCGTGGCGTAGACGTCGATCTTGCCGACGTCATCGGCATGGAGGCCGGCATCCCCGGTGAGGGCGCCCAGGATGTCGCCGGGACGCAGTTTGTCCTGGCGGCCTGCGTCGATCACCAGAGTTTTCATGGGTGCGAGATTCAATGTCTTGTCGCGTGGGGGCGCAATTTTTAGTGGGCGCCATGTCAGTGCGGTTCCCTGCGCTTGTTCGATGTTGTCCGTTTTGGGCTTTTCGCGTGGCGTGCAAAGCGATATCGCCAGGCCGCTTTCCCCGGCGCGGCCGGTGCGACCGATGCGGTGCGTATGCGTATCGGGATCGTGGGCGATGTCGTAACTGATCACCAAGGGCAGCCCGACAATATCAAGCCCGCGAGCGGCGACATCGGTGGCAACCAGCACGGCACAACTGCGATTGGCGAAGCGCACCAGCACCTCATCGCGGTCGCGCTGTTCCATGTCGCCGTGCAAGGCCAGCGCGGAAAAGCCACGGTGATCCAGCTCCTGCGCCACGGCATCCACATCGCGCCGCATGTTGCAAAACACCAAGGCATGCTGGCCGCGCTCGCTGGCCAGCAACTGGGCCAGCGCATCGAGTTTTCGTGCCGGGTCCACTTCGATGAACTGCTGCTCAATAAGGGATCGGGTTTGCGACGGCGCCTCCACCGTGATCTCGATCGGATCGCGTTGAACCCGGCGGCTCACGGCACGGATTTCTTCCGGGTAGGTGGCCGAGAACAGGAGTGTCTGGTGATGTTTGGCGATGCGCCCGACGATGTCATCAATGGCTTCGCTGAAACCCATGTCCAGCATGCGGTCCGCTTCGTCCAGCACCAGCACCTTGATGCCGCCGCCATGCAAGCTGCCGCGCTTGAGATGTTCTTGTACGCGTCCGGGCGTGCCGACCACGATATGCGGATCATGCGTAAGCGAAGCCAACTGCGGTCCGAGCGGCATGCCGCCGCACAAAGTCAGCAGCTTTACGTTTGGGATATTCGCGGCGAGTTTGCGAATGGCCTTGCTCACCTGGTCGGCCAGTTCGCGGGTGGGACAGAGCACCAAGGCTTGCAGGCGGATTGTTTCCACGCTTAGCGATTGCAGCAGGCTCAGGCCGAATGCGGCGGTTTTGCCGCTGCCCGTTTGCGCCTGGGCCAGCACGTCGCGGCCTTCGAGCATGGCAGGAAGGCTTTTCGCCTGGATCGGGGTCATCTCGGGATAGCCGAGCGTCTCGATGCTAGCGAGCAGGGCGGGTTTGAGGGGGAGGGAGTCGAAGGCAGTCATACAGCATGATCGCACGATCGGCTGTTATAACGGCGCTGACGCAGTATCTATCTGCACGCGACGCATCAACTGCTTTTCGGCGCAGGGCTCTTAAGGCGCGACAAATCAATGTTCGAACGGAGTGGATTCGGGCGGTGTTTGGCCTTTCCATGCGCCACTGTCGATGGCTTGATGGCAAATGCTCAGGTACTGGGCCAGCGATTCGGAGTCATCGGCAGTCCAGCTTCTTCCATGGATGTTGGGTGGATCGCACACACCCGTCAGCGTGTAGTTCCCCATATATGGAGGCAACGGGCGCCAACATGGGTCGGGTATTTTCAGGCCCTGCGTGCAGAACACGAAAGGATCGCCGGCCCGAAATCGCAAGTCGTCCTGGGCGATAGCTGGCAACGCAAGCATCAATGTAACGAAAGCGACAACCACGGGCGCGAGTGAAATGACTGCTCTGTGGATAGCTGATGCGCGGTCCCTCGAGACATTGATCAAGGGTCTCGCAATCTGTGGCAAACCGATCATGTCACCACCGAGCGCGGTGATTTGCGATCCGGCGGTGGCCCGATTTCCCGCTGCCCTTGCGGTTTTCGTAGAACGCCTCCAGCCATTGCTCCGGTCGCAAGTCATCCATCGATATGCCTTCGGCGGCAGCGCACTCTTGCAACACGGTATGCGTGATCTGGATATTGTCGGTAGATGCGGAGATCACCGCGAGGGCATCGTCCATGCCGCGGAGATCCAACTGGCAGACCGACGATGCGTGGCCTTGTTTCACGAGAAATCGGCGCGAACGTTCGTCGAGGCTTACCACCACCTGGTATTCCGCCTCAGTCAGCTTGAGGCCCTGGATGTAATCCTCGCGGCTGGCATTCGGATTGGGCAGCAGGATCATGGTGGCGGTCTGTTCGACCAGTGCGGCGGCGATGTCGCTGGCGAGTGCGTCTTCCGGGCTCTGAGTGGCGAAGATGCCGAGGCCGTTTTGCTTGCGGATGGTTTTCTGCTTGTTCTTAGCGAAATCCTTCAGGCCACCCTTGCCATCGAGAATCTTCCAGAACTCGTCCATCACGTAGATCAGCGGTCGGCCGTCGATCAGCGCTTCCAGACGGTGCAGCAGGTAGTTGATCACCGGAACGCGCACTTCCGGGTTGTCGATGATGTCGGTGTAATCGAAGCCGATGATGTTGGCGCGAGTAAGGTCGATGGTGTCGCTGGGATTGTCGAACACCCATCCCAGCGCATGGCCGGCGGTCCATTTGCGCAGGCGCATGAAGAGACCATCATCTCCCATGTTGGGCAGGCTCTTCTGGAAATTGGTCATGTTGCGCAGATGGACGGGCGTGTCGAGCATGTTCTCCACCGCGCGAAAGATGTCTTCCTCCTCGCGTGAGCTGTAAGCGCTCTTACCGGCCAGCACTTTGATGAGCTCGGCCAGGAACTGCAGATTGGCTTCGGTGCGTTCGCAATGAAAGGGATTGAAGCCCGTGGGCTGGCCGTTCTCCAACGCAAGATAGTTGCCGCCGCAGGCACGCACGAAGATCTCCGCGCCGCGATCTTTATCGAAGAAGAAGATCGTGGGCGAGGGTTTGAGCTTCTGTACCTGGCTGAGCAGGAAATTGATCAGCGCGGTTTTGCCGGTGCCGGACTTGCCGATCACCATGGTGTTGCCGATAGCTTTCTCGCCCAGCGAGTTTTCGGCCGGATGCGTGGCGTGGAAATTGAAGTAGTAAGGCTGGCCGTTGATGGTCTGCAGCGTGGTTACGCACTCGCCCCAAGGGTTATTTTCCTTCTTGCCGATCGCGAAGTTATGCAGCGGCGACAGGCCGAGGAAGTTCAACGAGCTGACGTTGGCCAAGCGCGTGCGATATTTCCAATTGGCCGGGAACTGCGCGTAGAACGATGCAGTGACAGCCAGATCCTCCTTTACCGACACGAAGCCCGCGTTGGAAAGCTCGGCGCGGGCCGCGGCGATCTGCTGCGAAAGCAGCTCCTGGTTGGAAGCGTAAATCGCCATGCTGAAATGATATTCACCCAGCACGAAGTTGCCGGAGGCGAGCTGGTCCATCGCATGATCCAGTTCCACGATCTGGCTTACGGCTTTGTCGCCGGAAGAAATCATCATGCCCTTGGTGCGTTCGAGCGCTTTGAGCGCGTCCTGTCGCCCCATTGGGCTGAATGAGTGAGTGATGACGTATTCGAAGTCGAGGTACTTCAGACCGTTCAAAATGCCCGGATAGGTCGCTTCCGTGTATTCCTTGATATTCAACAGGGCGCCGAAATGATTGACGCCGTTGGGTGTGGTAATCACGAAGTCGCCGGTCTTACTGGAAAAGCGTTGGCGGCTGACCGGCAGATAGCCGTGCACAGGGGCTTGCAACACCGGTACCGGTTCGTCGATGCGGTTGAGCAGATAGCCGTAAAATTCCAGCGCTTCGGAAAACACCACGCCGTTGGAAGCCTCGTACATGCCAAGTCGAGTGGGTGCGTAATCCTTTAACACGGCTTCCACGTTACCGGCCAACTCCTGCACGGTGGCGATCGCGTGCTGCTGCTGAGCTTCCAGTTGCTCGATATCGGAGGATTTTTCCGCAAAGCGTTTGCCGCTGACCATCGGGCGATAGATCATGCTGACGTAGAGCTCGTTCTGCATCAGCTTCTGCGCGGACAGCGCGCCGAAATACGCATTCGACAGCGACTGGTTGAACACCTGCTCAAAACGGCTGCTGTCCTTGATGCGATGTCGGCGCCGCACGTCGTGAACCCAGAAAGCGACATTGACGAAATCCGGCGCGCGCAAGGTTTGCAACATGCGGTTGAAGGCGTTGTGGCGGTGTTCCAGATCCCATTCCTCGCGCCCCACGAATGGTAACCCGCCGAGCCGCCACGTCAGCAGGAAATCGCCGCCGGTGGTCTTGAGCACGGTAGGGGATACATGAGTGGAGAGCGGGATAAAATCGCTGATGGGTGCGTCCGGTGTGAACATAGTCGGCTGTCGTTTGAATAAGGAGGCGACCGGCGTGGGCTTCGATGCCGGTCGCGGGATGCGTTACTTTCGCTTGTGCTGTTCGCGATAGCTGTTAGGTGTAAATGCCCACATGCCGTCGTGCTGCTGGAGATTTCTTACCCGCGTGCGGAACTGCAGGCGCAAACCCAGAAGCCGAAAGATCATTTCGTCGCGCTTGGCCATCTGGCGCATCACGAAAATCATCGGCGGCATCAGCAGCAGGAAGAACATGTTGAAGTACATCGCCAGCAGAAGGCATGCACCTGCGCCAAGAAAGAAGGGCACGTAAGGCACGCCCATGAACATGGGCGGGCGCGTGCAGCCGCGGAACAGTGCGTTTTTATGCATAAAAGCTGCTCAGGTAATGCATCACCATGCTGGTGGTAGCCGAGCACGACTGCCCGGTGTCGCCGACCAGCATTTTGGCGATCTGGCCACCCGCACCAATCAACAGACCGCCGATCAGCACCGGCGCCACGTCGGTAATGCGCTTGTGTGCAAAAGCGATCTGGTAGCCGGAAAAGGCCACTGCAACGGTGACGGCGGTGATCGAGGCCATGTTCAGCAGATTGTTGATATTGCTGAAGAAGCCGCAGACCTTCTGGTCCGTGCCACCAAGATCCTGAGCGAGAACCACGCCGGGTAACATCATGGCGCCAAGCACGACCAGACTCACGAGCATGAATGCAAGCATTTGCTGCGGCTGGAAGGAAGCATGGTGGTTGGGCGAGGTGGACTTCATGGCAGATTTCCTTATGAGTGGAGTGAAACGATGCGGCGTTCCGGATTGCCGCGTGGATGTAGGCACGGGGATGGCCTGGTATGAAGGTGAAGGGTGCAGCTAGAAGACGAATGCGTTATCGCTGCCTCCTTGGTGAAGATCTGCTTGATCGACTGGCGATGTCGGCAAAGTGGTCTGTTGCGCATCGGTCGACGTGGGTGGTACATCGTTTGGGCCACGCACTTGCGGTACGAAAATCGCGGAAACAGTCTCGTTGTTGAATGGGGTTTCCTGGGGCGGTGCGTTGGCATGAGCTGGTGCAGCGGTTGCCGTGGTGATGGTTGCCGCAACCGCGGTATCCAGCATGTTGCTGCGTATGGCAACGCGATAAGCCGGACTATCCGGCGCAGGCGTCGTACGTATGACGGGTGCCTCGCGTGATGCGCTCGTCGTTTCAGTCAGCGGTATGGGTGCCACTGCATCGTTTCGCACGCCGTCGACCGTGATGGTGCGACGGATCGAATCGTAGATCTTCTGCACATAACCGTCGCGATAGCCGGTGACGAAATCGCCGGCGTAGTAGCAGCTGAACGACTTGCCCCAATCGCCGCCGGCGCTGGCGTAGCAATCGGCCAGAATCCGCGACGCAGCCATCAGATTCGGGCAGGCCTGAAAAGCTTGCTCATAGGAAGCAAGACCATACTTATCGAGGTTATAGCGATTGACCTGCGCCAACCCCACCGAAAAGTTGTAGCCCTTCGCTTCGAGCATTTGCACGGTAGCGAGCGCTTCGTCCAGGTTCCGCGGCTGGCGCACCAGTTGGCCTCCCACCACACCGATGGCGAAGGGGTTGGCCGCTGACTCCACATGAACGACGTGCTGCATCACCTCGGCGGGAACCGCGAGGTTTTGACAACCCATCATTGCAAATCCTGCTGCCATGTTGCTTCCTCCCTGAGGTCAAACAAATTCCCTGCTCACGGCGCATCCGCGGCCGTGTTGCGAAGCGGATTGAAATCGATACCGGTGATGTAGCGGCGCCCTGCATGCGCCTTGATGTGCACCACGATGTCGATGGTCAGCTTCAGCAGGCGTTTGATGGTTTCGAATTCCAAGCCAGCGCCCTCGCGTGACGCCTTCACCATCAGGGCCAGCTGATCCCAGGTCTGCTCCGTGCTGCCGGCATGGCAGCTCGTAATCGAGCCAGGGTGGCCGGAGGCACAATTGCGGATGAAGTAGAACGACTCGTCGCCGCGCAACTCCGCCAGGATGATGCGGTCAGGCTTCATGCGCAGACAGGCTTCCATGCAAGTTTGAGCGTTGACATTGCTGCTGCCCTGGCCGCCCTTGGAGTAAAGCAGATGCACGACATTTGGCTGGTCGATGAACAGCTCCCGCGCATCCTCGATGGTCACCAGCCGCTCGCCAGGTGGAATGTGATGCACTAGCGATTTCATGAACGTGGTTTTGCCGCTGCCGGTGGCACCGGAAACGACGATGTTTTTCTTGTAGAGCACTGCCTTGCGGAAGAAGTCCGCGTAGCGACGTGCTGCACGCAGATCTAGCAATTCGCGATCCTGCTCGCCGAGGCCGTGTGCATTTTCCAGAATCTCGTCGAAAAAACCGCCGCTCTCGTATTGCGCAAGCGTTTTCGTTTGCCTGGATGGCAAGCGTATGGTGATCGACACCTTGCCGGACTCGCAGGCCGGCGGAATGACGAATTGCGCACGCTGCCCGGTGGGGAAGGTGAGCGACACCATCGGCTCAGCATCAGTAATGCGCTGGCCGGTATGGCTCTCGTTGACGACCGCCGTGCAGAACTGCCGCGCGCGCTCGAAGGTAAGCGTGGATACTTCCACCCGCTGCCATCCATCGCGGCTTTCCAGGTAAAGCTCGCCCGGGCGGTTGATGCAGATTTCCGTAACCTCTTGCGAGGCCATGAATCCCCGAATGCCCAGCACCTCATACTGGTAATCTAGAAAGTCGTTCGAGATGGGAGTGATGGCGGCGTCCATGCCCATGGCGTTACCTACTCAACCCATGGCTTTGTTGACGCGCCGGCTGCAGTACCTGCTCGCGGGCTTGCACCTGTGCACGCTCTTGCGCAACCTGTATCCATGCCGCGCTGGACTGTTCGATGGGCGTGTTAATCGCGTCTACCACCGAGACGACAGCAAAACGGTTGAGTGGCGAATGGCTTCTGTCCATAGCGAAGGCGTGGGAAGCGTCCTCGCTAAGTACGACGTGGCTGATCTGGTTGATCCCTTCGCGGTGTGCAGCCACGGTCAGTGACGCCGCTAGGTTATCGCTGCGTTGATCCGAGTTGTGGCCATGCTCCGCATCCAGACGATGTATGGCATCGCGCGCCTGTTGGTACAAATCATGGACAGGATGTGAGGCATCGCTCAGAAGGCGGTGGGCAATATCACGACCTTGGCCGACAGCCTGCGAGATATCCTGCACAGCATGCCGGACATTGCGTTCAAGCACGTCGCTGCCCATGGCCTTGCCCAGGTGATCCAGATAGGTGTTTACGTCGCCGGCAGTCTCCTTGATCTGGTCAGCGATATGTTCGCCTACGCGATCAATGGCGTTGATACCAAGCATGGCGGTGTTGGTTGCTGTGTTCCATGCATAGCGAGCATTTTCGGTCGTGCGATGTGCGGCTAGCTCCGTGATCTTTCCGGCGTGCTCGAAATCGCCTTGCAGCGCAGCTGTCGCCGCACGACCGGCCAAGTGCACAGCGGTCTGCTGCTTCTGCTGAAGCTCCCATGGCAAGGACAAGGTATTGGCGCGCAGTGCCTGGATGTCAGCGCGATAAAGGCCGATAGCCTTGCCATGTGCACGAGCGCGAGCTTCGTTATCTGGGGAAAGGTCCGAACGCGTCAAGCCTGGATTATTCGGGGCGAAATTGTCGATGCCGTGCGCGGCGAAACTGAGGGCAGTAAGTGGATTGCGCAAACTTTGCGCGGTCACGTTGTTGTCATAGCCAGCGTGCTTGAGCTGCTCGATGTCCTCGGGAGTGGCAAGTTCAACGACCTTGCCGAAGTGGCGACTGGCCGCGCTCACCACGTCGGTCATGCGCACGTAGTTTGTGACCTGTGAGCCACCTTCGGGGATGCGATAACCCATATCGACAGCGCCATAGGCGTTGAAGGTAACACCATGCATGCCGAATTCGTGGGCGAGGATTTCGGTAATGGCGCCGCCCAGGGAGTGGCCGGTGACGGTGATGGATGGGGTGGAGCGGTTCTGTAGAGCTGATTGCTTTTCGACCTCATGTTTTACGCGATCAGCAAAGCCCTTTGCATCCACTATCTGGGCATTCAGACCCGCGACCACCATGCCGGCGTCGGTGAGTGCGTCCGACCAGTTCTTTTCTGTACCGCGGCTGGCAATCACAACTTCTTCGGTGTCAAGACGTTGATAGGCGGTGCCTTGATAACCAGTGAAGGAGTTGCTGTAGCGGTCGAAGACTTTGTAGATCACACCACCAAGTATTATTTTTTTTCCCTTCTCTCGATTGTTGTAAGAGTCGCTGCATAGGACCGCGTAGTCTTTGACAGTGATAGTCATTGAAAGCTTTCCTTAGCTGAGAGTGTTACCGAGAAGGTGTTCTCTCGCTTAATCGTTGGAAAGTTGGATAAGTCGGTAAAGCCACTCGGAAATCTCTCCGTATCGTTGTCAAGATAGTCTTGACGAACGAATGAGGTGGTGGCCGACTTTTGTGAGAAAAGATCTTCAGCAGGAAGGCTTGCGTCGAGCATGGCCTTGTTGACCTTTAGGCGAGCGGTAGTCAACATCAGCGACCAACGACAAACCCCTAGACCGAAGTAGTCCTCGTCCTGGAAGTAGTCGCCGAAGACCGTTGCCTTATAGACATTATTGGTCACCTTGGTAAAGACGATCTCCGGATTCTTTTCAGGTGGGATTCGCATCCGATTCCACGATGGACCGGTTTCGGGTACGCAGGCCGCATTGGTGACGTCGTATTGCAGATACCCTGTCACCGAATCGAACGGACCTGGCGCGTTTTCGATGGTCAGAGTGACCTCATAGCGCATTTTGGGATTTGGGTTCTTTTTGGTGTCGACGTGTTGAGTGGACATGCTGCATGCGGAGGTAAGTGTGGATAGCGCCAGGATAAGTGCCGCGGTCAATGTAAATCGCATGGGCAATCCTTTTTCTAATGAACGAGACCGGGGAGGCTGCAGTCGGTGTAATAGACGTGACAGCTAGTGTCTCCATCTGATCGACAAATTTTCATTCCCTTGCTTACAGCCTCCTCAATTGTGGAGCCAATCGCTGTGCTAAAGCCGTTGTTACCAACGATCATTGCCGCACAGCCATTCGCGTAAGAAGTCTGGATTTTGCATGCCGATCCACCTTTCGTGTGGCATTGAGCTAAGGCTTTTTGTTCTGCTTCGCTTTGATCGGCTTCGCCGGTAGCTGTGCCTAGAACGCCCTTGACTCCATCTGTTGCAATCGCTCCCCAGCGGGATTTCCAGCGTGCGGGTGGCTGTTCGGGTTGGGAAGATGTTGGCGATTGGTCATATCCTGGGATAGGAGCGCAATAATTCCAGCCTTCACCACTGACCGGATACTGGCCTGGAGGGCAGCCACCCTGCGCAGATACAACTCCGGCTTTGCTAAGGCCCAACAAACTGAGTAGGAAAAATAGTTTTACCTTCATCACTTAGTTTCCCTGCGGTGGGTTGTAGGGTTTGATTTCATCTTTGGAAGGTGCGAGCGCGTTTCCGGACGCCCGCACGCCGAGGGAAGGATTGTTGAAACCAGTTTCACTTTGCTTCGAGGAGGAGGTTTGTCCAGAGGCGACGTTTGGTGGCAACGAGTACCCGCCCCATGCTCCAGGCGGCTGACCCTTTGGCCCAGGTTTGTTGAATCCACCTCCGAATACAGAGTAGGGCGAAAAGTTGCCCATGGTTCCCATAAAAAACATCCCCGCCATCGGCGGCACGCTGATGATGAGCGCAGTCATCAGCAAGCCGATGCCACCTTGTTGTAGCGCAAGGCTGGAAAGTCCCTCACTACCGTATCCAGTGAAGTTGTTGATGACGTTGGCCGACCACAGTGCTTCGGTGACAGCCAGGCACAGGCGCATGGCAATGGAGGTGACGACGGCGAGCATGGCCATGGAGAACAATGTGCCAATGCCGTACATGAGCCATTTGCGGAACAGCTCCTTGGTCTGATCGAAGATCAGGCAAAGGATGAACAGCGGCCCCAAGCCAATGAACAGCGCAATGGCGAACTGGTAAAGCAGCAGCATCGCGCCGGCGACCATGGGTGGGCTGGCGGTGCCGAAAGTAGCGAGGAGGGTGGCGCGCGCCTTGGCGCCAGTGGTTTCGACATCGGTGGGTGAGACCTGCACCACGTCGATGGCGGCGAGGGCCACCTGTGTTTTGGCGAGGTTTTGGTCGATCAGTTCATCCGGTGAGGTGCTGCTGCCGGTAAGCAGATAATTGATATGTTGGGCGAGGTCGGTGGTGAGCAGTTGCTGGATCGCGTTGCCACTGGCTGCTAGCGAAGTGGCGATGGAGACGATGAAAACGATCTTGGCCATGTTGCCGACCATCGCCATCATGGGTTCGCGGCTTTGGCCTGTGATCATGCGGTAGCCCTGGATGGTGACCCAAAGCGTGACCAGAACGAGCGCAAAAGTAGCCGCCCAGAGCGCCATGCGTCCGAGGACATCCTGCTGGAAGTGAGCGATCTGACTTTTCAGATAGCTGTTGACCAATGAAAAGTAGACGAAATCGCTAAGATTCGGGCTCATTGCATCGCAGTCCTTTGATTGATGCCTCAAGGGTTTCCGAAGCTGTTGGCGTCATGCCGTGGCAGAAAATCATTGGCCGTCGTTGAGTTGGTCGAAGG
The DNA here is from genome assembly GCF_044904605.1 of Dyella humi. NCBI lineage: Bacteria > Pseudomonadati > Pseudomonadota > Gammaproteobacteria > Lysobacterales > Rhodanobacteraceae > Dyella > Dyella humi. Next base: position 975,722 of record NZ_JADIKI010000022.1, read on the forward strand.
CAATCTTCAAGGTGGCTGCCTGGACGACATTGCCAAGGACTGTATTTTTGCCGCGCATGGCCATCTTGCCAAGCATGGCCTGTTGCGACTGTAGGTAATTGATGATCTGTTCGTCGGTTTGGATTTGTGCTTGCCAATTCTTCATCTCGGTCTCCAGATTGGCGCTGCCACGAATGATCGCGGACTGGCTGCCGGCTAGGGCACCCTGGCTATTCCCGACCAGGGTGGCTAGATCTTCGTATTGCTGAAGGTATTGGCTATACGTGCCTTGCAGACGGTTGAGCATGTTTACCGTAAGGTTGTACTGATGATTGCGGCGCATCACGATCTGCTGGCAGATCTGCAACTGACTGGCCACGATGGGCTTGTTGAAGTCGGGAGCCACCAGTTGTAGCAGTTCATTGGCGATACCTGTCACGCCGGTATTGTTGGGACAGGTTTCGTCCATGCCCTGCGTGAGAGGGACCTCCACGAGGGTTGTATTCATCACAGGCTGCGTGAATTTCATGCCCGCCAATGAGATGAGCTGTTGAGCATAATGTTCCAGCACGGCTTCGAACTGTGCGATTTCTTTAGCGTAATGTGCAACCGTCTCGACAAAATTTTTCCCGTCCTGAGCGATCGAAGCTTCATCGATCACTTGCCATTGCGCGGCGACCGGTGCAGTGAAAAGTCCGCCCAGCGACAACACGCAGGCTACCAATCCGATGCGAAGCTTGGCGAAGCGAAGAGCACGCAGTCGGGCAGGCACGACATGTCTTTTGCCATTGGGCAGCGAGGTTGGTCGTGTACCGGATGATGATGTGTATTTCATGGGTATTCCCAAACGCTCAGTAGCGGGCGACCACGCCGCTGAAATCCACGTCTTTGGCAACGTAGACGGTCAGCACCGTGCCCTGGTTAATGGTGACGGTCGCGGGGCGATTCGCCGCACGTCGCACTGCTTGGTTGGCGAGGTTTTGCACGGTTTGCGCGGTGTTGCTTTCGAACGGCGTCTGCGTGACGACACCATTGCTGATGGTGGTTTGCGTTGGTCCATGCACCGCCGCTTCGTATTTGAAGGCGTCGCTCAGCATGCTGATCAACAGCGCTGAGCCGATGCGGCTGCCCCAATGCGCGTTGTAGCGGCCAGGGTGTCCGGCGCCGCCGAGGTTATCCACGCCTGGGCTGGCCATATTCACATCGATACCGGTGGGCGTGACGATGCGGTCCCATATTACGGCGACGCGCGGGCCGTTTGGTTCCATGTCGTACTTGCCCAGTACTTTCGAACCTTTCGGCAACAGCAGGTGCTTGCCATTGAAGGAATAGACCGGTTCGGTGACGATGCAGGAGGTGAAGCCGGGGATATCGGTGACGATGCGCGTTTCCAGCACGCAACGAATGAAGGTGCCGCGCAGCATGAGCGTGTCCGGGGCGGTAAGTCCCTGCGCGCTAGATACATTCGGTAAGGGTTTTGCCCCGTAAGCCGCGTTGAGCGGAATACCTTGGTCGGGAAAGCCGGGCAGGCCCGTCGTTTCCGTTCTCATCATACTCGGCCTAGTCCCGTTGCCTCCAGCGGATGGTGTGCCGTCATGGGATACCTCCACCGAAGTGCTGCCGCCCATCATGCGACGTTCCATCAAGCTAGGGCTGCGCTGCTGGGCGAGTGTCGTCTGCGGTGGTGTAGCAGGTAACGGCGGGGCAAGAGGAATGGGTTCCGGCGTTCGCTGCATAGTGGTTTGTTGCGGCAGCAGGGGCGAAGGCGGAAGCCCCGGCTTAGGCGCATCCGGCACGGTAACAACTTCTTCGCGGGGTTTCGGTGGCTCGCTGTTGCGATGCGTAGCACCTCTGATCATCCATATCGTGGTGAACAGCAGCAATGCGACGACACCCACCAGGAAACTCAGCGCGCGAAGATTCATGCGCCGCACGTCGCCTGTTTTGAGTTGCGGAGCGGCAGCGTCCAGATCAGGCGTAGCGGCTTGCTGATAGCGTGCGGCGTACGGATTACTGGTAGTAGATCGATGCGTGTCAGCGTGGATGTCGTGATTGGAAGCGTCTTCGGGATGATAGGGCGTGTTCTGGCTCATTGGGCTGCGTTCCTTCGAAGACCCACGACGTTGTTGTCGTGACGAATGACCAGGTATGGATACGTGCCGTGCACGATGATGGTGTTGCCTTCCACCGAAGTGTTGACCACCGAATCCTCGCCGTGCGCGCGCTCGCGCATATAGACGGTGGGAAAGTTGCCGGTAGGAAAGCGCTTCAAGTCGCTCATCCTGATGTAGGTGAACTGGCCGTCATCGTAGACATTCATGGGGATCAGCCAGGGTGCCTTCTTGCTGCGCGTGGCGTAGTCGTAGTTGAAGTTGTAGTTGCGGTCTGGCACCAACGCAGTGCTCAGTGCCGGCGTTTCGGTAGCCTTTTTGGCCTCATCGGTAAAGCGTGTATCGGTCGGATAGGTAAAGCTGATCTTGTACTGCACGCCGGCACGCTTGGCTTGGTCGAGCGATTTCCAATCGGTCGCCACTACCTTCAATTCGAAGATGTAGGCGTGCGTCGCCGTGCGGATCATTAGGTTGGTGTCTACGTCGACGTTCTTGGGTTTGAGATAGAACACGTTGTCGCGACGGCTCAATTCCCAGCCGTTGCTGAAGCCCGTGCTGTAGTCGAGGATCTTTTCGTTGGGGCTGAGCTCGATCTGCGTGGTGATGCCTAAGCCTGTGTGCACCGGATAGATGCGGTCAGGTTCGTATGCGTATTGCTGCACCGCTTGCGCCCTGGCCCCGTGGCATGCAGGCCATGACTGCAATAGCCAGGATGAAGTGACACGAACGGTTCATCAACGGCGCACTCCTTGCGTATCGCTGCGAGGCGCGGTTTCGGCGCCTGCATGATCTGGAATAGGGGATGGCTGTATCGCGGCGGAGCTTTCGCTGCTCGCCGGTGCGCTGGAGGATTGGCCGTCGTCGGTTGCTGGGGCGTCAGGCGTTTCTTCTGTTGGCTCGGATGCGTAATCGCTGTCCACGCGATAGTTGGTCACCTGAAACCCGAGCGGATTTTCGATGCGGTACTGCTCGTCCATTTTCAGGTTCGGCTTGTAGGTGAACTCCAGCGTGGCGATCTTGCTATCCAGCGGATGGCTGGAGCCGGTTTGCTTGTCGTACAAGCTGCGCTGGAAGCGCACCGTCGCGCCCCTGGGCCCTGCGCTGGAGCCGCCACCGATGAGCACGATGCTGAGGATCTTTACGCGGATAGCCTTGTCGCGGCCGTACGTTTTGTAAGGGCTGTCGGGATTGTTGGACGCATGCAAGCCTGTATAGGCAGCGGCTACGCCGGGCGAGGCCATGGTCAATACGGTGGCCCAGTCGCGTAGGTTGATCAGCGCCGCGTCGTAGGATTCGCGTGCCAGCACGAAATGCGCGACGTTGCTGCGATTGATCGCTTCGCTGGTGCTGATGCGATGATTGAGCGCGTCTTCATTGAGCCGCGCGACCGTGCTGGTGCCGGTGTAAGCATCGGCCATCACGAGGTAAGGCACCTTTTCCTTCAGCGGCAGCATGAAGAAATAGCCGCTGGCCAGGATCAGCGCCATCGCGATGGCCGCAAACGCTACCCACCACGCACGGCGTTCGCTGCGCCGGGCGAGATCGGTCACAGTGACTTCGAAATTGATCGACCTGGCCACGGCCTCGTCGATCTTCTTGCTGGACGATGATCTGTTGAACATCAGCGAAATCCTTGCCTGGCTATCACAACGTCTTCCTTGTCGTCGTCATGGGGTGTTAGTGGATGCGGTTGCTTGTGGTGCGCCGGCGCTGTTGCGTACTTGCCGAGCCATGATTTCGCGCCCATCCGTGCTCACCGACACGCCTTGCGCGGCGTAAATGGCAGATAGCTCAGCTGCCGCCGCATGGATATCTGTGGTGTGGATCTTGGCCACGGCTTTGTACAAGGTGTAATCGGATGGCAGCTGGTAAGAGAACTGCATACCCGAATCCTTGGCCCAACGGCGCAGCATGCTGCGTAGGGTTTCATCCATGGGGGAGGCGTAATAGGTGTACGCCGGGTTCAGCGGAATTTCCGTGGGCGTGTCCTGGAAGCGATTGACCGGTTTCCAAGTGCCGCCGAAATCTTTAGCCGCGGACGTTGCGCATGCTGTCAGCAACAAGGCGACAAGCATCGGGGCGCATTGCAGGGTTCGTTTGAAAAAATCCGTTTTCACTTCGCACTCGCAGCTAATTCGAAATGTGTGCACGAAGGCTTGTAGCGCGAACGAAACGGTTTTTATGCGGGCTGTCGAACCATCCCCTTCGATGCCGAAAGAGACCTTGCCGACGTGCAAACTTTCAACCGGACTTCCGCTCCCCACTCACCCTGATGCAGGGCATGTCGCTGACATAGCACCATCAGCGACATGCGCATTGGTTAGGCTACGTTGAGGTTTTTGCGAAAGAAATAAGAATTGCCTGACAGGCGGCGTCAGTGATTACGAGACGGCCTGTCATCCTGCTTGTGGTTCCATAACCGCGAAGCTGGGCAAGCGGGTATGACGGTCATGCGATTACATCATCACGCCGCCAATCCACACATTGCGCACCAGGTTGCCACCGATCCAGTAGCAAAGCTCGGCCGGCTGTTTTGCGTTCCACACCACCAGATCGGCGCGCTTGCCGACCGCTAGCGTGCCGCGATCCGGCAAGCCCAACGCCCGTGCGGCGTTGACGGTGATGCCGCGTAGCGCTTCTTCCGGCGTCAGGCGAAACAAGGTACAGGCCATGTTCGCCGCCAGGCGCAGCGAAAGCAGCGGCGAGGTGCCGGGGTTGCAGTCGGTAGCGATAGCGATCGGTACGCCGTGCGAACGCAGCGCGGATACCGGCGGAAGCTTGGTTTCGCGCAACGCATAGAAGGCGCCCGGCAGCAATACAGCCACCGTGCCAGCGCGTGCCATCGCCTGAATACCCGCATCGCCGAGGTATTCGAGATGATCCGCCGACAGCCCGCCGAACTCGGCGACGAGTGCGGCGCCATCCAGATCGGATAGCTGTTCCGCATGTAGCTTCACGCGCAAGCCCAATTGACGCGCATGCTCGAACACGCGCTGCGTTTCGGCGCGAGTGAAGCCGATGCCTTCGCAGAAGGCGTCGACCGCGTCCACCAGGCCTTCGTCGGCGAGCGCCGGCAGCAATTCGTTGCAGACTAGGTCGACGTAGTCGTCGCGGCGATCCTTGTATTCCGGGGGCAGCGCATGCAGGCCGAGGAAACTGGTCTGCACGTGAACGCCCAGTGCCTGTCCAATGCGGCGCGCCACGCGCAGCATGCGTCGCTCGGACTCTAGTTCCAGGCCATAGCCGGATTTGATCTCCAGCGTGGTCACGCCATCGGCCAGCAAGGCGCGTGCACGCGGCAGCGATTGCGCGAGCAGCTCGTCTTCGCTCGCGCTGCGTGTGGCGCGCACGGTGGAGACGATGCCACCGCCGGCGCGCGCAATCTCTTCATAGCTCGCGCCGTTGAGACGTAGATCGAATTCCTGTGCGCGGTCGCCGCCGAACACCAGATGCGTGTGGCAGTCGATCAAGCCGGGTGTGACAAGCGCGCCGTCCAGATCGTGCACTTCCCGCGCTGTGGCGGCCGAAGCGGAAGGCAGATCGCGCATCGCGCCGATCCACACGATTTGCCCATCCTGACACGCCACTGCGGCATCGCTCAGCAAGCCGTAACTGGCTTCGCCAACGAACGTGGCCAGTGATGCGTGTGTCAGTAGCAAATCCCAGTTCATCGATCGGATTCTTCAGTGTTCGGCGCAGCCGGTGCAACCGGTTCGCCGTAAGTGCTGGTGGGGCCGACGTCTTCAGCTGCCGTGTGTTGCTGTGCCGCGTTGCTTTCCGCTTGTCGCCGTTCGAAATCCTGAATCATGCGTTCGGCGAAATCCTTGTACACCGGCGTGGGGCAGAAGATGGATGCTGCCGCGCGCGCCAGCAAGCAGGCGGCCATGATAGGAATGACCATGTCCTGATTGTTGGTGAGCTCCATCGCGATCACCGCCGACGTGAGCGGCGCGCCGGTCACGCCTGAGAGATACGCGCTCATACCCAGCAGCACCACCGCGGCTTCCGGTGCGTGCGGCAGGAAATAGGCGATGTTGTGGCCCAGGCCCGCGCCCACCGCCAGCGCTGGCGAGAAGATGCCGCCGGGAATGCCGGCCCAGTACGACACCACATTGGCAAGCAGCTTGAGAATGCCGAAGCTGTGTCCGGGCGTTTCCGGCGCATCCTGCACGAAAGCGCGCGCCTGCGCGTAGCCGGTGCCATACACCGCGTTGTGCGACAGCACGCCGATCACTGCCAGCGCGAAGCCACAGCCGATCGCGAACAACACCGGATTGCGCTCACGCAGCCGGCCGATCACCGCCAGCGGTCCGCGCCGGCTCAGCAGAATCAGTCGCGCGAACAGGCCGCCCGCCAGGCCGCAAACGATGCCGCATTGCAGGACTGCCAGCCATGCATGCCCCAGCGGCAGGCTGGTCTGCACCGTGCCGAAATAAGCGTAGTTGCCGACAATGCCCATCGACACCACGCCGCCCACGAACACCGCGGTGAGCAATAGGCCGCTGAAGCGATGCTCGAACGTGCCGGAAAGTTCTTCAATGGCGAAGATCACACCGGCCAGCGGCGTGTTGAACGCAGCGGCGATGCCGGCCGCACCACCGGCGAGAATGAAGCGCGACAGCGCCGTCGGATCGTTGAAGCCGAAGCGCCTTCCCAGCCAATGCATCAGCCCTGCACCCACGTGCACGGTCGGGCCCTCGCGGCCGATCGACGCGCCCACCATCAGCGCCAGCAGAGTGAGCACCATTTTGCTGACCGCAATCGGCAAGGCCAGCATGCGCGAACGAAAACTCGCGTCGTCGACATGGATGGTCGCGATAACTTGCGGGATACCGCTACCGCGCGCCGCGCGCAGGCGTCCTTCGGTCACCCAGCACAACAGGCCGAACACCAGCGGGGTGAGGATCAGCGGAATCCAGATGCCGTGCGTCAGCAGTTTCTCGAATAGTGCATAGGCCCAGTCGCTGGCCTTGGCGAACAGAATGGCCGCCAGCGCGACCAGCACTGCGCCGCTCCATAGCGCGATGCGGCGTTTCCATTGGTAGGGCGCGAAGAACTCATGTCCCAGTACGGCGCGCAGGCGCGGGTTGGAGGCTTTTGGAGGCGGCGCGGTGGATTCGGGCATCGGTGAATTATGGCAGATGCCCCGAATGGTTCCCTCTCCCCTTCGGGGAGAGGGTTAGGGTGAGGGGCCAACCTCGCGTAATGCAGGGCAGTGCAGAACAACGAGCCTTAAGGCATCTACGCAATGAGCAGATTCAAGGCAAGCGTGGCCCCTCACCCCAGCCCTCTCCCCAGAGGGGATAGGGGGCAAACGCGTCTCACCGCGACTGCCTCAACCACCGCGTCTCATAAAGGTCATACCGCCGATCCTTCAGATTCTGCACCGTGCCCGCGTTGCGCGCCCGCGCCAAACCCTCCAGTCGCAAATCGGCAAACAGCACAGTTTCGATGTTCGGCGTGGAATCCGCCGCCACGCCGTCGCGTGCGAACAGGAAGTCGCTGGGCGTAAGAATGCAGCTTTGCCCGTACTGGATGTCGAAATTGTTCACGCCGGGCAGGTTGCCCACGTTGCCGGAGAGAATCACGTAGCACTGGTTCTCGATCGCCCGCGCTTGCGCGCAATAGCGCACGCGCAGGTAGCCCTCGCGCACATCGGTGCAGAACGGCACGAACAGCATCAGCGCACCCTGGTCGACCAGATGCCGCGCCACCTCCGGAAACTCCGCGTCGTAGCAGATCATCACACCGATCGGGCCGCAGTCGGTCTGGATGGTAGCGGCGCTGTCGCCGCCGGTGATGTTCCACACATTGCGTTCGCTGGGCGTGGGATGCAGCTTTTCGCGCTCGTGGATGGAGCCGTCGCGCAGGCACACGTAGCACACGTTGTGGATGTCGCCGTTCGGCTGCTCGGTGGGGTGCGAGCCGGCCACGATGTTGATGTTGTAACGCACCGCCAGGCGGCTGAAGAGCTCCTTCACTTGCGGCGTGTATTGGCTGAGCTTGCGAATGGTTTCCACCGGCGAGAGCTCCTCGTTCTCGATGGATAGCAGCTGCAGAGTGATCATTTCCGGAAACGCCACAAAATCCGCGCTGTAATCCGCCGCGATGTCGGTGAAGTATTCGACCTGCATGGCAAAATCGTCGAACGAGGCAATACGCCGCTGCAGGTATTGCACGGTCGCCACGCGCACCGAATCGGGCAGATGCCGCGGCGATTGCACCGCTGGGATGTCGGGTTGATCGAGCAGGGCAGGGTTGCGCCATACCAGATGCGCCGCGTAGCCAAGCGACTCGTAATCCGACGGCACGTAGCTGCGCAGCAGGCCGATGATCTCGAAATCGTTGGCAAGCTGGAAACTCAGCGTGGGATCGCGCCGCCGTCCTTCCACTACTGCATGCACGTAGGCTTCGGCGCTGCCGTAGCGCTGGATGTTGCGCGCCAAGCCTGGAACGCGTCCACCGAAACTGATGCCGCGCAATTTCAGATCCATGCACAATCGCTTGCGCGCCTGGTAAAGCCGCTGGCCGATACGCATGCCGCGATAATCCGGATGCACCACCACTTCCATGCCGTACAGCCAATTGCCCGCCGGATTGTGGCGCGAGGCCATGCCGCCGCCGGTGATTTGCATCCAGGTGTGCGGTGCCAGCGCCAGCGATTCATCGATGCGGAAAGTGGCGCAGTAGCCCACGATGCGGCCTTCGTACTCCACTACGAACTGCCCTTCAGGGAAGTGCGTCTGCTGGGAACGCAGCATTTCCGCCGAGTGGCCCCATTCGGGCGTGTAGACGCGGGCGGTCAGGTCGACCAGCGCGGGCACGTCGCCAGGGACAGCCTGACGCAAGGTCAGCTTAGGCGCGTTTTCATTCTTCCTAGCCATGGCCTTCATCCTTCCTTACGGGCAGTGAAGCGGATGCGAGCATTGCCGGAACAGCCGGTTACACTTTGGCGAGTTACACGGAGATTGTTCATGAGCGATACGTCCGCGGTCTACCAGTTCAAGGCAACCCACCTTTGGCAGGAAGCGCAGTGGCGCAACGAGGCCACGTTCGGGGTGGACAGCAGTGGCAAGCTCGTCGCCGCTGCCGGCGAATCACCGGAATACCTCCATGGCTGGGTATTGCCCGGCATGCCCAACCTGCATTCGCATGCCTTCCAACGCGCCATGGCTGGCCTGGCCGAACGCCGCGGGCCCGGCGACGATTCCTTCTGGACCTGGCGCGAAACCATGTACGGCTTCGCCGAGCGCATCGACCCCGATACTTTGCAGGCCATCGCCGCGCAGCTCTACGTGGAAATGCTCAAGGCCGGCTACACCCAAGTTTGCGAATTCCACTACCTGCATCACCAGCCCGACGGCACGCCCTATGCGCAGCCGGAGGCCATGTCGCTAGCGCTGATTGAAGCCGCGCGCGAAGCCGGCATCGCGCTTACCCTGCTGCCCGTGCTGTATATGAGCGGCGGCTTCGACGGACGGACGCTGTCGCCGCGCCAGCGTCGCTTCGGCAACAACGTGGACGGCTACCTGCGCTTGCTCGCCAACCTACGCAAACACGAAAGTCATGATGTGCGCGTCGGCGTGGCCTTGCATTCCCTGCGCGCCGTCCCGGAAAACGTGTGGCGCGACGTGATCGAACATGATGCGCTGAAAACCGGCCCCATCCACATCCACATCGCCGAACAGATCGGCGAAGTGCAGGACTGCCTCGCTACTCGCGGCGCACGACCAGTGGAATGGCTGTTCGATCACGCGCCTGTCGACAAGCGCTGGTGTCTAGTGCATGCCACGCATCTCACCGATGCGGAAACAACCCAGCTGGCGCGCAGCGGCGCCATCGCCGGTTTGTGTCCCACCACCGAAGCCAATCTTGGCGATGGATTATTCCCGTTGGCGCGCTATCTCGATGCCAACGGCGTGCTCGGCGTTGGGTCCGATTCGCATATTTCCATATCGCCGATCGAAGAATTGCGCTGGCTCGAATACGGTCAGCGCCTCAGCACACGTCATCGTAACGTTGCCGCGCGCCATGCAGGGGATAGCGTGGGTGAAACCTTATGGCGAGCGGCGTTGAAGGGCGGTGCGCAAGCAGCCGATCTGCCCATCGGTGCGCTTGATGCAGGCATGCGCGCTGACTTCATCGTGCTCGATAGCGAATCACCGCTGCTAGCCGCGCGCGATAGTCGATCCGTGATAGACAGCTTTCTGTTTGCTGGAAATGTGTCGCCGGTGCGCCATGTGATGGTGGGTGGCAAATGGGTGGTGCGTGATTTTCAGCATCGCGATGAGGCGCGGATTGCGGCGCGTTATCGGACGGCGGTGGAGCGGATGGCCAAGAGCTAAAGCTTTGGTCCGAGCCCTGAGTGGCGTAGATGAGAATGTTCTACGGAACTCAGCGCACGTTTGTCCGCCGAGTTCCAGGCCGGGTGCCTTGTTCGTGCAAGTATTATTAAAATACTGTGTTGGCCCATAGGTCGAGCTTGATGTCTAACTCTGACGAGTCGGAGGTGTAGTCGGTATACGGCCCCGCTACATTGAGATTGTAGGCCGTCTGAAATAATGGAATGCCCAGCACGCTGCATGTGGCTGTGCCGCTCAGATTCATGCCTCTTAAGCTGACTTTTCCTTGCTTGGTTCCATCGCCCATTATTGACGAGGGCTGGAGTGTCAGCGTACCGCTAAAAGTCTCCTCGCCTAGAGCGCCGTCGAGCAGGCAGTTGGGATCCTTGATGGTTCCCATTACCGCAAATATCGCACCGGAGGGATAGGTTCCCGGCGCCACCATGATGCCATTAATGGCGAGGCCGCTGATCACTTGTTGGGAGCTGCAGTCTATTTGCGACTGCATGATGCCATCGACGTTGCAGCTCAGCGGCGTGCTGCTGCTGTTCCAGGAAACAAGCCCTTGTAGAAGGTTGCTGATTCCTAGCGTGGCGTTGCCATTGCCATCATCGGTGCTTGCTGTGTCGGCATCATTCGTGCTGTTGTCGATGCCGGTGAGGTTGTAGACCATGATGCCGTTTATGGTTTGCTCTGCGGACAATGCCGATTGATTATTGCTGCCGGAAACGCTCGTTGTGCTTTGGTCTACGGGGTTGATGGTGGTTGTTTGCATGATTCCTGTGATGGCATCGGTTTTCGTGACGGTGCCCATGATGCTGTCGGATTCCGAAGAAAACTGCGCTGTTTGCGCCATGGCGTGACCGGCCGCACCAAGGCCAAGGCTTACGCTGAATAGATAAAGTGCCGCTTTTGTCGCAGGTTTACCGCTGAATAATGCATTCATGGCAAATTTCCCCTCATGGAGTGGGTGGACATGGCTTGCACACATTGCCCATCGGGTGATGGGTGCGTCCTTATAGGTTCGATGAGGTGAATCTATGGTCAATGCTTCTGCGGCTTTCGGGATAAATATGGATGAAAGCCATGAAAAAACTATTTATGGCCATTTGAAAAATATTTCATAAAATTAAAATGGACGTTTAGACGTCTGTAAGTGATTACGAAAATAACGGAACAAAATAACGGAACCAGGTTGCGTTATTTGCTTGTATAGGTGGGCTGATGCGCCATCGCTTATCGGCGCGATGAACGGCACGTCATGATTCGCTATAGCGAAAAGTGCGATATGTGCGGGTTTGCTTGTCCGATGGATCTTCGCAATGTCCAGCAGGTTTGCAGCCGGAGCCGGATCATCGTGAGGCTGCTGCCCGCTACCTCGCGTGGCGGCCTCCGGCTGCAAGCCTGCTGGACATCGGCGTGTGCGCATCGGCGCGGTGCGAATCATGAAGGGGATGGCATAGAAATCGGATAAAAGATTCGGATGGTCGCGTAGAAAATCTGTAATTTCGGATCCTGGTTGGCTGCTGCTCTGTTTTGATTTGTCATTCCGCCTCGGCCTTCGCCGGAAGGATGGTTAAGCATGCGCGTAAAAACATTCGCTTGTGCTCACATAAACCTGCGTTCTTTCACTTGCCTGACGCCAGCGCTGAACCATCGGCATCAGTTCAGCTTCGTCTCGTCATCGCCATGATTCCAGACCGCGTTTTCCAGCGTGAGTTTCAACTCACGAGGAGAACCACCATGCGCCGTTACCTTTCTCTCTGCCTGATTTCGCTCGCTGTGCTCGGCGGCAGTTTGGTGCAAACAGGTTGTGTCGTTGTCGCACCACGCCCGGCTCGCGTGTGGGTGCCCGGTTACTGGGGGCCGAGCCATGTCTGGGTGGGCGGTTATTACCGCTATCGTTGATCACGCCGTTGCGATGCGGAGCGGTTCTTTGGAATCGTTCCGTGCGCGCTCCATTCGCGAATAAAGTCGATAAATACGCGTAGCTTCGGCGGCATCTGGAAACGGCTCGGGTAATACAGATAAAAGCCGTCGAATGGCGGAAGCCAGGGTTCGAGCACGCTTTCCAGGCGTTCGGCATCCAGGGATGCGCGCGCGGAGGTTTCCAACACGCAGGTGAGGCCAATGCCGTCTTCGGCGGCGCGGATCGCGAGCGGCACGTCGTTGACGGTGAGGCTTCCATCCACGGCAATTTCGTACCAGCGACCTTTCTGCAGGCCGCTGCGATGCGCGAATTCCCAGCGGTAGATCGCACCGCTGCCCACAAGGCGATGCTTGATGCAATTGTGGCGTTGCAGATCCTTCGGTTCCTTGGGATAGCCAAAACGCTTGAAGTACGCCGGTGATCCCACCACGACCGAGCGAATCGGTCCGCCGATAGGGACGGCCACCATGTCACGCTGCAGCCGTTCGCCTAACCGAATGCCCGCGTCCAGGCCTTCGGCCACCAGATCGGTAAGGCCGTCTTCTACGCGGATATCCAGTTGCACGTCTGGCCAGCGCGCCATGAACTCACCGAGCATGGGCTGGATGATCGAGCGTGCCACCACGGCCGGTACGGTGAGGCGAACCGTGCCGCGTGGCCGATCACCGTGCTGTCGGATCGCATCCAGCGCCAGATCCAATTCATTGAGCGCCGACGCAATGCGCTGAAGCATCTCCTGGCCGGCTTCGGTAAGGCCCACGCGGCGCGTCGTGCGTTGGAGCAGGCGTGTGCCCAGCGCGTTTTCCAACTGCTGCACCGTCTGGCTGAGTGCCGAAGGGGTAACGTCCAGCGCCGCGGCGGCGCGGGTGAAGCTGCCGCATTCGGCGATGGCGCGGAAGGCGCGCAGGGCGTAGTGGTCGCGCATGGCCGTCTCCATTTATTAGCGTTACTAAATAATGCATCAAGTCGGTGGTGGTTTTTCAACAAGATCGGCTGGCGCAGACTGCACCCCGTCCTCACCCACTACGGAGTTCAGCCATGTCGCTCGATCAGTACTTCACGCTTGGACGTTCCGGCCTGCGCGTCAGCCGCCTGGCCCTCGGCGCCATGACCTTTGGTGAAACCTGGGGCTGGGGCACCGCGGAGCAGACCGCGCGGGCCATGTTCGACCGCTACCTGGAAGCCGGCGGCAACTTCATCGATACCGCCGACATGTACACCGAAGGCACCAGCGAAAGCATGCTGGGCAAGTTCATTGAGGAAAGCGGCACACGCGATCGCGTGGTGCTCGCCACCAAGTTCACCTACAACGCCGAGTCGGGCAATCCCAACGCCGGCGGCAACGGACGCAAGAACATCATGCGCGCCGTGGAAGGCTCGCTGCGCCGCCTGCGCACCGACTACATCGATCTGTACCTGCTGCACACCTGGGACCGCATCACACCGGCGGAAGAAGTGGTGCGCACGCTCGATGATCTGGTGCGTGCGGGCAAGATCCGCTACGCCGGCCTGTCTGACATTCCCGCCTGGTACGCCGCGCGCGCACAGACCTTTGCCGAAGCGCATGCGCTGACGCCGCTGGTGAACATGCAACTGGAATACTCGCTGGCCGAGCGCAACATCGAACACGAATACATTTCGCTAGGGCAAAACCTAGGACTGGGCATCACCGCATGGAGCCCGCTCGCCATGGGCATGCTGTCGGGCAAGTACAAGCCCAGCCAGCAAGGCGGCGAGGGCGATGGGCGGCTTGCCAAAGTCACCAGCGCACCAGGCTTCGAGCGCTTCACCGAGCGCAATTGGAAGATCGTCGCGGAGCTTGAAAAAGTGGCGAAGGAAGCGGGGCAGAGCATGGCAGCCGTAGCGTTGAACTGGGTGGCGACGCAGCCGGGTATTGCCTCAGTGATCATCGGTGCGACCAAGCTGGAGCAACTCGATGCCAATCTTGCAGCGCTGTCGTTCGAATTGCCGACCGAACTGCGCGCGCGATTGGATGCGGTCAGCGCGCCGGAGAAACCGTTCCCTTACTACATGTTCGCCGACATCCAGCAGACGCGGATTCATGGCGGCGTAGCGGTGGGGGACAAGCCGAGAGGTTATGCACCGCCGGTGTTCGTGCCGCAGTTGGAGGCGCGGGAGATTCGGGCGCGTTAAACCTCATTTCCTCAGCCCCCATATTCCCTCTCCCCTCCGGGGAGAGGGTTAGGGTGAGGGGACAAGGCTTGCGGGAAACCACACACCTGCATGCAAGTTTCGCTTTTTTTTTTTGCGATAAGCGTGCATCTGGCGAGGTTGGCCCCTCACCCCAGCCCTCTCCCCGGAGGGGAGAGAGAGTGACTACTCAGCGGAAAAACATCATGACCCACCCCACATCACGCTGGATCGACCTCGACTACGCCCGCCTATACGCGGAAGAAGCCGGCGAAGGTGATGCCATCACCATGCTGCACGGCTTCCTGGTCGACAGCGGCCAGTGGGACAACGAATTCACTGCGCTGGCGGATACACACCGCGTATTACGCTATGACGCGCGTGGTTTTGGCCGGTCCACCATCGAGCCAGGCAGCTATGCGCATCACCAGGATCTTGCCGCGGTGCTGGATGCCTGCGGCGTGCAACGTACCACTTTGCTCGCCTGTTCCGGTGGCGCCGCGACAGCGTTGGATTTCGCGCTTGCACAGCCGGAACGCGTCAGTGCGCTGATCCTCGTGGGACCCGGTTACTGGGGCCGGTTTGCCGATAGCACACCTGCCGCGCGCGCTTTTCTACAGGCCCTTGGCACCTTCGACGTGAGTGGACTGATCGACAGCTCGCTACGCGCATTTACCGATGGTCCACGCCGTGCGCAGAACGAAGTGGACCCGGCCGCGCGCAGGCACACGGAAGCGATGACCACGCACTTGTTCAAGCGGGAGGTGAGCTACTGGACGCGCGCGGCAGTGGCGCAGGATCAACGCACGCCAAAACCAAGCGCGCTGGAGCGCTTGCACGAGATCGATGTACCTGTCGTGCTGATCGTAGGCAGCGAAGACCAGATCGAAGTGCATCAGCTGTCCAAAGAACTGGCCGAAGGCTTACCGCATGCACGCATGTTCGTGGTGCATGGCGCTGGCCATCACGCCAACTTGGAAGCGCCCGCCCAGGTGCTTGGCATTGTGCGCAACGCTTTGTCGATGGCTGCGCTGATGGATTGATACGCGCCGGCTATCGAGCCGGATTTGCGGCGTTATCGACCGCCTACAGGCGCGGCTCTATGCTTGGGGTATTCGAAATGCCTCAGATGCTCCTCGGCGTCATTCCGGTCTTCGCCGGAATGACGGCAGGGCATCTACCAGCCCAAGTAGCCATGAGCGCCACCTTCTCCACCGACAACCTCATCCGCCACGGCACCCCAGCCTTCAAGCGCACCAACCTCGCGCTGTTCGCTGCAGGCCTGGCCACCTTCGGCTTGCTGTATTGCGTGCAGCCGCTGATGCCGCTATTCAGCCAGCACTATGGCATCAGCGCCGCCACCAGCGCCTTGTCGCTGTCGCTCACCACCGGCGTGTTGGCGTTCGCGATGCTGTTCGCAGGCGGTGTGTCCGATGCGTGGGGACGCAAGAAAGTGATGGTCGCCTCGCTGCTCTCATCCGCGGCGCTGGTATTGCTGACGGCGCTGATGCCGAACTGGTACACCTTGCTCACGCTGCGCACACTGCTGGGCATCACACTGAGCGGCTTGCCCGCGGTGGCGATGACTTATCTCACTGAGGAAATGCATCCCGAATCGATCGGCCTTGGTATGGGCTTGTATATCAGCGGCAGCGCGGTGGGCGGCATGAGCGGGCGATTGATCGCCGGCGTAGTGGCCGATTTTGCCGGCTGGCGTGCCGGTGTCGCTGTGGTCGGCGTCCTCGGCCTCGTATCCGGGCTGGTGTTCTGGAAAGCCTTGCCGCCGTCGCGTCACTTTCATCCACAGCCTTTGCAATGGCGCGCCTTGTTCGCGCGCTTCGCCGGTATGTTCCGCGATGCGGGTTTGCCATGGCTGTTCCTGGAAGGCTTCCTGCTGCTCGGTGCGTTCGTCACTGTGTACAACTATCTCGGCTACCGCTTGTTGGCACCGCCGTACAACCTAAGCCAGACCGTGGTGGGGCTGATCTTCGGCATTTATTTAGTCGGCACCTTCAGTTCGGCGTGGATGGGGCATCTTGCCGGCAAGCTGGGGCGGCGCAAGGTGTTGTGGACGGCGTTCGCACTGATGCTGTTTGGCGTGCTGTGCACGATGACTGCATCGTTGTGGTTGATCATTCTCGGCATCACCGCGATCACTTTTGGATTCTTCGGCGGCCATTCCATCGTCAGCAGTTGGGTAGGGCGGCGCGGTGGTGCTGCCAAGGCGCAGGCATCGTCGATGTACCTTTTCAGCTACTACATGGGTTCGAGCGTGGCCGGCTGGAGTGGTGGCTTGTTCTATGCAGCGGATAGCTGGCTGGGCGTGGCGCTGTTTGTCGGCGCGTTGGTACTGATCGGCTTGCTGGTTGCCCTGTGGTTGTATCGCTTGCCGCCATTGCCGCAACTCATTACGCCGCCCGCGCCGATGAGCAGGGGAGCGATGCCGTGAAAATCGATCGTCTGGATCACTTCGTGCTCACGGTCGCCGATATCGACGCGACCTGTGAGTTCTATACCCGTGTGCTTGGCATGCAGGTGGTGCAGTTTGACCAGGGCCGCAAGGCGCTCGCGTTTGGGATGCAGAAAATCAACCTGCATCAGCATCGCCACGAATTCGAGCCGAAAGCCAGGCAACCCACGCCGGGCTCGGGCGATTTCTGCCTGATCACGTCTGTACCGCTGGAACAGGTGATGGCGCATCTACACGCGTGCGGTGTAGCGATCGAAGAAGGTCCCGTGGCACGTACCGGCGCATGCGGTCCGATTCAGTCGGTGTACTTTCGCGACCCGGATAGCAACCTGATCGAAGTCAGCAATTATCCTGGCTAGGAGCCCGGCCGACTCAAGTCCGGCAGCCTCCTATCCCTTGCCGGTGGTGAGCAACTGGACAAAGCGCGGCACCAGCGGTGAGCGTTCGTCTTCGCGGTACACCACGTGGATTTCCGACATGGCGTTGGCGTCTGCCAGCGGTATGTAACTGACGCCTTCCACGTGGATGTGGTCGCAGGATTGCGGCAGGATCGCTACGCCGAAACCCGCCGCGACCAGCCCGATGATGGTGGAGGCCTCACGCGCTTCCTGCGAGATACGCGGCGCGAAACCGGCTTCACGACATAAGGTCATCACGTGTTCGTGCACGCCGGCGCCGGCACTGCGCGCGAACACCACGAAGGGTTCCTGCGCGAGTGCCTTGGTAGGCAGCTTGCCACGTGAGCCCACGCGTTTGAGTACAGGATGATCCGAGCGCACCACCGCCACCAGCGGGTCGCGGAACAGGCGCTTGGAAAGCAGCGTCTTCGGCAGCGTGCCAGGACGCAGAATGCCGACCTGCAAGCGTCGCTCGAGCAGCGCGTCGATCTGCTGCAGCGAATTCATTTCTTCCAGTTGCAGGTGCACGGCTGGGAAGCGTTGGCGAAAAGCGAAGATGGCGCCAGGAATGTCCTGCGACAGCGGTGTAGTGCGTGTGAAACCGATGCGCAACTCGCCCAGTTCACCGCGTTGCGCGCGCCGGGCCAGATCCACGGCATGATCTGTGCTCGCCAGAATTTCGCGCGCTTCCTGCAGAAACACGCGTCCCGGTTCGGTCAGTGCCACGCGGCGGTTGGTGCGTGTGAGCAGGCGTGCGCCAACGGCATCTTCCAACTGGCGGATCTGCTGGCTGAGTGGCGGCTGCGACATGCCCAACCGCTCCGCCGCCTTGCCGAAATGCAGCGTATCGGCGACGGCGACGAAGTAACGCAGGTGGCGGAGTTCGATGTTCATGCCGGTACTTTCGCTGTGCGGCGCGTAATGCTCAAGTGCTGCGCGATTTACTCCCTCTCCCCTCTGGGGAGAGGGCTGGGGTGAGGGGCGAACCTCGCGTGATGCATGTCGTGGCAAAACAGAGGCGCGCCCTGCGCGCGCTGATAGGGTTTCTGGCAAGCCCTGTCCCCCTCACCCCAACCCTCTCCCCGCAGGGGAGAGGGAGCTCATTGCTACGGCGCAGTTCCAGCCGCCTCCGCCTTCAACATCCCCTGCACATCCTCAAACTTCCCATCGCTGAACTTCGGCGTGATCCCCAACAAATGCGCCATCAGCGGATACACATCCACATTCGGGAAGCTATGGAACCGGATGCCGCTCTGGAACGCCGGCCCATGCGCCACGAACAGCGCTTGCATGAGCGGATCGGCATTGTCGTAGCCGTGTTCGCCAAGGCTGACGTGTCCATCTTTCTTGGCCAAGTAATCCGTGGTGGTGATGCGCCAACCCACGTTGGCCAGGCACACCAACTGCGGCACGCGCGCATTGGAGCCGTAGTTCAAGCGTGCGGGCACGCGCGTCTTGTCCCAGCACTGCATGTGCTGCTGCGGCTGTTCCATCTTTTCTTCGATGGCGTTGAAATCGTGCCCGCGCTTGGGATTGAAGCCGGCCACCTCGCCCAGGCTCACCTGTTCCACGTCGTCCAACGGGATCAACTTGTCGATCAGGATGCTGTTTTCCTTCGGCACGCTGGCCATGCCATGGTCGGCCAGCACGATGATATTGATCTTGTCGAGCAGGTCGCGCTGACGCAGCCCATCGACCAGGCGCGTCATCGCCTCATCGGTCTCACGCAGGGCCTGATTCACTTCCGGCGAATCCGGGCCGTGCATATGGCCTTCATGATCGACCGCGTCGAAGTACAAGGTGAGGAACATCGGGCGCTTGTCTGCCGGCAGATCCAGCCAGGCAAGGATCTGATCGACGCGCTGATCGGGCGTCACCTTGCCGTTGTAGGGTTTCCAATAATCCGGATGCTTGCCCTGGATATCCGCTTCGGAGCCAGGCCAGAACATGGTGGCAGTGCGCAGGCCGTTCTCATCCGCAGTCACCCATAGCGGTGTGGCCTGATCCCACCACAAGCCATTGCTCACCGCCTTGCGATCGCTCAGCGAGAACTTGCCCAACTGCGAGTCGACCATGGTGTTGTTGACGATGCCGTTATGGTCCGGAACCATGCCAGTAACGATGGCGTAGTGATTGGGGAAGGTCAGCGAGGGAAACGAAGGCTGCATCGAATCGGCATGCACGCCCGTGGCTACGAGTTGCTGCAGGGTAGGGCTGAAGCCGCGATCGATATAGTCGGCGCGATAACCGTCGATGGAAATCAGCAGCAGCGGCGCGGTGGCCTCTGCCTTGGCCTGCTGCGCCTTCGCTTGCGACGTTGGTGTAGAGGGATGAGTCGCGCAGCCAGCACCCAGGGCGACGAACGTGCAAAGCAGCAGGCGGGACAGGTATTTCATGGAGCAGGCAATCCGTTCGGTTAGATTGATAGCCGTCAATGATGACGCAGTTGTGTGACTAAATCAGCACGTCCAATGATAGGGATATGGGCCGTCTACAGCCGCAAGTTTTTATTGCGGGTCGATGGCGTTGCCATAGCCAGTCGGGTCTACAATTCGGGCTCCCCAAACCCCATCCGTTCGGAGCCGTCCCCCATGTCCGCGATCGAACAACGGCCACCTCTGCCCCCTTTTACCCGCGAAACCGCGATCCAGAAAGTTCGCCTTGCCGAGGATGCATGGAATACGCGCGATCCGGGCCGCGTAGCGCTTGCCTACACACCCCAAAGCCGCTGGCGCAATCGCGCCGAATTCATCAACGGACGTGACGCCATCGCCGCCTTTCTTACCCGCAAATGGGCACGCGAGCTGGAATATCGTCTGATCAAAGAGTTGTGGGCGTTCGAGGGCAACCGTATCGCCGTGCGTTTTGCCTATGAATGGCGCGACGATTCCGGCAACTGGTTCCGTTCCTATGGCAACGAGAACTGGCTGTTCGATGAAAACGGTCTGATGGCGGAGCGGCACGCGAGCATCAATGATTTGCCGATCGCTGAAACGGAGCGCAAATATCGCTGGCCGCAGGGGCGAAGGCCCGACGATCATCCTGGACTGAGTGATCTCGGTTTGTGATGGAGCAACATGGGGCACGCTTTACGTGAGGCTGAAGACTCGACGTTGATTCGTACGATTACCGAACTTTACGAAATACAGCCACTGCGCGGGCATCTTCATTCATGCCGGAAATTGGCTCCCTCCCCTGCTTGTAGGGGAGGGTTGGGGTGGGGTGAGTACTTGCCATGAACCCTTCCGCAAGTGTTCACCCCCTCCCAACCTCCCCCTGCAAGCAGGGGGAGGGGCTTATTCCATGCGATCTGAGGTGATTACGCGCTGCTGCCTTTCAACCATTTCGCCGCACCAAGCCCTGCGCGATAACCACTGGCAAAGCAGGCCGTCAGCAGATAGCCACCGGTAGGCGCTTCCCAATCCAGCATTTCTCCTGCGCAGAACACGCCGGGGAGAGTGATCAGCATCAGCGCATCGTTCATCGCTTCCAGCCGCACGCCACCGGCGCTGCTGATGGCTTCGGCTAGCGGGCGTGCCTGTTTCAGGCGCAATGGCAAACATTTGATGGTTCTGGCAAGGATATCCGGATCATTTCTTTGCGTCGGATCCAGCACTTCGTGCAGCAGTGCGGTTTTCACGCCAGCCAATCCGGCCTGTCGACGCAGATGTTCGCTGAAAGTACGGCTTCCGCGTGGTTTGGCAAGATCGTGACGGAGCCGATCCAGGCTGCGATCCGGTGCCAGATCCAGTTCCAGCGTGGCATGGCCTTGCGCGGCGATGGCGTCGCGCAATGAAGCTGATAGCGCATAGATCAGGCTGCCCTCGATGCCTGTTTCGGTGATGACGCATTCTCCCTGGCGCAGGTGCATGCTTCCATCGGCATCGCGCCAGTGCGCGGCGACTGGCTTCAACGGCGCACCGGCATAACGGGAAGATAGAAAGTCGCTCCAGCCTATGTCGAAGCCACAATTGGAAGGCTGTAGCGGTGCGACATCCACACCACGTTCCGTCAGCCAGGTTTGCCATGCGCCATCCGAGCCAAGTTGCGGCCAGCTGCCGCCGCCCAGTGTCAGCACTACTGCGCGCGCATGCACGAAGCTCTCGCCTTCCGCGGTAGCAAAATGCAGAGCACCATCATCGCGCCACCCCAGCCAACGATGATGCACGTGAAAACGCACTCCGCTTTCGCGCAAACGATGCACCCAGCCACGCAACAAGGGCGCCGCCTTCAAATCGCTGGGGAATACGCGCCCGGAACTGCCCACGAAGGTTTCCACGCCCAGACCGCGCGCCCATGCGCGCAATGCATCGGCGTCGAAATCATCCAACCACTGGCCAATGTCCCCGGCACGTTCACCGTAACGTTGATCGAACGCCGGACGCGATTCGCCATGCGTAAGATTCATGCCGCCTTTGCCGGCGATAAGAAACTTGCGCCCGACCGAGCCTTTTGCCTCGTAAAGGTCGACCTCGATGCCTTGCGCACGAGCCGTTTCGGCTGCCATCAATCCCGCGGGACCGCCACCAATGATGACCAGGCTGGAATGAGGTGATGCGGACATGCTTCAGCAGGAGGGCTAAGAGCGCGCATTGTAAGCGTTATGTGCCGTCTCCGCCCGGCGCCAATCGCCGAATCACGGCTTCATGTTCGGGATAGCGGCGTAGCAGTGTCTGCGTATCGGCCAACTCGAAGGCCTCGAATTCGAAACCCGGCGCCACCGTGCATCCCACCAGCGAATAGCCCTGTGAACCTTCACGCTCCGCCGCGAACCAGCATCCAGCGGGTACGACGAATTGAAATGCCGCATCTGGCTCGTGCAGCATGTTGCCGAGTCGTTGTACGGTCCATGCGCCGTGTTCGTCCAGCATGTGGATGAGTAGTGGATCACCGGCGTAGAAGTGCCACATCTCGTCCGAGTCGATACGGTGCCAGGCGGAATAGGCTTGGCCTTGCAGCAGGTAGTAAATGCCGGTGGATGCGTGGCGCTGTGTGCTGGTTCCGTCCGCTTTTGTTCGCGTAATACGTTCGTCACTGCGATAGGTTCGGCGGTAGAAGCCGCCTTCGGGGTGGGGCTGTAGATCCAGCTGTTTAATGATTTCAGCGACGTTGTTGAGGGTCATACAGCATCTTCTTTAGCGTAATAGAGATACTTGCCTCACCGTCATTCCGGCGAAGGCCGGAATCCAGTCTAATATGCCGCGCAAAGCGCACCGATTCTTAATTCAAGTGCTGCGCACGACGCATTTGAACTGGATTCCGGCCTTCGCCGGAATGACGATGAGGCACTTTATGGCGCACCGTTTGCTGGTTTTTATTG
This sequence comes from Dyella humi, assembly GCF_044904605.1. Taxonomy (NCBI): domain Bacteria; kingdom Pseudomonadati; phylum Pseudomonadota; class Gammaproteobacteria; order Lysobacterales; family Rhodanobacteraceae; genus Dyella; species Dyella humi. Next base: position 998,423 of record NZ_JADIKI010000022.1, read on the forward strand.
CGCCGCCTTTAGACTACCAACCGGCCCAAACAAATCCCCACGCACCACGCCATCCTCCATCGCCAACAAAAACCGCTTCGTCGGCAACCCACCACCAAACCCGGTCAAACTTCCATCCGCGCCAATCACCCGATGACAAGGCAACACAATCGGCAGCGGATTACGCCCATTGGCCGCGCCCACCGCACGCACCGCCTGCGGCTGACCGATGTACCGCGCGAGCTCGCCGTAGCTGATCGTACTGCCATAGGGAATCTTCGCCAGCGCCTCCCACACGGTGACCTGGAAATCGGTTCCCAGCGGATGCAGCGGCAAATCGAAGCTCTTGCGCGTGCCGGCAAAATATTCTTCCAGTTGCACGCGTGCAAAGGCGAGTCTGGCCGGATCGTGTTTCCAGGCCGGATCTGGCGCTTTCCTATGCTTGCCGGTTTCGAACCACACTTCGCGCAGCCCTTGCGCATCCGCCACCAGCAGTAGAGTGCCGATCGGCGTGGACAGTTGGTCAAACCAGATGGTGTCGTTCGAGGTATTCATGCCGTCGCTCTCCGTCGTGGCGTGACCGGTAATTTTGCCGGTTCGCTGACGCTTCGCCACAGATGCATTACTGCGTACGCGCGCCAGGGCCGCCACGCCTCGGCCAAGTGGGTCAATGCCTTCGTGCTGAGCATGTCGCCGTCGCGTGATGCGGCGCGTCGCAGGATCAGGTCGGCAGCGGGGAACGCATCCGGATGGCTTAGCGCGCGCATCGCCATGTAATGCGCGGTCCATTCGCCGATGCCCGGCAACGCTACCCAGCGCAGCACGAATTCATCCAGCGATTGTTCGACGCGGAAATCTACACGGCCATCGAGCACGGCGCGCGCCACGCCGCGAATGCTTTGCGCACGCGCAGTGGTAATGCCCAGCGCATTCAGATCGGCATCCGTCAATATCTCGGGCGAGGGGAACAAGCGTTCCAAACCAGGCGCCACCGGCGCAGACAATGCCTCGCCATAGCGATGCACGACGCGCGAGGCGAGCGTGCGCGCCGCCGCCACGCTCACCTGTTGGCCGAGAATGGCGCGCACTGCCACTTCAAAGCCATCCCAGCTGCCGGGCAGGCGCAATCCCGGCCGCTTGTGCAGCAAGGAGCGCATATGCGGCGTTACCTGGAACGCCGTCGCGATAGCTTGCGGATCCGCATCCAGGTCGAACATGCGCCGGATGCGCGTGACCACCGCCAACATCTGCACCGGTTGCGGACAATGCAATTGCAGACGCAGCGCGTTTTCCTCGCCAGGCCATGTGCTCAACCGCAGCCAACCCGGCGTCTCCGCGGGGCCGAATACACGCGAATAGCTTTCGTCGTCCACCACTTCAATGCCGGGCAACGCACGTCCGCGCAGAAAGGCCAACATCGCGGGGAAATCGTAAGGCGGACGATAGTTCAACCGTAGCGTCAGGCTGTCATCGCTGCCTGCATGTGGCCGTCGCCGTAATTCGCGCGGAGCGATACGGTTGGCCTGCGCGAAAGCCGCATTGAAGCGACGAAGGCTGCCGAATCCGGACGCGAGCGCCACATCGGTCACCGGCATGCGCGTTTCGGTCAGCAATTGCTTGGCGAACAGCAGACGCCGCGTAGTGTGCACGTCGATCGGCGGCGCACCCAGCCGTTCCACAAACAATCGGCGCAATTGTCGCGCTCCCACGCCGACCCGCCGCGCAAGCTCATCCACCGGATGATCCTGCAGCAGCCCACCTTCGATCAGCTTCAAGGCGCGCGTCACCACATGATCACCACGATGCCACGCGTCGTTGCCTGGCGCGAGCTCCGGCCGGCAACGCAGACAAGGCCGAAACCCGGCAGCTTCTGCCGCGGCCGCCGTCGTGTAGTACCTGACGTTCTCGCGCTTGGGTGAAGGTGAAGCCGGGCACACCGGCCGGCAATAAATGCGCGTGGTACTTACGGCGATGAAGAACAACCCGTCAAAACGTGCGTCGCGGCTCAGTCGAGCTCGTTCGCAGGTCTGCGGGTCCAGGGCGGGGAGGGGATGGATGTCCGACATGTGCTTACGGTAGCACCGTCTCTGTGGCAAAACTCGCCGTTTTCGGACATCAACATTTCTGGCCGCTCCGTGCGCCATGACGCATGCCCGGCGCGGTAGGTGCGCTCCGCCATTAGCCACATACCCCAACGGTTTGCTATATATCTGCGAAGGGATCATGCAGGGGATGCATCATGACTGTTCGCGAGAAGGGGCTGCTCGCAGGCCTGCTTGTGCTGCTTGGGCTGGGAGCCATATATCTACATGCCGGCGCACCGTGGCCTCAGTCCGTATCGCCGGCGAAGGCCGCTTCCATTGCGATCCATAAGAGGGTTCCTGTTCCATTGTGGCGGCCCGCACCCGAGCCTTTCACCAAGGACATCAAAGCCTTCGTTGCCTCTGTTAGGGAGGCGGAGAAACTGACCGATCCCGTGCAGCGCTGCCTGGCTTATCCCGATCCACCGGGTAGCCACTGGACGCATGACGCTGTTGTCGCGTATTGCCGGTATCGCTTTCAGCCGACCATAACCTTTGCCGAAGTCAAAGATCTGATCGAGCATGGGAAGGCGGCCGAACTGGATCGGCGCATGGACGAAGCATTGCAGGCACAGCTCACGCAGCCGGACGCGCGCGGGCGGCTCGACCACATCTTCTTGAATGATTTCAACGGTTCTTTCGCCACCCGAGAATTGCTCGACGCATGGAAGCGTAACTCGCCCAACAGTGCATACGCATATGCGGCTAGCGGTTATGCGTACGTTGAGATGGCGCATGCCCAGCGTGGCGGCCAATTTGCGCGTGATACGGCCCAGGAAAAGCTCGACGCGATGGATCGCCTCTTGCGTGAGGCCGATTCTGATCTGCAGCATTCCATCAGCTTGAATCCAAAGATAACGCCCGACTACGTGGCAATGATGCATGCAGCAGGCTTGGAATTCGGTGACGAGTACGCGAAGCGTGCGATCGCACTAGGGCTGAAAGCAGACCCTTTCAACTGGTCCATTTACAATGAAATGCTGTGGCTTGTGCAGCCGCAGTGGTTCGGCTCGCTTCACGCCATGCAGCGTGTTGCAGACTTGGCCTTGAAGCGCGCGAAGCAGAATCCATTGCTGTGGATGGAGAAGCAGGTTGTTGAACGTTATCAAACCAATGCAAGTGGCTGCGATTGCGCGCCGCCACCGCAAGCGGATCATTTTCCTGCTGCGTTCGATGAACTGGCGGCCAGCGGCGAACTTGCTACGGCCGGCAAGACAGCTGGCGAGCAAGGCAAGGCACCTGTCGCGGTGGTCTACCTTTCCGAGGCCATGCGCTTTCAGTCCGATGCGGAACAACTTCGTCGAAAGCGTGCCGAGCAACTTGCGCTCGTCGGCGAGCCGCAGATGGCACTCGACGAAGTCAATAAGCTGATCGCGGCGGCACCCAAGGACGAAAGCAACTACCAGGCGCGCGGCTACGTTTACCTTTACATGGGCGATACCCGCCGCGGTGAGCAGGATCTTGAAACCGCGCTGGCCATGAACCCGGATGACGATGAGGTGCTGGGAATGCTCGGTAATCTCTACAGCGGCCAGACGCAGGAGTGGGACAAAGCCTGGGACATCGCCGATCGCATCATCCGTAAGTACCCGAACAGTCCGGGTGGCTGGGTGATGCGAGCTACGATCCAGGAAACGCAGCCGCGCGCGGGCCTGGAAGATACTTATCACTACTTCCAGGCTCACTTCGGTAGCGATCCGGCCATGAAGTGGCAGATCGATCACATGCGTGAAGTGCTGGTCAAGACGACGCAGGTGGGTGCCTCAGGAGGGTAGGTTGGGATGGGCCCCGGATCATGATCCGGGCGAACCCCAACATCGCCACACACATTCCCATGTTGGGGTTCGCGTGCGCTCACCCCAACCTACGTCCGATGCCCGTCATGCTCGACAACACACCATCCCGCCGAATCAGTCCGTGATACAACGCAGCGCCCAAATGCGCGAGGAACGTGAGAAACAACAACATCGCCAGCCACGCATGCGCATGCCGCAAGATCGCAAAGGCTGCAGCATTCACTGGAAAAATCGGCGGCAATCGCAACGAATGGCTCAACATCACCGGATAACCACCCGCCGACAGCATGGCCCAGCCGACCAGCGGAATCGTCAGCATTAGCGCGTACAGCAAATAGTGCGATGCATACGCCGCGAGCTTTTGCACAGCCGGAAGATCGGCAGGCAAGGGCGGTGGCGGATTGCGCAGGCGTACGATCAGTCGCACTACGGCGAGCACGAATATCGCGATGCCCAACGGCTTGTGGATGGCGAGCAGCCAGCTATGTCGTTCGGAAACGGATGCCACCATACCCACGCCGATAAACAGCATCGCCAGAATCATCACCGCCATCAGCCAATGCAGCACGCGCGCGGTGGGTACGAATTGCGAAGATGGGCGCGTCATTACTTGGCCTCCGGCTTGTTGGCGGCAGCGGCAGTACCGGGAAGATGTGCTTCTTCGCTAGTGCGACGCAGGTACGAAGTGGCATAGGCAGCAGAGCGCGCGGGCAGTAGCGGATCGTCGGATATCTCGATGCCGTGTGGCAGCACCGTCGGGTCGTAGTTGATATCGCGACATTCACCGCTTTCCTGCGGCTCAGTGCTGGTGAGTACCAGCGTGCCGGCATCGATCTCGCGGCGATCCGCCGGCCATGCCTTGGTGGCGTCGTTGGTGGGATCACCAGGGTTGGCGAGCGTGACGATTAGCCGCCAGCGCTGCGGGTTTTGTGCAAGCCGCTGTGCAAGATCGGCATCCAGATAATCCGGATCGCTGCTGCCGATTGCTGCATCGCTCGCTTCCGACACCATGCGCCAACGCACCGCGTGTCGCTCGCCGTTCGCGTCGACGAACTCAAAAGCGTTCAAGCTCCAATAGCTTTCCGTGGCATAGCTTGCGGAAGGTTTCGCTGTCTTCACCCATGCGAGAAACGCGGCGGTTTCCGGATGCGCGGCAAAGAATGCGCCAAGCTTCGCGGGATTCGGTTTATGGGTGGAAGGATCGGGCTGCTGTGCTTGCAACTGCTCGAAGAAGGCTTGCGGCGTGGCAACCGGAAACACCGGCATGCTGTTCATGCCCGTGCGCCATTGCTGGCCGTTCGCTTGGGTAAAGCGCAATGCCATGCTGCGGATAGGCACGCTGCTGTCGGGTGCGTAAGGATTGCCGCCTGGAACCGCAAAACGGCCGACCACTGGCGTGCGTCCCGCTGCAAACACTTCCGCGGCCGAATACGGTTGCGCCTGACCGTTGCTGTCGAAATAGCCGGCTACGCACACGCCTTTGGCGTGATTGCGGCGATAACCAGGAAACACCCCCGCATTCGCCTGCAACTGATTGACCAGGCGCTGCGCGGTGAGCCGCTGTGGCGTAAGCAAGCCGCCGACATAGCCGAGGGCAAGCACGGCAACGAGAAGCACCACGGCGATAAGCGCGAATCGCAGAAACATGCGACTGCCGGAAAGGGGAGGTGGGGCATGCATGGATCACGTCCTGGAAAAAAAATGGATGAGACTGCTTACTTTCGAACATTGCTGGTCTGCGGTTACATTTTTCGCGCACGCATCTCAACGTAGGCACAAAAGTGCTTGGTCAGCCAAACGCCGGACATGCGCCGGACGTGTCAATAGCGAAACTGCCGGGCTGCAGTTTCCTGAGTGCCGGTTATTTCACCGGGGCCATCAAATGCTGATAGGGCGTTCCTGCCCACATGACATAAGGCATTGATGTATCCGGATCCGCACTCTTCGGATACATGTCGTAGAAAGCCGGATCGGCCCCCACGATCATGAAATGCGGTCCGGTTTTGATCCAATGGTTGCTCGGCAGCGGTTTCTTTGCGTAAGGATCGGTATTGCTGGCATCCGTGCCGCCTTCGAGCATGTACATCACGCCGATCTTGCCGGTCGGCGGCGGCTTGTGGGCCATCCATGCCTGCGCCCATTCCATTGCATTCTTGTCCATGCACATCGGGTCCGGACCGGGCGTGGCCGGGTTGTCCGGCATGCACGTAAAACCGTTGCTGCCTGTGCGCAAAGTGCGCATCGTGCCATCGGCCTCCACGGCGACGATGGTTGCCCCCTTGGCGACACCTGGTGGTGCTGCCCGCATGGCGCTGGCAATGAGTTGAGCATCACTGGGCATTTGCTTGTCGGCTGCCAGCACTGCGCTTGTGGCAACGAGCATGGCAGCGACGGCGGCAGTCCGGTACTTCGAGCCTTTCGCACTCATAAGGCCTCCCGCATCGGTTGAGCAGGCCAAACCCGGATTCCGTCCGCGAGTCTGGGCGCCTGTCAAAGGTGTGTCAATTGGCCGTGGGACGCACTGGTTTTTGCCGCACCGCAGTTGGCGGCTTCCAAACGGGACGACCATAATGAGCGTTTCCCATCGCAGTCGTAGGAACCCCGATGAACGCCCCCACCCGCATCGACACCTCCCGCATCATCCACGCCCCGCGCGGCACGGAGCTCACTTGCAAAAGCTGGCTCACCGAAGCGCCGTACCGCATGATCCAGAACAACCTGGACCCGGCCGTAGCGGAAAACCCCGCGGAGCTCGTGGTATACGGCGGCATCGGCCGCGCCGCGCGCAACTGGGAATGCTTCGACGCCATCCTGCGCGCCCTGCGCGAACTCAACGACGATGAAACCCTGCTGGTGCAATCCGGCAAGCCGGTGGGCGTATTCCCCACTCATCCCGATGCGCCGCGCGTGCTGATCGCCAACTCCAACCTGGTGCCGGCCTGGGCGAACTGGGAGCACTTCAACGAGCTCGATAAGAAGGGCCTGATGATGTACGGCCAGATGACGGCCGGCTCGTGGATATACATCGGCTCGCAAGGCATCGTGCAAGGCACCTACGAAACCTTCGTGGAAATGGGCCGCCAGCACTACAACGGTAGCCTCAAAGGCAAATGGATTCTCACCGCGGGCCTCGGCGGCATGGGCGGCGCGCAGCCGTTGGCCGCCACGTTGGCCGGCGCATGCTCGCTCAACATCGAATGTCAGCAGAAGAGCATCGACTTCCGCCTCAAGACGCGTTACGTCGACGAGCAGGCCACCGATCTCGACGACGCACTCGCGCGCATCGAGAAATACACCAAGGCCGGCGAAGCCAAATCCATCGCGCTGCTCGGCAACGCCGCCGACGTGTTGCCCGAACTCGTGCGCCGCGGCGTAAAACCCGATGCCGTCACCGACCAGACCAGCGCACACGATCCGGTGAACGGCTACCTGCCGCAAGGCTGGACGGTGGAACAATGGTTCGAACGCCGCAAGACCGATCCCGCCGGCACCGTCAAAGCTGCCAAGCAATCCATGAAGAAACACGTGGAAGCCATGCTCGCCTTCCACGCGCAAGGCATTCCCACCTTCGACTACGGCAACAACATTCGCCAGATGGCGAAAGACGAAGGCTGCGCCAACGCCTTCGACTTCCCCGGATTCGTACCCGCCTTCGTACGTCCGCTGTTCTGCCGTGGTATCGGCCCGTTCCGCTGGGTCGCGCTCTCCGGCGATCCGGAAGACATCATGAAAACCGACGCCAAGGTGAAGGAACTGATCCCCGACGATCCGCACCTGCACAACTGGCTAGACATGGCCGAAAAGCGCATCAGTTTCCAGGGCTTGCCCGCGCGCATCTGCTGGGTTGGCCTTGGCCAGCGCCACAAACTCGGTTTGGCCTTCAACGAAATGGTGCGCAAAGGCGAACTGAAAGCGCCCATCGTGATTGGTCGCGATCACTTAGATTCCGGCTCCGTCGCCAGCCCCAATCGCGAAACCGAAGCCATGAAAGATGGCAGCGATGCGGTAAGCGATTGGCCGTTGCTCAACGCATTGCTCAACACCGCCGGCGGCGCCACCTGGGTGAGCTTCCACCACGGCGGCGGCGTGGGTATGGGTTACAGCCAGCACAGCGGCGTGGTGATCGTGTGCGATGGCACGGAAGCAGCCGACAAGCGTATTGCACGGGTGCTGTGGAACGATCCTGGTACCGGCGTGATGCGGCATGCGGATGCGGGGTATGACATTGCTGTGCAGTGTGCGAAGGAGCAGGGGCTGAAATTGCCGATGATTTGACCCTGCGATTTCAAACAGGTTGGTTCGACATTACACCCTCGCTTTTGAGGGTGTAATTTTTTATGGGGCGGATTTGGCGTATAAACGGGGAGTGGAGCGGCGCGTGATTGCGTGCTGCAGGGGATAAGCTATTGAATTTCGTTGGATCCCTCTGCGAACGAGTGCGTTTGTTCGGGGTGCTTCGACGCGCAACACCTCTTTTTTAAGGCCGAATAAGAGTTAGGTATAAGGAGATTAGAGTGCGAATCCTAGTTTCTTCTGGCAAGGCGTTCCTAAGTGCTTTCCTTGCTGTCGTTGTGGCCATGTTGGTACTCAGCTTGTTTTCTGCGCACGCATTTCAGCTCTGGGCTGCTGTTGGAATCGCAGCCGGTATTGCAATAGCTGATGGTGTCCGCACATGGCGGCCGCTATCACCAAATGCCTTCGCATTGCTCGTGGGAGTTTTAGCAGCAACGGGCTCCGCGGTTGGCACGTGGTTTTCGCTACACATCTAATTAGTCAATCAAGCGGACGCCTACAGTGCCGCTTAACTCAGGCGCTAGACATCATCAGCAAGGAGATGCAATAAATGTCACCCCGGATGTGGTTCACACTGGTACTGCGCTATCTCGGTGCTTATGAAATTTTCAGCGGCTTAAATAATTTTGTCACAGCGTACAACGTTCATGAAGGCTACTACTCAATCGGTGCTTCTGCGCTGGCATATGTGAACCATGGGGTCGCAAGTGCTGCTGTTGGCGCAATCGTTCTGCTTGGAGCAGCAAATATTTCTGCGCTCCTCGTTTCCGCATTGCCATCAAAGCAAACGGAGTCGAGTAATACCGCGCCGTCAAATGTCTAGCAATTTGTCCAAACGCACGTCTCCGGCGCCGCTTAACTCAGGCGCTAGCTTCCTTTACATGAGGTCAGATTATGGACCAACAACTCGATTCGCAGTCCTCTTCAGAGCAAGGTGCCAGAAGGCCGAATGCACTTGTCTTCATCAGCCATGATTCGCGGGACGCCGAAATTGCAGAAGCTTTCAGCCGACTCATTGGCAGTGTTAGTGCTGGTGTACTCAAATCGTTTCGCTCTTCGGACAAAAAAGGAAATCAAGGCATTGAGTATGGAATCGAGTGGTATCCGGAAATCATGAAGAAGCTAGAAGCCGCTTCAGATGTCGTGTGTTTGCTCACTCCCTACAGCATTAATCGCCCGTGGATACTGTTTGAAGCAGGTGTCGCAAAGGGAAAATTGAACACCCCAGTTCAAGGTATAGCTCTCGGTGTTCCTCTTGCAGCCGCGGCGTCGGGGCCGTTTGCGCAGTTTCAGAACCTAGACGATGAAGTGGATTCCCTTACACGACTTGTCATTCAGCTTGTGGGCCGTATTCCTGGTGCTGAGCCAGACCGCGATGTAGTCAAGATGCAGGTGGAAGCGTTTAAACAGAAAGTTGCGCCGCTTCTGGAAAAACAGAAGTTGCCTCAAGATAAGAATTCTGATGAAAAGAAGGAAGAGGCATCGGTTGCAAAGATATTCGAGGAAATAAAGGTAATGTTCCAGGATCTACCAGGTCGTATTGAGCGGAGGGTGGACCCGGAAAATTCCATTAATCGAAAACGCATGCGACGAATGCATCCGGGACTTATGGATGAAATGTTGCACATGACGAGTAAGGAGCTCGGCGACAACCTTGGAATACTAATTATTAGTAGTTTCTTCAAAGAGGATTTCCCATGGCTATACGATGTGGGCGCCGAAGTCTATAGGAAATTGGAATCGGGCCATCCCGACGCGGCTGATGCTCTGAAACGTTTTATCATGCTCATTGATCGAATGACTCATCATCCAATGATGTGGGAAATGCAAGAAAGGTCAAAGGATAAGCGATTTGAGTTTGAGGAAATGATGATGTTCTCCCGTCACACGCTCGGGCGAATACTGGACCACGTCGGGAAAACTAACCAGAGTTTGACACGGACGCGGGCACGAGCGAAAAAAATACCCGCGCCGGTTAGCTAGCTTGTAGGCCGGGATGCAATCCCAGGATCGCTGCAGGGTGAAACGAAAGCTTGGATTGACATCCCAGCCAACGAGCTAAGGTGTTAGAAGTGAAATGATTCATTTCGTATTGACACGCAAAGGTTACGATCAGCTCAAAGCTAGCTTTGGCACGTTTCCCTTTGCGATCTGGGTTAACAACGGGGTTCTGTCCGATGGTGAGTTAGTTGAACTTCGCGCCCAAGGGGTTTCTGTCACAAACTTCACCATAGCAATCGATCTTAGTGACCCATTAGACGTTGCTGGTGCCATTGATACTATTCAACAGCACCATCCGAACCAGTCAATCTGGGTCGAGCATGGGTTCGGCTTCTAGCTATTCGTCCAAGCGGACGCTTTCGTCGCCACTTAACACAAGGGCTAGGCATTCCTCCATCACATCGATATCGAGGTGCGCAATGTCCGAGGTATCAACATTCCGTTTGTACGTACTGAGAGCCGCGTACTTACTGATTGCGGTCGGGCTCGCCTTCATGGTCTGGCCAAAGATGATTCAACATACCGATGCGTGGGCTCTGAAGTATGGCGATACGTTCGGCCTGCTTGCTGGCGTGCAGGTCTTGGCTATGTTGGGCGTCAGATATCCCATCAAGATGCTGCCGCTGCTCTTCTTCGAGCTGACGTGGAAGTCAATATGGTTGCTTGCCATCGCTCTCCCTTTATGGCGTGCCAACCAGATCGATCCGGGAACCGCCGAGTCCATACAGGCTTGCGTCATGGGGGTGGTGATTTCTGTAGTCACCATTCCCTGGCGGTACGCTTGGGCGAAATTCGTGCGCGAATCTGGAGACAGTTGGCGATGGAGCACCCGGAATACCCAATAACGCGCTCCAGTCGGGGTCCGGCTCGCTGCTGAGTGCTGGCGTTAGGTATCTCGAACAATAGGATCCATGCATATGAAACCATCACTTCTATTGCGAGTCGCATCAATCCTCACACTCCTCTTCGCCGTGGGACACTCCCTGGGTGGCTTGAGCCTCTGGTCTCCTGCGGGAGAAACAGAAGTGCTTGGCGCGATGAGATCCTTTCACTTCGATGCTTCGGGCGTCAGCCGAACGTACTTAGACTTCTACCTCGGTTTCGGTTTCATCTTAAGCGTCTACCTGCTGGCACAGGCGGTTGCCTTGTGGCAATTGGCATCGCTTGCAAGGGTTGATGCAAATCGCGTTCGCCCACTAATAGGCACTTTTTTTCTGGCATCGGTGGCATCTGCATTCTTGTCTTGGAGATATGTTTTCTTGGTCCCGGTCGTTTCGTTCCTTGTCATCGCCGTCTGTCTTGGGCTAGCGTTCTATGCTGCGGGCAAGAGCTCGTAGGCTGGGATGCAATCCCAGCATCGCTACAGGGTGAAACGGAAGCTGGGATTGGCATTCCAGCCTACGAGCTTTAGTCATTGCGGCCCGAGTAGCCTTTCCTCATCCGAGTGGTATTGTCGTGGCGCTTCGCAGCTTCTTATCGCCGGGTACGGGGTCTTTCTAGCTTCTGCAGTGCTTGCGGGCATTGCCATCTGGCTTTGTTTTAAGCGTCGTGGCAGGCTCTAACTGTTCGTCCAAGCGGACGCGCGTACCGCGCCGCCTAACTTAGGCGTTAAATGCTTACAGTCCTTCGCAAACTGGAAAGCCGAATACCTGGTCACCTGCCAAAGGCTTGGGTAACGGGTATTTTACTGTGGGGTTTCGCGGCACTGCTGATGTTGCCAGCGTTCTTATTTCTCGAGCTTGGGTGGGATGGCGCTTACATGGTCGTTTTTGGCGCAATCTTTCTGTCAGCTTTGGCTGGCATGGGCTGCGTAGCATGGCTCGTTTCAGAGCGTATTTCTGGTCAAGTAACATCATGGCGCAGGTAGCGTCTAACTATTCATTCAAGCCGACGCCTACGGCGCCGCTCAACTCCAACGTTAGGAAACATATGCGCTTTGCAATTTATTTGGCATTCGTATCCATGCTGGCTTTAATGTCGTCAAGCGTGCTTGCGCACCACGGGTGTTACAACATGTCGTGCGATTCGATGCAGGCATGTAAGGAATCAGCTGGCTGGATACTTGAGGGAACGGTAACCAATATCATTTCCACGGGCGGGCAACAAGAATGCGAGACAGGGCCCGGCAATCCTTCGTGCGGCTATGTCGAAAATCCTGAGATCATCGAACTATCCGGTGTAGTCGTTGTGAAAGGTCTATATAAAGTTGATGCACACGCTACAACCAAAGTTTCCCGAAAGGACGCATGCTTTTCTGGGCCACTAAGCGTGACCAATAGCAAGCCAGAACTTCAATTGTTGAACCGAAAAGTTCGCGTTTTTGGCAATTCGGATACCGCGCCACCTTATGTCAAAGAAGGCTATTTTCTGATTGAGCCAATGGAAGATAATCGTAAATCCTGATTCCATAAGGAGCACCTCTGCATCTACGGCAATGACGTTTCTTATCCTTAGCTATCGGGCGTGAATCTACTGCCGGGTGCTTTAGAGAATTCGTAGTGCCTACCCAGGCTGTGCGAAAGGGGCGCATCGCTCAATGGATGGGATGTTTCACAACGATCCGGTTCACGGAAAATGGAGGCAGCACAAAGCTGCGACCATCGAAGGCATGCGTCTCATGCGTCAGCACATGCTCTGAGGTAACCATCGTCGTCAAAGTAGGCGCATAGAGACTTTCCATGGTCCCTTGCCCCATTCCTAGGTATCGCAACGTCAACGGCCGAGACGAGAGGTTGATGAGAATCCATTGGTTCGTTTCTCCTGTTAGTGCAATGCCGGTAACCGAGGGATACGGTGCCCCTGACTTCGGACGGACCATGGGTGCTTCGGGAAACGCAATCGAGTAGACAGATTTTGCCTGCTTTAGGGCACCGCCGAAGAGCGCATAGGCTTGCCCCGTGGCGGTCAAGTCACCGTAGGTCGCATGAAAGGTCATGCTTTTGCTTTGACAAGCATTCCAATACGACGACGTGTTCTGAAACATCAGCGAACTAGTGCTTCCCGTGATGTTGTAAAGCTCGATCTGGTCGATAGACGGCGTCGAGAGGAACTGGATGGCCATCTGGGCCTGATAGAGCGCTTCGAGCCAAGTGCCCGTTAATTGCGCTTTGGAGGTGCAGTCCTGCAATCCTCCAAACTCGGTCACCCATACACGAAGTTTGGCTTTCTCGATCGGGTGCAATTCACCAGCGACGATCTTCTCCCAATCGGTGAACACATTGCTCAGCACCGCGTCCGGAGAGGTCCCATCCCATATCCCGCCATCGATGATGCTGTCATAGCGATGCAGCGTGACGGCGTCCACATCATGGATCTTGCCGACAACGGCGCCGTTCCAGTTCTTGGTGCGCGCATCGCCTGAAGAAGGAATGGACCCTACGGAGGCGATTTGGGCACGGGGATATTCTTGCTTCAGGCGCGCAGTCCACTGATTCATTTCAGTCGCATAGTCGGCGGCTGCGGGAAAGGCCTGATCGTGGTCCGGTGAACTCCAGAAAAATTCGTTACCGAGTTCTAGGTCTCCAACAGGAAGTTTCATGCCATGTGCTGCATCCAGCATGCGAAGCTGGTTCGCGATGCCTTGCGAAAGATTGGCACGATGCAGGATCGCATTGTCCAGCGTCATGACGTTCAAGTTGTAGATGGGGTAAGCCCCGGTGGCGCGAGTGAGATTGAGCAGGGCACTCAGGGTGTCTTGCGTCTGACTGGCCTTGCCCAGCGGGTAAACGGCTCCCTTCTGCCAGTCCCAGTAGTTGCCCACATCGCCACCAGGAAAGCGGATGGCCTGAATGCCGACCTCTTTAACCGCTCTTTGCAGCATGGGATCGGTCCACGAGAGGACCGGAGGAGTCATATAGCTGTTCTCGATGTTGACGCCAAAGAAGTGCGGCGAGACCCCATGAGGTGACGAAGTCCTCTTGGGTAAATCGGAGCTCTGTGCGATGGATGCAGAGCACGCGCATAGAAGTGCACATCCTGTTGCGATCACACGGGAGAAGACGATGAGCTGACGTTTGCGGTTCTGGCGATCCATAGCTTCCCTCTGCGTTGATTTTTGACCAAAGCGAAAAGGCTAACGCTCACCAACTCCATTTAGGGGGTAAGGCGGCTCTCGAAGTATGCGCTCATGAAGATGGCGAGCATCTTTCAGCCACTGACGGTGACGTTGACAGCGGGAACAGGTTTGGAAGCTGATGCGTTGACCGTCGTGTGGAACGCCATTTATCGTGCGTACCTGAAGCGACGCTCAAACGCTCCACAAGGACATAAGGCAAATGATCGAAAGCGAGGCCACGGTGGTTTTGTTCCGGCCAGTGGGGCCGGAGGAACTCGAGTTGCTCCGGCAAGGCGGATTTCGTCGCTGGCCTCCCAGGCTTCCAGAGCAACCCATCTTTTATCCCGTTACCAACGAACGCTATGCATCCGAAATCGCCGAGCGCTGGAACGTCGCGGACAGCAAATATGGCGCCGTGACTCGCTTTAAGGTACGGGCCGACTTCATGTCGAAATATTCCATCCAGCAGGTGGGTGCCTCTCACCATACGGAATGGTGGGTGCCGGCAGAGGAACTTGAGGCGCTGAACGACAATATCGTTGGCGTCATTGAAGTGATACGCGAGTACGGTCCTTTGATGCCCCTAATGCATTGCGTTTTCCCTAAGCCAAGAGAAAACATGATCAACAAGATTCGTCGACCTCAGGTTTGCGTGTTGGGAAGCGCGGAACCAGGATCCAAGGCATACGACTTGGCTGGACATGCTGGGGAACTGCTTGCTCGCTTGGGAATTACCATTGTCAGTGGATGTGGTAGTCCAGCTACCCGTATTGCAGCGGAGCGGGGGCATGTGGCAGGTGGTTTGGTGGTGAGCATCATCACAGATTCGGAGATGCCTGCGTCGGACTGGCCAGCAACGGTTGTCATCCCGAGCGGAATGGGCGATGCGAGAAATCTGCTTATGGCGCTCGCCGGTGACGCATGCATTGTCATAGGAGGTCGTGCGGGCACGATCTCTGAGGTCTGTCTTGCGTGGCTGCATCACCGACCATTGCTGCCACTCGTTGGCTGTGGTGGTTGGTCCGATGGGTTGTTGAAGAATCCACCGGATGAAAGGAAGAACTCGCCAATACTCCCCTGGGGTTCCATGGATGAGCTTGAGACTCAACTGAAAGCGTTGAACTTGGTCAACCCGTAGGCTGGGATGCAATCCCAGCAATTCGTCGGATAGAAGCTGGGATTGGCATCCCAGCCTACGGCCTACGATCCTGAGATTTCAGCCCACGCGCCAAGATCAAAATGGATTCCCGCCTTCGCGGGAATGACGGTGAGGAAGATATGTAGCCTTAACTGTGGAGAAAACATCTACTGATTTTGCTGCTTATAAATCACGCCACTCTTCATCACAAACGGCACATGCTCCACCGCGCTGATGTCCTGCGTCGGGTCCCCTTGTACCGCAATCACATCCGCATCGAGCCCTGCCTTTAGCTGCCCGAACTTATCCTGCTGCCGCAGAATCTTCGCATCCACCGCCGTCGCCGCCAGCAATACGCGGGCAGGTGACATACCGTCGCGCACCATCCATTCCAGTTCCTTGTAGTTGGTGCCGTGGGTGAATACGCCTACATCGCTGCCGCAGCCGATGGTGACGCCGGCTTGCATGGCGAATTTGAAGGCGTTGGCGGCTTGTTGCATGTCGGCAGTGGGCGGTTCGCCGGGTTTCCAGCCGTGGAAGTATTCGGCATAGGCAGCTTCGGCTTCGAGCGTCGGCAGGTAGGCAACGTTGTGTTGCTTCATCAACTCGAACGCTTCGCGCGTGCCGCCGTAGCCGTGTTCGATGGTGTCGACGCCGGCGAGCACTGCGCGGCGCATGCCTTCGGCGGTGGTGGAGTGCATGGAGACGGGCAGACCGAGCGAGTGGGCGGTTTCGACGCCGGCTTTGAGTTCTTCTTCGCTGAAGGTGGGCATGGCGCCTTTGGCTTTGCCGCAATGGTAGTCGGCGTAGATCTTGATCCAGTCCGCGCCGTGGCCGGCCTGGTCGCGTACGGCGTCGATCATTTGCGGAACGCCGGCGACCGGAATACCGCCTTGCGGCAGGTTGAGATCGGTGCGAAAGCCGTCAGGGCCAGGGCCATAGCAGTGCGCGGCGATCGTGGCGCGCGTGGCGACGAACAGGTGCGGGCCGGGGATCAGCCCTTCATTGATGGCGCGTTGCACGTCGACGTCGGAATAGCCGGCGCCTTCCGTGCCGAGATCGCGCAGGGTAGTGAAGCCGGCCATCAAGGTGTCTTGCACGTGCTGCACGGCTTCAATGGTGCGATAGGCCAGCGTTTCCTTCAGCACTTGATCGTCCCACAGCGTTTCGTTGTACGGATGCAGGAAGATGTGCGAGTGCGCGTCGATCAGGCCAGGCAGCAGGGTGGTACCGGGTAGGTCGATGGTCTGCGTGCCGGGTGGCGCGTGCACATCCGAAGCCGGGCCCACTGCAGCGATCTTGTCGCCTTGCACTAACACCACCCAGCCAGCGTGCGCTTGTTCGCTGCGTGCGTCGAATACGCGATCGGCTTTGAGCAGCCACGCGTGATCGGCGGTTTTTGGCGCGGATGTGCTATCGGCCACCGCCGTAGATGCGCCGATGGCGCAAACCATTAACAGGCTGCCGCACAACGCTGCTAGGCGCTGGAACCGATGCTTCGACATGTTTGCTCCCCGGTTGATGTCTTTGGTTGGACCGAGCATTTATAGCAAGAATGCGGCGGTGGCGATAAGCACGGCTTTGGTCGCGGACTGATCTAGCCTTACCGTCATTCCGGCGAAGGCCGGAATCCAGTCCGGTACGTCGTGCGAAGCACGCATTATTTGGCTTTGAGTGCTTCGCACGCGTATTTAAACTGGATTCCGGCCTTCGCCGGAATGACGATGAGGCAAGAACGGACATCCCAGCCTACGTGGATGTATGCGGCAGACATGGGATGTCGAGCTGCACATTGTTCCAGGCTAAAAAATTTGGAAACTTCTGCCGTGACAGATCAGCCAATACAACAATCCATCAGCATTGCCGCCACACCCGAAAACGTTTGGCGCGCCCTTACGGAGCCGGACATGATCGCGGCCTGGATGCTGGGCGCGCGCGTGGAATCCACATGGCAACCCGGCAGCGATATCGCCTATACCGTGAAGATGCCGGGTTTGGACAAGCTCTATCGTGATCGCGGAACGGTGCTTGTTGCCGAGTCTGGCCGGCGGCTCAAATACAGCCACTGGAGCGAGGCGGCAGGTCTTCCCGATACGCCGGAAAACCGTAGCGTGATCATGTTTCGCCTGGACGCGCGCACCGAAGACACGCTGCTTACGCTCCTTCACGAACATCTTCCAAGTTACGCGGCCTACAAGCACGCCGAGTTCTTCTGGGGATACGCGCTTGGCGACATCAAGCAAATGCTGGAAAACACATAGCGCAGCCGAGGATCTGCATTTTGAGCTTGATAGGCAGGCCGTCGCTCGAGCGGGCGAATTTTACGGTAACGCCCACGTATGTGAAGTTGCATATCCATCTGAAGGGCGTATACCAAGCCAGGAGCGGCGCCGGGCTATGCATCGGCCTGGCGCCAGACGATGTATTTGGGCGACTCGGCATGTACGATCTGCCGGTCGTTCCTGTTCCTGGCAAGGAGTTCGCATGAAAGGAACCACATCATGGCGCGCCTGGATAGTTGCCGCGGCTTGTCTGCCCGGCTTGGCGATGGCCCAGAAGACGCTGTCGCCGGTGAATGTGACGGCACCGGCATATACCTCGCACCACGGCGGCTATCTCATCTCGGGCGACTTCAAGGTCGATCCGCGCATACCTTCCATCGTGTTTCCGTCACAACCCCTGGTAGCGGAGGATGTACTCAGCGTCGAGCCCGTTTATCTGGCCGGCGACGATTACCTCGTGGTGCAGGAGTGCGCATCCGCCGATTGCAGCCGGGCCAGCGTGGTACGGGTATGGCATCCCGGCGGCGTGGCTACGGAAATCCAGAACGACGCTAATCGCATTCTGATCAAGCACGAGAACAAGTATTGGATTTGGGTAAAACGATTGCCGCTTGCCTCCACCATGGGCTGCGACGACTGCAACGATCAGCACTTCTACACCAGTTTCGAGCCTTTCAGCCCGCCCATGGTGCTGATGCCCAGCGGAGAGCTGGCGGCGTATAACAGAGAAGCGTTGCTGGCCGCGCGCACCGAGGCTCCGGTGCCGGTAAAAGAGCAATCGCACGAGGGCTCCACCTTCGTAGTCACGTACGAGGACGGCAGCACGGTAAGGATCAGGCGCATGCACGCCGATCACTGACGAGGTGAAGCATGACTTCTTCGCATAATTCGGGCGTGCTACGCTTAAAAAGCCCGTTCCCCTTCCACGACACCGTGCAGCGGCTGCGAGCCGCTTTTGCCGATCGCGGCATCAAGATTTTTGCCACCATCGATCAACAGGCCGAAGCCATGGCAGTGGGAATGTCCATGCCGCCCACTACGCTAATCCTTTTCGGCAATCCCGCGTCCGGCACGCCGCTGATGCTCGACAACCCTGCTGCGGGTATCGATCTTCCCTTGAAAGCATTGGTAATCGAGTCAGAGCCGGGGCATGTCGAGGTGGTTATCAACGCGGCCAAGTACGTGATCGAGCGGCATGCCTTGCCGCACGGGCTTGAAGCGAATCTTTTGCCGGCGGAGCGGCTTATTGCGAACGTGTTGGAGGGCTGAGTTTCATGGATGAGTTGCTGCGGTAACGTCCCGGGCCAGGTCGGTATACAGACGCAGGCGCTCGGCTTCCGAAGCATTCGAGCCGGTAAGAAACGCCGCAATGATTACGGCGTGGCCGTTCGGCCAGGTCACGATGCCGATGTCGTTGTATGCAGCGGTCCATCCGTCGACGGTGTCGGAGGTGCCGCACTTGTCGGCCAATCGCACGCCGGCAGGAAGCCCGGTTCGCAGGCGGCTAGGGACGCTTTGCCCGTACATCAGGCTCAAAAGATGTTGCGTGGAAGCAGGGGAAAGCAGTTCGTTGCGCCAGAGCTTGCGGAGGAATGCGGCGGCGGCATCCGGTGTGCTGCGATTGCCCGGATCGCTCATGAATATGCGATAGCCGCGTAGCAGACGCCGATGCTGCTGAATTGGCGTCTTATCCGGCGGCAAGGTCTCGCCGGAGGCGAGCGCGTTGAACAGCCGCGTATTGCCCGCTTCATCTCTGTCTACGCGCATGCCTTCAATGCCATGTGCGCGAAGATAATGCTCGATAGTGGAAGGGCCGCCCACGAACCGAATCAAGGCATCCACGGCGCTGTTGTCGCTCTTGCTCACGGCATAAGTCAGCAGCACGCCTACCGTGAAGGTCATGTTTTTGCCCTGGAAGTGGTCGTGGATGGTGCCCGATTCCAGCTCGCTTCTGTGCAGGGTGACGGTTTGATCCATGGTGTTCTGGCCATGCTCGATGCGACCGAGTACCGCTGCCGCGACCGGCGCCTTGAATACGCTCATCATGGGGTAAGATCGATCGGCGTTAACGCTCCAGGTTTGCCCGGTTTGCAGGTCGAGCACGGTAATGCCGAACAGGCCGGGTGATGCGCGCTTGGCTAGTGCTTGCAGCTTGTTTTGCAGCTCGGCCTGTTGGGTAGCGCCCGCGGTGCATGGAAAGCTCATGGCGAAGAAGACCGCCAGCGACAGATGAATGACAAAGCGTTTCACGTGTGGGTTTCATGGCAAGACAGGGCGCAAGCTTTGCATGCTTAGGCAGTAAATTTGAAGTTCGCGATGAGGCTGGGTTGAGGCACGGGTATGAAGTTTGAGCAAGCCATGGCCTTTATCCGCGAACACGGTATGGTGCTGGCCGCCGCGCGCGGCTCTGTGCCGCGCATGGCTGAAGTGATTGCCGGGGAACCGATCAAGGGAAGTTGGTGGGCGCATCCTAAGAGTCACCACATCTTTTCGATATTCCAACAGTTGGCAGAATCGCCCGATATCCTGGTTTGCCGTTTTGTCGACGGAAAGGTGACGTTCGTGCATCGGCGGCTGTGGCCGGCCTTGGTGCGGCTTGCGGATCGTCTTGAACCAGGGCGGATCGCGCAGGTGCATCAGGAACATACCGCCAAGGGATATCACGAAACGCACGATGTGCCTTATCCCGATTGGGTGCCTGTGGATGTTCTGGAAGAGGCAAGGCGGCTTAGCGCGGAGCAGGCATTGGCGATGCTTGGGCCTGCCGCATTGTCGGCGGGTGGTAAGACTGCACGGCGTTGATTAATCGCTCAGTCATCATTGACCAGCTTTGCTGTTGAAAAGCGCCTCGGCGAGGGCCCACTGCTGTCCGGAAAAATTTGCAACGTTCTGGAGAAGTTAAAGCGAAACATGAAACAAGCCCCTCCCCCTGCTTGCAGGGGGAGGTTGGGAGGGGGTGAACCCTTGCGGGAAAGCTTCCGGCGAGTACTTACCCCACCCCAACCCTCCCCTGCAAGCAGGGGAGGGAGCGGATTCCACGACGGATGAAGATTCCGCCCTGCATGGAACAAGTTTCTGCGTAACGCTGAGCTACTTCAGCGGCAAAAAGATATCAACAACCGCCTCATGCTCCGGCACATCCGGATAGAACCGAACACGCTGCACGAACAACGGAAAATCTCGTGGCTCCTCGCCGCTCTGCGGCAACCAATCGGAGTAAAGCCACGAAATGGACGCGTACAAATGATCGTCCGAGCCGACGTGCCTGAGCACCGCGCAGCGCCCGGCAGGAAGCGTCTTGTACACAATGCCTGACTCATCGTCCGGGATATCGCGATCCAAGGCCACGCAAATATCGAAGCGATAATCGGCCGGCGCAACCTGATAAGGATCGTCGTAGAAAATATTGAATGTGGCGTGCCGACTCGGGTGAAGGTGATGCTGCTTGCGCCAGGCGATGAAGCTGCGAATGGAATCGCCGATGCGGTTGGGATCGCCGCGATGTTCCAACGCGGCGACGCGGGTTTCCGGAAAATCCATAGTGCGGACTTGGCAGGATGGTGTTTCGGTCTGCATGTATCGGATCCTTAGCGCAGTGAGCGGTTCGTAGATGTCGTGCCAAGGTTCCCACTGCGGTTGTTTCCGAAACTCGCTCGGTGTTTGTCCGGCGCTTTTCTTGAAGGCACGGGAAAACGATTCGGCATTGTCGTAGCCGCTGTCCAGGGCGATGTCGGTGACCGGTTGATCATTGCGGAAGGCAAGCTGGTACGAGGCGCGTTTTAGCCGGCACAACTGCACGTACTTGTAGACGCCGATCCCGAACAGTTCGGAAAACTGTCGCAGGAAGTGGTGCTTCGAGAACGCCGCCACGTCGCTGAGCCGTGCAACGGTAAGATCTTCGGACAAATGCGCGTCGATATAAGCGAGCACTTTCTGGAATCGGGCGAGGTAGGCATCCGTGGGGTGCGCGGTCAATGCAGTATCTCCTTGGCGACCGAAAGATTACGCACCGGAAGCGCCTGATGCCTGACAGAAATTGCTGAAATGCTGTGGTTCAGTCGCCGCCGCGCGCATACAGCCCAGTGGTGCGCCCTTCCGCCAGCACGTGTCCCTGGATCGCAGCGTTCACCTGGTCCGCACTGGCTCCGGTCGGCAGCGCCGACATCACGTCCAGCGCATAAACCCGCAACACGTAGTGATGCGGCTTGCCTTCGGGTGGGCAGGGGCCGCCGTATCCGGTTCGGCCGAAGCTGTTGACGCCTTCGACGGCATGATCCAGACGCCGCGAAGCGGTCGACGCGCCTTCGGCAAGTTCGCGCGTATCGGCGGGAATGCCGTACACAAGCCAATGCGCGAACGCGATCGGCGCATCGGGGTCGTCCATCACGATGGCGAAGCTCTTCGTGCCAGCAGGAGGCGAGGGGAGCTGGATTTGAGGCGAGAGGTTCTCACCATCACAAGTGAGCTTCGACGGCATCTTTCCGCCATCGGTGAAGCTTGAACTACTGACGTGCAAGGAAGCCTGCGGTGGCGAGGCATAGCCGCTGCCGGCGTATAGCATCAGCATCGCCAACAGCAATGACGTGCGCGGTGGTATCCGCATCAATGGCCCGTGTCGGCAAGGCTGACAGTGACGAACGTGCGATGGAAGAAACGCGCACGCAAGGTGTTGTCGTCCAGCGTAAGCGAGTTGGCCGCCATGGGCTCGGCCGACATATACGGCGTCTGGCTGGCGAAGCGCAGGAACGGATCGACGTACTGCACGCTCCATGCGCCATTGGGTGTATTGATCGGTTCGCTGGGAAGATCGCCCAAGCGCTGCACCCAGAAGGAAACATGTCCATCCTCCGGCAGCACGAACTGATCGCTGCTGCTGGCTTGGCCGGCGTAGTAGGCGGTGAGCGGCACCGTCTTCACCAGTCGCGGGTGCGTGCAATCGCTATCGCACATGGCCATTTGCAGCACCAGTACCGGCTGCGCGTTGAAAGCGTTCACTTTGATGACGTCGCCTTTCTTCAGCGCGTTGGTGCTCTGGAAAACGAGGGGCTTGCCGCTGCTGTCCTGCTGCAGCACGGAGAATGCGGAGGTGTCGGCAGCATGCGCGCCAAGGGCAAGGCCGAGGCCCAGGAAAGCAGTTGCGAGAAAGCGTGAAGCAATCATGACGATGACCTCGATGAGGATGCCATGCGATCCGCATTCAAGCGGTCGGTGCGGTCATTATCTTGCGCCGATTTTTTCGCTCTGTCAGCGGTTTTGCTCCCCATGGGAGTTACGCAAGCCCCAAGAACACGCTTGCCCGCTTCGAGTGGCGTAAAAGACAGCGCTCAATCAGCCACACCAGCAGCATGGACGCGCCCAGCAGCGGCAGCAAGAGACCTAACAGTGCAAGCAGACCGATCAGCACTATAGGAAAGCCGGCGTTCAACGGTGGCGGTGCGCCAAGCACACCTTCGGGACGCCGCCGCCACCACATCACCACCGCGCTGGTGCACAGCGTGATCAGGCCCAGCGCAGTAAACAAGCCGAGCATCTGATTGAGCGGCGGAAACAGCACGCCTTCGTGAATGGCGATGCCGTAGCCGATGATGCGATCGAGCAACGGTTTCTGCGCAAACGTCGTGCGATGCAGGATGGCACTTGTGTTCGCATCCAGCGTCAATTCGTTGCGGCGTGGGCGGTCATCCGCGTCGGAACGCGCGGTCCAGTGAGGCGAACGTTGCGAGGGCGGCGCGATCAATACCGGCGGCGTCAGTTGCTGCGCGGCGACGACCGTCACCAGGCGATCGAGCGGCGAATAGTCCTCGAGCGCGGTGCTGGGCGTATCCCCCATATCCATGCCGGGCATATCCATACCACCCATCGCGCCATGCATGGCATGTGAAGCGGACGGCGGTGTGTTGGCAAGTGCAATCTGCGCGCGCTCCGATGCGCTGCCGGTGGTCCAGTCCTGTGGCGCAACATGCGTAGCATACGCGTGGCGCAAGCTGCGCAGCGTGCCGCCCCAGGTTGTGGTCCACGGCAGGCCGGACATCAGCAGGAACAGCGCGAACGTGGAAATCCACAGCCCCGTCACGGCGTGCAGGTCACGCCAGAACACGCGCCGCCCATGCTTCAATCGCGGATAGAGCGTACCGCCAAGACGCGCATTGCGCGGCCACCACAGGTACAGTCCGGTAAGCAGCATTAGGATCGTCCACGACGCGACGAGCTCCACCAGTATCGAGCCGCCGCGGCCCAGCAACAGTTCGCCGTGCAGATAGAAGATCACTCGCATGAAGCGATCATTTTCGTGCACCACATTCAGCACTTGCAGGGTGGATGGGTTGACGAACACGCGGATCAGTTCGCTACCGTGCCCGACCAGCACGCGCACGGCGCTTTCCGGCGAATCGGGCAGCACGTAGGCATTGAGCACCGAACCTGGCACCATCCGCAGCGCAGCGGCTACCTGCGCGGATGGCGGCTGCGCAGACGCGTGGGTGACGTGCGCGTAGTGGTGTTCCAGCCATGGTTCCAACTGCGGTTTGAACAGATAGATCATGCCCGTGATCGCCAGCCATAGCACGAACGGCAGGCAGAACAGGCCGGCGTAGAAATGCCAGCGCCAGATCAGGCGATGGATGTGGCGACGCCCAATGGGCTGATTGATGATTTGTTCATTCATGTCAGATGCAGACGCGGAGACTTGCCAAGAAACTTCCTGAGTGAATCCCTCTCCCTCCGGGAGAGGGTGCCGAGAGGCGGGTGAGGGTTCGGGCGGAGCGCGATGCTGACTTCTTGCGCAAGTTTTTGAGATCGCGCGTTGATCGCACCCTCACCCCAACCCCTCTCCCGGAGGGAGAGGGGCTAGTTTTGGCATATCCATCAGAGACGGAATTTGAGATTCGCGACATAAGTGCGCTGCGGGAACGGGTGATAGAGGAAATATTGACGATTGTTGAGGTTGTCGATGCCGAACGACGCCGACCATTGCTCGTTGATCTGATAGTTCGCGTGCAGGTCGAACACCACGAACGTATCGAACGAACCCATCACATCGGCGGTGTTGTCGGTGTTGTCCATGGTGGAGTACTGCTTGCCGCTGTAGCGGCCGGCCAGCGTGAAGGCCCATGCAGGCGTGGGGCGATAGGTGGCTACGGCGGTAGCGCGCCAACGCGGCACGTAAGGCACGTGCTTGCCGTTCGAGGTGGTGCCGGTGGAGCTAACGAAGTTGTCGTTCGACAAGATGGTGGAGTCGACGAAGGTGACGCTGCCGGAGAGCTCCAAACCCTGGACTAGCACGTTGTCGTGGTCGGCCACCAGTTCGATGCCGCGGTTGCGCACCGCGCCCACGTTCGTAAAGAAGGTAACCGGCACGGCATAGTTGGGCAGCGTGGAGGTCTGCGAGATCATCGCATTGCGCGTGTTTTCCTGGAACAGCGATGCACGCACGAAGCCATCATCAAGCGTGTGCTCGACGGCCAGTTCGCCGCTCAAATCGCGTTCCGGCTTCAGGTTCGGATTGGGCGACGTGAACGTGGCGCCGGTGGCGACAAGCTGATACAGCTCGGCGACGGTAGGAAAGCGCACAGCCTTCGCGGCGGAAGCGGTGATGTGCCAGGTTGGCGCCGCATCCCAGCGCAGGGTGAGTTTCGGCGAGAAATCCGAGGCGTTTTCACCTGGCTGATAAATGGCCGTCTTGCCACTGAAATTGAAGCCGTCGCTGGCGCGCCATTTTTCGTAGCGGCCGCCAATCGTCGCCAGCCAGTTGGGCGCTAGTTGCCAGGCGTCCTGTATCCACAGCGCGTGGGTGGTGGTTTCGCCGCGGCCCGCGGCATACAGGCTTGTTGCGCTCGACGGGTCCTGCCAATGGGTCAGGTTATAGGTGGGATTGGCGAGTGTGTATTGATCCGCATGTGCGCCGACGGAAATTTCGTGCGCGCCGCTATAACCTTGCGATCGCCAGATGCCTTGCAGATCGGCGGTGGACCAGTTGGTGCCGCCATAGCTGGCGAGCAGGCCGTTCGGCGTAAACGTGGTGTTGCTGCCCACGCCGTACGGCGACCACTGGTTGTCTTTGATGAAGTCGTAATGCGTGATGACGAGCGAGCCATCGAAGTCACCCTTTGTATCCGTCTTCAACGACAGCGCCTGCATCAGGTGATGCGCACTCACGAAGTAGTCGTTGCTGGCGAACGCGGATGACTTGCCGTAGGTCGGCGCGCCCTGCGCATTAGTCAAATAGCTTTGCACGCGCGACTGGCCGTGATTGCTCCAGAAACCCACCCAGTACGCCGCCTGCAGCCAAGGCGTGATGTCGTAAGCGAACTTGCCGTTGAGGTTGAGCTGACGCGTATGCAGCAAGCCGCCTGCGCCGAGCACGTTGGCGGTCTGGCCGACTTTATTAAGTGCGGGAATGGTGCCGGTGGTGCCCGCAGGTGTCGAACCGCTGGTGATATAGCTGAGCGGCTGGCTGAAACTGTTGAGCCCGCTCGCGCCGACGAACCAGGAAAATTTCCCATTGCGACCGCCTGCGGTCACGCTGGTCTGGCTGGTGCTGTAGTTGCCCCGGGTGTTGTAGAAGTCATACGACTGGATCGCTTCGGTCTGCTGGATTGTTACCTCCGGCTTGTCCGGCGTGCGGGTGACGATGTGCATCACGCCGCCCATCGCATTGCCGGCATAAGCGGCCGAATAGGGGCCGTACAGCATGTCGACGTGATCGATCTGATCCGGCGACACCATGCCCCAGCGTGGTGCACCGATGGTGTTGTTGTCGGCGATCAATGCGGAGATCGGAATATCGTCCACATACACCAACGTGCGCGCGCTGGAGTTCACGCCCCAGTTACGCGTGGCGATCACCGGCTGCGTATCGCCCATGTTGCGCTTGCGGATGAAGATGCTGGGCATGTACCTGGCGGCATCTTCGACGTCGACCGCGTTGATGGTGGCGTCGATCTGCGCGGCAGTGACGCTCACCTGTGTAGCGGGAAAATCGGGTGCCAATCCGGGCGGCACGCGCGTGGGTGCGGAGACGCTGATCGGCGCGAGGGTGGTTGTTTTTTTCGGTGGATGTGCGGAAGTGGTTGCATCCTGGTTGGTCTGCGCCATGGCGATGGAAGAGGCCAGCATGGCGAGCGGCAACGCGGCCAGCGCGTTGGTGCGGGGAGTGGGGGGCATGTTGTGCGGAATCCGATGGGATCAAGGGATTCGATGCTGCCGGTAGCGCCACGCGCCGTCATTCCGGCGTAGGCCGGAATCCAGTCCAATAAAGTATGCGAAGCATTCAAAAGCGATGTTTTGAGTGCTGCGCACGACGTATTTCACTGGATTCCGGCCTGCGCCGGAATGACAAGCAAAGGGCACGGCAAGACTCAGCCGTCCGGCATGCATCGACATCGAAGGCAGCGCCGCAGGCGCTACCGAATCAACCGTTGACGAGCAACGGCGGCCCTCGTGGATGTGCACTCAGTAGCGGCGCGGCTGGCACGTTGCGCGGTAGCACCGTTCGCGGCGTGAATGCCGCGAGATAGACGGCCGGCAAGAAGGTAGGCGCATCGAACCCCAGCACCGGCATATGCGAGAACAGCACGCAATAGCCGCATCGCGCCGTGGGATCGTCGGGATGATCCGGCATGCCGGCGTGGTGATGATGCGCATGCATCGCATGCTCGGCGTGGCCATCGTCCATGGCGGGTGGCATGCCCATCATCGCGTGGTCCATCGGCATGGAGCGGGATATGGCCGGCATCAGCACGATCAGCGCCATGGCGGCCAAAGCCAGCCATGCGACAAATCGTTGTTGTGCTGCGCGCTTCAACACGCCGGATATCTCTGTATGCGATGGAGCCTGGGGTAGGCTCCAGACATGATGACATCAAATGGAGAAGTCGTCATGCGGCGCGCTGCCACGCGAGCATTCATTGCAACGGCCGACTGGCGGATAATGCCGACCTGCTTCATCGATGCGAAGGAATGGAACCATGAAGATTCTGGTAGTGGGCGCAGGCGCCACCGGCGGCTATTTCGGCGGCCGGCTTCTGGAGAGCGGTCAAGACGTCACTTTCCTGGTGCGCAAGGCGCGCGCGGAAACGCTGGCGCGCAGCGGTCTGGTGATTCGAAGTTCGGCCGGCGACGTGACGCTGCCTTCACCATCTACCGTGCAAGCCGCCGTGTTGAAGGATACGTTTGACCTGATCATCGTGAGCTGCAAGGCGTATCACCTGCCGCAAGTGATCGAGGACATGGCGCCCGCCGTCGGCCCGCAGACCATGATCTTGCCGCTGCTCAACGGCATGCGGCATCTTGATCTGCTTGATGCACGATTCGGCGCAACGCACGTACTGGGCGGCCAATGCATCATCGCGGCCACGCTGGATGCGGAAGGCGTGGTCCGCCATCTCAATCAATCGCACAGTCTTACGTTCGGCGAGCGTGACGGCAGTCGTTCGCCGCGTATCGAACGCGTGGCGCAGGCCATGTCGAACGTGCGCTTCGAGCCACGCCTGAGCACCACCATCCTGCAGGACATGTGGGACAAGTGGGTGTTCCTCGCCTCGCTCGCCGGCATCACCTGCCTGATGCGCGCGCCGGTGGGCGACATCGTCGCGGCGCAAGGCGGCGAGCGGGTCACGCTCGATCTGTTGAAGGATTGCCGCCGCGTGGCCGAAGCGAACGGCCACGCACCCGGCGATGCTGTGTTGGAACGCGCCCATTCCGTGCTGACCGAACGGGGCTCGACCCTGAGCGCTTCGATGATGCGCGACCTGGAGCAGGGCGGTGCGGTGGAGGCCGATCACGTGATCGGCGATCTGCTGGCGCGCGGCGAAGCGGCCGGGCTGGAGTTGCCGATGCTGCGGGTGGCTTATGCGCATTTGAAGGCGTACGAGGCGCGGCGGGCGCGTTAGATTTATTCCCTCTCCCCTCTGGGGAGAGGGCTAGGGTGAGGGGGCAATCTCGCGACAAAGCATATGCTTGCCTCATTGTCCAGATCGACTGATGCAGAGACTTGCAGGAAACTTCCTGTGTGAACCCCTCTCCCTTCGGGAGAGGGTGCCGAGAGGCGGGTGAGGGTTCGGGCGAAGCGCGGTGTTGACTGCTTGCGCAAGTCTTTGTCATCGCGCGCTGATCGTACCCTCACCCCAACCCCTCTCCCGGGGGGAGAGGGGCTCGCGCTCGAACGGCCTTCCCCTTTCATCCCAGTTGTCCACCATTCGTCCCCAACGCGCCGCCACACGTCCCATCGCGATGGTGATCGCCCTCCAAGTTGCCGACAGTGCCTCCATTCCAGCTACGGGAGGAAACGCACATGAACCGGCGCGAGTTATTGAAGGCGGCCTTGGCTATTCCGTTTTTGCCAGGCGTCATGGCGGGTGGCATCGGCAGGGCATGGGCGGGCGTTACAAGCGTCTTTGGCTCGCGAGTGCGTCCAGGCGAGCCGGGCTGGCCATCAGCGGCCGATTGGGATGAGCTTCACCGGGCCGTGGGTGGGCGCCTGCTGAAGCCGCAATCGCCGTTTGCGCACTGTCCGTCTGCTGCGTGCGATGAAGCGCTCAAACACATCAAGAACCCGTTTTACATCGGCGACCAGCCGGCGCTGACCCAGACCAGCGGCTGGGCCGATGCGTGGACGTCGCGGACTAGCGCGTATGCCGTAGCGGCGGAAAGTACCGCCGATGTGGCCGCCGCCGTGCGGTTTGCGCGCCAGCATCGTTTACGCCTGGTGGTGAAGGGTGGCGGGCATAGTTATCAGGGCACGTCCAACGCGCCGGATTCGCTGCTGATCTGGACGCGGCACATGAACGCCGTGACCTTGCACGACGCCTTCGTGGGCCAGGGATGCGAAGGCATGCAGGCACCGCAGGCAGCGGTAAGCGTGCAAGCGGGCGCGATGTGGATCGATGCGTACGATGCCGTGACCACGCATGGCGGGCGCTACGTGCAAGGCGGTGGATGCACCACGGTCGGTGTGGCCGGTTTGATCCAGAGCGGTGGCTTTGGCAGTTTCTCCAAACGCTTTGGCACGGCTGCGTCCGGTTTGCTCGAAGCGGAAATCGTCACTGCCGACGGCGTGGCGCGCATCGCCAACGCATGCACCAACCCGGATCTGTTCTGGGGCATCAAGGGCGGTGGCGGAGGCAGCCTTGGCGTGGTGACGCGCTTGACGCTGCGCACGCATGCGTTGCCGGAATTTTTCGGCGCGGTGTTCGGAGAAATCAAGGCTAGTTCTGACGCCGCGTATCGCACGTTGATCGCCAGGGCCATGAGCTTCTATCAGAGCGATCTGTTCAATCCGCACTGGGGCGAACAGATGCGATTTCGCGGCAGCAACGTGTTGGAACTTTCCATGGTGTTCCAGGGATTGAGCCAACAACAGGCGCTGGCGATATGGCAGCCGTTCCTGGATTGGGTGCGTGCGAGTGGCGACTACACCTTCGTCAAACCGGTGCAAGTGCTTGCGCTGCCCGCGCAGCATTTCTGGGACGCGGAGTTTTTCCGCCAACACGTACCCGGCGCGATGATTCCCGATGATCGTGACGGCGCGCCACGCAACCACGTGCTATGGGCGGGCGATCAGGGACAGGTAGGCTGGTTTATCCATGGCTTCAAATCGGCGTGGCTGCCGGCCTCGTTGCTGCATGAGGACAGCCAGGCGCGATTGGTAGATGCAATCTTCGCGTGCTCGCGCGAATGGGACGTTGAATTCCATTTCAACAAGGGACTGGCGGGCGCACCGCCGGAGGCGATTGCCGCCTCGCGCGACACGGCCACGAATCCACAAGTACTCGATGCGTTTGCACTGGCGATCATTGCGGGCGATGGTTCACCTGCGTATTCCGGCATGCCGGGTGCGAATCCCGATCTGGCGATGGCGCGCCATGAATCGGCATCGATCAGCCGTGCAATGGATGCCTTGCTGAAAGTCACGCCGAATGCAGGTGCTTATGTATCGGAGAGCGATTATTTCCAGCGCGATTGGCAGCATGCGTTCTGGGGAACGAATTATCCGCGGCTTGCCACGGTGAAGCGCAAATACGATCCGGAAGGATTGTTCTTCGTGCATCACGGCGTGGGCAGCGAAGCGTGGAGTGCGGATGGGTTTGCGCGGGTGTCGTCGTAGCTGTTCTTCTCACGACGCTCGAACTTGCCTTGTTATCATTCCGGCCTTCACCGGAATGACGTCAAGCAAACCTGCGTCATCTACACAGGAGCTTGCTTTCACGTACCCATAACACCCCGCGTGCTTGGCAATCAGCTGTCAACATTCCTTCATTTCCTCCAACTACCGTGGCCGGGTTGTGCGCAGTTGCTCCGTTCCATCCCACTCTCCGGAGACCACGATGACCACGACTTCCCTGTTCCATTTTCGCCGCCGGCACATGGCTGCCGCGCTTGCTGTCGCCACGTTGGCGGCCGGTGTCACGGCTTACGCCAACAATGGCTGGCGCGATCATGATTTTCATTTCTGGCCAGGCAATCTGGTCGTCAGCCGCAGCGTGTACGACAACAAGGCCAGCAATGTACAAGTGGGTGAAGTGTTGCCGCCGAATTGTCCAGCAGCGAGTGGATCGTGCGGTGCCGCCAGCGGTGCGCCTTATGACGGTACCTATCCGTACGTGTGGAACAACGATATCTACGATGCCAGCTTCGGCATCACCTCGCGCATCTACCTGGATCAGATCACGCCGAACGGCTGGCTGATCGATACGCTGGAAGTGCCCAACAACCAGCAGCCGGCGGCGCGCGAAGGTGAAATGGTGACCAGCTTCAGTTCCAAGTCCGAGCTCGGCCTGCATCTTTCGCTGGATGGCCGCTATCTCACGTTTATGGGTTACGTGGCGCCGGTCGATGCGATCGATGCTTCCAATGGCAATACGCCGCTGGTGGTGGATGACACCAATCCCGACGGGCAGTCGTTCTATCGCGCGGTCGCGCGGGTGGATCGTAGCGGGCATTTCCGTTTCACTGAGACCGCCGCGTACAGCGGCAACAACGGTCGCGCGGCGATCTACAACAACGTCGACGGCGCGAACGTGTTCTATACCGTGGGCAATGCGGGCAACGGCGCAAACCCGCAGCCGACGGGTGTGATTCTGGGCGCTGGTGCGCAATACATCGCGCCGTCATCGTTGCCGGAAGCGCTGCAGAATCCAGTCACTCCCACGCCGCTGGCGAGTTTCTCGATCACGGCGCTCGGCGCGAAAGCCGATAAAGTTGGTAAGGACGACAACTTCCGCGGCATGACCGTGTTCAACAACGTGCTGTACATGACCAAGGGCAGCGGCGGCAACGGCGTGAACACGGTCTATTTTGTGGACACCACTGGCAAGGCATGCCAGAACGGCGTGGGCGTTCCGGTGGCGGGCGCGGCACTGCCGACATCTCCGCTTTCATACAACGCATCGACACTGCAGAGCAGCGGCCTGCCGACCAACATGTGCGTGCTGGCTGGCTTTCCCGCCACGCCGAACAAGACGGCTAAGACCCTGTCGTATCCCTTTGCCTTGTGGTTTGCGGATGCAAATACCTTGTACGTGGCCGACGAGGGTGACGGCTACGCCGGTGGCACGGACCTGTACACGCATGCCGCTGCGCAAACCACCGCGGGCCTGCAGAAGTGGGTGTTCAATGCCGCCACGCAATCCTGGACCTTGGCCTATACGCTGCAAGCAGGCTTGAACCTCGGCCAGCCGTACACGGTAAGCGGCTACCCGACCGGCACCAATGCCGCCACCAACCTGCCGTGGTCGCCGACGACAGATGGTCTGCGCCAGATCACCGGGCGCGTCGACGAAGACGGCAAGGTGACGATCTGGGCGGTCACCTCCACCATCAGCGGCAACGGCGATACGGGCGCCGATCCGAACAAGCTGGTGGCCATTCGCGACACGCTGTCCAACACCACCGCGACGGACGCGGCGAACGAGCGGTTCGTCGCCTTGCGTTCGGCGAAATTCGGCGAGGTGCTGCGCGGCGTGTCGTTTACGCCGGGCACAGACGTGCACGACCGGCACTGATGTTTCATCGCGGGTATGCCGTTGTCGGCATGCCCGTGTGTTTTGAAACAATCTTCGATTGCGCAGACTGGAAAGAAACTTTCCTAAGTGAACCCCTCTTCCTCTGGGAGAGGGGTTCACGCGTTATTCGGTTACGAATAACGGGTATCAAGCACCGCGACAACGCATGCAAGTTGGCACCAATCATGCGCTTAACATCCACTCAAAAAAGCCTTCACACCGGTGAAAAGCGGGAGGTCGCAACCCGCGCGCGAGACGACCACTATGGTAGGGCTGGAGCCGTTCCAGGCTCCGGTATCGGCCCGTATCGGGGGCCGAGACGACCCAACCAAAGTGGAGAACACACATGTACGCACATTTCGAACGCACCGGCTCGCTGACTGAACTGTCCAGCTATCCGTATTGGGCACAAGACCTGGTCGCCGCCTGCGAGCCGACCAAGCAAAGCGTGGTCCACCATGAACTATGGACGCTGATGCGTGAAAACCGCCTGGACGCGACCGGTACCCGCGATTTCATGGTCGGCGTATGGCCGGTTATCGAGCGCTTCCCGGGTTACATGGCGCTCAACTTGCTGAAAACCCGTTACGGCCGCAGTTCCGGCGAAAACATGGCCCGCCGGTGGCTGGTGCGCAACATCCGAGTGGAGCAGAATCATGCCGAATACTGGCTCAACTGGGCCGAGGGAGCAGGGGTGCCCCAAAGCGAGGTCTTGAACGGAACCACCCCGTACGGCACGGACGCGTTGTCCAATTGGTGCGAGGAGGTAAGCCGTAGTGGTCCGTTGGCGGCCGGTATGATCGCCACCAACTACGCAGTGGAAGGGGCGACGGGGGAATGGTCGCAACGGGTTTTTGAGAGCGAGGCCTATAGGGAAAGCTTTCCCAAGGAAGTTCGGGCCGGCTCTCTCCGTTGGCTTCAACTTCACGCAGCGTATGATGATACTCATCCATGGGAGGCGCTGGAGATCGTGTGTACCCTGGTAGGGAACTCTCCACGTACGGATGAAGTTGCGTATCTACAAGAGTGCGTTAAACGTAGCTACGTAAGCATGAGGATTACCCTGGATCGGTGTCTGGATGTGCGTCGTGACCCATGGGCTGTCAATGAGGCGGCCGCTTAAGTAAACGTATAAGTGGGGCGATACACATCGGGTCGGCAGTTTCTGGACTGTGGATGACAGGCTCTAAAATAGGGGCGCGATGCGTACCACCCACAATGCTCAGCAACGACCGCTGTCACGGCGCCTTATGCCTCTGGCATATGGCTTGGCCGCGGTCGTTGGCTTGGTTTTGTGCCTGACCTGGGGCGCGCTCCAGGTCCAGGTCACGCTGGCTGGTTTCTTGAACGGCGAAAGCCTTTGGTCCAAGTCTCAGAAACAGGCGGTGATCGAGCTTTCCGCCTACGCCCGCACCGGCGACCCAGACCGACTTCAAGGCTTTCGCCGCAATTATGAGGTGGTGCGCATCGATCGCTGGGCGCGCGATGCCATCGCCACCGGCCATTACGACAGGCATGCGGTATACGCGGCGTTCCGACGTGGCGGGGTGATTCCCGCGGCGATTCCGGGCATGGTCTTCATCCTCGATCACTTCGCGCAGTTGCCGTACGTGGGGCCTGCAGTGAAGGACTGGCGCTCCGTCGACGGCGCCCTCGAAGAACTGAACGTGATTGCCGACCAACTGCAGCAGGCGTATGCGCACGGCGGGCCTTCCACCGTGGAATTTGTCGGACAGCGCGCGCGCATCGACGCACTCAACAATTTCATCCAACCGCGCAGCGACGATTTCTCGCTGCAGATCGCCCTGGGCGCGGCATGGCTGGGCCGGGTGCTGTTCGCCAGCGTGCTGCTAACGGCGCTGATGGCTTCCCTGCTGTGGGTGCGCATGGCCCAACGCATCCTGGCCGGCATCCGCGGCACCGAGGAACGCTACCGCCTGCTGTTCGACAGCGCCGCCGACGCCATCGTGATGGTGGACGATGCGCACGGGCGCATTCTCGGCGCGAACCGCACCGCCGGCGCCTGGACAGGACGCGATGCGAAGGATCTGGCAGGCCTGAACTTTATCGACTTGTTCGTGGAAGGCAGCACACGTTCGGCGGGTTCCTCCACCATCGGACTGTTGCGCGCGGTGGACGGGCTGATCCGCACCGTCGAAACGCATAGCAGCCTGACCACCTGGGGTGCGCAGCCGGTGCGCCAGGCGATCATGCGCGATGTGTCCGATCGCGTGGCGATGGAACAGGAGCGCCGCATCGCTGCCGAAGCACTGGCCAGCGTGGCCGAAGGCGTCATCATTGCCGACGCCGACCGGCGCGTAACCACGGTGAACGCAGCCCACACGCGCATCACCGGCTACACGCTGCCGTACCTGCAACATCATCGCTTCGACGAACTGCGCCGCATGCCCGACGGTGCGCCGCTGCCGGCATCTATTTGGGAGATGGTGGCCGACGGCGGCAACTGGGTGGGCGAGGTGCAGAGCTGGCGTTCGGATGGTTCGTCGTATCCGGAACTGCTCAGCATCAGTGCTATCCGCAATGGCGAGGGTCGCGTGCAGCACTACGTGGCGGTGGTCACCGACATCACGCGCAGCAAGGCCGACCGCCAGCGCCTGGAATACATGGTGGCGCACGATCCTCTGACGGGCCTTGCCAACCGCAGCGAATTCCAGCGCCACTGCGCGCAGGCGATCGAGGCGGCAGCGCGCGTGAACGGCGCCGCGGCAGTGCTGTTCGTGGATCTGGACGCCTTCAAGGCGGTGAACGACAGCTACAGCCACGCCATCGGCGATCGCCTGCTGGTGAAGGTGGCGCAGCGCATCCGTCGCGAACTGGGCGAAAACGACGTGGCCAGCCGCATCGGCGGCGACGAATTCACCGTGCTGCTTGGTGGCCTGCGCACGCGCGAGCAGGCGGCGCAATTCGCCAGCCGGTTGCTGCTGAGCCTGTCCGAGCCGATGCTGATCGGCGACTACGAAATCGTGATGAGCGCGAGCATCGGCATTGCCGGTTATCCGCTGGACGGCAGCGATCCGGTCACGCTGATCGCCAATGCGGATGCGGCGATGTACGCCGCCAAGACGCAGGAGCGCAACACCTTCCGTTTCTATACGCCGCTGATGCACGCCGATGCGCGCATGCGCCTGATGCTGGGTGCTGATCTGCGGCAGGCGCTGATCCGCGACGAATTCCACCTGGTGTTCCAGCCTAGCGTGGAGCTGCGCACCGGCCGCATCGTGGCGGTGGAAGCGCTGATCCGTTGGCGCCATCCCGAACGCGGCGAACTGATGCCCGACGAATTCATCCCACTGGCGGAAAGTCTCGGCCTGATCCGGCGTCTGGACGCCTGGACCATGCGCGCGGTCTGCAACCAGATCCGCTTGTGGGACCAAGCCAAGCTGCCGCCGATCCGCGTGGCGTTGAACGCGTCGGCCGCCACCTTCGGGCATCCGGGTTTTATCGACAGCGTGAAACAGGCGTTACAGGCGACCCAGATTTCGCCCAAGCGTCTGCTGTTCGAAATCACCGAAAGCGCGATCCTGCGCTTGGGCGAAGCTACCGAGCAGACCATGCACACTTTGCATGCGCTTGGCATCGGCATCGCCATCGACGATTTCGGTACGGGTTACTCGTCGCTGGCCTATCTGAAGTTGTCGGGCATCGACTATCTGAAGATCGATCGTTCCTTCGTCACCGATCTGCCGGACAGCGCGAACGACGTGGCCATCGTCGAGGCCATGCTAGCCATCGCCAGAAGCCTGGGAATGTGCACCATTGCCGAAGGCATTGAAACATCCGCGCAGCATGATTTCCTGCTGCACGCAGGTTGTGTGGAGGGGCAAGGGTATTACTACTCGCGCGGTTTGCCGGCGCAGGAGATCGAGCGGATGTTGTCGCCCAATCCCAAGCATGAGCCGTCGCGGTTGCGGTTGGTGCCGCCGAAATAAGAGCGGGGAACGGGAAACAGGGAACGGGGAACATGACGTTCGACACCAGCATGCGAGCCGCGGTCGAAGCTGACTAGAGAAACGAATGAGCGTGATTTGCGTCGAAGGCCTGGGATCACAAATATCGCTCCGTTCCTCGTTCCACGCTTTACAGCTTCACATCCACCACCATCTGCTCATCCTGATACATCCCCGGAAACGCCTGCTTCAAGTACGCCACTTTCGGCGCATCGTTGACCACGATGTACATGTTGTCAGGATGCTTTCGCGCGTAATCCTGGTGATAGTCCTCGGCGGGATAGAAGCGAGTCAGCGGCTGCACCAGCGTCACGATCGAGTTATCGAATACCTTGGCCGCATCGAGCTGCGTGATGTACGACTCCGCGATCTTTTTCTGCTCCGCATTCGCGTAAAAGATTTCCGAGCGATATTGCGTGCCGGCATCCGGCCCCTGACGGTTGAGCGTGGTGGGATCGTGCGCCACTGCGAAATAGATCTTCAGCAATTGTCCGTAACTGAGCACAGCAGGATCGAACGCGATCTTCACCGATTCGGCGTGCCCGGTAGTGCCATCGCTCACGTCATCGTAATGCGCCGTACCGGCGCCGCCGCCGCTGTAGCCAGCCCATACCTGTCGCACGCCGCGCACGTGCTCGAACACCGATTGCATGCCCCAGAAACAGCCGCCTGCGAGCACCGCGGTTTCCGTGCCGTGCGCGGCGGGTTTTGCTTCGTCGTAGGAAGGATCGGGGACCGGCGCGTTGCTGGCCGTGGCCGTGCAGGCGGTCAGGCCGATCAGTGCGGCAAGAGTGGCGAAACGACGGGTTTGCATGGGGTGCCTCCGTAAGAGCCTGTCTGGTATTCGCTGGCGGGCTCTTTATGGTTACTCCCGTACATGGTGTCTTGCGAGAAATTTCCTAGTGAGCCCCTCTCCCGGAGGGAGAGGGGCTACACAACGCAGTTACACCGCGACGACGCGAATCTCTACATCATCTATCTGCACGATCTGCCCAGCATGAATCTTGCAAGTCTTGCGCAGCTCCTGCTGCCCATCCACGTACACCGCGCCGCTGGCGACGATCTGCTTGCCTTGCCCGCCGCTGTCGCAAAGGCCGGTCAACTTGAGCAACTGGTTGAGTTCGACGTAGTCGCGATCGAGTTCAAATTCGAGATGAGTCATGAGGCGCGATGCGAAGGCAGCACCATGGGGTGCTCGGGCAGGCTGAGGAAGGCGAAGAATGGGCGGTTCTGGCCCATGGCGAAGCTGGCCGATTCGTGCAGGATACCGAGCAGCGTATCGAAATCTTTTGCTGCGGCCTGGCGTAGATCATTAGCATGATCGAGCAGCAGGGCGTGGCCCGCGCCGTGCAGCCAGCCCAGGTCGCGCAGGCTGTCCAGCAACGCATCCCAGTTCTGGCCGAAGCCGCTGGGCATGTTGAGCGCCACGGCGAGGCGGCGCAGCAGTTCGACCTTGTCGTGACAGCCGGCCAGGTCGGCGCGGCATACGTACAGTTGGCCTTCCTCGGCGGCGGCAGCGAGCGCGTCGAAGTCGGCGGCGTCGATGAAGTACACGCCACCGTCGTTCGCCTGGGTCAGGTCGAGAGCGCCTTCCGCACTCATCGGTTCACCTGGAACGGCTTGAAGCTGCGGTAGTGATCGTCGGTGTAATAGAACAACGTGGGCGGCGTGCCGCCGGTAATGATGCGTCGCGTGCCACGGTTGCTCGCATCGGGCGTCGGCACCGTGTATTCGTGGTAATAGCCGCGCGGCTCCTGCGGCAGCAAGCCTTCGTAATTGCCGAACACCACGCCATCCTGACTGTAGGGGAAGGGGCCGCCTTGCAGAATGGCGGTCAGCGTGGTGCAAGCCTCGGCCGGCATGAAGGGCGGCAGGTTAGTGTTGGCAGCCGGACAGTTGTAATGGCCTGTTGCAGGCAGCGTGACGTTGCCATGCGACACCATCCCCTGCGGCGGCGCAGCGTGCCGGTTCCAGAAGATAATCGCGCCGATCAACGCGGCGATCAGTACCAGGGGGATGAGGCGAGACAGCGACACCGCGGACTCCTTGTTGGCGATCCGGGCAGTGTAGTGCGTCGCGAGGCGCGCGTCCTTAAGGTATTGCGGCGATGCGCAATGACTTTAAGGACATGCGCCAGTCCATGCCGAGACCTATACAGCGCATACCCCAACCCTTGAAGGAAGAACGACATGCTCCGCAAGCCTTTGTGGTTTACGGTTGCGCTGGGCCTGTATGGCGCGGCTTGTTCGTTGTTCGCCACCGACATGCCGGTAGATGCGCCACAGGTTTTCGCACCTGGCGTGATTTCCGGTCCTGCCGGCGAAGCCTGTCCGGCGTTCACGCCGGATGGCAACACGGTGTACTTCGATGTGGGTTCGATGATCCTTGTCTCGCATCGCGAGCGCGGCAGCTGGTCCAAGCCGGAGATCGCACCGTTCTCGGGACAATGGCTCGATCACGATCCGACCATGTCGCCGGATGGTTCCTATATGGTGTTCGTTTCCAATCGCCCGGTGAAAGCCGGCGCCGAAGCACTGGGCGCGACCATCAACGGCACGTTTTATCCGGCGCGCGGCGGCCATCTGTGGCGTGTGGATCGCAAGGGAGATGGCTGGGGCACACCGGTGCATCTGCCCGATGCGGTCAACGCCAGTGATCGCACGTACGCCCCCAGCGTTGCGGCGGATGGCAGCCTGTACTTTATTCATCCCGATGCGCAGAGCGTGTTCCACATCTACAGCTCGGCATACGCGCATGGCGCGTATCAACCGGCTGTGCTGGTGGCGGTGGGCGATCCTGCGGCCACCACACACGATCCGGCGATCGCGCCCGATCAATCCTTCATGGTGTTCAATTCGGCGGATGCCAAAGCCGGCAGCATGGGCGATTTCTACATCGCGTTTCGCGAAGGCGATCATTGGGGCAAGCCGATCGACCTGGGCGAAGCCGTCAACGGCAAACCGGGCAAGTGGAGCCAGTGGGGCGCGCATATCGGCCCCGATCACCGCACGCTCTACTACACCAGCGATAGGCAGACGCAACTCAATTATCCGCTGACGCCCGAGCAGGCCAAGGCGGCGCTGGCGCGCATGCAAAGCTGGGACAACGGCACCGACAACATCTGGTACGTGTCGCTCGCGCCCTGGTTGGATGCGCATCATCGCGAGGGGTGACTTCCGGCGCAGCGTCGGAACCGTAGCCGGCAGGCTAGACTGCGGCTTTGCCCGCCACGGAGCCGTTATGCCTCTTCCGTCCTTGTCCCTGCGCGTTGCCGGATGCTGCGCCTTGCTGACTTTCGCCACCGCTGTGCAGGCCTGGCCGCAGACGCAACCGGTGTCTGCAACCGATGCGTCGCACGATGCACGGCCCGCTCTGCCGCCGACACTGCAAGACTTCGGCCCCTATGTGGACGATGCGCGCAAGACGTTCAACGTGCCCGGTATCGCGGTGGCGATCGTGAAGGACGGCAAGGTGGTGCTGGAGCAGGGCTACGGTTTGCGCGAAACCGGCAAGACCGAACCGGTGGATGCACATACGTTGTTCGCGATCGCTTCCAACACCAAGGCCTTCACCGCCGCTGCGCTGCAGATGCTGGCCGAGCAGGGCAAAGTGGACATGGACGGGCGGGTCACCGATTACCTGCCGTGGTTTCAGATGTCCGATCCCTACGTGACGCACGACATGCGCGTGCGCGATCTGCTGGCGCATCGCAGCGGTTTGAGCCTGGGAGCGGGCGATCTGCTGTATTGGCCGCCGACCAGTTACAGCACGAAGGACGTAGTGGAACGCCTAGCCAAGGTGCCGATCGCCAACGGTTTTCGTAGCCACTACGCGTACGACAACATCCTGTTTGCCGTCGCCACGCTGGTGATCGAAAACGTCTCGGGCCAGCGCTACGCCGATTACCTTCGCGACCACATCTTCAGGCCGGTTGGCATGGACGAATCGCTAGTCGACATGACCTATCTGAAGCCGGACATGGATGTCGCCACCGGCCACGCCTTGTTCAATTTCAAGGATCTGAAACCGGTGCCGCCGATGGCGTGGACCAACAACCCTGGCGCCGGCGGAATCTACGCCAGCGTGCACGACCTGGCCAAGTGGATGAATGTGCAGCTTGCAGGCGGCGAACTGCCCAGCAAGGACAAAGACGGCAAGTCGCGGCACCTGTTCTCGCAGGATAGCCAGAACCAGATGTGGACGATGCTCACGCCCATTCCGGTGAGCAAGCCGCCAATTCCGGAACTCGAAGCCCTCATGCCGAACTTCGCCGGCTATGGCGAAGGCTGGTTCCTCAGCGATTACCACGGCCAGAAACTGGTGTGGCACACGGGCGGATGGCCCGGCATGGTCTCGCGCGTGACTCTGGTGCCGGGCCTGAAATTGGGCGTGGTGGTGCTTACCAATCAGGAAAGCGGTGCTGCGTTCAACGCCATCACCTATCGCGTGCTCGACGCTTACCTCAACTCGGGTAGCAAGACCGATTGGGTGGCGGTGTACGACAAGGCGGTGAAGCACTCGCAGGGCAAGGCGGACGAAAGCTGGAAACAGCATGAGACCGCGCGCGATGCGAAGAGCAAACCGTCATTGCCGCTGGCGAATTACGCGAGCACCTATCGTGACCCCTGGTATGGCGATATCGTCATCGCCAACGAAGGGGGCAAGCTGCGCTTGCGCTTCAGCAAGACCAAACAACTGGTAGGCACGATGACGCCGTGGCAGCACGATACCTTCATCGTGCGCTGGGACGATCGTTCCTTGAACGCGGATGCGTTCGTGAACTTTGCGCTAGATGTGGATGGTCATGTGCGCGAAGTACGCATGGAGCCGATTTCGCCGCTGACGGATTTCAGTTTCGATTTTCAGGATTTGCGATTGACGCCGGTGAAGGCGGAGGAAGCGAAGGCTGATTGATCGCGTCTTTTATGTCGTGAAAGACAAGCTCCCTCCCCTGCTTGCGGGGGAGGGTTGGGGTGGGGTGAGTACTAGCCTCAAGCTTTCCCGCAAGTATTCACCCCCTCCCAACCTCCCCCTGCAAGCAGGGGGAGGGGTATCGCGGTGTTGGGGTTTATCTATTTTGGGGAAACATTCATGCATTCACGTCAATTGATTTTTGGCGCACTACTAAGCTTCGGCCTGCTCGCAGCCTGCGCAAAACAAGAACCACAAACCGCATCTGCGCACCGCTTCTTCCACGTGCAATTGGCTGGCAAGGAAACGCAGCCGGTATCGGGCCGATTGATCCTGTTCGCCGAAGAAGCCGGCGCAGCAAAAGCCGAGGCGAAAGACGGCAAGGTCACGGAGATCGATGCCAACCCCTTCCATCCGACGCAAACAGCGATTGCCGCGCAGGAAGTGGATCGCCTCGTGCCAGGTCAGACCATCGATATCGACGCAGACATGCGCGCGTATCCCGATGCGTGGTCGAAGCTTCCGCCTGGCGACTATCTGGTGCAGGCGGTGCTGGATGTCAATCACGATTACAACTACCTGGGTCGCGCTGCCGGCGACATCATGAGTCAGGTGATCCCGGTGCATTTGCCCGCGACGGATAGTCCAACGATCAAGCTGGATGAAACCGTGGACGCGAAGGATCCCTGGACGCTGCCCGATTCCGTGCCCGCCAATCTTCGCGATGCGGCAAAGGCATTGCGCGAACAAGCGCAGCCGATCGACTTCGTGAGCCCCGCGCTGTCGCAATTCTGGGGACGCGACATCCACATGTACGGCTACGTGGTGCTGCCGCCGGGTTATGACGCATCGTCCAATCAGCGCTATCCCACCGTGTACTTCACGCACGGCTTCAGCGGCAACAAGGATCGGCTGGCACGCCCGATGGCCTATGTGCAGG
This sequence comes from Dyella humi, assembly GCF_044904605.1. Lineage (NCBI taxonomy): Bacteria > Pseudomonadati > Pseudomonadota > Gammaproteobacteria > Lysobacterales > Rhodanobacteraceae > Dyella > Dyella humi. The sequence continues at coordinate 1,040,865 of NZ_JADIKI010000022.1, forward strand.
CCGGTATGGCAAGCGGTCAGATGCCGCCGATGATCTGGGTGTTTCTGGACGAATCCAGCGCCACCGGCACGCATGAGTTCGCCGATTCGGTGAACAACGGCCCGTGGGGACAGGCACTGACCACCGAACTGATTCCTTATCTGGAATCGAAGTACCACATGGACGCCGATGTGAACGGCCGTTTCCTCAACGGTCATTCCTCCGGCGGCTGGGCCACGCTGTGGCTGCAGACGCGTTATCCGAAGATCTTCGGCGGCACCTGGTCGACGTCGCCCGATCCCAGCGATTTCCACGACTTCACCGGCCCTGATCTGTATGCGCCGCACGCTAACGTGTATCGCAAGCCGGACGGTACGCCGTGGCCGCTGGTGCGTGACAAGGGCCAGGTGCTTGGCACCTACGAGCAGTTCGCGCAGATGGAGCGTGTGCTCGGGCCGTACGGTGGCCAGTTGGCGTCGTTCGAATGGGTGTTCTCGCCGCGCGGCAAGGATGGCCGGCCGCAGCAGATGTTCGATCGCGATACCGGTGACGTGAATCCGCAAGTGGTGACCTACTGGCGCGATCACTACGACATTGCCCATCGCCTGCAAGCCGAATGGCCGAGCTTGAAGCCGGACCTGGACGGCAAGATCCATCTCTATGTCGGCACCGCCGATACCTTCTACTTGGATGGTGCAGCGCATCGTTTGAAGACCGTGCTGGACGGGCTTGGCGCGCATGCCGAATTTCGCTTCATTCCGGACCGCACACACTTCGACCTTTACCAGGTAGGCAGCGATCGCTTCGGCTTGTTCAAGGACATCAGCTGGGCGATGTATGCGGTGGCGCGGCCGCAAGCCGAGGTGAAACCGAAAGTAAATCAGGCGAAGTAGGGCGTATTGGCTGACATGGTTTTCAGGCATAGTTGCCGCCGCAGGCGCTGTAGGTGATTGGCGCTTGGGCATGTCGTCTCTAGGAGCCTGTCGGGCTTGAGTGGTCGAGGCGAAAATTCGACTGCGTGAGGACAGATTTTCGGCGATTCGCAGGCCCATAGTGGTTCTATGGGTCAAGGATCGACGGAAATATGGACCGCGCAGGCGGATTTGCAGTCCGGCCGACTCAAGTCCGACAGGCTCCTCGTGGAGCGGCACATCAGGGGAACCCTGCTCATTGCGAACAGGGCGCTTCCTATAGGGCAAGTAAGCTGGAGGGAATCACATGAAATCGTTTGGGTTGATCGCAGTACTGGCCGCCGCGCTGATGGCCCCGGGCCTCTATGCGCAGCAGGCTCCCGCCGCCGCAGGCAGCATGACGGTGCAATGCAAGGACGGTACGTCGCAGACGGTAACCACCACTAAGGGTGCCTGCCACGGACACAAGGGCATCAACAAGTCGGCCAGCGGTTCCTCTGCCGCTGCTGCACCGGCGGCCGAATCGGCTCCGGCTGCGGCACCTGCGGCAGCCAGCAAGTCTATGGCGGCTTCGAAGGCGGCACCGGCTGCCACGCCGGCAGCAGGCGGCGGCGCGGGCCAGGTGTGGGTGAACACCGGTTCCAAGACCAAGACGTATCACTGCGAAGGCAGCAAGTGGTACGGCAAGACCAAGGAAGGCAAGTACATGAGCGCGTCGGACGCGCAGGCGGCCGGTTACCACGCGGCGAAGAACGAGAAGTGTCAGTAATGCATGTATAGCCCTCTCCCCTTCGGGGAGAGGGTTGGGTGAGGGGCGAACCTTGCGTTGATACACATCTTTTTCGCAAGATTGGCCCCTCACCTCGATCCTCTCCCCGGAGGGGAGAGGAAGAAAGGCGGTTCACGCCACCTGCCACGGATCGTAACTACCGATCCACCACAAATGCCCTTGCGGATCGCGGCAGGCATAACCTGCACCGCCATACTCCTTCTCCGCATACTCCTCGACGATTTCTGCGCCCGCTGCCTTCGCACGCTCGTAATGCGCCTTGCAGTCGCTGACGATCACGCACGCGCATTGCGTTTCGCGGCCGTGGATTTCATCCGGTTGTGCTATGTATTCGCCGAAACCATCCGGGCTAACCTCGCCGAGCATCACCATGCCACCGCCGTGTACCAGTTGCGCATGCATCACGCGGCCATGTTCGTTCTCGTACACCGCATGTTTTTCGAAACCGAACGCCTTGCACAACCAGTCGATGGCGGCGTGAGCGTCGCGATAGCGCAAGCCGGGAATGATGGTGCTGCCGCGAATAACTTTATCGTTCATGACGATGCGCCTTGTTGGAAACGTCGCTACAACTTAAGCCACGGTGTTGAGTGCGTCTTGTAGATTTTTTTGGGCGGTGTTCAGAGCGGAACGTGGTTCGGGTATGGCCCGCGCGTGGCCGCGAACTCGGAAGGCGTCATGCCGGCGAAGCGGCGGAATTCGTGGCTCATATGCGCCTGGTCGCAATAGCCGCCGTCGACAGCAATACGCGCCCAATCGATCTGATTGGTGGGATGGGCCACATCCACCACGGCGCGAAAACGCATCAGTCGCGCGTATTGCTTGGCCGTCATCCCAACGTGGCGGCGGAACAGCAGCCCGAAACGATGCGCCGAATAGCCGCTCTCCCGCTGAAGCTTGCCGATACCCGGCACGTCCGGGACGCGGGCCAGCGCGGCGACCGCATGCAGAATCGCGGCGTCCCAGATAGGCTCATCACGTAGCGTGTGCAGCCATTGCTCCAGTAGCGTCAGGCGTTGCATCGGATGAGTGGTTTCGAGCAGACGCGACCGTAAGCTGCGGGCGCTGACGCCGAACATATCGTCAAGGTTGATATCGCGCTGTCCGAGTTCTTCGGCGCTGAGCCCTATCAATGCATGCACACCGCCGGGCCTGAAAATCACGCCCATCACGCGCACCTGTTCGGCGGTATCGATGATCCAACTGTGCCGATACGGCCCGCCGATCACGCTACCCGATGCGCGAATGCAATGGCGCGTTTCGTCGTCCTGGTAAACGCGTGTTTCGTCTTCGAGCAGGTTGATGATCAGGCCCGCGCCCGGGCTGGGCAGGATACGCTCGTAGCGCAATGCGTCCGCGGGCATGTCCCAGTCCCAGATGGCCTCGATGACGGAGGCGAGCGGCGGAGCAGGGACGATGCGCAGGAAGCCCATGGGAGGGAGTCTCTGGAGCGTGGTGTGTTACATGGTACGCGCTTTTGTCTTATTTCCACGCTTCATTCGTATCCGCACAAGTGCAGAGATGGGCTCCCTCCCCTGCTTGCAGGGGAGGGTTGGGGTGGGGTGAATACTTGCTTGAGACTTTCCCGCAAGTGTTCACCCCCTCCCAGCCTCCCCCTGCAAGCAGGGGGAGGGGCTTAGTCAATGCTTCGATTTTGCTTCGTGGAAGTCATTGCCCCGGCGCCGCCGGACTATCCTCACCCAACGGCCCCAGGTTCCGCACGATCATGCTCTGCGGCGAGGACAACGGCAGCTGCGACTTCGCCAGCCGCGCAAGCACGTCGAACAGTAGCGCGCTTTTCACCGCTGATGCGTCACGCGGACTGCGCACATAGGCTACGCCCGTGAACGTCATCGCCGAGCTGGTGATGTCGTCTAGCGTTACCGCAGGCGCGGGTGCATCCAGGGTAGATTCGTTCGCGTGCAACGCTTCCAGCATGATTTCGCGCACCTTCGCCGCGTCGGTATCCAGCGGCATCGGCAGGCTCAGCTTCACGCGGCCAAGCGAGTTGCCGTGCGTGACGTTGCGCAAGTTCTGGGTGATGAACTGTGAGTTCGGCACGATCATGGTGGAGCGGTCGCTCAATTGGATCTCGGTGGCACGCACGTTGATGCGGCGGATGTCGCCTTCCACGCCGGGCATGCTCACCCAGTCGCCGACTTTCACTGGACGCTCGGCGAGCAGGATCAGGCCGGAAATGAAATTCGAAACGATCGCCTGCAGACCGAAGCCGATGCCGACCGACAGCGCGCTGGCGATCCACGTCAGGCTTTCCAGGCTGACGTCGGCCGTGCGCAGCGCCAGCGCGAACACGATCACCACCGCTATGTAATTTAGCAGCGTGATGATGGAGTGCTGCATACCGATGTCGAGCGTGGTCTTGGGCAGCAACTGCTCGGCTAACCATGTACGGACGATGCGCACCGCGACCATGCCCAGCGCAAACACCAGCACAGCATTCAAGATCGCGCCCGGTTTGATGGTGAGCTGCCCCACACGCAGCCCGCTGAACACGTTACCGATGTGCGCGAAAATGTCCTGCGGCCCGCCGCCGAACGGCACCAGCAGCGTACCTACCGCCACCAGCAGCAACAGCAGTTGGCCAAGCGCGGAAAATATAGTGGATGCCTGCTCCAGCGTGGCTGGCTGCACGTTGAAAGTGGATTGCAGGCGCTGCCCGCTGCGTCCTTGTGGCGCGAGTAAGGTATCGAACAGATCGCGCTGCAGATGCGAGAGCATGTACAGCGATGCCACGATCATGCCGATCCACAACATCTGCCACGAAATGAAAAAACCCAGTGCTACGTAGCCGGTAAGCACGCCCAGCCACGCAATCACCACGCCGAGCGTAGCCAGCCCGAACAGCCCACCGACCCACAATGCGTGCTGAGGCGGTTTCTCACCTTGCTGCCGCTGCGTATTGCGTGCGCGCTTGGCGCGCTGCAGCGCCGCGCCGACCAGTCCGGTGATCAGCAAGGCAAGGATCGCGCGCGTGCAGACCGTGGCGGGAAGACTGGCGCCGGCGAAAGTGTTCAAGTGCCCAATCACGCCGAGCAGCAGGAAGGCGCCACCCAGCAGCCACGGAAACCAGCGCAGGCTGCGTGCAGTGAACTTGGTGAGCGCTGGTAGGCGCCAGGAAGGATGCCGCACCGAAAGCAGCGCGCGTCCGAGACCGGCAATGAACGCAGAGAAGAACACCGTGCGCACGGTCCCTTGCACGAAGGTTTGCACGTCTTCGTCCAGTGTGTCGTTCCAGTTGAAGCCCAGGTACGCGAGCCACGCGGCCAGCCCGATCGACAGCGTGACCGCCAGCGTGAAGATCACCGATATCGCGCTACGCCGCAGGTGACCATCCGGCAGATAGCGGCTGGCGAGTGCAAGCGCGGCGCGCTCCGCCAGCCAGCGGCCGGGCACGATCAGCAGTACGGCGCCAATCAAGCAAAGCAGCAGCGGCCATCGATTGTCGGGCTGCCAGGCGATGCCGGCACCTTCCAGCAGTAGCTCTTTGACGCGCTGCACGCGCGCGAGGTCGTCTGGAAAGGATTTCTTCAAGTCCTGCCAAAAGCGGATGCCCAGCGGTGAATTTGTGCGCGAACCGAGCTGCGCCTGGAACTGCGCGTTGTGCGCTTCGACGATCTGCGAAGCGAGCTTGGTGGCGTCCTGGCTCAGCAACTGCGCTTCTTTGATCTGGCTGTCGAGCTTGGCCTTGTCGTGTTCGAGCTGGCGCCGCTGTTGGCTGACCGCTGGCGTTTCTGGCGGCGCGCCAGCCGCCGGGGCGGGGCCGAGCACGGTCAAGCGCGTCTGCGTGCTTTCCAATTCGGGCGAGAGCGTCTGCACCAGCTGATCGGCCTGCTGCTGCACGTCGCCCGCCTGAGTGCGCAGATCGGTCAACGAGGCGTTGCCCGATTTGCCGTTGAACGTGGTCTTGAGGTCGTCCAACTGCTTGCTGAGGCTGGTTAGTGTCTGCGCGGGATCCGCCGCGGAGCTTGCGCTGGCGGGTGCGTCGGATGAGGCGGGGGCGTTCTGCGCGAGGGCAGGGTACGCGCCGATCAGCAGAGAACCCAGCAGCAGCGTGGGGACAATGAGCTTACGGAGGAGAGTGCGCATCTAGGCATGATCCGAATGGCGCAGCCGCTGGTCAATTGTTCCTTCACCAAATCGTTTTTCACGCAGGGTTAGCATTCAGGCGCTGCGGTGATCTGTTCCCTCTACCCACCAGGGAGAGGGCTAGGGTTAGGGGATGGCCTTGCGATGAAGTGACGTTGCTCGCGTAATCTTCATGGCCGTCATTCCCGCGAAAGCGGGAATCCATCGTCGCTTTTGACCTCAGAGCAACATGGATTCCCGCTTTCGCGGGAATGACGGCAACGAGGGTACGCAGGTAGTGCCCCCAGACCCAACTCTCTCTCTCTCTCTCCGGAGTAGAGGAGAGCCCCGGCAGACCAACCTTGTATAGTGCCTCTCCGTCTTAACCTATGGCCCAAATGGACCCCGCGCCATGATCTTCCGCTGGTTCGAATCACTGATCGACGCCTTCAAGGACCCGGTCGACACCATGCCGCCGAAGTTGGTGGGACGGTTCTACGTGTTCTACCTGCGCCAGGTTTGGCCCGTGTTTGCGGTGGCGATCGTGGTGGGCTTTGGCGTGGCGCTGGTGGAAGTGTCGCTGTTCGGCTTCATCGGCAGCATCGTCGACATGACCAAGGGCACGCCGAGCAAGGATTTCTTCGCCATCCACGGGCGCGAGTTGCTATGGATGGGTTTCGTTGCCCTGGTGTTGCGTCCGGTGTTCATCGGCCTGCACGACTTGCTGGTGAACCAGGCGGTGGTGCCCAGCCTCACCAACCGCATCCGCTGGCAGAACCATCGCTACGTGATCCGCCAGAGCCTGGGCTTCTTCCAGAACGACTACGCTGGGCGCATCGCCAATCGCATCATGCAGACGGGTGCGTCGCTGCGCGAATCGGCGGTGCAGATCGTCGATGCGATCTGGTACGTGGCGATCTATACCGGCAGCGCCATCGTGATGTTCGCCAAGGCCGACGTATGGCTGGCCGCGCCGCTGGTGGTGTGGCTATTCCTCTATGTGGGCACGCTCTACATCTTTATCCCGCGCACCCGGCAGCGTTCCTGGCTGGCGTCCGAAGCGCGTTCGAAGCTGATGGGGCGCATCGTCGACGGTTACAGCAACATCCTGACGCTCAAGTTGTTCGCGCACACGCAGCGCGAAGAAAAGTACGTGGCCGACGCGATGGCGGAGCAGACCGGCAAGCTGCGCAGCATGACCCGTCTCACCACGGCGATGGATTTCACCATCACCACGCTCAACGGTTTTCTGATTGTCGGCACCTCGGCGCTGGCAGTGTTGCTGTGGAGCCAGGGCAAGGTCACGGTCGGCGCGATCGCACTCTCCACCGGGCTGGTGATCCGTATCAACAACATGTCCGGCTGGATCATGTGGGTGGTGAACGGCATCTTCGAAAACGTCGGCACTGTGCAGGATGGCATCACCACCATTTCAGAACCGCGCAGCGTGCAGGACAAGGAAGGCGCGATGCCGTTGGAAGTGGTGGCCGGCGAAGTGCGCTTCGAGGATATCCACTTCCACTACGGCAAGCAGGGTGGCGTGATGTCCGGCTTGAACCTGGCGGTTCGTCCCGGCGAGAAGATTGGCCTGGTCGGTCCATCCGGCGCGGGCAAATCCACGCTGGTGAACGTGCTGCTGCGTCTGTACGACCTGGAAGAGGGGCACATCTACATCGACGGCACGGATATTTCGCAGGTGACGCAAGAAAGCCTGCGCTCGCAGATCGGCGTGGTGACGCAGGATACGTCGCTACTGCACCGCTCCGTGCGCGACAACCTTCTCTACGGCCGACCCGACGCGAGCGAAGCCCAATTGCAGGAAGCGATTCGCAAGGCCCGCGCCGACGAATTCATCCCTAATCTGGTTGACGGCGAAGACCGCCTCGGCCTGGATGCGCACGTGGGCGAACGTGGCGTGAAACTGTCCGGCGGCCAGCGCCAGCGCATCGCCATCGCGCGCGTGCTGTTGAAAGATGCGCCGATTCTCGTGCTCGACGAAGCCACATCCGCGCTCGATTCCGAAGTGGAAGCCGCCATCCAGGAAAGCCTGGAGATCCTGATGGAAGGTAAGACGGTGATCGCGATTGCGCACCGCCTTTCCACCATCGCGCGGATGGATCGCCTGGTGGTGCTGGACAAGGGCAAGGTAGTGGAGACGGGCACGCATGCGGAACTGATTACGCATGGCGGCTTGTATGCGCGCTTGTGGCAGCGGCAGACGGGTGGGTTTGTGGCGGCGGATGATGCGTTGGTTTGAGATAAGTGTCTGCACGTTCTTCGCAAGGAAGAACTTTGCCTTACCGTCATTCCGGCGAAGGCCGGAATCCAGTGAAAATAACCCGTGCGAAGCACACAACATCCTTTATGTTGAGTGCTTCGCACGACATGTTTGTACTGGATTCCGGCCTTCGCCGGAATGACGATAAGGCACGACAAAACCCTTAGAGAAGATGCGCAGCCTCCACGTTATGAAACTGCCGGCTTGCCACCCAATTGCCGTGATGCATGCCGCGCCTCCCGCAACCGCCGCGCATGCGCCGCCAGCAGATCGCCACGTGTGACGATACCCATCATGCGATGCGGCACATCCTTGCTGACCACGACCAGGCGGCCGACGTCCCATTCCACCATGTGATCGGCCGCTTCGCGCAAGGTATGGTCTTCACGCACCACCAGCGGCGCGCGCTTGATCAAGGTGCGTACTTGCATGTCGTCCGCCAGCGTTTCGTCGTAAAGCTGGCGACGCGTGACGACGCCAAGCAGTTGACCGTGCGCGTCCAGCATCGGGAAACCCTGATGCTTGGTGCTGGCGCCATCGGAAGCGAGCCAGTGACGCACCTCTTTCACCGTGTCGTCAGCGCGCAGGCTCACCACGTTGCGGCTGCAGGCGTCGCGCACGTAGATCTGGTCCAGATAATCGGCCGCGTAGTCGGAGGGCACGCGCACACCGCGGCGCACGATCTTCTCCGTCATGATGGTGTTGCGCATCAGCAAGCCTGAAACGAGATAGGCTGCCGCGCATGCGCCAAGCAGCGGCAGCAGGCCATGTGGTTGCTGCGTGGTTTCGAACGCGAACACCACCGAGGTGAGAAACGCGCGCGACGCACCGGCGAAAATCGCCGCCATGCACACCAGTGCCGCCAGATGCGGATCGATCTGCAGCCATGGCGCCGCACTTGCCAGCACCATGCCCAGCACGCCGCCCATGGCGCCGCCGATGGTGAACAGTGGCGCGAGTGTACCGCCCGATGTACCGCTGCCCAGCGCGACTGACCACGACAGCAATTTCAACAGACACAGCGCGAGCATGGCGCCCAGGCCGATCTGTCCGCTCAGCACAGCAGAAATATTGCTGTAGCCCACGCCCAGCGTCAGCGGCATGAAATAACCCACCACGCCGACCACGATGCCGCCCAGCGCCGGCCACCACATCCAGTGGATCGGCAGTTTTTCGAAGTGATCTTCGATGGCATAGGTAAGGCGCGTGATGCCCACGCTCGCAACGCCCACGATCACGCCCAGCGCTATGTAGGCAGCAATGGCGGGGAGGGTAGGCGTGGCAATCTGCGGCATCGGAAACATCGGCGCATTGCCTTCCAGCACATAGCGGAAGCCGGTGCCGACCGTGGCGGCGAGCGCCACGGGAATCAGCGAGCGCGCGCGGCGTTCGAACAGCAACAGCTCAATGGCCAGCAGCACCGCGGAAATCGGCGCCGAGAACACGGCTGCCATGCCGGCGGCTGCACCCGCTGCCAACAGCGTCTTGCGTTCGTCGGCGGTCACGTGCATCAGCTGTGCGATCAGTGAACCAAGCGCGCCACCGGTTGCGATGATCGGACCTTCCGCGCCGAACGGACCGCCGGTGCCGATCGCGATCGCCGAGGAAACCGGCTTCAGCCAAGTGATGCGCGGTGGAATGCGGCTTTCATTGAGCAACACCTGCTCCATCGCCTCGGGAATGCCGTGCCCGCGGATTGCGCGTGAGCCCCAACGCGCCATCACGCCAACGATCAACCCGCCGATCACCGGCACCACGATCACCCAAAGCCCGAAATGATTGCCCGCGGGGCTAACGAAGTCATAGCTCCAGCGACCGTAGAAGGCGAGATTGGTGATAAGGCCGATCAGCGCCGTCAACGCCTTGGCGACCACCGCCACCACCGCCCCGAGCAACACGGCGACGAAGCCGATCCACAGCACGCGCGCATCCAGCGGCCGGAACTGCCGCGGCATGTGCGCGGCGGCAAGGGTGGGATCGAGCGAAGGCGCAAGTGGAAGCGAGGCGCGGCTGTGCGATTCGGAATCGGTTGGATGCATGAGTGATGAAAGTCCCCTGAGAACCGGCAAGGTTACCGGGATGAGCGTGCAGTAGCTGGCTGGAAAATGAATTGGTGAATCCAACTCCCTCTCCCCTCCGGGGAGAGGGCTGGGGTGAGGGGCTAGCCTTGCCAGGACTTTCAACATGGGAGACTTGTTTGAGACTGTGGCAAAGCGCTTGACTCTAGACCTGGATCAAAGGTCTAGACTTCTTCCATGACTACGCCAACCTCCTCGCTGACCATCGGTACCGTCGCCAAACGCGCAGGCGTTCCCATCGACACCATTCGTTACTACGAGCGCGAAGGCCTGTTGCCCGAACCGCTGCGCCGCGCCTCCGGCTACCGCAGCTACAACGAAACAGCGATCAAGCGGCTGCGTTTTATCCGCCGCGCCAAGGATCTCGGCTTCACGCTGGAGGAAATCCGCGATCTGCTGGCGCTATCTGGGGATCGCCGTGGCGGCGTGAAGGCGGTGCGCAAGCGCGCCGAACAGCGGCTGGCGAGCATCGATGCGCGCATCGCCGAGCTGATGCGCATTCGCAAGGGCTTGCAGCAATTGATTGAAGCCTGCCCGGGACACGGCGATCCGGAACACTGCCCGATTTTGCGTGCGCTGGCCGATGAGGAGCCGCAGACATGAGCGCGCAAGCTTCGTGCTGTCACGCGGCGGAACCCAAAGCGCGCGATCCGATCTGCGGCATGACCGTGGATACGGCTGGTGCAAGACATCGCAGTGAATACGCCGGCAACACGTTCTACTTCTGCTGCGCGGGCTGCAAGGCGAAGTTTGATGCGGAACCTGACCGTTACGCACATGCAGTACCCGCAGCGATGCACGCGGCGCCGATGCATTCGCACGCAGCGCACGCACCGGCGGCGCCAGTGCCGGGCGCGATCTACACCTGCCCGATGCATCCGGAAGTGCAGCAGGATCATCCCGGCGATTGCCCCAAATGCGGCATGGCGCTGGAACCGATGATGCCGAGCCTGGACGAGGACGACAGCGCGGAAGCGCGTGCTGCAAGTCGCCGGCTGTGGCTGCTTATCGCGCTGACGCTGCCGGTGTTTCTGCTCGCCATGCTGCCGCATGTGGGCGTGCATCTGCCTGGCTCATGGTCAAACGCGGCAGGGTGGCTCGAAGCATCGCTCGCCAGCGTTGTCGTGCTGTGGGGCGGCGCGCCGTTCTTCGCGCGAGGCTGGCGTTCGCTCAGGCCTTGGCAGCCGAACATGTACACGCTGATTGCGTTGGGCACGGGCGTGGCGTGGTTCTACAGCGCCTTGGCCTTCCTGGCACCGCAGCTGTTTCCACAGGGCTTTCGCGACATGCATGGCCGCGTCGGCGTGTACTTCGAATCCGCCGCGGTGATCGTCACGCTAGTGACGTTGGGCGACTTTCTGGAATGGCGTGCGCGTCGGCGCACCGGTGCGGCGCTGAAAGCGTTGCTGGGCCTGGTGCCCAAGACAGCGCGACGCATAGCGAACGGTGAAGAGCACGATGTGCCGTTGAGCGACGTGCAGAGCGACGACGTGCTGCGCATTCGTCCCGGCGAAAAGGTACCGGTGGACGGCGTGGTGCTGAGCGGCCACAGCGACGTGGACGAATCCATGCTTACTGGCGAGCCGATGCCGGTGACGAAAGCGCTGGGCGACCCACTCACCGGCGGCACGATCAACCAGCAAGGCGCACTGACCATGCGCGTGGAGAAGGTTGGCGCATCCACCGTGCTGTCGCAGATCGTCGCGCAAGTGGCGCAGGCACAGCGTAGCAAGGCACCGCTGCAGCGCGTGGCCGATCGCGTAGCGGCGTGGTTCGTGCCGGCGGTGATCGCGGTAGCGGTGCTGGCCTTTGCCGCGTGGGCCTGGCTGGGGCCGGAACCACGTCTGGCACATGCGCTGATCGCGGCGGTTTCGGTGCTCATCATCGCCTGTCCCTGCGCGCTGGGTTTGGCTACGCCCATTTCGATCATGGTGGCGAGTGGATGTGGCGCGCAGCAAGGACTGCTGTTCAAGGATGCAACCGCGATCGAAACCATGCGCGAGGTCGATACGCTGGTGCTGGATAAGACCGGTACCTTGACCGAAGGAAAACCTTCGCTCGTTTCCGTGGCTGCGCTCGATCATCATGATCGCAAGCAGCTACTGGCGTTAGCGGCAAGTCTGGAACAAGCAAGCGAACATCTGCTTGCCAAGGCCATCACGTCGGCGGCCAAGGACGAAGGTGTGAACTTGCCCGAGATCAGCGATTTTCAGGCGCATGTCGGCGGCGGTGTCAGCGGAAAAGTGCAGGAGAATCGTCTGGCATTCGGCAACGCGCCGCTGATGGAACAAATGCACGTACCATTGGACTCCGAGACGCTTGCCAAAGCGGATGCCTTTCGCAACAAAGGCACCACGGTGATGTTCCTGGCCATTGACGGCAAGGTAGTCGGCTTGTTCGCCATAAGCGATCGCATCAAGCCGGGCACGCCGCAGGCGCTCGCAAACCTGAAAGCATCGGGTATGCGTATCGTGATGCTGACTGGCGATCACGCGACGACCGCGAACGCGGTGGCACACGAGCTGGCGATCGATGAAGTGCATGCTGAAGTGTCGCCTGCCGGCAAGGCCGCGGTGATCGAAACACTGCGCAAGCAGGGTAGGCGAGTCGCTATGGCGGGTGATGGCGTCAACGATGCGCCTGCGCTGGCTGCTGCGGATATCGGCATTGCGATGGGACACGGTACCGACGTGGCGATGGAAACGGCTCAAGTGACCTTGGTGAAAGGGCAGCTCGGTGGCATCGTGCGGGCACGGACGTTGTCTCAGGCCACGGTGCGGAATATTCGGCAGAACTTGTTTTTCGCATTCGTCTACAACGCGGTGGGCGTGCCGCTGGCAGCCGGCATGCTGTATCCGCTGCTTGGCATCACCTTGTCGCCGATGATCGCGGCGCTGGCGATGAGCTTGTCGTCGGTGTCGGTGGTGGGGAATGCGTTGCGCTTGCGTAAAACCGCTATGTGATCTTTTTGTTATTTGCTGTGCTTCCAGTGCCTCCGCATGCAACCTGATAGGCACGTGGCTGTTCATCGCTTCGTTGAGGTGATTTTCACTGCATCGATACTTCAGCTACAGATGAGTATCGCCATGATCGTTTCGTACGATACACAAACGTGTCGTGCGCAATATCGATTTTGGAGTTACGAGAATGGCAAATCAGAACACAGGTAACCATCGCGGAGGACAGGGTGGTGGGCGTGGATTCGCCGGCATGGACGAATCGCGTCAGCGCGAGATCGCCAGCCAGGGCGGACGCGCAGCCCATGAAAGCGGTCACGCGCACGAGTTCTCTTCCCAGGAGGCGCGCGAAGCCGGTCGCAAAGGCGGCGAAACGGTAAGCCAGGATCGCGGGCATATGTCCGCGATCGGTCAGAAAGGCGGTGAAGCCGTAAGCGAGGACCGTAGCCATATGGCGGACATCGGTCGCAAGGGTGGCGAACACAGCCACGGCGGGGGCTCACGCCCAAGCGGTACCACTACTTCTCGTGGCGATACCAGCGCCGAGGCTGGCAGGCCGGGTCGCAAGAACACGTGAGGCGGCTTTGCGCTGATCTGCTCCCTTCCCTGCATGCAGGGAAGGGAGCCATGCCAATAGGAGTAGTACGGCGTTACGGTTTTTAAGCCTTGCTGCTGCCTGCGTCGCAGGATCAATCCCGATCTGGTGCACCCAGCGGAAACAGCGAGCGATACGGTCGCGCTTCGTCCACGGCGCGTGCGAATGACGGACGCGCAAGCAGGCGCTTGCGATACGCGATGAGGTGGCTGAGCGCCGGATCGATGCGATGCGTCCAGTCGGCATAGAACAGCGACGGCGCGGCGCTGCAATCGGCCAGGCTGAAACTGTTCCCGGCGGCCCATTCGCGGCCGGCCAGTGTCTTGTCCAGCCAGACATAGGCGGTATCGAGCGTATCGCGTGCTTCGCGCACGCCTAGCACGTCATGTTCGGCCTCCGGGCGCATGGCATCGAGCACGATCTTCTGCGCCGGCGTGGAAATGTAGAGATCGAAGAAGCGATCCAGGTACCGCACTTCCAGTGCATCGCGTGCATTCGCGGGCAGCAGCGACACCGAACCGGGATAGTGCAGGGCGAGATGCTCGATGATGATGGTTGATTCCATGATCGGCCGATCGCCATCGACCAACAGGGGGAAGCGCTTGCACGGCCACATGGCGGCGAATTCGGCGTAGATGTCCGGATGTTCGTTCGACAGCGTGCGCCACTCGAACGGTATCTCGTTCTCGTATAGCGCGATCAGTACCTTCTGGCAGTAGGAGGAGAAGGGGTGTGCGTACAGTTTCAGGCTCATCGCGGAGGTTCCGTGTTTGGTGGCTTTATCCGGCGACGAATGGTGAGGCGGGAAATCGACAAGCTGTCCGCGGTATGTCCGTGGTCGTCCGCGGACATTCGAAATGACGAGAGTCATTGGCTCCCTCCCCTGCTTGCAGGGGAGGGTTGGGGTGGGGTGAGTACTTGCGATGGGCTTTCCCGCAAGAGTTCACCCCCTCCTGACCTCCCCCTGCAAGCAAGGGGGAGGAACCACTTAGGGAACTGCGCGCAAGCCGTCATCACTACGAGGCAGAAAAAATCACAGGCAGCAATGAGCCTTCTTCGGATGACTACAGGGTGCGCGGGAGATCTGGTCTGGTTTATGCACATCCCGCTTAGGACAAACACACAGTCAGCCAACGTGGCACGGAAAACTCACCTGCGCATTCGACGCGTACAGCTTCGAGAGGCGGCGACACCTTTCGACCGCATGCCGTGGGAGATTCAAGGCTTTATTACGGACTTCCTGCGCTGTCATGGTTGCGAGGTCACACAGCGCAACCAGCAGGTGATCGCGGCGGCGATCGAGGCGCGTGTGCGACGTAGCCCCGTATGTCATGCGTATTTGAATGCGTTGCTCGAAGAGGAGATCGTCTTCGAGTGACGTACTGTTTAGTTCCCTCTCCCCTCTGGGGAGAGGGCTAGGGTGAGGGGACAAGGCTTGCGAGGAAACATGGCAGTGCATGCTCTGCGCTTTCTGTTTTTTTACACGGTGGAGATCAGGCGAGGTTGCCCCCTCACCCCAACCCTCTCCCCGGAGGGGAGAGGGAGTGAAGCCGGGAGACTTACATACCCAGCACGCTTTCCGCCTTCGTGTACGGCAAGTTGTGCGCCTGCGCGACCGGTTCGCAGGTGACCTTGCCTTCGAACACATTGAGGCCATTGCGCAGATGCACGTCCTGTTGCAGGGCTTTCTGCCAGCCGTGGTTGGCCAGCGCCAGGGTGAAGGGCAGCGTCACGCTGTTGAGCGCGAACGTCGACGTGCGCGCCACTGCGCCCGGCATATTGGCCACGCAGTAATGCACCACGCCGTCGACCACGTAAGTGGGATCGGAGTGTGTGGTGGCGTGCGAGGTTTCCACGCAGCCGCCCTGGTCGATGGCCACATCCACGATCACCGCGCCCGGCTTCATCGTGCGCACCATCTCATGCGTCACCAGCTTCGGCGCTGCCGCGCCCGGCACCAGCACCGTGCCGATCAGGAGGTCCGCACGGCGCACCAGTTCTTCAATGGCAGAGCGCGTGGAGAACACGGTGGAGATCGACGTACCGAACTGTGTGGCCAAACGCTTCAGCGCTTCGGCCGAACGATCCACCACCGTCACCTTTGCGCCCATGCCCACCGCGATGGTGGCTGCATGCGTACCGGATACGCCGCCGCCAAGAATCACCACCTCGGCTGCCGGCACGCCGGGCACGCCACCCAGCAGCACGCCGCGTCCGCCCTGGGCCTTTTCCAATGAATGCGCACCCACCTGCGGCGCCAGGCGGCCGGCCACTTCGGACATCGGCGTCAGCAGCGGCAGCGAGCCGTTGGGCGCGGTCACGGTTTCGTAGGCGATGCAGATCGCGCCAGAGGCGATCAGGTCATGGGTCTGCTCTGCATCGGGTGCGAGGTGCAGGTAGGTGAAAAGAATCTGGCCCTTGCGCAGCTTTTTGCGCTCCACCGCCAGCGGCTCCTTCACCTTCACGATCATGTCGGCTTCGGCAAAGATCTGGTCGGCACTGTCGATGATGGTGGCGCCGGCGGCCACGTAGTCGGCATCAGACAGGCCAGCGCCTACGCCTGCATCCTTCTGCACCAGCACCTGATGGCCGTGGTGTACCAATTCCTGCACGGACGATGGGACCAGGCCCACCCGGTATTCATGGTTCTTGATCTCTTTCGGTACACCGATGCGCATGGCTCGCTCTCTCGACAGATTTGGTATGGAAGGTTGATGCGCTGCTCTTCCGTGCGCCGCGCGGCGCGCAGTATGATCGAGCCGTTGCACAATTTCTCGCTGATTAAGGCAGGGTAATCGGCATTTTTTCGCATAGCGTGCGAAGTAATGAGCGAAACGCAGAATTTATGACGAACCTTTTTCCACCCCTGGACGAGCGCGACCGCGCCATCCTCCGATTGCTGCAGGAAGACGGCCGGTTGGCCAATGCGGAACTGGCCATGCGGATCAACCTTTCCCCCTCCGCCTGCCTGCGGCGCGTGAAGCTGCTGGAGGAGCGCGGCCTGATCTCCCGCTACGTGATGCTGCTGGACGAAAAGAGGGCAGGCCTGTCAGGCACCGCCTTCGTACTGGTCACGCTCGACCAGCAGGGCCGCGCCGCCCTGGACACCTTCGAGGAGGCGGTCCAGAAACATCCGGAAGTCACCGAATGCTGCCTGCTCGCTGGCGCGGCCGATTACATGGTGCGTGTGGCGTATGCCGATTCGGCCGACTTCGAGCGCATCCACACCGAGATCCTCACTCAACTGCCAGGTGTAGTGCGGGTGCAATCGACGCTGGCCTTGCGCACGGTGAAGCGCACGACGGCGTTGCCGGTATGAAACCTGGCCGGCGCTAGACTGATCGGAATCAACTCGGCAATGGAATCAAGCGCAGAGGCGAATCGCACATGGCACGCGACCAGGGTCTGGAAGCACTGTTGAGTGAAGATCTGCAGGGCGAGCGGGGCCTCACCGAAAAAGCCATGTTCGGGGGATGGGCATGGCTCGTGCACGGCAATCTCTTGTGCGGGGCACGTCACGATGGATTGCTGGTGCGACTAGGCAAGGACAAGGATGCCTGGGCACTGCAGATGCACGGCATCGTTCCGATGATCATGGGCGAGCGTCGCATGCACGGCTGGGTGCGCGCGGCGCCGGAAGCTTACGGCGACGACAACTTGCGTCGAAAATTGTTGGATGCGGCGTTGGCGTTTGTTCGTTCGCTTCCGACGAAGTGATCTCGTAACTTCAATGGCCGTCATTCCCGCGAAAGCGGGAATCCATTCGCTGTGATGCAAAGGCAAAGATGGATTCCCGCTTTCGCGGGAATGACGGCCGTACATAGGCTGGAATGCAATCCCAGCTTTTCATCACTTTCCTGCTTGGATCGCATCCCAGCCTACGGCGCATGGCTCAACAGCGGTGTTACTACTTGATCCAGTCGCTGCTGCGTCAACGCAGGCGGATTTTCCTTCCATCCGTTATCGACTAGCTTGCCGTCGCGATCGACGATGAAGCTCACCGGCAGATGCCAGATGCGCCCGTAGCCGGGCACGTGCGGATCGCCAAGCAGGCCCACCGGAAAATTCAGCGTGCCGGCCACCTTGCGAACCTGATCGAGATTATCCGGCTCGTCGAGGCTGAAACCGAGCACCACCAGGCCTTCGTTTGCATGCTCGCTGGCATAGCGCGAGAGCAGCGGAAGTTCTTCGCGGCACGGATCGCACCAGGTGGCCCAGAAGGTGAGGATCACGACCTTGCCGCGCAGATCGTGCAAGGCGATGGGCTTGCCGTCGAGCGTGTTCAAGGTGATGGCTGGGGCAGGTTGGCCTACGACCAGATCGTTGGCGAATGCAGTTTGCGCAAGAAGGCACAGCATCAGCAAGATGCCTATGCGGTGCAGATGGGTGATCGGTAGTTTAAACATCAAAGCCTCATGCTCACGCCCACCGTCCCCGTCCACCCCGGAAACAACTGATAGCCCTGCAAACGGCTGTACAATGGCACCTGCACGAACGCGTACACCTGCACATTCTTGCTGATGCTGGTGCTGATACCCGGGCTCAGGTAGAGCACGGTACCTTCGGTATCCGGCACGTCGGCGAGAAAGCCCTGATCGGCCATCTTGTGCAACCAATTGAGTTGCAGCTGCGGCACCCAGTTCGCATGTGCTTCATAGCGCAAGCCCATGCTGACGGTGGTGATGTTGCCGGGACGGTAATCAGCGCCGGGTTGATTGAGATTTTCCTTGACCGCGGCCTGGAACTGCGCGGTAGCGAAGGCATCGAAATTCTGGCTTACCGGTTGATAGTAGTAGCCGCCGACGATCAGATCGGTGCTGCCAGTGCCGGCCTGCAAGGATGTATCGAGCGACTGGCCGAGTCCCGGTCCGCTGCGGAAGGTCACCGGGTGGCCGACCAGATTACCGTCCACGCTTTGACCACCGTAGTTGCCGGTCGGCAGTTTCACGCCGAACTGCAGGCCGAGGTTATGCGTAGGCAGAAAACCTTGATAACTGGCGATGACCTTGACATCGCCAAGGCCCGACACGTGCGCACTGCTGAGCTGATCCGGCGCGGATTCTGCCGATGTGTATGGCTGGAACTGCGTGCCGTACGTGCTGTGGTCGCGGATCACGTACGGCACGATCACGTTTACGCCCCAATCCGCATTGAAACGGTACATCGCCGTGAGGTTGATGTAGCGGTTGGTGGTGTTGTGCTCGATCTCGCCGCCGCCCAGCGCCGGATTGGCGGGCTGGTTCACGACCTGCTCCGGCGTTGCCTTGCGGCTGCCATGCCGCAGTTGGTCCTGGTCGATATACGTGTAGTCGATATTGATGCGCCAACCGGTCATCGTGGAATTTCCGGTGGCAGCATCTGTGTTGAGCGTGCAGCCGCAGGTGGCGCAGGCATATGCGAGTTGCGGCAACGCACATGTGGCAAGCAAACCGGCTATCGCGGCGTGGTGTCGAACGTGCTGGCGTGATCGCGCGCGCGTCGCAGGCGCGCAGCGTTGAATACTCATGAGATGGCAACTCCTTTTACGGAGGTCGCTGACGTAATGTGCGCAGCGCAACCTTATGTGGCGATATGCCGCAACAAATGGCGACACGCGAGGCGTCGCGTGCGCTATTTGGCGGCGGGCATGGCGGCATGGCGAGCGGCCATGCGTAGCGTGTCAGGCGATAAACGGAGGACCGCGCGGGTCGGCACTCAGGCGCGGCGATGCGGGTTTCTCACCGATGTGCTTGACCGGTGCCATGACCGCGACAGGCGCCAAGGCAGCTTGATACTCCACCGCGTCGGGAGTGAGCGGCGGCGTGTGATTGAGTAGGTAGCAATAACCGCAGCGTTCGGTCGGATCGGCCGGTGCTTGCGGGGCATTTGGATGCTTCGCGGCGGCCAATTGATGGACCGGACAATCGCCATCCAAGGCGGGCAACGCTGTCATGGTGCGCGACAGCACCGGCATCACGACGATCAGCATCATGGCCAGCGTAGCCAGCCATGTCACGGATCGAAGTGTACGCCTGCCTCGCAGCACGAAAGGTTCCCCGGAAACGAATGCGCTTAAGCGTAACACGTGCTTGATATACAGCAGAATGGCGCGCCACACAGAGCTTGGCGACACGAAGGATATGGCGATATCTTGCGCCAAATGTCAGCCCAAGTGTCAGCTTGGAGCAGGGGGATGAGCATGGCAAAGAAAGTGGGGCTATGGACTGTTGCCGTGCTGCTAATTGCATTGGTTGCAGCAGTCGTGATCTTTCGGCCCGGTCGCGCCGCGCGTGTCGGGGCGGGCTTGGCCGCGCACAATCTGTGCTCGGCGGTATTCGTGGCTGGCCTCGATCCGGACGCGACGATGAAGGAGCTGGTGCGGCCGATCATCGGACATCCGATGGATGGATGGGTGCGTTACCGCGTCGATCGTGCGAACCGCAGCGTGGAAACCACGCTCGCCCGCTTCTTTCATGCGCGCGCGGATTTCACGCCGGGTTATGGCTGCCGGCTGGAGTTTGCGCACACACCTCCCGCACCTGCACCACGTTCACTGTTGCCGACGCCTGCGGATGACGGCTTCGCGCCACCGAGTCCGGTCACGACGAACGATTTCGCCATCAACGCCGCGCTCGACAAGGTATTCGAGGAACATTCGGGAGAACCCACCAAGGACGTCAAAGCCGTCGTGATCGTAAAAGACGGACGCGTGATTGCGGAACGCTATGCACAGGGCTTCAGCGTGAACACACCGCTGTTGAGCTATTCGGTAGCGAAATCTTTCACCAATGCGCTGCTGGGTATTCTCGTGCGACAAGGTCGCCTGCGCGTCGATCAGCCGGTCGGCGCACCAGAGTGGCAGGGACCCAATGATCCGCGTGCACGCCTCACCATCGAAGATCTTCTGCGCATGCGCAGCGGCCTGTCGGTCAAGGAAGAAGCCAACGGCTTCAGCCCGGTGGCACGCATGGAATACCTCAATGACGACATGGCAGCGTATGCCGCGCAGTATCCGTTGAGCAGTCCCATCGGCAAGACTTGGGATTACACCTCGGGCAACACGCTAATCGTGGATCGCCTGCTTGGACAGACCGTAGGCAGCGGTGCGGCCGGCATGCGTGATTTCGCCGAAAAGGAACTGCTGATTCCCGCGCGCTTGAGCAACTTGACGATGGAGTTCGACGGCTCTGGCGTTTTCATGGGCGCGTCGTACGTCTACGCGCCGGCGCGTACTTACGCGCGCTTCGGGCAGCTGTATCTCGACGACGGCGTGGCGCCTGACGGACAGCGCATTCTTCCCGAAGGCTGGGTGGATTGGTCGCGCCGTTCCACGTTGGGATCAACCTACGGTGCCGGATTCTGGACCAACGATGGATCGGACGACTTCACGAACTGGCGCGTGTCGCAGGGTTTTCCCAAGGACGGCTATTTCGCCAGCGGATTTCTTGGGCAGCGCATTTACATCGTACCTTCCGCGAAAGTAGTGATCGTGCGGTTTGGCTATTCGCAGCCGCCGGATTTTGGGATAAAGGATGATCTGGCGTTGATTGCGGCGGTGATTAAGGCGACGCAAGTGCAGACGCGGTAGTGCTTTTCTCTCCCATCGAGGCTTAGGTATCTACACAACTATTGGGAAGCAAAAAATCGCCCGGTCGTCATTCCGGCGAAGGCCGGAATCCAGTTTCAATACGTTGTGCGAAGCACTCAACATCGGGTGTTGTGTCCTTCGGACGCATATTTGAACTGGATTCCGGCCTTCGCCGGAATGACGATGAGGCAAGACGAAGCTTTGCACCCACGATGCATGTTATTTGGCATAGAGGCTTTCACGCGCCAGGTTTCTTCATCCTTCAATGCCTTGTAGAAACCACTCACGCCCGGCACTACTTTTTCGGCCGGCGGTTCGTCCGCAGTAACCAACAGCGCGCGCCTATTTGCACGCGCTGCATGCTTTTTGTCATCGCTAATGTATGCGATACGAATAGCGAACGTGATGCGTCGGTGAATTACACGAATGCGGATGCGTTCGATGCTTCCGAACATGCAAAAAAATGCAGATTAGGGCTTTCATGAAGCTTGCATGAGGTTCACAATCGGTCGGACAATACTATTGATATGCATTAATCAGGTGGCGCCGTTTTTTTAGAATTTTTTCGGCTTGCAGCGCCGGAGGGGCGCGGTTTGCAAATTGGATGCGGTGATTTTTCATTTGATTTTCACGCATCGTTCTCGAATGCTTTAGGGTTGATGACGCATGGCAAATCTATCTGTAAAACCTGTCGTTGCTTCTTCCGCGTCATTGCTTGCTGAGCACCGCTATCGTTTGATGGTCGAGTCGATTACGGACTACGCCATTTTCATGTTGGATTCGGATGGTCATGTGACCAGTTGGAATCCCGGCGCCGAACGGATCACCGGCTATTGCGCAGACGAAATCATCGGTCGCCATGTAGGATGTTTTTACACTAAGGACGATCGCGAAGGAGGTCTGCCACACCGTGAATTGGACATCGCCAGGACAGAAGGCCGTTACGAGTGCGACAGCTGGCGCCTCCACAAGGACGGCAGCCATTATTGGGCGCAGGCGCTTACCGATGCGATTCGCGATGAACAAGGCAAGCTGATCGGTTTTGCAAAGATCGTGCGTGATCTTACCGAACGCAAGCGCGCCGAAGAGAGCTTGCGCCGCAGCCAGGAGCAGTTTCGGCTGCTGGTACAGAGCGTGACCGATTACGCCATTTTCATGCTGGATCAGTACGGCTATGTATCAAGCTGGAATTACGGCGCCGAACGCATCAAGGGATATACGCCCGAAGAAATTATTGGTAAGCACTTCTCTTCGTTCTATACGCAGGCCGATCGCGATGCCGGCGAGCCGCAGAAGAACCTGGCGCTGGCCACGACCGAAGGGCGCGTAGAGACCGAAGGCTGGCGCGTGCGCAAAGACGGTACGCGCTTCTGGGCGCACGTGGTGGTGGACCGTATTGTGGGCGACAAAGGCGAGCTGGTCGGCTTCGCCAAGATCACGCGCGACGTAACCGAGCAGCGCGAAGCTGCCAGGGAATTGGATCGTGCACGTGAGGCGCTGTTCCAGGCGCAGAAGATCGAGGCCATCGGTAAGCTCACCGGCGGCGTGGCGCATGATTTCAACAATTTGTTGATGGTGATCCAGAGCTGTCTGGACATGGTGGAGCTGAAGCTTCCGCACGAATCGCAACTGTGCCGGCTGGTGCAGAACGCGCAATCCGCCGTGCAGCGCGGTTCGGCCTTGACGCAGCGCATGCTCGCCTTTGCGCGCAAGCAGGAGCTACGCGTAGCGCCGGTCGACGCGGCTTCGCTGGTGGCTAACATGACCGAGCTGCTGCGTCGCTCGCTCGGCCCTTTGGTCAATATCAGCACGATGTTTCCGGCTTCCTTGAATTCGGTGAAGACCGATGCGAATCAGCTGGAACTGGCTTTGATGAACCTGGCCGTGAACGCGCGCGACGCGATGCCCGAAGGCGGCAACCTCACCATTGCGGCGCGCAACGTGACCATCGATGCATCGCATTCCACGCGGCTTGCGCCGGGCGAATACGTCTGCCTTTCCGTCACCGACGAAGGCGAGGGCATGGATGAGGAAACGCTGATCAAGGCGACCGAACCGTTCTTCACCACCAAGGGCGTGGGGAAGGGCACCGGGTTGGGCTTGTCGATGGTGCACGGGCTGGCCGAACAGTCGGGCGGGCGCCTGGTGATCAAGAGCAGCAAGGGCTTCGGCACCCGTGTGGAGATGTGGTTGCCGAGCGTGCGTTGTGTGGCCGTGGAGCAGCAGGAAGCAGTAGTGCCTGTGTCGGTGTCGGTGAAGCCGGCAAGTTCGCTGTGCGGCCTGCGTGTCGTGATCGTGGACGACGACCCGCTCGTGCTCAATGCCACAGGTGCGGTACTGCAGGATCTCGGCCATCGCGTCACCGAGGTGGCCTCGGCCGAAGAAGCGCTGCAGATTCTGGAAGACGGTTCAGACGTCGATATGCTCATCACCGATCACGCCATGCCGGGCATGACCGGTGCGCAGCTCGTGAGCGAAGTGAACATCCGCTGGCCTGCGCTGCCGGTGGTATTGGCGACGGGTTATGCCGAAATTCCCACAGACCTGAGCGATGGCGCTACGCGCTTGTCCAAGCCCTACGATCGCATGGGACTGGCTAAAGCCATTGCCAAAGCCATGGAAGACCGGCGTGTTAAGGCGTAAGCGAAAGGGGAAGAACCATCGGGTCCGGCCTGCCGGATCCGTCTCAGCCATTCCTAGCGTCTGCATCACGAACAGCTAACGATGCCTAGCGCAGAGTAAATGTCCGGGCAGCGGCAAGCTGCCGCGGGCAACCGTCTGTGGTGGAGGCCGTTTCATGAATACCCCTGGTTCGATCAGTCCCGGGAGGACGCCGGGCTCGCCGCATTCGCTGTGGAACCTCAGCACCTGGTCCGATTACATCAGCCGCATCGTTCGTCCAGCCAAGGCGCAGCCTCCGGTGCGGATGACGCGTCGGCAGCAACTGCTGGCCGCGCAAGAGCAAAAGCGCCGCGAACAACACGCGCATGTGCTTGAACTGCTTCGCGAAGTGAAGGAAAAGCATCAGCATGCACCGCAAGGGAGCAGCAAGCTGAAAGCCTGATATCGCGCGAATTGGCCGTGCCCGCCCTATGACGGGCCGGCCACATCCCTCTTTATGGCGCCCCCAAGCTCTCCGCATAAATAACTATGCGGATAGCGATGTATGGGACGCAGAGCGGAGTCAGCGTCACGCCCCGGTGCAAGTTTTTCTCGATCCAAATAATCAGGAAGGCATGAACGGCGTGGTGCGGCTGATCGACAGTCATCGTCCGGATGGGGACGGGTTAGTGTGGTTGGGGGATATTCGAGATATCCGGCATCTGGATTCGGTGCGGGTGGGGACGAGCAGGGTGTAGTGAAATTGCCCAGAGCCAGATATTCCATGCTCGTGATTCCGGCCTTCGTCCATTGCTGTCCGGGGAAAATTTTGCCCGGCTTGCCGAAATGCTTAAATGTTCGTCGGGACGACGGATTCTGGAGCGCTGAATTTCCAGGGAAGTTTTAACTTCACGGTGGGGCAGCTGCACGCCGTTCCGATCGATCGCATTTTCCCGGGACAGCAAGGGCCTTCGCCGGAATGACGACTGGACAATTTTGGACCTCAAAGTAGTTGTGCAGAGACAGCACACAACGAGTCACGGCGACTTCTGCACATCCACCCAATGCGCAATCGGTGCGGGACTTCCCAGCAGATAACCTTGCCCCATCTCGCAGCCCATGCTCACCAGCGCTTCCAGCTGTGCTTGCGTTTCGATGCCTTCGGCAATCACCTGGATATTGAGCGCGTGTGCCAGCGCGAGAATCGCCGCGACCACGGTGGTGCTGTTGCTGCTACCGGCCTTGTCCAGTTCGTGCACGAAAGCGCGGTCGATCTTGAGCATGCGCAGGGGCAGAGAGTGCAGGTAGCTCAGTGACGAGTAGCCGGTGCCGAAATCGTCCAGCGCCGCACCTACACCCGCACTGCGCAGGCGCTCAAGCACGGCGCGCACGCTTTCTGGGTTGTCCAGCAGCGCGCCTTCGGTTACTTCGGTTACGAGCCTTTCGGGCGGGAGGCCGGTGCGTTCGAGCATCTTCAAGACGCGTACGTCGAAGTCGGCATGACGCAGATGCAGCGCGGACACGTTGAAGGTGATGAACGGTTCGCTGGACCCATGCTGCGCCAGCAGCCTGCAGCTGAGTTCGAACAGACGCCAGTCGATCGCTTCGATCAAGCCGCTGTCTTCGGCGATCTTGACGAAATCCGACGGGCGCAGCAGGCCGCGCTGCGGATGGTTCCAGCGGATCAACGCTTCATAGCCCACCACCTTGCTGTCGCCGAGCCGGCAGATCGGCTGAAAGTGCGGCTCGAATTCGTTCTGGCGAAGCGCCTTGCGCAATTCGCTTTCCATTGCGAGCACGTCCACCATGCCTTTGGCGAGCGCTTCGTCGAAGATGGCGAAACGCTTGCGGCCCAATTCCTTGGCCTGGTAAAGCGCCATGTCCGCGTCGCGGATCAATTCATCCGCATCGAGGTAACTCGCATCGCCGCAAGCAATGCCCACGCTTACCGACGGTTCCAGTTCCTTACCGGAAATGCGCAGCGGTGTTGCCACGGCCTGCAATACACGATCGGCGATGATGGTGGCGGTATCGGTGTTCTCGATGTTCTCGAGCAGGATGGCGAATTCATCGCCGGAAAGCCGTGCCACCATGTCTGGCTCGCGTACATGCGTCAGCAGCCGCACCGCGACAGCCTTAAGGAATTCATCGCCGGCGAGGTGACCGAGGCTGTCGTTGATCACCTTGAAGCGGTCGACGTCGATATACAGCAGGGCGCAGCGGCGGTTCGGATCGCTCTGGATCCGGTTGAGTATGCGATCCAGCCGTTCGCGCAGGTAGCCGCGGTTAGGCAGGCCGGTAAGCGGATCGTGCATCACCTGATGATGCAGCTGCTGCTGCATCTGTTCGCGTCGCGCGATTTCGGCGCGCAGCTCTCGCGTGCGTTCTTCCACGCGATGCTCCAGCTTCAGATTGGCCAGATGCAGCGCCGCGGCGGAACGGCGACGGTAAATGCTGTTGGCGATCTGCAACGCCACGAAGCTCAGCAGCTCCTGTTCCTGCGCACCGTAAGAGGCGTTGTCTTCGTAGCTTTGCACCGCGATCAGCCCGATTACCGACTCGTCTACTTTCAACGGCACACCCAGCCAGCAGGCAGAAGGTTCGCCGATGTGGTGCGGCACCACTTCGCCGGAGCGGGTCAGCGCCATGATGTCTTCGCGCGTGCCGGACCAGGGTTGTCCGCGACGCAGCACGTATTCGCTCAAGCCGCGGCCGATCGGGCGCGACAGTTGATGGCGCACGCCGGTATCCATGAAATACGGAAATTCCAGCTTGGTGCGATCATCGCTGAGCAGGGCGATGAAGAAATTCTTCGCATCCAGCAGTCGGCCTACCACGATGTGCACGCGTTCGTAGAACGTGTTTTCATCGATGTCGGCGGTGGCGAGTTGGGCTACCTGGAACAGGGCTTCCTGCAAGCGTTCGGCACGATGTCGTTCGCGCACTTCCTGCAGCAGGCCGCGGTTCACCTCAGCCAGTTCCTCCGTGCGCTGGCGCACGCGCCGTTCGAGTTCGTCCTTGGCTTCCTTGCGTTCCACCGCGGTAAGAATATGGCTGCCTACGAATTCGAGCAGGGTGAGATCATCGCGCGAATACACGATGCCGGTGCCGTAGCTTTGCACCACCAGTGCGCCCTGCACCTGGCCGTTGCGGAGCATCGGCACGCCCAGCCAGTCGTCGCTGTCGGGGCCCGCGATCACCAGCGGACCGTTTACCTGTTCCAGCAGTTGCTCGTTGCTGCCCATCAGCGGCTTGCCCTGGGTAAGCAGGTACCAGGTGAGCGTGTGACGGCGGTCTTCCAGCCGCATGTCGCGATTGGTTTCGGGTTTGTCTTCGTCCTTGATGTCCGAGTAATAGAGGAAGCGCAGCGTTTCGTGCTCCGGATCGTAGCGGACGATGAAAAAGTTCTCCGCATACATCAGACCGCTGACGATGCGATGGATCTCGCACAGCATGTCTGGCATATCCAGGTCCGAACCGGATAGCTCGGAAATGGAGAACAGCGCGCGCTGCAGGTTTTCAGAATGTTCCAGCTGGTTGTGCGAGTCGTACAGTTCGGCCAGCTTGATGGTGTGATGCAACTGGCGCACGCCAAGCTGCAGATACGAGTCCACCTTGGCGAGCAGGGCTTTGGCCGAGCCTTCGATGGTCATCGTGAGCAGCAGCACCGCTTGTTGCGCGCCAAGCAGGGAGAGGGCATAGCGCCGGCCGTCGGGCGATACGCGCACGCCGTCATCGGCTTTTAGCGCATCCTGCGCGAGCGCAAGGTCTTCCAGATCGGGTGGCTGCGCTTCGGCAGAGCGCTGTTCCTGTCCATGGGCGAGCATCAGCACCTTGGCCTTGAGGCAATGGGGCTGCGCCTGCAGCAAGGTTTCGATGAGCAAGCAGACTTCGCCGGGCGTCTCGGCTTCGATCAAACAACCGAGCCAGGCGGTGTTTTCCGGCTCTTGCGTTGTCGTGATGAGGATAGGAAGACTCAGGCTCATGGCGACCAATCTGCCGTTATAGCTCGCCTATCAATGGGTACGTGCTGTGCAGGAAACGTGAACCCTGCGGTTAATGAGGCATTGCTGTCGTAGATTTGTCAATGTATCGGCTAAGCCCTTGATAGCTTTACCTCGTCTATGGACACCCAAGGCGCTGGCGAGACGGTTTTGCATGGGCTCGCCATAGCGTCAACCCGCGCGAACGGCCGTTTTTTTTGACAATTGGCTCTCGATTCTTAGACGGCTGCGGGCTATCTGTACGGGGAAATATGACTTCAGGCAGGTGCCTGGTGCCCGGCGTTCGCCGAACATGATTCGTGCAGGAACAGAACCATTCTCAGGATGAAAAAGGGGAGTAGAGGTATGAACAAGGCCGTTGCGGCCGCTATGGCCGCATTGCTGTTGGCAGGATGTGCCACCACGGAACACAAGGCCGACCCGACGGCGGTCGCCTCGTTTCAACCGGGCGTTACCACGATCGCGCAGGCGGAGGCCGCCTTAGGCCCGCCGTTCCAGGCTACGCGCATGCCGGATGGGAGCCAGCAGCTGCAGTATGTGAGCAAGTACCAGGAGGTTTCCGGTGACGGTATGCCGACCACCGGCTCGCAGATTCCCAAGCACGTGGAGAAAACCGTATCCACCGTGTTGAGCTTCGATCAGAACGGGCATTTCGTAAGTGCGTCGTCGAGTTCGAAGGACAAGGACAAGCAGTGGCCGAGTAACCTTGGCAGCCTCGGTGGTGGGGATGTCCAGCGGAATCCTGGTCAATAAAAAAAGCTAAGCGATATTCCGCTACTACCGTGTTGCGGCCATGTCATCCGTGATGATGACAACTTGCATGTAGCTTCCTAAGTGGTCCCTCCCCTTGCTTGCAGGGGGAGGACAGGATGGGGTGAGCCCTTGCGGGAAAGTTTGAGGCAAGTGTTCACCCCACCCCAACCCTCCCCTGCAAGCAAGGGAGGGAGCGAACCATCGCACGGCATCAAACCGGCGGCGGGTTCCTCTCTCCAAACCCACGCTGATGCCAATACGGATACACCGGCGTCACCGCGCTCGCCGCATCCAGCTTGGCCACCTGCTCAGGCGTCAGATTCCAACCTACCGCGCCCAGATTCTGCCGCAGCTGTTCCTCATTGCGCGCACCGATCACCACCGTGGAAACGGTAGGCCGCTGCAGCAACCAGTTCAACGCAATCTGCGGCACGCTCTTGCCCGTTTCCTTCGCGATCTCGTCTAGCGCATCGACCACGCGATACAGATATTCGTCATCGATCTGCGGCCCCATCTCCGCCGTCTTGTGCAGACGGCTGTCTGCCGGCAGCGGCTGCCCGCGGCGAATCTTGCCGGTGAGGCGTCCCCAGCCGAGCGGACTCCATACCACTGCGCCAAGGCCCTGATCCAAGCCCAGCGGCATCAATTCCCACTCGTAATCGCGCCCGACCAGCGAGTAATACGTCTGGTTTGCCACATAGCGTGAATAACCGTAGCGATCGGCCACGGCCAGCGACTTCATCAAATGCCAGCCGGAGAAATTCGACACGCCCAGGTAACGGATCTTGCCCGCGCGAACCAGATCATCCAGCGTGGACAGCGTTTCCTCCACCGGCGTCATGGCATCGAAACCATGCAACTGGAACAGGTCGATGTAGTCGGTGCCCAGGCGCTTCAGTGCCGCGTCGATCCCCTGGATCAAGTGATAGCGCGATGAACCGACATTGTTGGGCTTGTCGTCGAAACGGAAGGTGGCCTTGGTGGAAATCAGCACCTGATCGCGGCGTCCTTTGATCGCCTCGCCAAGAATCGATTCCGATGCACCGGAAGAATAGATATCCGCCGTGTCGAACATGCTGACACCCGCATCCAGGCAGATATCCACCAGCCGCCGCGCTTCCGCCACGTCGGTATTACCCCACGCGCTGAAGAACTCGCCCTTGCCGCCGAACGTGCCGGTTCCAAAACTCAGCACCGGCACCTTGAAGCCCGATGCGCCAAGACGTCGATATTCCATGCAAGCATCCTCTTGGTTAATGAATAGACAAAGGTCTGAATCGATTCGGTAACGTCAGTCTGAGCATGCCCGAAAGCAACCATGGTGAAGCGGGCGGCGGAGAATCAGGCAATAAACGCGGTTGATCAGGTAGGTGCGGGTGACGCATTGCTACAACGATAGAAGAGTGCCGCGCAAAGATGCATGAAAGGTGTTCCCGACTCTGCTGTCTGGGGCTCTCTCCACGTCGTTGACGAACACTTGGTTTTGAGAGCGGATTGCGGTTGCGCGGCGCGTGTCATCGCATCGGATATAAAACATCGCCTGGCGTCTGATCCCGCGTTGAGGTTGCGGCGATAGGCACGTTGCAGATCTGGCTGAGTAGCGCAGGCTCGGCAGGTTGAGCACGCCTTGCGTGCAACGGATCGATGCGGCGATTTCCCGGCTTATTCACCGTATAAAATACGGTGAATATTGCATGGGCGGCGAATCTGCTCCATAATCACCGCATGTTAAGCGGTGATTACACCTATATCTGGCAGGCCAACGACTGGCCGCACTGGCGGTACGATCTGGCCGCACTGGCTGAGGCATTGGCCAAGGTAAACCGTGCCCAGGGGCTGTTGCTTGGACGCCTAGTCGATGTCGGTATGGCGTTGCGCAGCGAAGCCAGTCTTGCCGCACTCACTGACGATGTCGTCAACACCAGCGAGATCGAGGGTGAGCATCTCAATGTTGCTTCCGTGCGCTCGTCGATTGCACGTCGTCTGGGTGTGGACATCGGGGCACTTGCGCCGGTCGATCGGCATGTCGAAGGCGTGGTCGACATGGTGTTGGACGCTACCGCCAACTGCCATGTTCCCGTATCCAAGGAGCGGCTCTGCGGTTGGCACGCAGCGTTGTTTCCGACTGGCTATTCGGGATTGTCTCGCATCACCGTCGCTGGCTGGCGCGATGACGCAGCCGGAGCGATGCAGGTGGTGTCGGGTCCGCTCGGGCGTCAGCGCGTGCACTTCGAGGCACCGCCAGCCGAGCGGCTTGAAACGGAGATGGCGCGCTTTCTCGAATGGCTCAACGACGAAACGCGCGAACAGCCGCTCATCAAGGCAGGTCTCGGGCACTTATGGTTTGTCACGCTGCATCCTTTCGATGATGGCAACGGCCGCATTGCCCGTGCCATCGGCGATTTGTTGCTGGCGCGTGCAGAAGGCAGTTCGCAACGCTTTTACAGCCTTTCCGCACAGATCCAGCGCGAGCGCAAAGCGTATTACGACATCCTCGAGCGAACCCAAAAATCCACCCTTGATGCGACCGAGTGGCTGGCGTGGTTTCTGGCGACATTGCATCGTGCCGTCGAGCAGGCGCAGCACACACTCGATGATGTATTGAAGAAGGCGCGCTTTTGGCGGCACTTCGCCGGTACGTCCATGAACGAGCGACAAGTCAAAGTACTCAATCGCGCACTCGATGGTCTCGATGGAAAACTCACAAATAGCCGATGGGCGGCCATCGCCAAGTGTTCCGCGGATACGGCGCTGCGCGATATTAATGAGCTGATAGCACACGGCGTGCTGCGTAAGTCTGCCGCCGGTGGACGCAGCACCAGCTACGAGTTAAGCGACTTGCCTGAGAGGTGATGGCAAATGGCAGCGCGCAAAACTAAGGATGACTTTATTTTCATGGATGCACACATGCGTCTTCCTGTGTCATTCACTGGCTGGCGACGCGGGAATCACGATGAAACGACACGGATATTTCCACAGTAACGACGACGTCGCGTTCGTTGGGGTGGATGCTTGGATCACTTCTATCTTCGCTACACAGGGCCTGAAGCAAACGGTTGTGTGCTCGTTTCAGACGGCAAGCCGTTGCGTTTCTCATCGCGAACCGATGCGCTTTCATTCGCCATCCGACGTTGTTATGAGTACGGGGCGACGGAAGGGGAGCCCGTTATCAACATCGAAGGAAGCGATGGACTATGGCGCTCCTTCGATTGCCGGTTATTGCCGTTGAGGCATTGATTCCCTCGCCTGCGTAGGTGTGCGGCAAAAAGCGTGAGCGCTGCCGCTAACCGTTTTTTCGTGCCGAAAGGTATCCAGTATTGTGCCACCCCGCTTCCCGGCGAGTTCCCGGATGAAGCCGCTCGAATCGTGCCGATTACGTTGGAATCCAGCGTTTTACTGCAAGATTGGCTTGGGCAATTACGCCCAACAACCAATGGGGTGGCTGTATGAAACACGTAAAATTGCATGTCCTGGTCGCAATCTGCTGCGCTTTGTTTGCATCCACCACGTGGGCACAGACAAGCGTTCACGCAACGACCATCGGCACCACGTCGCAGAGCCGTGGCGTTACACAAGCATCGGAGTCGATATGCACCAACGTTCTGCAGTGTTCGGGAGGACACAGGTCTTGACGCTGTGCTAGTTGGCCCACAAGCGCAAGGGAGTGGGGGCGGACAACCGCTCCCACTCTTTTTCGGGAACGTCTTGCAGCAGGAACGTGAGGCGAAGCTTATCGTCGTTGGGACGAACGTGGAACTCGCCGTTGAACAAACGCACGTGGTCCCTGAGTTCGATCAGGTCCAATCGCGTCGCCCCCAGCTTGTGTGCGAGCCGGTCCCGTACACCTTCTCTAAGGAAGGCATCGTCTGCAATGACTGCATCCAGGCCGCCTTCAACGCGCAGCACCACTAGGCGATTCCCATCGATCTCAACACCACGCAAGGTCAAGCGGATATTGGAGCAAGGCACGTTGGCGCAGATGTAAACAACGGATTCGCAGGCCAGCCGGTAGAGCATGGTATGGAGGTTCGACGAGTGGACGCCAAAGCCACGCCCCTTGAGTTGATAGCTGTACACAACGCCAGCCTCGTCCAGTGCGCGGCCGATGTTCTCGCGCAGGGCAGCAGGCAGGCCGCGGCGGCGCCATGCGATGGGATGCATCGCGTCGGCAATTTGGTACACCTTCTCCTGCGTGGTCGCCGCCTGCTTGGTATACAGCTGGCTTTCGTTGGCGGGGAGCAGCATGCGGAAGCGATCGAGCAGGCGATTCTGGGTGAGTTGCATCTCTCCGCAGACGTATTCCAAGGTTTCAGAGGCTTGGCGTAAACGCATCTCGCCTACGGAGAGGCTTTGCCTGGCCAGCCGCAGTGCTTCTTTGACATCGGTGCGTTCCCGTTCCTCGCGTTGATGCATGGCCGAAATGCGGGCGCCCATGGCAATCAGGCACGTGATGGCAAACGCGATGATGGCCTGCACCTGCAACACAACGGGATCGGGCGTGTCGTAGTTCATCAAAAGATTGATGCAAGCCACCACGACCGTTCCGCCAAGTACCGCCGCCCGCCAGCCGTGTTTCAGCGTTAGCCACGCGACCGGCATGAACATGAAAAGACAATAGATCTGCTTATCCTCTTTGCCGTGCAAGGTGAGCCACGACAGGATGAGCTGTGCGGGAATAAGTAGGCCCGCAGCATCGAGCGCCAGAGAGCCCCTGACGAATCCACGTAGCCGCTTGACCAGTGTTCCGGAGCGGTATTCGAGTTTGCCGATGATCACCCAGGGAACGGTCGTCAACAGCGCAACATAGGAGCCTACGAAGAGGTACACCAGAAGGATGGGGCTGACCTCTACACCGGGATTCTTCGCCACCACGATGGCGCTGTAGTTGACCAGCGACCAGACGATAGGAACCAGCAGTGTGCAGAGCAGAAGAGCTTGGAAGTTGACGAGGCGTTTGGAAGGAAAGAGCGTGAGCCGTTCCTTGCACCACCAAACGACCGGCATGGCAAACGCAATCATGGGCAGAGAATTAATTACTGCCCAGGAATATCCGAACTGCGATGCGTAGAAATGACTCTGGTACGCGTTGGTCACGGTATCCCCGATCGCCAGGGCGATCCAATACCGATAGGGAACCAGGAGGAGCAGGCCGAGGCGTAGGCCCGCGGTCAGCTGCCAATGGGCGTCGGACAGGGGACGAATCAGGGCAAAGACGGCGAGGTAGCCCAACGCCACGGCCACCTGGTGAAGCGCGGACCAGCCTTGTCTCTTCCCCATATCCTTGTCCTTTACGTGAAAAGACTGCTGAAAATACAGGCGCTTATGAAACAATTCGGTGCTGCGAGCTAGCTGATTCTGGACGCGCAGAAATCAGGATTCACTTTCGTTGCCCTTTGAGCCCCGCAACGATGATATCGGCCGGTGGCCAAGTTTGTGTGAAAACGGTTTGGGCCGCCATTTTCGCCCAACAGTGCTCAGTGGTTTGACTTAGGAGTTAATTGCGCTCTGCTAGGAGGTCTCCGGATTTTGCATCCACGCAGGAATGTCTCGCTGTGCATGCAGCACGCGCCACACGTCGATGTGATCAGTGCGTTCGACATAAAAGGCAAGATAGGGGTAACGGACCAATTGCCAGCAATATAAACCTGGCAGGTTCAAGGCTTGTGCATATCGGGGGGAGCCCGCGGAAGGGTGACGACCGATATGGGCGTAAGCTCGTTCCAGCGCGTCGATAAAGCCCAAGGCAGCTTGCTCGGCATCCTGCGCAAGGTAATAAGCGATAGCGTCCTCAATGTCCCGATTAGCTTGCTCCCGCGGGACGACTGGTTTTGTCTTCACTTCTTCGTCTTCGAGCCAGGCTTGGTGCTCATATGTACACGCTTGCGCAATCGGCTGAAGTACCTTTCATCAGCCATCGATGCGGGCTGTGACTCCGCG
Source organism: Dyella humi (assembly GCF_044904605.1). Taxonomy (NCBI): domain Bacteria; kingdom Pseudomonadati; phylum Pseudomonadota; class Gammaproteobacteria; order Lysobacterales; family Rhodanobacteraceae; genus Dyella; species Dyella humi. The sequence continues at coordinate 1,075,401 of NZ_JADIKI010000022.1, forward strand.
CCAGCCAAAAGCAGGCTTCGCAACTGCAGACGCTCCTGGTCGTGGCGGATGAGCTCGCGCACATATTCGCTGCTGGTTCCATAGCCGCGCTGGCTGACCTGTTCGTCGATGAAGGTCTTCAGGCTTTCCGGAAGAGAGATGTTCATTGTGCTCATGGGCTTAGCCTAGGGTGCTTGGCAAATTTTGGCAAGCCGGGCTGCTGGCCTCTCAAGGCAGGGACGTCTTGCAGGCAACTCCAACACGCTAGTCTTCCCTTGCAGATATGTTTATCACCGGGATAACTCGGAAAAGACATGAGCGTCACATGTCCAATAGGAAACTCGCGCGGTCCGTGCGCGCAATGTCACGGGTGATTGGGGTTTCCATAGGAATCAGGGGCAGGGACTTATGAAACGCAAAAAGACGCGTCTTTCGTCTTAGACATGTTCCAACGTGTGCCTTTGTTTTATGCGTGATCCCGCATAGGCGGTTAGGTCATGTCCGTGGACGTGGCCACTCGCACATATGCGAAGTGTGTGGCATTCGTCCACCATCAAGCGTTTGGCACGGCTCGGCATCTGAACCACGACGTATATAGCGAGCGCACTTTTCCCTAAGCAAGTCCATTCATTAACGGAGTGATGCGATGGCTTTCAACATACTCAGTTGTGATCGTGGCGGTATACGCGGGTCAAGGAAGTCGACATGACACGCCGCAGTACCTCGAAGAAGTCACTCATCGCCGCAGGCCCGGCCTCGGCCGCTGACTTCACCGTCGCCGACTATCTGCTGACCCGACTCAAGCAGTTGAACGTCACCGATGTATTCCAGATTCCCGGCGATTACGTAAAGCATTTCACCCAGGCGCTGGAGCATTTCGACGGCGTCAACACGATCGGCGCGATCAACGAACTGGACGCCGCCTATGCTGCCGACGCTTACGCGCGTAGCCGCGGCCTTGCGGCGGTCTCGCTGCAGTTCGGGGTGAGCACCTACAGCGCACTCAATGCCATTGCCGGTGCCTGGGTCGAACGCAGCCCGATCGTGGTGATCAGCGCCACGCCTGGAGCCGACATGCGCGATATCACCGACATGTACGACGTGCTGTTCCACCATTCCACCGGCGACCTCGATGCGGATCGGAAGACTTACGAGAACGTCACCGTCAGGGCGATCACACTCAGCACCAACGTGGGGGCTGACGAGCAGATCGACGAACTGCTGATCGACGCGATCACCCATAAGCGTCCCGTGTATATCGCCTGCTACAAGGAAGTCTGGGGCCAGCCCTGTTCACGCCCATCGAAGACGTCGCTTAAGCCGCGTGTCACGCGCAGCCCGGAGCTGGCGCTGCGCAACGCGGTGGATCAGGCCTGGACGCAGATCACGGCGGCGAAGCAACCGCTGATTTTCGCCGGCGTGGAAATTCTGCGCTTTGGCCTGTCCGAGCTGCTGAAGCAAATTATCGACGCCAGCGGCTTTCTCTACACCACGACGACGCTCGGCAAGACCGTGCTGGACGAGAAGGGCGACAAGTTCATCGGCACCTACTCCGACGCCGCGTCGATCGAATCGGTACGGGAAATCGTGCAAGCCTCCGACTGCGTGCTGACCCTGGGCGCCATCATCACCGACGACTACCTTGTCTTTATCGAAAGCAAATACGCCGACATGGTGTTGGCCGATACCGCAGGCATCCGTGCCGGGTATTTCAAGTACGGCGACGTGACCATGCAGGATTTCATGGAAGCCCTGCTGGCGAAGTTCAAGGCAAACAAGAGCTATCCGATCAAGGCGAAGGTGCCACCGCAGCCGAAATATCCGCAGCCGTGGGCGGGCAATTCCGATCCAGTCTACGACGCCAAACCGCAGGTCATCACCTATAACCGGTTCTTCGAGCACACGATGAAGTTCCTGCAGGACAAGAACCTGCTCAAGGACATCGTGATGGTCTATGGCGTCAGTTCGGCGATGTACGTCGCCACCAACTGCTACGGTCTGTCGCAGGGCAGCTTCATCGCTTCAGCCGCGTGGCAGTGCATCGGCTTCGAGACTGGCGCCGCGGCCGGTGCGCAGTTGGGTAGCGGCAAACGTGCCTGGACGATAGCGGGCGACGGCGGCTTCATGATGGTCTGCCAGTCGCTGTCCACGCTGGCCCGCAACCAGCTCAACGCGGTCATCTTCGTGATGAGCAACCAGGTCTACGCCATCGAGCAGGTGTACGTGGACATGACCGCCTTCCAACCGGGTTCGAAGCATCGTTTCGACGCCTTCGACATTCTGCCCAAGTGGGACTACCTCGCGCTCGCAAAAGCCTTCGGCGCGGAAGGCATTCGGGTGGAGACGGTGGACGAACTGAAATCCGCATTGCCTCGCATTGCGGGGATCAAGCACAAACCCGTTCTAGTCGAAGTTGTCATTCCGCAAAAGGATCTGCCTGGCCAGATGTATCGCCTCGGCAGCGAATGAACCGCCCATTCCTCACCGAGGGCTCGACCATGGCACAGAAAACTTATTCGATCTTCGGCGCCGGCGCCGCAGGGCTCTACACCGCTTGGCGATTGCTGGATGGCCAATGCAAGAAAACCAAATTCGCCTCGAAACAACTGAAGAAGGGCGACGTGCTGGAGTTGTACGACTGGGGCCGCTACGACTTCTCCAAGCGCCATCCGGGTACTCGTGCGGCCGGCGCTCGCGTCTGCACGTGGCACTACAACAACGACAAGACCGATTCGTACGTCGAACTTGGTGGCATGCGCTATTCCTACTGGGACAGTGCGCCGACCAAGGAATTTCCGGACCCAAACAATGGCCTGGCGCCGGGCCACCGTGTGGTCAGTGCGGTGATCTCCATGTTGGGTCTGGACAAGTATTCGGTGCCGTTCAACGTCACCAATAACCAACTGTTCTACCTGCGCTCGCGGAACTTCTATCTCAACGCCATCGGATCGAACACGCCCGCGCCATACACAGTGAACAACTTCGGCGCCGCCACCACGCCCGACCAGGGATTCACCACGGTGCAGGATCTGGCGACGACGAAGCCATGGGGGGAGTTCACCCGTCGCGATTGGTGCAACTTCTACCAGCACGGAAAGATCACCGCGCAGTTGCCGGAATCCAGCATCTTCCAGCAAGGCGACTATCTCAAAGACATCGGCTACTGGAACCTGCTCTACGATCAGTTGGGTGCAGAAGGCTTCGATTACGCTGCCGACGGCAACGGCTACAGCTCCAATGTGATCAATACGCATGCCGGCGTTTCGTTCAACATCAACAACGAGTTCACGCCCGGTAGCCAGTACCGCACGCTGTCGATCGGCTACTCGGGGATGTTCAACGCATTGTTCGATGAGATCGTGAAACTGGCCAAGGCCAAGGGCATCGAGTTCCGCTATCACCCCGATACGCGCCTGCATTCGATCCTTGGGAAATCCGGCAAGGCCGTATTTACCTACGCGCACCGCGATGACCCCAATATCGCCGCCGGCTCGGGCGAGGCCGACGCAGCATGGATGGCGATGCCCCGCGCCGCGATCGATCTGGTTGCGCAAGCCACGCGTTTCCAAGCGCCCGAAGACGGCAAGGTCGACGTGCTCAACCACGAAAATGTGAACTTGTATCTGGAGGCGACGATCATGCAGCCGTCGTACAAGATAGGCATGTTCTTCGACCAGCCGTGGTGGGCGCCCGACATCGATAGCCCGGCACCTTATCCCGCGCAGATCATCGGGTACACGATTACGCCCGACACGATCGCTAAGGTTCGCGCACAGAAATTCCCCGCCGCTGCGCTGAAGGCCATGCAGACGTTGATCGACGTGCCTTACACCTCCGCAGCGGATATGGTGCGGGCGATCGAGAACATCACAGAGCAGGCGCTGACCATCGCGCAGACCAAGCAGCTGACCGCTGTCTCGCGCAACAACACCATCGGCCCGAGCGTCAGCAACTCGCCCATTCGCATGGTGGTGTATTTCGGCAATAACGCGACCGCGCCGAAGAAGAAACCCATTTACGGCATCCTGGCCAGCTACGACGATGAAGACAACACCGCGTTTTGGCAAGAACTAGAACTAGGCCCCAAGCATCAGCGCGTGATACCAATTTCGCAGGACACCCAACCGCTGGAAGGCCCGCGTCCTGTGCCGACACGCATGGTGAAGATGCTGCGCAAAATGCTGGCGGAACTTCATTTTGGCCCAAACTGCGATTACACCAACGTGCCCGAGCCGTTGCAGGCCGCCTACATGGATTGGTCGCTGCCCCCGTTCAACGCCGGCTATCACGAATGGGCACCGCATTTCGACATCGGCGACGTGCAGCGCAAGATCCGCAAACCCTCGCAACTGATCGATGGCGCAGACGCCGACATCTTCATCGTCGGCGAGGCGTATTCGAACGATCAGGCATGGGTGGAAGGCGCCTACTGCACGTCGGAATCGGTACTCAACGATTTCTTCGGCATCGAACCGATCATCGACAATCGAGAGTATCCATTTATCTGTCCGGAAGCATCGACGGACGAGACCAGCGAAGAATTGAAGAAGCTGCTTCGCAAGGTGGGGCCGCGGAAGGATAAGGATACGGAGGCGGTTTGAGTGTTACGAGGGCTGGGACGGAGAGGCGATTGCATGGTTTAACCACCTCCGTCCCGGACCTTAGTCATTGCGTTGTTAAGGCCAGAGCCGCGGGCGCTCCTCTGGTAATCGGTGCACCTTCATCAAGCAGCGCCCTTTATATGGGGAGTAAAGATTATGAAGAGCTTGTTAGTTGGTTTGGTTGTGTTTGGCCTGGCACTGTCTGTGAACGCCAACGGCACACCCGGTGCAAAAATGCTGCAGTACGCGCGTTCCTTTGCACCTCCCATACCTATGTGTCCGACGGGAGAGCATGCAGTGTGGGTTAACGGCAAGTGGGAATGCGTGCCTTTCGGATGATCCTATTAACCCTTAGAGACTAAGGTCGCCGGTCGCGCAGGTGGTATGGCGTCCAAAGTAATCGGGACGGTGGTGATAAACGGCTTAACTACCGCCGTCCCGGTTTCTGGTTCGTCCTTCAGGCGCAGGCTGGAATCCAGCTTTCATACGTCACGCGAAGCACTCAACATCGATTTTGCGTACTGCGCATGGCGTATTGATTGGACTCCGGCCATCGCTGAGGCGCTTTACAACCGTGCATTTGGTCAATCACGAAAAAAAACGTGGGGATACTTCATAACTTGCATCGCTTCTTAACCAATGCGCTTTTCATTGGAAGCGAGCAAGTAACCAGGGGAGGTATGTCGCAATGAGAACGCCAAAGCTCCTGATAGTGGCAATTCGTGGCAATCGCGGTGTCGATGAGGTGAATAGAAGCGCGAACGGCATTTATAATAAATATTCCAATCGTACTGAGTTCAATAAGCAGGTTGAGCTCGCCTATCTTTCGAGAAGTGGAAATTTGGTGGAAGGCGAGGGGAAGGGTGCTCTCGATCTTAACGAGGGGGACGTGCTTGGCATGTACATAGTCGCTCATAGCGGCGATTTGCAAACGGCCATCTACGATCATGATTTTGTCAGTGCTTTTAAAACCAAGATCCTCGACGTAAAGAGCAATGGTGTGAACTATACGCTGGATAAGCTGTGCCTGGTCGTCTGCAACACGGCGAAGGGTGCGGAGGATATACTCACCAACTCCCACGAGGGTGTCCTGATATTTCGATTTGCAAAGCTGCTGCAGAGCGCCGGCCTGAAACCAAGGCTTGCCGGTTGGTCTGGCCTCGTAACGGCTGACGAAGAAAGCGGATATGCAAATTCGACACAGAGAGGGACCGGCAAGAAGCAGATTATTTCAAGCCGTAACTTTCAGTGGGGCTACGCTTCAGAAATGCCGAGAAGCAAGGCGGAGCAGAAGATGGTTTACGTTTGGGATGACGAAGCGGGTTATGTGAAAAGAGATTTGAGGAGCTGGACCGACAAGGGGTAGAGATTCCCGTCGCTGGTTTCCGGGCGACGGATTGGACTTGGCGTTTCCATGGGCGGAAACAGCCACTCTCGATGGGCAGGCCATTGCGATTTCGATTGCCCCGCCCCGTTCCGTCCGGGTCCGCAAGGGGTAATATCCGCAAGCCATTGCCGAACGGCCGATGATCTCCCGATGCCCCGTCGCCCGGGTGACGTACCGGCCACCATCCACCATCAGGAGAACACCCCATGCAGACCCGCATCCAAGGCACAGTGATGCCCGTACTGGAAGTGCAGCTTGATCGCGACGAAAGCGTCTTCGCCGAGAGCGGTGAGCTTTCATGGATGACCGCATCGATCCAAATGACCACGCATACGCAGTTTGGGGGCGGCGGGGGCCTGATGGGCATGTTCAAGCGCGCGGTTGGCGGCGGCAGTTTCTTCATGACCGAGTACCGCGCTATGCAGGCACCTGGCGAGGTCGCTTTTGCCACCAAGGTGCCCGGGCACATCGTGCCGGTGCCGGTAAGCCCCGGCAACGAATACATGGTGCATCGGCATGGCTTTCTCTGCGCCACCCCGCAAGTCACCATCGGCGTGGGCTTCCAGCAGTCATTGGGCGCCGGTATTTTCGGTGGCGATGGGTTCATGCTGCAAAAAGTCGGCGGCACGGGCACGGCGTGGCTGGAATTGTCCGGCGAACTCATCCGGAAGGATCTGGCGCCCGGCGAGACCTTGCGGGTTCACCCGGGCCACGTCGGTGCGTTCCACGCCTCGGTGAGTTTTCAGATCACCACGGTCCCCGGCATAAAGAACGCGATCTTCGGCGGCGACGGCATCTTCCTGGCTGCGCTTACCGGTCCCGGCACAGTGTGGCTTCAGACGCTACCTCTCGCGCGCCTGGCGCACAAGATTGCCGAATATCTACCCGGCGAGGGCGGCAGTGGCAGCCGAGCAGCGTCGGCGACCGTGGGCGGCGGTCTGCTCGGAGGCATCGTGGGCTCGATATTGAGCGGTAACGACAACTGATCCGCAACGGAAAAATAAGAAATAAAGAGAGAGGCACATCGCCTCCGTCAATGACCACGATCAGGAGAGCAAGATGAAAGGTGTGGAATCGAAGAAAAACGAGAAAAAGAAGCCGGCAAAGACCATGAAGGAAAAGAAAGCGGCAAAGCAGGAAAAGAAGAAGAACAGCAAGTAGGCTGCTCTGGAATAGATGGATTCAGAAATGGCGCCAGGCTAGTGGTAAGTGAACCTGGCGTCGTTTTGGTATCTTGCACCGAACCTGTCGAGTGCATAGAGGATACCTGTGACTAGATTGCTACTAGCCGGTCTGGCTTTGCTTGCAGTCGTGTCCACGCCCATGACCTTTCAACGAGCGGGCTCGGATGCGGTCGACACCATGGTGCGTGTCTTCTATACCGGAGACGGAAAGTGGCGGGAATGTGCCGCTGCGGATTGTCATGCGTCCAATCAGGACTGGGGCGTCGACTCGATGACCTACACGCTTTGGCTGCATTGGAAAACGACCAATGATCCGAAGGTTGCGCCACTCATGGCTGCGCTCGTTAAAACGGCGCCATCCTATCCCGTTCCTTGCACCGAGGGTGTGGCGTGCAGTTCGTGGAGCGACGTTCCGGAGTGGGATTCGATCGCGGCGTCGCGCGAATACGAAATCACGCACGATCCTATTGCATTGCAAAAAGCGCGTGCAGCCTTCGACTTTGTGGAGCATGCACAAGTCTTTGCACGCGGCGCGTGCCCGGCGATCAACTATCAACTCGCCGACGGTGGAACCAATCACCTCAAAACCCTTGAAACCGATGCGAATGGGGTGAAGGCAGCGCTCCTGCTTTATGAGACCACGCACGAGCAACGTTACCTCACGGCGGCGTCAACACGTTATGCGTCGATACGCAAATATTTTCTCGACCCGAAAGTGTCGCTCTACAGCGTATATGTCTTCGACAACGGCACGACGTGCGAACAGGTACCGCATCGCTTTTTCGCCTCGGTAAACGGCGACATGATCTGGAGTGGATTGCATCTCTATCACGCCACGCACAATGAAGCGTATCTACAAGAATCGCTCGCCACGGCGCGGGCGGTCGACGAACACCTCTCCGACGCGCGTGGCATTTTTGCGGACCTTCAAGCCGAAAACGATATTGTCGAGCCCTTGGTTGAAGCATTCTACGAACTCGCCACCGAACGCCATGTCCAGACAGCACAGCAGTGGTTGTTACGCAATGCAGCGGCAGCATGGTCGACTCGCGCACAGGACGGTACGTTCGGACGTTTCTTCGATGGGCCGGCTCCCACCGCACTTACCAGCGTGTGGCAAAGCAACGGTGGCTTCGCACTGGAGGTCGCAGCGGCGGCAGTCGCGCCGAATACGACGGTTTCAACGACCAATGAGTGGACGGACACGCACGTCATCGCACGCGATATCACGCTGAATTCCGAGCCGATTACATTCGATGGTTCGGCTATCGCGTTGATCGGCACGATCGGCGACAACTGCTGCGAACCCGGACACGCGCGCGTCGTCGTCGACGGTGTCGAAACGTTCGACCAAACCGGCATCTGGCAAAACAAATCCAGCACCGGCCGGCGCGTGCCAAACGCCGTTTTGTTCGCGTGGCGTTGGCCCAAACCGGGCCATCATACGATCCGCTTTATGCCGGGGACTGAAAATGCCAAAGAGGGCGGGGCGTATGTCCACCTCACCGGCTATTCGGTTTTGCCCTAGGGGAATTCCTGGCAAGCCGACCGCCTTGTATTGGGATACTGGATCTGACGAGCCTGTTGAACCAAAAGGGAGGAGGAGGGTACTCACTTTGGATATTCTCCAAAAAGCACCTTCATCTCTTTTTTAACTCCTTTATTTACCCTTTTTTTTGCTCTTGTTCGTCTAAGCTAACCTCAGTCGCTCGAACCCAAAGCACCGGAAGGGGGGAAGCATGCCAGCCGTTAGTTGTGTGATTGATTGGCCGGGTACGATGACGTTTGTACTCGATCTGGTTGTCGCGTTGGCTACGGTCGTCATTGTCATTCTGGCGTGCCGTGCTTTTTCGACATGGCGAGAGGTGGAGTTAGGAAAGGCTGACTTCGAACTTGCGCGACGCCTTTTGACGGTTGTGTTTCGCACCCGCGACTGGTACGCAGCTGCACGCCGTCCGGTGGTTATGCCCGGGGAATTTCCCAAAGGTTTCGACCCAAACGCCACAGGGCAAGAAAAACATGATGCCTATATGCACATGTTCAACAACCGATTTAAACCGGTGCAGGAGAGTTGCGTAGAGTTGCAGACGTTGAACTGCGAGGCGGAAGCGCTTTGGGGGCCCGAAGTTGTGACACGCATCAGGCACGTACTTGTGTGTTGTCGCAAATTGCAGACGGCCATGGAAGTCACGTTGAACATCTACGCCTCATCGGGATCACCTGAAAGGCTTGAGCAATCCGTTCGCAAGTTCGACAGCCAGCTCTACGATTATGAACAGGAGATCATGTCCGATGGCGCTGAGGGTGACGATAACCCCCACACCGTAGAGATGAAAAAAGCTGTAGAGGAGGTTGAGCAATTTGTGCGCGAAAAGCTTTTGCAAAGGGCGAAAGTTCGCGGTACCAAGCCCAAACCGAATTCGTAAGCCCGCCACTCAATCCTAGCGTGCGGCCAACTTGTACTTGGAGACAAATAGGCCCCTATCAAAGGGGCCTATGGAAATGAGACGACGTTGCGCTACCGAAACACAGCGGTCAGTTTTTGAAAAGCAGATTGACCACAGCCGGTACAGCATTAGCGAACCGGTAGGTAAGCGTTGGCGACTGTGATGCAAGCGAAAACGAGCCGCTACTCGCAGGGACGAAAGCAGCATGCAAGTTCACGCTTGAAGCGTTCTGAGGAATTTTATATGTCGTCGTATAGCTAGTAGCGGTAGTCCAAAACTCGTCTTCATAAACACAGGTGCCGTCGTTTACATAAATCGCATACTGACTAACAGTAGCAGCTGCGTTTCCGGTGAACAGTTGAGTGCTGGCAATTGGCGTGTTGCCGTTGTAGATCGCAATACTGTTAGGTTGATACGTATTGCAAATGGCCGCACTGTTATTGAAGACAAATTGATCTCCCGAGACAGTGACAGTTAGTGTAATCGTCGCTCCACGGGAGGGTTTGCCAGATACCGAGAGTGTTGTGGTTGTACTAAATGGGCCTGGCGGGCCGTCTTGTGCGGCTGCGGGTAATGAAAGTCCCGCAAGCACTGTTAGCAACAGAGTGGCTGCAGCGCAGCTTCGCAATTTATTCACTTGAATACCTTCCTGCTGTATAGGCACCTGTCAATGTGGGCACCGGCTGCGAAGGGTCACCGAAACTTCCTTTTGGGAAGGCTGTTAATCGGCAAGCTGTATTAAGAGCACCCGCGACTGCCGCGCCAAAGTGACTTTGGTGCGGCAATGCACTGCGCCCCACTGTTCCCAGCCGCGCGCAGCGACCAGAACATATCGCTTGAGATGCCCCTGGCTTAAATGCAACCCGTCTTTAAAATTAAGAGGCAGGGCGAATAATCACACCAATGACTGAAGGGTTGCCCTGTGTGCAGGTGGTGTTCGAAATAATAAAGGATACTTGTGATCCCGTAGAGTAAGCAGTCAGGAGCGCAGCATAATGGGTACTGTATCCTGGGTTGGTTGAGATCGCTTGATAATTGTTGACTGACGGGCAGCCAGCCGGATTGACCATTGGCGCTGTCGTGTTTACCCCAAAGGCGTCGGCATTCCATCCGGTGGCGATCGATGTGATTGTCCCAGCGCTGGTTCCGGTTTGAGCAAAGACCTGCTGAAGCGAGCTTGCCGCAATAATGCATGCGAGAAAAATTGCCTGCATTTTCATCTTCTTAAGCATGAAACACTCCTTGTGCTAGTGGTGGTCTAAAAATCTTGCTTCTAAAAGAACGACAGACAATTGAACAACCATGGTGGCTGAGTATGCCGACCACGCTTCATAAATTCAGAGAGGAAAATGGCTGCCGGAGTTGCAAGGATGCTTTCTCCGGGACAAGCAGGAGCGTTCTTTAAAGATTCCCTTCTCACATATGCCCCTGGAATATCTGTTTGAACAAAACCGGCTTTTAGAGGCTGCTGCCAAAGCAGTCTGTTTTCGTCCCGCGCCTATTCTGCAAGTCATTGCGCCGATCGCTATGTAGGGTAACGCCGACAAGACGTGTAAGCATATTGCCAATCACCAAAGAAATGTCGCTGCTTGCTTACGGCGCAAGAGTCAGTTGCTTACCCACCGGCGGCGAGCACGCCGACTCTAAAGTCATTCGTGCGCGTACATGCGCGATGTGGGGGGAGAAGCGATACGATGTTGACTTATTCTTGATTACGCGAGCCGATTGATGTCGTGGGCGACAACGCAGATTTCCCAATAAAAAACGCCCGGCAAGAACATTGCCGGGCGTTTGGCTTTTGGTGGAGGTGGCGGGATGGCGAAATCGGCCCCCTCATCCACAATCTAAGTCTATAAAAATTCTGGATTTCTTATAGACCTGACGGCAAAAATTCAATGCCCCACTTGGGTGCATCATCATAGCAAGGTATCTCCATGCTGAGATGAACCCCGATGATCCAGATTCGTGGGAATCAGCAAGGTTTTGGACTGCCTCAAAAGGCTTCGTTAGGGGCAGTTCGATTCCCTCGATAGGAATCGAACCTGCGTCCAACACCGTCGATGGCTTTGCTGGCCGTTGGATGACCTCATTGCCACCCAAGCGCCTTCGGACGCGGGTTCGACTCCCGCGTCTTCTATCCAAATGGGGCACGATGTCTCCACCACCACGGGAGAGGGGGAATGGCCACCATTACGTTTCCGTCCAAGGGCTATGTAAAGGGGCAGAAGGCAACACCTGTTGCCTGGATCTGCCATGTGTTTCTCTTGGATGATGAGACTTTTGTGCTTGATTTTAAGGACGAAATGGGGCTTCGAATGACGGTAGCGGTCATTGATGAGCTTGGTCGCATCAACCGTCTTCAGGATGAACCAGGGGTGGAGTTCGTATGGGGCGTATCTGCAATACCGATATATGCGATCAACTATCTTAGGTCGAGAGTTCATCGACACACACGGGGCGGTTATGGCGAGAGAACTATTTGAGGTATTTGAGAAACAACCTGTGGATATCGATAAGCTCTATGGATGGTTGAGAGATGGTTCACTCGCTCAATGGGCGCAGGGGATGGACTGGCAGACGTTTTGGGAGGATTACAGGCTTGCTGATGAGACGCGTGATCGTTCCCAATTTGCGCTCGATACTGCGTTGAACACAATGTTGCAGGATCACTATGAGTCATCGCCCTCCCAAAAGCTTCTTGATCTCGTTTCTTTCTTTCGTGAGAAGGGAGCGAGTCCCTACAAGGTGTCGTTGGAGAATCTTTCTGACGAAGAATACGTGTGTGTTGTTTTGGAATACTACTTCTTCGCATCGCATTACGATAAGAGTGTCGTAGTAGAGATGAATACGCGTTTGGAAAGGGCCAAAGACGTCTCTGCTTGGAGCAGAGGCGGACAGTCGATCTTGGCGTGTGCTCTATGGGGGAAGGTGCCGACTGCGATGGTAAAGAAGCTTTTGGAGTTGGGCGCAAGCCCCTTTGACGCCAGAACTGATTTGGGAATGTACAAGCAAGGTAGGCCACTTCTCGTCAACCAAATCACTTGTGTTGGAGAAGTCGAAGACATCATTTTCGATGCGATGGTCGATCAGGTGGATGATAGCATCTTGAATCTATATGAGCCTTTGAACGATGAAAAGAGAGATGGGCTTGAGGCAGCTCAAGCAAGAAAACTGAAGCAACGATTGCAGAAAGCCATCCCGGAAGTAGAAGGCAAGAAGGATGGCGAAGGAGATGGAAGGTCTTCGAGAAAAAAGCCTCTTTGATCTTTTCGGCGCGGTACGTCAGAGAGAGATGCGTGTCAGTCATCCTCGATTGACTCATTTTCATCATCCTCATCTATCTTTAAGCGTAAGGAGATCCTTCCTAAGACACCTTCAATGGCGTCCTGTTTGTAATTGTGGCGACCGTGCTTCTGAGGTAGAACGATTTCCGTGATTTCACTGATTTTTACATGGTTGGCGTAAGTGTCATGTTTTGTTCCTGCCAAGGAAACGGCTTCTTTTCCGACGAATTTTGCTGTGTCAGAACAGTCCGCGCATACATACGTACTTCTTTGCCTTTCATACCTGTCTTCAGAATAAAAACAGAGCTTTTCCAATGGAAATATCCAGTTATTGTCTTTTGACCGCTTTCGCACAGTGTGCGCTTTGTAACGATGACATCCTGGACAGGTCCAATTGTCAGGAACATTCCCCCACTTGGACTTATTGGATACCTTGGCGACGTGTTCTATTTCACGCATGGTTGGCCAGATTTTTGGGGAAGGATGGCGAGTCTGCCTCCATGATGCGGTATTTTGCAATGAAGGCTCACTTCTTCCGCACAGAACATCCAGAGTACCCATGTAATTGAAGTGTCTGGCGAGGGCTCGCGCCGTTCGTTCAACTCGTTGTGGTTGTGCTTCTTTGAGACCTCGTTGGAACCAGTGTTCATTGCTGGCGGCGATATTTGCGATCCTATCTATAACCTTCATCCTTAGGTCATAGCTAGGCTTGCAGGCTTCCCACGCGAGCCTTGCCTCGTCGGTATTGATAGCGTGTGGTTTGTTAGGGAGCGCTTTGATAAAACTTCGAATTTCCGTTGGGGAGAATGAGAAGTCGTCCGGGGCACCAATGACGGATTTTGCATCGGGATCTGCATTGTTGCAGTCGTTGCAAATGATTGAGTTGTCGTAGGACGAGACCATTGGGGCCGAGCGCTTGGCAAATTCTTCGGCCAGATCGTCAGCAATGATGCTATCTCTAGACGTAGAGTGAATTCGAAACCGCTTTTCCAGAACATCTGCCATATGGTCGTGATGTTCAACGAGCCTGCACATCAGTGCGCCATTTTTGTTTAGGCGAACGATTTCAGGCTTTGTTCTACCGCAAGCAGGGCATGACCACGATTGTGGAGTCAAGGCCCACCAAAGGGTCATATCAACGGACGAAGTTTTGAATTGTTTTAAAAGTTGTTGTGTTTGTGGGGACATGGCGCCATCGAGAGAAATGGTGCCCTTCGTCACCAGCTCAATGAGGCGTGTAGGATCGAAACGAGAATCTTCCATGGTTGAAGTTCGTCTTATCGGTTGGAGATTTTGGCTTTTTTTTGACATGTTGGATAGTTCGTGCATCCCAAGAACATCCCATATTTACCTTTTCTTGGTACGAGTGAACCATTGCATTTCGGATCAGGGCATGGCGTTGTATGGCCAGGTTCTCCGTCAACACTGGTCACTTCGAGCCCCATGGTCTTGGTCAGTTCAACTAAGAAAGGGGAGTGGCGGTGTTGAAGGCTCAGAATGGTGATGCCACGTCTGGCGCGTGTCAGTGCCACATAAAATAGACGGCGCTCTTCAGCAAAGGGATACTCATCCCCTGAAGGTTTGGCAAGCTGGAGTACAGGGTCATCCTCGATTGTGCTGGGGAAGCTGTAATAACCAGATACGAATCGAGGGAGGAAAACGTAATCTGCCTCCAGACCTTTGGAGCCATGGACCGTATGGAATTCGACTTCGATGTGGTTGGATAAGCTTGTCCAGTTAGGCAAGAAGGCGCGGTCTCTTTGGTAACGCCCCAATACATAGATGCTGACCTTTCCGTTTTTCCCGGGCGGAACCGCACCCGAGTCGATACCTTGGCTAATGCGCCGCCAAAGCGTCAGTAGAGCGCCCGCAATATGGTCATCGGTCGCAACCTCGATAGCCTGGACAGCAGGTCCAACTGCTGGCGTGGTTGAAACAACCCTTTTCTTGAGCTGCACAGGGTTGACCTGCACAAAGCGGCTGGAGATGTCGCAGATGGATTGAGGGCATCTGAAAGTGCGTTCCAGCCGAAGGGTATGACCCTTTCCGAACCACTTCTCAAAGTCGGTCATGACAGAGAGGTCGGCACCTGCGAAGCGGTTGATGCTTTGCCAGTCATCTCCGACTGCAAACAAGTGGCGTCCTGGCTTCTTTACTAATGCGTGAGCCAGCCTAGCGCGAGCGCGACTGGCATCTTGAAACTCATCCACCATAACTAATTTATAGCCAGGATCGTAACCCGACTCGATTGCATCAGCGGAGAGATTCAACATGTCCTCAAAGTCGATGGCGTCGTGGCGACGAAGGTCGTCTTCCCAAGCCGCTCTGATGCGTTTGAAGAGCTGAAGAAATAGGGCGTGGCGATAGTGGAATGCACCTACCGACTCATGCTCTAACCTTTGCCTTAAGTCTTCATCGGAAAGCCGATTACTTTTGGCATGTGTGAGGAAGGTGCGGAATGTTTGAGCCAGGTCTTCATTTTCAAGTACCCGGCGCCCCGAAACTGGTCTATCTGGGTTTGGATCAAGTTTGATGCCACGTTTGGTGAGCTCTTGAGCCAGATTTGTGAACGCACGACCTGACCACAAATCCGCCATGGTGGTTTCAATCAGGTCTGTGCCGTGCTGGCGGTGGAGCGCCTTTTTCCAACGCACGCCATCCAGATAGTTGTAGAAGGTTTCAGGTGGTCGACCTTGATGATCCAATGCCCAATGCTCGTGATAGGTCTTGGTGGCTGGATAGTAAAAGTCGGGCTTGTAGCGACGGTGTTCGGAATCTGCGGTGTCTACCACGTAGGGAGCTTCATACTGATAGTCCACCCCGTTGTAGAAGAGCCAATCGGCAATTAGCCGCTCACCTTGGCTTTTGACTACGTTCCCGTCTAAGGTACGGAAACCTGTAGTGCTGGTTTCTTTGTTCCAGTCTTCAGGGTTTTCCTCCTCTTTTCCAAACTCTGGCAAGTCACGCCCAAGAACGATACGGAAGAGATCCCAATGCATCCGGAAGTTGAGGTCTTTGTCCTTTAAATCATCGACGAGCTCAATCAAATGGCGAATGTCGTCGCCACGTTCAAGCCAAGGGGCAAGGGTTGGCCTTTTGCCTGTGGCCTTGCCGATGACATCCAGACCAAAAGCGTGGAAGGTCTTAGCTCGAATGCTTTCGGCGGGTAAGCCTAGGGGAGAAAGTCTTGCCTGAATGCGCGTTTGAAGCTCTTCAGCAGCATCGGCATTGAAGGCCAAGAGAAGGATTTCGGATGCTTTGAACAAGTTGCGATGAAGGGCATACCCCGCTTTGGCCACCATGGTAGAAGTCTTGCCAGACCCTGCTGAGGCAATGACCAAGACTCGATTGTCAAAGCAGAGAACCGCACGCGATTGTTCTTCAGTAAGCGGTGTTTTCTCTACCCGGTCGAAGAAGTCTTTACAAGCCTTGAGCTCCTCCTCAACAAGTCGCTTGTTTTGTAGCTCGACAACCTTCCGAACATCTTGTTTCCAGAATTGGATGGCTTTCTTGTCCAATTCTGTTTTACGAGAAAGATATTCGGCTACAACGGGATGGGAGAGCTCTAGGTCAAGGGTGGGTTTGCTTTGTTGCCAAGCTTGAATGTGTCCTTCGGTATGCCAACGTCTCTCTCGACGAAGCGAAATCATCTCTTTGGCAGTGCCGTTGGACCACTTCCGTATGGAGGGGAGGTCATCATCAAATCGACGAATCCTTACGAGGTTGGCTTCATGCCGCCTGAGCTCTTCGAGGGCATTGCGAAATGCATTTTGGAGTTCGATGGCCTTTCGGTTAGGGATGCCGTTCAACGATGCGATGACTCGGGTGCTCTGAACCAAGGTCACTTTGGCCCAGAAAAAACCGGGAATCGCTAACAGTTCCAGTTCCCCAATAGGGGTCAAGGACACCCGACCTTGTTGCACCAATCGAAGGTCCGAGCCTACGAAGCTGAGTTCCCAGTCCTCGGACTTGGCGAAGGTTTTCCCCCAATGGCTTGGCCCCCAGGCCTTTTCCATGGCATACCCCTGTTGATCTGTAGGGTAATTCTTGCCGATTTATAGGCCTTCGCTGTAGTGGGGCCAAGTCAGGAAGGGCTTGCCTGACAGCCTGAGATCGCAATCCAGGAATCACATTCCCTTCACATCTTGAAATGGTCCACTATGTGACGAGAGTCTCACTTAAGACTCGGGTGGTGACAATCTAAGGACACGGTCAGAAGTGACCGAAACACGCATACAGGGGGCTGTGAGCGTGATAGGGGAAATTCAACTTAGGCATGCCAACACCTTGGTGGGGACATCGGGGAGGGTTGGCCGTTGCCGTCTGGAAAATAAGTTCGGTTTCCGAGGTCTTAAGCGGTCTGTTGGTCAAGGGCCGTTGACTTTGTGCGCGTCTGGGCGCGTGCGACCCGTATGTCCATATGTTGTCTGAATGATGTTGGCCTGTAGGGGGTATGGAAGGTATGCCTGTATGGGGATGGCTATTATTTGCGCTGGTTGTGATTGTTGCGTTCGTCCTGAATTGGATGGCAAGACGTGAGCTTTCATCGACCCAAGTTTTACTGAGAAACGCAGAAGTCGAAGCAGCTAGGTTGCCTGACGCCTTAGAGCGGGCAAGTCGTGCTGAGTCTCAAGTTACCGAACTGTTGCAGTCCGTAAAGGATGGTGCCGTAAGAGAGGCGACCGTGAAGGCGCAAGCCGACGAAAATAAAAAATTACACGATCAGGCGGTTCAAGCGGCGGAGAAATACGAGTCCCTCTACTCAGAGTCGAAGTCCAGTGAAGATTCGCTCAGGCGAAAGTTGGCGACCTCAGATGCAACACTTGAAACAGTTCGAACTCAACTGAGTCAAGTTAAGGGTGAGCGTGATGGCGCGCTGGAAGACGTGAAAAAGCTTAACGTTGATTTCAAGAAGCTCGGTGAGGAGCATGCGAAGGCTGCGGCTGAACGGGATGCTGCAATGTCTTCACTGGAAGAAACGAAGAAGTTCTTGAAGGATGCGGAAGTGCATCTTCGAACGGCTTTTACTGAGGCGGCCAGCAAGGTCTTTGATGAAAAAGCCATTGCGCTGGATCAGCGCATCAAGGATTCCTCTGAAGTCTCCAAAAAGGGGTTTGAGGAAACACTCAAACCATTCTCTGAGAAGGTCGGTATTTTCCAAACGAAAATTGAGCAGTTCACCACCGAGCAGGTCAAGGAGCGTGCCACCTTGGTTGGCACGATTGGCGAGCTTAAGACCCTCAACCAAAATATGGCGGATGCCACTGGCGCTTTAACTAAGGCGTTAAAAGGGAATGCCAAAGCGCGAGGGGATTGGGGCGAACTCATTCTGGACACTGTTTTAAAGGCATCGGGTTTGGAAGAGGGCAGGGATTACGACAGGCAAACCCAATCTTCCGATGAAGAGACGGGGGAGCGGGGACGCCCAGACATCACTATCAATTTCCCAGATGGAAGGCGGTTGGTTGTTGATTCCAAGGTCAATCTGGTTGCATGGGCTGAGGCGCAAAATGCGGAAACGGTTGAAGCACAACAAGATGCGCTTTCCCGTCATGTGGTGGCGCTTCGTCAGCATGTCCGCGACCTATCGGAAAAGAATTATCCAAAAATCCTCGGTAAAGATGCTCTAGATACGACGGTTCTTTTCGTTCCTATAGAGGGTGCGCTCTCGGCTGCTTTGACCATCAATCCGGATCTGCAATTGGAAGCGTTTTCCAAAAAAATTGTTTTCGCTTCTCCCAATACGTTGATGGCCATACTTCGAGTTGTAGAGAGGCTTTGGACGCGAGACAAGCTCCAGAAGCAGGTCGACATCATTGGGACGGAAGCAGGGAAATTGATGGATTCTCTTGTTTCATTTCTTGTCGACTTCGAGTCAATCGAGAACCGCCTCAAGCAAGCTGGAGAGGCGTACGCGACTGCAAAGAATCGCTTGAGTGAGTCGCCCCAGTCCGTGATGTCGCGAGGTAAACGCCTAGTGGAAGCAGGGGTTAGAGGTAGAAAAGCCTTGCCAGAAGAACTTAAACCTGTTGCTGGAAGTGACAGCATTCCACTGATTGAACAGGAAGGAGAGCTCTAGTGCTTCAACTTAACCGAAAACATGTCGTTTGACACTTCATCTCAAAGAAGAGGGAAAGTTCATGGCGCTATACAAGAATGCAAATTACGTAGAGAAGAACGACGACAAGGCTTTTGATGCAACGCATGAACCTGGAGTTCAAGCCCCGTATGCTGGAATTTACAAATGTATTACCTGTGGTAGTGAAATTGGCATCGCGCAAGGCCACGTTCTTCCGCCACAAGGTCATCATCCACACGCTGCTGGATTAGGGCCCATCAAGTGGCAGTTGGCGGTTTATGCACAACATAAGAAGTGATGGTTTCATTTTCTTATGGGATTGGTCGCGGCTAAAAGTGGAAAAGGGGGCGTGGTATGCCGAACACTTCGAAGCTGGTTCGCATTGCTGTTAGGAATATTGGCTGCATCGGCAATGACAGTCTAACTGTTGAACTTGACAACATTGTCTGTCTGGTTGGAAAAAACAATTCAGGGAAATCAACCATCTTAAGAGCCTATTGTCTGGCACAGGGGGCCGAAAGCTTCGTCCTTGATAGGGACAGATGCCAGGCCGCTCCCGATGAGGCTCCGTGCGAAATCGAATTGGACGTTCATATCCCGACGGGTATTGGCAACGTCGACGAAAAATGGAAGAGGATAGAAGGCGATCTTTTGATTGTCCGAAGTCGGTGGCAATGGGCGCCGCCTAGTTATGAAAAAGTTCGTATGACCTGGGACCCAGAAAAGGGCGATTGGTCTGACGAAAATGCTGGTGGTGCTGACAATGTATTTAAGTCTAGATTGCCCCGGCCTTTGCGCATTGGTTCACTTCAGGATGCCGAATCCACAGAGAAGAGCCTAGTCGCTTTGGCTTTGGCACCTCTTCAAAGGTTGATTGAAGAGGAGAGGCTTCGGACTGGATCTCAGCTCTCAGGCGCTCTCGGCTCTGTTTTGGACAACATCGCGCAGCTCAGCACGGCCCACGAAAAACAGTTCAACGAGATAGCTCAAAAAGTCACGGCAGGGTTCCAGGGTGTATTTCCGACAATGGATGTGCGGCTTAACGTCACGCCTATACCAGTCCAACCCAAAGTCGAATCTGGGTTGAGGGTAAAGGACGGTGGGGCTGACACCTCAATTGTTCAACAGGGAACAGGAGCGCGTCGAGCTCTCTTCTGGGCGATGCTTCAAGTACACAATGAACTTACACGGACTAAAGAAAGTCGAGATAAGTATAGAAAACAGCTTGAAGCGGATATCAAGAAGGCGGAAAAGCCAAAAGGCAAGCAAGGTGTTGATGAGGACGCATTGAATGCACTCAAGGCACAGCTTGCTGCATTGGATGAGGGTGGTCCTATACCTGTAGATGCTGACGACCCTGCTTTGCCTGGTTATCTTCTGTTGATTGATGAACCAGAGAATGCTCTTCATCCCATGGCCGCCAGGGCCGCTCAGAAGCATCTGTACAAATTGGCTGAGAGCCCAGATTGGCAGGTGATGATGACGACGCACTCGCCATATTTCATCAATCCTTTCGAAGACCACACAACCATTGTGCGTTTAGAGAGGGATGATAAGAAAGGGGCGGTAGGGCCCAAGACTTATCGCTCAGATGACATTACGTTTGAGGGGGACGACAAGCAGCGCCTTCAGGCAATGCAGCACCTCGACCCAAGTCTTGCTGAAATTTTCTTTGGTTCGTATCCAGTTCTCGTAGAAGGGGATACCGAGCATGCTGCGTTCATTGCGGCCATCGTTGAAAAGCAACATGAGTTAGCGGCCATTGTGACGGTTGTCCGTGCTAGGGGTAAAGCAATCTTGCCTGCACTGATTTCAATGCTGGAGCACTTCAAAATCGACTTTGGCGTTGTTCATGACTGCGACCCACCTTTCAAGAGCGACGGAAGTAAGAATGGGATGTGGACGCAAAATGAGCGCATCCATGAAGCCGTGGAAAAAGCCCGAAAGTCGGGGGTGACGGTTAGGCATCGTGTAAGCATTTTGGATTTTGAGAGGTACCTCGGATACGGCGAAGAGACCAAGGACAAACCTATTGCTGCCTATATGGCGGTGAAGGAAGACTCACAAGTCAGTTCTAGGGTTGAAGGCTTGCTCAAAGAGCTTCTCTCTTCTGAACAGGTTGAGCCGTTCACCAAGGACGAATTGAAGGACGATGCCTATGTGGTGGTGCTTAACAAGAAGGCGAAGGAGTGGGCGGCGGAAAATGGTTTGCAGGACGACCTTCGATTTGTGGGGAAATAGGGTTGCTGTTCGCAATCTAATACGATTCATGAACTTGTTAATGGAGGACATGTGAAGGCTTACTACCCAAGGACCCAAATCATTCGTTGGATGATAAAAACCTTTAATGTGCTGACTAGCTCATCGGCTTCCTATTCGATGAGAGTCGGCGTTGATAAATATGACAACGGTGATATCGACTTAAAAGCTCGAATTCGAGTTAAGTCACAGCCAAAGGATGACGCGGGCCTCCCTGCTGCCAGGAAGACGGGCCGAGGGGTGTCTTTATTTTTCTTTGTCGGCTTCATTATGGCATCTCTCGCAACCGTAGTTATTTATTATTTTTTCGGAGATGAGAGGCGCGATGGGATGGAGTTTGCATGCTACATACTGCCATCGATTGCCGGAATATGCGGTGGTATTGGCTTGTTTTACAAGGATATTGAAAGGTCAATGTTTTGGGCGTCGGGCTTTGCATTGGTCGTTAGTTTTGCTATTTACATTGCAGATCATACGGATTCGTTTCTCACGACTTGGGCGTGCGTTGCAGCTGTCGTCTTATTGATGGCCATGACATTATTTTTTATGGTTATTAGGCGTCCAAGTGTTGGGGTATCAAAGGCCGTTCGTGGTTTTGAAGTTGCGCTTTCCGTTTGCTTGCTTATGGTTTCAGGGATCGCCGTCTTTTACTTTTCAAAAAATGCCATTTATCTACATGGCTGTGTTGGAAGTAAATCAGTGCCCTGTTCCGCTATATATGGCCATCACGAGGCACCCGATGCTCATAAGAATGGTTAGTGACGATATTATTCTTAACATCAGTTTAGTGTCTTGATCATTCATAAATATATCCGGATTAGATTTTTCTATTTAAATAGATAACAGATAGTTAAGGCCAGTCAAGAGGGTGAGAGCGCGTCTTAGTGTTCTCCGAACACGACGCTCAAAGCAGAGGCAAAAGTAGTAACGCTAAGCGTTCAAGAAAACGCCACCGAATTTGGTGGCGTTTTGCATTGAAACTTATCGCATCGGCAGTGGATAGGATGGATGTGACTCATCAGTTTCCGTGGCAGATGGCTGGGCGAATGCTCGTCATGAACGATTGAACCTGCGGCCCTGCAAAGGTCAGCATCGCCCAGGTCAGCCCCATGAAGATGGCTGCGCCGACGAGCTTGCCACTTGATGAGGTCTTGCCCAGCCATTGCTGGATGGAGTTGTCGCTATCGAGGAAGTACTGCGAGATGGAGCGGAATGAGTGCGGCATCAAAAGAAGCAAGGAGAAGACCATGCCTAGCGCCGCAATAAGGTTCTCTGATGAGACAGACTCACCATAAGCATTCAAGGCACACCAGAATGTATGTGGACCATCGGCCTGGCTGACAATCTCAGCAAGCCTTTCTGGGTAGTGTTGCCAAGTGTTGTAAGTGAAGGCAGTCAGCACACCAGACAGGGTGAAGGTTCCTGACTCTTGCCAAGGCCGCTCAATGGGTTGCTTGTACAGAAGCTGGAGCGCCACCGACACCAAGGGAAAAATGGTGCCTAGCCCAGCCAGAATCATCGCGCCTGCGTAAAACTCGTTGGCATACTTCGTAAAAAAGTAAGTTGCGATGACTAGAACGATGACTCCGACGATTCCATAAGCAAGGGGATGTACCTCGCTTTCCGAATTCCTGTGACCACCGTTGTTGTTCGTAATGCGGTTCTTTTGAACCACCACCGTATTGCCGGTACCGATGGCCACGCCATCACCACTGACATTGATGCCACTGACGTCTCTTGCCATTTGATTCCCCACTGTCACAGGCCTATTCCTGCGTAGGACATGTCTGACAGGGTTCTGTCTCGTGGCTTGAGACACTCCAAAAATTCTCCTTGGAAATTTTATTTCCGTGACGGGGTTGACAGAATTGTGGATTCTGGTTGGATGGGGCAGATGCTAAGGCATCGCACACAGGTCAAGGATTGATCTAATGCTTTACTGTCACGGAGGACAAATGGAAGTACATGCTCACGCTCGCCCCCACCTCGAAACCCACACCCGTTCTCAAGGCCACTCAGCAATTGCTGGGGCTGCCTATCGCCTCGGGCTCAAGCTCGTCGACACCCGTACTGGCATTTGGCACGACTATCATCGGAGGTCTGTCCGAGGCGAAATCGTCTTAGCGTTAACCATTGCTCCTGAGGGCTCGCCCGATTGGGCGGTGAACCCGCAGGAAGTGTGGGGGCGGGCTGAAGCCAGCGAGCGACGCAAGGACAGCCAAGTGGCTCGCGATTTTCGGGTGCCACTGCCATGTGGCCTCTCATCAGACCAGGCTAGTGCAATGGCCCAGGAAATGGGGCGTTTCATCTCCGACAGCCTCAAGACTCCGGTCTCCATCGGTGTTCACCGCGATTCCGAGGTCGATGTTCTTGGTGAAAAGAAGAAGGCAGAGAAGGTTGGCTATCACGCACATTTGTATTTTCCAACCAGACGCTTGGCGTGCTTCGAAGAGGTCGGGGAAGGGAAAGAGGCTGACGCCTTTGGTGATTCCGATGATGCTAAGGTGACTGGATTTGGCGGGAAGCTCACCATTCTCTCCAACAAGCGCACGTCCGCAGAGTTTGTCGAACGTCTCAATACCAAATGGGCCGAGCTTTGCAACACATTCGCCAATGATGCTGGGTTGCGTGCTGACTACGACCATCGCAGTTATGCTCGCCAGGGTGTCGACATCACGCCACAGCCAACGGTTGGGCAAAGTGCCACTGCTTTGGAGAGGAAAGGTGTGAAAACTCGAAAGGGCGCTCAACTTCGCGAAGCGCTCCAGGCTTCTGGGAAACAGCTCGCAACTGATGACCAAGTTTCAAACATGGACCCTGAGGAGAAGCAGACAGATGCATCCATTGAGCAATCCGTGGAAGTTATTCCCGTCATCCCAGAAGTGAGCGAAGCCAGATCTTCGGAGGTAACGCCAATAGTGCTACCTGAGCCTGACTTTTCTGCCTTCAATCCTGCCAGCAATGTGCTGTTCCTAGATCAACTTCGACAGCGTCGACAACAGCAGGGCGTCTCGGGCGAACAGTCTTCAGGAGGGTCACAAGGGCCTGCCGTAGGGAGCAGCACGGCTCCAGTCGTACCGTTTAAACCCAAGCCCCGAAGAGACCCTCTCATTGCCATTCCCATCGACACACCTGGTGAGGACAAGTCCTCTTCAGCGGGTAGTTCGAAGAGTTGGTTGCGCGAGGTGGAAGACAAGCCTTCATTAGAGGTGCTGGCACGACGGCATCGTTTGGTGGTGGTGAAGACGGACTCGTTGGCATCGAAACTGGAAAAAGTTCTTCCGCAATCGACGTCTGCTTCTGAGAAAGAGCGAGTCAGACAAAGCCTGGCTTTGGTCGAGTGCTTGGAAAAGGTGTTGGCCACCTTAGAAGCAGCTCAAGACGATGAGGAAAAGAAGGCCCAAGCCTACGAGCGAGGCAAGGCCGCTGCGTTGGATGCGGACTATCAAGTCGACCAAGCTCAGGCAGGCCAGAAGGTCGCGCAAAACAGACTCGACCTCTGGATGCGCAATCGACCCATGCCCTATGGGCTCCTCGGCATTGTGGAACAAGGGAAGAAACGTCGATTGGAATTGCAGGAGGATGTCCAATGGAAGGATGGCTTGGTTCAAGCAGCCAAACGGGCTTCCGAGCGATTGCATGCTTTTTGTCAGGAAGCATCACGAGCCTTGCTTCGCGTCCAGGCCTTGCTCATCGAGCTCAAAAGAGAGCTAGCTGTGACAGCTGTGGACCTTCGCTCCCGAGATATCCGCATCTTCAAAGAGTTTTCGAAATGGCTTTGTTTGCGCCAACGGAAGATGTTGGAAGAGGCGCTTCCAGGGCCAACAGAGTCTATGGGTGATATCGATGCAGACCTAGGGGTCGTCGAAACCAGTTCGGGAACAGGGGGAGGCGGGACACCCAAAGGCATGCCGCCCACCAAGAAGCCTGTTCCAAAAATACTGCCCGAGCTGGGGAGGAAGATGAAGCGATAGGGGCTGTGCGGGGACCACGCTTTCTCGACCTATTTGGTCGTTGTTTCGTTCTTCTTCTGTGACTTCATGATTTTTATGACGTCAGAAATTTTCCCGAACTTAACGGAGGATAGATCGTCACTTATTTTGACCGAGGTGCTATAACCATTGTAGTAGCTGATGCTGTCGCAGAAATAGTTGTGGTAGGCAGCCAGCCAAGCATATTTGGCAAATACTGATGGAGAGCTTTGGTATTCCTTCAGTGCTAGTTCGATCTGAGATTTGTGTACAAATAGGTCATCCCAATTGACCACCGGAAAGTCTGAGTCATCGATGCTTTCCATTAAATAGTTAATAAAAAATCTTCCGTCAGACCCAACCAGTACATCTTTTTCCTGAGGAGAAGAGTTTCCCGCATAGTAGCCACAATGATGGAGAACTAATCCCATGGCATCATCAGACAAGACGACCACAGGGTTCACTGCAATTTTGCTCTCCAAAGAATACGCTTCAATGAGTGCAGGGCCGTACACAGAGTTTTCATCAACGAAAAGGTCCCCGACTGATAAGCCTCCTCGAATGAAGAAGCCATGTTTTGCCATCTCAAACTGGTATTCCGAGAGGGACCAGAGGATGAAGCCAAATTCCGACTCCATGTCATCACTAAACCGAGGGTGGGCTAGGATGACATTGTCAGTAAACGACTTAAAATAAAGCAGCGACTCGTTCGAGTCGTTCTTCAACGAGTCGATGCGGTTCTGCAATATCGCATGAAATTTTTGAAGCAATTCGTCGCCACATCCATCTTTGAAGCTGGCAGAGATTCGTTCTGAGAATCCAAGGACGTCGAGGAATGCACAGTAAGACGTCTTGTGTACTGGATTGTCGCCGTCGAAATAATCTCGCTTTTGGAGTGTCTTCATGAGCGGGTTGCTAGCCTCGGATCAGTGGTGTGGGGGCGATGACGCTAAGACCATATGTTGATGCCTAGTTTAGCGAGGCTGAGTTCTAACTCAACCAGATCTTCAATGATCTTAGGAGTCATGGCCTTACCCTTTATGTGAGGCCATTTGCGCGGTGAAGGGCTGGCTCTTCGCCCAGCGCCTGCGAATTTCATGCAGTCGGGCGATGTGTTCCGAAGACAGCGAAAATTTTTCCATCCATCCATTGGGAAACATCACAGTGAGAGTGGTGCCGTCTCCACGAAGCTGGTCGAGGGAAATGGCATGCATGTCATGGCTTCCCAATGACTTGAAGAAACCCTCGCCAGTCTTGCCCAAGACCAAGTAGCGAATGTTCGGGGCAGGGGTGTAATCAAAGAGCTCAAGTGGGTTCTTCAGTTGTTTGACCAGGATGTCTTGACGACACTCTTTCAGAAGTCGCTTGCAGGAATTGTCCCATTGTTGGCGAACAAGCTTCTCGTTTGGACTCAAGATATGGCGATGCGCATGGACCCAGCGTTTAAAGGCATTGGCTCCACGGTCGGTCATTTGAAGAATGGTGACCGCGCGCTCGGTCTTCATTTGCTGAAGACTGTGGTTGGTCGCCCACTGTTGGTAGTAGTACAAGAGAGGGTCGATTTCTTGGATGCTCACCGAAGTTCCGAGTGAGCGCTCCTTGATTACCGTTTCCCAATATCCCTCCCGACCACGACTGATGTCTCCACTCGAGAACCCGTCGCCTGTGTGATAGATCGTTACACGGTCAAGCGTGCCAGAGCGCCATTTCTGCTTGGTTTCGGTGAATTTACGACGATGAAAAGAGAACAGACCGCACCCGAGCTTGACGGTATGGCTGACGAGTTCATCGCGACACTCCAGATGAACCAGGCCATTGGCCTTGTCCAGATAGATGTAGCATCCATCCGCTTTGAACAAGCTCTTCCTCGGGCGAATCACCCACTCGTAGACCATCCAAAGCACAAACAAGAATGGAACAATGCCGATAACCACCTCTGAAAGCAGGTCATTCATATCCATGCGCAGGTTCCTTGCGTGAAGTTGCTGTGTTGAGGAGGCGGGGGAGACAATCAGCTGTGATCAGTTGTGGGTGCTCTGTTCCCAATATTTCAGGTAGTGACCACTCGTATCGAAAATCAAAGCAAGCGTGTTGGTCTGCGTGTGAGGTCCATGGCCGATGAAGGCCCCTGCGATGGGGATGAAGGACTTGGCATCCATTTGTTCTGCGGAATAGCCATACGAGAGCATTGTCGTGCCATCGGTATTGTGCGTCGTGCTCTGGGGGTAG
Source organism: Dyella humi (assembly GCF_044904605.1). Classification (NCBI taxonomy): domain Bacteria; kingdom Pseudomonadati; phylum Pseudomonadota; class Gammaproteobacteria; order Lysobacterales; family Rhodanobacteraceae; genus Dyella; species Dyella humi. Next base: position 1,102,821 of record NZ_JADIKI010000022.1, read on the forward strand.
CCAAACAAACGCTCTGCATCTTGAACCGTGGAGACACCAGGTTTGAGTTCATCCAATTTGTTTTGGTCAATCTTTGCCCCACTGGTTGCACAAGCTGTCAGAAGGAGTGAGAGGGCAAGCAATGCGAAAATCTTTTTCATGGACGCGTCCTGAGTAAAGCCCTTGGTGGCGCAAGGGCTTGGATGAGAAGAGGGGAGAGGTCAATCCACGTCGATAGACGCGACCGTTTTGCTGTCCTGCTGAAGGTCCTGAAAATCGATATGAAGATGAGTGGCCGTGGCGTTGATTTGATTTTTGGATGAGTCGATGCCATCGACGAAGAAGTAGTACGTGAACATCAACTTCAAATGAAAGTTGGCGCGAAGCGACTCGATGGTGTGAGCGACATTGGTGTCCACGACCTTGACGTCGCACATGCTCGGAGTTGGATTGATTTTGAGATAGATGCCTTGGCTTGCTTGGTAGGCGAACTGTCCACATCCATCAATATGAAAGCTCTGGCTTTGAAAGTCGTAGGGTTTCAGCAGTGCAAAGGTGCCAAAGGGTTGTTCGGTTTGCAGGATGAAATACTCGAGCTTCCGATACTTCTCCAAAGTGGCATTCACCGTCGGAAGGTCAGCAGTCATGATGTCGTGCTTTTTAAACGCATCTGACTCGTTGAAGTATTTAGGAGAGAAGAGCTTCATCTTCTCATCGTCATTGGGTGGGTCTTGGAGCCTGGAGACATAGACATAGGTCAGCCAGGACGGGTCATCCGCCCTGGTGTAGTCCGAAAGCGGGGTGCTCGGGTCGGCTTTGGGACCCTGGTCACCCTGACTCAAAGGAGCTGGTGGTTGGGCCTGGATGTTTCTTGATCCTTGGGAGGCTGAGGAGGCGGTCCCACTAGACCCTGACCCTTGGGGGGAATGCCCGCATCCCGCTAGCAGGGCCAACACGATCCCAAGAAGTCGCTTCATTGCTGTCCCCTGTCTTGATTTTGGTGCGACCGATCTTACCTGTATATCAGGTTCAAGTCTGAAAATCAGGTAAACCAAAATTCGGTAAAGACTTTCGACTTTCTTGGCATCTGTGTGGGCCAGTTATCGTGAAAGTCACCTCAGTCCACCGCCCAGAACATACCGCATTGGTTGGGCTTCTAAGGGAGTTGCGTCTGAAAACGGGGCTCACCCAGGGTGTGGTAGCTGAGAAGCTAGGGATTGCCCAGACGGGTATCTCAGACGTGGAAATCGGCGTGAGAGGCGTCGACTACCTGTTGGTCCGAGACCTGTGCCAGATCTATGGGCTCAGTGTGGCTGATTTCGATGCGCTACTAAAAAAGCGCCTACTCAATGAGAAGATTGAGCCAGCTCTGCGAATCAAGAGAAAGGACAGCAAGAAGAGGCTGTAGGGGGAGAGATGTAAGCTTCATTGCTAGGCCGCTCTTACACGGGGCATCTTTCTTACAGGGGAAGGCATGGCAGGGCGAAGGAAGGACATCAGCAATCCCGCTTCGACAGGCGGAATCGGACCGTTGTTCGAAGCCCGTGTTCAAGCCACCTTTGTTGGTTTGATGCTTACAGGTGGCTGTTCGCCTTTACTGCGACCTTGGCCTATCAACAAAATAAAGTTGCAAGGAAAGGTTGATGGGTTTGACACGGATGACTTGATCGTCTTTGTCAAAGATAAAGAAAGTTCCGAGCAGAGAAAGCTTCTTGCACAAATCAAGCATTCGCTCTCCATCTCCAAGAAAGATCCAACCTTCGCGGAAGTCATTCAAGCTGCTTGGGACGATTTCCATGGCGATGTCTTTAAGAAAGATAAAGATGCGATTGCTTTGATAACGGGGCCGTTAAGCCAAAAAGACTTTCATAACACAAAATGGTTGTTGGAGCAGGCCAGGGTTACGGAAGATTGTGATGAGTTTTTGGAGCGGCTAAAAAAGGCGAAATTTAGCCCGCCGTACTGCGTTGAAAAATATGATGCCTTCAAACATCAGATTTCCAGTGTGAATGGTGGAAGAACTGTTTCGGATGAAGATGTCTACGACTTTCTAAGTGCGTTCCACTTACTTGGATATGACCTGGGTGGGCAACTCGGAGTCGTTCAATCTCTCTTGCACTCTCACATCGGACAACTTTCAGATCAGTTGCCTGATCTTGTCTGGTCCAAACTCGTCGAGTTCGTCCAGGAGTGGAACAAGAGCGCGGGCACAATTGTTCTGGAAAAGGTTCCCAAGGACATCGTAGAGCTCTTTAGGAAAAAGATCACCCATATGCCAAGGGGTGTGTATGTTGAACCGAAAGATCAGCCTACAACCAATTTATCCAATTATCCAAACCACGACGTTCTTGCCATTCTCAACCTAATCGGGGGATGGAATGAGTAAAGAAGCCGACCGCGATATCGTGAAAGTGATGGTGAAAGAGAGCTATGACTCTTTCATCAGCAAGGTGAGGGAGTTGTATCAGGGTGAAGATAGTCCCATCACTTTGCGTGACGGTCAGTGGTGGGTCAAAGACAGAAAGACATTTTGGGATGAAGCTGCTAAGCACGTCTACGATGATCATCTGGTGGCCTTCCAGCAAGCAGTAATCACTGTTCTAGGTGAGCGTGATCCATCGTTTGAGATTGAGAGAGACCAAAGATGGTTTTTGACGGGTGGTGTGGACGGAAAGGAGCTTTCATATTCGCACCGGCTCAGAGAAAGCATGGCCGAAACCCTGGCATTGATGAGTGTGTTTCCAGAAGCGCTTCAGAATTGCACGAAAGGGAAGCCTGAAACAGTTGTGGTCAACGTAATGCGAGAAACCCTCCTTAAGGCAGACTGGGTATTGTGGGGAAGTCTTAATAGCCTCCTTCCCATGTTGGCTGAGGCGAATCCAGAGCTATTTCTCCAAGCGGTTGATATTGGTCTTCGGCAAGAATCGTCTCCATTTTTAAAGCTGTTTCAACAGGAAGGCGATGGCTTCACAGGTCGGAACTACATGACGGGGTTGCTCTACGCACTCGAAATGCTGGCTTGGCAGGAAAAGTACTTGGTTCGTGTATGTGTAGTCCTTGGCGCGCTTGCCCAAATGGACCCTGGTGGTAAGTGGGCCAATCGCCCAGCCAACTCTCTCATCACCATTTTGCTCCCCTGGTTACCACAGACGATGGCTTCCGTCGAAAAGCGAAAGGTCGCAGTGAAGACGTTGTTCAATGAATATCCAGGCGTGGCAAGCAGGCTTGCCTTCAACCTTCTTCCAAATCAAATTCAAACATCGAGCCCCACGCGCAAGCCTCTTTGGCGAGAAAGGGTCTCCGACGATTTTGAGCGAGAAGTCAGTCGAGAAGAGTATTTCGAGCAAGTGAGCAACTATGCTGAGATGCTCATCGACTGGGCTGGGTACCAACCTAAGTACCTCAACGCCTTGGCCGAGCAATTGAACAACTTGCCAAAGCCATCCCTGGAACGGCTTTTAGGAGTGCTTTCCTCCGAAGAAATACGGGACATATCTCAAGAAGACCGTTTGCTGTTGTGGAATACGCTTACCAGCTTTACCCGACATCATCGGCGTTTTTCGGATGCGGATTGGGCGCTTCGAGGCACTGTATTGGATGCAATTGATAGGGTTTCTGAGAAGTTTTCTCCGATTGATCCAAGGTATCGATATCGAGTGTTATTTTCGGGTAAGGACTTCGACCTTTACGAAGGAAATGATGACTTTAGTGAGCAAGAAAAGAGGCTAGAGGAAAAGCGCACCGAAGCCGTCAAAGACATATTTACCCTTCATGGTATAGATGGAATCATCAACTTCCTCGAGAGCGTTGAGGAGCCTCGTCAACTTGGCTATTCCTTCGCCACAATATCAAGCAAGGAGGTCGACGTTAGTATTCTTCCAAGCCTTCTCAATGATGAAGAAAGGAAGAAATCTCAATTTTCAGCAGCCTACGTTTTTCGACGTCATCAGTTGCTTGGATGGGACTGGGCAGCGGGTGTCGTCAAGAAAGACTGGTCCAAAGAGAGCCTGGTTGCCTTTCTGACATCGCTTCCTTTTACGAAGGAGACCTGGACGTATGTTGAGAAATGGCTCGGAGAACAAAAGGAGCTGTATTGGCGCACAGCTCGAGTAGACGCATATCAAGTCAACGAAGAGTTCGAGGAAGCTACACGTAATCTCTTGGACAATGGAAGAGCCACAGCAGCGGTTAACTTCATCTATATAGCGCACTTCCGCCAGAAGCACATCAATCCTGACCTTATCTATCGAGCCTTAATGGAGGCAGGAAGAAGTGTAAATTCGGTCGATGCGACGAATGCATACTACGTGGTCGAGTTGATTGGAAAACTCCAGAATTTGCCTGATTTTGATGAAGAGAAGCTAGCTACCCTCGAGTGGGCGTACCTTCCACTTCTTGAAAGCCATATGAGGGCCTCGCCTAAACTTCTGGAGAGGAAGCTGGCGAGCGACCCTGATTTGTTCTGCAAGGCTATCCAGATGGTTTTTCATCGTGATGATAGCAAGCAGGATGGTAAGCAACCGTCTGAAGAAGAGAGAGAAAAAGCAACCAACGTGTGGCGCCTTCTTCGAAATTGGCGGATTGTGCCTGGAACCAAAGACGATGGAAGTGTGGACGGCACGAATTTCAACGCGTGGCTTCATCAGGTTATTGATAGCTGCAAAGAATCAGGCCATCTCAGTTCGGCGTTGCACGCAGTAGGCTTTGTCCTAATTCATTCTCCAGAAGACGAGTCTGGTCTGTGGATTAAGAGGGAAGTCGCTAGCGCTTTGAACAGAGATGATGCTGAGGTGATGAGAAGGGGGTACTGGAGTGCCGTCATCAATTCCCGTGGTGCTCATTGGGTTGACCCAACTGGCAAACCTGAAAAGGAGCTTGCTCAGCAATTCAACCAAAAGGCTGAAGAGGTCGAAAACGAAGGGTTCCACCGCTTCGCCATTACGCTTCGAGGGATTGCAGAATTTTATGAAAAAGAGGCGGAAAGAATCATCGATCAAAATAAAAGTGAGGGCGAGGGAATCTGACTATTACAGGCACATAAGACAAGAGGTCATCCATGACCCGAGATCAATCCATTGTCTGATACTGGAATATAAAAAAAGCGGCCTGAGACAGGTTGTTATGTAATTTATAAGATTTTAATCAATATACTTTCTATTCTCTCTCTCCAGTTTGTTGGCTGAAATTTTTGATTTTTGAAAACGAAGGCTGGCTAAACATAATTTTCTATCCGAAATTTTGTTGATAATTCATCTTGCCAATCTTTAAGCACCTGTCAATGCGGGTGGTTTCTGATCTCCACAGGAAAAATGAGATCACCATCGCACTTTTTGAAAATCACAAATGGCGCTGTGAAGCCATTTGTGAGTTATTCCGCATTTACATAATGATCGGTGTTGATCACTGTTGACAGAGGAATTTTTTTAGTTACAACAGCGCTCCCCATTTAAACGCCACCTAATATTTTCGGGGAAGGTGGCAGTAGGAGCGTTTATGAAACAACAATCTGTAATAGAAGACATCGCATCTCATCATTTTGAAGTGACGCGTATCGTGGCAAGGTCCACTGATGACCGAAATGCCATTCTGGCAATGCTGGAAAAGGAAGGATGGTTCAAGAATTACAACCCTCCATTTTCTCGGCACGAATCTCTGCCTCATCTGACATCACCCCCACCCGTTGCATTGCCCATCGTTCCAGCGTCCATGCAACCGTTGCCAGAAAGTGTCCTCACCATCACCGCTGAGCCCTTGGTCTCGAGGCAGTGGGCATCGTGTGGGGAAGTGACTGGTGATGCTCAGCCGAAAGAAACCACTGCAAACGCTATCAAGCCAGTCGTTGAGCCAACCCCTGAGAAGTGCTCGAGCGAGGAGAAGGCAGAGAACATCCCGAAGTCCTCAGAGTATTTCAGTGTGCTGGCAAAGGCCTATGTGGACAACAAGCTTCGGAGCGCGAAAACCCCAGGTCAGCGGGAATCTGCCTTTGATGCGTATCGTGCCTTCACGCTCTTCCTTCGCATCATCGGGGACAAACGCGTCGATGCTGTCTCCACCGCCGATATCTCCAAGTTTGCCAATGCTCTGGAACGTTGGCCGAAGGGTGGGGTGGATAAGCCTTGCTACTCGGAAATGAATGCCAGGGGAATCGTCCGGTATGCCGAGAGGAACAAGCTTGAGACCTTGGGGTTGGCCACCCAACGCAAGCACATCTTGTATCTGGACGTGCTGTTCAATGATGCACTCGATTGCAAGCACACCCGAAGCGGTCCCATGAGGCTCTTGGATATGAGCCGTTATGAAGAGAAGATCCCCCGCAAGAAAAAGGATTTTTCCAAGAAGAACATCGAGACTGTGTTTGACGCATCCATCTTGGCAACCATCAAAGACCCCCTCATGTACTGGGGGCCTCTCATCGCGATGTACACGGGCATGAGGTGCCAAGAGGTTGCTCAGCTTTACACCGACAACATCGAACGAGTCGAGATGCTTGATGAGAACGACAATCCCATTGAACTCCTGTGCATCGACATCTCGCCCGATGAAAAAGGTCAAAGCATCAAGAGCATCCATTCAAGACGTCTGCTACCTGTCCACTCCAAGCTCATTGAGGCTGGCCTTGAGAAATACGTGGAAGACATTCGGAAATACGGGTCTCCCTATCTGTTTCCATGTCAGAACTGGTCAGGCTACAAGCGAAAAAAGCAGTTGAGTGGCTGGTTCAATGGGGACCATCTGAGGGAGACCTGTGGCATCGACAACAAGCGCATCACCCTCCATTGTTTTAGACATACGCTAACCACCATGGCAGATAGAAGGAACGTGCCGAGGGGAGTGGTCGTGAGCATCAATGGCCATAGTGATGGCAGAGGCGTCGATGAGCGATTTTATCGTCAGCGTGCTGATGCGCTGGAATGTCGAGAAGCCTTAGAAAAACTACCGTTTCCTGAACTCAACTTGCCTGTGTATGTGCCAGGACGATTTGACGTCTATCTAAACACTTTGAAAGTGACTGAGGAAAGTATTCAGAGGCGCATCGCAGAAGGGATTCCACTGCCCAGGAAACGAGGCCGCCCTTCTAAAGATCCTGAGCGCTTGTGCGAGGAGGGGCCTTGGAAAGAATCTCATGTTGGTCAACAGGTCAAGACCGACGAGGAATGACTGTTTTAACGTCTATTTCTACAGATGTGGTGGAAATATCGAAATTGTATTGATTACAAACCTTGACGGTGTCTTTGAATCAAGTAGAAATGCCGTCCTTTTTATTATTATTGGAGAAATTAAATGTCTAGAAAAGAATTCAACAAATATAGAAAATATTATGCGTCAAAGGGATGGATGCTTCGTTATCAGCCCAACGGAGGGGACGCCAAGTATGTCATTGAGCGAGATGAGGATGAAGACGAAAGCGAGGACGATTGTCTCGCAGCGGGCAGTCTCGAAGATCTTTGGGACGAATGGTCTGAGCTTGTGGCCAGTTGTGCTGAGTTCCAAGTCATACTTGGTGTCTTGAAGCAATGGGCTTTTTCAACATCTTCCGAAGAGCAGAAGTCCGTCCGAGGCTTCATTGAGGGTGAGGCACTGGAAGAGGATCTTTGGGTAGCCATGGAAGATGCGCGCCAAGATGAGGTGCTCACGAAGGATATAAGGCATCACGAATCGTTGGTAGAGGAAATATCTTTCCGCTACTTTCCAGAAGGTGTCTTCGACTATGAAGACATGCCTGAGTTATTGCGCGAGGAAATTGGCGATTACGTTACCTCGCAAGAGCGTTCATGGCTCGACAGGCAATTGCCACCGAGTGCGTCATTGACGATGGAAGGACGGGCACGCTTGTGATGTTCGGTTTAAGGCCGGTGCATGGGCAATGGCCTTGACAACAGGCGAAATGTTGGTTGGATGATTTCATTTGGAGCTTCTCCATGCCGAAATTATCCAACCACCGCGCTAAACAGTACTTTCCTGACGAGAATAGAACTCGCACGCTTCTCGAAGCGTTCGACTTGGCTTTGTTAGAACCTGACGAGCAACACCGCCTGTGGGGTTACCGTTGGATACTGGATATTCGAGGGGTCAAACATCCCTGCGAAGCTGAGAACAGTATTTGGGCTCATTTCTCGGTCTATACACTTTGGTGGTACGACAACGCTTTGCAGTACGACCATCTGACGTCCCGGTATCGGAATGGTACCGAGGTGGAGCGTCAAACCATTCGGGATTGGGTTGAGAGGGGCGCCCAGGCCAGTGAGCTACCCTATAAGGCGGAAGTCTCAGGAGATTTGGCTTGGCGGAGGTTGGAGCCTTGGGATGAGAGATGGCTTGCCGAGGTCAAAAAGAAGCACGGTCATCCTTTGTTCTTAAGCGCCCGTTCTCTCGAAGATCATCTGAGAGAAGCCATTCAAGTGATAGATGCCGAGCGAGAACGTGATGCACTGCGTGAACAACTTCCATTGGGTGATAAATCGGCATCGCTGGGGATGCGTATTTAGAGGGGAGGGAAGGACTATCATGGTCCTGCCTTCCTCTGACTCATCGAGGTGACCAGCATGGCAACCATCGAACTGCGTGACCTTCACTTGGTGAAGAAAGCTCTCGCCATCGCTGTCTTGGTGATGGAAAGCCAGAGCGGGCCGTTCAAGTCTTCCAGCGATCAGTTCGATATGAAGCTCCTGCTTGAGCGCCTGACAAATGATGCTGAGCTTGAGCATTACACGCGAGCTGCTTTGATTGCGGTCACGGGTAAACCATCAGAAGGCCAATAAATGTCGGTTCTGCTATCACTAGATGGATGCAGGCAGGGCGACATTCTCAATCTGTGCCAAAGAAAAAGCCCCAAGGCGAAACTTGGGGCTTTCTTGTGTCTTGACGTATGTTTTAACGGCGGACTTTTTTCCGCGTCGCCTTCTTAGCGGTTTTTTTTGGCCGCCTTCTTAGCCACCTTCTTGGTAGCCTTTGAAGCGCCACCAATCAGCAGGCTTTCTGCGGTCACGCCCCGCTTCTTGAGTGCTGCTGTAAACCACAAAGGGGAGCGACCCCGGCCGGTCCAGGTCTCAGAAGGGTTCTCGGGGTTGCGATACTTTGGTGCCACGGAACCCTTGCCGCCGCGTGGTCCTTTCGGGCCCCTCTTGCCTGTCCCATGTCCCGGGTAGACCTCATCCAGTGTCAACCCACTGCTTTGAAGGATGGCATCGATCTTTTCCCTGACCGTTTGAATCTGACTCGCCTGTGCTGCCTGCATTTGAGACTCGGCATTTGCGATGAGTGCTTGAAGTTCCTTGGGGGAGAGGGATTTCAGATCGACTGCCATGCATGGTCCTTGGTGTGTTGGTAGACTTCAATTGTATGACCAGGATTGAGTGGCGCCAACCACACAGGGGAAGAATAGATGGATTTTTATGTCATATCTCGAGAGACAAAGTTGCCATCTTCGGGTGTCTCTTGTGCATACCTCCGAACTGACAATTGGAATGACTACTCTTTTCGGACACTTTTTCAACTCTATTGTTTTGACGAAGGCGGCCAACTTCATGAGCTTGGTGACGTAAAGATAGGATTTCGAGGACAAGTAGAACAAACATCTACCGATTCAAGATTGGACAGACATTTTCAATATCTGGATTCTAGCTATTTTTCACTTGGCCAGCGAATAGAGTTTTACAAAACATTAGCTGTTCTATCTCCTGCGATGCGGGACGGCATTCTAAGTAGTCTGAGAGACATCGTTGCTCATCCTGAAATCATTGAATCAATTGAAAATGAGCGTTCTTTGGGCACATCTCTGCTCAGGGACGTAACCCTTGCCACTATAAAAGGCCAGTTTCGTCGGGTTTTAAACGGACAGGTTGCGCTAACAGACTTTAACTTTAATTTCGAAAGGTCTGAAACGGAGCATCTTGGCGCTATAAAAATGGCGTTTAAAGTTACGGCCGAATCGACGCCGAGCACTAACATACACGCTGTGATTGGAAGAAACGGCGCGGGTAAGACAACTCTTCTAAATGGAATGGTCGATGCAATTACACGGCCAGATGGGGCTTCAGCATTCACCACTCGTTCTTTTTTTGGTGGAAGTTCTCCGATTTCGAGTGACTACTTTAGTAGCCTTGTATCAGTTTCCTTCAGCGCCTTCGATCCCTTTACCCCGCCGAGTAATCAGCCAGATCCTGCAAAAGGGACGTGTTACTTCTATCTTGGATTGAAGGATCAAAAAGACTCCGAGAGACTTCGATCATTGAAAGAATTGCAGGCCGATTGCGTAACATCGTTGATTGCATGCTTTTCTAGGGATGATCGTACTGAACGATGGAATCGGGTAATGAATGAGCTTAGTTCTGACGAGAATTTTTCGTCAATGCAGTTAGAAAGGCTGCATGATATTTATAAGAGTGAGCTCCTTTCGCGAAAATCTATAGGCAGTGTGCAGGTGGATTCTGCAATTTTTCACGGAAATTATCTCAATTCTTGTCGTCCTTTCCTGGATAAAATGAGTTCGGGTCACGCCGTTGTCTTTCTAATCATGACTCGCTTGGTATCCATTGTTGAAGAGAAGACATTGGTGCTTCTTGATGAGCCAGAAAGCCATCTTCATCCGCCTTTGCTGTCCGCTTTTTTGCGTGCCTTGTCCGACCTTCTCTATGATCGGAATGGCATCGCTATTATTGCGACCCATTCTCCAGTTGTACTTCAAGAGATTCCGAAGTCTTGTGTATGGAAGATGTATCGGGTTGGAGAAAGTGTTGGCGTTGAGCGACCAAACATTGAAACGTTTGCTGAGAACGTCGGTACGTTAACAAGTGAAGTGTTCCGGCTTGAAGTGTCACGGTCTGGCTTTCACAAGATGCTCGCGCTGTCAGTTGCGCAGGGCATGACCTACAACCAAATCATTGCTAGTTATGATGGGCAGCTGGGGCTAGAGGGACGAGCCGTTCTCAAGTTGCTAATGACGACATCCGAGGAGGCGTCGTCATGATGAGATTGGAAAATCCTGTTCGAACATTCGTCGAATCCATTGATGCATGTTTGGCAGGTATTACGGGCAATGTCGAATTGCGCAAGGCTCTTATAAAAAGTAAGGGAGATCTTCTTACTGTGGAGCCAACCTATCTTCAGGCAGCATTGCGAGGAGAGTTATCCACAATAACTGCCGTGGATGACGACGCGGATGAAGAGGCCGCCATTGTTGGTGATCTGCGTAGGTCGGATCTCATAAAGCTCTATGAGCAATATTTGGTCCCAAAGGGGAAGCCCGGTCGGAGGGTGTATTCGGATTTGCTCAATGCTGCGCGAGAGCAATGTCCATTTTGCGGTGGCATCGGAACACCCAAAACATTGGATCACTTCCTTACCAAGGGGAAGCATCCTTCTTTTAGCGTTCTTCCCTTTAACCTGGTGCCTTCCTGTAGAGACTGCAACATGGGAGAGAAGGGGCAGGTAGGGGCAAGTGTTGCAGAAGAGGTGTTGTTACAGCCTTATGCTGACAAAGATCTGTTCTTCAATGAGCAGTGGATTTTTTCTTCTTATGAGGCCGATCCTTCTGGCGAGCCAGGACTTCTTGCATATTTCGTTAGAACACCCGAATGGTGGAGTGCAGTAGATGTGGCGCGTGCTGAACACCATTTCAAAGCTTTCGATCTTGCTCACAAGTATGGGCTTAAGGCAGGACGGTCTGCGGTGACTGTAATGGCTCAAGCCAGGGCTATGATTAGGAAAGGTTTGTCTCACGCAGATATAAGAGAGGTCATCCTTCAGCCAGGTATTGATAGCGCACCATTCTCTAACCACTGGCAGAGAGGGATGTATCAATCATTGTGCGAATATTTTTCTGACGGCTGGGTCTGGAATCCGGGCTGGTGAAATTTGTGTGGTCATTGATTGTGAGTTATGAAGACGCTTTGCATAGGTCTTCAAGCTTGATGCAGAGATTCCAAAATTCCCAGTAGCCTCTTTCATCCATGCTTTTCTCTTTGGAGAAGAGCATGAACATCGGAACGACTCTGTTCGGGTCAATGTGCGTATTGGCATTAACCAAGTCGTGGAGATGGAAGAGGTGCATCTTCACGAATTCGCATTCTAGTATTTTGGTCGCTGTATCGATGACGTCGGCAGGAAGATAAGTCACGAAAATCTGGAGCGCTGTGATCATCTCAGTCGACCCATCGCGGGCTGAATCTTCAAGGATTCTGTACCAGCGAATTTCTTTGAAATCACCCGCCGCATAAGGGGATACGGAGTTAAGGTCAAGACTTCCTAGTTTGAGATGCCGTTCTGCTGTCAGCATGTCTTTTGCTGATTTTGGCTTTAGACCATCCCGCCCAAAAATGTAGTCACTCATCAATGGAACTGCAATGTGGTGAAGGGCGGAAAGGATGTGCGCTTTACCCTTGGATGCAATCCTTTCTCTGGTCTTTTTTTCTTGAAGCCTTTCACGGTTGTTTCTTGCCGTGACAATGCAAGTGGCGATAAATGCGAGTACGCCAACAGCAAGGGTTGCCCAACCAAGAGCGGTTAGTTTGTGCAAGCCCGATGCTTTGTCATCCCATTTGGGGCTTCCAATGACGGCAACGACTGAGGCAATAAGAGCAATAGATGGTGCGATGTAGTCCAGTATTTTCCATCGATGCTTGCTCACTTTTTCCCCTTGGGTTTGTTTCTTGCTTTTCTTTCGTCCAATGCCTTCACCCGTTTGAAGTAGTAGTCAAAGCATCCCCTCATTGGCTGTTCGATGTTGAGGTCTGGAAAGCGAATTTTCCCCATATCTTCCCATCGTTCTTGCAAGGTCGAAGGCTGGATGTAGTGGCGTCGAAGGACTGAGCTTCCTGTGCTGTGTCCAGTCAAGCGAGCTATCCTTGAATCAGAGAGGCCCGACCTTTCTGCCGTTGATGCAAAGGTGTGCCGAAAGCTGTGGAAGGTTTTGGTGGCATCTGTGATTTTGCAGACGCTTCGCAGATGAAGACGGTTGAACCAGTCAGCAATGGGATCACCTGGGCCATGCACGCCCCAGGGAAGACCAGGGAATACATGCTCGAAACCATAACCCCTGACTTCATCGACGTACTCAACAAAGCCAAGCTTCAACAACTCAGGATGCAAGGGCAGAAAGCGTTTGGAACTTTTGTTCTTGACCTGATGGCGGATGTGGATGCCCCACACGCCATCGACTTGCTCTAGGTCGTCTACTCGCAGTTGCCCAATTTCGTTGACTCTCGCACCTGTGTAAAGCCCAAGAATCGGCGCCCAATATTTGGATGGCTTGTCGTGCGAGTGGGAAAAATTCTTCGTGCTAAAAATGATTCGAAGATCATGTTCGTCAAAGGGAAGGCGACCTTCTTGCTCGTCTTGCATTTTGTTGGTGATGCGAAGACCTTTGCAGGGGTTGTATGCGATAAGCCGTCGCTCGACACAGTTGTTGAAAAACAGCCTCAAACGGTCGAGGTGTTTTTCCTTTGTTCTTGGTGCCAGTCCTTTGTCTTGTCGTTGTTTGGCTTTCTTCAAGACCTGTTTAGGGGAAAGGCCCCGATAGGCGGGTTTCTTACCTGCATTGGCAGGCCAGTGGGCTAACCCATCCATGAAGACGTCCAAGTCGTCGGGGCTGACTTCGCTCAAGTCTTTGTCGCCCACCAAGCCGAGAAAAACCTTCAAGGTAAAAGCTGTATCGAAGTGATTGGTTTCACTTCTCTCTTGCACTTTCATTTGCGAGAGAAATTTTTCAATACGCTCAGACAGCAACCCCACTTTCGGAGTGGCTGGAATTGAAATGGTGGTTGGAGGAGGGGAGAGGGCTCCCGCCCTGGTCAGAGCGAGAATGACGTCTTGAGCATGGCGATGGTCAGCCTCAATGCTTTGAGGCAAAAGCTTGGTGCCGTTGGGTAGTTCAACGGTGTAATCACGACCACTTTGGATACCCTGTAAGGCTTGGTCTACCAAAGCCCGAGCGTTTGGCACGTCCTCTCTCCTGAGTCGTTCAAACACGTTTCCAAGAGCATAGCCCAAGGCTGAAGCCATCAATCGAGCACCGTCGGCCCGAGCCCCTTGCAGGCTTCGGGTGAGGTAGCGAGAGCCGACTTGTGCCTGTAAATCGGTGGGCACGAAAAAGCGGACATGGAGTCCGCTTGGTCGCTTGAGCAGGAGAGGTTTCGGCAATTTGATACCTCGCGTGATACCTAAAAGGCCATGCGAGGCACCAAATTTTTCTCTTTAAAATCAAAGAGGCCGAATTGTATGGTGGAGGTGGCGGGAGTCGAACCCGCGTCCGAAGGCGCTTGACGCCCGGTACTACATGCTTAGCTCACTGTTAGATCTCGTCCCGCGACAGCACAGAGTGCGAGGCGCATCGAAGGACCAGCCCGCTTGATTTAACCCTGACCGGCAGGCGGCAGCTTTGGGCGATCCCGTGATAATGACCCTACATCCACTAGCACAGGCACACGTGGGTTCGGGGCTAGGCCTTAAGCGGCCAGAGCGTAGTTGTCGTCGTTGGCAACTATAAGTTTGCGGCTGGATTTACGAGGAAAGCTGCCCCCTCGGCATGCACCAAGCTATCTCACTACCCCCGTCGAAGCCAGAACACCCCCGGGGAAAAGATCGCTTTAGCGACGAAAGTATATATGGTGACGGCCGTGCGCGATATCAATTACGCACGGCCGAGTGCTGCTTACGCAGCGCGATTGTGCGAGCGCATGACACGTTGCTTGTCGCGCTGCCAGTCGCGTTCTTTCTCGGTGTTGCGTTTGTCGTGTTCCTGTTTGCCGCGCGCCAGGCCGATTTCCACTTTCACCTTGTTGCCCTTCCAGTAGATGGCGATGGGCACCAGGGTGTAGCCCTTGCGTTCCACGGCGCCGATCAACTGGTCGATCTCTTGGCGATGCAGCAATAGCTTGCGCGTACGGCGGTCGACCGGCACCACGTGGGTGGAGGCGCTGATCAGCGGTGGAATGGAGGTGCCGACGAGAAATATCTCGTTCTTCAGCACCACGGCATAGCCGTCGCCGAAATTGATCCGGCCGGCACGCAGAGCCTTCAACTCCCAGCCTTGCAGGGCGATGCCCGCTTCGAAGCGCTGGTCGATGTGGTATTCGTGCCGGGCGCGCTTATTGAGCGCGATCGTGCCGCCGGATTCTTTTTTGTCTTTGTCCTTCGCTTTTGCCATGTCCGTTAAACTTCGGTCTCGTCGCCCCATACAGCTTGCCTGTATGCGGGCTCGACCTTGATTCCTGTAAAGAGGGTACCGTGATCCAAATCCGCCGCAGTGCCTTGGTGAAATATTCGCCGGCGCAGATGTTCGACCTGGTCAATGAGGTCGAAGCATACCCAAAGCGCTTCGCCTGGTGTGCCAACGCCGAGGTGATCGAGCGGGGTGACAACATGCTGGTGGCGCGGCTGGATCTCAAGTTCGCCGGCTTCCATCACAGTTTCACCACCCGTAACACCATCGATCATTCGCACCGTCTGCAGGTGAGCCTGGTGAACGGGCCCTTTCGCAGCCTGGAAGGTTTCTGGGATTTCATCCCGCTCGGCACGGACGGCTGCAAGGTCTCGCTGGAGCTGGATTTCGACTATGCCGGCCGCCTGGGCGGCGCGGCGTTGAAGCTGGGGTTCCAGGGACTGGCCAATCGCATGGTGGACGATTTCTGCCGCGAGGCGGAAAAGGTGTATGGCTGAGCGCATTACCGTGGAGGTGGTGTGCGCCATGCCGGAACGCCAGGTGCTGCGCCGGGTGGACCTGTCTGCGGGAAGCTCAGTGATCCAGGCGGTGGAGCAATCGGGCATTTTGGAGGAGCTGCCCGAGGTGCCCTTCGATCAATCGCGCCTGGGAATCTTTTCCCGTCGCGTGGCCGCCGACGAGCTGCTACGAGACGGCGACCGGGTGGAAATCTACCGGCCGCTCACGCTCGATCCGAAAGATGCGCGGCGCCGTCGCGCCAGGTGAAGCGGGCAGGGCGATCAGTTCTGGCCGCCGCCGCCGTTATCGCCACCGTTGTCACCACCACCACCGCCGCCATTGTCGCCGCCCGCATTGGGGCTCTTGTCGCCGGAGGTGTCGTTGACGTTGTAGTTGATCTTGTACTTGTTGCTTTGCTGCACCAGCTTCTGCGCATCCTGGAAGTACAGGTTGCCTTCGGTGCGCACAAGCACGTCGTTGTTGAAGTAAAGGCTCATGGAATTGACCTTCATCTTCTCGCCACGATGCGAATACGTAGAGACGTAGTCCCAGCGGTTCTGGTTGAACGGCGTGGACACCGAAGGCGTACCCAGCAGCACCAGCACCTGGCGCTTGGTCAGACCCGGCTTGAGCTGCTCGGCAAGATTTTTATCGATGGTCTTGTCGAACAGATTGCCCTGGGCCACGTCGGGGGTATACACGAGACGGCAGCTGGCCAAAGAGAGTGCCAGCGTGGCGTAGCCCAGTGTGCGGATCAGCTTTTGCATTCGTATTGAATCCGGATCGTGAAGGTAACGGATGATACACTAAAGGCTTGATTCCACCGTGTATCGGGAGCTTGCGATGGAGCAGGAAACTCAAGAACTCCGTAAAGCCGGGTTGAAGGTCACTCACCCTCGGATGCGCATTCTCCAGATCTTCGAGGAAGACGGTGTCCGGCATCTCACGGCCGAGGACGTCTACAAGAAGCTGCTTGCCCATCAGGAAGATATCGGCCTGGCTACGGTGTACCGGGTGCTTACCCAGTTCGAGGCCGCCGGCATCCTCAGCAAACACAACTTCGAGGGTGGGCAGGCGGTGTACGAACTGGATCGTGGTCAGCACCACGACCACATGATCGATGTGGACAGCGGAAAGGTGATCGAGTTCGTTAGCGAAGAGATTGAGCGCCTGCAGCGGGAGATAGCGGCCAAGCACGGCTATGAGATTCAGGACCATAGTTTGGTGCTGTATGTGAAGCCGCTGGGGAATCGGAAGAGGTAGGGGTGGCGCGGGCTTGGGCTGCTTGGGCTCACTGTCCCTACTCGCTAGAGAGAGCCTTTAGTGCCTCAGCGTCATTCCGGCGAAGGCCGGACGTAGCGCGAAGCACTCACACCCGGCTTTTGTGTCCTTCGGACGCATACTCAGACTGGATTCCGGCCTTCGCCGGAATGACGCTGAGGCGAGGTGTGCCTGTACGGAAGGTTGAGTGCCTGGGCTCAGGGTAGTTGGGCGAGGGCCAAATCGCAGGCATAAAAAAAGCCGCGGGAGGACTCCTGTCCACCCTGCGGCTTACCGTTGTCTCTTGACGTGCTGTGTATCCGAGTTGCTCGCGATACGTGCAAATGTCCAGACTCCGGCGGAATGGCGTCCTGCCATTCTTCGAGCCCACCGTCCCCACGGTTGACTCGTGCTCACCGTCTCGCGACGGCGGCTCCCCCACATCGATAGACCGATGCTAACGAACCTTTTACGAAGCTGGTATTGGAAAATTTCCTAGTTACAGTGTCACAAGTCACTAGATTCGCGCCCGGATATTGTGCTTCGCAGCAAAATCCGCAGGTGTACGCCCTGGCTGTCGGGGCGCAGGCGGAACAGGCCGCCCAGTGACGTGACGCGATCGCGCATGCCTTGCAGGCCGCGGCCGCCGCGTGGCACGCGCTCGGGCAGGCCCACGCCGTTGTCGCGGATATCCAGCAGGGCCAGCGCCAAGCCGGTGCGCTCGCCGATGCGAAGGCGCAGCCGGAATTCGGTGGCTTGCGCGTGCTTTACAGCGTTGGTGGCGCTTTCCTGGGCCAGCCGGTAGATTGCGGTGCGGATGTCCTCCTCCAGCATGCGCGGGTCGCCGTGCAGCTCGGTGTAATAGCCCATGCCGGCGGTGACCAGCAGGTCGCGGATGGGGCCTTCGTCCAGCGCGCGCATCAGGCCGAACTCATCCAGGACCGCCGGGCGCAGGTCGTCCATCACGCGATGTAGCGCGCGCCGCATGAGCGCGAGGATGCCGTTGATAGCCGTGCCGATGTCCTCTAGACCGGCCTGCTGCAAGCGGTTCTGCGCCAGCTTCACATGCGTCTGGATGGCGGTGAGGTTCTGGCCCAATTCGTCATGCAGCTCGGCCGCCATGTGGCGTCGCTGGTTTTCTTCCGCCTGCATGTTGCCGCGCGCGGCATCGCGCAACTGGCGGGCGAGGTGATCCAGGCGCCGGTTCACGGCGGCGAGGTACACGTTTTGTTCTGCCATGCGCGCGCTGCTGCGGCGGAGCGCATCGGTGGCCGAACCCAGCATCAGCGCGCCGGTACCGGCCACGGCGAGGAACATATGCGACGAGGCTGTCGGTACGACGTGGGTAAAGACACGATCGACCAGGGCCATGCCGAGGCTCGACACCAGCATGGAAAGGCTCGCCCCGCGCCAGCCGTGCCGGAACGCGAAGAACAGTACCGGCGCCAACGACAGGATGCGCGCGAACTCACGCTGCGGTGCGGCCTGCTCGCTAAGAATCAGCAGAATCACCAGCGCCGGCAACATCACCAGCAAGCCATCCATCAACAGCTCGGATAGCTCCTGCTTCGAAGGGCGCGAACGCCACAACATGATCAGCGGCGGCACCAACAGCAGCAGGCCGACGTAGTTGCCGAGCATTTCGTCGCCCAGCCCCAGCAGCAAACCCGTCGACGGCAGCTCGTGGTCCAGCGCCATCGTCACCGCTTCCATGGCGGTAGCGACAGCACCGGTGAAGCCGGCGGCAAGCAGCAATCGGGAGACTTCTTCCGGATCGCGCAGGCTGGCTCGCAGGTTCGCACGGCGCAGCAGCCCCAGGCACAACGCGACCATCACCGGCTGCGGCAGGTCTCCGAAAACGAAGGTGTGCCAGTCCAGCGTGTAGTCGTACAGGTACTCGATCAGCCCGGCGGCAAGCAGTTCGGCGCCGATCAGCCATGGCCAATAACGCAGCGGCGACAGCAGCAGCACGCCAAAGCGCAGGCCGAACTGCAAGGTCCAGTCCGGCTGCGTGGTGGGCCAGAGCAGGGCCCAGAGCAGACCGTAGCCGAGGCCGGCAACAGGGCCGGACTTGAGGAAGGTGAGTTTTAGACGCATGCGGGGATGTTAGCGGGCAGTGGGCGCTTCGTGATGCTCGTGGGCTGGGATGCCAATCCCAGCCTGCGTCGGAGCGGCGCGGAAGATTTGCTACAGTGCCGCCATGCACAGCATTGTTCTGGTCGACGATCACGCCATCGTTCGCGAGGGGTTCAAACGGCTTATCGAAATGGAGCCGGACCTTGAGGTCGTGGCCGAATGCCGCAACGCCGATGACGCGGTGGAAGCCATCAGCCAATACCGCCCGGATTTGGTGGCACTCGACCTGTCACTGCCCGACGGCAGCGGTTTGCCTTTGATCGAACACTTGCGCAGCGTAACCACCGGCACGCGCATCGTGGTGCTGAGCATGCACGATGGCGAACCCTATGTATCGGAAGCGCTGCGCCGCGGTGCGAGCGGTTACGTCACCAAGGGCGCCGCGCCGGAAGAGCTGGTGGCAGGGTTGCGTGCGGTGATGCGTGGCGAGCAATTCCTGAGTTCCGACCTTCGGCAGCGGCGTGCGGAGCGGCCGAACGATACGCTCGATCCCATCGATCGGCTTACCGCGCGCGAGCACGAGGTGTTTCTGTTGCTGGCGGCGGGACGTGCGCCAAAACAGGTGGCGGCGGAGTTGGGGATCGGGCAGAAGACGGTATACATCCATCGCGCGAGCTTGATGGGGAAGCTGGGGGCGGGGTCGGAACTGGATCTTTATCGCATTGCGAGCGAGCGAGGGTTGTTGCCGATTCGTACCTAAGTGCGGATATGTTTGCCGCTTTCCCTTCGGGAGAGGGGTTGGGGTGAGGGTACGATCAGCGCACGATGGCAAAGACTTGCGCGAGAACCAGCATCGCGCTCCGCCCGAACCCTCACCCGCCTCTCGGCACCCTCTCCCGAAGGGAGAGGGGCTCACTCAGCAACATCAAGGTGAGTCACGCAGTCTGAGCTTGCTCCAGCATCTTCTTCGCGTGCGCCCGCGTTTCGCGTGTGATTTCCACGCCGCCCAGCATGCGCGCCAGTTCATCGCGGCGGCCTTCGATGTTCAACACTTCGATGCGCGTTTGTGTGGAGCCTCGCTCGCTGTGCTTGCTTACGCGCAGATGCGCATGGCCTTGTGCAGCCACCTGCGGCAGATGGGTTACGCACAGCACTTGGCAGCGCGAACCCAGCGCACGCAATTTCTGGCCGACCACTTCGGCTACCGCGCCGCCGATGCCAGTGTCGACTTCGTCGAACACCATGCAGCCGATGGTGTCTTTGCCCAGCGTGGCCACTTCGATCGCTAAGCTGATGCGCGCCAATTCGCCACCGGAGGCGACCTTGCGCAAAGGGCGTGGTGGTTGGCCGGGGTTGGCGCTGACCAGCAGTTCGCAGCGTTCGCGGCCTTGCGGATCGGGATCGCTGTTTTCAGAAGCTTCCAGCGTCACCTGCAGCACGCCGCCGGCCATGCCCAGCTCGCCCATCAGCGCGCTCACTTCCTTGCCGAGGCGCTTGGCGGCGGCTTGCCGTGACTTGCTGAGCGCTTCAGCGGCCTTGTCGTAATCGCGCTGCAATTGTGCGCGCTGCGTATCGAGGCGCTGGAGTGCATCGCCGGCGTTTTCCAGTTCGGTCAGTTCGTTCTGCAAGGCGATGCGCTTGTCGTCCAGTTCGGCAACATGCAGGCGATGCTTGCGCGACAGTTCGTGCAGGCGTGTGAGGTGCGCATCGACTTCCGCATAACGGTCGGGGTCGAGATCGACATCCTGCGCGTAGTGCGCAAGACCATCGGCGGCTTCAGTGAGCTGAATCTGCGCGTTGTCGAGCAGTTCGAGCAGGGGCGCCAGACGATCGTCCAGCGCGGCAAGGCGGTTCAATTCCGCATGCGCGCGACCCAGCGACGAACGCAGCGCGAACTCGCTATCGCCATCGAGCAGATCGACCACGCCGGTGATGCCTTCAGTGAGCTTGCTGGCGTTGGCGAGGCGTTTGTGGCTGCTTTCCAGTTCTGCCAGTTCGGCGGCGGGCAGCGCCCACTTTTCCAGTTCGGAAAGTTCGTGCCGCAGGAGCTCAAGACGATGCTCGCGATCCTCGCCGCCGCTCAGCTTGCGGATGCGTACGCCAAGTTCGCGCCATTGCTGGGCGAGTTCGCGCACCTGCGCCACGCGTGTTTCGTTTTCGGCGTAGGCGTCCAGCAGGTTCATTTGATGCGCGCGTTCCAGCAGCGCCTGATGCTCGTGCTGACCGTGGATTTCCACCAGCAAGGCGGCCAGCTCGCCCATCTGGCCGATGGTAGCGGGACGGCCGTTGATCCACGCGCGCGAGCTACCTTCGGCGCGGATCACACGACGTAGCTGGCAAGCGCCGTCTTCATCCAACTCTTCGAGCTGCAGCCAGTCGCGCGCCTCGGGCAGGCCGACGAGGTCGAATTCTGCCGCCAGCTCCGCGCGATCACTGCCGGCGCGCACGATGCTACTGTCAGCACGCGAGCCGGCCAGCAGCATCAGGGCGTCTACCAACAGAGACTTGCCTGCGCCGGTTTCCCCACTGACCACGGTCAGGCCGGGGCCAAAGGCAAGGTCGGCTTCTTCGACGACGGCAAGATGGCGGACGTAAAGGGAGGTGAGCATGAGGTGTGGGCGGCAGTGGTCGAATTAATTGTAAGTGGGAACGGGGAACAGGGAACGAGGAACGTCAGATTGATGGGAATCTTGATGTTCCCCGTTCCCCAGTCCCCGTTCCCCGCTTGGCCTTTCTTGCATTCTTACTCATCAAACCTTATTTCTTAACCGTCTCACGGATTGCCACAGCGCATGTCACGTCACCCTGGCCACGAACTTGATGCCCGCGCGCGGCGCCTGCTGCGCCTGCTGATTGCGCAGTATCTAGTCGACGGCGAACCGGTCGGCTCGCGCACGCTTTCGCGTTCGTCCGGGCTGGACGTGAGCCCGGCCACCATCCGCAACATCATGGCGGACCTCGAAGAAGCCGGGCTGATTGCTTCGCCGCATACCTCCGCCGGGCGCATCCCGACGCCGCGTGGCCTGCGCCTGTTCGTCGACAGCCTGATCGAACTGCAGCCGCTGCCGCGTGACGAAATGGTGCGGCTGCAGCGCGAACTGCCGCCCGGGCCAGCCACGGTGCGCGACCTGGTCGGCAATGCTTCGGTGCTGCTGTCGGCGATGACGCATTTCGCCGGCGTGGTAACGGTGCCGCGCCAGACCGATTTCCCGCTGCGCCATATCGACTTCGTACCGCTGCCGGACGCGCGCGTGCTGGTGATCCTGGTGTTCTCCGACAACCAGGTGCAGAACCGTGTGATCCAACTGGCCAAGCCGCTGGAGGCACGTGACCTGGAGCAGGCGGCCAACTACATCAACGAACACTTCGTCGGGTTGCGCGTGGACGACATCCGCGCGCATCTGCTGCGCGAATTGCGCGAGGCCAGCAGCGAGCTGCATCAGCTGCTCGCCAGGGCAGTAGAGTTGGCGGCGGCTTCGTTTGCGCCACAGGACGAGGACGTACTGGTGAGCGGCCAGACCAACCTGATGGCCTATTCCGAACTGGGTAACCTGGAGCGCCTGCGCGAGCTGTTCGACGCCTTCCAGAAGAAGAACGAACTGCTGCAATTGATGGAAACCTGCGCCAAAGCGCCCGGTGTGCGCTTGTTTATCGGCGAGGAATCGGGCTTTGCTGCGCTGGATGGCTGCAGCGTGGTTACCGCCAGCTACGGGGCGCAGGGCCGGCTGTTAGGTGCGGTCGGTGTGATCGGACCTACACGCATGGCCTACGATCGCGTCATTCCGGTGGTGCAAGCCACGGCCCGATTGCTCAGCGATGCCTTGAATCGGGCCGCCACGACCCTATAACGGCCGGTTGGGAGGCGGGTTCACCCGCGAAAATTTTTCGATGGTCGGCTAACCATGCCGGCCCTGGACGATGTTTGGAGTCATTCATGCATAACAGCGAGCCGCAGTCGCCGAACGAAACGACCGCACAAAAACCGGAGCAGGGCGCGCAAAACGACGAACTCGAGGCGCTCAAGGCCAAGTTGGCCGAGTTGGAAGCGAGCAACCGGGAACTGCGTGAAACCGTGCTGCGCGAAAAGGCCGAGCTGGAGAACCAGCGTCGCCGCCTGCATCGCGATCTGGAACAGGCGCGCCGCTTCGCCAATGAAAAGCTGCTCAACGATCTGTTGCCGGTCTACGACGGCCTGGAGCGTGGCCTGGCGACCGAGGGCGGCGATATCGCCACGATCCGCGAAGGCTTGAACCTCACGCTGAAAGAGCTGTTACGCATCGCCAGTAACAACGGCCTGGTGCAGGTCGATCCGCTCGATCAGCCGCTCGATCCGGAACGTCATCACGCGGTGAGCATGGTCGAGGCGCCCGGCAAGGCGCCTGGCACCGTGGTGGCGGTATTGCAGAAAGGCTATGTGTTGAACGATCGATTGCTGCGCCCGGCCCTGGTGACCGTGGCCAAGGACGACTGAACGGTCGCTGCAATTCCAGTACTGCAGGGTTTACCTGGTATTGAACGCCTTTCGCCAGAACCCCATCTGACAACCATTCGCGGCGAGGGGCCGCATACAAGATTTCCGGAGCACACATCATGGGCAAGATCATCGGCATCGACCTGGGCACGACCAACTCGTGCGTGGCCATCATGGATGGCAGCACCACCAAGGTCATCGAAAACTCGGAGGGCGATCGCACTACGCCGTCCATCGTCGCGTTCACCAAGGACGGCGAAGTGATGGTGGGTGCCCCCGCCAAGCGCCAGGGCGTGACCAACCCCAAGAACACCTTCTACGCGGTGAAGCGCCTGATCGGCCGCAAGTTCACCGACGCCGAGGTGCAGAAGGACATCCACATCGTGCCGTACGGCATCGTCGCGCACGAAAACGGTGATGCCTGGGTGCAGACGTCCGACGGTAAGAAGATGGCGCCGCAGGAAATCTCCGCGAAAGTGCTGATGAAGATGAAGAAGACCGCCGAGGACTACCTTGGCGAGACCATCACCGAAGCGGTAATCACCGTGCCGGCCTACTTCAACGATAGCCAGCGCCAGGCTACCAAGGACGCCGGCCGCATCGCCGGCCTGGACGTGAAGCGCATCATCAACGAGCCGACCGCGGCTGCGCTGGCCTACGGTCTGGACAAGAAGGGCGGCGACCGCAAGATCGCTGTATACGATCTCGGCGGCGGCACCTTCGACGTGTCGATCATCGAGATCGCCGAAGTCGACGGCGAGAAGCAGTTCGAAGTGCTGGCCACCAATGGCGACACCTTCCTCGGTGGCGAAGACTTTGACAAGCGCGTCATCGACTACCTCATCGAAGAATTCAAGAAGGACCAGGGCATCGACCTCAGCAAGGATCCTCTCGCGCTGCAGCGCCTGAAGGATGCAGCCGAGCGCGCGAAGATCGAGCTGTCCTCCTCGCATCAGACCGAGGTGAACCTGCCGTACGTCACGGCAGATGCGTCCGGTCCGAAGCACCTGAACATCAAGCTCACTCGCGCCAAGCTGGAAGCGCTGGTGGAAGACTTGGTCAAGCGCACCATCGAACCGTGCCGCACGGCGTTGAACGATGCCGGCCTGCGCGTATCCGACGTTAGCGAAGTGATCCTGGTCGGTGGTCAGACCCGCATGCCGAAGGTGCAGGAAGCGGTGAAGGACTTCTTCGGCAAGGAACCGCGCAAGGACGTCAACCCGGACGAAGCCGTCGCCGTCGGCGCGGCGATCCAGGGCGGCGTGCTGGGTGGTTCGGTGAAGGACGTGTTGCTGCTTGACGTTACCCCGCTGTCGCTCGGTATCGAAACCATGGGCGGCGTGATGACCAAGCTGATCGAGAAGAACACAACGGTGCCGACCAAGGCTTCGCAGGTTTTCTCCACCGCTGAAGACAATCAGACCGCGGTGACCGTCCATGTGCTGCAGGGCGAACGTGATCGCGCCAGCGCCAACAAGTCGTTGGGCAAGTTCGACCTGGCCGGCATCGAGCCTGCGCCGCGCGGCATGCCGCAGGTCGAAGTGACCTTCGACATCGATGCCAACGGCATCCTGCATGTGTCGGCCAAAGACAAGAAGACCGGTAAGGAACAACGCATCGAGATCAAGGCCGGTTCCGGTCTGTCGGAAGAAGAAATCCGGCGCATGGTTGCGGACGCGGAAAGCCACAAGGAAGAAGACCGCAAGTTCCAGGAACTGGTGAGCACGCGTAACAAGGCCGATCAGCTAGTGCACGCCACGCGCAGTGCGCTGAAGGAGCATGGCGGCAAGGTGCCGGGTGCTCAGCTCAGCGAGATCGAAGGCGCGCTGTCCGATCTGGAAAAGGCGAAGGACGGTGATGACAAGGCCGCCATCGAAGCCAAGATCCAGAAGCTCGAGCAGGTAGCGCAGTCGCTGTACGCCGCGGCACAGTCAGGTCACGCCGATGCTGGCCCTGGCGCGCAGCACGGCCCGGGTCCGGGCGGCTCCGCACAGCCGGACGACGTGGTCGATGCCGAGTTCACCGAAGTAAAGAACGACGGCAAGTCGTAATCGGACTGGCCATTGAACGACGAGCGCCTCGAAAGGGGCGCTCGTCGTATCAGGAGGGGAGGCGATGGACAAGGGGCGGCTCGAAGCCTTCAGCGATGGCGTGCTCGCCATCATCCTTACCATCATGGTGCTGGAGCTGAAGGTTCCGCACGGTGACGGTTGGAACGTGCTGCTGCCGCAGTGGCCGGTGTTCCTGAGCTACGTATTGAGCTTCATCTACGTCGGCATCTACTGGAACAACCACCATCACTTCCTGCATGCTTCCGAAAAGGTGAGTGGCAGCGTGCTATGGGCGAACCTGCACCTGCTGTTCTGGTTGTCGCTGATGCCGGTGACCACCGGGTGGATGGGCGAGAACCACTTCGCGCAGCTTCCCGTAGCGTTGTATGGTTTCGTGCTGATGATGTGCGCCATCGCCTGGCAGCCCCTCCAGCGCAGCCTGATCGCGGCCAACGGCGGCAAAGGCTCCCTGCTGGCCCAGGCGGTGGGTGCCGACTGGAAAGGCAAGGTCGCCGTCGCCATGTATCTAGGCGGCATCCCGCTGGCGTTCCTGGCGCCGTGGGTGTCGTGTGTTCTTTATGCCACGGTGGCAGCGATCTGGTTCATTCCCGATCGGCGCATCGAATCGCGGATCCTGAAATGAGCAAGCGTGACTACTACGAAATTCTGGGTGTCGACCGTTCGGTAGACGAGGCGGAGCTGAAGAAAGCCTTCCGTCGCCTGGCGATGAAATACCATCCCGACCGTTGCCCGGACGACCCGCACGCGCAGGAGAAATTCAAGGAGGCCAAGGAGGCCTACGACGTACTTTCCGATGCGCAGAAGCGCTCGATGTACGACCAGTACGGCCACGCTGCTTTCGAAGGTGGCACGGGCGGTCGCGGCGGTGGCGCCGGTTTCGGCGACATGGGCGATATCTTCGGGGACATTTTCGGCGACATTTTCGGTACGGGGGGACGCTCGCGTTCGCGGCGCGGCGCGGACCTGCGCTACATCATGGAGCTGGATCTCGAAGAAGCCGTGTTTGGCGTCGAGAAGAAATTCGATATTCCCACCCAGGTCAATTGTCATCACTGCAATGGCAGCGGCTCGGAAGACGGCAAGACCGTCAGCTGCCGCACCTGCAACGGCCACGGCCGCGTGCGCATGCAGAACGGCATTTTCTCCATTCAGCAGGCTTGTCCGCATTGCGGCGGCAGCGGCCGAGCGATCGAAAAGCCGTGCAAGAAATGCCACGGCGAAGGGCGCCTGGAAGAAACGCGCACGTTGTCCGTGCGCATTCCGGCGGGCGTCGACAACGGTGATCGCATTCGCCTGGCCGGGCAGGGCGAAGCTGGTCCGGCCGGCACCGAAGCCGGCGACCTCTACGTAGAAGTGCACGTGCGCGAGCACGATATTTTCCAGCGCGACGGCAACAATCTCTTTTGCGAAGTGCCGATCCGTTTCTCGCAGGCGGCGCTGGGCGCGGAATTGCAGGTGCCCACACTGGATGGCGAAGTCGCCATTACCATTCCGCCGGAAACGCAGACCGGTCAGCAGTTCGTGCTGCGCGGGCGTGGCGTGAAATCCGTGCGCGGTGGTCGCACTGGCGACCTGATTTGCCGCGTGATGGTGGAAACGCCGGTACGACTCACGCGCGAACAGCGCGAGTTGCTGGAGAAACTGGAAGCCACCTTCACCGATGACGACGAGCACACGCCACGCGCCAAGGGTTTTATGGATGGCGTAAAGCAGTTCTGGTCGCGGGTGACGTCCTGAAGCTTGCGTGATGTGCTGTTACTCCCTCTCCCCCTCGGGGAGAGGGTTGGGGTGAGGGGCCAATCTTGCGAAGATGTGAACTCTTTCCAAGGTTGATTCGATGCAGCTTCATCGCAAGATTGGCCCCTCACCCTATCCCTCTCCCCGAAAGGGATAAAAGCCAAGGACACCTCGCATGACCCAGCCCATCCGTCTAGTTATCAATGGCGCTTCCGGCCGCATGGGGCGCGCGCTACTTGCGCTGATTCGCGAAGACGGGCGCTTCGACTTGGTGAGTGCCCTGGTATCCAAAAGTTCGGTCCATAACGGCGCGCCGGTTTTTCCTGAACTCCCCAGCTTGCTGCGCTACTCCCATGAGTGGGACGCGATCACCGCAGACGTCGTCATCGACTTCAGCGGCCTGGATGGGCTTGCCGCAGCACTTGGCTTTTGCGCTGCGCACGATGCTGCACTGGTGACAGGCACGACAGGCATTGACGCTACGCTGCAAGCCAAACTCGATGAAGCCAGCCAACGCATTCCGCTATTGCATGCCACCAACTTCAGCCTGGGTGTTGCCGTGCTAAAGCGCTTGCTGCGCGAAGCCGCGGCGGCGCTACCGGATTGGGATCTGGAAATCATCGAAGCGCATCACAACCGCAAGGAAGATGCGCCTTCTGGCACCGCGCTTACATTGGGACATGCTGCTGCCGATGCACGCGGCACTACGTTAGCAAAGGATGCGGTGTACGCGCGCGAGGGCCGCCCCGGCGCGCGTCGCAGCGGCAGCATAGGTTTTGCAGTAGTACGTGGCGGCGATGTAGTGGGCGAGCACACGGCCTTGCTGCTCGGTCAGGGCGAACGCGTTGAGCTGAGTCATCGTGCAACCGATCGCTCCATTTTTGCGCGCGGTGCGCTGGAAGCCGCAGCGTGGCTGACAGGTCGCAAGCCTGGCAGTTATGACATCGACGACATGCTCAAAGCGCGCGTCTCAGGCTGACTGCGCATATCCTCGACGTAAAATCGTGAGGAGCGTTGGATGAAAACGCTACTATGGCTGATCTGCTGTCTGGGAGCCGTGGCCATGTCCGCTGTCGTCCATGCCGATGAAAAGCCGATCGCCACCAAGGTGCGGGTGATCGGCCATCGTGGCGCGAGCGCGTTGCGACCCGAGCACACGCTGGCCTCCTATGCCAAAGCGATCGCTGATGGCGCGGACTTCATCGAGCCCGATCTGGTGATGACCAAGGATGGCGTGCCGGTGGCTCGGCACGAGAACGAGATCAGCGGTACCACCGACGTGGCCAACCATCCGGAATTTGCTTCGCGCAAGACCACTAAGACCATCGATGGGCACCGTGTCACCGGTTGGTTCACCGAAGACTTTACCCTGGCCGAACTGAAGACGCTACGTGCACGCGAACGCTTGCCGGAGTATCGCAGCACGCAATACGACGGCGATTTTCAGGTGCCGACTTTCGACGAAATCATCGATTTCGTCGCTGCCGAGTCGGCCACGCGTGGGCGCGTCATCGGCATCATCCCGGAGATCAAGCACGGCACTTATTTTCAGAAGATAAGTTTGCCGATGGAAGATCGCGTGCTGGCGATCATTGCCGCGCATCGCTACACACAGCGTGCTCCGGTGGAAATCCAATCATTCGAAATCGCCAATTTGCGCTATCTGCGAGAGAAGCTCGGCAAGAGCCATCCGAACGTACGTCTGCTGCAATTGATCGATGATTCCGACGAACAGCCTTACGATGTGGTGGCGACTGGCGGCAAGCTGAGCTACGGCGACATGATGACGCCTGCCGGACTGCGCGAGATCGCCAGTTACGCCGATGCGATCGGGCCCAACATCCGTTCGATCATTCCGTTGAAAGCCGACGGCACGCTGGGAACGTCCACGCCGCTTGTGCATGATGCGCACGCGGCAGGACTGGAGCTGCATCCGTATACATTCCGCCCGGAGAATCATTTCCAGGCAAAGGATTTCTGGCAGGGCAGCGATCCAAAGACCTTCAACGAAGCGGGTTCGATCGCAGAGATCCGCGCTTACCTGGCTGCCGGGATCGATGCGTTCTTTACCGATGATCCGGCGATTGGGCGCAAGGCAGTGGATGGGCTTTGACATCTAACAGCTGCGAACAACTGCTCCCTCCCCTGCTTGCAGGGGAGGGTTGGGGTGGGGTGAGTACTTGCCTCAAACTTTCCCGCAAGTGTTCACCCCCTCCCAACCTCCCCCTGCAAGCAGGGGGAGGAGCTGGTTTGAGGCTTTGCTTTGTTCTTACGCAAGTTGCGTATATATCTACGTTCGTAGGGAGAGGGGCTTTGAAGTTGTGAGCCCGCACCAAAGCCGGTAGCATTCCCGCCACTCACTGTCATTGGGGAGTAGCCATCCTCGCAGCATCGGGCTTACCGGCTCACGTGCAGCAAGGAATCCGCGTCAACACACTTGAAGCGTTTGCTTCATGGCGCGGATGGTTATCGCAGGCATGCTGTCTGCGATGGTCCGGCGAGACCTTTGGCCACGACGCGTTCACCCCGGCCGGGCGAGCAGCGTACGTGCGCCAATGGTTTTCGCTCGCCCGGCCAGGAATCGTCCATGCTCATCACAGCACTGCTGTTCTTGCTCTCCGCCGCGGCTATCTATGCGGCTTGCGAGTACTTCGTCAACAGCATCGAGTGGTTGGGAAAGAAGCTCAATCTCAGCGCGACCGCCACCGGCACGGTGCTGGCGGCGTTCGGAACAGCGTTGCCGGAAAGCGCAGTGACGTTCGTGGCGGTGGTGATGGGGCGCACGGCCGAGGTGCGCGACATCGGCGTCGGCGCGGCGATGGGCGGCCCTTTGGTGCTGGCCACGATTGCTTACGCGGTGGTCGGCATTGCGTTGTGGAGCCACCGTCGTCGCCTTGGTCGCGCAACTGTGCATATACAGGTCGAGGAAGCGCGCTTGGCGCGTGACCAGGCGTGGTTTCTTTCCATCTTCATGGTGAAGTGCGCGCTCGGTTTGATTGCGTTCGCCTTCAAGCCGTGGCTCGGCGTGCTGTTTCTATTGGCCTATGCGTTTTATGTGTGGCGCGAGCTGAAAGACGAAGCTGGTGCTTCGGATCACGAGCAGCTTGAGCCTTTGAAGTTTCAACCGCGCACGGTGACACCCTCGCTATTGGCAGTGTCGTTGCAGGCAACACTGTCATTGGTGGTGATTGCGGTGGCCTCGCATGTTTTCGTTTCGCAAATTGAAAACATTGGCGTGGCCATGCATCTGCCGGCACATCTGGTCGCGTTGGTATTGAGTCCGGTCGCCACGGAATTGCCGGAAACCATGAACGCGCTGATCTGGGTGCGGCAAGGCAAGGAAAGGTTGGCGCTGGCGAATATTTCCGGTGCCATGATGATCCAGGCCACGATACCCAGTGCGCTGGCGATATTTGCCACGCCGTGGATGTTTGATAAGCCGTTGATCATGTCCGGCCTCATGACGGCCGCTGCCATCATCTATCTCTGGTGGCTATTTCGCCGGGGGCATGTCGATGGTCGAAAGCTTGCGCCGGTGGGATTACTCTACGGCGTGTTTGCAGCCTATGTATTTTGGCTCATGGTGTAAGCGCCTGGATCAGGACTCGCTCAGCCGAGACAGTTCCAGCCGAGCGGCCTTAAGCCATTCTTGCTCCTTGCGGCGATAGTAGCGAGGCATCAATTCGGCGCGTCGCAGTTGACCCTGCAACACGCTGCGTGCTTCCGCGTGGCGCTGGCTTCGGGCGAGCAGGCGGCCATAGCGGAAGCGACCTTCCTCGCCGGGATAGCTGTCTGCCAACACGCGATATTCCTCCAGTGCGGCTTCGGTATCACCGAGCTCTTCGAGGCAGCGCGCGTAAAGCAGTTGAACTTCACTCGACTTGTAATTCGGATTGGCACTTGGTCAGTGCATCCAGGGTCTGGCGCGCGTCGGCGTAATGTTCGCTGCCGGCTTGCGCCTGGGCGAGCCCTTGCATGAAATACGGATCGGTGGCGTACATGCCGGTGAGCAGACCTTGATACAGCTCCTGCGCGTTGACGTAATCGCCTTGTTCCAGGCTTTCCTCGGCGAGCCGGCGGCGGTTGTCCACGGTATTGCTCAGCTCGAGCTGCCGCTGCAGTTCGCGCCGGCGGCGTTGCGGGTCGATCATCTTCATCGCAGTGCTGGCGGCTTTGCGTCCGTGCGGGTTGTGTTGAAGATCGGGAATGACGGCAATCAACACGTAAACCAGTACGGCCAAATAGGATCCGATCAGGACCAGCACTATCCAGTACAACGGACGGCCGCTGCGGACCACGTGCACGGCGCACGCTATCTGCAGGGCTAAAGACAGCACGAACACGAAAGACATGGCTTCCCCCGAAGCGATTCAAGCGCACAATATTACGCCATGGGCTGGATGCAGAGCAGGCTTAAGCCCTTATACCTCGCTTCGCCTCAACGCGTGTTGAGGTTGGACAGCATGCCGAAACAAGCGGCGACGAGCAGCAAGGCGACAGCGACAATCGACAGCAACCCGAGCATCAGTCCCAGGCCCGTTCTCGGCTTGCCTTTTCGATACTGGAAGATAGCCAAGCCGATTATCAGCAAATAGGGCAGCAGCCACAGGGCAAAGACCGGCGTAGAAAAATTGGCATTGAGCGAGGCGGTCATCGCGACGCACAAGGGCGTGCCCACCACCGCAATCGCCCAGGCCAGCCCGATGCCGGCGCCGAGTGATCCGTTGTCCTCCGATGGCTTCTCCGGCTGAAATCCACTGGGCGGGGGCGTGTAGATGCTGTTCATGGTGCGCTTCCTTCGATGGCACGGGTCTGTTCGATCTCACGCCGCAGTGCTTCCAGCTTTGCCGCCTTGTCGTCGCGATAGAACAGATTGAACGTATCGAATGGAATGATGCGGCCGTCCGGCTGCGCAATGTGCACGCAGGATTTCTTCACCGCGCGCAGGTCGAAGCCGTGTGCGTCGATGAACTGCATGATCAGCACGCGAAAGACGTTCCGATAGGACAGCTCTGCTGGCGCCTGGATCTGTGGCAGGCAGCACAGCAGATCCGAGAGCGAGCACGCCTGCGATTCGGGCGAATGATTGGTGGCGAACAGTTCGAACACGTGCGCGCGCAGTTCCTCATCGCGCTCGACCACGATAGTGTTGCGCCCCTTGCTGACCAGCGTTTCCGGCGAGACGAAGCGAGTCAACGGCAGCACCTGGTCGCCAAGCTTCAAGGCATAGGCCATTGCCAGGCAATCGGGATTGCAAGGCACTGGAATCAGATCGTCGGGCCGGAAGATCGTGCTTTGATCGAGGATGCGACGGCGCACTTCGCTCAAGGTGAGGCGATCGCGTTCGGCATCGTAGCCTTCCAGGCGGCCGGCAGCCTGGATCGGCTGGAAGGTGACACCGCGCACGCAGGGCTGGGTCAACGCGAAATCGATGATGGAACCCAGTTCATCATCGTTGAGCCCTTTCTTGACGGTCACCACCAGCGTGGTAGAAACGTCGTGGCGATTGAGGTGTTCCAGCGCCTTCAGACGTACGTCGCGCAGCTTCGCGCCACGCAGATCTTTGTGCACTTCGTCGCGCAGCGAATCGAATTGCAGATAGAGCTCGAAGCCCGGCTGATAGTCGGCTAGGCGTGCGGCGAAATCCGGTTCACGCGCGATACGCAGCCCGTTGGTGTTGACCATCAAATGCCGTATCGGCCGTTGCCTGGCAGCATCGAGAATGGTGAAGAATTCCGGATGCAAGGTCGGCTCGCCGCCGGATATTTGCACGACGTCGGGTTCGCCTTCATTGGCGACCACTGCGTCGAGCATCCGCTCGATGGTGTCGATGTCACGAAAGCCCGGTCGCTGCGGGCCGCTTTCGGCGTAGCAGATCGGACAGCGCAAGTTGCAGTGATCGGTGATCTCGATGAGGGTCAGGCACGAGTGCTGCATGTGCTCCGGACACAGCCCGCAGTCGTAAGGGCACCCGTAATGCTGCGGCGTATTGAACTGCCTGGGCAGTTCCGGCGGCTTGATGTACAGCTCGCGGCATTGGCGGTAGTACGCAGCGTCGTCGGCGATCAGCACACGCTCGCGGCCGTGATGCGGGCACCATTTTTCGAGATAGACGCGCTCGTCCTTGATCAGGATTTTTGCTTCTACCCGGCGCAGGCACGTGCTGCAGATGGATATAGCGCTGTCGTAGAACAGGTACGGCCTTACCTTGGCTCCCATGCGCTGCGGTTCCCCTTAAGCAGGATGTTCACGATCCTTGGTATGTCCCGATAGTAGTAGAGCAAGCCGGCAACGCAAAGCAACTGCAACCCGGACAGATGGCCAGGATAGGCGTAGAACACCGGCTTGATGAATTCCACCAGCAGACGAAAGCCGAGGTAGCCGATCATGAAGGCACGAAAGCGATCGCCCGGCTGCGTGAATGCGTGGCGACGCGCATGAATCCATGCATATTGCGCAAGCAGGAAGATGATTTCATAGATCTGCGTAGGATGGCGCGCGACACCGTCACCGAAGTCCACGCCCCACGGCAGCGACGTGGCTATGCCATAAGTGTGATCGTCCAGGCCAGCTAGATAACAACCGATGCGGCCTATACACATGCCCACTGTCAGCGGCAGCACGAACGCATCGCCGGTGGATTGGTTTATGCCCACGATTTTTTTGCACAGCTCCACCCCCGACAGGCCGCCTAGCAATGCACCGACGATGGATTTGCCTTGCAGCAGATGGCGTACATCGGGAAAGTTCTGGAATGCAGTGAGCGGGTCGTCCAGCCAGTAAGACAGCTTGGCACCCAGCGCAGCGCCGACGATGGCGCTTACTGCGATCCACGCCACTTCATCTTTATGTCTGAAGGCAGTAGGTGCAAGACGCTGGCGTGTCCACAGAAACGTTCGAAAGCCCATTGCGTAAGCGAGCATTTCAAAGATCGTATGTAGCGCGATGGGATTCATTCGGACATGCTATCCGGTGACATCAGCTGTCGTGCACTATTTCGCATGCTGCATCTGATCCAGTTTGCTCGCCGCAATGTCTATGTCGCGTCCGAAGCGCTGCTCGTCGGGGGCAGTGGGCGAAGGCAACTTCGTGACGACATCGGGCGGCACACCGTTGACTTCGAAGATCGTGCCACGCGGATCCTTATAGATTTCGTTGGATAGAGAGAACGTCCATCCATTGGGAAGTATCTTTTCCAGTCGGTCCGACAATACGCCTCGCGTCGGTTGACCGATCTGTATCGTCGACGGCAGCGCGCGCAACGCCATCGTTGCTGTCTCGGCAGCACTCACGGTGAAGTCGCTGGTCAGCACCGCGATGGGGACGGGTAATACTTTCCCTGACGAAGGCTGCACGTTCATATAGAACGTGGGGTGCTCTTTGCCCTTCTCGTAGGCGCGTTTGCTCCAGGCTGGCCGCGGCACGCGGGTGAAGTGACTCGCGATGGCGAGCGCAACAGCATCTTCACCGCCACCGTTGTAGCGAAGGTCGATAACAACGCCCTGGACGCCCTGAAGTGCAGTGACGACCTCATCCATGGCGGCATTGACGGATTGGACCCGGATGTCGAGCGGGATGTTTTCGTCCTCTCCCTTGCCGAATCCGTCCATGCGGAAGATGGCCACGTATCCATAAGAGGAATCGGGTTGATTGGACGTGCCCCTGTGCTTCAGGCGGCCAAACCACACTTCATCATTGCCGGTGCCCTTGGCCGGAGCCTCTAAGGGTGTGCCCGGACCTTTGAGATAGGAGATCAGGCCAGCTTCCAAATAATGGTCGTCCAGAAGTATCGGTCCGTTGGGGCCAGCTTGCGTAGCTATCGGAAATTTTTTGACATGCGCGACTCGCTTTCCATCTGACAGCCGAACATGGGTATCTTTCAGAAGAGCAAGCATTTCGGCGAAGATCGGGAACGGATCCCCGTCCTTGGGTAGCGCGGCAACTCTGGGACGATACGTTTCCCGCAATGCATTCCAGTTCAAGCCATGGGTGCTGAAGAACGCGTAGTGAGTATCAAAGGTCTGCCACAGATAGTCGAAGTTTTTCAGCGGGTCTCGATCGGGCTGCTGCGTTGCATTTGCACAAGCAGGTGGAAGACGTTCGAGCGGGTCGACTGTCATGCCGGAAATTATCAAATGCCAGGGGGCGCCTATGCCAGGCGAGTTGGGCGTCCAATCGCCATAGCCGCCGCTGAACTGCGCAGGCGTCATGCGGGCTTGCCGCAGGCATTGCGGACCTAGGACGTCGAAGATCGTGATGTGTTCTGGCTCAACCTGAAAGATCGAGCCGTAACCTTGCGTCTGCCAGATCCCGGGCGGCAACGCCTGCTTTGGCGAAAAGGCCGTGGCTCCACCGCACGCCAGAAGCAGCGACCAGGCCATAAACACGGGATAGGCACGCCAACGTCTGACCACTCGACATGGCAATGACAACATCGCGATCACCTCGCCTAAGCAGATTGTTGAACTCGATTGTGCTCGAGGTGGCCCCCTGGGAATGCCACCGGTTGTGGAAGAACACCAAGCGAAAACTCAACACCAGCTTATAGGTCATCCACCTGGCCTTCCTGGCGCTGCTTCGGTTTTGAACAGGCCCCTATTTTCGATGCGACGCGTTGCGATCGCGCCCGGCGCCGAGCTTGCGATCCAGCACGCCGAACAGTTTCTTGAACCCGCGGGAGAATTTGCCGCGCTTGGTCTTACGCAGTTTTTCTTCTTCGCTGGTGAGCCAGGCCACCTGGATCACGCGGCGCTCGCCTTCGTATGGCAGATGGCCATGGAAGGAATTGTCACAGCGCTTGAACACGGCGAACTCGCCGTACAGCGGCTTGAGTTCCGGAGCGATCAGGTCGTCAATGTTGTCCACGCGGTTGAGAAAGCGCAGGCAGCCGTCGCTGGTGTCGGGCCACTGGGTGTTGAGGTAGAGCAGGGCGGTGGCGACCTTGGAGCGGCTGTCGGTGTGGATGGTGCCGTGCCGTTTGTTGAGCGTGCGGCACAACGTAACCAGCGTCGGGTACTGGCCCAGGTTCTCGATCTCTAAATAGCGGCCGACCGCGCTGGCGAATTGCGGCGTGGTCATCTGCTGCACCAGAGCATTGACGGTTGGGCCGCAGTCGGCTGGGTCGTACGGGAAGAAGCCCGCGCTGCTGTACTTGGGGAAGTCCCGCTCCAGGTCGCTGCGTGACTCGTCCGGCAATTGGCCGTGCGCGATCAGGAACGGGAAGGGGTGCTGGCGCACGTCCGTGTCCGGGCGATCGAGTCGGGCGGGGTCCAGCAATACGGTCGTGTTCATCAACTTTGGCAGCTTCCCTAGCTAAGTTGCGGTGAGTCTAGCGCGGGCGCGCTGTCAGGGTGTCATGCGGATTTCCCAATTTGACGACCTGTTCCGGTGGACAGAAGGCTCCTTGACGCCTATCATTTCAACCCGCCCGAGACTTTCCTTCACCTAAGGTCCACAAGCCTGCTTCCACGCGGCTTGCGGACCTTGCTGTACCTAAAAGGCGGCCCCCTCCATGCCTCATTCCGCTCTGCTTGCCCTCGAAGACGGCAGCGTATTCCACGGCCACTCCGTAGGTGCGACTGGCGAAACCGTCGGCGAAGTGGTTTTCAACACGGCGATGACGGGCTACCAGGAGATCCTCACCGATCCCTCCTATGCCCGCCAGATCGTCACCCTCACGTATCCCCACATCGGCAACACCGGCTGCAACGAGGTGGATGCCGAGTCCACCGCTGTGCATACCGCCGGCCTGATCGTGCGCGATGTGCCGCGTCGGGCCAGCAACTGGCGCAGCACCGAGAGCCTGCCGGATTACCTCAAGCGCCATGGCATCGTCTCCATTGCCGGCATCGACACGCGTCGGCTTACTCGCATCCTGCGCGACAAGGGCGCGCTGAATGGCTGCATCGTGGCCGGCGAATCGATCGACGTCGACGCTGCGCTCGCCAAGGCGCGCGCCTTCCCCGGCTTGAACGGCATGGACCTGGCCAAGGTGGTCAGCGTCGATAAGCCGTACAACTGGAACGAGGGTGTGTACGACCTCGACCGCACTGTGTTCCACGAAACGGACAAGCGCTTCAACGTGGTCGCTTACGACTACGGCGTGAAGCGCAACATTCTGCGCCTGCTTGCCGAGCGCGGTTGCGAGATCACCGTGGTGCCCGCGCAGACGTCCGCCGCGGAAGTGTTGGCGATGAATCCGGATGGCATATTTCTCTCCAACGGCCCCGGCGATCCGGCTGCCTGCGACTACGCCATCGCCGCCGCGCGCGAACTCCTTGCCACGGAAATTCCGCTGTTCGGCATTTGCTTGGGTCATCAGATCATGGGCGCCGCTGTCGGCGCGAAAACCATGAAGATGAAGTTCGGCCATCACGGTGCGAATCATCCGGTGAAGGACCTCGACGACGGCCGTGTGCTGATCACATCGCAGAACCACGGCTTCGCGGTGGATGCCGCCACGCTGCCGAGCAATGTGCGCGTGACGCACACCTCGTTGTTCGATGGTTCGCTGCAGGGTTTCGCACTCACCGATCGTCCGGCGTTCTGCTTCCAGGGCCATCCGGAAGCAAGCCCTGGCCCGCACGACATTGGTTACTTGTTCGATCGTTTCGCCAAGCTGATGCAGGAGTCCCGCTGAGATGCCCAAACGTACCGACATCAAGAGCATCCTGATCATCGGCGCTGGTCCGATCGTGATCGGTCAGGCCTGCGAGTTCGACTACTCCGGTGCGCAGGCGTGCAAGGCGCTGCGGGAAGAGGGCTACCGGGTGATCCTGGTGAACTCCAACCCGGCCACGATCATGACCGATCCGGACATGGCGGACGCCGTGTACATCGAGCCGATCAACTGGCAGACGGTGGAGCGCATCATCGCCAAGGAGCGCCCGAATGCGGTGCTGCCGACGATGGGCGGCCAAACCGGCCTCAATTGCGCACTCGATCTGGCTGATAACGGCGTGCTCGACAAGTACGGCGTGGAACTGATCGGCGCTTCGCGCGAAGCGATCCGCATGGCCGAAGATCGCGAGTTGTTCCGCGTGGCGATGTCAGAGATCGGGCTGGAGTGTCCGAAGGCGGCCGTCGCGCGCTCGTTCGAGCAGGCGGTGGAGATCCAGGCGACGGTCGGTTATCCCACCATCATCCGTCCCAGCTTCACGCTCGGCGGTTCTGGCGGCGGCATCGCGTACAATCGCGAGGAATTTGAGGAGATCGTCAAGCGCGGTCTCGAACTTTCACCGGTGCACGAAGTGCTGGTGGAAGAATCCGTGCTCGGCTGGAAGGAATTCGAGATGGAAGTGGTCCGCGACAAAGCGGACAACTGCATCATCGTATGCTCGATCGAGAATCTCGATCCGATGGGCGTGCACACCGGAGACTCGATCACCGTCGCACCCGCGCAGACGCTCACCGATAAGGAATACCAGCGCTTGCGCGATGCCTCCATCGCGGTGCTGCGCAAGATCGGTGTGGATACCGGCGGCTCCAACGTGCAGTTCGGTGTGAATGCCGAGACCGGTCGCGTGGTGGTCATTGAGATGAATCCGCGCGTGTCGCGTTCGTCCGCGCTGGCGTCGAAGGCCACCGGCTTTCCGATCGCCAAGGTCGCTGCGAAGCTGGCCGTGGGCTACACGCTGGATGAATTGAAGAACGACATCACCGGCGGCCTCACGCCGGCGTCATTCGAGCCGACCATCGATTACGTGGTTACCAAGATTCCGCGTTTCGCCTTCGAGAAATTCCCGCAGGCCGATGCGCGCCTCACCACGCAGATGAAGTCGGTGGGCGAGGTGATGGCGATTGGCCGCAGCTTCCACGAATCGCTGCAGAAAGCGCTGCGCGGTCTGGAAATCGGCAAGACAGGGCTCAATCCCACCGGTCTCGATATCGCCAGCGAAAACGGTCTGGCGACGCTCAAGCGCGAATTGCGCGAGCCGCGGCCCGATCGTGTGTTCCATCTTGCCGATGCTTTCCGCGCCGGCTTGAGCTTGGAAGATGTGCATGATCTCAGCCGCGTCGATCCGTGGTTCCTCGCGGCGTTCGAAGACATCGTGCTGACGGAGAAGGAAGTGCAGGCCCAGGGCCTTACAGCACTCGATGCAGTGCGTATGCGCGAGCTGAAACGCCTTGGTTTCTCCGACGCGCGTCTGGCCGAACTCACCAATACAGACGAAGCGGCGATCCGTCACTTGCGCCGCACGCTGGGTGTGCGCCCGGTGTACAAGCGCGTGGATTCCTGTGCAGCGGAGTTCGCCACCACCACGGCCTACATGTACTCGACCTACGAGGAAGAGTGCGAGGCCAACCCCACCAGCCGCGACAAGATCATGGTGTTGGGTGGTGGCCCGAACCGCATCGGGCAGGGCATCGAGTTCGACTACTGCTGCGTGCACGCCGCACTTGCGCTGCGTGAGGACGGGTTCGAGACCATCATGGTCAACTGCAATCCGGAAACGGTCTCCACCGATTACGACACGTCGGATCGCTTGTACTTCGAGCCGCTTACGCTCGAAGACGTGTTGGAAATCGTCGATCTCGAAAAGCCCAAGGGCGTGATCGTGCAGTACGGTGGCCAGACGCCGCTGAAGCTGGCGCGTGCGCTCGAAGCGGCCGGCGCGCCGATCATCGGCACCACGCCCGATTCGATCGACCTGGCCGAAGACCGCGAACGCTTCCAGCAGATGATTACCAAGCTGGGTCTCACGCAGCCGCCGAACCGTACCGCACGCAATGCCGACGAAGCGCTAGCGCTGGCGCGCGAGATTGGTTATCCGCTGGTGGTGCGTCCCAGCTACGTGCTGGGTGGCCGCGCGATGGAAGTGGTGTACGACGATGCGGATCTGTCGCGCTACATCCGCGAAGCTGTGCAGGTGTCGAACGATTCGCCGGTGCTGCTCGATCGCTTCCTCGACCACGCAGTGGAAGTGGATGTGGATGTCATCGCCGATCGCGAAGGCAACGTGCTGGTTGGCGGCATCATGGAGCACATCGAGGAAGCCGGCGTGCACTCGGGCGATTCGTCCTGCTCGCTGCCGCCGTACTCACTGTCGCCCGAAATCCAGAACGAGCTGCGCCGTCAGGTAGCTCTGATGGCAAAGGAGCTGAAGGTGATTGGCCTGATGAATACGCAGTTTGCGATTCAGGGCGACACCGTATTCATTCTGGAAGTGAACCCGCGCGCCTCGCGCACGGTGCCGTTCGTGTCCAAGGCGACCGGCGTGTCGCTGGCCAAGATCGCTGCGCGCTGCATGGCTGGCCGTACCCTGGATGAGCAGAGCGCCACACGCGAAGTGATCCCGGGCTACTACTCGGTGAAGGAAGCGATCTTCCCGTTCCTGAAGTTCCAGAACGTCGACCCGATTCTGGGCCCGGAAATGCGTTCCACCGGCGAAGTGATGGGCGTAGGCCGCAGCTTCGGCGCGGCGTTCGCACGCGGTCACGATGCCGCGGGCATCAAGACGCCGCCCAAGGGCAAAGTGTTCGTGTCTGTGCGCGATGCCGATAAGGATCGACTGCTGCCGGTGGCCGCGGATATCGCCTCGCGCGGCTTCACGCTGGTAGCCACGGCCGGTACGGCAAGTTATCTCTCAGAGCACGGCGTGATCTGCGAGCGCATCAACAAAGTGCTGGAAGGTCGCCCACACATCGTCGACCTGATCAAGAACGGCGAAATCGTCTATATCGTCAACACGACGGAAGGTAAGCAGGCGATTGCCGACTCGTTCTCGATTCGTCGTGAAGCCTTGCAGCATCGTGTCACGTATTCCACGACGGTGGCTGGCGCACGCGCCCTGGTGCATTCTCTGGATTTTCATGACAGTGGCGAAGTGCACAGCCTGCAAGAACTACACAAGGAGCTGAACGCATGAGTCGCGCACCCATTACCAAGGCCGGTTCGGAACGCCTGCGTGCCGAGCTGGAACGTCTGAAATCGGTGGAGCGTCCGAGGATCATTGCCGCGATCGCTGAGGCGCGCGCGCACGGTGATCTGAAGGAAAACGCCGAATATCACGCTGCACGCGAACAGCAGAGTTTCATCGAGGGCCGCATCAATGAACTGGAAGCGGCGCTGTCCACCGCCCAGGTGATCGATGTGTCGCGCCTGAACCCCGGCAACAAGGTCGTGTTCGGCGCGATCGTGGAACTGGCAGACGAGGAAAGCGGCGAGTCGGTGAAATATCAGATCGTCGGCGACCTCGAAGCGGACATCAAGCAAGCATTGATTGCAGTGTCCTCACCGATCGCACGCGCGCTGATCGGCAAGAGCGAGGGCGACAGTTTCGAGTTCAAGGCGCCCAATGGCGTGAAGCGCTACGAGATCACCGGCGTGAGCTACGAGTGATGCTTATCGCTCCCTCTCCCCTCCGGGGAGAGGGCTGGGGTGAGGGGCCAATCTCGCCACGAGTCCTGAACATGACGGGCATAAAAAAAGCCGCTTCACAGCGGCTTTTTTATCGGCTCGTGGCCTAGATCAACGCTGACGCGCCTTGAAGCGCGGGTTGCTCTTGCAGATCACGAACACTTTGCCGCGACGGCGCACAACCTTGCAGTCACGGTGCCGCTGCTTGGCGGACTTCAAAGAGGAAAGCACCTTCACGGCAGGCTCCTGGGGCGAAATGAATCAAGGAAAGCGGGCAAGTATAACGATTTGAACCACTTATCACAAGCCCAAAGCGGTTTTTGCCTCGGCAACGGTTTCCAGGAACTGCGACACCACCGGGGAGGGTTTTTCAGCTTGGCTGGCCACCGCCAATATCAGGTAGGCGTCCGGATCAGCCAGCGGCACATAGCTGACACCGGTCAGCTTCACCACCTGCATGCTGGCGGGCACCAGGGCAAGGCCGATGCCAGCGGCAACCAGCGCCAGCAGGCCGTTAATCTGCTGCGCTTGCTGGCGGATTACCGGATGGAAGCCGGCCTTGGCGGCCAGCCGCAGCAGCCGATCGTACAGTGTGG
This sequence comes from Dyella humi, assembly GCF_044904605.1. Classification (NCBI taxonomy): domain Bacteria; kingdom Pseudomonadati; phylum Pseudomonadota; class Gammaproteobacteria; order Lysobacterales; family Rhodanobacteraceae; genus Dyella; species Dyella humi. Next base: position 1,145,026 of record NZ_JADIKI010000022.1, read on the forward strand.
CGGCCAGTTCGCGTGGCTGCACCACGAAAGGATCGCCGGCGACTTCGCCCAGTTCTACGCTGGCCCGGCCGGCCAACCGGTGGCCGGAGGGCAGGGCGAGTAGTAGGGGTTCGCGATCGATCACGTCCAACCGCAGGGCTCGCGCATCGTCCTCGTGGCTGGGCAAGTCGCGCACGAAACCGACGTCGAGCTGGCCGGCGCGGATGGCTGCGAATTGCGGCTCGGTGTACATCTCGCTCAACCACACTCGCACGTTGGGCGCGTTCTGGCCGAGCCTGAGCAGCGTTTGCGGCAGGGCGGGGTGGAACGATACGGACACCGTGTAGGCGAGCTTCAGATGCCCGCTGAAGCCTGCCGCGGCCTCGGCTACCTGCGTACGTGCCTCGTCGGCCATGGCCAGAATCTGCCGGGCCTGATCCAGGAACAGCCGTCCCGGTGGCGTGAGCATGACGTTGCGCTTGTCGCGTTCCAGCAAGCGCACTCCCAGGTCTTGCTCCAGCGCCTGGATTTGCTGGGAAAGCGGCGGCTGCGAAAGATGAAGACGTTGCGCCGCCCGCGTGAAGCTCAGCTCCTCCGCGACCGCGATGAAATAGCGCAGCTGGCGAAAATCGAACATATATGCGTTTCGAATAAATGGCCGGCTAAATATATATTTGATTCTGTATCGCGTCGATCATAATATCCTCTCCGTCGCGCCACTTACCCCCTCCCCCCGAGTGGCGCAGACCTCGCCCCGCAGCGACGCTACCCCCGCGGTATTCGGCCTCCCTCCCCAGAGCCACTACCGACGCGTCGCTAGCGGGGCGCTTCCTTTCTGCTTCCCTGAGAATCTGTTACGGAGCTTTTTTAAAGCTCCGCGGCAAGTCGTGTACCTTGAGCGATAGCGCGTTTGGCATCCAATTCCGCGGCTACGTCGGCACCGCCGATTACGTGCACGCTCGGGTGGCCCAGCTCGGCCAGCGCATCGGCCAGGCTGCGATAGGGTTCCTGACCGGCGCAGATCACCACGTTGTCTACTGGCAATAGCTGCGCCTTGCCGTCGACCGTGATGTGCAGGCCCTGATCGTCGAAGCGATCGTAGTTGACACCACCCAACATGCTCACCTGCTTGTTCTTCAGCGTGGCGCGGTGGACCCAGCCGGTGGTCTTGTTCAGGCGGGCGCCGGGGCGGCCTGCCGTCCGCTGCAGCAGCCATATCTGCCGAGCCGCCGGTTCCGGCTGTGCGGGCAGCAAACCGCCGGGATGTTCAAGCTGCATGTCCACGCCCCATTCGCGCGTCCAGCGTGCGACATCGGTGGTAGGCGAGGGCACGTGTTCGACCAGGAACTCGGCCACATCAAAGCCGATGCCGCCGGCACCGATGATCGCCACGCGCTGTCCGACTGGCTGGCTGCGCGCCAACACATCGAGATAACTCAGCACGCGCGGATCGTCACTGCCGGGAAAACTCACGCGACGCGGCTTGATGCCGGTGGCGATCACGACGTGCTCGTAATTGCCCGCTTTCAGCGACGTGGCTTCCGCGGGCAGTCCCAATTGTAGGCGTACCCGCGCATCGGCCAGGCGATGCGCGAAATAGCGCAGCGTCTCGTGGAATTCTTCTTTGCCGGGAATGCGCTTGGCGTAGTTGAACTGCCCGCCGATCTCGCTGCCGCTTTCGATCAACGTTACGTCATGACCGCGCTCCGCCAGCGTAGCGGCGCAGGCCATGCCGGCCGGTCCCGCGCCGACAACGGCAATGCTTTTGCGTGTCGCTGCAGGAACGATGCGCAACTCCGTTTCGTAGCAGGCGCGCGGATTCACCATGCAGCTTGCGCGCTGATTCAAGAACACGTGATCGAGGCAGGCCTGGTTGCACGCGATGCAGGTATTGATGCGATCGCTGCGTCCCGCTTTTGCTTTGACTGCCCAGTCGGGATCGGCCAGCAGTGGACGCGCCATCGACACCATGTCTGCTTCGCCGCCGGCGAGAATCCGCTCGGCCACATCGGGCATGTTGATGCGGTTGGTGGTGATCAGCGGAATCGACACTTCGCCCTTGAGCTTCTTGGTGACCCAACTGAAGCCTGCGCGCGGCACGCTAGTGACGATGGTCGGAACGCGCGCCTCGTGCCAACCGATACCGGTGTTGATCAGGCTGGCGCCGGCCGCTTCGATGCCCTTGGCGAGCGTCGCGATGTCCTGCCAGGGCTGGCCGCCTTCCACCAAGTCGAGCATTGAAAGGCGATAGATGATGATGAAATCCGGCCCCAGCGCTTTACGCATGCGCCGCACGATTTCCAGTGGAAAACGCATGCGCCGCGTGGCATCGCCGCCCCAGGCATCGTTGCGATGGTTGGTGCGCGCGGCGATGAACTGGTTGATCAGGTAGCCTTCCGAACCCATTACTTCCACGCCGTCGTAGCCGGCCTCGCGGGCAAGCTGCGCGCAGCGGACGAAGTCGTTGATGGTGCGTTCCACGCCACGAACGCTGAGCGCACGCGGCTTGAAGGGTGTGATTGGCGATTGAATACGCGAGGGCGCTACCGATAGCGGGTGATAGCCGTAGCGTCCCGCATGCAGGATCTGCATGCAGATGCGTCCGCCTTCCGCGTGCACGGCCTGGGTGATCTTGCGATGCCGCGGTTTGTGCCAGGGCAGGGTCATGCGTCCGCCGAGAGGCTTGAGCCAGCCTTCAATGCTGGGCGCGATGCCGCCAGTCACCATCAAACCCACGCCGCCGCGTGTGCGCTCGGCGAAGTACGCGGCCAGCTTGTCAAAATCGGCCGCCTTGTCCTCCAGTCCGGTATGCATGGAGCCCATCAGGATACGATTGGGCAGAGTGACGTGGCCCAGCTCGAGCGGGGCGAACAAATGGGGGTAGTTCATGCGGCGACCGTCGTTCAAACGATCGTATGAATGTGCCGGCTATTCACGATGGGCGCAAGTGGCCCCGGTGCGGCAGGTGTTCGCTCAGTCGAGCAATTGTTGTACCAGGGCAACGTATTGGCGCATGGCTTCGTCCGGCGACATGCCTTTCAGCAGCGCCCAGGATTCCTGCTTGGCGGTGCCAATGAAATCGAAGAAACCCGGCTGGCAGCCGTGAACGTCGCCTTCCAGCGCCTGCTTATAGAGCGCGTACAGCCGGAGCAGCGTGTCGTTGTCAGGTCGTTCCGTAATGTGCCGCAGCGCCTCGGCGGCTTGTTCGAACTGGTGGTGCAGCTCGTTCATGGACGAAGACGCTGGATGTGCAGACGTGGCGGACGAAGAATGGGTAAGCATGGCGACTGAAATCCCCTGGAGCACGTTAAGCTAAGCACTTCCCGTGCCATCAGGACCATCCATGCCAACACGCCAGCCCGTGCCCGTACTCACCATCGACGGACCTTCCGGATCGGGTAAGGGCACCATCAGCCGGCTGGTGGCCGAGCACCTGGGCTGGCGGCTGCTGGATTCGGGCGCACTATACAGGGCGGTCGGCTATGCCGCTGGCATGGCTGGGCTGGACCTCTCCGACGCCGATGCCGTCACTCGTTGCGCGGAACACACGAAGATCCAGTTTCGAACGGCACCAGACGGCGGCGACACCCGCGTGATCGTCAACGGCCACGACGCCACGGACGAGCTGCGCACGGAAACGGCTGGTGCTGCAGCCTCGGCCATCGCCTCGATTCCCACGGTGCGCAAGGCCCTGGTGGACCTGCAACTTGGCTTCCGCAAGACGCCAGGTCTGGTGGCGGACGGACGAGACATGGGCACGGTGATCTTCCCCGATGCGCCGTACAAGGTGTTCCTGACCGCCAGCGCCGCCGAAAGGGCGAAAAGACGTTATAAGCAGTTGAAGGAAAAGGGGCTGAGCGTTACACTCTCGTCCCTTCAGAGCGAAATTGAAGCGCGTGACACCCGTGATGCATCGCGAGCCGTCGCACCGCTCAAGCCCGCCGCCGATGCAGTGCTGGTCGATACCACCGGCATGGGGATCGAGGACGTGGTCGCTAAAGTTTTGGCCGTCGTGAAACCGTAAAACGGTTCCGGCGGCATTGGTGCTTCATGTCGCGGCATGAAGTTTTGGGTCAACGGTGCAAGGGCGCAATCCCGAAACACCCACAACCGGCGGGCCTGCCCAAGCGCAACCATCCAACCGCGCGCATTGGGTCAAGGGCCTTTTCTTATTTCTGGAATCAACATGACTGAAAGTTTTGCCGAACTGTTTGAACAGAGCCAACAGGCCATCTCTAAGCTGAAGCCGGGCGCGATCGTTACCGGTATCGTTGTGGAAATCCGCAACGACGTCGTTGTGATCAACGCTGGCCTGAAGAGCGAAGGCATCGTCCCGATCGAGCAGTTCAAGGACGAGAAGGGCGAGTTGGAAGTGCAAGTGGGTGACGAGGTCAAGGTTGCCCTCGATGCACTCGAAGACGGTTTCGGCGAGACCAAGCTGTCGCGCGAGAAAGCCAAGCGTTCGATGGTGTGGGACGACCTCGAGCAGGCGTTCGACAAGGAAGAGACCATCACCGGCATGATCTCCGGCAAGGTCAAGGGTGGCTTCACGGTCGACATCAAGGATGTCCGCGCATTCCTGCCGGGTTCGCTCGTTGATGTACGTCCCGTGCGCGATCCGGTTTACCTCGAGGGCAAGGCGCTCGAGTTCAAGATCATCAAGTTGGACCGCAAGCGCAACAACGTTGTTGTCAGCCGCCGCGCCGTCGTCGAGACCGAGTTCTCCGAAGAGCGCGAGAAGCTGCTGGAACGTCTGACCGAAGGCGCTGTGGTCAAGGGCACCGTCAAGAACCTCACCGACTACGGCGCGTTCGTGGACCTGGGCGGTATCGACGGCCTGCTGCACATCACCGACATGGCGTGGAAGCGTGTGCGTCATCCGTCCGAAGTGGTCAACGTCGGCGACGAGCTCGACGTACGCGTGCTGAAGTACGACCGCGAGCGCAACCGCGTGTCGCTGGGCCTCAAGCAGCTGGGCGACGATCCGTGGGTCGCTATCTCTCGTCGCTATCCGGTCGGCAGCCGTCTGTTCGGCAAGGTTTCCAACGTTACCGATTACGGTTGCTTCGTCGAGATCGAGCCGGGCGTCGAAGGCCTGGTCCACGTCTCCGAAATGGATTGGACCAACAAGAACGTCAATCCGGCCAAGGTCGTGCAGGTCGGCGATGAGACCGAAGTGATGGTGCTGGACGTGGATGAAGAGCGTCGCCGCATCTCGCTGGGCATCAAGCAGACCCGCTCGAACCCGTGGGAAGCTTTCGCCGCCACGCACAAGAAGAACGACAAGGTGTCCGGTCAGATCAAGTCGATCACCGACTTCGGCATCTTCATCGGTCTGGACGGCGGTATCGATGGCCTCGTGCATCTGTCCGACATCTCTTGGCAGGCGTCCGGCGAAGACCTCGTGCGCAACTTCAAGAAGGGCGACGAGATCGAGGCCGTGGTGCTGGCGGTGGATCCGGAACGCGAGCGCATCTCGCTCGGCATCAAGCAGATGGAGCAGGATCCGTTCGGTCACTTCATGGCCGTCCATACGCGTGGTGCGATCGTCAACGGCACGGTGAAGGAAGTTGACGCCAAGGGCGCGGTGATCGATCTGGGCGACGGCGTCGAGGGTTACCTCCGCGCTAGCGACATCGCCAAGGAGCGTATCGACGATGCTACCCAGCATCTGAAGGTGGGCGACAAGGTGGAAGCGAAGTTCACCGGTATGGATCGCAAGAGCCGCCAGCTTTCGCTTTCGATCCGCGCTAAGGATGAGGAAGAGCTGCAAGACGCCATGGCCGAATACTCGTCCGCGTCGGGTGGCACGACCAAGCTTGGTGCGCTGCTCAAAGAGCAGCTCAACAAAGCTGAATGATGTAGTGCCTGCATCGGGGCGGCGTTGCGCCGCCCCGATTCGTTCCACGTCACGGACATTGGGGACCCATGACCAAATCCGAGCTGATTGAGGCGCTGGCCAGGCGTCAGACCCATCTTGCGTTCAGCGACGTCGAGTTGGCGGTCAAGAACGTCATCGAACAAATGAGCCAGGCATTGTCCAGCGGCGAACGCATCGAAATACGCGGCTTCGGCAGCTTTGCCCTGCATTACCGTCCCCCGCGCATGGGCCGCAATCCCAAGACGGGTGAAGCGGTAGCACTGCCAGGCAAGCATGTTCCGCACTTCAAGCCCGGCAAGGAACTGCGCGAACGCGTCAACATGCGGCTGGAGCAGCAAGCCGGCTGATACGCCGTTACATCGTTTATTCCGACAGGCAGGCGGCCTTGGGCCGATCCTGCCTTTTCTTTTTTTGCGGGAATCGTCAATCGGGAATCATGGGAGCGGGTTGCGAAGGGCTGGTGGCGTGGGCTGCGTTCGTATGCTCTTTTCCATTCCCAATTCCCAGAAAAGCAATTTGTCTGAATCGCTCCTCACATTCCTCTGTGAGCTGTTCAGCCAATCGGGTAAAGTCGTGCGATGCGATTGATCGTCATGCTGCTATTGCTATTGTTCATCGCCGGGGGAGTGATCCTGGGGGCGCTCAACGCGGACCTCGTCGGTTACGACCTCGCGTTCGCGCGCGTCCAGGTTCCCAAAGGTGCGGCCTTGCTGGCCATGCTCGCCGTCGGCTGGATCCTCGGCGGCCTCACCGCATGGCTGGGTGTGACCACGCGGCATCGTCGCGAGCGACGACGCGCGGCCAAGACTCAGGGCGCCAGGGTATCGAAAACAGCATGAGCGCCTTCTACTCGCTGCTGGCGCTGCTTATACCGGCGGCCTTCCTTAGTGGATGGTGGACGGCGCGACGCGCCGGCGTGCGTCGCTCGGGAGCGCAGGTCAGCGAACTGTCCTCCGATTATTTCCGCGGCCTGAACTATCTGCTCAACGAAGAGCAGGACAAGGCGATTGAGGTGTTCCTCAAGCTGGCCGAATACAACCGGGACACCGTAGAAACGCACTTAGCGTTAGGCAACCTTTTTCGGCGTCGCGGCGAAGTGGATCGAGCTATCCGTCTCCATCAACATCTGGTCTCCAGGCCCGGCCTGTCTGAGGGCATGAAAACCGTGGCCTTGCTGGAACTGGGCGAGGACTATATGCGCGCCGGTCTGCTCGATCGCGCCGAAGCGCTGTTCTCCGATCTGGTGGCGATGAATGCGCACGCGCCGTCGGCCCTGCGCCATCTCATTGCGATCTATCAGCACGAGCGCGACTGGCACAAGGCCATCGAACATGCGCGCCGTCTGGAGACGATGACCGGCGAGGAAGAAGCCACCACCATCGCGCAGTTCTATTGCGAGCTGGCCGAGCAATCGCGTCAACACGGTGCGCGTGCCGAGGCGCGCGAATATCTGCAACAGGCGTTTGCTTCGCAGCCCGATTGCGTACGCGCCTTCATGCTCACCGGCCGCTTGCATGCGGAAGAAGGACAGCATGCCGACGCCGTCGAAGCCTACGAATATGCAGTGAATGCGGATATCGCCTTCGTGCCGGAAATCCTGCCGCCATTGCTGGACAGCTACGCGCGTTCCGGCCAGATGGAACGCGCGGAGCGTTTCCTGCGCGACATCCTCGCACGCTATCACGGCATTTCGCCGGTGCTGGCGTTGACGCATTTGTATCAGCAGCGCGACGGCGAAAAGCCGGCCATCGATTTTCTCACCTCGCAGTTGCGGCAACGTCCTTCAGTGCGTGGTCTGATGGCCTTGATCGATGCCACCATGGACAAGATCGAAGGCGAAGCACGAGAGAACTTCCTGATCCTGCGCGATCTTACGCGCAAGCTGCTCGAAGGCCAGGCGATGTATCGCTGCAGCCATTGCGGCTTCGGCACCAAGGCGCATCACTGGCAATGCCCGAGTTGCAAAGGCTGGAGCACGATCAGGCCGATCCACGGGGTGGCCAATGAGTGACGTGGTCGTGGCCAGTCTTGCCCCGATCGCGCTTGCCGTATTGTTCGCTTTCCTGATTTCGCTGGGCGTGGTGCGGGCAGCCATCGCCTATGCGCATCGCCGCGGCATGTTCGACCAACCGGGGCAGCGACGTTCGCACACGATTCCCACGCCCCGCGGCGGCGGTATCGGCATCGTCGTGGCGGTGTTGTTAACCTTGCCGGCATGCCTGCTGCAAGCGCCATCGTCGTGGCCGCTTCACGTGGCAATCACGCTGCTCGTCGCCACGGCCATGATTGCGTTGATCGGTTGGTGGGACGATCACAGTTCCTTGCCAGTGCTTCCACGCTTCGGAGTGCAAATACTAGCCGTTGCCTTTTTTTCCGTGGCACTGGTTGCGGGTGGCCCGAGTTGGCTCTGGCTGCCGCTGTGGGTGCTCGGCGGAACGTGGAGCGTCAACTTGCACAATTTCATGGATGGCATCGATGGTTTGCTCGCCCAACAAGGCATGTTCGTGGCCTGCGGTTTTGCGGTGCTCGCATGGGCTATCAACCAGCCGGCGCTGGCGGGAGCTTCGGCCTGCGTAGCCGCAGCCTGCATGGGCTTCTGGTGCTACAACCGCTCACCAGCGCGCATCTTCATGGGTGACGTGGGCAGCGGCGCCATCGGCCTGCTGCTGTTTGCGCTTACCGCGATGCTCTGGCGCTTGAACTGGCCGCTGGTATGGCCGGCTCTGATCCTCAGTTCAGCTTTCGTGACGGATGCGAGCCTTACCCTCCTGATCCGTATGTTGGCGGGAAGGCGCTGGTACACTGCGCACCGCGAACATCTGTATCAATGGATTGTGCGTAGGGGCCATACGCATGCGGTAAGTGCAGCGTGGTATTTGGGGTGGAATCTGCTGGTTGCGGCACCACTCGCCGCTTTGGCGTACGGAAAACCAGGGATGGGGCTATTGGCCTGCATCGTCACTTATGCGATCGCGGCGCTTGTGTGGCTTTTCGCCAAGCGGCGTGTGATCCGGCGAGATCGATACAAGGTTCGTCATGTCCATACGTAAATGGGTCGGCATAGTTCATCCGCGAGCGGCAGTGGTCATACACGACCTGCTCGTCACTGCCCTGGCCTGGTGGGTGGCCAAGGAATTGCGCTACGCGCTGGATCCCAAGCTGATCGTCGGCTTCGAACCGTATGAATTTCCGATCGTGCTGGCGGTGCAAGGCTTGGTCTATGCCTGGACCGGCTTGTACAAGGGCGTGTGGCGCTTCGCCAGCCTGCCGGATCTGTGGAACATCCTGCGTGCGGCCATCGTCGGCACGGTGGCGATTGGCGTTTCGCTGTTCTTGTACGGACGCCTCGACGGCGTACCGCGCTCGGTACTGCTGCTCTATCCGTTCGTGTTGGCGCTGTTCCTGGGCACCCCGCGGCTGGCCTATCGCTTCTGGAAGGACAGCCGCATCGATCTGTTCGTCAATGCCAAGACGCAGCGCGTGCTGATCGTCGGCGCGGACAGTGCCGGTGAGGCGCTGTCGCGCGATCTGCATCGCGATACGCGGTTCATGGTCGTCGGCTTCGTGGATGATCGCCGCTCGCTGCGCGGCGCGCGCATCAACGGCAAACCGGTGCTCGGTTCGCTGGAGCAACTGCCGGACGTGGCCAAGGAAGCCGCCGTGCAGATGCTGTTGATCGCCTTGCCGGGTGCCTCTGCGCGACAGATGCGCCAAGTGGTGGAACTGTGCGACCGCACCGGATTGCCTTACCGTACCGTTCCGAAACTGGAAGACGTCGTCGCCGGACGCGCGCACTTTAATCAGATCAAAGAAGTGTCGATCGAGGATCTACTCGGACGCGATGCGGTCGAGCTGGATTGGACGAAGATCCGCGAGACGCTTACTGGTCGTCGCGTGCTGGTGACGGGTGGCGGCGGTTCGATCGGTTCGGAACTGTGTCGTCAGGTTGCGCGCTTGGGGGTGCAGGCGCTCACCATCGTCGAAAACGGCGAATACAACCTCTATCAGATTTCGCAAGAATTGCGCGCGGCGTATCCGGAGCTGTTGCTCAACAGCGTGCTAGCCGATTGCGGCGATCCCATCGCCATGCGCCGCCTGTTTGCAGAGGTCAAGCCGCAGGTGGTTTTCCACGCAGCCGCCTACAAGCACGTGCCCATGCTGCAAGGGCAACTGCGTACCGCCGTGCGCAACAACGTACTGGCCACGCGCACCGTGGCGGATCTATCGAACGAAACCGGCGTGGAATGCTTCGTGCTGATCTCCACCGACAAGGCCGTCAATCCGACCAGCGTGATGGGCGCGTGCAAGCGCATTGCGGAGATCTGGTGCCAGAACCTCAACGCGCACTCCAATACCCACTTCATCACCGTGCGGTTCGGCAACGTGCTGGATTCGGCCGGCTCCGTAGTGCCCTTGTTCCGTCAGCAGATCCACTCGGGCGGGCCGGTGACGGTCACGCATCCGGAAATCTCGCGCTACTTCATGACCATTCCGGAAGCCACGCAGCTGATCCTGCAGGCGGCGGCGATCGGCCAGGGTGGCGAGATTTTCGCGCTGGACATGGGTGAGCCGGTGAAGATCCGCGACCTAGCCGAACAGATGATCCGGCTGGCCGGTAAGAAGCCCGGCACCGAAATACCTATCGTCTACACCGGTCTGCGCTCCGGCGAAAAGTTGTTCGAGGAGCTGTTCCATCCACTGGAAAACTACAGCGCGACGACACACAACAAGATATTTCTAGCGCAGCACCGACCGGTGTCGTGGGATCTCCTGCAGGCGCAGATGTCCCGCGCGATCGAAGCCGTACGCAGCTTCAACGAGGAGGAGCTGCGTCAGTGCGTATCCAGTCTGCTCCCCTCGTTCAGTTGGAGCGACGTCGCACAACCCAGTAACAACGTGATTCCGCTACGCCGCAACGACATTGGAGAGAAGTGAGTGAGTAAACCATTGCGCAAGGTGGTCTTCCCGGTGGCCGGCCTTGGCACGCGTTTTCTTCCGGCCACCAAGGTGGTCGCCAAGGAGATGCTGCCGGTTCTGGACAAGCCCCTGATCCAGTACGCGGTCGATGAAGCCGTCGACGCCGGGGCCGATACGCTGGTGTTCGTCACCAATCGCTACAAGCACGCTATTGCCGACTATTTTGACAAGGCCTACGAACTGGAAGCCAAACTGCAGGAGAAGGGCAAGGACGACCTGTTGGCCATGGTACAAGGCACGCTGCCGCGCAATGTGCGCGCCATCTTCGTGACGCAGCCAGAAGCGCTGGGCTTAGGCCACGCGGTGTTGTGCGCCAAACCGGTGGTCGGCGACGAGCCGTTCGGCGTCATTCTGCCCGACGACCTGATCTGGAACCGCGGCAAAGGCGCCTTGCGCCAGATGGCTGAATTGGCCGAAACGGAACAGGCCGGTGTCATCGCCGTCGAGGAAGTGCCGCACGACCAGACCGACAAATACGGCATCGTCGACGCCGAACCCATCAACGAGCGCAGCGCGCGCATCCGCTTCATGGTCGAAAAACCCAAGCCCGCGGATGCACCCTCCAACCTGGCCGTGGTCGGCCGCTACGTGCTGCCTGGGCGCGTTTTCCAGCTGCTCGAACAGACCAAGCCTGGCGCGGGCGGCGAGATCCAGCTCACCGATGCCATCGAAGCCTTGCTGACGGAGCAGGGCAAAGTGCTCGCCTATCGCTTCGAAGGCACCCGCTTCGACTGCGGCAATAAGGCCGGCCTGGTCCGCGCCACCATGCACATGGCGATGCAGGATCCAGGGTTGGCCAAAGTCGTGCGCGACGTCGCCAGCAAGCTCTGAGGTGAAAATAGACAAGCGGCCGCCCGGATAGGGCGGCCGTTTTCTATTTGCGGGCATCTCGTAGCCTGGGATGCCAATCCCAGCTTTTTCGCGGTTTCATTGATGCTGGGATTGGCATCCCAGCCCACGAACGTGCGACCGTTTCGGCTTTGTCATGTTTCTGCCCCCGAGCTTCCACTCGTGCCAGAATCATGACCGCAAGCTGCCATGATTCGAAGGCAGTATGCGCATGGGGAATCTTGTTCGTAGCCAGTCACGCCGTCCGGCGTGAGCTTCCTCATAGCTGTGCGAACGCCATGGCATGCAAGTTGCCATGGATCATTAACGGATTGCACTTCGGAAAGCACTATGGATTTGCTGCGTTTTCTACTTCTGTTGCCGGTACGCCTGATTCGCGGATTGCTCGGTGCCTTGGGTTGGATACTCCGTCCGTTGGTCGGCGATGTCAGCTGGTCCGCACCGAGATGGATGCTGCTGGTGCGGCGACGACCGCTGCATTCGACCGGCGTTTTGCTGGCGGTGCTAGTGGTAGCGACCGGCGGCTGGTTCGGCTGGCACTGGTACAAGCATCGGCCGCGCCCACACGAGCCGCAGCGGATCACCTGGGAAGTACACGCACCGGAGATCACCGACTACACCAAGCAGCCGGTGGTGATCCACCCACTCGAACTCGATTTCTCTGCTTCCGCCGCTCCCATTGAACTGGTCGGCAAGCCGGTGACCGCCGGCATTACCATGCAACCGGACATCAAGGGTCAATGGAGTTGGATCGACGACAAGACCCTGCGCTTCATGCCGGCCGCCGATTGGCCAGTCGGGCAGCACCTCAAGGTTCGTTTCGATGTGCCGCAGGCATTCGCGCATCACGTGCTGCTGGCCGACAACCGTTTCGAATTCGATACCGAAGCCTTCAAGGCTACAGTGGGCAAGGGCGAGTTCTATCAGGATCCGCAGGATCCGACCGCCAAGAAAACCATCATCCAGGTCGATTTCAATTACCCCGTCGATACGGCGCAGTTCGAAAAGCGCATTGCGCTGAGCCTGGCCGATCGGAACAACCGCTCATCGACGCCACTGAAATACAGCGTCACCTACGATCCGTACAAGTTGCACGCATGGGTTCACTCGCAGCCGCTGGATCTGCCGCGCGATGACGGCGCCGTTTCGCTGAAGCTGGACAGCGGCGTGCGCAGCTCGCGCGGTGGCGAGGGAACGAAGGCCGAACTCAATACCAATGTGCGCGTGCCGGGGCTCTACAGCCTGACCGTGCAGGACATCAGTCCCACGCTGGTCAACAACGACAAATTCGAGCCCGAGCAGGTGATCGTCATCAACCTGAGCGGCGCCGTGCGCGACAGCGAACTGGCCGGACTCGTGCATGCCTGGATCCTGCCGGCGCAAAAGCCCAACGCGGATGAAGCGGACAACGCCGACCATAGCGTTTACGACTGGAGCGTACGTGAGGTCGGCGACGATACCTTGCGCAAGTCGCAGCAATTGCCGCTGCAAGTGGTGCCTACCGAGAACGACTATCAGCCGCTGCAAAGCTTCAAGTTCCACGCCGATCCGGGACAGCGCATCTACGTGCGCGTTGGCAAGGGGCTGAAGTCGTTCGGCGGCTATGTGCTCGGCCAGCCGGTGGCGCAAGTGGTCACTGTGCCGGATTATCCGAAGCTGTTGCGCTTCATGGCCGATGGTTCGCTACTTTCGCTCAGTGGTAGCAAGCGTATCTCCGTCGTCTCGCGCAACATGACCGGTATGCGACTGCAGATCGGCCGCGTGCTGCCGGATCAGCTGCAGCATCTAGTCAGCCTCAATCAAGGCGATTACAAGCATCCGGAGTTGCCATACGATTTCAGCGAAGAACATATCGTCGATCGCTTCGAACTCAAGCGAGCGTTCCCCACCGACGATCCTGCCCATGCACATTACGAAGGCGTCGATCTGAGCCAGTATCTGCAGGAAGGCAAGCGCGGCGTGTTCCTGCTGCATCTGTATGATTTCGATCCCGCCGCCGCCAAGAAACAGGCCGAAGCCGCCGCCAAGGCCAAGGCGATTGCACAGCAGGGCATTGCACCGCCACCGCCTGGCGCGAAGCCAGATACCGACACGTCCCCCGACGACAACGATGCAAATGCGGAAGGTGAAGGCGATTCGGCCCAGGACAGTCGCCTGATCGTGGTCACCGACCTGGGCATGCTGGTGAAGCGTGCGCTCGATGGCAGCCAGGACGTGTTCGTGCAATCCATTCGCACCGGTCAGCCGGTGGCGGGCGCCAGCGTATCGGTGCTGGCCGTCAACGGGCAGACGCTTTTCAGCCAGGACACCGGCGCCGATGGTGAGGTGCACTTTCCAACCTTCAAAGGCCTGGATCGCGAAAAGAAGCCGTCGCTGTACGTGGTGAAGAAGGCGGACGATCTTTCCTTCCTGCCTATCAGCGGCAATGACCGCCAACTCGACTTCTCACGCTTCGACATCGGCGGCGAAGCCAATGCCGTCAATCCCGGCACGTTGTCAGGCTATCTGTTTTCCGACCGCGGTATCTATCGTCCGGGCGACGACATCCATATCGGCCTGATTGTTCGCGCCGCCACTTGGACGCGCAATGTGGCGGGGATTCCGCTGCAAGCGCAGATTGTCGATCCACGCGGCGTAACGGTGAAGCAGATTGCGCTGAAGATGGATGACTCCGGCTTCGGCGAACTGGGCTATACGCCATCCGAAACCGCGCCTACCGGCACGTGGACGGTAAATCTATACATCGTGCGCGACGGCAAGGCGGATACGCAGATCGGTAACACCACCGTGCAGGTGAAGGAGTTCCTGCCCGATCGCATGAAGGTGGAAGCTAAGCTCTCCAGCCAGGTAGCAGAAGGCTGGGTCAAGCCCGATGGACTCAAGGGTCTGGTCGATGCGCAGAACCTGTTCGGTACGCCAGCCGCCGATCGCCGCGTAGAAGCACAGCTCACGCTGCGTCCGGCTTGGCCATCCTTTCACAGTTGGCCCAACTATCACTTTTACGACGTCCATCGCGCGAAGGATGGTTACGAGGAAAATCTGCAGGACGGCAAGACAGACGAAAAAGGCCATGCCGAATTCGATCTGGATCTGAAGAAATATGCCGATGCGACTTATCAGCTTTATTTCCTGGCCAAGGCGCACGAACCCGAGGGAGGCCGAAGCGTCGCCGCGGCCACGCAGACGCTGGTGTCCAGCAACGATTGGCTGGTCGGTTATCTCAGCGAGGACAATCTCGACTACGTCGATCGTAACGCCGTGCGCAAGGTGCATCTGGTGGCGATCGATAATCAGGCCAAATCGATCAAGCTCGATGGCCTCAAGGCGCAGATGATCGAACGCCGCTATGTATCGGTACTCACCAAGCAGGATTCAGGCGTCTACAAATACGAGTCGCGGCTGAAGGAAATTCCGATCAATGAGCAGCCGCTACTGATTCCGGCCGGCGGCTTCGACTACACGCTGCCTACGGATAAACCAGGCAATTACGCGTTGGTGGTCCTGCGCGGCAGCGATCGCGTCGAGGCGAACCGCGTGACCTACTCGGTAGCGGGCGCCGCCAACCTGTCGCGCTCGCTCGATCGCAATGCCGAATTGCAGCTCAGTCTGGAAAAGCCTGACTACGGTCCGGGCGACACCGTCAACATTTCCGTCCATGCGCCTTATGCGGGCAGCGGCCTGATCACCATCGAGCGCGACAAGGTGTATGCGCACGTCTGGTTCCATGCCGATACCACCAGCTCGGTGCAGCAGATCACGATCCCGAAGGATTTCGAAGGCAACGGTTATATCAACGTGCAGTTCATCCGCGATCCATCCTCGGATGAAATCTTCATGAGTCCGCTGAGCTATGGCGTGGTGCCGTTCTCGGTGAACCTGGATGCGCGCCGCGATCCGATAACGGTAGATTCGCCCAGCCTGGTCAAGCCCGGCGATACGGTGACATTCAAGTTGCACGCGGCGCATCCAGCCAAAGCTGTGGTGTTCGCCGTGGACGAGGGCATTCTGCAAGTGGCCCGCTACAAGCTGGGCGATCCGCTGGCTTTCTTCTTCCGCAAGAAGATGCTGGAAGTGCAGACCTCGCAGATTCTCGATCTGATCCTGCCGGATTTCGAGAAACTGATGGCTAGCGCTGCTGCACCAGGTGGCGATGCAGATGCGGCAATCGGCCGCCAGCTCAATCCGTTCAAGCGCAAACGCGACAAGCCGGTGGTGTACTGGTCTGGCATCGTCGATGTCGACGGCGACAAGGATTTCACTTACACCGTGCCCGATTACTTCAACGGCAAGCTGCGCGTGATGGCAGTGGCCGTATCGTCCGATCGCGTCGGTACCTATGAAGGCAGCACCACCGTGCGCGGCGATTTCGTGCTGTCGCCCAACGTGCCGACCACCTTGGCGCCCGGTGACGAAACGGATGTCAGCGTGGGTGTCGCGAACAACCTCACCGGCCTTGGCGGCAAACAGGTGCCGGTGGCGGTCACACTGCTAACCGGTCCGCAACTGCAAGTGATCGGTGCGGCCACACAGAACATCAGCCTGGCCGAAATGCGCGAGGGCGTAGTGAAGTTCCGCGTCAAGGCCACCCAGCAGCTCGGTTCCGGTCATCTGGCTTTTACCGCGGCTTATGCCGGCAAATCGGCGCACCAGGCGGTGGATGTATCGGTGCGGCCGGCATCGGCGTATCGCACGCAGGTCGACGTGGGCCAAGTTGCCACGCGCAGCCAGTCCGAACTGTCTCCCTTGCGGCCGATGTTCGATGCGTATGCTTCCCGCGATGCCGCCATCTCACCGCTGCCGGTAGTGCTGTCGCAAGGCATCACAAGCTACCTGATCAATTATCAGAACTACTGCAGCGAACAGGTGGTGAGCATGGCGATGCCACGCCTGATCCTGGCCAAGTGGCCACAGGTGCAGGTATTCGCGCATGCCTTGCAGCCGGCGTTCGGTTATGAGGAAGAGGGCGGAAAGAAGATCGGCAATGCCGAGGCACTTGGCAAACTGCTGGATGTGCTGCACGCGCGGCAGAACAGCGAAGGCGGTTTCGGCTTGTGGGCGGCTACGCCCGATGCGGAACCGTTCGTCTCCAACTATGCGATGAACTTCCTGCTCGAGGCGCGCGATCGAGGTACAGCAGTGCCGCAGGACATGCTCGATGCTGGCAACAAATATTTGCAGCAGCTGGCCAACGATGAAGGCATGGATTCGATAGATAAACTGCGCCAGCGTGCCTATGCGGCCTATTTGCTGACGCGCCAGGGCAACGTCACCACCAACGCGCTGGCATCGATCCAGAAGCGACTGCAGGAGGTTTATCCGGACGGCTGGAAGAGCGATCTGGCTGCGGCATGGTTGGCCGCTTCCTACAAGCTGCTCAAGCAGGATGACGAAGCCAACCGTTTGATCGTCGGTCCGGAACGTGCGCTGACACGCAGCCAGGCGAGTGAGGGTTTCAGTTACAGCTACTACTACGATCCGCTCGTTCGCGATGCCAGCGTGCTGTATCTGCTCACCAAGCATTTCCCGGAACGCGCCAAGGCTTTACCGTCGCGCGTGTTCGAGAACATTGCCTGGCCGCTGGCGCACAACTACTACAACACGCTGTCCTCGGCTATGACGATTCTTGCGCTGGACAGCTATGCCGGCCAGGCCGCCATGGAGCTGGACAAGCTCGGTATCGATGAAGTGCATGCGGATGGCAGCACCAAGCCGATCGCCAGCATGCAGGGCAACCTGTTGCAGGCGGGCAGCTGGGACGCCGCGGCGAGCAAGCTGCGCTTCAACAACCAGAGCAGCCTGCCGGCATGGCGGATAGCAAGCCAGGGCGGCTACGACCGCACACAGCCGACCGAAGCGATCAAGAATGGTATCGAGGTCGTGCGCGAATACACAGATGCGCAAGGCAAGTCGGTCGATAGCGTAACGATCGGCCAGGAGATCGACGTGCATGTACGCATTCGTGCCACTGGCAACGACGGCTTCGGCAATGTCGCGGTGGTCGATCTGCTGCCCGGCGGCTTCGAGCCAGTAATCCAGCCGCCACCGGCTCCCGCCGATCAGCAAAGCTCGGATAACACAAGTGGCGACAACGGCAATGGCGATAACAGCAACGCGGATAACAATGCTGCCGACAACAGCAACGATTCGTCCGGCAATGCCCCAGCCGAACCGGCCTATCGCTCCACCATCGGCCTGCCGCAGTCGAGCTGGCAGCTGGATTACGCGGATGTGCGCGAAGACCGCGTGGTGATCTACGGTACCGCCACACCGGACGTGCACGAGTTCGTCTATCGCATCCGCGCGACCAATGCCGGCAAGTTCGCAGTGCCGCCGGCTTATGCTGAGTCGATGTACGACCGTGCCGTGCAGGCGCGTTCGGTAGGCGGTGCAAGCCTGATGGTGGTCGATAAACCGTAGTTGTGCCGCATGCCAGTTCCCTCTCCCCTCCGGGGGAGAGGGTTAGGGTGAGGGGACAATCTTGCGGGAAAATCCGCTCCCTCTCATACGCATGCGACAACACGGCTCCTGCTCATCTTGAAGATCATGGCAAGCCCAGCCCCTCACCCTAACCCTGTCCCCGAAGGGAAGAGGGGACCGTTTTCGCGTTTGTTGAAGGCTGTATTGCGCTGGCTCCACCGCTGGCAAAACTGGCTGGTGGCCTTGGGTCTGATCATGTTCGTGTTGGTCGGATGCCGATTCTGGCCCCACCAGCCACTGCGCAGCTGGCTACCATCGTCCACGGCGGTTTACGACCAGAAAGGCCACCTGCTGCGCCTCACCCTAGCCAGCGATCAGCAATACCGGCTATGGCTACCGCTCAAGGAAATCTCGCCGCAACTGATCGAAGGCGTGCTGCTGCACGAGGACCGCTGGTACGCCTGGCATCCCGGCGTCAATCCGTATGGACTGCTGCGCGGCGCCTGGGTGACCTATGCGCTGCGCCGCAACCCGCAAGGCGGATCGACCATCACCATGCAATTGGCGCGGCTTCTGTGGGGACTCAACACGCGCACGCCGATGGGCAAGTTGCGGCAGATCGCCCGCGCGCTGCAATTGGAACTGTTCTATTCCAAGCGCGAGATCCTGGAGGCTTATCTCAACGATGCGCCCTACGGTGCCAACGTGCAGGGCGCCGGTACCGCCGGCCTGGTGTATTTCGGCAAGCCGGCCAGTCAGCTCAGCTTGCCGGAAGCCTTGACCTTGGCGGTGATTCCGCAAAATCCCTCGCGGCGCTTGCTGGCCGGGCAGGGCAGCGGCAGCAACGTGTTGATCAGCAGCGGATTGGCCGACGCACGCAATCGTCTGTACCGCGCGTGGCTGGCGCGACATCCGCAAGACGCTGTGCTCAAGCCGCTGTTCGAGTTGCCCTTGACGCTGCGGCCGCTCAGTCGCCTGCCGTTCGAGGCACCGCATGCGGTAGAGCAGGTGTTGGCTGCGCAGGCCTGGAACGGTAGCGACCGTAGCGCTGTGCTGAACACCACCATCGATCTGGAGCTGCAACACAGCCTGGAGCGGCAGATTGCGCTGTACGTCAAACGCAACGCCTCGCGCGGTATCAACAACGCTGCGGCCATCCTGGTGGATACGCGCGACATGAGCATTCGTGCGCTGGTGGGATCGGCGGATTATCGGGATGCTGCCATCCAGGGGCAGGTGAACGGCACGCTGGCCAAGCGCTCGCCGGGCTCCACGTTGAAACCCTTCATCTACGGGCTGGGTTTCGACCAGGGCATCCTGCAGCCGCAAACGGTATTGCGCGACGTGCCGACGGCTTTCGGCCCTTACACGCCGGAAAACTTCGATGGCAACTTCCTCGGGCCGATCACGGCCACGCAAGCGCTGATTCGCAGCCGCAATATTCCTGCGGTGTGGGTTGCTTCGCAGTTGCATCAACCCAGTCTCTACGACTTCCTGCAACAGGCGGGCGTCAGCCGCATGGCCAGCGAGCAGCACTACGGATTGTCGTTGGTGTTGGGTGGTGGCGAGGTGAGCATGCAGGAACTGGCCGACCTCTACGCCATGCTCGCCAATCAGGGCATGCTGCGGCCGTTGCGTCTGCGCAGCGACGATCCGCAGGTGCAAGGCACGCGCCTCCTGAGCGAAGAAGCCAGCTTCATGGTGATGGACATCCTGCGCCAGAATCCGCGTCCGGATGAAGCGGTGGGCATGCAAGCGATGCGCATGCCGGTGTATTGGAAAACCGGTACCTCATGGGCGTTTCGCGATGCCTGGACAGCCGGTAGCTTCGGCCCTTACGTGCTGGTGGTGTGGGTAGGCAATTTCGACGGCAGCGGCAATCCAGCGTTTGTCGGCGTGGATGCCGCCGCGCCGTTGTTCTTCCAGATCGTCGACGCCCTGCGTGCCGAGCACGTGCGCCTGGACGAGCCGATCAGGCATATGCCCGCCAATCTCAAACACGTGCAGATCTGCCTGGCCAGCGGCAACCTGCCGACCGAGTGGTGCCCGCAGAAAGGTACGACCTGGTTCATTCCCGGCAAATCGCCAATCCGCGTCGACGATATCTATCGGCCACTGGTGATCGACGACAGCACCGGGCAGCAGGCGTGCCCGCCGTTCGACGGCAAGCGCACGCATGTGGAAGTCTACGAATTCTGGCCGTCGGACCTGCAGCGCGTGTTCCAGCAAGCGGGCATGCCGCGCCGCAAACCGCCGATCAACCCGGCATGTAGTGGTGGCGAGCGCGTCGACGGCAGTGCGCCGAGCATGACCTCGCCGCTGCGTGGCAGCGCGTATACGCTGCGATTGAAGCAACTGGACGAAGCGCGCATTCCCTTTACCGCGACCAGCGATGCGGACGTACATGCGCTGTATTGGTTTGTCGACGATGCCTACGTCGGCCGCAGTGCACCCAACGAATTGATGTATTGGCAGCCACATACGGCAGGCCGGTACACCGTTCGCGTGGTCGACGATCACGGCCGCGCCGATCAGCGCCTGCTGGAGGTCAATCTGGTCGATTAAGATCGAGCATCCCTAAGCCGGCCACACCGATCCGCGCTATGCTCGATCGTGCACCGCCCCCGGATCTTCCGCATATAACAAGGCATGAAGCAGCCTCCGGTTCCCTCCTACTACCGCGCCACCGCTACGCCCTACGAGCCCTACGCACCGCTGCAGGGGCGCCAGGAAGCGCGTGTGGCGATCATCGGCGGGGGCTTCGCCGGGTTGAACACCGCGCTTGGGCTTGCCGAGCGCGGCGTGCGCGATGTCGTGGTGCTGGAGCGTGAGCAAGTCGGCTTCGGCGCATCCGGCCGCAACGGTGGGTTCGTATTCGGCGGGTATTCGTTGGGCGAGGAAGCGCTGCAGCATCAGTTGGGCGCAGAACAGTCGAAGCGCATCTTCGATCTCACCACCGCCGCGGTGCAGCGCATTCGCGAGCGTGTTACGCGCTATGGCATTTCCTGCGACATGGTCGATCAGGGCGTGATCTGGGCCAACTGGTTTCGCGACCCGAACGTGCTGCGCAAGCGGCAGCGTTTGCTCGCCGAACGTTACGGCGTGCATTGGGATTGGTTGCCGCAGGAAGAACTGCGCGAACGGGTGCGCAGCGAGCGCTATTACGACGGTCTTTACGAACGCAACGCCTTGCACCTGCATCCGTTGAACTATGCCATCGGGCTTGCGGCGGCCGCGGCGAAGCAGGGCGTGCGTGTGCATGAGAACAGCGACGTCTGGCGGCTTCGTCGTGAGGACGGTTATTGGCGCATCAGTACACCGCAAGGCGAACTACAGGCCGAGCACGTAGTGCTGGCCTGCGGCGGTTACCTTGCCGGCTTGCGCAAACAGATCGATCGCGCGGTGCTGCCGATCGCCACCTACGTGATGGTGACCGAACCGCTGGGCGATCAGCTCGACGAATGTTTGCAAACACGCGCCGCCGTCTACGACACACGGTTCGCCTTCGATTATTACCGGCCGTTGGCCGATCGTCGGCTCCTGTGGGGCGGGAGGATTTCGATCAGAAACCGTTCCGCCTCCGCCGTGCGGCGCGTGTTGATGCGCGACATGCTGCGTGTTTTTCCTGCGCTCAAAGATGTTCGCGTCGACTACGCCTGGTCCGGTCTGATGAGCTACGCACGACACCAGATGCCGCAAATCGGTACGGACGGCGAAGGATTGTGGTGGGCACAGGCATTCGGCGGCCATGGTCTGGCACCTACTTGCGCTGCCGGTGAACTGTTGGCGTCAGCCATTGCCGAGGGCGATGATGGCTGGAAGCAATTTGCCGACTATGGGCTCGGTCATGCGTACAAGCCGTTCGGCTTGCTGGCGGCGCAAGCGACCTACTGGTGGCAGGAATTCAACGATTGGTTCAAGACGAGTCTGGAAGGATGAACGTGCAGGCGGTGGACGCGGAAGACATCGGCTGGGCGGATTTCGAAAAGGTGCTGATCGTGGCGGGTACGATCACCCGCGTGGAAGCCTTTCCGGAAGCCCGCAAACCGGCGTGGAAGGTATGGGCGGATTTCGGCCCCTACGGCGAACGCAAAACCAGCGCGCAGATCGCCGCGCTGTATACGCCCGAATCGCTGCTTGGTCGGCAGATCGTGGGCGTGATCAATTTCCCCGAAAAACAGATCGGGCCGTTTCGTTCGCAGTTCCTGCTCACCGGCTTCCACACCGAGCAGGGCGTGGTGATCACCGCCATCGAACGCCCGGTGCCGAACGGTACGAGGTTGGCCTGACGTGAGCAGCCTGGCGAGGAACCTATGTAGGTTGGCGGTGAGCGCATGCGAACCCCAACGTCGCCATGCAACCTGGGCGGACGTGTCGCATGGTCATGCTTTTCTTCCACGATCCAGCCAAACTCCAAGCCCCTGTGCATTGAGTTCGATATCCGTGCCCAGCCAATGCATCAGTTCATCGCGGTTACCGTGCCATCCGTGTTCGGCGGTGCGCGTCGCATAAAGCCCAGTTAACGCGAGCACCAGTTGAGCATGCCGACCGGGCGAATCTTCTGCTTCAAGCGCAATGGCAACCATCGCATCAATCATCTCATGCAGCTTGCCGGCCAGGCGTTCCACGTTTTCGACGCGCCCGAAATGCGTGAGATACATCGCTTCCGGCTTGAGCGCCAACAGCCGCTCGATCGACGCATGCAACGCCTCGGGATCGAATTGCACGGGCGTGGTTGTGGGCAGAATGAAGAGGCCCTGCGCGGTATCGAACTCGCGATAGGAAAGGCCGAAGGTATCGCCGGTAAAACAAACGTTGGCCTGCTCGTCGTAGACGGCCAGATGATGCCTGGCATGGCCCGGCGTATCGAGGCAGCGCAAGCGGCGGCCACGAAGATCGACGATATGTCCATCCGGCGCTTCCACCACGCGTTCGGCCGATACCGGGCGAAGACGGCCGTAAGCCTTTTCCATCACGTCTTCGCCGTACACCGCCATGGCGCCAGCCCATAGTTGCGAGGGGTCGATCATGTGCCGCGCGCCGCGCGGATGCACCACCAGCCTTGCGTTCGGCAGATGCGCCATGAGTTCGCCCGCACCGCCTGCGTGGTCCAGATGCACGTGCGTAAGGATCAGCCAGTCCACTTGCGACGCATCCATTCCTGCATCGCCAAGGGCCTCCAGCAACCGCGGAACGGAATGGTTGGTACCGCAGTCGATAAAGGCGCCACCGCCATCGTGGACGATCAGGTAGGCCGCATCGAAGCGTGGACGCACGAAGCCGGTATCGATGACATGGATGCCGTGGAGGGTCATTGCATTGTCCGCTTTCAGAGAGGCCAAGGTCGGGGATCTGGGTGTTATACACGTTCAACGCGAAGCCCTGAAACCCGCTCCGTCCTGTCAGCACGGGGATTTCAGCTCATCTGAACATTGGCGCTCGGATAATATGCAGGCCGGTCCGTAACTGTCACGAGGAAACAACCATGCATGTGAACTCGATTGTTCGTTCTTTTCTCTTGCCGGGCATGCTGCTTCTGGCCTTTGCAGGAACGGCTTCTGCGCAACAAGATGAGACACCGCCCGGCTCCATGCCGAGCGCTGGGCAGAATGCTGGCGTGCATATGACACACACCACCAAAACCAACGACATGGTCAATATGCACGGCGCGCATACCATGCCGGCAACGGTCACCAACGCCGATCCCAAGACCGGCATCGTGGATGTAATGACCGAGGGCATGGCGTTGCGGGTGCATTTTCCGCCGGCGTCGATGGTGAATCTGAAAACTGGCGACAAGATCGGCCTGTACATGGGCTACAGCCAGGCCGACGTTGTGAAATAACCGCCGCCCGGCGGTTGAACCCGGTAACGATGCAGGGCTAAGCTTAGCGGCATGCGCCCACCGTTTTCCCTCCGTCGTCTTGCCGCTTCGCGCCTGCTGCGCGTCATGGCGCTGCTGGGATGGTTGCTGATGACGGTATCCCTGCCGGTTGCGGGCGCCATGGCGAGCGGCACGTCGCACAATCAAGCCGCAATGGCATCCATGACGATGGACCACATCCACGCCAACGCGATGGCCGGCCATCATGCCGATGATTGTTGCGGCGGCGTAGCGCATCCCGCTTGCCATTGCGAAGCCATGTGCGGCAGTGTGCTGCTTCCCTCCGTGCCTATCTTGTTCGGGCCGGCACGACTTGCCGAGGCTCACGTATCGCTGCGCGGCATCGATGCACCGACGCCTGATCTGATTCCTCCATTGCGACCTCCCGCAGCCTGAAGCGCCGACTGATGTAGCCGTCTGGACGTCCGTACGCCTGTTGCGCGCGGATGACCGGACAGTTTCGCTTCGCATGGAGTTCTCGCATGAATACGTATTACCCGCCGCCCGCGGTCGATCTGTCGCGGCGGCGATTCGTCCACGGCCTTGCCCTGGGCGGCACCGCTGCTGCATTGGGCCTGCTACGGCCTGCGCATGCCGCCGATCCTTTCACCAACTCGATGCTCACCGGTACGGATTTCGCGCTGGACATCAGCCAGATGCCGGTCAACTTCACCGGCACGTCCGGTGTCGCCACCGTCGTGAACGGTAGCCTCCCAGGGCCTATCCTGCGTTGGAAGGAAGGCAGCCTCGTTCGCCTGCGCGTCACCAACCGGCTACACGTACCTACGTCCATCCATTGGCACGGCATCGTGCTTCCGTTCGACATGGACGGTGTCCCCGGCATCAGTTTCGGCGGCATTGCTCCCGGCGAAACCTTCGTCTATCAGTTTCGTGTCAGGCAGTCCGGCACTTACTGGTATCACGCACATTCGGGTTATCAGGAACAGACGGGGCTGCTCGGCGCGTTGATCATCGAGCCGCAAGGCCAACCGCGCTTCGCCGCCGATCGCGATTACGCCGTGGTGCTCAACGACTGGACCGACGACAACGCGGCCAGCATCTTCGCGCGCCTGAAGAAAAGCAGCAGCTACTACAACCTCAACCAGCCGACGGTGGCCGATTTCATCCACGATGCGCATCGCACAGGGCTGCGTGAAGCCTTCGCGCAGCGGCGAATGTGGAACGCCATGCGCATGAACCCCACCGATCTCAGCGACGTTACGGCCCGCACGTATACGTATCTGATGAATGGCCACACGCCGGCTGCGAACTGGACGGGCCTGTTCCGACCAGGCGAAAAAGTGCGTCTGCGTATCATCAACGGCTCGGCCATGACCCTCTTCGATGTGCGCATTCCTGGACTGAAGATGCGCGTGGTGAGCGCCGACGGGCAGGATGTGGAACCGATATTGGTCGACGAATTTCGCATCGCGCCTGCCGAGACCTACGACGTCATCGTCGAGCCGGAGGACGAACGCGCCTACACGTTCTTCGCTCAATCGATCGACCGCAGCGGTTACGCACGCGGCACGTTGGCGCCGCGCTACGGCATGGCGGCCGATGTGCCGGTATTGGACCCGCGCCCGTGGTTGAGCATGCAGGACATGATGGGCGATATGTCCTCGCATCAGCACAGCGGTATGCACGGCATGGATCACATGCAGGACATGCCGGGCATGACGATGGAAGATCACGTGCCTCCCACCCGATTGAAAACGGAACCCGGTGTGGACATGCGTGTTACGAATCCCCGCACCAGCCTGGACGATCCTGGTGTGGGCCTACGCAACAATGGTCGGCGCGTACTGACCTATGCCGACCTGCATACGATTGGTGGCGCCATCGACCAACGCGGACCGCAACGGGATATCACGCTGCGCCTCACCGGTAACATGGAACGCTACATGTGGTCGTTCGATGGCGTGAAGTTCTCGGATGCCAAGCCCATCCGCTTCAACAGCGGCGAGCGGCTGCGCATCGTGCTCGTCAACGACACCATGATGCATCACCCGATCCACCTGCATGGCATGTGGAGCGAAGTGGAAAACGCGGACGGCGATTTCCAGGTACGCAAGCATACCGTCAACGTGCAGCCGGCGCAGCAGATCAGCTATGCGGTTACCGCCGACAATCCCGGTCGCTGGGCGTACCACTGCCACATGATGTTCCACATGGAGGCGGGCATGTTCCGCGAGGTGGTGGTGGCATGAACAGGCATGCGCATCGACGGGCGTGGCTGACGTGCCTTGCGTTGGCGACATCCTGCGCAAGCGCGGCGCAGGACATGTCCGGCATGGCACCCATGTCCTCGTCCATGCAGAACATGGATATGAACGACCGCGCCTCTTACGGCATGTTGCTGGTCGATCAACTCGAGTACGCCAACGGCTACGACGGCAATGGTCCGAGATGGGACGCCGAGGCCTGGTACGGCAACGACAGCGACAAGCTGTGGCTGCGCAGCGAAGGGGAGGGCAGCCGCGGACGTATCGACGATGGTGATATCGAAGCGTTGTGGAACCGTGCCGTGTCGGCGTTCTGGAATACGCAACTCGGTGTTCGACACGATCTAGGCATTGGTCCGAAACGCAACTGGGCAGCCTTTGGCGTTGAAGGCTTGGCACCTTATTGGTTCGAGCTGGAAGCGACGGGTTACGTTAGCAATTCAGGGCGGCTCGCTGCGCGCGGCCGCGCGGAATACACGCTGCGTTTCACCCAGCGCCTGATCTTGCAGCCAGAGTTCGAAATCAACCTGTACAGCAAGGATGACGCGCCGCAGCGCATCGGTTCCGGTGTATCGGACGCGCAACTCGGTCTTCGTCTTCGCTATGAGATCACGCGGCAATTTGCACCTTATATGGGCGTGGTATGGTCCCGCCGCTTCGGCACAACGGCCGAGTTCGCTCGCCAGGATCGTGAGCCCATTTTCGACCGGCAATTCGTCGCCGGTATCCGTTTCTGGTTCTGAGGGTATGCCATGACTAAATGCATTGCTTATTGTGTTTCCGCTCTCGTGGTGCTCGCCGTATTGGGATATGCCTGCGCCTGGTCGGGCTCGTACAACATCGGTGCGGACGTTCCGCACTGGCCGCTTACGTACCGCTTCCTGAGCATGGTGAGAGACCGCTCGATCGAGCATCACGCCGAGTCGATCCACGTTCCCAACCTGGATGATCCATCGCTGATCCTGAAAGGCGCCGGCCAGTACGCCGCCATGTGCACCGGCTGTCATCTTGCGCCGGGCATGCATGATTCGGAACTTCGCACCGGCCTCTATCCTAAGCCGCCGATGTTTGCCGAGGAGCGCATCGATCCGCGCGAGGCGTTCTGGGTAATCAAGCACGGCATCAAGCTGACCGCCATGCCGGCCTGGGGCGCGACGCACGACGACGACACCATCTGGAGCATCGTCGCCTTCGTGCGCAAGCTGCCCGGCATGACGCCGGCGCAGTACAAGGACATCGTGGCTAAGGCGCCGCCTGATGAGGATATGGATATGGGCAACGACAAGGGTGACATGCACGACAGCATGAAAGCGCATTGAGGTTGATCGCTTTGCTTTTTTTGCTCGTCATTCCGGCGAAGGCCGGACGTAGCGCGAAGCGCGGAGAACGTTCGAAGGACGGCCCCGTAGGGGTGAGCAAAGCGAATCATCCAGTCAAATAATGCAGTGCGAAGCGCACTCAACTTTATTCGCTGCGGCCGGCGTGGTCGGTGCGTATCTCAGATCGAGCCTGGGCAAGCTGATCGATGGCCGGCATCTGCTGGTGCTGTTCGCGCTGCTGATGTTGACCATCGCCGTGTTGGTGCTGCGCGGCAAACGCTTGCAAGAAGGTGCGGCTTACCCGCATCGCAACATGTTTCCCCGGCTCGGTGCGGCGGGATTGGGCGCTGGCGCACTGGCCGGTTTTTCGGCATCGGTGGTGGTTTTCTGATCGTGCCGGGCCTGATATTCGCCA
Source organism: Dyella humi (assembly GCF_044904605.1). Classification (NCBI taxonomy): domain Bacteria; kingdom Pseudomonadati; phylum Pseudomonadota; class Gammaproteobacteria; order Lysobacterales; family Rhodanobacteraceae; genus Dyella; species Dyella humi. Next base: position 1,172,972 of record NZ_JADIKI010000022.1, read on the forward strand.
GCAGGATGGCGTTGATCGAGGCGATCGGCACGTCGCTATTCTGCGTAGGAGCGTTCGGGGTTACGGTTGCGCTGAACTATGCGGCGTCCGGATGGGTAACGTGGCCGATCGCGTGGAGTGCGCAAAAATTGTCCAGCGTGTGCGGCGCGCTGAGCGTGCTTTTGCGGTAGTCCTAGCGGCAGTGGCTGTTTTCATGCTGGCAAAAAGCTTGCTTACCTAGGGTTTTTACACCCGCGGGACCGGTCGGGCGCATCTTTTTGGGCTTTTTTTGCATTTGCTAGTTGGCGAAACGCGAAAATTCCCCTACATTTCGCTCGCCGAAAGGCGTATTTCAACAATCCAAATAACGATGGGGTAGTCCATGGCAAAGAAGGCAGCAAAAGGCAAGACGGCTTCCAAGGCCGCCGCAGCTCCGAAGCCGATCAAGGATGCACTGAGCAAGTCCGGTCTGGTTGCGCATTTGGCGGAAACCACGGGTCTTGCGTCCAAGGAAGTGCGTGGCGTTCTGTCCGCGCTGGAAGGTGTTGTGCACGCTTCGATCCATAAGAAGGGCGCCGGCACGTTCACTCTGCCTGGCCTGCTGAAGGTCACCGCTGTCAGTGTGCCGGCCAAGCCGAAGCGCAAGGGCATCAACCCCTTCACGAAGGAAGAGCAGTGGTTCGCCGCTAAGCCCGCCACCGTGAAGGTCAAGATCCGTCCGCTCAAGAAGCTCAAGGACGCGGCGCTCTGATCCTCGCTTGAAGGCCGCTGCGCAAGCAGCAGCACTGTAAACCGTACGGGATGCGTCACCGCAAGGCGGCGCATCCCGTTTTATGTCCGGCTTGCGAAACGCTAGCGTCGCGCGACGAATATCACGGAAGCCGGTCGCCCGGTCTGCGGATGCAACGGTTCGCGCAGTTCGCACAATTGCCATCCGCTGGTGGCGAACAGGCCGATCCAGCTTGCCAATGTGCGGAAGTACCACGGCGCGGGTGCGGGAAACGCGGCGCCGAATCCCGTCCAGGCTTCCATCCTCCAGCCATCCACGTAAGCATGCTCGCCGCAAGCGATAAGCGGATGCACGGTCTGCACGATCAGCCGTCCATCTGCTTCCAGTAGCGAGGGTAGTGCAGCGAGCAGGCGTTCGACGGATGCCTCGCCAAGTAGGGAAAAGTTGCAGACCACGGCCTCGACGCGCTGCGAAAATCGCCCCGCGATCAGGTCGTCGTAGGCGGCCACCTGGAAGCTTCCACCCCCTTCGCGCGCATGCTCGATCAAGGCCGGCACGGCATCTACGCCAATCGCCTGAATGCCATGCGCTGCCAGCGCGCGCACTAGCCAGCCTTCGCCGCAGCCGACGTCGAGCACCGAGCGTGGCCGGTTATCGAGCACGGCATCCACAATCGCTTGGTCGGTGATCAGTCGCCGGCTTTCGATCAGCTCCTCACGCACGGCGCGTGTCCATGCATCCGCGTTGCGATGCCAGCTGTGCAGGATGTCCGTTTCGTCGCGACCTGGCATATCAGTCCTGCTTGTGGGAAAGGAAGGTCATCGCTTATCGGTATGTAACGGTGCCACAAGGCGGATATCGCCGGATGCCGGGTAGCGCCGGGAAATCTAATCTGCTTCAAAGCGAACGACCACTATCGTCAGTCCGGCAAGCGTGGTATTACGCGCTTAGTCAACGTGCGCACGGGATGTGCGCATGTGACCCAAGGGGACGTAAGGCGTCGCAAGAAAGACGTAGCGGGTTCGCTCATCATTTCATTGTCTGGAGACGATTATGTTCAAACGACTCTTCGCGGAGTTCTTCGGCACGTTTTGGCTGGTGCTCGGTGGTTGCGGCAGTGCGGTGCTGGCCGCGGCTTTTCCGAACCTGGGGATCGGCTTCGCCGGCGTGGCGCTGGCCTTCGGCCTTACCGTGGTCACCATGGCCTATGCCTGCGCGGGCATTTCTGGGGCGCATTTCAATCCGGCGGTGACGGTGGGCCTGTTCTTCGGCGGGCGCTTCAGCGGTAAGGACGTGGTTCCCTACATCGTCGCGCAGGTGATCGGCGCGATCGTCGCAGCCGCCGTGTTGTATGTGATCGCCAGCGGCAAACCGGGTTTCGACGCCACCGCCAGCGGCTTCGCTTCCAACGGCTACGGCGATCACTCGCCGGGCGGCTATTCGCTGCATGCCTGCATCGTGAGCGAGTTCGTGCTCACCGCCATGTTCCTGATCGTGATCCATGGCGCCACGGATCGCCGTGCACCGGCCGGCTTCGGCCCGCTGGCCATTGGTTTGGCGCTCACCTTGATCCACCTGATCAGCATCCCGGTCACCAACACCTCGGTAAACCCAGCGCGCAGCACCGGCGTGGCGGTGTTCCAGGGCACCTGGGCGCTGCAACAACTGTGGATGTTCTGGTTGGTGCCGCTGATCGGCGGTGCGGTTGGCGGGCTGATCTTCCGCTTCCTGCTGAGTGAGGATGCGGCCAAGCCAAGCCGAGCCTGACGAGTCTGGGATGCAAATCCCAGCAACAAGGAAACGCGGAAGCGGCTAGCCTCAAGTCTTCCTGCAAGTGTTTAACCTGGCCTCCCCCTGCTTGCAGGGGGAGGCGCTGTTGAGCAAGCGCGCTTTTGGCCGCAAAACCCCCGCTACTCATCTTGCAATCAAAGCCAATTGCCCCAACGATGCAGGCGTCCCGATCGAGGTTTGTTCCGTGACGCATGCGATCGTCGCGCTGATTGCCGAATACGGCTTGCTGCTGATCTTCATCAACGTTTTGGTGGAGCAGGCGGGGCTACCATTGCCGGCTGTGCCGACCCTGGTGGTGGCGGGTGCGTTGGCCTCCATCGGCAAGTTGCCGCTGGGCGCGGTGGTGCTGGTGGCGCTGGTCGCTTGCCTGATCAGCGATTTCGTCTGGTACTGGGCGGGCCGCCGCTACGGTGCGTCGGTGATGCGCACGCTGTGCCGCATTTCGCTGTCACCCGATTCCTGCGTGAAGCAATCCGAGCTGCGCTTCCAGCGCTGGCGTGGGCAGATCCTACTGATCGCCAAATTCGTGCCCGGCCTTTCCACCATCGCGCCGCCGCTGATGGGCGCGATGAAGCTGCGGCCGCACATATTCGTGCTGCTCGACGCGCTGGGTTCGTTGATCTGGATCGGCGTGGTGGTGGGGCTCGGCTACGCCTTTTCGCAGCAGATCGATCACGTGCTGTTCGTGCTGGCCAGCGCCGGTACCATCACTGTGGAATGCGTGGTCGCGCTATTTTTGGCGTACATGCTGGTGAAATGGTGGCAGCGCAAACGGCTGCTGCTATCCCTACGGCTTGCCCGCATCACGGTCGACGAACTGTACCGGTTGATGGAAGACGGCAAGGCGCCGGTAGTGGTCGACGTACGCTCGCAGGCCTCGCGCCTGGTCGACGATCGCATCATTCCCGGCTCGGTGATGGTGAACCTGAGCGGCATCAACCAACAGCTCGACCACGTGCCGATCGACCAGGAAGTAGTTATCTACTGCAGCTGCCCGAACGAAGTTTCCGCGGCGAAAGCGGCAAAGGGGCTGATGGTGCAAGGCTATCGTAAGGTGCGCCCGCTGCTCGGTGGCCTCGACGCGTGGGCGGATGCCGGATATGCCATCGAGCATGTGACTCCGGCGCAGCCGGTGGTGCTGGATGATGTGGCGATGATGTCAGGGCACGCGCGATAAGTTCCTTCTCCCTCCAGGGAGAGAACTAGCGTGAGGGGAAAATTTTGCAAAGGTGCTGCGATGGTGCGGTGCACCCATGCATTGCTTTTGCCTTGATCGCACAGCCATGCCATGCGTCATATTGTTACGTTGTAACGTCCCGCCCATACTCACCTCATTCGGAGCGCTGCGCTCCTCGGGGAGAGATGGCTATGAAGCGAATGTTCGGTGTTGCTTTGACCGGTCTGCTCGTTGCTGGCGCAGGATCCGCCGTGGCGGACGAGGGCATGTGGACGCTGGATCATCTGCCGACGAAGCAGATGCAGTTGCGTTATGGTTTTACCCCTAGCCAGCAGTGGACGGATCTGGTGCAGCATGCGGCGCTGCGTCTTGCCGAAGGTTGTTCCGGTTCCTTCGTGTCGGCCAACGGTCTGGTGATGACCAATCACCACTGCGCCAATAGCTGTCTTTCGCAGCTCTCCAAGGGCCACGAGGACTACATGTCCAACGGCTATATCGCGCTCAAGCAGGAAGACGAGCCGAAGTGCCCCGATGTGGAACTCAATCAGCTCGAATCCATCACCGACGTCACCACACAGGTGAATGCCGCCACCACCGGCAAGAGTGGCGCCGAGCGCGTGAAAGCCGAGCGCGCTATCGATAGCAAGCTGGAGCAGTCCTGCGTCAACGGTGATGCCAAGACTTGGCGCTGCGATGTGATCACGCTTTACAACGGCGGCCGCTACGCGCTGTACAAGTACCGCCGCTATCAGGATGTGCGTTTGGTGTTTGCACCGGAGCAGAGCATCGCGTTCTTCGGCGGTGATCCGGACAACTTCAATTTCCCGCGTTATGACCTGGACGTGGCGTTCTTCCGCGCTTACGTCGACAACAAGCCGGCGAATACGCCGCAGTTCTTCAAGTTCTCAGCGCAAGGCCCCAAGGCGGGCGACCTGACCTTCGTCATCGGCAATCCTGGGTCCACCCAGCGCGGTATTCCGTGGACGCAATTGGCAGCCATGCGTGACTACCGCCTGGTACCGTTCTACGGTTTTCTGTCGGAACTGCGCGGCTTGCTATGGCAATACGGCCACGCTGGCGCCGAGCAGACGAAAGAAGCGCAGGATTTGCGCTTCGGCCTGGAGAACACCATCAAGGTGTTCAACGGCTGGCTGCAGACGCTGGCCGATGAAAACTTCGTCGAGCAAAAGAAGAAACAGGATGCCTCCCTGCGCGAATGGATGGCCGCCACGCCGGAACGGCGCACCAAATACGGCGACCCGTGGGCGGACCTTGAACATGCACAACAGCGCAGCAAGGATCTGAGGGCGCGCTACGACATGCTGGAAGGTGGCGCAGGCTTCGCGGGTCGCTTCGCGCAACTGTTCGACTACGCGCGCACGCTGGTGCGTGTCGCGGCTGAACGCGGCAAGCCCGATGGCGAACGACTGCCGCAGTTCCGCGAAGCCAACCTCCCGGCCGTGCAGCAGACGGTGGAATCTGACGTGCCCGTCTATCCGCGGTACGAGCAGACCATGTTGTCGTGGGGGCTGGAGAAATTCCGGCAGACATTGGGCGCGGACGATCCCACCGTGCACGAAGTGCTCGGCAAGCAGTCGCCCGATGACCTCGCGCAGCATCTGGTGAGTGGCACCAAGCTGGCCGATCCGGCCGTGCGCAAGCAACTGTGGGACGGTGGCGAGAAGGCGATCGAAGCGTCGAACGATCCGATGATCGCGCTGGCGCGGCAGATCGATCCGGAGTCACGCAAGATCCGCAAGGCATATGAGGACGAAGTCACTGCGCCCACCGACAAGGCCGATGAAACCATCGCCAAGGCGCGTTTCGATCACGAGGGTATGTCCAGCTATCCGGACGCCACCTTTACGCTACGCCTTTCGTACGGCAAGGTCGTTGGCTGGAACGAAAACGGTGCGCCTGTGCCGCCGTTCACGCACTTCGATGGCCTCTACAAGCGCGCCACCGGCGCCGATCCGTTCAAGTTGCCCGATAGCTGGGTGAGGGCGCAGAGCGCGCTCGATCTGTCCACGCCGATGAACTTTGTCACCGACAACGACATCATCGGCGGCAATTCCGGCAGTGCCGTGATCGATCGCGAAGGCCATGCAGTGGGCCTGATCTTCGACGGTAATATCCATTCGCTCGGTGGCGATTTCGTTTACGACGGAAGCAACAACCGCGCCGTGGCCGTCGACACCGCTGCGCTGGTAGAGGCGGTGCGCAAGGTCTACAACCTGCCGCGGCTGGCGGACGAGCTCACGCAAGGGCATCTGTAAATCGAAGCACGTTTGTTTGCTGTTGCGTGGTCTGCTCCCCCTCTACGCCTGTAGCAGGGGGAGTCGCCGCTAGAAGTGCGCATTCTTGTTTTCACGGCGTGAACGAATTGCCGCACTTTCTTCATCGTCCCTTTCGATTTCCCCGATTTAGAATGCGATCCGTCGTTAAGTAAACGCGACAATGCAATGACGTTATTGGATTTTTCGCGAGCTATGTTGGGGGCATAGCCAAGAGCCATGCGCGTTGCCGGTCTCCATGGGCGCCGCGCGTGCATTGCGAGGGGATGGCTGTGGCGGCACGTGAGGGACTTCGCGCGCACAGGGTGAACGCCAGCGGCAGCGCTGGCGGGCAGCCTTTCGTACACATGCCCATCCGCCTCACTGCTCTCTCCGCTACGTTTGATTCACGCATGCTCTTCTCTGGCGATCGTCACACATCGCCCATTTCCTGCTCACCCGCAACTCCTTGTCCATCGGACCGCAGCAGCGCGTGCCGGTTGAAGGTACGCATGCTCCGGCGTCGTCCACGCTTGGGTGCTTTGAGCCATGAATCCTATCGATCATCTATGCCGGCAGTGTGCCGGTAGGCAGAAGCTTGTTGCGTCTGATGGGGCGGATTTCCACCCGCTGCACGTGTGGGAGGGGATAGGGCAGCGCAAGCGGGCGCTCGGAAGGTGCGTGCTGATGCTGTCGGTGCTGGCAGCGTCGCTGTCTGCAGCAGGCGTGGTTTACGCGGGCGGCCCTAGCGGCGGCCAGATCGTCGGCGGCAGCGGACAGATCCAGCAAACCGGTGCCGTCACCACGATTCGCCAGAGCAGCCCTACGCTGATGCTGAATTGGCAAAGCTTCAACATCGCGCCTAACGAAACCGTGGATTTCGTGCAGCCGAGCAGCAGCGCGATTGCGGTGAACCGCATCTTCAGCAGCACACCCAGCAGTATCTACGGTCACATGGATGCCAATGGACAGGTGTGGCTGATCAATCCGAACGGCGTGCTGTTCGGTTCGACTGCGCAGGTAAACGTGGGCGGCCTAATCGCCAGCACGCTCGATCTGGACGACAGCAGCTTGGCGTCGGACCAGCGGCGCTTCAGCGGTCGCGGCAACGGCAGCGTGATCAACGAAGGTGCGATCCATATCACGAACGGCGGATATGCGGCGTTGCTCGGCCATCAAGTATCCAATCGCGGCGTGATCAGTGCACAATTCGGCAGCATTGCACTCGGCGGCGGTAGCGCCGTCACGCTCACCTTCAAAGACAGCCAACTGCTGCATGTGCGAGTAGACCAGAGCACCTTGAACGATCTGGTCGAGAATCGCCAGTTGCTCGTCGCCGATGGCGGTCAAGTGATCATGACCGCGGGTGCGAAAAATGCCTTGCTCGCCAGCGCAGTGAACAACACCGGCCTGATCCAGGCGCAGACGGTGCAAAATCACAACGGCACGATCACGTTGCTCGGTGGCATGACAGCCGGCACGGTGAACGTTGGTGGCACGCTGGATGCCAGTGCGCCGAATGGCGGTCACGGAGGCTCGATCGAAACCTCGGCAGCGAATTTCAATCTATCCGGCGATGCGCACATTACCGCTGCTGCGCCGCGCGGGCAGGCGGGAACATGGCTGGTCGATCCTACCGATCTCACCATCGATGCTGCGTCTGCGGCAACCATTTCCACCACGCTCAACGGCGGCACTAATGTCACCGAACAGACCACGGCGACCGGCGCGTCCGGCGTGGGCGTGCAGTCGGCAGGTGCGGGCGACATCAACGTCAACGCGGCCGTTAGTTGGACCAACAGCGCGGCGAGTCTGTCGCTGCAGGCGTACCACGCCATCAACGTCAATGCACGGGTCAGCGGCGCCGGTGGTGTCACCATGAATGCCAGCGGCGGCAATCTCACGATTGCATCGGGCGCCGCTGTCGTGGGCGGCACGGGCGTGACATTGGCTACGGCGGGAAACTTCATTAACAACGCAGGCGCCAGCGCGGTCTCCACCGGAACCGCCGCGTCGTGGCTGATCTATTCCACCAATCCTACGCTGGATACGGCAGTTGGATTGACGCCCAATTTCATCCAGTACAACGCGCCTTATGCGACCGCGCCGGTCGGCACCGGTAATGGCTTTCTCTACCGCTTGGCGCCCACGCTCACCATCACGGGTTTGACGGGCACAGTTAGCAAAATTTATGACGGTGGCACTGTCGCAACGATCGCCGGTGCCAACCTCACCACGACAGGATTGGTCAACGGCAATGTGATTTCGAGAGCGACAGGCGCTTATGGATCGGCGAATGCTGGCACGGGCATTTCCGTCACCGGGCCGAACGCGATCTCCGCTATCACGATCACCAATGCAGCGGGAACCATCCCCGTCTACGGCTACACGTTTTCCGGTGCTGCCGCGAGCGCCAACGTGGGCACGATCACGCCCGCGCCGCTGACAGGTACCATCATCGGCAACCCCACCAAGGTCTACAACGGCACGACCAGCGCATCGGTGTTATCGGCCAATTACAGCCTCAGCGGATTCGTCGCGGGGCAGGGCGCTACGGTAAGTCAGCACACACCAACAGCGTACGCGAGCGCCACGGCGGGTGCGGAAACCATCACGGCCACGTTCTCATCTACCAATTTCACTGCCAATGCCGGCACTAACCTGAGCAACTACATCCTGCCGGCTACGGCCACGGGCGCCGGCACCATCACGCCGGCACCGCTGCTGATTACCGGTGTGCTGGCTACCAACAAGGTCTACAACGGCAACACTGCCGACGCGCTCAATGCCAGCGGAGCCAGTTTGTATGGGCTCATTTCCGGCGACGCAGGTTCGGTCACGTTGAACAGTGCAACGGCCAGCGGAACCTTCAGCCAATCGAACGTGGGCAATGGTCTTGCGGTCGTCGCAAGCGGGTTCACGCTCACCGGCAGCAAAGCCATCAATTACGTGCTGACACAACCGCAAGGGCTCACGGCCAACATCACGCCGCTGGCGTTGAACATCACCGGTCTACTGGCTAACAACAAAGTCTATAACGCGACCAATGCGGCAACTTTGAATCTGGATGGTGCCACGTTGAGCGGTGTTATCGCCGGCGACAACGTCACCTTGTCGAGTTCCGGTGTGGCGGCGAACTTCGGGCAGTCCAACGTAGGCAACAATCTGCCCGTGACAGCCAGCGGGTTCACACTCGGTGGCACAGCGGCCGGCAATTACACCATCAACCAGCCTTCGGGGCTCATTGCCAACATCACGCCCGCGCCGCTCACGGTGACGTTCTCTGGGCATCCCACCAAGACATACGACGGCACAACGGCGGCGACGCTCGATAATACGGGTTTCAGCGTCAGCGGTTTCGTCGCTGGCCAAAGCGCGGTGATCTCGCAGACCAGTACGTCCAACTACGCAACGCCGAACGCGGGCACAAGCATTGCCGTCAGCGCCACGTTGGAGGCTTCAGATTTCACGCCGGCCTCGGGCACCTTGCTTTCCAACTACAGCTTTCCCACCACCGTCACCGGCAGCGGCACCATCAACCCCATCGTGCTGATCGGCGGCATCGTCAACAATCCTACTAAGGTGTATGACGCCACCACTGCGGCATCGCTCACCAGCGCCAATTATTCGCTGAGCGGCTTGTTGCCGGGGCAGAGCATCACGGTGAATCAGCCAACCGGCACCTATGGTTCGCCCAATGCAGGCGTCGAGCCGGTCAGTGCGAGTCTTACGGCATCCAACTATTCGGCCGGTTCCGGCACCTTGCTGACCAACTATGTGCTGCCGGCTTTCATGAGCGGCTACGGCACCATCACGCCTGCGCCGGTGTCGGTGAGTTTCCAGGCGGCTATCACCGGCACGCCGACCAAGGTGTACGACGGCAATAACGTCGCGACGATTCTCGCCACGGATTTCACTTTGTCCGGTTTCAAGGGCAGCGACAGCGCCTCCGTCAACCAGACCATCACCGGGCAATACGCCACGGTAAACGTCGGCTCGCAACCGGTGTCGGCGAGCTTGATCCAATCGGATTTCACGCCGGGGCCGGGCACCAATCTCAACAATTACGTTTTTCCGATCTCCGCATTCGGCACCGGCACGATCACGCCTGCACCGCTTATTGCCGCGATCATCGGCAATCCCACCAAGGTCTATAACGGCACAACCACCGCTTCGATCACATCCGCGAATATCCAGCTCACCGGTTTCGTCACCGGCGAAGGCGCCACGGTGACGCCAACCGACACGGTGAATTACGCCAGCGCCAATGCGGGTGCGGAAAGCATCACGGCCAATCTGCTGTCCAGCAATTTCACTGCCAATGCGGGCACGCTGCTGAGCAATTACAGCTTGCCCACGACGGCGACAGGCCCGGGCACGATCACGCCGGCATCGCTGTACATCCTCAACGTCATCGCGAACAACAAGGTGTACAACGCCACCACCGCTGCCACGCTTAACGTGAGCAACGCGGCGCTTTCCGGCCTTGTTTCAACCGATGCGGGCAAGGTCAGTCTCACCTCGGCCACCACCGGCACGTTCTCGCAATCCAACGTTGGTAACAACCTTACGGTCACACCGAGCGCTTTCAGTATCAGTGGTTCGCAGGCCGCCAATTACACGCTAGTGCAGCCCACCGGCCTGACGGCGAACATCACGCCCGCAACGCTGACTGTTGCCGGCGTGATCGCCAACAACAAAGTTTACGATGCCACCACCACCGATTCGCTCAACACCGTCAGCGCCACGTTGAGCGGCCTGTATGGCGGCGACACCGTTGCCTTGTCTTCGTCGGGTGCAACCGGACAGTTCGGCAGCGCCAACGTAGGCAACAATCTGGCGGTAACGGCCAGCGGTTTCACGATCAGCGGCACATCCGCTTCCAATTACACGCTGGCGCAACCGACCGGCTTGACGGCCAGCATCACGCCTGCACCGTTGGTGGCCACCATCACAGGTTCGCCGACCAAGGTCTACGACGGCACTACATCCGCCTCGCTCACCACGTCGGATTTCACGTTGACCGGTTTCGTGTCAGGGCAGGGCGGCACCATCTTCCAGACGGCGTCGTCCACTTACGGGCAGGCCAACGCCGGTACCGGCTTGTCGGTGTCGGCGGCTCTGGAGTCGTCCGATTTCCGGGCCAACGCTGGCACCAATCTGTCCAATTACATTCTGCCAAGTACGGCGGCCGGCAATAACGGTGTGATTAATCCAGTGGTGCTCAATCTCACTAGTACGCGCGTCTACGACGCCACGACGAATGCGGTTGCGTCGCTGTTCGGCAACAACGGCGTGCTGACCGGCATCAACGGCCAAACGCTGACGCTCAGCGGCACGGGCACCTTGTCCACCAAGAACGTCGGCGTGCAGCAGCCGTTTGCCAGCGGCGGCCTCAGCGGCTTCACGCTTGCTGGCAACGGTTCGGCATTGGCCAGCAATTACACGCTGGTGGGCGGTACGGATTGGGTGACGATCACGCCGGCCACGCTCACCGTCAGCGGCACGGTCGCGGCCACCAAAATCTATGATGCCACTACAGCCGCGACGCTCAGTGGTTCCACGCTGGTGGGATTGCTAGGTAGCGACGCCGTTGCGCTCGGCAACGCCAGCACCGGCACCTTCAACAACAAGAACGCCGGCAGCAACAAACCCGTGAGCACCAGCATGACCATCAGTGGCACGGATGCCAGCAATTACATCCTGGTGCAGCCGACGAACGTCACCGGCACCATCACGCCGCTGACCATTTCGGTCTCGGCCACCGGCCAGAACAAGCAATACGACGCTACGACAACGGCGAACGTAAACCTCTCCAGCACGGGCGTGCTGGCCGGTGACAAGGTGTCGTTCGCCAAGAGCTCGGCCAACTTCACGCAAAGTGATGTCGGCACGGGCCTCACCATCAATGTGGCTGGTATCACTGCAGGCGGCGTGGACGGCGGCAATTACATACTGAGCAACACGACAGCTACCACCAGCGCCAACATCACACCGCGCATCCTCAACCTCACCAGCACGCGCATCTACGATGCCACCACCAACGCGAGCGCTTCGTTGTTCGGCACCAACGGCGTGCTGACCGGCGTGGCGGGGCAGACGCTGCAATTGAGCGGCACGGGCACGCTGTCTACCAAGAACGTCGGCTCGCAACGGCCATTCGCCAGCGGTGGTCTTGGCGGCTTCACGCTTGCGGGGATCAGCGGTTCCAACCCCAACAACTACACGCTGATCGGCGGCACCGACTGGGTGACCATCACGCCATATCAGCTCACCATCAGCGGCGCACAGGCGCAGAACAAGGTCTATGACGGCACCACCGCCGCCGTGGTCACCGGCGCTGTGCTTTCCTCGCCGCTAGCGGGCGATACCGTCACGCTCAGCAACAGCGGCACCGGTACGTTTGCCAGCAAGAACGTCGGCAACGGCGTCGCCGTCACCACCAACATGAGCTTGTCCGGCACCGACGCCAGCAATTACTCCATCACCCAGCCCGTCGGCTTGTCGGCGAACATCACGCCGTTGGCGATCACCGTCACGGCCACGGGCAGCAACAAGATCTATGACACGACCACCACGGCCAACGTCAATCTGACCGGTAACGGTGTGCTTGCTGGCGACAGCATTACGTTCACCGATAGTGCAGCCAACTTTGTGAGCCCGAATGTCGCCAGCGGCATCCAGATCAATGTCAACGGCATCAGTGCCAGCGGCACGGCCGCAGGTAATTACACCTTCAACACCACCGCCACCACCAGCGCCAACATCACACCGGTGGTTCTCAACCTCACCGGCACGCGCGTTTACGATTCCACCACCAATGCGCCGCTTACCTTGTTCGGCAACAACGGTGTGCTGAACGGTATAGCCGGCCAAACGCTGACCCTCGGCGGAACCGGCGCCAGTGCGCTATCGACCAAGAACGTCGGCTCGCAGCAACCCTTCGCGGCGGGCGCGATCAACAACTTCACCTTGGCCGGCAATAACGGCGCGCTGGCCAGCAACTACACGCTGATCGGCGGCACGGATTGGGTGACGATCACGCCGTTTACCTTGACCGTCGACGGCACGGTGGCGGCCAACAAGGTCTACGACGGCAACACGGTGGCCAGCCTGAGCGGTTCCACGCTGGTCGGCGTGTTCTCCGGCGATGCCGTGTCCCTTGGCAACAACACATCCGGTACGTTTGCCGGCAAAAACGTGGGCAATAACATCCCCGTCGCCACCAATATGACCATCAGCGGCACGGATGCCAGCAACTACATCATCCAGCAGCCGTCGAGTGTCGCGGCGAATATCACGCCGCTGGCGATCACGGTGACGGCCACCGGCAACAACAAGGTCTACGATGGCACCACCACCGCCATCGTGGGCTTGAACAGCAGTGGTGTACTGCCGGGCGATACGGTGAACTTCAGCGATACGTCGGCGAATTTCAACACAGCCAATGCGGGCAATGGCATCGGCATTGGCGTGAACGGCATCGCCGCCAGCGGCACGGACGCCGGCAACTACAGCTTCAACACCACCGCGACCACCAGCGCCAATATCACGCCGGCCATCATCAATCTGTCCGGCACGCAGATCTACAACGGTACGACCGCCGTCAACGCCAACGCGTTCGGAAGCAACGGCGTGATTGCGGGCGTCAATGGGCAAACGTTGATGCTGACCGGTGCCGGCACCGCGCCCAGCAAGAACGTCGGCACGTACCAGCCGTTTACGCTAGGCACGCTCGCCTTGAACGACAACAACGGTTCGCTCGCAAGCAACTACACGCTGGTGGGTGGTACGGATTCGATCACCATTGCGCCGCTGGTCGTCACGGTGAGTGCGACAGGCCAGAATAAGGTGTACGACGGTACCACCGGAGCTACCGTGGCATTGAGCGCCACAGGTACGGTGCCAACCGACGATATCCATTTCAGTTACGGCGGCGCGGCGTTCAATACACCCAACGCCGGTAGCGGCGTACCGATTTCGGTCACCGGTATTTCCGCGACCGGGCTCGATCTGCCGAATTATCTGTTCAACACCACAACCACCACCAGCGCCAACATCACGCCGTATGTCTTGAACTTGACGGGAACACGTCCGTACAACGGCAGCCCCGGCGCCGATGCCAGCCTGTTCGGCAGTAATGGCGTGGTGAACGGCATCAACGGCGACACGTTGACCTTGAGCGGATCGGGCGTCGTCTCGAGCAAGAATGTCGGCAGCTACACTGGCACGGCGCAATTCAACCAGAACGATCTGGCACTCACCGGCAACGGCTCGGCGCTAGGCAGCAATTACACCTTGGTGGGTGGTACCGATACGCTGACGATAACGCCGCTCGCCATCACCGTCAGCGCCTTCGGCGACGACAAGACGTACGACGGCAGCACGGCGGCCACCGTCAACCTGATCGGCGCAGGTTTGATCGGCGGCGATATCGTGAGCTTCGCCGATACCTCTGCCAGCTTCAGCTCGCCCAATGCCGGCAGCCATGTGCCGGTCAACGTCACCGGCATCACAGCGGTGGGGCCTGATGCCGCCAATTACACGTTCAATACGTCGACTAGCACCGTGGCTACCATCAATCCGGCCGTGCTCAATCTCACCGGTACACGCGTCTACGATACGACCACCACCGCCGATGCCAGCTTGTTCGGCAACAATGGTGTGCTCACAGGCGTGAATGGACAGACGTTGACGCTTACCGGCAGCGGTACCTTGTCCACCAAGGACGTGGGCATGCAGCAATCGTTTGCTTCGGGCGGCTTGAATGGATTCACGCTGACGGGTAACAGCGGCGCGCTCGCCAGCAACTACACGTTCGTGGGCGGCGACCAATGGGTAACCATTACGCCAGCCACGCTGTATGTCACGGGTACCACCGCGCACGATCGTACTTACGATGGCACGACCCAAGCCACGCTAACCGGCTCACAGCTCACCGGCGTGCTGGGCAGTGACAGCGTGTTGCTGACCAACGACACACTCGGCACGTTCGACAGCAAGAACGTGGGCAATAACAAGCTGATCGGCACGGATATGGCGATAGGCGGCACGGACGCCGGCAATTACATTCTCGTGCAGCCGACCGGTTTGACGGCCAGCATCACGCCGCTGGCGATTACCGTGGACGCCACTGGCACGAACAAAGTCTACGACGGCAATACGCTAGACAAGGTCGGTCTGAGCAGTGCGGGGGTGATTGCCGGCGACCAGCTCACCTTCTCCAACACGTCGGCGAACTTTACCGACAAGAACGTCGGCAACGATAAAGGCGTTACCGTGAGCGGCATTACGTATGGCGGTGCCGATGCCGGCAACTATGTGTTGCTCAACAACACCGCAACCACCACGGCGAACATCACGCCCTTGACGATCACGATCGGCGCCAACGGTACGAATAAGGTGTTCGACGGCAATGCACTTGATACGGTATCGCTGAATGCTTTGGGCGTGCTGCCTGGCGATCAATTGAACTTCAGCAGCACATCCGCGCTGTTCAACGATCCGAATGCGTGCAACGGTAAGCCCGTTACGATCACCGGTATCACGGGCAGTGGCGCGGATATCGGCAACTACATCTTCAACACGACCACCACCACCACGGCCACTATCACGCCGTTGCCCATCACTGTGATCGCAGAAGGTGTCAACCGGCCGTACAACGGCACGGCTTCGGATGGGGTATTGCTGAGCAGTACCGGGGGGCTTTCAGGCTTTCCGGTGAGCTTCTTGGACAGCTCCGCGCTATTCAGCAGTGCCAATGTCGGCGACCACAAACTGGTAACGGTCTCCGGCATCGCCACCACCGGGCCCGATGCGGGCGATTATCTGGTGACCGATCCGATCACGACCACTTACGCGGACATCACCGATGCCGGCGTGTTCGGTTCGCTGGTGCAGGGCAGTTGGCTTGCCCAGATCGACAGCGCGATTCAATCCTCACCGATCGCCACACCTTATGGCGTGGCGGACATGGGCGCGGTCGGCGTGTTCACCGGCAACCAAAAGAAGCGCCACCGTCCCATCGAGCGCAACGTCAATCGTACGGACTTCCATTCAGGTCTTCCCATCACGGTCCTTCACGGAGGCGTGCGGTTACCGGCGGATGCCTCGCCATGAGAAGCAGAAAAAGCGGATGACTGAGTGATCTGCCCCTCCCTCCAACCAGGAGAGGGGCAGCGCGTATGGCAGTTTCGCGGCATCTGGATCGATGCCTTCTTGCAATACTTGCTAGGTAGCCCTCATGACCCCGATACGCCGTGCTGATCCGTCTTATCGCCTGTTATGCATCGCACTCTCTATCGCACTGGCGCCCGGGGTGCATGCGCAAACGCACATCACCCCGCCGACCAGTGGCCAGATCCTGCAGGAAACGCAACCGCCGAATACGCCCGTTCCACCTTCCGAGCTTAAGCTGAAAAACCTGCGCCCGCAGCGCAACCGCGCGGCGAGCAGCGAGTCGTTTCAGGTGCAGCGGATCGAGATCACCGGCAACACGCGACTGCCCAGCGCCAAGTTGCACGCCCTGGTGGCGCCGGAGGAGGGCAAGAACCTGACGCTGGGCGATCTCGATGATCTGGCCGACCGCATCACCGAAGCGTATCGCGCGCATGGCTATCCACTGGACATGGCCTACGTGCCGCAGCAGACGTTGAGTAACGGCGTGGTGCACATCAGCGTGGTGGAAGTGCGTTACGGGAACGTCACGCTACAAAATCACAGTGACGTGGCGAATCACGTCTTGAATGCCACGCTTTCGCCGTTGCAGTCGGGGCAACCAGTCAGCAATTACACGCTGGAACGCAGCCTGTTGTTGCTGACGGATGTGCCGGGTGCGATTGTCAATTCGGCGGTGCAACCCGGAGCAGAAGTGGGTACATCGGATTTGATCGTGGATGTCACCCCCGCGCCGCGCTATACGGGCACGCTCGGCCTGGATGATTATGGCAACCGCTATACCGATCGGGTGCGATTGAGCGGCACGTTCAACGTCAACGGCCTGTTCAATCAGGGTGACGTGCTGAGTCTTGCCGGTGTGAGTTCAGGCGGTGGCATGAACTACGGTAGTGCCGGTTACAAATATCTGTTGAACGGGCAGGGCACGGTGCTTGGTGCATCCGTCACCGACCTGCATTATCAACTTCGCAATGGACTGTCCGACTTGCACGCGCACGGTACGGCGCTTGTGCAAAGTGTCAACCTGCTGCAGCCGCTCATCCGCAATACGGCGGGCAATCTGTATGGGCAGATCGAATTCGACCACAAGCGCCTCAGCGACGATATCGATATTGCCGATATCCAGACGATCCGCCACAGCAACGTATGGGTAGGCACCCTGGCAGGCGACCAGCGCGACGACACCGGCGTAACCAATTTCAATATCAGCGGCAGCTACGGGCGGCTTTACTTCAACAACCTGTACTCCGAGTTTGTCGATGCGCTTGGGCCGCGTACGGCAGGCAGCTTCACGAAATTCGATTATTCGGTGTCGCGTTTGCAGCGGTTCGGTCAGGTGGATGCCGTGTATGTCGGCGTTATCGGCCAGAAGGCGAACAAGAATCTTGATACCTCCGAACAGTTTTACCTCGGCGGGCCCAACACCGTGCGCGGTTACGACGTGGGCGCGATATCCGGTGCGCAAGGTTACATGGCAACCGTCGAGTATCGTCGTGATTTCATACTGTCGCCGCTGCCTGGGCCGTGGCAAGCCTCGGTATTCGTGGATAGCGGCCGCGTGCAGGCATACAAGAAAACCTTCCTTCTGGGCACCAATAGCGCGCGCTTGAACAGCGTGGGATTGGGACTGCATTGGGTCGCCATGCATGATTGGGTCGTCAGTGCCAGCGTGGCCAAGCCGATCGGTAATCGTCCGCAATTGCTCGGTTCGAATGCCAGTGATGCCGCGCACTTCTGGTTTCAGGTGCAGAAGGGGTTCTATTGAGCCGCAAACGGCTCACTTTCACCTTCGAGAGGGTTGGGGGGAAGGCGGCGCGGGCGTGGCGCGGACAAGTGCACAGCTGAGCTATCGCGATTAGCCCATCAGGTCAACGTGGGGTGGACTACTGTCACTAATTGCAACCTTCTTACAGAGAACGAGCGGGCTGATGTAGTCAGTATTGGGTTACCTCCCACCGGGAACCGACGCCGGCAGCTGTCAAGGTAGTCTCTGTGGAGTGGCTCACACATCTTTGCTTGTAGGAAAAATCCTACATAAGCTCGCGCAGGAGTCTGAACCTAATTGTGCTATAGAACGACGCTGCGCTTCCGATAAGGAAGTCTGTCGAATTCTATGTGCCGGGGGAGTCATGGAAGGCGGATCGTGTGGCACGCGCACTGATGTGCTGGATATTCCTCGCGCCAACTTCGGGCGACTGATATTACTTCCCCTGCTGACCATGATGCTGCCATCTCTGGCTGCCGCGAACACGGTGACCTATACGTACACATCGCTGTCGCACGCGAATGAAGAGTGCTGGTGGAATGCGGTTTACACCCCGTCGACGTATACCGTTATCCAGCGGCAGTTGGGCTACGACGCCCTTAACCGTTTGGTGCAGACCCTCGATAACTACAACAGCACAAACTGAGTCGGCATGGACACGACAGCCTCACTGGGGAACGAAAAAATGGATGTCTTTGAGAGCATACAGATGATGCGGCCAAGGCGATTGTTCGGCGCTTCGTTCGTCTGGTGGCTATGGGTTACAGCATGTCTTGGCGTTTCTTTCTTCACGCCACAAGTTCACGCACAGTCCTCGCTTCCGTCGTGGTCGCAAGAAGAAGCTGCCTGCAAGGCGGAAATTGCAACTCAATCACCTGACTTTATAGCGACTACAAACCCTAGATGCATCAACGTACCGGGATGCGAAGTTCAATGGATATGGACAGGCAATAACAACTATGGAGAGCCGGGAGCTACTGAAATGAGCGAGGTTTTTCCCTACGCCTGTTTTACCGATCCAAGCGGTAAGAGCTTGGGTGATGGAGCAGGCTGTGACGGGGGGGAAGGCAGCGCGAACGCTGGTGGCCCATCGTGTCCTACGGCGAAAGGCGTGCCATTGATTAGCGATCCCATCAATGCGTCCACTGGTAATAAGTATTTGCAAGAAGATGATTACCTTGGTGGTCCCTGGCTAACGTTTCGACGCTTTTATAACAGCGCAGCCGCCGTGGACTCATCCGCCATGGGGAAGCACTGGCGCCACAGCTTTGACCGATCGCTGCAGCTCGTAGGTAGCCCTGTTAATGCCGCCGCCTTGGCTCGGCCGGATGGCAAGCAAGAAACCTTTAGTAAAGCAAATGGAGTATGGGCAGCTGATCCGGACGTGGCCGACGGCTTTACTGAAATCGATAACGAACAGGGCGTAGCGACCAGTTATGTCGTCTTTATTACGGCGCTGCGGCAGTACGAAACTTATGATGCGACGGGACTCTTGCAATCGGTCACGGATGAATCTGGCCAAGGCATCACATTGGCTTACAGCACTTCATCAACACCCGCTAATGTGGCAGGCATTCCCGGCCTCCTGTTGTCGGTGACCGACTCTAAAGGGCGGCAGCTTCATTTCACCTATGATGCGTTCAATTTGGTGGCCAAGATCATCTTGCCCGATGGCACAGCGCTGACTTATACCCATGATCCCAGTTGGGATAATTTGGTTGCCGTGAAATACCCGGATGGGAGTTCACGCCAATATGTCTACAACGAGTCCTCATTGACTAATGGCGCCAGCCTGCCTTACGCGATGACCGGCCTTGTTGACGAAGCCGGCGTGCGTTATGACAGCACGACTTACAACAGTAGCGGCCAGGCGGTCCTTACGGGCATTGCGGGTGGAGTCGACACCACTCAGATCAACTACAACAGTGACGGCACATCGACTGTCCAATTTCCGTTAGGCAATAGCGTTACCATGAGTTTCAGCACGATAGACGGCTTGGTCCGGGTAGCCAGCTTGAACCAGCCTTGCGGGCCGCAATGCGGTCAACCGTGGCAGACACGTACCTACGACAACAACGGTAATCCTGCGACGTCCGTGGATTTCAAAGGGAACACAACTTCTACAACATACAATAGCATCGGCCTCTTGATTCAGCAGGTTGACGCTCAAGGCACTACCAACCAACGCACACTCAACCTCACTTGGAACACCAGTCTTGGCCTGCCCCTTACACGCGTAGGGCTCGATGCCAACAACAACGCTATTAGCTCTACGCAATGGATCTACAACGGCGCCGGCCAAACGTTGGCCCGTTGCGAGATTGATCCATCCAACAGTGCCACCTCCGGCTACACCTGCAGCAATACCGGCACCGTCCCCGCTGGCGTACGCCGCAGCATCTATACCTACTGCACGGCCGTCGACACTACACAGTGCCCCATCGTCGGATTGATGCTGACGACTACCGGCCCGCGTGCCGACACAGCGCAGACCACCACTTATAGCTACTACCTGGCCAGCAATGCGACGAACTGCGGTACGCCCGCCGCCGCCTGCTACCAAGCCGGCGACCTGCACACCGTCACCGACCCGCAGGGCCACGTCACCACCATCGCCTCCTATGACGCCGATGGTCGCATCACCCGTATCACGGACGCCAACGGCATCAACACGGATATGACCTACACTCCGCGCGGCTGGCTCGCCTCGCGCAGCGTGGGCGGTGCGCAGACCTCCTTCGGCTACACGCTCTATGGCGCCGTACAAACCGTGACCGATTCAGACGGTGTCACCACGACCTATGGCTACGACGCCGCGCATCGCCTGGTGAAGATCACCGATGCGCAAGGCAACTACGTGCAATACACGCTGGATGCGGCGGGCGATAAGACGGCAGAACAGGTGTACGACACCACCGGCACCTTGCATAAGAGCTTAAGCCGCACCTTCAACACCTTGGGGCAATTGACCACGGTTGTGGATGGGTTGAACCACACAGTATTCAATGCCAGCGCGAGCGACAGTTACGACGCGAACGGCAACCTCGCTCTGAGTACGGACGGGTTGGGCATCCAACGGCAATTGGGCTATGACGCCCTGAACCGCCTGGTGCAGACGATCGACAACTACAACGGCACGAACTGACAGGGGCGCCGCCATGGATCAGACACAAACGTTGATACCTTTTTCAGTCATTGAAGCGCCATCAGGGAGCGCGAGCATGCGGATCGACAACGAAGGCGGAGAGGGTACGATGGTTAGGAAGAGCAGAGCGCATAGTCTTTCGGATTTGCGTCTAAAGCCGCTCGCCGGGCTGGTGCTGACCCTGGCCGTGGCGGCTAACGTCGCGCCGGTGGCCGCGCAAACGGCCAACACCAAGACGACCTATACCTACGATGCGTTGGATCGCCTCACTCAAGTGACCGATCCCAGTGGTCTGAATACCACCTACCAGTACGACGGGTTATCCGATCCCACCAGCCTCACCAGCCCCGATACCGGGGTCACCGCCAAAACCTATGACGCGGCCGGTAACGTGCTGACCGGTACCGACGCCAACGGCAACACAGTCACCTATACCTACGACGCTCAGGATCGTCGGCTAAGCGCGAGCTACGCCGATAGCACCCAGAACATTACCTACACCTACGACGAAGCCAACAGCGTCACGGGCTGCACGACTTCCTATCCGATCGGTCACCTGACGCGGGTCGTCGAGAACGCCGTCACAACCGCGTTCTGCTACAACGCCCAAGGCTACGTGACCCAGGTGAGCCAGACGGTCAGCGGTCATACGGATGTCACGACCTACGCGCGCAGCCCCGGCGGTAAGGTCCTCAGCATTACGCATCCCAGCGGCGATCAGGTGAGTTACAGCTACGACGCGGACGGTCGTGTCAGTGGCGTCACCGCCACCACCAGCAGCGGTACTACCACGCTGGTGAGCAACGTCACCTACCTGCCGTTCGGGCCGGTGAGCGGCTATACGCTGGGCAATGGCCAGGCGGTCACACGCACCTACGATGCGAATTATCGCCTGACCGATCTCACCAGCCCGGCGTTTACGCTGCACTTGGCTCGCGATGCGATGGGGGATATCACGGCCATCGGCAACAGCGCAGGGGCCAATCCGGCGACCGAGACGTATAGCTATGACCCGCTGTATCGTCTGACGGCGATCACGGAAGCTGATGGCAGCACGCTTGAAAGTGTCACGTACAACCCGACGGGCGACCGCCTGAGCAAGACGGGCAGTGGCCTGGCTACCGGCGCCTACAGCTACAACACGAATACGCATCAGCTCATAGCCACAGGCAATGCGGCACGATCCGTGGACGCCGACGGCAACACCACGGCCATCACTCAAGCGGGCAGCACCTATGGGTTTGGGTACAACGCGCGCAACCGCATGACGGTAGCGCAAGTCAACCAGAGCACGGTCGCGACCTATGCCTACAATGCCAATGCCGAACGGGTGGCAAAAACAGCGAGCGGAGCCACTGAACGCTACAACTACGATCCGGGTAGTCAGCTGCTGAGCGAGTATGGAGCGACCAATCGCGAATACGTCTACCTTGGCAGCATCCCGGTGGCGAATCTGGATACGCAAGGAACCGCCACATCGATCGCCTATGTCACAGCAGATGAGCTGGGCACACCGCGGGCGATTGCCGATGGCAGCGGCAACACGGTGTGGACGTGGGCGTATCAAGGCAATGCGTGGGGTGAGCTGCCGCCGACTAGTAGTGGTTACACCTACAACCTGCGTTTTCCTGGACAGTACTATGACATCGAAACGGGACTACTGCACAATGGTTACCGGGACTATTGTCCCGAATGTGGGAGATACACTCAAAGCGACCCCATTGGCTTGGCAGGTGGCGCTAGTACATATGCCTATGTGGGCGGTGATCCGCTGAGCAACACGGACCCGCTTGGACTTGTTCAATGGACAGGAACAATGTCAGGAGGCGGAGCTGCTGAGATAGTCGGAGGCTTTTTCTATAAATTTTCACTTTACTCCCAATGCGTAAATGGCCGAAGAGCACATGTTATTGTCGACGCCGTTGGTCCGGGGGTCGGTGTTGGTGCAAAAGGCACTTCCGCTTTAGGTTACTCAGAGTCGTCAGTGTCTCTTAATGATGGGTTGAACTACATAGACCCAAATGTTTTAAATGGCTGGTTCTCGACGTGGTCAGCAGGCGTTGCCTTTATTAAGGGATATAGCGTTTCGACGATTCAGATGGGAGGTGATGGAGTGCGATCAGGGGATCCAACCAAGAATGGCGCACAGGCTCTTGTTTCGTATGGTCCCACCTCGGGTGCTGAAATTGGCATCACCGGGATGGCTGGATCAAGTACGGTGATTGACAGTAGCTTTACTAGCTGCGGATGTGAAAGCAAATGAAGAAGCTATATCGAATTTTCAAATTCATATTTGCTGCCAATGCGCTGGCCTTTTTGATGATGCTGGTACTTTTTTTGATTGCGATGCTCTTTTACGGTCTGCTTCCAGCACAGAAAGTATGGGATTCAGTTTTTTGCGTCGTAACTTGCTGGCTGTTGTCTATATTAATTTGCGCGAAATATCTCAAAATACAGTAACCGGGTTAGGTTCAGTTGCCATGTCGCATACGAAGGCCGCCATCGGGCGGCCTTTTTGCATCGTTCGGGTACATAGCACGCAGTTTTTTTCCAAAACGGATCAGGTTCACTTCTGGCGTGGCAACCTATGGCGTTGAAGCGTTCTCGTTTTCCGAGTCATTCGGAAGTAGAGGTTGGGGTTGCAGCATGGCAGTTACCATGCGCACCGAGGCCAAAATGCTTCGGCACTAGCGAAAGTCCAGGTCCCAGCCCTCTCTCCGGGGGGGGGAAGAAGCAAAACAAACAATACGGGTACCTTAATTTCACGCTCCGGCAGCTATTTTTTTCACGTTGCAGCGCACCGTGACGCATGCCCCCTGGCGTGCGAAGAACGCCAGAGCATCGCGACGCTCTAGCGAAGGTGGTGTTTCAGCCGGAACGGAGCGATGTTCAGAACCGACCAGTCTCTTTTGCAGTTAGCACTGCATCCCCAAGCGGCGGCGCGTTACGCGGAAGGGACGGCGGGCGACGAATCGATGGAACCGGCGCTGCGGGCGGAACTGTTCAGCGCCGAGCAGATGGAGCAGCACGGCATTGCGCTAGCCAAGCAGCACACGCTCAGCCCGCGGTCGTCGTCGGACCGCTTGCTCAAGCGCCTGGATGAGAACGCCAGCCTGCTGCTGCAGACCTGCGAGGCCCTGACCGCCGCGGCCAAGGGCAACCGGCGCATTTCGCCGGCCGCCGAATGGCTGCTGGACAACTACTACCTGGTCGAAGACCAGATCCGCATCGCTCGGCGGCATCTGCCCAAGCGCTACAACCGTGAGCTGCCGTGCCTGGCGCAGGAAGGCGAGGGCGCCGGCCTGCCGCGCGTGTACGTGCTGGCGCTGGAAACCATCTCGCACGGCGATGGCCGTGTGGACGACGAAAGCCTGGGACGCTTCATTTCCGCCTACCAGACCGTGCAGCCGCTCACTCTGGGTGAGCTGTGGGCGATCCCGATCATGCTGCGCCTGGCGCTGATCGATAACCTGCGCCGTGCGGCAGTGCGCGTGATGGCCGACTCGCATTACCGCAGTCAGGCCGGCAAGTGGGCGGACGTGCTGACCGAGATCGCCGAGCGCGATCCGAAGAGTGTGGTGATTGGCGTGGCCGACATGGCGCGTTCGGACCCGCCGATGACCAGCGCGTTCGTGGCCGAACTCGCGCGCCGTCTGCAGGGGCAGAGCCCCGTGCTGGTGATGCCGCTGACCTGGGTGGAACAGCGCCTGGCCGAGACCGGATCGAGCATTGAGCATCATCTGCAGCTCGAAGCGCAGGAGCAGGCCGCCAACCAGGTCTCCGTCGGCAACAGCATCGGCAGCCTGCGTCATCTGGCGGCGATCGACTGGCATGCGTTCGTCGAGCGGCTGAGCATCGTCGAGCAGACGCTGCGCCAGGATCCCGCCGGTGTGTATCCGGAGATGGACTTCGCCACGCGCGACCACTACCGCCACGTGGTGGAACGGCTGGCGCGCTCCAGCGACCGTCAAGAACATGAGGTCGCGCACGAAGCCGTCGAACTCGCACACACGAGCGCGACGGAACACGCAGTGTCCGGCATCCAGGCGCACGTGGGCTATTACCTGATCGACGAAGGGCTGCCGGCGCTGGAGCAAAAGGTCGGCTACCGCTATCACGCATGGATGAATCTGCAGCGCGCGCTGCTGCGCCGATCGTTGCTGCTGTACGTCGGCATGGTTGCGTTGCTCACGCTGCTGTTCGCCGAGCCGATCGTGCACGCAGCCAGCATCAATCGCTATCCGAACTGGGCGCTGGTGTTGATTGCCATTCCAGCGTTGCTTGCGGTCAGCCAGTTCGCGCTTGGCTTGGTGAACTGGATCGTCACCGTCACGATGTCGCCCGGCATGTTGCCGCGCATGGATTTCTCGCGCGGCGTACCGCCGACCGCGCGCACGCTGGTGGTGGTGCCCGCGCTGATGGGCAGCACGCAGGATGTGGAGGACATGGTCGAAGCACTGGAAGTGCATTTCCTGGCCAATCGCGATCAGAACATCCACTTCGCCCTGCTCAGTGATTTCAAGGACGCGGATGAGGAATGGCTGGGAGACGACCAGTCCTTGTTGCGACTCGCGCGCCAGCACGTGGACGCGCTGAACGCGAAATACGCGCCCGGTTCCGGCGATCGCTTCTTCCTGCTGCATCGTCCACGGCGTTTCAATCGCGCGGACAAGATGTGGATGGGCTACGAGCGCAAGCGTGGCAAGTTGACCGATCTCAACAACCTGCTGCGCACCGGCAACACCAAGCCGTTCCTGCTCACCGTGGGTCACATGGAGGTGCTGCGCACCATCCGCTACGTGATCACGCTCGATGCGGATACTCAGCTGCCACGCGATGCCGCACAGGCACTCGCCAGCGTGATGACGCACCCGCTCAACCATCCCGTCTACGATGCATCGAGCGGGCGCGTACTGCGCGGTCACGGCATTCTGCAGCCTCGCCTTGGCATCAGCTTGCCCAGCGCCGGGCGATCGCGCTACGCCATGCTATTCGGTAGCGAAGTGGGCATCGATCCGTACACGCGCATGGTGTCGGACGTCTATCAGGACTTGTTCAATGAAGGCTCCTTCATCGGCAAGGGCGTCTACGAGGTGGAGACCATCGCGCAGTCGCTGGACGACCGCTTTCCCGAAAACACTATTCTCAGCCACGACCTGATCGAAGGTTGCTATGCGCGCTCGGGCTTGCTCAGCGACGTGCCGTTGTACGAGGAATATCCCTCCAGCTATGTCGCCGATTACCAACGTCGCCATCGTTGGATTCGTGGCGACTGGCAACTGCTGCCATGGATGCTGCCGCGCGTACCGAACGCGCAGGGCCGGTGGGTGAAGAACACGCTGGACGGACTATCGCGCTGGAAGATCTTCGACAATCTGCGGCGCAGCCTGGTGGCGCCGTCGTTCGTGGCGCTGTTCCTGATCGTGTGGATGTGCTTTGCCCAGTCGATCGTCTGGACAGTGGCGCTGCTGGCCTTGTTGTTCACCTTGCCGCTGCTTTCCTCGCTGCTGGCGATCGTGCAGAAGCAGGAAGACATCACGCTGTCCTCACACCTGAAGTCCGCGTTGACGCCGGCGAGCCAGCCCATCACGCGCGCGCTGTTTAGTCTGACGGCGCTGCCGCACGAAGCGTGGTACAGCGTGGATGCGATTATGCGCACGCTGTGGCGCATGACGGTAAGTCGACGCAGGCTGCTGCAATGGCGAACCTCGCGTGACGTCGAGCAGGAAGGCATGCAATCGGCGCTGCGCACGTACCGCATGATGTGGATCAATCCGTTGCTGGGCGTGCTGGCCGTCGCGGCGATCTGGTCGCGCCAGCCGCTCGCACTGGCGCCGGCATCGCCGATCCTGCTGCTGTGGTTGATCGGACCGGCGCTGGTGCGCTGGTCGAGCGAGCGGCGCAGGGAAGCCGCGTTCGTGCCTTCGCGGCGGCAGCGGCGATTCCTGCGCGCGCTGTCACGCCGCATCTGGGCGTTCTTCGAAACCTACGTAGGTGCGGAGGACAACTGGCTGCCGCCCGATAACGTGCAGGAAGTGCCGACTACGGTGATCGCGCATCGCACGTCGCCCACCAATATCGGCCTGTCGCTGCTTTCCTGCCTGAGCGCCTACGATTTCGGCTACATCGGCGCCGGGCGGCTGCTCGATCGCGTCGGCAAGACCGTGCAGACCCTGCAAGCCATGCAGCGTTATCGCGGGCATCTTTACAACTGGTACGACACGGTCACGCTGCAGCCGCTTGCGCCGCTTTACATCTCCTCGGTGGACAGCGGCAATCTTGCCGCGCATTTGCTCACGCTGCGCCCCGGGCTGCTGGCGCTGCTGGACGAACCGCTGTTCCACCCGCGCTCGCTGGACGGCCTGCGCGACACGCTGACGCTGATGCGCGATACCTTGCCGGACGAACACAACGCTGCCATCGCCAGCTTGCGCCGCTTGTTGTACGACACCGTGCAGACGCCGCCGGATTCGCTGGATCGCGCGATGGTGCACGCGGTCGATCTGCAGATGCGTTTCGACGAGCTGCGCGCCATCGTTCCCAGCGACGAATCGTCGGAAGCATTCTTCTGGTATCAACACCTGCGCGAGCAGCTTGCCGATCTTCGGCACGAGCTGGATCTTGCAACGGCGTGGACGTCAGGCATGCCGGAGAGGGAAGGCATTCCGACCTTGCGGCAGGTCTTGCTTGCCGTCGGCGCTACAGCGGAAAACGACCACTCCAGCCCGAAGGGCCGCCGCGATGAAATCCTGCGCCTGGCTTCGGCGATTTCCGAACTGGCGACGATGGATTTCCGCTTCTTGTACGACCCGCGCAAGAAGCTGCTTTCCATCGGTTACAACGTCGACGAGCGTCGGCTGGATGCCAGCTGTTACGACCTGCTCGCCTCGGAGGCGCGCCTGGCGAGCTACGTCACTATCGCGCAAGGACAACTGCCGCAGGACAGCTGGTTCGCGCTGGGCCGCCTGCTCACCACGGCCGGTGGCAAGCCGGTGCTGCTGTCGTGGTCGGGCTCCATGTTCGAGTATCTGATGCCGATGCTGGTGATGCCCAGCTACGAAGGCACGCTGCTGGACCAGACCTGTCGTGCTGCGGTGGAGCGGCAGATCGAATACGGCCAGCAGACCGGCGTGCCGTGGGGCGTTTCCGAATCGGGCTACAACACGGTCGACGTACATCTGAATTACCAGTACCGCGCATTCGGCGTGCCGGGTTTGGGGCTCAAACGCGGTCTGGGCGAAGACGTGGTGATTGCGCCGTACGCCAGCGTGATGGCCTTGATGGTGGCGCCTACCGATGCGTATACAAACCTTGAGCGGCTGGCGAACGAAGGCAGGCGAGGGCGCTTTGGTTTCTTTGAGGCGGTCGATTACACGCCCGCGCGCGTACCGCATGGGCAGACGTCGGTCGTGGTGTCTTCGTTCATGGCGCACCACCAGGGCATGAGCCTGCTTTCGCTGGCCTACCTGCTGCTGGATCAGCCGATGCAGAAGCGCTTCGACAACGATCCGCAGTTCCGCGCCATCGCCTTGCTGCTGCAGGAGCGCGTGCCCAAGAACGCCACCGAATATCTGCACGCGATTGGTTTCGAGACCTTGCAGACCGGCAACGCGATGGCCGACAACCCGCTGCGCGTGTTCACCGACCCGAACATGCCGCGGCCCGCGGTGCAACTGCTTTCCAACGGCCGCTACCACGTCATGGTGAGCAGCGCTGGCGGCGGCTACAGCCGTTGCCGCGATCTGGCCATCCATCGCTGGCACGAGGATTACACGCGCGACAACTGGGGCCAGTTCTGTTATCTGCGCGACGTGGAAACCGGCGAATTCTGGTCGACGACGCACCAACCCACGCTGGCGAAGCCCGATCACTACGAGGCGATTTTCTCCGACGCGCGTGCGGAGTTCCGCGTGCGCAAGCATCACTACGATGCGCATACCGAAATCGTCGTGTCGCCGGAGGACGACATCGAGCTGCGCCGCGTACGCCTGACCAATCGCGGCCGTCGTCCACGCACCATCGAAATCACGACGTTCGCCGAGTTGGTGATCGCGCCGGCCATGGCCGATGCCTCGCATCCGGCCTTCAGCAATCTGTTCGTGGAGACCGAATGGGTCGCTTCCGCACAAGCCCTGATCGGCACGCGCCGGCCACGCGCTAACGACGAGCGCGTGCCATGGGTGTGCCACGTGATGGCGGTGCACGATGCGCATATCGATGAGATTTCCTACGAAACGGACCGCGCGAAATTCGTCGGTCGCGGTCGCAGCCTGGTGAAACCACTGGCCATGAGCCGGCTGGAGTCGCACGCGCAGCTTTCCAACACGGTAGGTTCGGTGCTCGATCCGGTCGTGGCGATTCGCGTGCGCATCACGTTGCCGCCGGAACAGTCCGCCACCATTGATGTGGTCACCGGCATGGCTGAAAACCGCGACGCCTGCCTGCATCTGGCAGAGAAATACCGCGACCGCCATCTGGCCGACCGCGTGTTCGATCTGGCTTGGACGCACAGCCAGGTGTTGTTGCATCAGCTCAATTCCACGCATGCCGATGCGCGTTTGTACGAACGCATGGCCGCGTCCATCCTTTACGCCAACACGCTGCTGCGCGCAGAAACGAGCGTGCTGCAGGCCAATCGTCGCGGGCAATCGGGTTTGTGGGGGCAGGCCATTTCGGGCGATTTGCCGATTGTGCTGCTGCGTATCGGCGATATCGCCAACATCGAGCTGGTGCGGCAAGTGGTGCAAGCGCACGCCTATTGGCGCCAGAAAGGCCTGGTGGTCGATCTGGTGATCTGGAACGAAGACCAGGCCGGCTACCGACAAGAACTGCAGGATTTGATTCTGGGCCTGATCGCGTCGAGCACCGAAGCGAATCTGATCGATCGTCCCGGCGGCATCTTCGTGCGACCGACGCAGCAGTTGTCGGCAGAGGATCGCGTGCTGGTGCAATCGGTGGCGCGCATGGTGCTGTATGACAGTCGCGGCACATTGGCCGAACAGATCGAGCGCCGCCGCGTGGAGTCGCAACTGCCGGCCTTGACCATCAGCCGGCAAAGCGGGCCGGAGCAAACCATCGCCGCAGACGACACGCAGGCGCTGTTGGACACGCTGCAGTTGAGCAATCGCTACGGTGGCTTCTCGCCGGATCTCAGTGAATACGTCATCGTATTGCGCCCCGGTCGGCCGACACCCGCGCCGTGGGCGAACGTGCTGGCCAATCCCGATTTCGGTTGCGTGGTGTCCGAAGCGGGAAGCGCTTATACCTGGGCGGAAAACTCGCATGAATTCCGCCTCACGCCGTGGCACAACGATCCGGTCAGCGACAGCTGCGGCGAGGCGTTCTATCTGCGTGACGAGGAAACCGGCCGTTACTGGTCGCCTACGCCGCTGCCGCATCGTGGCAAGGGTGCGTACGTGACACGGCACGGCTTCGGCTACTCGGTGTTCGAGCACATCGAGGACGGCATCCACACCGAGCTATGGATGTACGTGGCCTTGCACGCGCCGGTGAAGTTCTGGGTGCTGCGCGTGCATAACCGTTCCGGTCGTAGCCGGCGGCTGTCCGCCACCGGCTACGTGGAATGGGTGCTGGGCGACATGCGCAACAAGTACGCCATGCATATCGTGTCCGAGTCCGATCCGGTCACCGGCGCTCTGCTGGCGCGCAATGCCTACAACACCGAATTTCCCGGCCGGGTGGCGTTCTTCGATACCGATGCGGTCACGCGCAGCGTCACCTGCGATCGCATGGAATTTATCGGCCGCAACGGCCATCCGCGCACGCCGGCCGCGATGAGTCGCATCGGCCTGTCTGGCCGTATCGGTGCCGGGCTCGATCCATGCGCGGCGATCCAGGTGCCGATGGAGCTGGGCAAAGACGAAACGCGCGAGGTGATTTTCCGCCTTGGCGCGGCGCGTGATGCGAAGGGTGCCAGCGATCTCGCGCATCGTTGGCGCGGCGCCAATGCCGCCACGGCTGCGCTGGAGGAAGTGCGCATGCATTGGCGCTGGACGTTGTGCAAGGTACAGGTAAAGACGCCCGATGTGGCGGTGAATGCCTTGGCGAACGGCTGGCTGATGTACCAGGTGATCGCCGCGCGCTTCTGGGGGCGCAGCGGTTATTACCAATCCGGCGGCGCATTCGGCTTTCGCGATCAGCTGCAGGATTCCATGGCGATGATCCACGCAAGCCCGTACAGCGCGCGGCAGCATTTGCTGCTGTGCGCGGTACACCAGTTTGTGGAGGGCGATGTGCAGCACTGGTGGCATCCGCCTTCGGATCGCGGCGTGCGCACGCATTGCTCCGACGATTACCTGTGGCTGCCGCTGGCGCTCAGCCGCTACGTGCATACCACGCACGACACCGGCGTGATGGACGAACGTATTGGCTTCATCGAAGGCCGCCCGGTGCGGCCCGACGAAGAATCCTATTACGACCTGCCGCTGCGTTCGCAACAGAGTGCCACGCTGTACGAGCACTGCGTGCAGGCGATCGAGCGAGGCATCAAGGCGCATGGCCCGCATGGTTTGCCGCTGATCGGCACCGGCGACTGGAACGACGGCATGAACAAAGTCGGCGAGAAGGGTACCGGTGAAAGCATCTGGCTGGGCTTCTTCCTGTGCGAGGTGCTGAGCTCGTTCGCTGAAACCGCGCGCCGCCATGACGACGAAGCATTCGCACAACGTTGCGAAGACGAGTCCCGCAAGCTCGCTGCCGCGCTGGATGAACACGGCTGGGACGGCGAATGGTACCGCCGCGCGTATTTCGACGACGGCACGCCGCTCGGTTCCAAGCAGAACGAGGAATGCCGCATCGATTCCATCGCGCAGAGCTGGTCGGTGCTGTCGGGCGCCGCACCGCAGGAGCGCCGCCGGCAGGCGCTGGAATCGCTGGACAAGCACTTGGTGAAGCGTGATGCCGGCATCATCCAGTTGCTCGATCCGCCGTTCGACCGCTCGTCGCTGGATCCCGGCTACATCAAGGGCTACGTACCCGGCGTGCGCGAGAACGGCGGCCAGTACACGCATGCGGCGGTCTGGGCGACGATGGCTTTTGCTGCCATGGGTGATGCGCGGCGCGCGTGGGAACTGCTGCACATGATCAGCCCGATCAGTCACGGCAGCGGCGAGCGCATCGACGTCTACAAGGTCGAGCCCTACGTGATCGCCGCCGACGTGTACTACGGCGGCATCCATGACGGCCGCGGCGGCTGGACCTGGTACACCGGCTCGGCCGGCTGGATGTATCGGCTGATCATGGAGTCACTGCTGGGCCTGCGGGTGGAAGGCGAAAGTCTGTACATCGACCCCGTGCTTCCGCCAGACTGGACGGAGTACCGCCTGAGCTACCGGCACCGCGAGACCGATTACCAGATCGTGGTGCACGCGCAAGGGCAGGGCGATTCGCGTCGCATCTTGTTCAACGGCACACCGGTCGACGGCGACCGGTTGCCGCTGATCGACGACGGCGGCGAGCACCATGTGGATGTCTATTTGTGACTCAAGCCAAGACGAACCCTTCGCACGTATTCCTGCTGGATGTCGACAACACCTTGCTCGACAACGACCGCTTCGCCGCCGACCTGCGCGCGCATCTCACACGCGAGTTCGGCTTGTCCGAATGCGAACGCTACTGGGCGATCTACGAACAGCTGAGGGATTCGCTGGGCTACGCCGATTATCTGGGCGCCGCACAGCACTTCCGCCAGGACAACGACACGCGACCGGGTATGTTCACGCTCGCGTACTGGCTGCTCGATTATCCGTTCGAGCAATGGGTATATCCGAAAGCGCTGGAAACCATCGACGAATTGAACAAGCTCGGAAAGGCAGTGATTCTTTCCGACGGTGACATCGTGTTCCAGCCGCACAAGATCGAGCGTGCCGGCATCCACGCCGCGGTGCGTGGCGAAGTGCTGATCTTCGTGCACAAAGAGGTGGCGCTGGCCGCGATGCAGGAACGCTATCCCGCCCCTCATTACGTGATGGTCGACGATAAGCCCAACCTGCTCGCAAAGATGAAGCGCGTGCTTGGCGACCGGCTCACCACCGTGTTCGTGCGCCAGGGCCACTACGCCCTGCAGGCCGATCTGACCGGCCTCCAGCCTTCGCTGGATTACACCATCAACGCGATTAGCGATCTGCCGGCCTTAGCAGCCGAGCTGGTGCGTGCGGCGGCCTGAACGCTGGGCGATCGCCTGGGCGGCGCAGACAAAGGATTGATGTACCGTCGCGGATAATTTGCCGTTGCCCGTAGCCCCCCCTGGGCCGTCATTCCCGCGAAAGCGGGAATCCATCTTGCTCTTGAACGAAAGGCTGAAAATGGATTCCCGCTTTCGCGGGAATGACGGCCTCAGGGCGGGTGGGACGCACCCGTATCCAACTGCTCACTCGAGGACCTTTCGTACGTGAACCCCAACGTCGACGCGCTTGCCGGAAAACCCGCTCCAGAAACCCTGCTGGTGGATGTGACGAAGCTGCTGGATGCCTATACCGCGCTTCGCCCGGATCCTGCCGAACCCGCCCAGCGCGTGAGTTTCGGCACCTCCGGCCATCGCGGCTCCTCGTTCGAGCGCAGCTTCAACGAATGGCACGTGCTGGCCATCACTCAGGCTATCTGTGACTACCGCCGGCAGAAGAGCATCGGCGGCCCGCTGTACATCGGCATCGATACGCATGCGCTGTCTCAACCCGCCTTCGAAAGCGCACTCGAGGTGCTGGTGGCCAACGACGTGGCGGTGGCGATCTCCGCCGGTGGCGAATACACGCCTACACCGGCCATCTCGCACGCCATCCTGGTGCACAACCGCCAGCGGTTGGATGGCCTGGCTGACGGCATCGTGATCACGCCGTCGCACAATCCGCCCAACGACGGCGGCTTCAAGTACAACCCGCCCAACGGCGGCCCGGCTGAAACCGACGTCACCAGTTGGATTCAGCAGCGCGCCAACGCCTTGCTGGAAAGCAAGCTCGATGGCGTTAAGCGCATCAGCTATCGGACGGCGCGGCACTCCAGCCTGGTGCAGGAATATGACTTCCTCGGGCG
Organism: Dyella humi; assembly: GCF_044904605.1. Taxonomy (NCBI): domain Bacteria; kingdom Pseudomonadati; phylum Pseudomonadota; class Gammaproteobacteria; order Lysobacterales; family Rhodanobacteraceae; genus Dyella; species Dyella humi. The sequence goes on from NZ_JADIKI010000022.1 coordinate 1,207,055, forward strand.
CTACGTCGACGATCTGAAGAACATCATCGATTTCGACGTGATCCGCGGCTCCGGTTTGCGCATGGCGGCTGATCCACTCGGCGGTGCGGGCGTGCATTACTGGCAGCCGATCGCGCAGCGCTACGGTATTGACCTTACCGTGGTGAGCGACGCGGTCGATCCCACCTTCCGCTTCATGACGGTGGACTGGGACGGCAAGATCCGCATGGATCCCTCGTCGCAGTACGCCATGCAGCGTCTGATCAGCCTGAAGGATCGCTACGACGTGGCCTTCGCCTGCGACACTGACCACGACCGTCATGGCGTCGTATCGCGCAGCGCCGGCCTGATGCCGTCGAATCATTACCTGTCCGTGATGGTGGATTACCTGTTCCGCCATCGTCCGCAATGGACCGACAAGCCCAACGTCGGCAAGACGGTGGTCAGCAGCTCGCTGATCGATCGCGTGACCAAGCGCCTGGGTCGCCGGCTATACGAAGTGCCGGTCGGCTTCAAATGGTTTGCCGACGGCCTGTTCGACGGTTCGCTGGGCTTCGGCTGCGAAGAAAGCGCGGGCGCATCCATGCTGCGTCATGACGGCAAAGTGTGGACCACCGACAAGGACGGCATCGTGCCCGCGCTGCTCGCCGCGGAGATGACCGCGCGCACCGGCAAGGACCCCGGCGAGCTGTATGTCCAACTGACCGAAGCGCTGGGCAAGCCATATTCCAGCCGCGTCGACGCCGCCGCGAATGCACAGCAGAAAGCACGGCTCGCCAAGCTTTCGCCGCAGCAATTACAGAGCAAGGAACTGGCCGGCGAAAAGATCGTCGAAGTGCTCGACCGCGCCCCCGGTAACAATGCGCCGATCGGCGGCATCAAGGTGATGGCCGAAAACGGCTGGTTCGCCGCACGGCCTTCGGGCACGGAAGAGATCTACAAGATCTACGGCGAGAGCTTCCGCAGCGAGGCGCATCTGAACGACATCCTGCGCGAGGCGCAGGGCATCGTGGATGCGGCGCTGGCGGGCTGACACTGGCGATCGCTGTAGCCCCCTCTCCCAGTGTCCTGATTAGCGTCGAATCTCAGTTACACCTCATCGTCGCCCCGGCGAAAGCCGGGGCCCAGTGTCTTCTGCCTTAAAGTCGCTAGGCCCCGGCTTTCGCCGGGGTGACGGGAATTTTGCTGAGATTCGATGCTAATCAGGTCCCGGTGGGAGAGGGCGCAAGTTGCCGGCCCCTAGACATCGTTGTCATTTCGTCGACACAATCCGCAAACGGGGCGGGTGGGCCTGCGCTAGGCTTGCCTTCCAACACGGCCAGGCAATACGCGAGGGGATGTCATGGCGAACGTCGAGTTGAGGCCGGTGGTCCACGTCGACAACGAGTGGCGCCGGTGGATTGCGGAGAACCTGCTGCTGGACGGCCCACCGCAGGGCATCTACGAACAGATGCTGCTCGCCGGTATTGCGCACGAGGAAGCGGTGCAGGAAATCCAGGCAGCCATCGCCAGTCCGTACCTGGCCGGCGCGCAACGTTTGCGCAACCGTTTGGCGAAACACGATTGGATACTGGAAGCGCAGCGTCACATGAATCGCCTGCGCAGTACCGAAGTGCCGCGTCGACACAAGCTGTCGCGCGAGGAATTTCTCGACGCTTACTACACCGCCGGTCGCCCGGTGATCATCACCGGCATGATGGATAACTGGCCCGCGATGACGAAATGGGGCCTCGATTACTTCAAGCAACGCTGCGGCGATCGCGAAGTGGAGATCCAGTTCGGTCGCGATGCGGACGCGCAATACGAACTGCGGAAAACCGCGCATCGCAAGACGATGCCATTCGGCGATTACGTGGAGATGGTGCGCAACGCCGGTCGCAGCAACGACTTCTACATGACCGCCTACAACGAGGGAAAGAACCGCGCGGCGTTGACCGAACTATGGCAGGACATCGTGCAGATCCCCGAGTACTTGAACGGCGAAGGCCCCACGCAGGGTTTTCTGTGGTTCGGCCCGGCCGGCACCATCACGCCGTTCCATCACGATCTCACCAACAACTTCATGGCGCAGGTGCTCGGTCGCAAGCGCATCCTGATGATGCCGGCCTGCGAAATCGCGCACGTCTACAATCACGAGCACTGCTTTACGCACGTGGATGGACGGCAGATCGATCTGCAGCGCTATCCGCGCATGGCGGACGTGCAGGTGCTTTCCTGTACGTTGAATCCGGGCGAGATACTGTTTCTGCCGGTCGGCTGCTGGCACTTCGTGGAAGGCCTGGATATCTCTGTCACTGTGTCGTTTACCAATTTCCTGTGGGATAACGACTTCACCGCGGAGTATCCGCAGCAACAGGCGTTTTGAACGTTTGCAGCGCGGTTTGCAAGGGAGCCCCTTTCCCGAAGGAAAGGGGCTTTTCATGCCGGGGCCTGCAGGGCGGCCGGCGGCGATGAATCATCAATTCTGCATAACCACGCTAACGGGCACGAAGGTATAACCCATCGCCTGCAATCCCTGCACGATCTGCTTGAGGTAGCTGATGTCCAGGGTCGGGTCGATAAAGAAGCTTTGCACGGAATCCTGGATCACCGTGTTGCAGTTGGCGCTGTACAGGATGTCGGCCGGAAAACGAGGTGGATTGTTGTTGTATTCCACCAGTTCGACATCGCCAAGCTGTTCGGGCAGCACCACGGAGCCGAAGATGTTGCGCACCAGGTATGGGTAGAACTGGCCGTAGATTCGGGTGTAATCCGGTGTTCCCGTACCGCAAGCTCCATTCGGGCACCAGCCGATGGCATACAGATCGCGCTGGGAGAGCGCCTTGAATTCTGATTGGAATACCTGGTAATCGATGGCCGAGGCGGCATAGTGCGGCGGTACGAAGATCGTGGGAGGGAAAAGGCCCGCCTTGCTGAATTCCTGGAAGCCGCTGGTGATGCGTCCCTGCGCCCATGACATGGAATCGACCGGCACGGGGTTATCGAAAATCACGGAATTGGTCGAGTTGATGTGCGCCGTATAGAACTCGAAATCGTCACCGCTGACGGCGGTGTAAGGATTATCGATATTCGAATACTGATGCGAGTAACCATGCATCATCATGGTGCCGCCCCTGGCCTGCATGTACTTCAACGCACTGACTAGGCCCGTGGCCTGGTACAGATGGATCGATACCGGCACGCCGTTGTTGTAGAAGCCGTTCGGATCCACGTAATACGGAATCAACGCGACGCTGAAAGGCACGTTCTTGCTGTATAGGTAATTCGCGATCGCACGCAGTTGGGCAGGACTGTCTTCCGCGTCCACGTCCTCAATGCGCACCAGTGCGCGTTTGCGCGCCAGCATGTTGGGATTGGATACCTTGCCGATCAGATCGATCGCGGCCAGATAGCGATCGTTCGGACCGGTATAGCTGAAGGGGATCTCGCCGATATAGGTGAGGTTGGCGCCCTTCGTGGCCCAGTTGACGGTGCCACCGGTGTCGTTGGTAGCGATGGCGATTGCCTGCGCCTTGGTGGGGTCGTTGATCGCCGTCTGCAGCAGACCGGAAGGCACGGACAGCGCATTGCGTTGCAATGCCACGCCTTTATAGGTCACCGTCAACGTGTTGGAGAAGTCGAAGTACATCGGCGTGAAGCCGTATTGCCCCGCGAAATTCGCAGCGCGTGCGGACAGCTGCCAGATGTTGTCGTTCATCCATAACACCGGCTTGGTCGTGGCCAGCACATCGTCCAGCAGTGCGGTCGGCAACGGCTCGTCGTAGGTCGAGCCGATGTAGATCAATCCCGTATAGCCGTTGAGTTCACCAGCAACGTAGTTCACGGCTTCATGCATGGTGTACTTGCTTCCATGCGTGACTAGGTTGCCGGCCATCACGCCATAGGCTTCGCCCAGCCAGCCCCATTGACCGGTGCTGTCGTATAGGACAAGCGTGTTCTGATTTGCGTTTGCGCTCGGCGCACCAGCAAAAGCATTCGGCGCCTGTACCAGTGTCGTTATCACATTGCGGGTTAGTGTCGGCGACAAGCGCGACGTTTGTTTGAGCAGCGCCTGTCTGATTGTTATTCCGCTTGGAAGGATGGCTCGTGGTGGCGGTGGCGGTGCGGGAAGTGCGCTGGGACTGACGGGAGGAGTAAACAACGCCTGAGCTGCTACGGGCATCGGACCTGATGCCGCAATAAGCGCCAGTGCAACGCCGGCGACGAAGGATTTGAGACGGGATGGCCCGCAGAGTGTTGGCCTGATCATAGGATTCCCCCACATGCAGTGACGGAGTAGACGCGCAGTAGCCGTCGTGCCGCTCTCGCGCGTGCCGGTACATGCGATTCACTTCCCGAAAGCCCAGGCCCCTGTCCCGTGAAAAAGGAACGCCTCGCCGTGGGTGAGCTTACGGCGAGGCACCTCATTTGTCGACTAGCAAAATTATAAGATCGAGTCAAGTATCAATTAACAAAAATTATATGAATTTAATGTGTATGTTTAACTTATAGTTGGCAATATTGAACATGACGCAGTTCTTTACGCTGCTGACGCCAACGCATCCGCCGATCTCCGTCCATCGGAAATGCGCAGGTCCGCTGCTCGCGACTGAGCATTAGGGGGTGAGGACAGGAGGTCCGAAAAGCAGGATGGCATCGCCATTCTGCAAAGGGGGATGTATGCAAGACATCCTGATCATTTCCGGCACGCGTCCGGAAATCATCAAGCTGGCACCGCTGTATCACTGCCTGCTTGCAAGCGGATGGGCGCAGCCGCATTGGCTGCACACGGGTCAGCACGGCGAGATGGCGCGACAGATGCTCGCTTGCTTCGACATTGTTCCGGACGTCTCGCTTGAGCGAGGTGGCGATGCATTGTGCGAATTCAGCACATGCTGCCGCAGCCTGCTCGACCAAGTGATGTTGAGGACATCATGGTCACTGGCGGTGGTGCAGGGCGATACCGAGAGCACCTTCATCGGCGCGCTGTGCGGCTTCTATCACCGCGTTCCGGTTGCGCACATCGAAGCGGGCCTACGTACTTACGATTTGGAACGACCGTTCCCGGAAGAAGGGGTGCGCCAGATGGTCAGCCGCATCGCGCGTTTCCACTTCGCGCCGACCGAACGTGCCGCGATGGCCTTGCGCAAAGAGGCGATTGCGCCCGAGCACATCAGTGTGACCGGCAATACCGTGATCGACGCGCAGCATTGGGTGGTGCGGCGCCATCACATCAAGCGTCGCGTGGAAGGGCGCGGCCATCTGCTGGTTACCGCGCATCGCCGCGAGAACTGGGGCAGCGATTTGCGCGAGATCTGCTACGCGATCGCCGACGTCGCGCATCGTCATCCCGATTTGCAGGTGATGTTTCCGGTGCATTTGAATCCGGTGGTGAGCCAGCCGGTGCACGCGATTCTCGGCGAGCTGGCCAACGTGCACCTGAGTCCACCGCTGGATTATCTGGACATGCAGCAGGCGCTCATCGATGCCTGGCTGGTGCTCACCGATTCCGGCGGCCTGCAGGAAGAAGCACCCACCTTCGGCGTGCCGCTGCTGGTGCTGCGCACAGAAACCGAGCGGCCAGAGGCGATCGAAGCCGGCTGTGCGCGGCTGGTTGGTACGCGTCGGGCATCCATCGTGAATCAGATCGAAGCGTTGTGGTCGGACGCGGACGCATACCAATCGATGGCGCGCGCTGGCAATCCGTTCGGCGATGGAAAGGCATGCGTGCGCGTATCCAATCTACTCAAGGACGCGCTGGCAGGAGAGGAACGCCAGCGCGAAGCAAGCTAGCAAGCGATCTACGCAACGGAGGCGCCTATGTGGTGGCTGGATGCATTCTCGACCTATCTCTACGGCTTGAGCGTGGTCGTTACCGTGATCGCGGTGCTGATTTTGTTCAGCGGGCTGGACGATTTTTTCATCGACATCGTGTACTGGGTGCGGCGGCTGTGGCGCGCGCTGTTCGTCTACCACACGCGCGAGCATACCCGTTACCACGAGCTGTACCGTCCGCTAGAAAAGCCGCTGGCGATCATGGTGCCGGCATGGCAGGAAACCGGTGTGATCGGTCACATGGCCGAACTGGTGGCCACCACCCTGGACTACGAGAACTATCACATCTTCGTAGGCACCTATCCGAACGATCCGGATACGCAGCGTGACGTCGACGAAGTGTGCGCGCGCTTTCCCAATGTGCACAAAGTGATTTGCGCGCGGCCCGGGCCGACCAGCAAGGCCGACTGCCTTAATAACGTGCTGGATGCGATCCTGCAGTTCGAACGCCGTGCGCATCTCAACTTCGAGGGATTCATCCTGCACGATGCCGAAGATGTGGTGTGCGAGCACGAGCTGCGGCTGTTCAACTACCTGGTGCATCGCAAGGACCTGATCCAGATCCCGGTCTATCCGTTCGAGCGGCAGTGGAACAACTTCACCAGCCTGCATTACCTGGACGAGTTCGCCGAGCTGCACGGCAAGGATATTCCGGTGCGCGAGGCGCTGGCCGGGCAGGTGCCAAGCGCCGGCGTCGGCACCTGCTTCAGTCGTCGCGCCGTGCTGGCGCTGATCGAGGATGGCAACGGCATCGCGTTCGACGTGCAGAGCCTCACCGAGGACTATGACATCGGCCTGCGCCTGAAGGCACGCGGCATGGCGGAGATCTTCGTGCGCTTTCCGGTGCTGCGCTACCAGCGCCATGCCACGCAGCGCGGACAGCTCGGTCAGAGCCGGCGCGATTCAAGCGTCATCTGCGTGCGCGAATATTTTCCTGATCGCCTGGCGACAGCGGTGCGGCAGAAATCGCGCTGGATCATCGGCATCGTCTACCAAGGCTATCGCACGCATGGCTGGAGGCATGGACTGGTGCTCAATTACTTCCTGTGGCGCGACCGCAAAGGGGCGATCAACAACTTCGTCAGTTTCGCCGCCATGCTCATCATGTTGCAGCTCGCCGTGATCCTCTTGTTGCAGATGGTGTGGACGGGCATGCCGCGTTTCGTGTCGATCTTCGAAGGGCAGCGGTGGTTCGATGTGATCCTCGTGGCGAACATCGCGCTGATGGGCAATCGCATGCTGCAGCGGATCATTTTCGTTTCTGGCTACTACGGTGTGAAGCAGGGGCTGCTGTCGATACCGCGGCTGCTGTGGGGCAACCTGATCAATTTCCTTGCCAACTGGCGCGCGATCCGCCAGATCATCAAATGCGGCGATCCGCGCCGCGTGGCCTGGGATAAAACCACTCACGATTTCCCCAGCATCGGCGGCGAGAACCGCGCCAAGCGCTCGCTGGACGACATGCTGGTTGCGAACGGCGCAATCTCGGCGGCGGAGCTGCACGAGGCGCAGCTGCATCGCATCGATGGCCTGCAGCTCGGCAGTTCGATGATTCACGAGGGCCGTATCACCGCCGAGCAACTGGCCACGCCCATCGCCGAGCAGATCGGCGTGAGCTGCGAATCGGTGGATCCGGCCACGCTTTCGTGCGAATTGTTGAATGCGGTGCCGCGAAACATTGCGCTGCATTACGCGGTGCTGCCACTGCGTGTCGAAGGCGGCGTCTTGGTGCTCGCCAGCGAGTCGTACATCGATCCGGTTTCGCTTGCCGCGATCGCGCGCCAGCTCGGCCGGCGCGTGCGCTATGTGATCGCGTACAAGGGCCAAGTCACCGTCGGCCTGCGCCGCTGGTACGCGCACGGGCACCATAGCGATCGCGATCCTTGCCATCTACTGCAAATGGCTGCGGACCGTGGACTCATCACTCACGATCGCGTGCCGCAGTTGTGGAATGACTACACATCTCGCCAGGTGATGCTGGGCGAGATACTGGTCGCGCAAGGTCATCTGGATGAAGTCGCTTTCCGCGCGCTGCTGCTCAGTCACGCACGTAGCGAGCAACGGCTGGGCGAATTCCTGACCGGGCAGGGCGTGATCAGCCCTGAAACACTGCATCGCTTGCTGAGATTGCAGGCGTCATTGCAGCCGAGCGTGACGAGTCTGCTCGAACAGGAATGCGCGACATTCGAGCCGCTGGAGCGAGCGTCATGAAACGGCCATCGCCCAGCCGATGCGCCCTGGCGCTGTTCATCATGATGCCGGCGTGGCCGCTGTGCGCGGAGAGCCAGGAGTCGCCCGGCGACGGCAGTCGCTACCAGCATTTCATGGTGTATCCGCACCGGCAGGCCGGCTATGCGGCGATGCGTGCTGGCGACGAGCGCACCGCCATCGCCGAATTCACACGCGCGCGTGAACTGGCGCCGAAGAATCTCGGCACCGCGTTGGACTTGGCAGAGGCCTATCGGCATTTCGGCCATGCGGCACGTGCGCAGGCCGTGTTGGACGAACAGAAACGCTACACGCCGAACGATCCGCGGCTGCTCGCCGCCATGCCCGCACCCGCAGCACCAGCTGTCGATTGCATGCGCGACAACCGGCCGGTATGCCGAGCCCAGCGCGGCTTCAACGACTTGCAATCCGGCGAGCTTGCGCGTGCGCAGGAAGAACTGGATGCGCCGGATTTTGCGCGCAGTCCGGAAGGCCGCGCCTTGCGCCATGCCCTGGCGCAGCGCGCGATCTATCTGGGCGACGATCAGCGAGCCGATGCGCAATTGGCCGAACTGGATGCGCATGACACACTCAGCGCCGACGAGCGCGGCCAATGGTTCATGCTGCTGCTCAAGCTTGGCAAGCTGGATGCGGCACGTCAGCTGCAATCGCGCAGCGGACTGGATGCGCCGGCGCAGGATCTGGCCATGGCGCAGGCGATCGGCAACGGCCGCGATCGCGCGCTGCTCGCGCAATACATGGCTTCGCGCAAACCCGTATTCGCCGGTGAGAAGGACGAGCGCCAATGGGTGAATCTGCTGGCGATGGCGGCGCGTGCGCAGCCGGCGTTGCTTGATCGCTACGTTGTGCAGTATCCCGCCAACGCTATATGGCAGGCTCGATTTTCGCTTTCACTGGCGATGGCGCGCGGCGACCGCGCCGTGGCACAAAGCATGCTGTCGCGCCTGCCGGCCAGCGATTTTCGCGAAGACCGCTTCAGCTTGGATCTGGAGCAGGGCAGGTATCTACAAGCGAGAGAACAGGCGGAGGCATTGATCGCGCAGCCGGAAGGTTATCGTCTGCTCGACCCGCTTAGCTATCGACTGATGGAAGCGGGCGCAAGCGTAGAGGCCAAGCAGCTGCTACTCGATGCGTACCCATTTGCCGGCAATCCGCATTTGACGGCTTTGCTTTCGCGTTTGGCCGTGCTGGCCAGCGAGCAACCGGCTTTGTTTTCGCCCGATGACCGCGCACGTCTGCGCCGTCCATTGGAAAACGTGCCGTTGCGCATTGCGCAGGTGCATATCCTCGGCGCGTTGCACGATTGCGATGGTATCCGCGCGGTGATGGCCGATTTGGCGAAGGACTATCCCGCCGAGCTGTGGCGTCAACTCGGTGATTGCTACGGCAATGCGCAGCCTGGCCTCGCCGAATATGCCTATGCCGAAGCCGGCAAGCGGCAGCCCGACAGCGAAACCACGCGTGCATTGGCGTATCAGGCCTATAGCGCGCAAGACTATGAAACGGCCTTGCTGGCCTGGCGTTCCGTGCCGGCGACACACATGCAGCAGGCCGACCTGATTGCCGCGGCGACCACCGCGCTCACCATCCACGAAGCCGCCGTGGCGCGCGCATGGCTGGATACCTATACAGCGCAAGGTGGACGGCAAGACGGTACTTACTGGTGGCTGCGAGCCCAAGCCGACGAACCGCATGATCCGGCGCTGGCCCGCACGGATCTGGAAAGCGCTGTTGCCCTGCAACCCGACGCGCGCTACTACGCACGCCTCGCTGCACTGCAAGCGCAAGCCGGCGACTCACAGCAGGCGCTGGCTTCATGGCAGCACGCGAGCGCACTCGCTCCCGATGACAGCCGGCTGTCGGCATCACTCGGCTATGCCTATCTGCAAGCAGGCGAGCCACAGCAGGCTCTGGTGGAATTCGCGCGCGCGCATCAGGCCGATCCGGACAACCCTGCAGTGACGCGCCAACTGCTGTACGTGAACCAGCAGCTGGGCAACAACGCACAGGCGCGAATCTATGCCGAACAGGCCATCGATCAAATCGACAACCTTAACGCGGCCGATCCTGAAGGTACCGGCGGCGATGCGAAACAAGACCAGGACGAGCTCTACAGTTTGCGGCGGCTGCATGAAAATCTCGGCCGCAGTTGGAGCTTCAATGCCGACATGTCGCTGGGCGATACCGTGTCCTCGGCGGCCAACACAGTGGCGCCGGGTGTTTCCTATCGAAGCTATGCGCAGTTGGAGGCGCAGTACCATCTTGACCCGCAACTAACCGGCGGGGATCTCAATACGCTGGCCGCCTATGCGCGCCTGTTTGCCGGCAGTGGCGCCAGTGGTGCGGTATGGCCGCTGCATGCGGCGATGCTTGGCGTGGGCCTGCATTGGAAGCCGTTGATCTCGCAAAACATCGTGCTGTCCGTGGAGCAGCAGACACCGGCCGATAATAATCGTGATACGCGTAACGACACCTTGCTGCGCGCCAGCGGCTCATGGTCGTTTGGTCCAAAGCTCAGCGACGACTGGCACGCGAGCGGCTGGGGCTGGCCTACTCAGAACTTCTACGTCGACATCGCGCATTATCTGCGCGCCAAGCAAAGCGTAATCACCCTCGACTACCGGTTCGGCCTGCACGACAAAATCGCCAATGGTCAAACCATCGAGCCCTACGTCCATCTGCAATACACCGGTATCGACCGCACGCAAGGCTTGAGCTATTTGCGCGATGGACGCGCTGGGCTCGGCCTACAGTGGAACGTCTGGTACGGCGAAACGCGTTACGACGCCTACCCGCATCGCTTCAGCGTAGCCATTGAAGGGCAACATGCCTTCACCAGTTATCTGCGCGAGAGAAACGCGGTGTTCCTGATCGTGAGGACACAGTGGTGAGGCGCGCGCTGCTCCGCTTCGTTGCATTGCTGGCGCTGTTGACGCCCTGGCTGGCTGGTGCGGCGACGGCGATCATCTATCAACCTCAGCTGCGTGATCGCGACATCTCACCGGCACAGTGGCCGGCGTTGTTCGCGCACGTGCGTGCGCAAGGCTTCGACACGCTGGTGGTGCAGTGGACGCAATACGGTAATGCATTCGGTGACCACGCCGGACACGTGTGGCTGCTGCAGCGTGTGCGCGAAGCGCATGCTGCCGGCTTGCGCATCGTGCTCGGGCTGCACAGCGATCCTGCGTTCTTCCAGCGCCAGGAAGCGTCATCGGTCGCCTTGGGAAATTATCTGCACACGCTCTCGCAGCGCGACGCGACGGTGGCCAGCCAATGGGCCGATGAGCTGGGTACGGACACGATCACCGCTTGGTATTTGCCTATTGAGATCGACGACAAGCGCTGGCGCGATCCGGACGCGCGCAAACAGTTGCAGGACTATCTCGCCGCTGAGCGCGGGCAGCTCGATCGCATTGCGCGGCGGCCGGTCTATGTCACCTCGTTCTTTGCAGGCAACATGGTGCCGTTGCGTTATGCGGAACTGCTCGAAGACGTCCAGCTCAGCGGCGTACGCGTCTGGGTGCAGGATGGGGCGGGAACTGGGCGTCTGGGAGAGGGCGAGCGCAAGCTGTATCTGGATGCGGCCAGCCCGTGCGAGGCGAGGCGCGCACGGGGCGTCGTCTATGAAATCTTCCGCCAGACCGGCGAGGACAAGGCATTCACTGCTGCGGCGTTGTCTGCTGACGAAGCGAGCGCGGCATTGGCACAACGCGCGCCGTGCGAGGGCGATAGCGTGTTCTTCGAGTTGCGTTATTTGCCGGAATTGAAGGGGGTAATGAAGCGCTAGGACTGGCGCGGGCAAACAACTGCCCCTCCCCTGTACGCAGGGGAGGGGACGGTCTGTTACATGATCTAGGCGTTCGTTACTGCGGCACCTTCAATGGCGCGATCGTCTGGTCCAGCGTGCTCCAGTACGTCTTGGTGTACGGCACCATCTCCTCGGCGTAATACCACCAGAAAAATCCTCCGATGAACTTCGGATCGTTAGAGCTCTTGACCATCGGGTAGTACGTTTTGATCAGGCCAGTCTGCACCGAACTGGGCGCGCCGGTGCTCGACGTGCCGATTTCGCCGAAGCCCACTTTCGCGTTCGGGAAGATGCTTTCCAGCGCGCTGAAATCGGCGTTCCACGACGGCGACAGTCCCGGGCAATCCTGGTACGGGTAGTAGCTGAAGAGTGCGTAGTCGGTGTTCTGGCGCACGGTGGCGGGTAGGAAGGTGGTCGGCCAGGTCTTCCAATAATCCTGCGGTTTTTCCCAGCAATTGTTGCCCTTGCTGTCGTCGTTGTAGTACAGCGTGACCGCCGTCTTGCCACCGACGCTTTTTACGATCGAGCTGGCCGCGGCGACCATCTGGCCGATCGCGGTCTCTTCTGCGTTCACCGTGGCGTTGCTGCCGTCCGGATTCTGGCGCAGCCATTCGCCGTTGATCTCGTTGGCGATCTCCCACACGTCGACGGTGCCGTTCAAGCCGTAGACCAGTTCCTTGGTGCGGGCTGTGTAGGTGTTGAGGTTGGTCGGGAAGTAATACGAATCCATGATCTCGCCCATCACGTAGGCGACCGTGTGCAGCTTGACCAGGGCAGGGTAGTACTCGGCGGCGCTGGTGCCGGGATCGAATACCACGCGTACCGTTGGCCGATACGGCAGCTTGCTCAGCGAGGTGATGATGGCGTTGATATTGGAAAGATCATCCAGCGTTACGCCGTAGATCGGCGCTTTGAGCGTGGCAGCGGCTTGTGCGTCTGCGTTCGACGACAGCGGTGCGGAAGCGGCAAATAGAGCGATGGATGCGGCAAGTGGAGCAAGGAGTTTTTTCGGAACGGGTGCAAGATTTTTTTTCATTGATTCAAGTTCACGTGCATTAGCGCTCCTTCGCCTGGTTTGAGTAGTGGCCACACAAGGCATGTGGTTCGCCACGACATGACAGCGGCGCCGCAAATAAAAGATGCGGAACCGGGCTTGGTCGTGCTTATCCGAGCACCAATGAAGGTCGTCCGTAGAACGGCCTATCGTCTTCCCCGTGAGCGCCTAGACGCGAAGATGATGTGCAGCAGCCGCTTGGTAGCCAGCGAAGACGTCCAGTACCGCGAGGATGATCGACATGCCGAAGCCATCCCGCCGTACGCCGGCCGGTTCCTCACTTGGACGAACCGCTCGGTACCAATCCTGGGAATGACGCACCTGGATTTCGCTGGCTGGTCGAGTCTAGCGACGGAGGGTTCAGGATCATCAAAATTTGGTTAGATTTGGCTATTTGTCTGCTTTTTTGTGATGCACATCACACTATAAGCTATTGAAAATGGTGCCAATTTTATTGCGCTGGCGGACAGGGATGGGTCATTGACGCAACTCGGCGGTCTTCACATGCCTCTGGGTTTGCGGGCAACCATCCCCAAATTGTGGGCTTCATTGCCGAGGCCCTTCCATGATCCCGTTCTCCGTACTCGATCTCGCCCCCGTCACCGAAGGCAGCACGCCTACGCACGCCTTCGCCAACACGCTGGACCTGGCGCGATGGACCGAGCAACTTGGGTATCAGCGCTACTGGCTGGCCGAACATCACAACATGCCCGGCATCGCCAGCGCAGCGACGGCAGTGCTGATCGGCCACGTGGCAGGCGGAACCTCGCGCATCAGGGTAGGTGCCGGCGGCATCATGCTGCCCAATCATGCACCGCTGCAGGTAGCCGAGCAGTTCGGTACGTTGGCGTCGCTTTATCCGGGGCGCATCGATCTCGGACTTGGACGCGCACCCGGCACAGACCAGCCGACTGCGCGCGCACTGCGCCGCTATTACGAAGGTGCGGAGACCTTTCCGAACGACGTGCAGGAACTGCTCACCTTCTTCGAACCGGCCGTACCTGGCCAAGCCGTGCGCGCTGTTCCCGGCGCAGGTGTAGATGTGCCGGTATGGTTGCTGGGTTCGAGCCTCTTCAGCGCTCAGCTTGCCGCCGCGCTCGGTTTGCCGTTCGCCTTCGCCTCGCACTTCGCGCCGGATGCGATGGACGAGGCGGTGATGCTTTACCGCCGCGACTTCAAGCCATCCGCACGCCTGGACAAGCCTTACGTCATGTTGTGCGCCAACGTGGTGGTCGCCGAAACCGATCATGAGGCGAAGCGGCTGTTTACGACGCAGCAGCAGAGTTTCGTCAATCTGCGCCGTGGCCGTCCGGGGCTGATTCCTCCGCCGATCGACGACATCGAGAGTTATTGGTTGCCTGCCGAGAAATACATGGTGGAACGTGCATTGGCCTGCGCGATCGTGGGTGATCCGGATACGGTACGGGAAGGGTTGGCAGCCTTCATCGATCGCCATCGGCCGGACGAATTGATGTTGACGGCGAATGTCTTCGATCACGCAGCGCGCAAGCGTTCATTCGAGTTGGCGATGCGCGCACACGAGGAGCTTCGTAGGCTGGGATGACAATCCCAGCATCCGTAAACCTCGAGCCGGCTTCCCGGCGCTGATCCTCAGTGGCTGATCCGCTCCAATGCGATGCCCTTCGTCGATGGCCCGAAGACGCCGATGACGATGATGCCCACCGTCATCGCGATGGCGATGAATGTCGCGACGGCCAGCGTGCCGCCAAGATTCAGGAAATAGCCGATGGCCAGGCCCGCGAAGGCAGCGGCGATGCGGCTCCAAGAGTAGACGAAGCCGACGGCGCGGGCGCGGATGCGGGTTGGATAAAGCTCGGCCTGATAATTGTGGTAGGCGTAAGACATGACATTGGCGGCGAGCGTGAACAGTACGCCGAGTGCAATCAGCACGATGGGCGCCGTGACGTGCGCGAACCCGAGCATCGATAGTCCCATCACGATCAAGCCTGCGACGATCTGTGTCTTTCTCTCGAAGTAGTCGGCAAAGAAGGTTCCGAGCAGCGGGCCGAACGGGTTGGCGATGGCGATGATGAAGGAATATTCCAGGCTATGCGTGACGGCAATGCCACGCGCTATCAGCAGCGTCGGCACCCACGCCGCGAAGCCGTAGAAGCCGATCACCTGCGCCATGTTGAAAACCGACAGCATCAGCGTGCGTCGCCAATAGCGCGACGAAAATATCTCGGAGAACCGGCCCTCGCCGTCGTCTTCTTCCGCCTCGACATGGGGCGAGGGAAGCGGCTTGCCGATTTCGGTTTCGATGCGACGTTCGATGTCGGCCGTGATCGCGTCGGCTTCTTTCATGCGCCCGTGCAACGCGAGCCAGCGCGGGCTCTCGGGCACGCGCCGTACGAGAAACCATGTCACGATGGCACCGCCCGAGCCGATCAGCACCACCCAGCGCCAGCCATCCAGTCCCAGCGGCGTCACCGGCACCAGCAGCCAGGCGAGTAGGGCTACGGCGGGAACGGCAGACAACGATACGAATTGATTCACCGAAAAGGAGCGACCGCGCAAAGCCAGCGGCGTGAGTTCGGAAATATACGTGTCGATGGTGACGAGCTGCACGCCGAATCCGACACCCGCAATGAAGCGCCATACATTGAGCATTTCGCCCGTGTGCTGAAAAGCCATGACGATCGTGCAGCATGCGTACCAGACCAGCGACCAGGTGAACACGGGGCGCCGCCCATAGCGATCGGCAAGCTGGCTGAAAAGCGCCACGCCGACCCACAGACCGGCAAACGTGCTGAAGACGAACGTACCGAATCCGGCCACCTTGATGCCGGCGAGGCTGGCAAACACTCCAAGCGATGCCGGCGTAAACAATCCGGACCTGGTCATGCCCGGTGCAACGTAGCCGGTGAAGAACAGGTCGTAGTATTCAAACAGGCCGCCCAGAGAAATCAGCACGATGAGTTTCCACAGCGTGCGCGATGCGGGCAGCCGATCGAGACGGGCGGCAATCTTGATGGATTCGATGTTGGACATCGTGGTTGTATCCGCGGTTGGTGTCACGTTGTACGACCGCTCGCTTGCGGGAAGGGAACTGAGGTGAGGGGCTGGGCTTGCCGATAATTTCATGGTGGTCTCGAGATGGATGTCCGCACTTACGCGATGACGTCGCCAAGCATGTCCTAAACGTACCGGTTATAAGCCGTCAAGCATCACCCTAGAACTACTTCCTGTCTCGACCATGAAACTTCCCTTAAAAAATTTTCAGGTAAGCGAGTCTGCACGAGTGCATGGTCGCAGGCGAAAACAGGCTTGTGCGGCGCGTCAAGTAAGTATGGCCATTCGGCGTAGACTCCAATGTCGTTCGGGCTGGGGCGGCACGTAGATGAAAGTCCTGATCGTCGAAGACCAGTACAAACTTGGTCAGTTTTTGAAGCGTGGTTTTAGCGAACGTTCCTATACTGCATCCTGGGCACAGAGCTGCAAGGCAGCGCGAGACGTGCTTGCGGAAGAAAACTTCGACGTCATCATCCTCGATCTTGGTCTGCCGGACGGAGACGGCCTGGAATTGCTGTGCGAGTGGCGTCGGTGCGGATTCAACGAACCGGTCTTGATCCTCAGCGCACGTGATGCGGTGGAGGACCGTATCGCAGGCCTGAACCTGGGCGCCGACGATTACCTGCCCAAGCCTTTCAGCTTCGAGGAATTGCTTGCCCACGTGCGCTCGCTGATGCGCCGGCAATCGGCCATCAAGCAAACGGTGCTTGAATACAAATGCATCAAGCTGGACCTGCTGGGTCGCACCGTGCGATTGCGCGGCCAAGTGGTGGAGCTGACCAGCAGGGAATTCGCATTGTTGGAAGTGTTCATGCAGAACGCAGGGCGAACCCTCACGCGCTCTTATATTTCCGAACGCATATGGCCCGGCCTGGTCGAAGACAATCTTCTGGATGTCTACATGAGTCGTCTGCGCACCAAGCTTGAGGACAACCCCGCCATGCCGTTGTTCAAAACGCTGCGCGGAATAGGTTACCAGTTGGTATGAAGTCACTGCGGGCGCGCATCGGCTTGTGGTATGCGATGAGCGCCACGATCACCCTGGCGGTGCTGTTCGTGGTCGGGTACCTGTTGCTGGAAACCTATATTCAGCGCGATCTGGATTTTCTCAACAAGACGGAATTCGAGCAGATCCGCGCGCGCCTGGGTACGGATTACCGGGCGTTGACGCCGCAGATCGTGGATCGGCGCATACGCGAAACCACCAATTATGCGTCGGTGCTGTTCTACATCAACATCGACCAGCCGCCGCACGACATCCTGTTCTACTCCAACAACCTGGACGGCACGCCGATTCCCGACGTGCCGGGCAAGCACGTCTACAATACCTTCGTGCCTGGAGTGGGGGAGTTGCGCGTCGGTGAATTCATCATGCCGCCG
Source organism: Dyella humi (assembly GCF_044904605.1). Classification (NCBI taxonomy): domain Bacteria; kingdom Pseudomonadati; phylum Pseudomonadota; class Gammaproteobacteria; order Lysobacterales; family Rhodanobacteraceae; genus Dyella; species Dyella humi. The sequence goes on from NZ_JADIKI010000022.1 coordinate 1,224,352, forward strand.
TTCGACGTCACGATCGGCACACCGACGAGACAGATGCGGCAGGGCCTGACCGCATACATCGAAGTATGCATTGCGTTGTGGACAATCATGCTGCTAACCAGCGGTTTGATCGGCATCGCTACGAGCCGTTTGATTCTTCGTCCGGTGCGAATGATCGGCGAAACCGCCAATCGGATACGTTCGGACAATCTGGCTGAGCGCATCGCCGTCCCGAGCGGCAAGGACGAGCTCTTCGACCTGGTGCGGCTGCTCAATCAGATGTTCGATCGCCTGGAGGCGTCGTTCCGGCAAGCCCGTCAATTTTCCGAAGAGGTGTCGCATGAATTGAAGACGCCGCTTTCGCTGGTGCGTCTGCATGCCGAACGGCTTCTGGTCGAAGGCAGGCTCGAGCGGCGGCACGAAGACGCAGTGCTGGTGCAGATCGACGAACTGGCGCGCATCAATCAGATGATCGACGAGCTGCTTTTCATATCGCGCGCCGAAGTGAATGGCGTCAAGCTGAATCTCGTCAACCAGCACCCGGAGCATTTTCTGCGCAGCATCGAACCGGATCTGCGCGCGCTTGTCGAGCATCGCGGCCGGTGCCTATGCTGCGTGCACCATGGCGATGGGCTGGTGGCGATGGAGGAGAAGTGGCTGCGACAGGTGATCTTCAACCTGCTGACTAATGCACTGCGCGTATCGCCGCCGAATGGAACGATCGTCATGAAATCCATCGTCGGTGACGGGAACTGGTGCCTCAGTATCGAAGACGAAGGGCCGGGGCTGACGGAAGAACAATGCCGGCGCGTCTTCGACCGCTTCGTGCGTTTCAATGTGCAAGCGGGGGAGGATCAGGGAAGCGGTTTGGGCCTTACGATTTGCCGCAGCATTATCGAGCTGCACGGTGGCAGCATTCGCGCACAGCCGCGTGAAGATGGGCCTGGATTGCGCGTGAGTTTCGAACTTCCTGTTGCGCCACCGGTTATCGAGCCATCGCAGGTGGTGGCTCAGCCTCTCCTTGGGATTTGAACGGCAGTAGTGCGCGAGACGAGCGATTCAGGCTGAGGCTCTGGGGTGGAGCGTGAATCGCCCGTCTCGACGCGGTCAACGGTTAGAACTTGATCGTTGCCGTTCCGTAGATCAGCCGTCCAATCGGCGAATACGTCGCCACATCGGCGTTGTTGTCGGTAAATGCCTGCGGTGCGAGTGGTGGCATACGGTTGGCGATGTTGTTGACGCCCAGCGCTACCGACCATCCCTTTACGATGGAGTGCGATGACGACCGATCGACGCCATAGCCGAGACGCAGGTCCCAGGTGACATAACTGCTGACGGGAAGGCGCTTGAGTGTGGTGCTTTGCGCATAAACGATGCCGCCAGGGCCGATGTCCGTCACCGACGAGATGTAATGATTGCCGAGGGTGAGGTCCCAGTTGCCGTATTGCCAATCGGCGGTGCTGTAGAAGCTGAATCTCGGGATGGTTCCCTGCACGCCGGTGCCGCCGTTGGTGACGAATCCGGCGTAGTTGTAGTACTGCTGGCCAGGAAGCGCCTGGAACTGGTATTTGAAGAACATCGCGCCGTTGGTGGAGAACGTGAACGTGCCGGCGTGATCGCTGACGAAATAATATTCCGCTGTCATGTTCGCGGAACGCACGTGCAAGCCGCCAAGATTGGTGAAGCGATCGATGGCGTACAGATTCAACGGATTGCCGCCGGAGCGCAGATAGGCTTCGACCTGACCCGGCGTGGTGAATGCAGTCGCCCCAGGTAGGCCTGGGAAATTGCCAAGCGCCAGGTTGGAGGCAAATGGTGATGCCGCGCCAAGCTGATTCACGCTTTGCAGGATGTTGGTAAACCCGATGCCGCCGGGATACCCGCGCTGATCCACCGAGGAATAATCGATCGATGCGGTCAACCCCGGAAGGGCTTGTGGCGTGAACGTGATGCCCATCGAGCGCGTGACTGCCGTGCTCGGTTTGAGGTGCGGATTGTTGCCGTCTTCGCCATTGAACCCGAGTCCTGTAAGACCGAAGACCGATTGAATGACACTGCTACCCACCAGCCGCGTATCGGTAGGGCCGTACATGGCATACAGCGTCGGCGCGGTATATGACCGCGAGAACGACCCGCGCAAGGTAATCTGGTTGTCGATCGGCTGCCAGCGGAATCCAAACTTGGGCACCAACGAATTACCGGCGTCGCTGTAATGCTCATAACGCGCGGCGGCGATCAGGTCGAAGGCGTGAAATCCCAGTATCGACCAGCTTGAGCTGGTGATGGGCACGCGCACCTCGCCATAGCCGCTGTCGATGTCACGCCCCCTTGAGAAGGGATCGGCCGAAGTGCCACCGATCCAATCGTGCGCGGTGGGTCCGGTGTTTCTGCCGTTGATGTCGGTATACGCAGAGAGAGATTCGCGACGGGCCTCGACACCGAAAGCAACGCCTATCGTGCCCGCTGGCAACGTGAATGCCTTGCCCACCAGCTTGGCGTCGAATGCATCCAGCGTGCTTTTGGCATGAATCATTTCCGTGCCGTACAGATTCGCAAGCATAGCCGGTGTGATGCCTGATGCAACGGCTAGCGGATTCAGCGCAGGCTGGATGACGAACGGACCGGTGCTGGAGAAGCCGGTTTGCACGCGACTGTAGGCCCCGCCGGCGACAGGATTGCCCTGCGCGTCGTAGCCGCCGGCAATCGCACGAGCAACGTTGGGCGCGTAAATGACGTTGAGCTGATCCTGGTCTAGCGTGTTTTCGCTGTGGTCGACCGTGCTTTCCCAATTCCATCCGCCGCCGAGGTCGCCGCGCAAGCCGGCGACTATCCGAAGACCTTCCGCGCTGTTGATGAACTGCTGGGGATAGGGAAGGTAGCCGAACACCACATTATTGAAAGTAGTGGTCAGCGGGTTGTAGGGGGAGCCAGCCGGCAGCGATACGGTAGTCCGGATCGGGAGCCACTGGGTGAAGCTCTTGGTGCGTGAATACAGGATGTTGCCGAAGGCGGTAAGTTTGTTGTTGTCCAGCAGATCGGCGGAAAGATTGGCACTGAGACCTTTTTGATCCTGGCGCTCCAGCAAGGTCTGGTATCTGGACACATCGAAGCCGTTTGCCACCGCGCTCGCTGTCGTCGGCAAGTAAGTGCCGTTGGCGATCAGGCTATTGACGCTTGCGGCGGTTGCCTGCGTGCCAGTTGGATTGTCTTGGGCAGGAGAACTGAGACCTGGAGCGAGAATGGCGCCGGGGAATTGGCCGTTAGCGCCGACCGTTCCCGGTATGTTCGAAATGCGGCCGGTAAGCGGGCTGGTGAAATTCCGGGCATCTTGATAAAGCGGGTCGGTCTTGGACTCACTGCCGGTAACCGTGATGTGCACGCCGTGAAGCGTAGTGCCGGCCACGAAATAGCCCGATTTTTCGCGGTAGTCGCCGCTGGCAGCGCCATATCGCACGCCGACCTCCGCACCCTGGTAATCCTTTTTCAGAATGATGTTGACCACGCCGCCGATCGCGTCGGAGCCGTAGATGGCCGAAGCGCCGTCGGTCAGTACTTCGATATGGTCGATTGCCGAGATAGGAATCTGGTTCACGTCGACGAAGTTCTTGCCGCCTATGCCGTTGATGCCGCTGGTTGCCACGCGGCGACCGTCGACCAGCACCAGGGTGTCGAGATTGCGCAGCTGCAACTGCGAACCGCCGGCGGTATTCTGGTTGTTGTTGTTCGCATTGCTGGTGCCGGTATTGCTGCGTCCGGCAAACGATGGCACGACCTTGCGCAACAGATCGAGCACGTTGGCGTTGACGCCGGCTGCCTTCATCTCGTCGCTGTCAACAGAGACCACGGGTACTACGACTTCGTCAGGCGCGACCGGCAAGTTGGAGCCGGTGACTACCACTGTTGCCAGAGTGGCCGGTTTTTCAGGTTGGTCCGTTTTTTTTGTCGTGCCCGAGGACGTGTCCGGCTTTTGCTGCGGGGTATCGTCAGCGTACAGATTGGTGGATACGGTTGCGGCGCAGGTAGCGCCCATGGCCATGAGTAATGCGCCAAACAATGGTTTTACGGTCAAGCTCTGCATAACGTCTATCCCTCCCCGGATGACACGTTAGCTACTGAATTCAACAGGCAGTCATGAAAGGCTCGCTTCGATTTGAATGTGATGCATGGCCGTTGACTGTCGTTGTTCGTAAAGACCCGTACATGAGTGTTTGATTGGCTCGCTCCTTACGGATGGAGCGCAAACCATAGGATCTCTCCACCTTTGTTGTTGTCGCCGGGTGATGAAGCCAGATAGATGCGATCGAGGGGCTTCCACAGCATGCCGGACTTGGCGCCTTTCGCACTGGCCACTCGCGCCAGTTCCGTATAGTGATCGGCGTCATTCTGCTGGAACACGCCGAGGTAGCCGTCGCCGCCGGGTATGTAGATGCGCTTGTGCACGTTGTCGTAAAAAAGGCCGTCCGATGTTGCTGGCGCATCGAGACTTGCCACCGACTTGCCAGTGTCGGTATCGAGCACGATCAGCTTGCTGGGATTGCGCGTGCCCACGAAGAGCCGATGATCCGCCTCGTCCAGGCCCATGCTTAGGTTTGTCTGTGCACCCGTCAGCGGCCAATGAGCAATCACCTGCAGCGTCTTTTTGTCCACCACGTCGACTCGGTTCTTGTCGGCCACATTGACGAACAGGCGATTCCCGTGTTCTTCCACCCGCACCGCCTCGACATGATCGGAATCGAAGCGCAGCTTTCGATACACTTTTCCGGAGTAAGGATCGACCTCGTTGAGGTAGCACTCCTTCATGTCCACGTCTTTGCCACCACTGACGATGTAGAGCAGGTTGGTGGCTTTGTCGTAAGCCATCGAATCCGCGCCGGGCGCCAGGTCGATGTAGCCGAGCACCTTGTACGTGGCGGCATCCAGCACGCGCGTACCGCCTTTGCCGCTATCGGTCACGATCAGCCGATCCTTCTCCGGCAGGTAGAGAATCGCGTGCGGCGTACTGAACGTGGTGAGCGTCTGTTCGTGCGCACCCGTGTCGAGATTGAAGACTTCCAGCGTGCCGTGGTCTTCCGCTGCAAGCAGCAGCTTGTTGCGTTTGGTATCGACGCCGAAGTGGTCGAAATCGCCCGAGTATTGCGGTTTCCATGACGTGCTGCGCCCAATCAGGGTGGCAGGGGCCGCTGCCGAATCGGGCGTGACTGGCGGCGCCATCAGCTTGGCGAGCGAAGGAATCTTGGCGGCCAGCTCGTCGCGGACGGCATAGCCGCGGCGCTCCAGTGCTTTTTTGTCGTCGCCAGGTTTGTAGCGGAAAACGATGCCCACTGCGCCGATGGTTTGCTTGTTGGCATCCAGCAGGCGTGTTTCGACTTCGAAGCGATTGCCGTTCACTTCAAGATTCGGAATGCCGGTGCGAATGGCGCGCAGATCGTCATCATCGGCTGCCTTGCCGATTCGCCCAATGCTCGAGCCGACGATCATGTTGGTGCTGCCGCCCAGCGGAGTGGCATGCAAGGCAAGGATGATGACTTCCGGATGCGCGACCATGGCCTCGTCGACCAATTGTTGGGCGAGGGTGTTGGTAGGAACGCTTGCGTCGAATTGATACGGCTGCGTCAGGTTGCTCGGATTGGAAATGCGCCGGGCGAGCTGATCGCGAATCTTCTCGGCCCGCTGTTGCAATGCTTGCTTGTCGTCCCCGTTGTGATACGGGTAGACGATGCTGAGCGCGCCGAGCGTGTCACCCGTGACGTCGAACAAAGGCAGTTCGACCTCCAGCCGGTCACCGGCCTTGTTGACCTCCACCAACGGCTTGCCGGTGTTGACCACACCCATATCGTCCGAATCGGCCTTCTTGCCGATGCGGCCGATGTTGGAGGCGATGATGACATTGTCCTTCTGCTTGGGCGGTGTGGCGTGGATGGCCATCACGACGATGTCAGAATGCGCCGCGATGGTCTGGTCAACCAGTTCCTGCGCGTAGATCTTTGGGGCGTTTTGGGCGTAAAGCGGCAATGTCGAAAGAGCGATCGCAACAGCGAGAACGCGACGAATCATGGTCTGTATGTTCCAGGTTGGTTGGTGGTTATGGTTCTCTGCAAGCCGTAGTAGATGCTGGGCATACACATAAACCTCCAACCTGACGTCTCCCTGTAAGGCGTCTTAAGAAGCATTAAGGTTGCAATGCAGCATCGTTGAGCGGTTGCACGTCGCTGTCGTAGGTGGGTGATGAGGCGAAGCCGAAACCCAATATCGCTTGATGTCGGAGCATTTCGCAGATTGAGCCATGGTTTGCGGCGTTCGCTGTAGCGCGATGCTTTTGCCGCCTGCAAGAAGGGGAGGGAATGTTGTCGCCGCTGTGACAGTGTGCAGCTTCGGCGTCACCTCACTACCAGCCTACAAAAATCCGCGCTCACGCCTACGCCGATATTCATTTACAACTAAATAGTACATTTATATACTATCTATAAGTATGTTGGATTCCCGGGAGCCAACCATGGCCGATTTCGCCCTCACCGAACAGCGCCTTGCTGTCACCTGTCGCCGCTACCCCGACTTCCCCCGCCGTCCGGCCACACTCGTGCGCCTGATCAAGCACATCCACAAGCAACTGCACGACGATGCGAACCTGACGCTCAAGCCGTACGGCATCAATCATCCGGAATACAACTTGTTGATGATGCTGTATGGCTCGTCCAGCGGTACGATGTCGCCGTCGGAGCTGGCGGATGCGGCGGGTGAGAAATCGGCCAACATCACGCGACTTACCAACGAGCTGTGCGATAAAAAGCTGATCGCTCGCAGCGGTAGCGCCGATGACCGTCGCAGGATCGAACTGAGTTTGACGCCGCAAGGACAGGCGTTGCTTGAGAGTCTGCTTCCGGATATCTGCAAGCTGCTGGCGAGGGAGGGGCGTCAGCTGACGGTTTCTGAGCAGGTTCAGCTCGAAAAGCTGTTGAAGAAATTCCTGATCGGATTGGCCGACTGAGGACGTCAGCATCATGTCTGTAACCGATGTCCAGGCAGCAACGCCCGGTACGCGCGAAGTCATCGTGACGACCCTGCGCGAGGAGACCACCACCTGGCTGTTCGTGGTGAAGTCGCTGCTCGCCTTCTACATCACCGCCTGGCTGGCGATGCGTCTGGCGCTACCGCAGCCTTCCACGGCGGTGCTTACCACCATCATCGTTGCCAACCGCCAGACCGGCATGGTGCTGGCCAAGAGCTTTTACCGCGCCATCGGCACGCTGGTCGGCGCGCTGGCGGGCTTTATGATCGTGGCCTTGTTTCCGCAGGAGCGCGTGCTGTTTCTCTCCGCGCTGTCGCTATGGATCGGCGCGTGCGCCGGCGGCGCCACGCTGTATCGCAATTTCAAATCCTATGCCTTCGTGCTGGCTGGCTATACGGCCGCGATCGTGGCGTTGCCGGTGATCAATAGTCCGCTGGAAGTATTCAACTCGGGGGTATGGCGCCTGAGCGAAGTGCTGCTGGGCCTGGCCGTTTCGGGCGCGGTGAGCGACGTGGTGTTCCCCAGCCGCATCCGCGACGATCTGCGGCGCCTCTGCCGCGCACAGTTCGCCAACTTCATCGACTTCGTGCAGCGTGCGATGAGCGGCAAGGTAGCGCGTGCCGATATCGAGAATGCGCATCTGCGCTTTGTGCGCGACGCGGTAGCGGTGGAAGACCTGCGCAGCACGGTGATTTTCGAAGATCCGGAGGCGCGTGCGCGCAGCGGTCACATGCTGCTGCTCAATCAGCGTTTCATGGCGACCTCCACCACGCTGCAGACCCTGCACCACCTGATCAATCGCTTGAAGCGCAGAGGGCACGAGATTGCGGCAAACGCGCTGATCGAACTGTACCGGCCGTTGGCCGGCGCGCTGGATGCGCCGATCGAAGGGGGGGCTGCGGCGCGTGTGCTGTTGCCGCGGCTAGATAGCGCGCGGCAGGCGATCAGGGAACGCAAGGCGGCCCTTCGCGCTGAAATGATTTCCGCTTACGACATGCTCGATTTCGATACCGGCGCCACCCTTGTCGATCGTTTTGTCGATGAACTTTATGCGTACGCCGAAACGGCATCGGCGCTACAGGCGCCCCGGCTTTTTGGCACGGTTGCGGAGCGTGTGCGCTTCGAGCGCGGCAACGATTTTCTCGGTGCAGGCTTGGCGATGTTGCGTACCGCGCTGACGATGGGGGTCTTGAGCCTGTTCTGGATCGTCTCGGCGTGGCCGTCCGGTTCGTCGACGATGTTGCTGGCGACGGTATTTGCCGGCCTGTTTGCTTCCGCGCCCAATCCCACCCAGTGGGTGCAGCACACCTCTCTGGGTTTTCTGGCGGGCATGTGCGCGAGCTTCATCTGCCAATTCTTCGTGCTGCCGCTGATGGATGGTTTTGGGCTGCTGGTGGCCGGGTCCGCGCCGTTCCTGATGATCGGCATGGCGATGATGGCATGGCCCCTCACTGCTCGCGCCGGCGTGGGCTACTGCATGGGCTTTGCCCTGACCCTCGCCATGCGCAACGAGATGAGTTACGACGTGGTGTTTTTCTTGAACGACTCGCTGGCCCAACTTGCCGGGCTGGCCGCCGTAGGCGCGGCCTTCTTGCTGATACCGTCGGCCATCGGCAGCCCGTGGCTGCGCCGCCGCCAGCTTGAGCGCTTGCGCCGTCAAGTACGCCTTGCGGCCACCGCGCCGTTGCCTGGCTTGCGTGCCCGCTTCGAAAGCGTCAATCACGATCTGTTCGGACAGATCGTGGCGCAGACCGAGCGCGGAAGTCAGGCGTCACGCAGCCTGGTGGCCTGGACGCTGTCCGTGCACGAAGTAGGGCGCACCTTGATCGAGCTGCGCAATGACATGGCCGGCCGGCCGCTGCCCGAGGACGTGCGCGAAGCTGTCGAGCGAACCATCGATGCCATCGCCCAGCTTTACGAGCATCCCGATACAGCAACCTATGCCTATGCGCGCGATGCCCTTGCCGCCGCCACGGCAATGATCGACGGCGACGAAGCCATGTCGCCGTTGCTGAGTCATCTGCACGTGCTGCGCCTGGCCATGCTGGACGAACAATCCGTACTCGGCGCTTACATGCAAGCTCACCCCAACGCACAAGGAGTTGCTCATGCCACGTGAAATCGCCATCGGCGGCGTGCTGGTTCCCGGACTGCTCGTCTGGTTCCTGGTGGCCGTGGTGCTGTTGCTGCTGTTCGACTGGGTGGTCGGCCGTTACGGCCTGTACCGCTACGTGTGGCATCCGGCGCTGTTGCGCCTGGCTTTCCTCGTTTGCGTATTCGGCGGCTTCGCCTTGTTGACCATCTAAGCGGCGCTAGGCGTCCTCCATACTCTTATGAAAAACACTCTCTACATCCGCATCGCCATCACCGCCGTCATCGTGCTGTTCGCCGTGTTCATCGGCTACGGCATGTGGCGGCATTACATGTATTCGCCCTGGACGCGAGACGGACGCATTCGCGCCAACGTGGTGCGCATCGCGCCGGACGTATCGGGCCTGGTCACGGCCGTGAACGTGATCGACAACCAGCCGGTGAAGAAAGGCGACGTGCTGTTCGTGATCGATCGCCCCCGTTATGCAGACGCCCTTGAGCAGGCCAAGGCGAACCTCGCTGCGGCGGAAGCGGCAGTGGCCGCCGCGCAAGCCAACATCGACGCCGCCAAGGCGGGCACCACACAGAGCAAGGCGAATTTCGTGATGTACGAGGCGCAATCCAAGCGCCGGCAGGGCTTACGCGACGTGGTTTCCAACGAAGATCTCGCTAACGCCAGTGCCACGGCCGACGCCGCGCGCGCCGCCTGGGACAAGGCGCGTGCGGGCGTGGAGCAGGCTGTCGCCGCACAGCTGCAGGCGCAGGCGTCGGTCAAGCAAGCGCAAGCCGCGCTGGCCACGGCGGAACTCAATCTGCAGCGCACCGAAGTGCGCGCGCCGGTGGATGGCTACATCACCAATCTGCTAGTGCGTGTGGGTGATTACGCCAGCGCCGGTGCGCCGCGGCTGGCACTGGTCGACAGTCATTCGTTCTGGGTGGATGGCTATTTCGAGGAAACCAAGCTGCCGCATCTGCGCGTCGGTGATCCGGTGGATATCCGCCTGATGAGCGGCGGCGTGCATCTGCACGGCACGGTGGAAGGTGTGGCGCGCGGCATTGGCGGCGCGGTCGATCCGACCGGCGGGGATCTGCTCGCCAACATCAATCCCACCTTCAACTGGGTGCGGCTGGCGCAGCGTGTGCCGGTGCGCGTGCGTATCGACACCGATCACATGCCGGCCGGCACGGTGCTGGTGGCGGGGCAGACGGCAACGCTGATCGTGCATCCAAGCGGCGATGGCGATGCTGCAACGGCACAGCGGTGACGATGCCATGCGTGCGACCATGAACAAGTTCTCGATAGCGATGGTGTTTGCGCTGAGCGTGTCGCTCGTCGGCTGCGCAACACCGGGCGGCTTGCATCCCACCGGCAAGACGCTCGACGCGGATAGCCTCAAGAGCAAGCAGAGTTTCGCCAACGTGCCGCTCAGCCCCACGGCGTGGCCGGCGCAGGATTGGTGGGTGAGCTTCGGCGATCCGCAGCTGAGCGCGCTGATCGAAGAGGCACTTAAGACCAATCCAAGCCTGGCCGAAGCCGAGGCGCGCGCAAAGCAAGCACAGGCGGTGGCCGACAGCGCTTACGCGGCGCGTCTGCCGCAAGCAGATCTGGAAGCCGGCGCCAGTGGCACGCGCCTGTCCGAGAAAGATCCGATCTATCCGCAATACGTGCTGGGCCATTTCGCCTGGGGTAAATCCGTTACCGCGAATCTTTCGTGGGACATCGATCTGTGGGGCGGCAAGCGCGACGCGTGGGAAGCTGCGCTGGGACGCAGCCGCGCCGCGGAAATCGAAGCATATGCGGCGCGCATCCAACTTTCCGTCAACGTGGCGCGCGCGTACGTAGCGCTCGGTTACGCCTTCGCAGAGAAGGATGTCGCCGAAGGCGAACTGCAACGCACCACGCAAACGCTGACGTTGACACGTCGCCTGGTGGCCGGCGGTCTCGGCACGCCGCAGCAGGAGGCATTCGCCGACTCGCAAGCGGCCAGCGCAGAACAGCAGATGGCGCAGGCCGATCGCGCCATCGATGCCGCGCGAAGCAGTCTTTCCGTGTTGCTGGGGCAGGGGCCCGATCGCGGGTTGAGCATCGCGCGACCGAATTTGCTCGATCCGGGTCTGGTGGCTGTGCCCGACAAGCTGCAAGTGGATCTGATTGGCCGTCGCGCCGACCTGGTGGCCGCGCGCTGGCAAGTCGAAGCGGCCTCGCAGGACATCAAGGCCGCCAAGACCGAGTTTCTCCCGAACATCAGCCTGAGCGCGATGGCTGGCCTGGTTGCCGTCGGCGACAACGTCAATGTATTCCAGTTGCCTGCACGCACGTATTCCGTAGGCCCTGCACTGAGCTTGCCGATCTTCGATGGCGGCCGCTTGCGCGCGAATCTCGCCGGTGCCGATGCACGCTATGACGAAGCGGTGGCGCACTACAACAGCTTGCTGATCGGTGCGTTGAACGATGTGTCGGATCTGGTTTCGGCTTTGTCCTCGGTGCGCACGCAGATCACGTTGGAGCAACGCGCCAAGCAGGATGCCGAGAGGAGCTGGCGCGACGCGATGTCGGCATACAAGGGTGGCGTCAGCGGGCCGCTGACGCCACTGGCAAGTCGTCAGCAGTTGCTGCTGGTCGATCAGCGGCTGGCGACGTTGCGGAGTCAACAGGCGGATCTTTCTGTTCGGTTGATTGATGCGTTGGGGGGCGGGTATGGGGTGTCAGCCGAGCGGTGATGGCTTGCGAAAAGACTTCCTGAGTGAACCCCTCTCCCTTCGGGAGAGGGTGCCGACAGGCGGGTGAAGGTTCGTGCGAAGCGCGGTGATGACGTCTTGCACAAATGTTTGTGATCGCGCGCTGATCGTACCCTCACCCCAACCCCTCTCCCGGAGGGAGAGGGGCTCGCCTGAACGTCAGTGGGCACACATGAGAGACTTCGTCAAAACTTGTAATACGCACTCAAATTCACCTGATTGCCACTCGTCGTCACGCGATTCGTGCCCGTCGAGGTGGTATTGAGAATCGCGTGGATCAGCTCCAGCGCGAAGGCGTAGTCGCCCACGGTGTACTGCACGTTCGCGGCCATCTGGCGATCCTTCAGCAGGCCGGTGGAGCCATGGCTCAACCAGCGGATCACATCATTGGCGTTCGGCTTGCTCTCCGCGTAGAACAGGTTGGCGCTCCAGTTCGACGTGAACTTGTAGCCGCCCATCACGTAGGCGCCGGTGTCTTTGATGTCACCGAACTGCGAGAGATCGCCGAAGATTTCGCCGATGCCCTTGCCGGTATACGCCACGCTCTTGAGCACCCATTGGCCGGGCGTCCACTGACCGCCAATCTCGAACGCAGTGCTGGAGAACTGACGCTTGATCGGCGTTGCCTCGGTGCCGCCCACGCCGGCCAGGTTGATCTGGCTCCAGTGCCCGGCGGCGAACAACATCCATTCCTTCGGCTGCTCTAGGTGCAATTTGGCTTCGATCTGCGGACGGAAACCAGCGTTGCCGGCACTGTCGTAGTTCTCCGGGCTGGCCGGGCCGTTCCAGGCGCCTTCAAATGCGCCTACATCCAGCCGCCATTGCGGGCCGCTCGAACCGTGGTTGAGATCCTGCGAGAACACGATGCCCGGAAAGCGCCAGCCGATGATGCCGGTGCCATAGCCCAGCGGGAAGGCGATGTGGCTGAGCGAATCGGGTAGGTCGTCCAGCGGGAACATCAGATCCCATTGTTGGCCGATCTTGAACGTGCTGCCGGTCACCGGATTGTTCAACACCATGTATCCCTGACGCAGACGGGGCAGCGGTTGCTGTTGTGAGTAAGCCCCGTACGTAGTCGGGCTGGCCGTGCCGATGCCGAAGCCGCCAAAGAAATCCATTTCCAGATGCGCGCCGCCGGTCCAGTCACCGGCGACTTTCGCGCCGGTCAGGTCGAACCAGAAGCGCGTGTTGCGGATGTCCACGCCACTGAGTTTGCCTTTCGCTTCGGGTACGGGATATTCGGCATTCTGGCCGTTGCCGTAGGTGAAGTTCTTGCTCTGCGAGAACGCCGTGGCATCGATGAAGCCATGCAGCGCCACCGATACCCCGGGCGCGCTGCTGAAGGTCGGCTTGGCTTGCTGCGCCGCCGTCACCTGGGTTTGCACCTGCACCTGGGCTTGCTGCGTTTGCTGAATCTGCGTCTGCTGTTGCGTTTGCTGGTTCTGCAGCTGGCTCAGCGTATCGTGTAATTGCTGCAGATCCTGTTGCTGTCGATTGAGTTGCTCTTGCTGTTTTTCGACTAGCGCTTTGAGCGCCTTGATTTCCTTATCCCGGCTGTTCTGCGCATAGGCGGGGGTGACGGCAAGGCCCAATACGGACAGGGCCAGAAACAAGGCATGTCGTTTCATGGAGTACCTCCTATCGCTATCGCTGGGCAGTTCAACCAGGCGCGCCGGTGGGCAGTACGACCCGCTTGTGCGCATCGTTGATGATTTCGGCCGCCGACAGATAGAAGGCGAACAGCGCCGTAAGCAGACCCACATAACCGCCGGCCATGTGCAGGCCGCTCATGCCGGTCCACTCGCCTGCGGCCAGCAGGAAGAAGGTGATCCACAACGCCAGGAAAATAAGCTGCAACGCACGTGCCGCGCGCAGCGTGCCGATCCACATGTAGAACGTGAACACGCCCCACATAAACAGGTACCAACCCACAAACGCGGCAGGCACCTTGTCGTGCAGAAACAATACGAATAACGCGAACGACCACCAGAATGCGCCATAACTCACGAAGGCCGTGGCACCGAAGGTATTACCGCGCGGCAGTTCCATCACGCCGGCGATCATCTGCGCCGTACCGCCGTAAGCCAGGGCTACCGCAAGCACCATGTTCATGGCGTCGCCGGTGAACCAGCCCGCGTTGATCATGCTCAACAACCACGTCGTCAATGCGAAACCCGCCAAACCCAACGGCGCCGGATTCGAGAATCGCGCAACAGCCTGTTCATTGCTCATGGCAGAATCTCCCCAAATTGAATTGGATGGAGTGCGTGCTCCGCATTGCCCGCAGCGTGCGGCTCCCTGATTCGAAGGACCGTGCGAGGTGCTCCTCGCGCTGATGCTGATGTCGATGAGCGTGTCGATGGAAAGTTCGCGGATGCGACGGCCACGGGCCATATCACGGGCGTTAGGCGCCGGCTAGGGTGCTCGTACGTCGTGAGAGCTCGTGCCCGTTGCGACCTCGTCCCCTCCTTCGAATGCCTGGGCCATGGCCAGGCTTCTGATCCGCACCTTCCGCGACCTGTTGCATGGCAGCAGGCAGCCGCGGCGTCAGGCGGATAATGAAACTTTACAGAAATGCGACAGAAAAAATAGATGTCTGAACGTCAATTCCGCGTATCAACGTCTTTTGCCGCGATCGACAGTGCTTGGCGACAACGGGGGGCTGCCCGGAGCGGATGGGGCGAGACCGGAGTGGCGCTAGTCCCTCGGCGTCGGATCCTGAGTGCCCTGGGCCAGTAGCGCCTGCACGCGTTGTAGATCTTCCTTGGTATCGACGTCGATGGAATCGTGTGACGTGAACAGTTCGACTCGCGACGCATTGCGTTGCAGCAGGGCGCGTGCGCCGTGTGACCCGGACAGCTTGGCCAACGCATCGAAGCAGTCGCGCGGAAACAGAGCGGGTGGTCCCTGCGTGCCGTGCTGCTGCGTTGCGAGCATGCGGTCGGGTACCAGCGCATGGCGCTGCAGCATGCTGCGCAGTGATTCGATATCCAGCAAAGGCTGGTCGGCCAGCACGACCAGCACGCTCGATGCATGCGGGAACAGGTGCATCAATTCGCGCGCGCCGGCAGCCAGCGACTGGCCCATGCCGAGATGCCAGTCCTCGCAACGCACCAGGCTCAGCGGCAGATCGTCCAACACCGCTTCCACCTCGTCGGCATAGGCGCCGGTAACTGCGAGGACGGGCGTTTCGGTATCCAACAGCATGCGTGCCACGCGCCGCACCATCGGTTCGCCGCCGACGTCCGCCAGTTGCTTGGCGCCGCCGAAGCGGCTGCCTTCGCCGGCCGCAAGCAGCAGGATCACCGGTGAAGTGGTGCCTGCCGTGCGCATCAATGGATGGCGCCGTCGTTGTCGCGCAGGTGTCCGCCGCTGCGGTGATTGATCACGGCCGTGATCTCGGCGGCGATTGCCAGCGCGATTTCCTCCGGCGTTTCCGAGCCGATGTCCAGGCCCGCCGGTGCGTGCACGTGCAGCCCATCGAGTGCGGGATGGTTGCGCATGCGTGCGACGCGCTCGCGCGAACCCAGCGCGCCGACGTAGGCCACCGGTGCGCCACGCAGCGCGCCCAGGTAGGCGATGTCGTGTTCCAGGTTGTGTGTCATCACCACCGCGGAACTGTGCGTATCCAGTGCGACGGCCTCCAGAAGTTGCTCCGGCGTGGCACAGGCGGTATGCAATCCGGCGGGCAGATCGGCGGCGCGCAGGCGAGCAGGGTCGTGATCGACCAGCGTAGTGCGCCAGCCCAGCGCAGTGGCCAGCGGTAGCAATGCGCGCGCAGCCGCACTGCTGCCGATCACCACCAAGGCATGCGGTGGCGCGATGGCTTCCGTCAGCACATCGGCCGTACCTTGTGCAGATGGATGGCTGAATGTGTTGGCGCGGCGTATCGGCGAAGCAGGTGCATGCGTCATGATGGCGTGCACGAGCGGTGTATCGTCGATGGTGTCGTAAAGCACGTCGTGCCCGTTCCATACCAGGCGCCGCGGCATGATGGCCTGGTCGCTCATCGCGAACAACGTGGCCATGTGGATGGTTCGGCGTTCGTCGAGGCAGCGCGCTAGCGTGTCGATGAAGTCCGTATCGTGGATGGCCAGCAACGGTTCGATCAGTACTTCCAGCTCGCCGCCGCAGCCCATTTCGATCAATACGTCCAGGCCGGATTCCGCGTTGTAGCGGACCAGCCTAGGTTCACCGCTATCAATCACCTCCAGCGCACGCGCCACGATGTCGCGTTGCGGGCAGCCGCCGGAAAGCTCGCATACCACTTGACCATCGCCCAGCACGAGCATGCGCGTACCAGGGCGGCGAAAGGTGGAGCCGCGCGTGCGCGTGAGTGTGGCAAGGGCGGCTTTCGGCGCGGCATCGCGATGCAGGTCGCGTAGTGCCGCTATCAAGATGCTTAGCTCGTGGGCCGAATTCATCTTTGCTGTCGAAGGAAAAGGGAGCAGAATCGCAGGGCGTGATGGTGTCACGTATATGGCGTTTGATGCCATCCTGCTATGTACGGCATGAAACTAAAGTTGCCGGCAAGCCATCGTGTCTGTTCGGCACACGGGATTTTTACGTTAGTTTTGATTTGCTGGCGGTTTCGAGTTGTGTGCATGCAAGCGCGGCAGTTTTAGGCAAACACCTGCCGAATCGTGCAATACACATCGTTTCTGACGCAGTACGGAGGCTCTCATGGTGTCCTTGTCCGTCAACGGTCAGTCGTACCCGGTCGATGTACCCGATGACATGCCGCTGCTGTGGGTGTTGCGCGATGTCATCGGTCTGACCGGTACCAAATTCGGTTGTGGTATCGCGCAATGTGGTGCATGCACCGTGCATCTGGACGGCCAGGCAGTGCGCTCGTGCGTGCTTCCGGTCGGCGCCATCGGCAACCGTGCCATTACCACCATCGAGACCGTGGGCAATACGCCCAGCGGACAGAAGATCCAGCAGGCATGGCTGGATGTAGACGTGGTTCAATGCGGTTATTGCCAGTCCGGCCAGATCATGGCGGCCGCGGCACTGCTGGCGCGCACGCCTAATCCCAGCGATGCGGATATTGACGCGGCGATGTCCGGCAACATCTGCCGTTGCGCCACCTATGTGCGCATTCGCGCGGCGATCAAGCAAGCCGCCACCGGCAAGGCGGAGATGTTGCAGACGATCGTCAGCGCGCCGGAAGGAGCTGCGTCATGAGCACCGAACTTTCGTTGCCGGCCTCCCATCAAGACGAAAACGTCGACCTGCGCCGTCGCCACGCGCTGAAGGCTAGTGGCCTGGCGATCGCCTTTCTATGGCTGGGTGGCACTGGCGTGGCATCGGCCATGATCAGTGCGCGCCGCCAGCCGGGCGATACCGCGGCTGCCATGGCTGATGGTAGTCCGCCGTTCGCACCCAATGCCTTCATCCGCGTCGACAGCGAAGGTCCAGTGCGGCTGGTCATGCCCAGCGTGGAAATGGGGCAGGGCATCTACACCGGCTGCTGCATGCTGCTAGCCGAAGAACTTGGCGTGGGACTGGATCAGATCAAGGTGGAACACTCGCCGCCCAGCGACGAGCTTTACGGCATTCCCCTGCTGGGCGGACAGATCACCGGCGGCTCCACCAGTACACGCGGCACCTGGTCGGTGCTGCGCGAAGCGGGCGCCGTGGCGCGCAGCATGTTGGTGAGCGCAGCAGCGGTGCAGTGGCATGTGGATCCATCCACCTGCACAGTAGATCGCGGCGTGGTGCATCACCTGCGGTCGGGTCGCAGCGCCACCTTCAATCAATTGGCCGATACGGCGGGCAAACTGCCCATGCCGGACAAGGTGCAACTCACCGATCCGAAAGATTTCAAGCTGATCGGCAAGCCGATGCGGCGCGTGGATTCGGCGGACAAGATCAAAGGTGCCACGCAATTCGGTATCGACGTACGCGTGCCGGGCATGAAGGTCGCCACAGTGATGGCGTGTCCCACCTTCAACGGCAAGCTTGCTTCGGTGGACGACAAGGTCGCGCGCAAGATCCCTGGCGTGGTGGATGTTTTGCGTCTGGACGATGCCGTGGCCGTGGTCGGCGAGCATTTCTGGGCGGCGCGAAAAGGCCTGGACGCCTTGGTGACCAGCTGGGATCGCGGCGAGAACGCCAACCTCACCACTCAACAACTGCGCGATGCACTGGCCGACACCGCGCGCAATGGCAAAGGCATCGTTGCGCGCAATGACGGCGAGCGTCCGCAGGGCACGCTAGTGCAATCGGAATACCAATCGCCGATGCTCGCCCACGCGACGATGGAACCGATGAACTGCACCGTGCACGTCACGCCAGATAAATGCGAAATCTGGACCGGCTCGCAAGTACCCATGCGCGCCGTGCAGGAAGCGGCCAAGATCACAGGGTTACCGGAAAACAAGGTCATTCTGCACAACCAGTACCTGGGCGGCGGCTTCGGGCGGCGGCTGGAAACCGACTATGCGGAACAGGCAGTGGCTTTCGCCAAACAGGTGCCGTATCCGCTGAAAGTGGTGTGGACGCGCGAGGAAGACATTCGCCACGACCGCATGCGGCCGATGTATCACGATGTGATCTCTGCCGTTGTCGACGCCACCGGTCGCCCCGTGTGGTACGGCTATCGCACCAGCGGCGGTTCGGTGCTGGCGCGTTTTGCACCGGGCGCGATGGGCAAGGACGGCCTCGACAGCGATGCGGTGGAATGCGTGGCCGAGCTGCCGTACGACATTTCCAAGGGCCATGTGGAGTGGATACGCCACAACATGCCGCCCGGCATCGTCGTGGGCTGGTGGCGCGGCGTCGGTCCTACACACAACCTGTTTGTGATCGAAAGCTTCATGGACGAGTTGGCGCATCGCGCTGGCAAGGATCCGCTCGAATATCGGCGTACCTTGCTGCAGAAAAGTCCACGCGCGTTGGGCGTGCTCAACCTTGCGGCCGAGAAAATCGGCTGGGGCAGCCAGCCGCTGCCGGCTCGCGTGGGACGCGGCATTGCGCTGGGCGAGCCATTCGGCAGCAACGTATGCGCGATCGTCGAGGCCGAAGTCACGCCTCAGGGTGAAGTGCGCTTGCGCAAGGCGGTGTTGGCAATCGATTGTGGTATCGCGGTCAATCCCGGTTCCATCGAAGCGCAGTTGCAAGGCGGCCTGCTGTTTGGCCTTAGCGCGGCCATGTACAGCGACCTCACCATCAAAGGGGGCGCGGTCGAGCAGAGCAACTTCAACGATTACCGCGTGCTGCGCATCAACGAATCGCCGGTGGTCGAGGTATATCGCGTGATCAATGCGGAGCCGCCGGGTGGCATCGGCGAAGTGGGCACCGCCATCGCCGCGCCCGCGCTGGCAAACGCCATCTTCGCCGCGACGGGTGTGCGTTTGTACAAGCTGCCGGTGAATCGCGATCTGCTGGTGCAGAGCCCCGAGGCACTCAAATCGGTGGCTTCGGCTGTCGGGCATGAGAGGAGGGACATCGCATGAGACGCTTCCTGCTCATCGTCGTGATCCTGCTGCTGCTTGGCACGGGCGCGTACTTGTATTTGAACCGCAGCGACAGCGCCGACGGCATTGCACCCGCTATTTCCGGTGCACCGCCTTCGGCCGATGTGATCGCGCGCGGCGAATACCTCGTCAAGGCCGCCGATTGCGCCGCCTGCCACACCGTTCCTGGTTCCGGCCAAGCGTTTGCCGGCGGCGTGCCATTCCGACTGCCGTTCGGCACTATCTATTCGTCCAACATCACTGCGGATGAAGCTACCGGCATCGGCAGCTGGAGCGATGACGAGTTCGTACGCGCGGTGCACGATGGCATCGGCAAGCGCGGCGAACATTTGTATCCGGCGTTTCCCTACACGTCGTACACCCAGCTGAGCCGTGGCGATGTGCTGGCGATCAAGGCGTATCTTTTCAGCTTGCCTAAGTTGTCGCAGCCCAACCGAAAGAATGATCTTTCGTTTCCCTACAACCAACGCTGGACGATCGGCTTCTGGAATGCGGCGTTTTTCAAGAGCCAGCGCTTCCAGCCCGATGCTTCGCAGTCGCCGCAATGGAATAGCGGTAAATACCTCGCCACCGCCTTGGGCCATTGTGCCGAATGCCACACGCCAAGAAACTTCGCGTTCGCCATAGATCACAAGCAAGAGTTGGCGGGTGAAGTACTGCAAGGCTGGCGTGCCTACAACATCACTTCTGATCAGGCGCACGGCATCGGCGCGTGGAGCGACGCCGACCTTGCCAGCTATCTCACCACCGGCCATGCCGACGGTCGCGGTTCCGCATCGGGCCCGATGGCCGAAGCGGTAGAAAACAGCCTGCGTTTTCTGCAGCCAGTCGATACGTCGGCGTTGATTGCCTATCTGCGCACCGTGCCTGCGCGTGCGGGCAAAGATCCCATCACTGTCGACCCCAAGCCGGCACCGGTCATGGCTTCCAGCGACGTTGCTCCCGCGGGTGATGCAAACGCCGATTCACAGGGTCTGAAGCTGTTCGAGGGTGCCTGCGCAAGCTGCCATCAGTGGAACGGCAAAGGCCAGCAGACACCGTATGCCTCGCTGCTGGGCACGCGCGGTGTCAATGACGTGCGTGGCGCCAACGTCACGCAGATTCTTCTGCATGGCTCCAGCCTGCGCGGCGAAAATGCAAACATCTTTATGCCAGGCTTCGGCAATGCGTATTCGAATACCGAAATCGCGGAGTTGAGCAACTACGTGATTGGGCATTTCGGCAACAAGCAAGGTACGGTCACGCCGGATGATGTGGCCGAGCGACGAAAGCAGTTGTAGTCGGTATCTACCTAGGAGCTAGGTCTGATCTTGCCCAGTCGTCATTCCGGCGAAGGCCGGAATCCAGTTTGAATACGTTGTGCGAAGCATTCAAAATCAAGTGCTGTGTCCTTCGGACGCGAATTTGAACTGGATTCCGGCCTTCGCCGGAATGACGAGCTTCGCTCGCAACTCCATCCAACCCTCCTTTGCTTTGAAGGGAAGCAGCAACGCGAGCGTGTAATGGTGCGCCAGTAGCCCAAATGTCATCTCCCTGATCGGGAGCTCCCAGGCTATCCTTTCGCGCATCTTCTTCCTGCGAGGGCATCGCCATGCGTCCATTACCCCGCATTCTTGCATTGGCCCTACTCGGCAGCGCATCAGCATTGATCGCCGCGCCAGAGATAAATAGCGGCATCGATCTCGC
Organism: Dyella humi; assembly: GCF_044904605.1. NCBI lineage: Bacteria > Pseudomonadati > Pseudomonadota > Gammaproteobacteria > Lysobacterales > Rhodanobacteraceae > Dyella > Dyella humi. The sequence goes on from NZ_JADIKI010000022.1 coordinate 1,245,334, forward strand.
CGGCATGGACCATATGGTGAAGCCTGGCAACGACTTCTTCAGCTATGCCAATGGCACATGGGTCAAACACACGGAAATTCCCGCTGATCGATCCAGTACCGGACCTACGCAGGATCTGGAGGAGCTGACTGAGCAGCGCACGGCGGACCTGATCCGCAACATGGCGAAAACACATCCCGCCACGGGTTCCAATGAGCGCAAGATCGCCGATTATTACGCCGCCTTCATGGATGAGGCGGACATCGAAAAGCGTGGCTTGGCGCCGGTGAAAGCAGACCTCGATCAGATCGAGGCGATCAGTACACGCGACGATCTCGCTCGCGTACTGGGTAGCGAACAACGGGCCGGCGTCGATCCCGTCAATGCCACCAACTTCCACACGGAGAACCTGTTCGGTTTGTTCGTGGCGCAGGGGTTGGAAGATCCTGCGCACAATATGCCGTATCTGCTGCAGGGAGGCCTGGCCATGCCAAGTCGTGATTACTACCTGTCGCAAGATGCGCAGATGGCGGCGGCGCGCGCCAAGTACCAGACGTATGTCTCTTCGCTGTTGAAGCTGGCTGGTACGCCGGATGCAGAGACACAGGCCAAAGCCATCATCGCGCTGGAAACCAAGCTTGCGCAGGCGCAGGAAAGCCTGCTGGACAGCGAAGACATCCACAAGGCCAATCATGTGTGGAACTTGGCCGACTTCGCACGGAATGCGCCCGGGTTGAACTGGAAGGTTTATTTCAATGCGGCGCAGCTCGGCGACCAGCAGCGCTTCCACGTATGGCAGCCCGCCGGTACGACGGGTCTCGCGGCGCTGGTCGGCAGCGAACCCATCGACACTTGGAAAGCACTATTGCGTTATCACGCGCTGGATAAAGCCGCGCCACTGTTGCCCAAGGCGTATGCGGAGCTGCATTTCGATTTTTACGGTACCGCGCTGCAAGGCACGCCCAAGCAGGCCGAACGCTGGAAGCGCGCGGTGGATGCCACCAGCGTGGACTTAGGCGATGCGGTGGGCCAAGTCTATGTGAAGCACTATTTTCCGCCTTCGTCCAAGGCGAAGGTGCAGGCGATGGTGAAAAACCTGATCGCCACCTTCGACCAACGCTTAGATTCACTGGCGTGGATGACGCCGGCTACGCGCGCCAAGGCCAAAGAGAAACTGTCCACGCTCCGCGTGGGCGTAGGCTACCCCGAGACCTGGCGCGATTATCGTGATCTGCTGGTTCGCTCTGACGATGCGCTGGGCAATCATCAGCGAGCCGTTGCGCAGGAATATCGCCACCAACTGGCGAAGCTTCATCAGCCGGTTGATCGTGGCGAGTGGTGGATGACGCCGCAAACGGTTGATGCCGTAAACCTGCCACTGCAGAACGCGCTCAATTTCCCTGCCGCCATATTGCAGCCGCCGTTCTACGACCCGAGCGCTGATGATGCCGCCAACTACGGTGCTACCGGCGCGACGATCGGCCATGAAATCAGCCATAGCTTCGACAACCTCGGCTCAGATTTCGATGCGCAAGGCAGGCTGGCGAATTGGTGGACACCGCAGGATGCCGCTCATTTCCATGCCGACACGCAAAAACTGGCCGAGCAATACAACCATTACGAAGTGCTGCCAGGTATGTACGTCAACGGGCAGCAGACGCTGGGCGAGAACATCGCCGACGTCGCCGGTCTTGCGGTGGCGTATGCGGCTTATCACCGCTCATTGAATGGTAAGCCTGCGCCGGTGATCGATGGTCTTACCGGCGACCAGCGCTTCTTCATCGCTTATGCGCAAAGCTGGCGCGCAAAGACCCGCGACGAAGCCTTGCGCCAGCAGCTCGCCACCGACGTGCATGCGCCTGAAGCCATTCGTGCACAGGCAGCGCGCAATATCGACGGCTGGTATGCGGCATTCGATGTGAAGCCGGGCGAAGCGCTGTATCTCGTTCCCGAGCAAAGGGTCAAGATCTGGTAGCGCCGGTCAGGGCTTGGGGAGCCATGAACGCACGTCAATTCGATTGGCTCGATGTGATCGCGCGCTGATCGTACCCTCACTCCAACCCCTCTCCCGAAGGGAGAGGGACTTGCTTAGCGAGGGAAAACCTCAGCCCTTCGCAACCGGCTTCTGCCCCGGTTTGTTCGCATCCGCCGCCATCTCCGGCTGCACGGGCGCCGGCACCTTCTTGCCGTTGCCGGGCTTGGTCCACACTCCCACGTAATCCACGATCATCGGATGCCCGGGCTCGGTGTCGGGCGTCGGTGTGGGTTTCCAGCCGGCCATCACGAACGAGAAGCCGCCGCCCACCGCGACATCAAGCAACAGGAAGTAGCCGCGCTGCTCGGCGAGTTGGTGCCAGGTTTCGGCAGGAAGCTGGTTTTCGGCCACCTGGTTGATCAGCTGACCATCCACGAACCAGCGCATCTGTTCCGGGGTGACGCTGCGGTTCCACTCGAAAGTGAAAGTGTGCGGGCCGGCGGTGCATGCCTCGTGCGGGCAGGGCAAACGGGCGCCGATGCCGATGGGTTCGCCGCACGGACCACCGGGATTCATGCCGCAGTGCAGGATGCCCCACGCAGCATCCAGGCCGTTGACGCTTTCCATGATGTCGAACTCGCCGGAATTCGGCCACGCCATGGTGGTGCGGTAATTGCTGCCCAGTGCCCAGAAGGCGGGCCAGTAGCCCAGCGCATTCGGGCCGGTCACGTGGGGCATTTGAATGCGCGCTTCCATGCGCAGCATGCCGCCGTCGGGCGCGGTGAAATCGTCGCGGATGGTTTCGACACGCCCGGACGTCCACTGACCGCTGGCATCGCGTAGCGGCGTGATCAGCAGATGGCCCTGGCCATCCAGGTGGAGGTTGGCCGGATCGCTGGTGTAGTTCTCGACCTCCGACGTACCCCAGTTCACCGGACCGTTCGGATAACCATGCCCGGTGTCGATGCGCCAGTTGGCGGACGAGGGCAGGGAGCCGGCAGGGCCAGCGAACGAGTCGCCCCATTGCAACTGCCAGCCTGGCGGAGATGGAAGGTCGATGGCTTGCGCACGATTGGCAAAGCCGATGAGGCCCACGCCGAGCGCACATGCTGTGACGGTGGCGAAAGCGCGGGAAGGAATGTTCTTGATCTGCATAAACTACCGAAGGTGGGGCGCGGCACGCTCCCTGCTGTGCCGGCCCGGCGTTGCCGGATCGGCGGACGAAAAACACGGGGAGGATACATCCCCTGCATGCGTTTTTAATGTGTTCGGCTTCCAGAAGCAAATCTGTAGCGCAGGTCTCATTGCGGCAACATCATTGCAGTATCTGCGCGAGAGGCGGCTGTGTGGCTGCTGGCAATGACACGTCGAGAAGCTTCGCAATCGTCGGCGCCACGCTCAGATTGCTGATGGCGCCTAGTTCGACACCACGCCGGATATGCGCGCCCGAGGCAATGAAAAGCGCCTGCATGTCTGCATCGATATTGAGATAACCATGCGCGCCGCGCGCCGGTGCCACGTCGGTGATCAGCGGCTCGTTGGTGCCCTCCATGAAGGCGTAGCCAGGCTTCGGCACGAGGTAGAGATCAGGCGCCTGGCTGCTGGAGCCCGACAACGGTATGCCCAGCCGCTTCGCCTCGTCGCCGGAGTACGCCGCTGCCACGCCGGGCAGTTTTTCGAAATACGCCTTGAGCTTCGGCAACAATGTTGCGCGTTTGGCGTTGTCGCGAATGTACAGGGATGCTTCGCCGCCTTCCGGCAGTATCCACACATCGCCGCGATAGCTGCCGTTTTCCATGTGCAGCAAACCTTGCCGCATCAATGCGACGTTCGGGTGGATCACGTGCGTATAGTCGGTGAAGCCATGATCGGAAGCGATGATGAAAGTGATGCGATCCAGCAGGTCCGCCTTGCGCGCTGCCTCCATCAGCCTGGCGATGTTCGCGTCCGCATCGGCGTAGGCCGCGTAGGCTGCGGGCGAGAGCGCGCCATATTCGTGCTGCAGCGTGTCGGTCTGCAGTAGATGGAACAGCAGTAGATTCGGCGTATGACGGGTCAGGATGTCGATGGCGGCATCGGTCCAGATCTGATCGCGCCAGGCAGGGCTGCTGTCGTCGCCGAACGTCTTCAGCTCATCCCGTGTAACAAGGCCTTGTGCGATCAGTTCCTGGGCGACTTGGCCATCCGCATCGGGCTCCTCCGCGAATGTCCACTGCACTTGCTTTGCGTCGTAGATTGCCACCCAATCCACCTGGCCGGTGCTCATGCCTTTTTCTGGCAGTGCGTCGTAAAGCGTGCGGGCATGTACGAGTTCGTTTCTGGGCGTCCAGGGTTTCACTTCAGGCGCGCTGCCGTCGGTCGGAAACGTGATGAGGCCATTGGCCATCACATGATGCTCGGCGGCATTCACACCGGTGATCAGCGTGGTGTGATTGGGCCAGGTCACCGATGGATTGATCGGCTGCATGGCCTGCGCATATGCACCTTCCTGCTGCAGCTTGCGCAGCGTGGGCATCGGCAGGCGCGGGTCTTTCAGTGCGCGTGCGGGAAACCCGTCGATCGTGATGAGCACCACGATGGGGCCATGCGTGGCGGCCATGCCGTCATTGGAAAGATGCGATGCCTGGCTGCGAACCGGCGCAGCGAGTACGACGGCCAGGAAGAAAGCAAGCATGGGAAGTTTGCGCATGAATTACCGGAGCGGAACAAAGCGGGCCAAAAAATCAGGGTGATTAATCAGGGTGATTCTAGCGGAGGAGTTTTTCAAAACCGCTATCGATGCAGGGTTCAGCAGGTAGGCGGGAATTGCATCCCAGCCTACGGCACCGTGATGGTTTCCCGGTGCAGCACCTTGTCGCCATCAACGATGAAGCTCAACTGATAACTGCCGGGGCGCAGATAGAGATCGCCGGAAGGCACACCCTGCATGTTGCTGTACGCGGCCACGCCCGATATGGATACCGCGAGCGGCACCACGTCGAGCAGCACGCGATCGGCAGGTACCGCGTCCGGTCCTTCATTGCTGTAACGCGCTTCGACCAGGCACGGGTAATGGGCGCGGCAGTCTTCTCCATCCACCAGGCGTGCATGGCGCAAACCGCCAAGGCTCAGCCATGTGGGACGTTTTCGCTCCAGCTTTTCGGGCGGAAAGAACACGGTGACATCGTAACCCGAGCGCAGCGACCACGGTTTGCCTTTTGCGTCGACGAACACGATGGGAGCCTCAGGTTTTATCTGATTCATCGCGGCGGTGTAGTAGGGATGATCGCCCTTGCTATCCGGATGCGGATACATCGAGATCTGGTCGACGGACAGCATCGTCGCGCCGGTGAGCTTGGCCAGATGCTCCGCCATCGACTGGCCACCGAGAAAGCTGCCCGCCTTGATGATGTGATCGAAGCCAGCGTTGACGACCAATCGTGCATGCGGATCCTTCGCGAACACGCGCTCGTACAGATGACGTGCCTGCTCGGCCTCGCGCGCGTCGGCGCTGGCCGTATCCGATGTGGCTTCGTATGCAACTATCTTGAAGCCAAGCTTCAACGCCGTGCGCACCATTTCTCCGTAGATGGGCTCTTCGGTGTAGAAGCCGCTGTCGTCGGTGGGATAGCCGCGTGCTTGCAGGCCAGTATCGTTTTCCACCAGTGTTTCAGCGGCGAAGTAGCGGAAGCCCTGCGCATACAGGCGGCTCAGCAATGGCACGGTAAGGCTGCGCGTCAACGCAATGTTGTGCGCTTCGTTGAGCAGCACGATCTGGCGATCCTTGGCGAGATCAGGAATGGCGTCCAGCGCCGGACGCGCTGCGTAATCGCCCTCTGCCAGCGGCGAGGGGCGATCATCCGGCTGCGGTAGCTGCTTGATCGAGAAGCTGTCCATGGCGGCGGGGTAATCGCCGATGAAGCTTTCGTACCAGGCGACGTACTGCCCGAAGATCATGCGGAATGCCGGTGAATTGTCCCTCGCATAGGCCTGGCGCAGCACCATGTATTGCGCCAGCAGGCCCTTGTGCTGCTTTGCCTCGGCGAAAATCTTGTCGGCCTTTTCTTCTGCCGCCGCCTGCTGCGCCTGCCATGTTGCGGACGATTGCGCAGAAGCTGCCGAAGGTGCCAAGGCAAGCCATAGTGCAGATTCCAGGATGGCGGTGGCGCGACGCATCGTCATGGCATGTTTGAGACTTCATCCCAAAGACTCGTTCCCATCATGCGCTAGCCGGCGCTTCGCCACCAATAGCCATTTTGGCGCAGCGCAATACAGCCATTGCGTTGTCACGTGCCTTGCACGGCGCTTCAACGCTTTCCGCCGGCCCGGCACGGCATGCTTTCGACACGCTGCAGCGAGGCATGCTCGATGATCCACGATCCCGCGCTTTTCGTCCTGATGTACATCGTGATGCCGCTATGGCTTGCCGCCGGCTTTATCGATTGGCTATGCCATCGCGCCACGCATATCGAGGTGACCAGCGGCGCACGGGAATCGCTGATTCATTTGCTGATGTTTGCAGAGGTAGGCATTCCGTTGCTGGCTGCGCTGTTCCTTCAAGTGAATGCCGGCATCATTTCGCTAATGATTTTGGCGTTCTTCATTCACGACCTCACGGCGCTGTGGGACGTGAGCTATGCCGTGACCGCGCGTTGGGTCAGCCCGATCGAGCAGCACGTGCACAGCTTTCTGGAAATGGTGCCGTTGATGGCGCTGCTGCTGGTGATCTCGCGGCACTGGGGACAGTTTCTGGCGCTGTTCGGGTTTGGAGAGGAGCAGCCTTCGTACCAACTGGTCTGGAAGCAGGAGCCGTTACCGGCAGGATATGTCGTTACGATTCTGGTGCTGATTGTTTTGCTGGAGTTGGCGCTGTATGCGGAGGAGTTGTGGCGGTGTGTGAGGAATAGGGAGGAGCGCAGTTTTTATTGAAGGTTGTTCTCGCCTCATCGTCATTCCGGTGAAGGCCGGAATCCAGTTAAACATGCTGTGCGAAGTACACGACATAAATAGGATATGTGTGCTTCGCACGACGTATTTAGACTGGATTCCGGCCTTCGCCGGAATGACGGAAGGGCACTGTTGGAGCTTTGTGTATTTCGACAACAGCCGGCCATGATCGATAATCAATCCTTCATTCGCCTGCAGGAGCACCCCATGAAATCCCGCGCCGCCGTAGCCTTTGCACCGGGCAAACCGCTGGAAATCGTCGAGATCGACGTCGCGCCACCTCGCGCAGGCGAAGTGCTGGTGCAGATCACGCACACCGGCGTATGCCACACAGATGCGTTCACGCTATCGGGCGATGACCCCGAAGGCATTTTCCCGGCGGTGCTGGGCCACGAGGGCGGCGGCATCGTGGTGGAAGTAGGCGAGGGCGTCACCACGCTCAAACCCGGCGATCACGTCATTCCGCTGTATACGGCCGAATGTGGCCAATGCAAATTCTGCCTCTCCGGCAAGACCAATCTCTGCCAGGCCGTGCGCGCCACTCAGGGCAAGGGGCTGATGCCGGACGGCAGCACGCGTTTCTCCTATCAGGGCAAGCCCATCTACCACTACATGGGCACCAGCACCTTCAGCGAATACACGGTGGTACCGGAAATTTCCCTGGCCAAGATCGATCCGCAGGCACCGCTGGACAAAGTGTGCCTGCTCGGCTGCGGCGTCACCACCGGCATCGGTGCCGTGCACAACACTGCAAAAGTAGAACCGGGCGCGACGGTGGCGGTATTCGGATTGGGCGGCATCGGCCTGGCCGTGATCCAGGGCGCAGTGCAAGCCAAGGCGGCGCGCATCATCGGCATCGACACCAATGCCGACAAATTCATACTGGCGCGCGAGATGGGCGCAACCCATTGCGTCAATCCCAAGGATTACGACAAACCCATCCAGGACGTGATCGTGGAGATGACCGATGGCGGCGTGGATTACAGCTTCGAGTGCATCGGCAATGTGGACGTGATGCGTGCGGCGCTTGAGTGCTGCCATAAGGGTTGGGGCGAAAGCGTAATCATCGGCGTGGCTGGCGCGGGTAAGGAAATCCGCACGCGTCCGTTCCAGCTCGTCACCGGTCGCGTGTGGCGCGGTAGCGCATTCGGCGGTGTGAAAGGGCGCAGCCAATTGCCGGGTATGGTGCAGCAGGCGATGCGCGGCGAGATACGGCTCGATCCGTTCATTACGCATCGCTTGCCGCTGGAGCGCATCAACGAAGCCTTCGATCTGATGCATGAAGGCAAATCGATCCGCACCGTCATCAACTTCTGAGAGCAGCATTATGGAGCGCATCGAACATCGCGCCTGCTTCGGTGGCTGGCAGGACGTCTATCGTCATCGTTCGCATGCGACGGATGGCGAGATGCGTTTTGCGATCTATCTTCCGCCGCAGGCCAAGGAACAGAAAGTACCGGTGCTGTATTGGCTTTCCGGGCTTACCTGCACCGAGCAGAACTTCATCACCAAGGCCGGTGCGCAGCGTTATGCTGCCGAGCAGGGTGTGGCGCTGGTGGCCTGCGACACTAGCCCGCGCGGCGAAGACGTTGCGGACGATGCGGCCTACGACCTGGGACAGGGCGCGGGGTTTTATCTCAACGCCATCACGTCGCCGTGGTCGCGGCATTACCGCATGTACGACTACGTGGCGCATGAACTGCCTGCGTTGATCGAGGAACATTTTCAGGTAACGGACAAGCGCGCAATCAGCGGTCACTCCATGGGCGGTCATGGCGCGCTGATCGTTGCGTTGAAGAACTCTGGCCGTTACTGCAGCGTATCGGCGTTTTCGCCCATCGTCGCGCCGTCGCGCGTGCCCTGGGGCGAAAAGGCGTTTTCCACCTATCTGGGTAGCGATCGCGAAACCTGGCGCGCCTACGACGCCATCGAGCTCCTGAAAACGTCCAACGAAAAGATCCCACTGCTGATCGAGCAAGGCGACGCCGACGAATTCCTGCATACCCAGCTCAAGCCGGAACTGCTCAAAGCGGCTGCCGATGCTGCTGGCCATCCGATCGAGTTGCGCATGCGGTCTGGCTACGACCACAGCTACTACTTCATTGCCAGTTTCATCGGCGAGCACGTGGCGTATCACGCGGCGGCCCTGCGATCGCCGTAGCACTTGCCACGACGCCGAAAACCCGCGCTCGGCGTCCTTTCTACACATACTTTTCACATTGCTGGGGCGCAACAAGCTGCGCTGGAAAACCGATGGCGTCGGTGTATGCTGGCGTCGCGATCCGGTTAGAAGAAGTAAATCGAAGGATCGTGTCAGTTCAAGCGTCCTGATGGAAATTGGCCTACCGCTTGTTCCGAGCCTTCATGAAAACAGCCGACTCGATCGCTCCTTCAACGAGCCAGTTGGATACCGCTTTCCTGAAGCGATTCGCTGTCGTGCAAAACGCCTGCATGACATTCGCCGCGCTGATCGCCGTGGCGATCCTGCTGGCCTGGCTCTTCAAGGACCTGCGCGCGGGCTATCCGGGTGGCTGGTATCTGATGAAGTTCGATACCGCTACGGGCATGTTGCTGAGCGCAGTAAGTCTCGCCTTGCTATCCGTCGATTCGTCGCCGGCGCGCGGCTGGGGCGGCCGTGCGGCAGCCTTTCTGGTGCTGTTGCTTGCCGTGGTGGCGCTGTATGAGCATGCCAGTGGGCGCCTTACCGGATTCGACACACTGATCGTTACCGATACCACCAGCGACGAGCCGGGGCTGATGTCGGTGCAGACCGCGGTCTATCTGTTGCTGATGGCGTTGAGCCTGCTTGTCGCCACTGTGCCTCATCGGCTGTCTGGCACAACGGTCGTGGTGTTGAGCGTGCTGCTCGCTTTGCACGCGCTGATTATTTTCTCTGGCTACTGCTTCGGCGCGGTGCAGCTGTTTGGGCAGAACCTGTCCACGCGCACCGCACCGCATACACTGGCATGCATGATGCTGCTGGCAGTGGCATTGATCGGCTGGCGTACGCAACGGGGTTATTTCCCCGCGTTAGCGGGGGCGGGACTGGGCAGCCGGCTGGCGCGCAAGGTGTTGCCTTTTGCGCTGCTGCTGCCGTTCGTACTGATGCTGGGCAGCACGCTTGTGGCTAGCGCTGGGTGGCTGTCTCCGCCGGTGGCGGTCGGCTTGACGGTGGCTGTGATGGCGGCGGCGCTGGGTGCGCTGGTGTCGCTGATGGGACGGCGCATCAACACGCTGGAAAAGCATCTACGCGAACTGTCGTTGACCGACGAGCTGACAGGCGTACTCAATCACCGCGGCTTCGAGTTGCTCGGCGAGCAAGCGTTCCGCGAAGCGCAGCGGAGCCAGGTCGCGCTGACACTGCTGGTTTTCAACGTCGAAGGCGTTAAGGAAATCAGTGAAACCTACGGGCAGGCCGCGGGATCGCAATTGATCCAGGACATGGCGCGCATGCTGCGTGAGAGCTTCGAGCCAGCGGATATCGTTGCTCGTACCGAGAGCGATGAATTTACCGTGATCACCAAGGACGAGAATACCCGCGGCGTGATTGCGCTAATGCGCATTGGCGAAGCGATGGAGGCGCTGAATGCCGCAGGCTGCCCCTATAAGGCGCGTTTCAGTGTTGGCGAGGCCACCAGCAGTCCGGATTCCAGCGATTCGTTTCGTGACCTGGTTGAGCGGGCCATCTTTGTGCGGCGCGAGCGCAGACGCGTGGAACGCGTTTTCAGCAATGAGCCCGAACGTGAAGTCAGCGGAGCGAAGCCTTCGTTCAACGAACAGTAGCGGCATTTCCACGATACTTTTTCGTAAGGTCATTCGAAACGCGGCACGTTACACTTCGAGACTCCCGAAAACATGATCGAGGGAGTGCCATGCAATTCGAAGGCGGATGCTATTGCGGCTCGGTGCGCTACACGGCGGAAGGTGAGCCCATGTTGAAAGGGCAATGCCATTGCCGCGAATGCCAGTACATCAGCGGCGGCGCTCCGCATATGTTTCTGCTGATGCCTGCTGACGGGTTTCGCTATACGCAGGGCACACCGAAAAGCTACTCGCGCGCCGACCTGGAGCATCGCGTCACGCGCGAGTTCTGCCCCGAGTGCGGCACCCACCTCATCACGCGGCGCCCGGATATGCCTGCGGTGATCCTGAAAGTGGGAACGCTCGATGATCCCCGCCTTTTCGGCGCCCCGCAGATAGCCATCTTCACCTGCGACAAACAGCCATTCCATCAGATTCCAGAGGGCATGCCGGCGTTCGAGCGGATGCCGGCACGCTGACTGTCGCGAATCGCTCCCTTTTTTGGGTACAGGTATCTACATATCTTGGAGGCAAGCTTGGTCTTGCCTGATCGTCATTCCGGCGAAGGCCGGAATCCAGTTCAAATATGCGTCCGAAAGGACACAACACCTGATTTTGAGTACTTCGCACCGTATTGAAACTGGATTCCGGCCTTCGCCGGAATGACGACTGGGCAATTTGAGGGCCTAAAATAATTGTGTAGTTACCCATGTCCTTCGGAGAAAGGCTGAGCTGGACCAATTCCACGGCAAGCTCGCCACACATGCATACCATGTAGCCCAAAGGTCAACTTACCCCCACCAGCCGCACTCGCTACCATGCCTCGATGTCCGTCGGAACAGGTCACGATGCAATGCAAGACAACCGTATTGCGGCAACCATGCGTGTGAAGCAGCGCACTTTCGCAGCAGCGATCACTCTCTCGCTCGGTCTTGCAACTACCGCACATGCGGACGACGAAGCACGCTGGCGCAGCGAGGCACAGGCTGTCACCATTACCCGCGACGATTGGGGCATCGCCCACGTACATGGCAAGACCGATGCCGATGCCGTGTTCGGCATGGCCTATGCGCAGGCCGAGGATGATTTCAATCGCGTTGAAACCAACTATCTCAATTCGCTGGGACGTCTTGCCGAAGCTGAAGGTGAATCCGCGATCTGGAGCGATTTGCGCCAGAAGCTGTTCATCGATCCGGCCGAACTGCAGCGGCAGTACGCGAAAAGCCCAGCATGGCTGCAGGCATTGATGAATGCCTGGGCCGATGGATTGAACGACTACCTCGCCAAGCATCCGCAAGTGCATCCACGCGTGATCCAGCATTTCGAACCGTGGATGGCGCTGAGTTTCAGCGAAGGCAGCATCGGCGGCGATATCGAGCGCGTGTCGATTAAGGAGCTGCAGGCGTTTTACGGCCATGACGGTGAAGCTGTCGCGATCGTCGAAACGCCATCGAGCTGGGCCGAGCCCTCCGGTTCGAACGGCATCGCCATTGCGCCCAAGCTCACCACGAATGGCCATGCGCTGCTGCTGATCAACCCGCACACCTCATTCTATTTCCGCTCCGAATTGCAGATGAGCAGCGATGCCGGCCTCGATGCCTACGGCGCGGTGACCTGGGGGCAGTTCTTCATTTACCAGGGCTTCAACCCGCACATCGGCTGGATGCATACCTCCACCACCGCCGATGCCGTCGACGAGTTCGCCGAAACCATCGTGCACAAGGACAACAAGCTGTTCTATCGCTATGGCAGTGAACTGCGTCCGGTATCTACGCGTCGGATCACTGTGCCGTATCGCAAGACCGATGGCTCGATAGCCGAGCGCACGTTCACTGCCTATTTCACGCATCATGGCCCAATCGTGCGCGAGAAGGACGGAAAGTGGATCGCCATTGCGCTGATGAACAAGCCGCTGGAAGCGCTGGAACAAAGCTGGTTGCGCACCAAGGCCACCGATTACGCCGGCTACATGAAGGTGGCCGAACTTCAAGCCAATTCATCGAACAACACCATCTTCGCGGACGACAAAGGCGAGATCGCCTATCTGCATCCGCAATTCATTCCGAAGCGCAATGATCGCTTCGACTACACCAAGCCGGTTGATGGCAGCGATCCCGCCACGGATTGGAAAGGCCTGCACGCGCTCAACGAGCTGCCGCACCTTCTCAATCCAGCCAACGGCTGGATCATGAACACCAACGACTGGCCTTATTCCGCCGCCGGCCCGTACAGTCCCAAGCGCGAGAATTATCCGCGCTATATGGATACCGTTGGCGAAAACCCACGCGGCGTACATGCCACCATGCTGTTGACTGGCAAGCAGGGCTTCACCATGGAATCGTTGATCAGCACCGCATTCGATTCTTATCTGCCGGAATTCGCGCGCCAGCTTCCGATCCTTGTACACGACTACGACGCGCTACCGGCCAGCGATCCGCTCAAGCAGAAGCTCGCCGGCCAAATCGCCATGCTGCGCAACTGGGACTATCGCTGGGGCATCGCCTCCATGCCTACCACGCTCGCAGTGTTCTGGGGTGACATCTTATGGGACAAGATGGACAAGGCCGATAACGCCGAAGGCTTGTCGATGTACGACCGCATGGCGGAAAAAGCCGGCGCGAAAGCACGCCTCGAAGCACTTGTCGAAGCCTCTGATCGCCTGCAAAAAGATTTCGGCAGCTGGGGCACGCCCTGGGGCGAAGTGAATCGCTTCCAGCGCCTTACCAGCGACATCGTGCAACCCTTCAACGACAGCAAACCCAGCATCCCCGTGCCTTTCACCTCATCGCGTTGGGGCTCGCTCGCCTCATTCGGTGCCCACCGCTGGCCCGGTACCAAGCGCTACTACGGTACCAGCGGCAACAGCTTCGTGGCCGTCGTGGAGTTCGGCGACAAGGTTCACGCCCGCGCCATCACCGCTGGCGGCGAAAGCGGCCATACGGATTCGCCGCATTTCAAGGATGAAGCGGAGCGTTATACGACGGGAAATCTCCGGCAGGTTTATTTCTGGCCGGAGGAGTTGAAAGGGCATGTGGAGCAGGTTTATCACCCGGGCATGTGACGGACTTTCTCTCTCTGATTGGCACCCGACGTGTCTGCTTGTGTTCGCCGCGAGATGTCGCAACAAAACAAAGTCGTTTCACCCAATCCGATTGCATATTTATTCCAGGAGATCACCCGTCGTGCCGCATTATTCCGGTCCATTGCTCACACGCCCCACAGCCGAGGCCATGTTGGCCGCACGCGATGCTGGTACGCGCGAATGGGCCGGCTCGCTGGACCTCGGTCGCTCGAATGGCGTCGCGTTGCTGGGGACGGACACTTGGCAGTGGAAGGACTGTAGTTATCCATATCCCCACAAACTGAAAGAACGCACGATCTATTACTGGGACGGCGACGAGTTCGCATCGGTGTCGCGCTTTTCCGGCTCGCTGATCAAGCTGGTGCCGACGGAGTGGGGTGCGCCTACCTTCGAGATCGACGGCATCAAGATGCTGCCCACTGCGAAGGAATCGCCGGTAGCGGACGCACGTCGCAAGGTGGCGTTGGTTGAGCCGCGCGGTAAGGTGTTGCTCGATACTTGCGGTGGTCTGGGTTACTTCGCTGCCTGCTGTTTGGAGACTGGCGTAGCGCGCATCTGCTCATTCGAGAAGAATCCAGACGTGTTGTGGTTACGCACGCTCAACCCTTGGTCGCCGGATCCGGACGATCCCGCCAGCGGCGGTCGCCTTGAGCTCACTCATGCCGATGTTGTGTCGGCGATTGCGCAAATCGAAGACGCCTCGGTGGATGCACTGCTGCACGATCCACCGCGTTTCGGCATTGCCGGCGAACTCTACTCGCAGGCGTTCTACGATCAGCTTGCGCGCGTGCTTCGCCGTGGCGGGCGCTTATTCCACTACACCGGCAGTCCCAACAAACTCACCAGCGATCGAGACGTTCCGCGCGAAGTGGCGAAACGTCTGGAGAAGGCGGGTTTCAAAGCGCAGCTGGCGCTAGACGGTGTGTTGGCGATACGACGCTAATGGTTTTGTCCAGGCCACCGAAAACGCGCGAAACGATTTGCATGATGAATTCTTTGTTCGAGGTAACGGTTCAGACGAGCATCGCGCCGAGAGTCGTTACGCAGATCACCAGGCAGGCAGCGAACAGGCTGTGCAGCATCAGGGTTTCGAATTTCATGGCGGTTCTCCGTGAGCGGTTGATTGAGGCTTTCGAGATAGGAATGGCAAGACCTGTGCCAAGCGCTCACACCTCCGGAAAGCCGCATTCCAGAGCCATTTTTCGATAATTGGAAAAAACAGAGCGAGTGTCCGCGGACGGTTGTCCGCGTTGTACGGACAGTCAGCAGATGGATTCGTGATCGATGTTGTGTCTCAGCAGGTTGGTGCTGCCAGCTCACTCTTCTCGAACATAGGCGCGATTGGGAAACGTTTGTTCAATCGCCTCGAGGAATGCCTTGACCTTTGCACCAATCAGCCGACGAGAATTGCGCAGCGCCCAGACTTGAACGGGTGGAGCCGCATCCACACCCCATTGCACGAGGCGCCCCGCGGCAACGTCATCCTCGACCAGGAGTTTCGGGAGAAGGGCTGCACCCGCTCCAGCCAATACGGCGTCCCTGACCATCAACAGCGAAGAAAGCCGAAGCGTGGGCTCGGGTTTCAACGCGTGCTCTGTTCCATCGGCGCTGGTGAACCGCCAAATGGTATCGCTCGGGGTTTGCGAACGAACCACGGCGGGTACGGATAATTCTGCGACTTCGCGTTGAGAAAGCGATGGCCTGGTCATGCCGGGAGCGGCCACGACGAGTCGTTGATCATCGAGGATGCGCCGTCCCACCAGGCGTTCGTCGACCGATGGATTCACACGGATCACCAAGTCGTAGCCGTCCTCGACCGGATCGACATTGCGGTCTTCTGCCACGATTTCCAACTGCACTTCAGGATAAGCAAGCGCAAAACGGGCGCTGACGCGACTGAGCGCGACATGCGCAAGCACAATGGGTGCGCTGACGCGAAGCCGGCCTTGCGGAGTGGTGGCACCCAAGCGCACGGCTTCCTCGGCCTCTGTGATTTCAGATAGCGGACCATGCGTACGCTCGTAAAGCACACGCCCCTCATCCGTCAGGCGCAGACTCTGCGTACCGCGTTCGATGAGCCTTACCCCAAGGCTTTGCTCGAGTTCGGCAACGCGTCGTGACAGCGTTGCCTTCGAACGTCCCGAAATTCGGCTCGCGCGACCAAAGCCGCCATGCGTGGCCACCAGCGAGAAGTCGGTCAAGGCCTGCAGATCCATGGGTGTTCCATTTTTGGGACAAGATGTCTAAATCATGGCGACTTCCTATCTGAAATAAAACACCTATCGTGTCTTCACCGCGGATCACCGCGAATTTTCAACCGATGAGGAGACTCGACATGGCTATTTTGGTAACGGGCAGTACGGGTGTGGTGGGTTCCCAGGTCCTGGCCCATCTGGGTGGCAAAAAGGGTGTAGAGGTCCGGGCGCTGACCCGATCACCGGACAAGGCGCAATTGCCTGCCGGAGTCAAAGCAGTGCAGGGCGATCTGGCCGACGTGGACTCGTTCCGCAAAGCACTGGATGGCGTCAGCACGCTCTTCCTGCTGGTGCCCAACGTCGCCGATGAACTGACGCAGGCCATGCAGGCGCTGACGCTGGCTCACGAGGCCGGTGTCAAAGGCATCGTTTACCTGTCCGTGTTCAAGGGCGACGCTTATGCCGACGCGCCACACTTTGCCAGCAAGAACACGGTGGAACAGATGATTGAGGCCCTGGATCTGCCGGCGACGATCCTGCGTCCCGCGTACTTCATCCAGAACGACCTTCGCCAAAAGGATCTGCTGCTCAATGCCGGCGTCTATGGCATGCCCATCGGGCAGAAGGGCATCTCCATGGTGGACGTGCGTGACATTGGCGAGGCTGCGGCATTAGAGCTGCTGCGCCGCGAACAGGCTGCTTTCCCGTTACCTCGCGAAACCTACGCCCTGGTGGGTCCGGATATCATCACCGCACGTGAAGTGAGCGCAATCTGGAGCGAGGCTTTGGATCGCCCCATTAATCATGCCGGCGATGATCTGCAGCGATTCGAGGGGCTGCTTAAGACCATGATGCCCGCATGGTTGGCGCTGGATATGCGAGTCATGTTTGGTCGCTATCAAAGCGACGGCGCGATTGCCACCGCGGACGATGTGTCGCGCTTGTCGCAACTGCTCGGTCGCAAACCGAGGTCTTACCGCGATTTCGCGCGCGATGCGGCGGCTCAATGGCGTGCACAATAAAGCACGTCCTTGAGGGCCCTTATTGAGAATTTCATAACTCGTGATATGGGCTCCGCAGTGATCTTCACCTGTCATCCCAGCTTTCGCTGGGATGACGAGCAAAAGGGCAGGGTGCGCTGAGGTTCAACACCAACCATGGCAACCTTCCCCAGACAGCAGTAAGCGAAAGCCCGGATCATCGGGTCCCAGCTTTCGCCTGCACGACGAACAAGATTCGGTGCTGGATCTATTCCGTCGAGTCGAGAGTTTTAGCCGCGATCAATCTCGCCGATCGCTTGATCTTAGCGTGCAGGCATGGGTGCGATAGCTTGCCTACCGGCCTCCATCAGCACTCCCCCGCGATAGATGGAATCATGATCCGGCTCATTCCACACATACCAAAATATGCCATCTAGGCGTCCCTGCCGAAAAAGGTGAAGGAAGTAAGTGCGCATCTCCGCGACAGAACGGGCGCGGGTCTGATCGTCGCCGGAGGATTTGGCGGTACTGGAAAATCCCCATTCCGTAAGCCAGTAGGGCTTCGTATTTCCTGGCGGAAAAATCGATTTATCCAACATGGCGATCCGCTGCGCAGCGGCGGTTTTGTCTCCCGGATTCACTTCCGGGGGATAGTCGTGGACTCCATAGCCGTCAACGAGTTTGTCGAGCCCATGGGCTCGAAGATACGCATAGGTAGCCGGAATGGAGACGCCATCGACCTGCAGTTTTTGCTGCCACGATCCGCCGGTCACGGCAGCCATTCCGGCCGAAATGATGGGTGTGTGCTGGTTTAGCTTGGAATGATCGCGCACCTCCTTCAAGACAGCCAAAACCTTCAAATACTGCAGGAATCCTTGAGCAACCTGCTTTGCTTCTGGATCTTGGGAGAGATCCTCCAGGGTGAAGGACTTGCCTTGGCCGGGTATCGGGAAGTCCCCGTTGAAATCGGCCCAATTGATCTCATTGCCCAACTCCACTCCCGTCAACACGACTCCTTTTGCGTCCAGTTTGTCGAAGATCGTTTGGAAGTAGGCACGGGAGCGCTCAGGATCGGCATAGGACAGAGGCGTGGCGCTTCTAAAATGCCGCGTCGTGTCGGCAGGGCGCAGCGGAGCATTGGGAGAGAACTGGATGCTCGACACAAGAACCAGCCCGATCCCCTCGTCCTGGAGAGTCTTCGCCAGGTTCATGTTCTTGTCGTCCGGCCTGAGGGAGGTACGCACGAAACCGACGCCAGAGTGCTTTAATTGCCCCACGATCTCCTGCTGCTCTGCGGCGCTAAAATTTTGAAAGCTATTCACATTGACGCCAACGGGACACTCCGTCCCGTGCGCAAAACCCAGTGTCCATGTCATGGCCAAGACGAGGGCAAAAGGCGTTCTCCGGTAAGAACGGTTGATGACATAACGCACGCGGGTAATCCAATGGAGTAAAAAAGGAAAAAGATGGCACGGCACTGTTGGCATCGATATCTCCCTGATTCAGATGGCTGCTTAGACCCAATGGTTCTACCAGCGTTTCGGTCCATGCAAAATGTTGTTTGTGGTCAGTTTGGCAACGCAGGCACCGACTCGTGTCGATTTAGCTGTCAGTCGTTCGTTGCATGGATGGAAGAGTACGCCGCTGAGGTGTACGACACCCGGAACCGGCAGGAGCACGCATGCCGCGGAACATGGACAGCGATTATCCGCGTTGGCAGCCCTGATCGAGCCCTTTCAACTTAGACGGAATAACTTGCCATGAACAACACTATCCGAACAGCTTCTCGGCGGCTTGCCGCCAGCTCGGTTGCCATCTTGCTTGGTGCGTATTGCGCAATGTCTCACGCTGCCGACTCTTCCGCACCACCTGCAATGCCACCCATGACTGCACCGCCCGCTGGCGTGTACCAAATCGATAAGGCCCACGCGAGTCTGCAACTTCGTGTAAGCCACATGGGGTTCTCGACTTACACCACGCGATTTAGCCGCTTCGATGCAACATTGACGTTCGATCCAAACAACATACCTGCATCCAAGCTCGTAGCTACTGTCGATACGGCGTCGTTGGAAATGGATGCGGCACCGAAGATGTGTACGGATATTGTGAAAGGACCCCAGTTCCTTGACACAAAAAAGTTTCCCAAGATCGTCTTTCGCTCGGAAAAAATTCGAATGACCGGCGCCAAATCGTTTGAAATCTCGGGCACCCTGGATTTGCACGGTGTCACGCGCCCACTGATTCTAACCGGCACTTACAACGGTGGGTATCCAGGAATGTCCATGGACCCACACGCTCGCATCGGATTCTCCGCGCATGGGGCCTTCAAGCGCTCAGATTTCGGTATGGGATATGGCGTGCCCGCTCCGGGCACAACGATGGGCGTGGGTGACTTGATCGACGTGTCTATTGAGGCCGAGTTCTCTGGTCCGCCGTTGGCGACTGCTGCCGGCAAATCACACTAACGCCAGTTATAAAAGGACGTTCACCAATATATTGCGTGATTCCGTCACGCGGCACAACGACTGAGGTCCGTTGTGCCACGTGTTGGTGCGGTTATCGTCTCGCCGACTCAAGGGTTCTTTCGCGAGTATTCGCCGCGAAAAGCGGTGGACCAGGTGTTGCCGTTGTCGGCTGATTTCTCCCACACCTGATCCACTCTGTCTGGCCCGATCCGGATTATCTGGACGCGATTGAGCACCGATGCTCCATCGGGCCCGATGCTGGGGCCTGAGAACGTCAAGCCATCCGGTGATGCTTTTCCGTCCTGAAATGTATGCACACGTCCCTCGTTGTCCACAAACATACCGTGCCAATGTTTGTCGTCCGCACTGTACGCAAAGATGTTTTCGCCACGATGCCCGCGACCGCCGTCCCAGCGCTCGATCACCACGCATTTGTCCAGCGTCAGGGAAACATTGCTGGACGCGTTGGCCCCTGCGCCGTGTCCTCCGATAGCCCAGCTGCCGACCCAAAAGTCGAGTTGGCGGCTTTCTGCAGCGGTAGCGCAAGACGATGCTGTCGATGCACCAAAGGCTTGTGGGGTGAGCGCCATGCATGCGCCCGCTATGGAAACCAGAACAAGATGCCGTAGCTGCTGGGTCATGATTGCGTTGCTCCACCGTTCGATGTGACCCAGCATGGTCGTTGCGGCACTTGCAGACTATCGATACAGTGACAATAAATGTCGAATGAGCGACAAACGGTGATTGTCGATCGCGTGGAGAATAGTGCCGACGCGATAGTTACGCTTACGCGTGATTACCCTGCCGGGCATACCATTCCGCTGCATCTTCATGATCGCGACCAGTTGGTTTACGCATCACGCGGTGTGATGACTGTTCGCACCACTAGCGGCACGTGGGTGGTACCGACTCATCGAGGCGTCTGGATACCGAAGGGCATTCCGCACACGATAACCATGTCAGGCATCGTGGCCATGCGGACGCTTTATCTAAAACCCAGGCTTGCGAAAACCTTGCCACGTGAGTGCTGCGTCATAAACGTGTCGCCGCTGCTGCAAGAGCTCATTTTTTACGCGTGCACGTTCAGCTCACTGCAGACGAAGGTCCGCGCACAGCGTCATGTGATCGACATCATCATTGATCAGCTGCAAATCATTCAGATGGTGCCCCTGCAACTTCCTCATTTGACCGACCCACGAGCACTCCGCGTTACCGAAACGCTGCTGGCAGAACCCGGTTACCACCAGTCGCTCGATCAAGTCTGTAGAGCAAGCGGCGCCAGTCGAAGAACGATAGAGCGACTTTTTCTGGACGAAACGGGGATGACCTTCGGCAAATGGAGGCAACAGCTTCGATTGATGCACGCCTTGCGCCTTCTCGGCGAAGGATCGAAGGTGACTCATGTTGCCCTGGAAGCAGGTTACAGCACCCCTAGCGCATTTATTGCAGCCTTCCGCTCTGCACTGGGAACCACACCTACGCTGTATTTTGGAAAGCCGGCGATGAGTGCCACTTTACGAGGGTGTTAGGCCCTTATGAGGCATATCGAATCATGTGGCGATGGCTTCATTGTCAGATGATGAAGCATGTCTATTTCTGAAGGTTCCGATCGTCTAAAGGATAAGCTCACTTTGAGCCTTAATCCTGAAATGGAGATTGGCCTTATGTCTTCGAAACAGCCTCTTGAGCCTGAAGTTCAAACACTTATGAGCGGTATCGCCATGGGTGAGTCACCGCGTTGGCATCAGGGTCGCCTATGGTTTGCCGACTGGGGAACCCAGCAAGTCGTCGCCGTCGATGCGTTGGGGAACAGCGAAGTGATGGTCGAAACCCATCTTGATCTTCCTTTTTCCATCGACTGGCTACCTGACGGGCGCCTTCTTATCGTGGCAGGGCGGGCCAGTCTGATATTGCGCAAAGAGGTAGACGGTATGGTAGTGACTCATGCCGATTTACGCAGTATCTCTGATATGGGCTGGAACGAAATCGTCGTAGACAGGAATGGACGCGCTTACGTCAACGGAGGGCCTGGTGTCATCGCTGTCGTGAATCCGGATGGATCCGTGCGACAAGTGGCCGACAACATCGCTTTCCCTAACGGAATGGCCATTACCCAGGATGGCAAGACGTTGATCATCGCCGAGTCTCATGGGAGACGGCTCACCGCTTTCAACATCGAAGGTGATGGAAGCCTATCCCATCGACGTGTGTGGGCCGATTTGGGAGAGGGATGTCCCGACGGCATCTGCGTCGACGCTGACGACGCTGTCTGGTATGGGGATGTGCCTAATAAGCGCTGCGTGCGCGTGCTCGAAGGTGGAGAAGTGGTCCAAACCATTGCGCTTGACCGTGGCTGCTTTGCTTGCATGCTGGGAGGAGCAGAAGGTAAGACCCTATTCCTGGTAGCAACCGAGTGGCGCGGCATGGAAAACGCTTCCGCAGTCGCGTCCGCACGAACCGGGAAGATATTGACCGCCGAAGCACCCGCTGCGGCTGCGGGACGGCCCTGAGTACAGGCCACTCGTCAACGCATGTATCAAGCACAGCCATTTACGTATCGCGCCCCTGTCTTTCTCAAAAAAGGCGCCACCACTTGGATATCGACAATTCGCCCACATCGCTCTTCTGAACATCCTGAAATGAACATCCTTAAAGGAGACGCGATCATGACCCAGTCCGATACCCTCTCTTCCCGCCCCGTCAAACAGCCTGGTCCGGACCATCCCATCACCATCGCGCGCAATCCGCAGCGTGTCGTGGTGAAGGCAGGTGGCCGTACCGTGGTTGACACTCGCCACGCGCTTACGTTGCAGGAGGCGAACTATCCAGCCGTGCACTATATTCCACGCGCCGACGTTGACATGACGTTGCTGGAACGCACCGATCACGCCACCTACTGCCCATACAAAGGTGACTGTTCGTATTACAGCATTCCTGCCGGTGGCGACCGCGCGACGAACGCCGTGTGGTCGTACGAAAACCCATATGACGCCGTTGCTGCGATCAAGGACTACGTGGCTTTTTATCCGGATCGAGTCGACGCGATCGAGCTGACCGATTGACCGGTATTGTCGATGGCGATGGGCGTCGATTTCTTCCGATATCGTTCGTCATATAGATCAGAGGGCCTTCCTCTGCCACCGAGACCAAGCCATGCCCCATACCATTCGTCTTCACCGCATACTCCGTTCTACCCCCGAACGCGTCTACCGCGCCTTTCTAGATGCGGACGCCATGGCCAAGTGGCTACCGCCGAACGGGTTTACCGGCAAGGTCCATGAGTTGGACGCCAGGGTAGGTGGACGCTACAAGATGACGTTCACCAACTTCACCACGGGCGAAAACCATGCGTTTGGTGGGGAGTACCTGGAGCTGGTGCCGCATGAGCGCATTCGCTACACCGACACGTTCGATGATCCGAACCTGCCCGGGGTGATTCAGACGACAATTTCATTGCGTGCGGTGGCATGCGGCACGGAATTGAACGTGGAGCAGGCAGGCGTGCCCGAGGCCATTCCGGCCGAAATGTGCTACCTGGGTTGGCAGCAATCCTTGCTGTTGTTGGCGAATCTGGTCGAGGCCGAAATCCGTCAATAAGAAAAACGCACCGGTCGGCAGGCCGGTGCGTTTCTTTGCGGTGCGCGATGAGCGGCTGATGCATGCAGTTCAGTGGCCGAGGAAACTCTTGCCTTGTTTGAGCACGACGTCACAGGCCTTGGTGGTGATCTTCGATTTCAGGTCGCTGTTGCCGCCGCCGACGTCGGAGAGGTTGGTGGTCTTGCCGTTACTGCCTTTGAGAATGCCGCCCAGGCCGCTTTGGTAGTCGGTGTTGCTGGATCCACCCTGGGTTTTGCCCAGCAGCTTGCCGGCCAGGCCGGAGGCGCCGGAGTCGCCGCCCAAGTAATTGTTCTTGACGCAGTACTGCAGCAAGCCGGCCACGTTGCCCATGCTGCCGGAGCTCATGGAACCGCTGCTGCCGCCGAGCACGCCGCCCAGTTTTCCTCCGAGATTGCCGAGATCCTGCGCGGTGGCCGTGCCACAGGCCAGGGCAAGCACCAGGGCTGTCGCGGCCATGGCCGCGGTTGTTGCCATTGCGTTCTTGTGCGTCTTCATGATCCTTCCTCCTTTTGGGTGTGCCGATTCAACACGGAAGCTTGTTAGAAGTATGTCAGCGTGTCGCTCGATAACCCTGCCAATGGAATGAACGGGTTCAGTGAATCGATGCCTTGAGCGCCTTGGCGGCTTCGCCGGCGATATCGTCCTGGATCGTCAGCGTGTCGTCCCGGCGTCGATTATAGGTCTGCAATCGTTCCGTGAACCACAGGGGCGTCCACATGATTCGCCGTCGTCAAGCGATTGCAAATGCGAGGGCAGCGGTGAAGAAGTAAGGCAACGGGCACATGTATGTGCCGGTTTTTTGCAGCCGCCGACACCCCTGTAACGCTATATCGGGTCTAATTCGCGCAGGTGATAAAAAAGGCATGCGATATGCAGAAATCCGCCGAGACTGCGCAAACGGTCATCAAAACCCAGCTCACCGGCTACGACCTCGTCAACAAGCCCATGTTGAACAAGGGCATGGCCTTTACCGAGCGCGAGCGCAACGTGTTTCGCCTGCATGGCTTGCTGCCGCCGCATGTCGGCACCATCGAGGAGCAGGCCGATCGGCGGTTGAAAATTCTGCGCGCCTTCAGCACTGATTTCGAGCGTTATGCGTTTCTGCGCGATCTGCAGGACACCAACGAAACGCTGTTCTACCACGTGCTGGTGCATCACTTGGAAGAACTGCTGCCGCTGGTCTACACGCCGACGGTGGGGGAGGGCTGTCAGCATTTCAGCGAGATCTGGCGCAAGCCACGCGGATTGTTTCTGAGCTATCCCAACAAGCATCGCATGCGCGAGATCCTGGCCGATCCGCGTTTCGACCACGTGCGCGTGATCGTGGTGAGCGACGGTGAGCGCATTCTGGGCCTCGGCGACCAGGGCGCGGGCGGCATGGGCATTCCCATCGGCAAGCTCTCGCTGTACACCGGTTGTGCCGGCATCCATCCCGAACTCACGCTGCCAATTCTGCTGGACGTGGGCACCAATAATCGCGAGCGCCTGACCAATCCGCTTTATATCGGCTGGCGGCACGAGCGCATCGTGGGTACCGAGTACGACGAGTTCGTGGAGGAATTCGTCAACGCCGTGATCGAGCGTTGGCCGAACGTGTTGCTGCAGTGGGAAGATTTCGCGGGCACGAACGCAGGCCGCCTGCTGCAGAAATATCGCGATCGCCTGTGCACGTTCAACGACGACATCCAGGGCACCGCGGCCATCGCCGCCGGCACCTTGCTTGCCGCCATCAACGTCACCGGCATCAGTTTGACGGAGCAGCGCATTGCCGTGCTCGGCGCCGGTTCGGCCGGTTGCGGCATTTCTTCTTTGCTGCTGCGCGCCATGGTGGATGCCGGCTTGAGCGAAGCGCAGGCACGTAAGGCGTTCTATCTCGTCGACCGTAACGGGTTGCTGGTGGAGGGCATGGAAGGCGTCACGTCGGCGCAGGCGCCGTTCGTGCAATCGCGCGAAACCGTGGCAGGGTGGGGCGATGCATCGAACCATATCGGGCTGCTCGAAGTGATGCAGCGTGCCAAGCCCACTGTATTGATCGGTGTTTCAGGGCAGGCCGGTGCGTTTACGGAACCGGTGGTGCGCGCGATGGCGCAGAACGTGGAGCGTCCAGTGATTTTTCCACTTTCCAATCCGACCTCGCGCAGCGAGGCCACGCCGCAGCAACTGGTTGAGTGGACGGAAGGGCGCGTGCTGATCGGCACCGGAAGCCCATTCGCGTCGGTCCAGTGGAAGGGCAGCGCCATCCATGTTGATCAGACCAACAACTCCTATGTTTTCCCCGGCGTTGGTTTGGGTGTATTGGCGACCGGTGCGAGGCGCGTGACGGATGCCATGTTCATGGTCGCGGCCAAGGCAGTGGCGGCCATGTCGCCCACAGTGAAGGACAAAACAGCAACACTGCTACCGCCGGTAGATCAATTGCGCGATGTTTCCATGGCTGTGGCAAAGGTCGTTGCACGACAGGCGCAGGAGGACGGCGTGGCAGAGCGTTGTGATGACGCGATTATCGACGAGCGTATTCGGGCGATCGTGTGGGAGCCAAAATATTTGCCTTATGAGCTTGCTGAGTAAAGCGCCTCAGCGATGAACCAGCTAATCAGGTAAAAAGTTAATTCTGGAAAAGAAAAAGCGCCGGCGATGCCATGGATCGCCGGCGCCATTGGCCGGATTAACGTGCCCGCATGGATTAACCGCGAGAATCGTCGTGCATATCACTCCTGTGCCCCCACACATTGAAAACGCAGATATGTGCCATCGCTACGTTTCAACTCGACAAATCGCCGAAGAACTTGGTATGCAGCTTTAATTCTAGGATTTATCGGTAAGCCATCACCATCTCCGGAGAGGACAAAGCTCTGGTGCAATCAGGCCACTGTTTATGGCAGGCATCGCATTAATTTGCGGATATGTTTTTGCTGTTGCATATCGGCCGGCCAAGACATTTCATTGGCCCAATTTGGACAGTGAGTCACTGGCCATAATCGCTTAACTTATTTCAAACAGCGCGACTTTTTCCCCTTGGCGAGCCCTCAGCAGCCGAGGCGGTTTTTTGCTGGGAAAAATCAAGTTTTTCGACGTCCTAGGGGATTTGTTTCATGAAAGATCAACAGCGTAAATGGCTGTGCGTGCTTATTTGCAGTTCGTTGGCAGGCACGCTTGGGCATGCCGATACCGTACTGGCGCAGACGACATCGTCCGATGCAAATCAGGCATCCGCGGCACCGGATGTACAACAGAAACCGCTGCAAGTGATCAAGGTTACCGGTTCGCTGATTCGCAGTGTGGACATTGAACAGGCGCAGCCCGTCGTAACCATTACCTCTTCGGATATCCAGCGCCAAGGGTTCGCTACGGTGGGGCAGTTTCTACAGAACCTCACTGCGGCTTCCACACCGGACGTCAGCAAATCCGAACCCTTCGAAGCCGGTCCCGACGTTGGCGGCAGTTCCATCGATCTGCGCGGACTAGGCGCGTCGCGCACACTGGTCCTGATCGACGGTAAGCGCATGGGAACGTCGTACATGGGCATGGCCAACCTCGACACCATTCCGGTATCGATCATCGACCACATCGACGTATTGGCCGACGGCGCGTCGGCGGTGTATGGCTCGGACGCGATCGGCGGCGTGGTCAACATCATTACCAAGAAGGATTTCAACGGCGCCCAGATCGACACGTATGAAGGCAAATTCATGCCGCACGGCGATGGTTCGCAGGGCCAGTACGGTGTGACGTTCGGCAAAAGCAGTTCGCGTGGTTCGATCCTGTTCTCGGCGCAGTATCAGAACCAGGATGCGATCGACGCCAACCGTCGTCCTTACAGCGCCTATCCGCTGACCGACAAGTTTCCGTTGAACGGCCTGTCTACCATGGGCGCCAGCGGTGAGTACTACAACCCGGACGGTACTGTTTCCGTGCTCAATGCGGGCGGCGATCCGCGCAACATCAACGACTATCACTTGCAGGTGCAGCCCACCTATGCGTCCAACGGAAGAGTGACCAACGCAGGCGATACCTACAACTATAGCAATCAGATGTCGTTGCAGAGCGCAACGAACATGAAGAACCTGTTCCTGCAGGGACAGTACAACCTCTCCGACAACCTCTCCGCCAATTTCAGCGCGGCCTTCAACCAGGACCGCAATACCAGCGAACTCGGCGGTTTTCCGCTCTCTACCTCCAGTCTCGTTTCTCTGGCGCAGCCGCAGTACAACAACTTGATGCTGTCGGCGCAGAGTTACTACAACCCGACCAACGCGGACGGGCAGACGCCGACTGACCTGGCCTTCCAGCGTTATGTGCAGGAACTGCCGCGCCTGAACATCAACAAATCTGAGAACTTCCGTTTCAGCGCAGGGTTGGAAGGCTATTTCAACCTGGGCGAGCACCAGTTCAGCTGGGACGCCTACTACTACGACACACGTTACGCCGGCACGATCATGGACACCGGCAACTTCTACCTGCCGCATCTGGCGAACGCGCTGGGGCCTTCGTTCATGGCTTCCAACGGCACGGTGGAATGCGGTACGCCAGGCAATGTCATTGCCGGCTGCGTGCCGCTCAACGCGTTGGCCGGTCCCGGCGGTTACACCGCGGACATGCTCAAATACATCGCCGTCGACACGTATGAGCGTTACGGCAGTTCGGAGAAAGGTCCGCAGGTCGACGTGAGCGGCGAAGTGCTGACGCTGCCGGCAGGCGGCGTGAACGTGGCCTTGGGCGCCTCGCATCGCTCCGTTTCGGGCTACGACACACCGGATACGCCTTCGATGCAGGGCCTTACCACCAACCTCGCCGGTCAGCCGACAAGTGGCGGTTATGGTGTGAACGAAGCCTATGCCGAAGTCAACGTGCCGCTCTTGAAGGATATGCCGTTTGCGCAGTCGTTGAGCGTGGACGTTGCCAGCCGCTTCTCGCACTACACCAACTTCGGTAACACGCATAACAACCAATACAAGATCAGCTGGAAGCCGATCGACGACTTGCTGGTTCGCGCGAGCTACGGTTCCGGTTTCCGTGCGCCGACCGTGGGCGACTTGTATGGCGGTGTGACGACCACTTATGCCGGTTATGTCGATCCGTGCGACGTTACCTATGGCTTGGCCCGCTACAACGCCAAGGTCGCCAAGAATTGCGCCAACGGCATCGGCGGACAACCTGCGCTGAGCCAGGACGCCTTGAATGCGGCAGGCCTGGGAAGCCTGTACACGAATGGATTCATGCAGGAGCAGGCACCCAATGCGCTGGTGACTTCGCCGGGCGGCTCGCCGGTGTACGCACCGTTCACCCAGGGCGGAAATCCAAGGCTTCGTCCGGAAACGTCCAAGAGCGCGCAGCTCGGACTCGTTTACAGCCCAAGCTATTTGCCAGGCTTCAACGCCTCGGTCGACTGGTTCAGCTACAAGGTGCGCAACGTCATTTCGTACATCTCGCCGAACGAGGTGCTGTACAACTGCTACGCGCTTGCCATCGCCAAGGATTGCGGCTTGTTCCAGCGCACGGCCGCCGACCAGTATCAGGTGAGCGGGCTGTTCATGGGCGAGGAAAATCAGGGCTACATGAGCGCCGCCGGCTACGACGTGAACCTGTCGTACACATTGCCGAAGTTTTCGTTCGGCGAGTTCAAGCTGACCTCCCAGTCCACGTACTACACGCGCAACGATTATCAGCAGTATTCCGGCACGCCGGTGACCTCAGTCAACGGCACCGGTTCCTCCTGGCGCCTACGTTCCAACTTCACCATCAACTGGGATTACCACAATTTCGGCGCGCAGTGGACGCTACGTTATTACTCGCCGCTCAAGGATTCCTGCTACAACCCGCAGTATTCGGCGTTCGCATGCACATTGCCGAATTACTACCAGCCGGGCGTCGGTGTCTCGCCGATGACGCAGATTCCGTCGGTGACGTTCAACGACGCACAGGTGCACTGGAAGTCACCTTGGGGCGGCGTCATTGCGCTGGGTGTGAACAACATCTTCAATCGCGTGGGACCGTATTTCTACGGTTCATCGGGTAGCGATAGCGCTTATTCGTACAACGCCTCGTACGACTATGGACGGTTCGTGTATCTGCGTTATTCGCAGAAGTTTTGATGCGCGAACCGCATATCGCCCGATCGCTGAATTTTCTCGTTTAATTTCAACTACACCGATTCGTCGCCCCGGCGAAAGCCGGGGTCCAGTGACGTTGACTGACATCCAAGTCGCTGGGTCCCGGCCTCGCCGGGACGACGAACATTTAGGCATTTTCGCAAATCGGGCAAAATTTTCCCCCGACAACAATGCGCTTTCGCGCGAATGACAAGAGGCACGCATGCGCGCGGTTTCCGAGGCTGCCTTATCGATCAAGACCGCCTCGAAATCACGCATCACTCCACGGCCGACGCGGTTGCGCCGCCGCCAAATGCAGCCGGTTGTTGATACCTTTCACGCCCTCGACGCCGTCCACGCATTGCTCGACGCGATGTCTCAGCATGGCATCGGCAACTTCGCCCTCAATGGTGACCAAGCCGTTGCGTACGTGCAGCGAGATGTCGGGTGCTTCGATGTCTGCGCGGCCGTCTAGCGCTTCGTAGATTTCCTCGCGAATGCGCTCATCCGTGCGGTTCCCGTGCTGCGCAACGTGATGGCCAAAGCCTGGGATTTTTTCGGCGTTGCGGTCAACATAGCGGTCCGGTGAGGTCTCGAGGTCTTCCGCAGTGAGACGGAAGCCGAGGTCGGGGTCGTCGGGCTCGTAGGCCGAGCTGATGTCGTTCGGCGGTAGGTCCGCCAGCAGGTCGCTCTCCGTAGAGCCGCTGTATTGAGGGTTCTGCCATGCACCGTCTCCCGCCGGGTCGTAGTGCATGTGTGGCATGCCTTCCTCGTCGTGGTAAGTGGAGACTTCGTCGGCGTATTCGTTGTAACCGCCTTCGGGCAGCGTGAGACGCTCCACGCTGTAATTGGTTTCGTCGAAGCGCAACGGGCCCTGCGACGGTTCCCCCGGGTCGCGATAACTCAGGCGCTCGGTGCGTCGATCGGGATCGACGCTGCGAGGGCCGAAGCCGAGGCTGATGTCGCGTGAATCCACCGTGGTGCTGGCCACGGTGCGGTCCTGCGCCATCATGCGGTGATGGCCCGGGTGTGGGCGTGATTTCTTTGCTTCGCTGGATTTTCTTGTCATGAGTCACTCCGTTCGTTGTCTCATCGGCAAAAGCTACTGCGCACCGGAGTGGCGGGAGAGTGAATCGGAAGCTAGCCGAATGTAATGTTGGCTTGGCCGTTCATATGCGTGGAAGACCGCGTTTTTAGCGTAGAAGCAAGCACACACACGTTCGCTTGCTGCGCGCGTTGTCGCATGAGTGTTTGATGCAACGTTATGTGATGCGCGACAAATTTCCTGCGCACATCGCGCGCAAGAAGCACGCAAGCATCACACAAGCGATGGCATGTTCCCCTCTATGCACAGTTGCTAGACAGCACGATTTCGCCAGAGCAGTGCAAGCAAGAGGTAAAGGCATGAGCAGGAAACAGCGTAACCCGGATAGGGGCGCCATGAGCGTGCGCGAGGCCGGCCGAAAAGGCGGCGAGGCACGCAAGGAGCAGCTGGGGCCGAAAGGCTACTCGGAACTCGGCAAGAAAGGTGGCGCCGCACGCAAAGAGGAACTCGGTTCGGAAGGCTATTCGGCACTCGGCAAGCAGGGCGGCGAAGCCCGCAGGCAGGAGCTGGGGCGCGAAGGGTACGCTGAGCTGGGCAAGAAGGGCGGCATGCGCAGCCGCACATCGGCCGATCGCACGAAAGGATCGCAACATCCGCAACGGTGACGCGTGCGGTCAGGCACAGCGTACGCGAATTCACCATGCGCGTTCATCATGAATGGTTTATGGATGTGATTGTTGACTGAATCTGCACATCATTTCGATAAGCGGTATCGCAAGCTTCGCGAAGGCAGCGCGAGGATGACCGAGATGCCGCAAAGTCGACCGGCGTGGGAGTTCCCGTTAGCCCGCCCCCCAACCTTGCCGCCACCTTCCGGCACGTTGAAGGAACTGCGCGAGTTGGCATCGCGCTGCCACGATTGTCCGCTCTGGAAGCACGCGACGCAGACGGTTTTCGGCAAGGGTCCCGCGCACGCCACGCTGATGCTGGTGGGCGAACAGCCCGGCTTGCAGGAAGACACAGCAGGCGAGCCCTTCGTTGGACCCGCGGGCGCGCTGCTGGACCGTGCGTTGAAGGAAAGCGGGCTCGAACGCCGCGAGGTGTATCTCACCAACGCTGTCAAGCATTTCAAATACGAGCTGCGCGGCAAACACCCCTTGCACAAGCGCGCCAACGCGGCGGAGCAAGCCATCTGCCGGGAGTGGCTTGCGGCTGAGCTGCGTGAAGTGCGCCCGCAGCGGATTCTGGCGTTGGGCGTGATGGCGGCACAGGCGTTTTTCGGCACCACGTTCCAGCTCACCATGAGTCACGGGCGCTGGTTCAAACTGCCCGGCGGCATCGACGCGATGGCCACTTGGCATCCGTCATCGGTGCTGCGCTCGATCAATCGCGATACGCATGATCATCGGTATCAGCAGCTGGTGGATGATTTGCGGGCGTTTGTGGCGGGGCCTGTGAATGTTGGGGCGGCCTCGGGGAGAAGGGCGGGGTAAGGTGCGAGAAACATTTGCTCCCTCCCCTGCTTGCAGGGGAACATCCTTGATCTTCTTCTCCTGCAAGCAGGAGAAGGTGGGGTGGGGTGAATACTTGCCTCAGACTTTCCCGCAGGGGTTCACCCCCTCCTGACCTCCCCCTGCAAGCAAAGGGAGGGACCACTCAGGAAGCTGCACGCAAGTCAATTACGAGATGGCGTTATAAACATCCGAATCAATCCGCCGGCAGCAACAACAATTGCGCCTTGGCCAGCAGATCCCCCATATCAAACGGCTTGATCAAGGCTTCCGTAGCGCCATCCAGCTCATCGGAATCCAGCCATTTCGAATCAGCGTAGCCCGTCATCAGGATCACGCGCAGTTTGGGGAATTGCTCGCGTGCCTTGCAGCACAGTTCGTAACCGTCCATCGCTGGCAGGTCGATGTCCGACAGCAGCAGATCCCATGAGGGGCTGCCGGCGAGTATCGACAGCGCCTCGTCACCCGACGCCGCCTCGGACACTTCACAACCAAGCTGCCGCAACCGCGCCGCCACGGAATGCCGGATGGTTTCGTTGTCTTCCACCACCAGAATGCGAAAGCCGCACAGGTTGGGCGCGGGCTTGGTATCTTTCGGCGGCGCAGTTTCCAGCACTGCTTCGTCGCACGGCAGATACAGCAACACCGAGGTTCCGGCGCCCTGCATGCTGCGGATGTCCACCGCGCCGCCGTATTGCGTGACGAATCCGAACACCATCGACAGGCCTAGCCCGGTGCCGCGACCTTCCGGCTTGGTGGTGAAGAACGGTTCGAACGCGCGTTTGCGCGTTTCCTCGCTCATCCCGGGGCCATCGTCGGCGACGGTGATTTCGATGTAGGCGCTGTGCGCAGCGTCCAGCGTCACCTGCACGCTGCTGTCATCGGGGCTGCACACGCGGCAACTCATGCTGAGGCGCCCGTGCCCGGCCATGGCGTCGCGTGCGTTGACAGCCAGGTTCACCAGCGCGCTTTCCAGTTGGGCGCTATCGCAGGCGAGCGGCGGCAGCTCATCGGGAAACGACACCTCCAGCACGATATCGTCACCCAGGGTGCGGTCGAGCAGTTCGCGCATCGAGTTGAGCACCTTGGCCACGCTGGTGCGCTGGCTGGAAGAGCCTTGCCGCCGCGACAGCGAAAGCAGGCGCTGGGTGAGCCGGCCAGCACGCAGGGCTGCATCCAGCGACACCATCACGTGTCGCTTGGCCTGCGCAAGGTGGTGGCGATCCAGGGAGAGTGATGCCAGTTCTAGCGAACTGATGATGCCTTGCAGGGCATTGTTGAAATCGTGCGCGATGCCCCCGGTGAGATGGCCGATGGCTTCAATCTTCTGCGCATGCACGATCTGCTCGCGCGCTTCGTGCAGGCGTCGCTCAGAAAGTTGTTGCTGGGTTTGGTCGTGAATGATCAGGGCGAAGCCGAGCAGGGAGCCGTCGCCTTCATGCACTGCTTCAATGATCACCTCCGCCGGAAAGCATTCGCCGTCGGCGCGCTTAAGATCGCATCCGATGTTCGCGCGACCGCTTTGGCCGGCCGTTCGCAAGAGTTGCGCGGGAAGATCGTCCGCGGGTTGCTGTTCGTCGAAGAAGATGGCGATCGGTTGACCTACAACGGCCTGTGCCGCATAACTGGTCATGCGTTGCGCACCCAGGTTCCAGTCCAGCACGACGCCGTCGAAATCGAGCATGCAGATGGCATAGTCGGTGACGTCGTGTACGAACAGGCGGAAGCGGCGTTCGTTTTCACGCAGGCGGGTTTGCAAGCGCTTGTACAGATGCGTATCGCGCACGAACATGGCGAAGCCGTAGACGCTTCCGTCTCCGCCTTTCAGCGCCTGCATGGAAACCTCAACTCGAATGCGCCGGTCGCGGCTCTCGGACAGCCAGGCTTCCACGCGCGCCGGCTCGGCACTGTGTGCATGCAAGGCGGCACGCAGTAACGCGTCATCGCGATCGCCTAGATACACGCTGGCGTAATGCTGGCCGATCAGGTCATGGGAGCGGCGGTTGCCGAACAGCGCTTCGCCCTCGTGAACGGCAATGACATGGCCACGGCGATCCAATATAAAAACCGCGTGGTCGGCAGGTAGCAAATGAGGTGGACTGTCATGGCGTAAAGCTAGCGGCATGGCATGGCTCAAGCATGTGTGGCCGGGCGGTCAATGCAGTGTCGTCATGAATCAACGAAGCACTGCGTTTTTACTCATGCATCGGCAACGGACCACCATGTATGACATGGTCGTTGCGCGAACTCGTGCCATCGAAACGCGCGCAACACATGCCTGGCGTAGTCGGGTGTAGCCGTCCTTCGATGATCTACTGCAACGGCACACCTCGACTGCTTCCGTACCCTGTCGGCGCCAGAGCCCCCTTTGACCCGTTACCGTCCGTTCAAGATGATGGTAATGGCGTAATGGTGGCGTGAAACAAGCGAGTAGAAGGGCCGATTTCAGGGTGAATGCTTAAGGTGGCCTTCACGTAGCTGAAGCTGTTCAGGCTGCCCGCCTGGTATTCGTGTGGAAGAGTTCGTTCATGTTCCCTGCGTGGCACTTTTTTCTGCTGCGCAGGCTGGCCAATTCACCCATGCACAAAGACGTTCGCCCGCAAAAAGCGCTGCCGCATGCGGGAAGATTTTTCTAACCTCTCTTTTTCCTAGGACAACAGTGCACCTTCGCCGAGACGCTTTACAGCAGTGAAGCTGGTCAATGACGCGCTTATTTGGAACGAATGGCGAAGTAGCCTTACATCGGCGGCAACGGCGGCGCCGAAGCCGTAACGCGCGGGTCCAGTTCCTCTGCCATCTTCAGATGCAGATCCAGCGTCGGCAGCGTCGTTTCGGCGAGCCGTCGTATTTCGGCGTTCGTGCTGTGCGCCGCCGCGCTAAACAGGTCGATGGCTTTGCGGTGATCCTGCACGATCACTTCGTCGTACGCCTGGTCGAACGCGCTGCCGTGCAGCGAGCGCAGTTGTCGCGCTTGCTGTTTGGCTTCGGGGCCGGGCTCGGCCGACACGTTCACGCGGTAGCGCCACGCCAGGCTCGCCAATTTGCGGTTCACTTGGGTCTGGTCGTCCACGATGCGCTTGGCCATGTATTGCACCGGCGCGGCAGCAGATGTTTTCAGTGCCAGCTGGCTCAACGTGACTTCAGCGGCGGAGACGGTGACAGCCTGGCGCAAAAAGCGCCGATCGTCCTTGCTTATGCTGCCGTGGATACGAGCGGGGTGATTGGCACCGGCTTTCAGTTGGTAGTAGATCACCAGCGCGACAAGGGCAAGAATGCCGGTCAATAACGTGGTTTGCGTCAGGTCCATGCTTCTTCGGAGGGTTTCGGTTCTTCGTGCACGCTGCCACGGCGGCCAAGCTCAGCCATGTGCTTGCGGTTGCGACTGATCTGACTACCGCCTTTCTGGCCGGCCTTGCGCGCTTCTTCGGGCGTGAAGCAATGGGCGCGACCTCTCGCGTGGGCGATGCGGCCGCCGAGGCTGGCCACTTCACGGCGCCGGCGTTCATCCATGGCGGCAAAACCTCGAGGAGAGGCGTTGGTTTTGTCGTGATCGGACATAGAAGCACTCGTTGCGCGATTTGCGGGTGTACAGAGTGTTCAACCTCGGGCCTGCGGAGGGCGTGAATGTGCGGAAAAGAGGGAGTGAACGCTCCCGCCGTGTCGCTGACGTAACACACCTCACATGTTCCAGGCACGCAAGTCTGTTTCGGCGGCACGAAAACACAGACGCTCGCTTCACCCGAAAAGTTGGATATTCATCGGCATCAAGCAAGGGAGGCGAAAAACTATGACATCCACTTACGACGCATCCGAACAGCGCTTGCGACACCTGGAGCGTCTTTGCGGACAGTTGTTGGCGCAGAACCATCGACTGATCGAGCGCAATGCCAGGCTGATCATGGAAATCCAGGCGTTGAACCGTGAAGACCGTGTGACACTGCCGCTCAGCAATATCGCGCGCATGCCGTTGTCGCCGCATCTTCATCCGGTGCGTTGAACAAGATCGCTTGCCGTCGCCCAGCGTGCGCACGAATCCGTGCGATCGGGTCATGACGAAATGAGTCGCTTGGAAGCATTCCCTGCATAGCGTGCATGGCTGATCGCATAAGCGGTAGCCGCAGGCGTCCATATCCGGGGGGCGCCTGCGGCGGGAGCGAATGGCTATCATGCATCGAGTCGCAAATTACGTGACACTTTTGGCAAGCAGCCCGTTGAGGCAGCCGAACAGCTCGTGCAAGTGCACCGGTTTCTGCAGTCGCTGCAGGTGCGCGTAGTTGCGCGGAATGGCGTCTCCGTCGTAGCCGGTGGTCAGCACGATCGGCACGTTGTCAGCCATCAGGCGATCGGCCAGCGGAAACACGCGTTCGCCGTTCAAATTGACGTCCAGCACCGCCGCATCCGCTGTGGCGCCCTTATCCAGGGCCTCCATGGCGGCGGCAACGTTCGGAAACGGACCTACCACGTGGACGTCTTCCATTTCAAAGGCCGAGCAGAGCGCGTCGGCAATCAGGTATTCGTCCTCCACCATCAGGACCGATTTTCCGCTCAACTGGCTGGAAGTCATGAGCTATTTTCCCCACACAAAAAACTTTATTTACACGCGGCCTTGCTTAGGTGGCGTGTACAACCAGACAAGAACATGTCCGTGAGCACTGCTGGGTCGTCACGGTCGGGAGGTTGCTTCCGCGTCGCAGCGCTGAGAATGCGAATGGCGTAATCATCTGCTTGGAAGTGCGCAAGCCCCTCTCCTTTCGGGAGAGGGGCGGGGGTGAGGGTGCAATCAGCGCGCGATGACTAAAGATTTGGGCAAGACACGTAAAGTGCTTCACATCAACACTGGCACTGAGATCGAACAGCGCACACCTTCTGGCATCATCTCGTAGCACGTTTTTGCCTTCAGCTGGTAGGGCAGTGCGCGCTCGATCAGTTCGCGGCCATAGCCGGATTGCGGGATGTTGCCGTCGATATCGGCGAGATGCACGCCGGTTTCCTCCCAATGCACGTGCAGCAGTGGCGGCTGGTCATCGCCGTCTTCCACTTCCCAGCGCACCAGCAGGTGCGCGTTGGGATTGGCGAGTGCACCGTACTTCACTGCGTTGACTACCAGTTCGTGGATGGCCAGCGCAAACGTCTGCAAGGTGGAAGAGCGCAGGCGCACGCCGGGCGGGCCGTCCAGGGTGATTTGCTGCAAGGATGCCGCGTGCGCCGCAAGCTCCGTGCGAAGCAGACCGTCGAACGTGACCTTTTCGCCCTGCACCAGGCGTGACAGATACGTCTGCACGCGACTGATCGCATCCAGGCGCGATACGAACACCGGGGCAAAACTGTCCAGTGTGGTGTGCTTGGTCATGGTGCGATCGAACACCACCTGGATCACGCTGAGCAGGTTGCGTGTGCGGTGCTGCAGTTCGGTGTTGAGCACCTGTAGCTGACCGGTGAGCGCTTCGCGCAAGGCATCACCCGCATGCGCCCATTCGGCATCGGACGTATCCAGCAGGCGTCGCGCAAGATCATGATGCTGTGCCATCAGCATGATCATGTCCGTTTCATAGGCGAGTTCCGGATGCGTTTCCGTCCAGTAATGCGCCATGCGTATGAAGGCGAGCAGGGCGACGACGTATTCGAACGGACCGTCGCCCACCGCTTGCCGCACTGCCGTGCGTGCCTGCGCCGAGCGCGAGGGAACCACGAACATCACCGTAAGCGCGTCGAACAGATCTTCTTCGGCCTTGCTACGTGGAGCGGGAATCTCGGCAGGTTCCAAGTAGCCTTCCAACCGCGTGAACACGGCTTCCAGCTGCGCGGCATTGGGTACCGGACGACTCAGAAGAATGACGATCTGTTCGATGGTTTCCGGCGTGACGCGGGCGTTGCCAGCCGGATAGCCCTTGCCGAGCAGAAAACCGGCGTGGCGTACAATGCAGTAACGCACTTCGCAAAAGCGCGACAGATGCACAAACAGGCGTTCCTTGAACAGCGAAGGCAGCGGATTGTCGAGATAGGCGGCTTTGGCCTGCGCCCAAAGTTGCGAGGCAAGCGCGGGTGCAGCCGATGTCGAGGTGAAGAAATTGGGCAGAACGCCGAGGCGATTCTGCACTTCACGCTCAAAGCGGTTGCGCGCGAC
Organism: Dyella humi; assembly: GCF_044904605.1. Lineage (NCBI taxonomy): Bacteria > Pseudomonadati > Pseudomonadota > Gammaproteobacteria > Lysobacterales > Rhodanobacteraceae > Dyella > Dyella humi. The sequence goes on from NZ_JADIKI010000022.1 coordinate 1,283,124, forward strand.
CACGTCACTGCCCGTGCGCTTGGTGGGCACCAGCGCCATCCGCCAGCGTGCGCGAAGCCCAACCAGAAACTTCCGGCGATCCCCGCGCGAGGCGGCAGAAACGCGACGCATCGCCGGTGCTTCGACCAGCGCGCGAACGGTTCGTTGCAGCACAGCCGCGATGGAGAGCCGGCGCAACGCCATAAGATCAGTTGGCCGCGGCATGAGCTTTACTGCCGGTAGTGATGTCTTCCGCATGATGTTGCTGGAATAGGTCGGCGTTCATTATTTAATTCTTCTTACTTCTTTCTCTGCTACAAAAATGGCTGCATGGAGCGCAGCCATTGCTGTTTAGATATTGCCAAGCAACAACAACACGATAGCGATCACGCGTGCCACGCCCGTCGCCGAGCGGGTAATAGCCCAACGTTCGGTTGTACAGCCAGGTCGGCAGCGCACCTAACGGGACGATCAGCAGAGCGATGAGCACGATCAGCGACATTGCATACCTAAGCTACACCGGCAAACCGTGCGCATGGATGGGATGGTGCGACTATGGCATCAGCTAACTCAACGCCGTGCAGACACATCGTCAGGATGGGTTTCACATTTTATTGGGCATGATCAGCGACGCCATCCGCGATCGTGGCAGCGTGCGTGAAGAGTTCGTCTTCGTTGAGACCGGTGATGGCCTTGTGGTTTAGCGCGTAGGTTGCTAGTAACGCGATCATCACCCCTTCACTGGCCGAGCCCGATACAGTGCCAATGATCGCGCCATCAAACTCACGTGCCCTTCGCTCACGTTAGACGCCTGATGCACCGTGCTCACCAGCAATCGCCATTCCATCTTGCCGGATACCTGCGGCAGAACAAAATCCACGTCCTCGAATTGGCCGTTGATCAATAGCAGCAACGTAGTGTCGGCGCCGGGGCGTTTGAGGCCGGTGGGTTTGGCGCGGCCGTCGAGCAGCATGGCGAGGCTGCGCTCGTTGGGGTTGTGCCATTGCTCCTCGGTGAATTCGCGACCATCGTGGGTGAGCCAGGTAACGTCGCGGACGCCCGATTCTTCGTCCACCAGGCCGCGCAGGAAGCGGCTGCGGCGCAGTAGTGGATAGTCGCGACGCAAGCGGGTGAGGCGGCGGACGAAGTCGGTAAGCGCGCGCTGCTCGCTCGCGGCGAGCCAGTCGAGCCAGGTGACGTTGTTGTCCTGGCAGTAGGCGTTGTTGTTGCCACCTTGCGTGCGAGCGAATTCGTCGCCGGCCAGCAGCATCGGCGTGCCCTGCGAGAGCAGCAGTGTAGCGAGCATGTTGCGCATCTGGCGTTGGCGCAGGGCGAGGATATCCGGATTGTCGGTAAACCCTTCTTCGCCGTGGTTCCAGCTGAGATTGTTGTCGGTGCCGTCGCGGTTGTTTTCGCGGTTGGCTTCGTTGTGCTTGGTGTTGTAACTGACCAGATCGTTGAGGGTGAAGCCGTCGTGCGCGGTGACGAAGTTGATCGACGCGTTCGGGCGACGCCCGCGCTGATCGAACAGATCGGCCGAGCCGGTGAGGCGTGTGGCGAAATCGGCCAGCGCGCCTTCGTCGCCGCGCCAAAACGCGCGCGTAGCGTCGCGGAAGCGGTCGTTCCATTCCGCCCAGCCGGGCGAGAATTTGCCGGCCTGGTAGCCGCCGGGGCCGATGTCCCAGGGTTCGGCGATCAGCTTCACGCGGCCGAGCACCGGATCCTGTCGGCAAGCGTCGAGAAAGCCGCCGCCCTGGTCGAAGCCGTGCAATTCGCGTCCGAGAATGGTGGCCAGATCGAAGCGGAAACCGTCCACACGCATTTCGGTGGCCCAGTAGCGCAGCGAATCCATCACCATCTGCAGCACGCGCGGGTGACTTAAGTCCAGCGTGTTGCCGGTGCCGGTGTCGTTGACGTAATGGCGGCGGTCATCCGCAAGCCGGTAATAGGTGGCGTTGTCGATGCCGCGCAGGGAAAGCGTGGGGCCAAGATGATTGCCTTCGGCGGTGTGGTTGTAGACCACGTCCAGGATCACTTCCAGGCCGGCGTCGTGCAGGTGCGCCACCATTTCTTTGAATTCCGCCACCGTGGAGGCAGCCATATAGCGCGGATGCGGCGCGAAGAAGCCGATGGTGTTGTAGCCCCAGTAGTTACGCAGTCCCACGCTGAGCAGTTGCTTGTCGTCGACGAAGGCGTGTATCGGCATCAGTTCCACTGAGGTGACGCCCAGCGAGCGGATGTAGTCGACCACGGGCTGATGCGCGAGGCCGGCAAACGTTCCTCGTAATTCTTCAGGCACATGCGGATGCAGCATGGTATAGCCGCGCACGTGAGTCTCATAGACGATCGTCGTGTCCCATGGCACGCCTGGCCAGTAGTGCCTGCCCCAGGTGAAGGCCGGATCGATGACGCGCGACTTGGGCATGTACGGTGCGCTGTCGCGTTCGTCGAAACTGAGATCGCAATCGGGATGCCCGATGGTGTAGCCGAACAAGGCGTCGTGCCAGGTCAGTTCACCGATAATCTGCTTAGCGTAGGGATCGAGCAGCAGCTTGTTGGGATTGAAGCGATGGCCGGCTTCGGGTTCATACGGGCCATGTACGCGGTAACCGTAGAGCTGTCCGGGGCGCGCATCGGGCAGATAACCGTGCCATATCTCGTCGGTGTATTCGGGCAGCCGAATGCGCTCGGTTTCATTGCCTTCTTCGTCGAACAGGCAAAGCTCCACCATGGTGGCGTGAGCGGAGAACAGCGCGAAGTTGACGCCAAGCCCGTCCCAGGTGGCGCCAAGCGGAAAGGGCAGGCCTTCGCGCAGGCTGGCGCTGTGGGCTGTCGTCTCCGCGCCGTGACGCTGTCGCGAGGGTTTGGTTATGACGTTCATCTTTTTTCGGCCTGATTTAAATATTTACGCAACTATCAAAATCGCCCGGTCGTCATTCCGGCGAAGGCCGGAATCCAGTTCAAATATGCGTCCAAAGGACACAACATCTGATTTTTATTTTGAGTGCTTCGCACGTCGTACTGAAACTGGATTCCGGCCTTCGCCGGAATGACGGTGAGGCAAGACCATGTATGACATCCAAGATGTGCAAATACCGGTTACCTATTCTGCTTACCCATCTTCTTCTGCTGCTGCAAAGCATGCCGCTCCTCCGCCAGCACCAGCTTTTCCGCCATCAGCCAATGACGGACTTCCTGGCCAGAAGGGCGGCCTTCCGATTCCCAGATGCTGTGGGCGATCTCGCTGATGCGAGCATGCCGCTCGGCGGAAGAGCGTGTCGCTTTCATGGTCGGAATGCTCAGATCAATCTCCAAAGGTTTGACCGGATCTTCTAGGACTCGGCTATCAGCACGGCCACTGGCCATTCGGCGAAGAGCATCCGCGCGGGCAGACCTTGTGTGCCGCCCTGATGCGTACGGTGAGTAAATAAATCAGTGAAGGTGCAGGCGCCGTCATCGTTGGGGCAAGCCACGGCGGTGTCGCCCCAGAAATCCCTGTCCACCATGGGACGATCGTTGGTCGCCATGCCCGCCGCACACAGTCGTGGCACGGCCACCAGCAGTTGATGCCGCTCGTAGCGGCGGATGAATGCCACCACGTGTTCGCGCCGCCAACCGGTCACTTCCAGCGGATCGTAGCCGGCGCGTGCGAACAATTCGGGTCGGCGCCGGCGTACGCGCAGCAGGCGATGGATCACCTGTTGCTTGATCACGCCGGTGCGATAGTCGGCGAGTAGTTCATCGGGCAGTTGATTGCCGTCGAACGTGGTCGCGCGCACGGTGTAGTCCACCGGGCGGCGGTTGTCCGGATCCACCAGCGACTGATCCCAGTATTCCGTGCCTTGATACAGGTCGGGCACGCCGGGGACAGTGAGGCGCAGCGTGACTGCGGCCAAGCCATTTAATGCACCTGGCGCATCGAGGCTGCGTGCCGCGTCGTGAATGCTGTGACGTAGTGCGTCATAACGTGGCGAGAGCAGAATGTCGCGCACGGTGGTTTTGCAGGCTTCTTCGTAGGTGGGATTGGGCGTGGTCCAGCGCGTTTGGAGTTTCGCTTCGCGTTCTGCTTTCAAGAACCATTGCTCGACGCGATCGGAAAAAAGGCGCAATGCTTCGTCGTCATCGCACGACATGCCCAGCGGCCATGCAGACAGCACAGTCTGCAGCAGCATCCACATCGCGCCATGGGAAGGGCGGTTCGGGCGATCGAGTTCGGCCAGCCAGCGGCTTGCCTGGTCGACGAACCATCGCGCACGTTCGCTCACCACCGCGAGCCTGGCGCGCACGTCTTCGCCGCGCTTGTGATCGTGCGTGGCGGTGGCGAGCAGCGCGCGCGGCCAGGCGGTGGCACGCTGCTGCATGATGGTATGAAAGCGCCGTGGGGTGATCGCGAAGACGCGCGGATCGCTGCCCACCTCGTTGCGCGAAAGCAGCACTCCGTAGCGATAGAAAGCCGTGTCTTCCACCGCCTTGGCGTTAAGCGTGGTGGCGAGCTGTTCGAACAGGCGCCGAGCGATCTGCAGATGGCGCCGCTGCGACAGCGTGCTCAGCCAACGCGCCTTGGTTTCCAGCAGGTATTGCCGTAGGTACGCGCGAAACGCGACGCGATCGGGATCGCCGTCCTTCATCGCGCGCTCGAACACGTGCTCCAGCGTGCGGCGGTCTTCGTTGCTGGGGGTGCCGGTGCTGAGGTAAGTGCGGTATACGGGCATTTGTTCCAGGATTTCCGTCAGCGCCTGCTGCAGCGCCAACGGTGTGAGATCGCCGCTTTCCGGCGTATCCGTCATGTAGCGTTCGAAGGCACGCACACAGCGAGCAAGATCCGTGGCCAGGCTCGATGCCAGCATGCTTCGCCGCGCTTCGTGTTCTTCCTCGCCGAAATGTTTCGAGCGTCCGCTCAGCGATGCCCAGGCCGAGGCCAATTCCGCGTGGCCTTGATCGTCGTGCTGTAGCGCGACGACTTGATTCATGAAGTCGTAACCGGTGGTGCCATCCACCGGCCAGCCCTCGTGCAGCACCTCGTCATGAGCGAGGATTTTTTCCACGTGCAGCGTGATGCGCCGGGCCATCTGGCGCGGATCGACGCGGGCAGCGCGATCCACCCGCAGGCGCAGCTTGCGCAGGTAATCGCGCGGCTGGGTGAGACCATCGACATGATCGATGCGCAAACCATCGATCAGCCCCTCGCGGATCAGGCGCAAGGGCAGCGCATGCACCGCGTCGAACACGTCGTCGCGCTCCACCGCCAGCGCTACCAGCGAATCGATATCGAAGAAGCGGCGATAGTTGACCACTTGGCTGGCGCTACGCCACCAGGCGAGTCGGTAGTGCTGCAAATTAAGGAAGCGGCGCATCATTGCCTTGTCGGTATGCAACTGCGCGATCGCGTGATCGATCTGCTCGCGGGTGCTTTCGTCCTGGATCGCGAGCCGCAGTGCATCCATGGCATCGGCGGAAGCCCTGAAACGCGGCAACACCCGGCCGGCAAGATCGAACAGCAGGCGCAGGCCCTGTTCGGAAATCGGCAACTTCGTGCCCGCCACGCCCAACGCGATGGTGGTGCCGCCTACGTGGCGTTCCAGCCGCAGCTCGGCGCCTGCGAGCGCTTGTTCCAGCGGCACGGCAAGTATCGGCAGCCACAACTTGCCTTCCGTGTGCGGCGCATGCCAGTCGATGTCGAAGTAGTGCGCATAGCGGCTTGCGCGCCCCATCGCCAACACATCATTCCACCAGGGATTGGCGACGTTTGCGGCCATATGGTTGGGCACGATGTCCAAAATCGCACCCATGCCGTGCGTGTGCAGCGTCTGCACGAACTTGGAGAGCGCCGGCTCGCCGCCCAATTCGGGATTCACGATCATCGGATTGATCACGTCGTAGCCGTGCATCGAACCGGGTCTTGCCATTGCGATCGGCGAAAGGTAGGCATGACTCAAGCCGAGCGCTGCGAAGTAGGGCACATGTTCGGCCGCCGCAAGGAAATCGAACTCGTGGTTGAGCTGCAGGCGTACGGTGGCGCGCAATTCAGTCATGCCGGCATGGCCTCCTTTAGGGAGGTGCCGATGGACTGCAGCAAAGGTTGCAGTTGATCGATGGCGTCGTCCGGCAGGCGGTGTTGCCAGTTGGGGTGGCTGTCTACGGTGCCGGGAAGGTTGGGTTGTTCCTTGCGAGCGAGGGCGTCTTCGAGGGGGATGAGGATCAGGGGGGAGGGGGTTTGGATGAGGTATTCAACGTAGCTGTTACATGTCTGCGTAGCGGCCTGGATTGCCTCACCGTCATTCCGGCGAAGGCCGGAATCCAGTCCTGATACGTCGTGCGAAGCACTCAAAACTGATTTGGTGTCCTCCGGACGCGTATTTAAACTGGATTCCGGCCTTCGCCGGAATGACGGTGAGGCAATGGTGAGGGCTTCATCCAGACGTGCGACATCCTTCTTACGCGCCTGCATGCTTTGTTGCAGTTTTCCATCATCCCACCCATGCGCCTTCGCAAGCTGCTCAATGTCCAATCCTTCCCGCCATCCCATCAACGGCGGCAAATCGTGCGTCGTCGTCATCGCCACCGCATTCTTCCGCCACTGTCCGGGCGCAAGAAAATCGCCGTTCTTGTCACGCGTAAAAAGCAGCACATCAATGCCGAGCACGCCGCGCGCAGCCAGCACGTCGCGCAGGCCTTCCGGCACCGTGCCCAAGTCTTCGCCGATCACAATGCACTGCTGACGCCACGACTCCAGCGCCGTGAGCCGCAACAGATCCTGCAGCGGCTGGTGAACGTAGCCGCCTTCGGTGGAGGGTCTGCCTTTCGGTAACACCCACAGGTGCTGGAAGCCGATGATGTGATCGATGCGGATGCCGCCGCCGCGCGCCATGTTCGCGCGCAGCAGTTCGATGAAGGGACGGAAGCCGCTTGCCTTCAGTCCCCACGGTGAATAAGAAGTGATGCCCCAGCTTTGCCCGGTGGGATTGAATGCATCGGGCGGCGCGCCCAGCTCCAGTCCTTCCAGCACATGCTCGCGCCAGGCCCAGGCTTCGCCACCGCCTGCTTCGAAGCCGACGGCGAGATCCCAGATCAGGCCGATGCGCTGTCCTGCATCCCGCGCAACTCGGCAGGTTTTTTCCCAACAGCGCGCGGCCAGCCATTGCAGGAAGATTTCGAAATCCACCGCCGTCGGATGGCTCTGCGCGAAAGCGTTCGCGGTGGCTTCGTTGTGCCAATTCTCCTGCCATGTTTTCCACGACGTAGATTCTCCACGCATCACCGCTTGCGACTGGCGTGCTGCCAGCCGTGCATGACGGCTCAGCGCATCGCCACCCTCGGCGATGAACCGTTCCAGGTCGTTACGCAAACCCTGCGGCGCCTGCGCAAACTGCTGGTGCAGTATGCGAAACAGGTTACGTCGCAAGGCGTATACCACCGGCCAGTCCACCAGCTTGCCTTGCTGCGCGTGCTGCCCGGTGGACGCGATGCCGCTTCGATGGATAGCTGCGTCCAGCGCGGGTGCGCCGAGAATCTGTGCGGGATCGGCATGCAGCCAATTGAGAAACCCTCGGTGCGAGGGTGAGTACGGGCTGTAGTGGCCGGCGACTGGGCTTATCGCATGCAGCGGACTCAGCGCCAGTGCATCGCCACCGGCGCGGCCTATCGTTGCGGTGAGTTCGGCTACCGCGCGACTGTCGCCCACGCCACCGTCGTTCGGATGGCGCAGGGAATACACCTGCGCGCTAAGTCCCCACGCGCGAAGCGTCTGCAGTTCCAAACAGTCGCCCACGCTGAAGCAGCGCTGCGGCGCCACTGCCAGCATCAGCGGTTGGTTGCCGATGTCGAGCTGGTAATAGCCGTAGTGGGCGGGCGCCTGGCATTGGCCGTCGCCGAGCAGCGGCAGCGTCTGCGCACGACCTTCTTCATCGTATGCCGTGATGGATGTCGCGCCGCGTGCGAACGAGGGCAGATCAAATGCATCGCCGACATCAACGGTGACGAGCGATGGCCGCGCGTGATCGCGTTCCTCGATCAGCCGCAGACTTGTCTGGCGACTGGCCGCGTCATGCGCAGGCAGTTTCATCGTGTCGAGCAGGCCGTGCAGTGCATCGTCGGACAACGATCGTGCCTGTCCGTAGGCATCTGTCCATTGGACCGAAATGCCGGCGGCGCGTGCAAGTGTTTCAAGCGAGAAGTCGCTCACCTTTCAATTCCCTCACCAGTACGACAGCGGTATGTGACTGCAGGACGCCGCGGTCGAGCGCATCCATCGCATCCTGGGGTTCGATCCAGATCACCCGGGTGGCCGGATCGCGAGGGAGCGATACGTCCTGGTTCGACAGATTCAGCGCGATTTCCCAATGGCGACCGTCACCCAGACGCCAGCGTGCATACACGGCTTTCTCGGCGAGTACTTCGCAATCCAGCGCGCAGCAGCCTTCCAGACGCGGACACAAAAATCGCTGACGCAACTGCAGTAGCTCAGCAAACCAACGCTTCCACTCCAGCACCAGCTCGCTGTCTTCCATGCGCGGAATGGAGGCCGTATATGTGTCGAGCGCATTCGGATCGGGAATGCGTTCGCGTCGCTCGGGATCGGTGAAGCCCGAAAAGTGCGAGAACTCCTCGCGCCGGCCTTCGCGCACTTTCTGGGCGAGTTCGCCCTCGTAATCGGTGAAGTAATAGAACGGCGTGCGGCAACCCCATTCCTCGCCCATGAAGAACAGCGGAATCATCGGGCTGAGCGCCACCAGCACCATCGCCGCGCGCAAGTCCGCTTCGTTCGCCAGGCACGTCAGCCGTTCACCCAGCGGGCGATTGCCGATCTGGTCATGGTTCTGCAGGAACAGCACGAAGGAAGTAGGACGAAGATCCTGGCTTGGCTCGCCGCGCAAAAGGCCGCGGCGATCGTGCTGGCCCTGGAACACGAAACCTTCGGCCAGCGCCTTGGCCAGATCCTCGGTGGGTTGCTTGGCAAAGTCAGCGTAATAGCCTTCGTGCTCGCTGGTAAGCAACACGTGCAGCACATTGTGCGCGTCGTCGTTCCACTGTGCGGTGTAATCGCCGCGCAGCAGATGGGCGGCATTGTTCTCGTTTTCCAGGATCAACCACACCTGGCGCCCGCGCGGCAGGCAGGCATGCCGGACGGCGGCGCCGAGTTCTTCCAGGAAGGTCTGCGGCTGGATGGTGTGCACTGCATCCAGGCGCAGACCGTCGATGCGGTATTCGTTGATCCACATCAGTGCGTTATCGATGAAGTAGCGCGCCACCTGCGGTCGGCGGAAATCGATCGCCGCACCCCAGGGCGTGTGCACGTCGGCGCAGAAGAATTCCGGTGCGTAGTTCGGCAACTCGTTGCCGACCGGTCCGAAGTGGTTGTAGACCACGTCGAGGATCACCGCTAAGCCAAGCCGGTGCGCTTCGTCGATCATCGTCTTCAGCACGTTGACACTGCCGTAGGATGCATCAGGCGCATACGGCAGCACGCCGTCGTAACCCCAGTTGCGGTCGCCCTGGAATGAGGCGATCGGCATCAGCTCGATCGCAGTGAAACCGCAGGCCGCCAGGCGTGGCAATGCTTGGCACAAGGTATCGAAACCACCCAGCGCGCCAACGTGCACTTCGCAGATCACGGCGGTATGCCACGGTGCGCCACGCCAATCGTTGCACTTCCACACATAGTCGCACGGGTCGACCACCGTGCTTGCGCCAAGCACGCCGCCGGGCTGCGCGCGCGAAGCGGGATCCGGCACCTGGCGATCACCGATGCGGTACACGTAACGTGTATCCGGATCGACCTCAATGGCGAGCGTGTGATTACCTTCCGCGTCGCGCTCCATCGGGAAGGCGATGTCATCGATGACAAGTTCGACGCGATCGGCACCGGGCGCCCACAGGCGGAAGCGGGTGGTGCCGTCGTCGAGGACTTGCGCGCCATACGTGCAGTTATGGCATGACGTGGCGGGCGATTGAGTGGAGGCAGGGTTTACGGACATACGAATCGCACCGCGAGGTTCATGGCTTTTGATACTTCCTTGTGGGCGGAGGTGTGTGTTTTTTTAGTGATGTTTGTTTCTCCGTGCCGTCATTCCCGCGAAAGCGGGAATCCATTTTGCTCTTGCCGGGGAGCGAAAATGGATTCCCGCTTTCGCGGGAATGACGGCACGGAAATATGAAGACTCATCCCTCGCTCCTGTCCGGCCGAAGTATCAACGTCGCCAACGGCGGCAATAGCAAATTCAACGAATAAGGTTGCCCGCGGCAGCCGAGTTCATCGGCATGCACCTGGCCGCTATTGCCGAGGTTGGAGCCGCCGTAATGCCTGCTGTCGGTGTTGCACACTTCGCGCCATGCGCCGCCTTCGGGTACGCCGACGCGATAGCCGCGGCGAACCTCCGGCGTGAAATTGCACACGACGAGAATTGGCGCCACGCCTTCACCGCCGTAACGAAGATACGCGTACACCGATGCATGGGTATCGTCACCGACCACCCATTGGAAACCTTCCGGTTCACAGTCGCAGCGATGCAGCGCCGGCTCGTGCACCAGCAGTTGATTGAGATCGCCCACGAGCTTATGCATACCGCGATGCATTGGATCTTCCAGCAGGTGCCAGTCCAGCGACCGGTCGTGATGCCATTCGCGGTGTTGCGCGAATTCGCCGCCCATGAACAGTAGCTTCTTGCCAGGGTGCGTCCACATGAAGCCGAAGTACGCGCGCAGGTTGGCGAACTTCTGCCAGCGGTCGCCCGGCATGCGCGCGATCAGCGAGCCCTTGCCGTGCACGACTTCGTCATGCGAGAGCGGCAGCACGAAGGCTTCCGAATAGGCGTAGGCCAGGCCGAAGGTAAGGTCGTGATGGTGATGGCGGCGATAGAGCGGATCGCGCTGCATGTAACCCAGGCTGTCGTGCATCCAGCCCATGTTCCACTTGTAGCTGAAGCCCAGGCCGCCTTCCGCTGCGTTGCGCGTGACGCCGGGCCATGCGGTGGATTCTTCCGCGATCACCAGCACGCCCGATTGTTCGCGCGCCACGGTGGTGTTGAGCGCCTGCAGGAAGGCAATGGCTTCGAGATTTTCGCGCCCGCCGTGCTTGTTCGGTATCCATTCGCCTTCGGAACGACTGTAGTCGCGATACAGCATGCTGGCCACTGCATCTACGCGCAGGCCATCCACGTGAAAGTGGCGCATCCAGTGCACGGCGCTGCCGAGCAGGTACTGGCGCACTTCATGGCGGCCGTAGTTGTAGATCAGCGTGTCCCAGTCTTGGTGCACGCCTTCGCGCGGATCGCTGTGCTCGTAGAGCTTGGTGCCGTCGAAATCGCGCAGCCCATGCTCGTCGGAAGGAAAGTGCGCGCTTACCCAGTCGATGATCACGCCGATGCCGGCTACGTGGCAGGAATCGACGAAGCGAGCGAACGCATCCGGGCTACCCATGCGCGCAGTGGGCGCGTACATGGCAATAGGCTGATAACCCCATGATCCGCCGAACGGATATTCGCTGATCGGCAGCAGTTCGATATGCGTAAAGCCCTGCGCCTGCACGTAGGGAATCAGCCGCGTGGCGAGCGCGTTCCAATCGAACGGCAGTCCGTGTTCATCCCATTGCCAGGAAGTGACGTGCACTTCGTAGATGGAAATCGGCAGGCGTTGATGATCGACTGACGCGCGATGCGCCATCCACGATGCATCATGCCAATTCACCGACAACGGCGCCGCCACCACGGACGCGGTGGCGGGCGGCAGCTCGGCCCGTCGTGCGAATGGGTCCGCTTTCAGCGGCAACAGGTGCCCGTTGTGGTCGAGCAGTTCGAATTTGTAGAGCGCGCCCGCTTTCAGGCCGGGAATGAAAATCTCCCACAACCCTTCATGATCGTGCCGGCGCATTACGTGGCGACGGCCGTCCCATTCGTTGAAATCGCCGACTACCGAAACGCGTCGCGCATTCGGTGCCCACACCGAAAAATGCACCCCGCTTACGTTATTGAGATGCACCACGTGCGCACCAAGAATGTCGCCCGGATGGCTCAGTTCGCCAGCGCGAAACGCGTGCAGCGTACCTTCGGTGAGCAGGGTGCCGAAGGCATAGGGGTCGTTGATGATTTTCTTGCCGGTCGGCCACTCGATGCGCAGACGATAATCGTCCGGCCGATGCGGTAGCGAGGCCGCGAAAACGCCTTCGGCCAGTCGCTGTGCCGGCCACACGTCGCCGTCGGGTGGGCAGATCACTTCCACCGCTGCGGCGCCGTGCGCGACAGTGGCTACGTACCAGTGATCGCCATGCCGATGCGGACCAAGCCATTCGAACGGTTCGCCGCAGCGCCCCCGGTCCAGGGCATGCAGAACCTCTACGGGAAAGTATGCGGAAAGGCGTGTCGCAGGCGCCACAGCAGTATCGCTATCGCTCCTCACGCGGCGGCCTTCTGCGGCAACATGCGGCGATACAGAGCCGCATACTGCCGGCCCGGCCCGTCCCAGCCGCGTTTTTCGAGCATCGCCGCGCCGCGCATGGCGTTGAGCAGCAAAGGCTCCGCAAAGATACGGAAGGCACGCTGCAGGCAGCGGCGCAGTTCGGATACGGTTGCGTCGCGGAACAGCAGGCCGGTGATGCCATCCTCGATGGTGTCCATCAAGCCGCCGGTGGCATGGGCGATCGGCAGGCAGCCACATGTTTGTGCGTACATCTGGCTGAGGCCGCACGGCTCGTAGCGAGATGGCATCAGCAGGAAATCCGCGCCCGCGAACATGCGCCGCGCCAAGCCTTCCTCGAACCCGATATGCGCGGCGACGCGGCCGTGGAAACGGCGAGGTAGACGCGCGATGGTACGTTCGATAGCCGGATCGCCGCGACCGATCAGAGCAAGCTGACCGCCAGCGGCGATGATTTGCGGTGCCGCTTCGCAGATCAGGTCAACACCTTTCTGCTGCACCATGCGCGAGATCACCGCGAATAGCGGACCGTTCTGCTCGCGCAGGCCCATTTCTTCGCGTAGATGTCGCGTGTTCTCCCTTCGCCTGTCCCACTGACCGATGGTGAACGGAGTGATCAGCGCCGGATCATGCTGTGGATCCCAACTCGGATCGATGCCATTGACGATGCCGATCAGGCGACCTTCCAGCGAACGCTTACGCAGCAACGCATCCAGGCCGCAACCATGGACGGGCTCGATGATCTGCTTGGCGTAGCTTTCGCTGACGGTGGTGAGATAAGTGGCTTTGGCGACGCCTTCATGCAGGAACGAAATGCGCCCGCGAGGCTCGTGCTCGGTGCGCCTGCGCGACATGCCGATGCTGTTGGCCGACGAAGGCGGGAACACGCCTTGGTAAGCCAAGTTGTGAATGGTCAGCACGGTCGGCACGCCGGCGCTTTCGCCGTCCAGGTAATGCGCCGTCAGCGCGCACGGCCAGTCGTTCAGATGCAGCAGGTCGGGGCGCCAGTTCACATGTGCGCGGCCGAGCGCGATATCAGCGGCCGCGTGGGAAAGCGTGGCAAAGCGGATGTCGTTGTCGTGCCACTCGTGACCGTGCGCATCCGTATAGGGCGAGCCTTCGCGCTCGTACAGCTCGGCGTTGATCAGCACGAGCACGGTTAGCCCGTCCTCAGTCTGGATCTCACCGATCTCGCAAGCGGGCAATTTGTGAAAGGCGGGCGTTCTACCAACCACGCGCATGCGGTCGCCGGCGTTGGCCAGCACTTTCGTATAGGCCGGCAGCAGCACGCGTACGTCGTGGTAGTTGGCCAGTGCGCGGGGTAGAGCGGCGGAAACATCGCCCAGGCCGCCGGCTTTGATGAAATCGGTCATTTCGGTGGTGACGAACAGCACCTTGCCGCCGACGTGGTCGTTGCGCGTGCCGGTGGCCGGTGGTTCGGGTCTGCGCCGATGTACGCCGGGGATAATTTCACGTTTTTGGTGCCGACGTGGCGAATAAGTCCTGTGTACGGGTCTTGCGATAGTCATCGCATCGGTTCTCATGAAATGTCTGCAAGGCGACGATTCGCCGATAATTGCAGTGCTTATGCTTGAGGTTAGGGCGCGAAGGATCAAACTCGCGTACAGCTAGCGATGTGGCAAAGTGAAGATCGCGAGACGAATGGCGGCGATCGCGCACGCGCAATTTCCACTGCGCACAGTGCATAAATGCGTGAACAACTTTTCGTGCACGCGAGCTTTACAGTAGAGAGTGCACGGTAAGGCGGTTGCCCTTCGTCTGTTGGAAGGTATTCCCACCATTTCCGTGAAGCGTCATTTTTTCCTGGACGTTATTCCCGCGAAAGCGGGGATCCATGTTGTTCTGAGGCTGAAAGCTAAGATGATTTCCCGCTTTCGCGAGAATGACGCCCCAGCAAGATGGAACGCCAGCAATAAAACCTTGCAAGCACTCGTCATCGGTTTGCTTGCCTGGACATGTATCACGTCGGCCTTCGCCACAGAGCCATCCACGTCATCGTCCAGCGCCAACGCGCCATACGTCCAGGCCGCCGCGGGCAACACAAATCCGCCTGATCCATCGAGCAAGACCACCGCAGCAACAGCGCCATCCAAGAGCGCATCCGCATCCCAGGCCGCCGCCAAGCCAACTGCCATCGTTCCACTGCAGGCCAATGGCCTCATCGCCCGCAGCTTGCGGCAGATCAGTCAGTGGGTCGATGGGCTAGGGCAACAGTTGGATGAGGCGCATCGCTCGCTGCTGGCCTTGCTCGCGCTGTTCGCGCGTTCCGGCGGAAACATCGCCAACGTCGTTGATCGCCAGCTGCTGCTGCAGACAGCAGGTGCGCTCGCCGGCATGTTTGCGGTGGGGATGCTGTTCGAATGGCTGCTGCATTTTCTGCTCAAGCGCCCCTTGCGGGCACTGGTCGCCAAGGCGAACGCAGTGGATGAGCGCGATCGGCACCACGAGGCGCGTGAATACACCGCCGCCCGTCGCGAAGCGCAGGCAGCGCAGGTATCGGAAGCGCGGCAGGCCGAGCAGGCCAAGACGATGGCGGGCGTGCAACCGCTGTCCAGCGACGTGGCGCTGATGCACACCAACGAAGACGGCGTCGATCGGGTGGAGCCCGTGCGCGTAGGCGAGCAGAACACGGCTAGCGGTCCGCAGTCGGCGAGTGCGAGTCCAGGCAGCGTGTCTCCTGGCAAACCGGGCAAGACGTCGAACCATGCGAAGCCGGCGCGATACGTGAGCACCTTGCACCATCTGCTATTTGCGTTCGGCGCGTTGTTGCTTAATCTTCTTCCACTGGTCGTGTTCTTTGTCGTCTCCGGTCTTGTGCTGCGCGGAATCGGTAGCGACGACGAACGGGTGCACGCGGTGGCCAGCAGCTTCATCGACGCCTACATCAGCACGCGCATCACTATGGCCGTGTTGCGGCTATTGGTGTCGCCGGAAGGGCCGGGCCTGTGCGTGCTGCGCGTGAGTCATCAGACGACGAAAACCGTGCTGATCTGGATGCGCAGCATCGTGATCGTCGCAGCGTTCGGCATCGCCATCGGCGATGCGTTGGAAGCGCTGGGCGGTGGCGCAGCAAGCCGCATGGCCTTCATCAAGCTCGTTTCGCTATTCGTGCATGTCGCGGCGGCGATTCTTATCCTGCGATTGCGCAGACCGGTGGCGCACGCCATCGCGGCGACGCCCGGCGCGAGCGGCGCAGTGGCTGCCGCTCGCAATTGGCTCGCACGCGTATGGGCATTGTTCGCGGTGACTTTCGTCATGGGCGCGTGGGTAGTGTGGGCGCTCGGCGTGGAAGATGGTTTTCCCAAGCTCATTCACTTCATCGGGCTTTCGGCGGGCATCCTGATCGCGGCACGGATCGCCACCATTCTGGTGCAGGGTGCGCTTGGGCGCGCGTTCCGCCATCGCGATGCCGACGGTGCGGCGGCCAGCGACGCACGCAGCCGGCTCGCGCATCGCTATTACCCGGTTATCAGCGGATTGGTGTCGTTCTTCATCGCGCTGTTCACCATCATCGCGCTGTTCCAGGCCTGGGGGCTGGATGCGATCGGATGGTTCGAGAATGGCGCGATCGGTCGCAGCCTGACTTCCGCTTCGCTGACGATCCTGGTGGCGACCATTATTGCCATTTCCGTGTGGGAGGCAGCGAGTTACAGCATCGAACGCCGCATCGCGCTATGGACCGAGCACGGCGACCTGATGCGTGCAGCGCGCCTGCGCACGCTGCTGCCGATGATGCGCACCGGTCTGTTGATCGGCGTGGTGCTGGTGGTGGGGCTTACCGCCTTGAACGAAATCGGCATCAACACCACGCCGCTGCTGGCCAGCGCCAGCATCGTCGGCGTGGCGCTGGGTTTCGGCTCGCAGAAACTGGTGCAGGATTTCATCACCGGCATCTTTTTGCTGATGGAAAACGCGATGCAGGTAGGCGACTGGGTCACTGTGGCCGGCGTTTCCGGCACGGTGGAATACCTTTCCGTGCGCACGGTGCGGCTACGCGGCGGTGACGGTTCGCTTTACATCATTCCCTTCAGCTCGGTGACCACGGTAAACAACATCAACCGCGGCGTGGGCAATGCATCCATGAGTGTGAACATTGCTTACGGCGTAGATGTGGACCGCGCGATGGAGGAGTTAGCGAGGATCGGCAAGGATCTGCGCAACGATCCGGCTTTCCGGGATCTCATTCTCAAGGATCTGGATATCTGGGGTGTGGATGCGATGGATGGGTCCAAAGTCACCCTCGCCGGCCAGATGCAATGCAAGGACATTGGACGCTGGGGCGTGCAGCGCGAACTCAATCGACGCATCGTGCGCCGCTTCCGTGAGATCGGCATCGAACTGGCTAATCCGCACGCCAGTTATCTGTTTACGCAACAGGAAACCAAGCCGGTGACGAGGACTTCGAGCAAGTGAATCCGCCGTGCAGGAAATGTTGCGAAGTTCTTGCGGCGACGCCTCCTTCATGGTTGCGACGTTAGGTTCCATCAGGAAAACAGGAGATTCCCATGAGCATGCTGCAGGTAGAAACGGACAGCCTGGGTCGGTCGATCGAACTGTTCTACGAAGACGTCGGCTACGGGCCACCCGTCGTGCTGCTGCATGGCTGGCCGTTCGATCATGCGATGTGGGAAGAACAGGCTTTCGCGCTGGCCACCGGCGGCTGCCGGGTGATCACCTACGATCGTCGCGGCTTCGGTAAATCCTCCAAGCCCGCCGACGGTTACAACTTCAACCGTTTCGTCGATGATTTGAAAGCCCTGCTCGATGCGCTCGATCTGCACGACGTGACCCTGGTCGGTTATTCGATGGGTGCGGGCGAAGTCGTGCGCTACATGGGACGCCACCTTGGTCAGCGCGTCACCCGCTTCGCCCTGGTGAGCGCGGTAACGCCTTCCATCATTCGGAGCAAGGACAACCCCGAAGGCGCCGACGACGCGAGGCTCGACGACGTCTACACGCGCATTCGCGCCGACCGCTTCGCCTTCATCGAGCAGTTCGTCGCGCAAGTGTTCGATGGTTCGGGTGTCGGTCATGCCACTGTAGAGTGGATCAAATCGCTGGCCGAGCCGGCTTCGCGCATCGCCATGCTTTCCTGCGTTCGCGCGTTTGCAGAAACAGATTTCACCGGCGACATGGCGGCGGCGATCAATCTGTCTTCGCTCGTGATCCACGGAACGGAAGATCACATTGCGCCGTTTGCTTCGAATGGTAGGCGCACGGCGGATTTGTTGCCGGGATGCATTTTTCGGCCGTATGAAGGCGGATCGCATGGATTGTTTGCGACGCATGCGTCGATGTTGAGCGAGGATTTGCTGGGATTGGTGCGAACGCCGCCGTCGCAGACCTTGCCGCCGACGGTGTTTTAGTTTTGCTCCCTCTCCCCTCTGGGGAGAGGGTTGGGGTGAGGGGCCAATCTCGCGGAGATATTTCTTAGTGCGTAGGTTGGCGGTGAGGCGAAGCCGAACCCCAACGTTTGCGCGATGTTTCGCATTTCGCGATGCACTCGCTGGCGAAATGTTGGGGTTCGGCTTCGCCCGCCGCAAACCTACATTCACTAGCAGCGCGAAAAAGGGACCGCCCTAAAACAAAACGAGCCGCCTATAAAGGCGACTCGGTCGGGCATCGGTCATCCATGTTGAGGAGGGGCCCCTCCTCGGCGCCTGACTTCCCGGCGAGCCATTTATCGCATATTGGCAGTTGGCTGTCAGGGGGTTTCACGACGAATTCACCCGAAACGGCCTGTTTCTCCGTGACCTACTTGTCAGTAGAGGCCAGGGTCTGGACGAGCCGGCGGCCATCCCTTTATAAGAGCGGGTCGCCGCACGATACAGTCGCCGCGGTCAAGGAGTGGTACTGGCTCCCCATGCAACGGATACAAGGATCTTCATGCATTTCGCCAAGGCAAAGGCTTCATCGTTCCCTTATTTCGTGGCCCTGGCCATCATCCTAGTCAACCTGGTTCTTGATGCCCTCAGCATCTACCGCATGCAGCACATGCCCAGCTTTGTGGCGGACAGTGCCTCGGCGGTGAACATGATGTATGTCGTGCTTGGCGGCCAATGGGTGGCCATGGTGTTTTCCGCTGCGATCGGCCTAGGCTATGCGCAGTGGCTGATGGAGCGGCGGCGGGTCGATCTGCCCTGGTACGCCGTCGTGGGCGTGGCGGTCGTCTATGCCGTGCTTTCGATCGCCTTGAATTATGGCTGGCTGTATGCGCAGAAGGCGGCCATGGCGCACGCAGGCTTTGCTGGCATACAAGTCCTGGTTATGGCGGGACTGTTCGTTACCCGCGTCGTTACGCTCATCGCGATCATGCTGCCGTTGTGGCTGGCATATTCTCTTGTGCGAGGGCGCTCGATATCGTCAGGTGAGATGCGCTGGCGGAGCTTGCTGATCTTCGCACTGCTGGTATGGACGTGGCATTTGATGATCGTGCAGCTGGCGCTGCCTTCCGCACTTGCCGCTGCCAGCGTGTATGGTCTCTATCTTTGGTCGATATCGCCGTGGATTTACCTGGCGTCCGTTGCGCTCGTGCTGCCGATATGGCTCGCGGCGCTGCTCGCATGGCCTGCATCGATGTCATCGGCACGTGTGTCGCGCGCCTTGCTTGCCAGCTTCCTGACAGCGATCGTCAACATCGTTTCATTGCTTGCCGTGGCCTTCGTTGCCGCGGCCGTCGTTTCCTATAGAGCTACTAGTGCTACGGAAAATGCCGCGACAGTAACTAGCCTCGCGCTGGTGGCGGCCTTGCTATGGTTCGTCATAACGCTGCCGCTGTGCTGGCTCGGCGTGAAGGCGCTCATGCGCAATGCAACGGGGAGCGTACCCGGCGAACAAAGCTATCGGCTCGGCGAAAGCTCGGTCTGACCGTTTCCCATCAACCCGGTCGACTGGCCAGGATGCGCTCCCATAGTTCTCTCGACGCCTGTTGAGGATCGGGTGTTCCACAAATGGCGGACACCACGGCGATGCCGCTCGCACCCGTCGCCAATACGTCGCTGACGTGTTGCTGTTTCAGGCCGCCGATGGCGACGGCGGGAACGGGGCAAGCGGCCACGATTCGGGTCAGGCCGGCGAAGCCGATCGGCTGTTCGTGATCGGTCTTCGTAGGCGTGGCGAACACGGGACCGACGCCCACGTAATCGACCAGCGCCGGATCAACCGCCTGCGCCGCGCTTTCCGAATTCACCGACAGGCCGAGCAGCATGTTGAGCCCGATGCGTGCACGCGCCGACGCGGCAGGCATATCGCGCTGGCCGATGTGCAGTGCATCCACACCGGCTTCGATGGCTGCCTCGATATCGTCGTTCATCACGACCAGTGCAGGCGTATTGCGCAGCGCTTCTTTTACGCTGCGCGCCAAGGCGATGCGCTCGGTCGTTGAAGCGCGTTTGTGCCGAACCTGAACCATCGTGGCGCCACCTGCGACGGCTTCGCGCGCGGTTTCCACCATCGAATGTTGCTGGCAAAGGTCGGGATCCAGCACCAGGTAGAGCGAAAGATCGAACGGCTTTTTCATGCGTTGGTGACCTGTGCCTGCGCCTGCAACGTGTTTCCATCGAGGCGGGCCAGCGCATCGATGAATTGCCATGCGAACGAACCGGGACCCGACGCCTGTTGCGCGGCCTGCGATCCTGCCACGCTGAAGCAAGCCAGTGCGCTGACGGTGGCGGCCAGGGGTGAATCCGGTGTCACCGCCACGAAGGCACCGACCAAGCAGGTAAGGGCACAGCCCATTGCGGTTACCTTGGGCATCAGCGCCGACCCGCCCGCGATGCGCACACCATCCTGTCCATCGGTGACGAAGTCGATTTCTCCCGTCACGGCGATCACAGCATGCGTGCGCCGCGCCAGCACCATCGCCGACACCTCCGCGCGTTCGACGCTATCACCGCTATCCACACCGCGCCCCGAACTGGTATCCCCGGCCAACGCCATGATCTCCGACGCATTGCCGCGAATCACCGCGGGCCGCAGCGCAAGCAGCTCTTCCACCGCCTTGCGGCGAAACGCGGTAGCGAAATGCGCCACCGGATCGAGCACCCACGGCTTGCCGCTTTCATTGGCAGCGCTGGCCGCGGCACGCATGCCTTCCAGCCAGTGCGATGAGAGTGTGCCGATGTTGATGGTGACGGCGCTTGCGATGTTCGCGAATTCGCCCGCTTCCTCCGGCGCATGCACCATCGCGGGGGATGCGCCGGAGGCGAGCAGCGTGTTGGCTGCGAAGTTCATCGCCACGTAATTGGTGATGCATTGAACCAGCGGGGATTCGTGGCGCAGCTGATCGAGGAGATTGCCGTAGGAAGTGGGCAGGGGCATGACAGATCGGTGCGAGCAAGGAGAGCCATTTTATTCTGAAACACCTCGGCGTGGATGGCGCGATGCCTTACCATTCGGCCATGGCTACCGCGAAGAAGCAAAAGAAGCCCCGTTCGCTCCCACGCTCGTTCTATAACCGCGATCCTCTCATCGTCGCTCCCGAGCTGTTGAACAAAGTGCTGCTGTGCCACGATGGCCGCGCCGGCCGTATCGTGGAAGTGGAGGCATATCACGGCGCGGACGATCCTGCCGCGCATTCGTATCGCGGCAAGACGCCGCGTAACGAAGTGATGTTCGGTGCGCTCGGGCATATGTATGTGTATTTCACCTATGGCATGCACTGGTGCTGCAATACCGTGTGCGGACCGCAAGGTGCAGGCAACGCGGTTCTGATTCGCGCGCTACAGCCGATCGCGGGTCTCGACTTGATGTATGCGGCTCGTCCGGTGGCGAAAAACGATCGGCAGCTATGCAACGGACCGGCTTGCCTTACACAGGCGATGAGCATTACGAAACTGCAGAATGGTATCGATCTGGTGCGCGGTGATGCATACGCGATTGCGGATGACGGAATGCCACCGCCGGAGCAGCCGGTACAGACCACGCGCATCGGCCTTACGAAGGCGGCGGATTATCCGTGGCGGTGGTATGTGGGGGATAGTGCTTATGTGTCGCGGAAGTGAGAGCTGAAAAGGCGAGACGTGCAGCAAATAGCAGAAGTGCTTTTCTGTTTCTCGTGATGACGAAGAATTGCATGCAGCTTCCTGAGTGGTTTCTCCTCCTCCTTGCAGCCTGGTTAGCGTCGAGTGAATCTCAGCTCACCGTGCTTATTGCTCGTCATCCCAGCTTTCGCTGGGGTGACGGCGAGGTGTGGCTGAGATTCGACGCTAATCAGGCTGCAAGCAAGGGAGGGAGCAAATGTCTCGCGCTACTTTGAACACCTATGCGAGTTACTCAGAGCACCCTACAGCAGCCACTACTTCCACCAGCTTCACCGGCTCGAACGGCTTGCCCAGTAACTTCACTTTTGAGCCCAGTTCCTTCAACGACACCAACGTTTCATCCGTCGTGATTACCACGCAGCGCATCGTCGGATGCAGCGTGCCGATCTGTTTGAGCGTGTCACATGTATCGGCGTCGGGAAGATGAAAATCGCAGACGAGCACGTCGATGGCTTTGGCAGTTTCCGCCAAGTGCAACGCATCCTGGCCGCTTCCGCTCGCCATCACTTCGGCGCCTGCGGAACGCAGCGCGTCAGCGAGCAGGGTGCGCAGTGCTTCATCGTCTTCCACCAGCAGCACACGCAAGCCTGTTACGGAATGCGTGGGCGACGGAACGTGGAATCCCGCTCCCGCCGGCAAGCGTATGTGTACGGTGGTGCCAACGTTTTCCGCACTTTCTACGCGGATGCTTCCACGTGCTTTGTCGACGAAGTGCTTGACCGCGGCGAGTCCGAGGCCCGAGCCGAGCCCCGCGGATTTGGTGGTGAAGAACGGCTCGAACAGATGCTCGCGCGCCTCGGGCGACATGCCCTGGCCGGTGTCGGCGAATTGCAGGTCGACGTGCTCGCTGTCGGGCACAGCCTTCAACGTGAAAGTGCCGCCGTGCGGCATGGCATCGCGCGCGTTGCCGATGATATTGAGCATGGCCAGCTCGAATTCTGCGCGATCCAAGTGCACCGGCAAGGGCTGATCCGACAGGTCGGCGACCAGCGCGATGCGCTGGCCGAAGATCTGCTGGATCAATGGCTGCATGTCCGCGATGGCGACACGCACATCGAAGGCTTCGGGTGTGCTGAGCTGTTTGCGTCCCAGCCCGAGGATTCGCCTTATCGCAATGGCGCCGCGTTGTGCGGCCAGCTTGATGCCTTCCAGCGAATCCAGGGCCACCTCGTGGCGCTCAAAGGCATCGGGCTTGCTGGCATAGCCCATGATTACGCCGAGGATATTGTTGAAGTCGTGCGCCAGTCCGCTGGAGACGCGGCCGACGGCCTCGATCTTCTGTGATTGCACCAGCATGGCTTGCGAGCGTTCCTTTTCCAGAATCTCCTGCTGCAGCGCCTGCTGCGTGCGTTCCAGCGCCTCGCCGTGGTGATGGGCGAGATCGAGCGTTTCGCGCAGTGCCGATACCGCGCGATCCAGAATGACGGCGATGACCAGGAAACCGATGCCGCTGCGGATGAAGGTAATCCAATGGGATTCCTCGCCATGCATGCCGGGTACATCCCTCGATGCGTCGACCATCGTGCCGATGCCGAAGATGATCTGCATCGCCAAGACGATCAACCACAGCGTGCGGCGCCCGAGCAGCATGCCACCCAACACCAGCGGGAAAGCCTGGGTCACCTGCGAATGCACTTCCGCGTCGAGCCCGGTATGCCAGTAGGACACGGCCATCAGCACCAGCGACATGGAAAGAAACAGCTCGACCGAACGCTTGAAAAATCCACGGCGCAGCAGCCACAGGTTGAGGTAGACCATGAAGATGGTTGCCGCGTTGATCACCTCGACCAGGTAGTCGATCGGCTCGGCGCCACGCGCGACCGTGATCCATCGCGGCAGCGACAGCACCGGCACGCCCACGCACATGAGCAGCAGCAGTATCTGCACCATCGGCGCATTGCGGCGGTCCACCGGATTGTCGATCGGCACGTTGCGCAACCAGGCGAGGAAGGCGCAAAGCGGGCGGAAGCGGCGGCGGGTGGCCGTAGCCGATGAGGTCGATGACATGAGCGGGGACTCTCGTGACAACCAGTGAAGATAGCCGATCCCAGCGGGAACGGCATGGACGCATACGCGGCCGTACTCGGCATGTGCATGATGGCAGCCGCATCGTGTCACCAGGCCACCTTGAGGCTGGGCTTGATTGGCCGATGCGAAATGTCTCATCCGCACCCTGTGTAAGGATGCACATGGACTTTACAGACAACCACGACGTAACCTGCAATGCGTGACATACGCGTGGAACGCGCAGCGGAAACTGGAACCGCTGCGGAAACCACCGCCGATACGGCGGATGGAGCAGGGGAAAGGCATGATTGAAAGCGTAAAGGGCAACGTGCTTGTCGTGGAAGACGATGCGCAGTTGCGGAACGACATTCTGGTGCCCGGGCTGAAGGCATTTGGTTTCAACGCGGTGGGCGTGGGTAGCGCAGCGGAGCTTTACCGCTCGATCGTGGTCGAGCGTTTCCGGCTGATCGTGCTGGATATTGCACTGCCGGACGAGGATGGGTTCAAGATTATCGGTCAACTGCGCGCGCTGTCCGACATGGGCATCGTGGTGCTGTCCGGACTGGATTCCACGGCGCATCGCGTGCGCGGGCTCATCGAAGGCGCCGATGTCTATCTCACCAAGCCGATCGATGTGGAAGTGCTGGCCGCTTCGCTGCACAGTTTGAGCCGGCGCGTAAGCAATGCAGCTTCTTACGAGCTTGCTGCCACCGGCTGGCATCTGGAAGCAGGCGGGTGGCGGTTGGTTGCGCCGAACGGCGCAATCGTCGCGCTATCGCTGCCCGAGCGGCTGTTGCTCAATCGGCTGGCGACTTCCTCGCCGGAACCGACCGCGCGCGGCGTACTGATCGACGAAATTGCCGGCGTCATTCCTGGCTTCGATCCGGCGCGGCTGGAAATGCTGATCCATCGTTTGCGGCAGAAAGTGACAAAAAAAGCGGGTGAAGAACTGCCGCTTATTGCCGTGCGAGGGGTGGGTTATACCTTGGCCTTGAATTGAGCGGGTCAACGCATTGCGCGTCTTTACATATGCAAGAAAACGCAAGAATGGGTAGTTTTTTGAGATTGTGGGACGCGCGCCGAATACTTAAAGTTCGCCTCGCTGCGAGGTGGCGCTACGTCACGGAAGATGCGGGACTGTGATATTCGCAAACTTCCTCCGGAAAAACTGGGCACGTCATCTCGTTTCAGCAGCAAAGCGTCATTAAAGCGTCATTGTCTAAAGCTTAGGGAGCAGGGGGAGATCTCACTGCGGATGGCATGATTCGTGGATGAATCGTGCGAGTCCAAGTGAGATCTGGGTGAGCTAACAGGGGTCGCTCTTCGATACATCACGTGTCATCCGACTGGCTTGATGTCCAGCGCTTGTTTGCAGCCGTATGTCTGGCTGCAACGAGAGCAGGCGTCGAGCTGGAGCGGTGTGTTGCGCGTGTGATTCGACCTGCGCGGGGCGGCAAGCGTCCCGCGTTGCGTGTGAACAAGCTGCCATTCCCAAAAACTTCGATCAGGTGTAGTGCCATGAGTTCTAAGTGCCGCCCGTGCCGGAATCGCCTTGAATGGCGAGATGCCGCGCTGTCTGATGCCACTCCCGTCATCACGTCTGACGCTCCTGCGCGCAGGCATGCAGTGGGTCGCCGCTTTGCGGTGCTGTCGCTGCTAGCTACCGCGCTGGGCATGACTAGCCTGGCGTATGCCAGTGGTGGCCCGACCGGCGGACAGATCGTCGGCGGTTCCGGGCAGATCCAGCAGATCGGCAACACCACGACCATTCGCCAGAACAGCCCGACGCTGTCGCTGAACTGGCAAAGCTTCAATATTGCGCCCGATCAGACGGTGAACTTTCTGCAGCCGGGCAGCAATGCGATCGCGATCAATCGCATCTTCAGCAGCACGCCTAGCGAAATCTACGGGCATCTCAATGCCAACGGCCAGGTGTGGTTGATCAATCCGAACGGCGTGCTGTTCGGGCAGAGCGCACAGGTGAACGTTGGCGGCCTGGTAGCGTCCACGCTGGATTTTGACGACAGCACGCTCGCCTCGGACAACCGCCGTTTCAGCGGCTCGGGCAAGGGCAGCATCATCAATCGCGGCAGCCTGACGGCGAGCAACGGCGGCTATATCGCTTTGCTCGGCAATCAGGTTTCCAACCAGGGTGTGGTCACTGCGCAGTTGGGCACCGTGGCGATGGGCGGCGGCAGCGCCGTTACGCTCACGTTCTCCGGCAACCAGGTGGTGCACCTGCAGGTCGATCAGAGCACGTTGAACAACCTGGTGGAGAACCGTCAGCTGATCGTTGCCGACGGCGGCCGCGTGATCATGACCGCGGGTGCCAAGGACAGTTTGCTCGCCAGCGTGGTGAACAACACCGGCGTGGTGCAGGCGCAGACCGTACAGAACCACAACGGCGAAATCACGCTGCTGGGTGGCATGACGGCGGGGCAGGTGAATGTTGGCGGCACGCTTGATGCGAGTGCGCCGAATGGTGGCAATGGCGGTGCCATCGAAACCAGCGGCGCACAGGTGCACATCGCCGATGGTGCCGTCATCACCACCAAGGCGGCCGGTGGTAAGGATGGCACGTGGCTGGTTGATCCCACCGATTTCACCATCGCCGCCAGCGGCGGCGATATCACAGCCACCAATCTTGAAACCCAGCTCGCCAACGGCAACGTCGCGTTCACCAGCGCTAACGGTGCCAGCGGTACCTCCGGCAACGTCAACGTCAATCAAGCGGTGACGTGGAGCGCCAATACGACGCTCACGCTGACCGCAAGCAACAACGTCAACCTCAACGCCGCCATCACCAATACCGGCGCCAGTGGCAAGACGGTATTGAACGCGGGCAATGCTTTCGTCAACAACGTCGGCGCGTCGGGTTTGGGCGGCAACTGGGCGATCTACAGCGCCAGCCCCACGGCTACCGGTGAGAAGTTGGGCGGCCTCGCGCCCAACTTCATTCAGTACAACGCGCCGATCGGCACTGCGGCGGCCGCCACAGGCAACGGTGTGTTCTACAGTTTGGCGCCCACGCTGTCGGTCTCGGGCGTCACCGGCACCGTGTCGAAAACCTATGACGGCACCACCAGCGCATCGCTTGCGGCGTCCAATCTCAGTACCAGTGGTTTGATCAACGGCGACACCATTGCATCGGCCGCCGGTACGTACAGCCAGTCCGACGTGGGCACCGGCCTCACGGTGACCTCGCCCTCGTCCATCGCCGGCTTCAACATCGTCAACGGCAGCACGCCAGTTTACGGCTACACCCTGTCTGGCGCGTCCAAGACAGCGAACATCGGCCAGATCATCGCGGCGCAGTTGTACGCCACCATCATCGGCGACCCCACCAAGGTGTACGACGGCACCACCACGGCCACGCTGACTTCGGCCAACTACTACATCACCGGCCTTGCCGCGGGGCAGAGCATCACGGTGAACCAGCCCAGTTCGGTGGGCTACGCCAGCGCCGACGTCAACACCAACGGCGGCACTACGCCGGGCGGTGGCCGGGTGGCGGTCAACGCCAGCTTCACTAGCACCAACTTCGTCGTTGGCTCAGGTACCAAGCTCTCCAACTACATCCTACCCACGGCCACCTCCATCACCAGCGCCGCGCTCGCCCAGGACGCGACGGCCGGCTACGGCATCATCACGCCGGCACCGGTGCAGCTGAGTGGCGTACTGACCACCAATAAGACCTACGATCAGACCACCAACGACACGCTGGACACCAGCAACGCCAACATCTACGGTGTGCTCAGCACCGATCACGTCACGCTCGACAAGAGCAACGCCGTCGGCATCTTCGCCAGCGCCAATGCCGGCAATAACATCGCCGTCGCGCTCAGCGGCTTCGCCCTCGTGGATACGACGGATTCCGCCGGTGTCGCCGCCACCAAGGTCGCGGACTATCAACTGATCGCACCAACCAACCTGACCGCCGACATTGCCCGCTACGCGCTCACCGTCAGCGGCATCACCGCGAACAACAAGACCTACGACGGGACCACCGCGGACACCCTGAACACCAGCGGCGCCCAGCTCAGCCCTGCGTTGAACGGCGACAGCGTGCATTTGACGGGGTCGGCCACGGGTACCTTCAGCCAGTCAGACGCTGGCACCGGCCTGGCAGTAGCGGTCAACGGCCTGTCCGTCGACAACAGCAACTACACCGTCAACGCGCCGACCGGCCTCACTGCGAACATCACACCGCGGGTGCTGGACATCGAGTTCAGCGGCAGCGCCGACAAGATCTACGACGGCACCAATTACGCCACGCTGTCCACGGGCAACTTCACGGTCGCCAACGTCGTGTCGGGCCAGACCGTTTCGGTGAACCAGGCGCCTGCGGTCTACTCCGGCGCCAGTGCGCCCAACGTCGGCACCGACACGGTGACGGCCATGCTGCAATCGTCGGATCTCACCTTCGCCAATGGCGCCAAGGCCGGCAACTACACGTTCAACACCAGCGTCGTCGGCAGCGGCCACATCACCCCCGCGCCGCTGACGGTGACCATCAACGGCAATCCCACGCGCACGTATGACGGCGCCAGCGATACGTCGGCCACGCTGTCCGGCGGCAACTACACGCTGTCGGGCGTGATTCCGGGCGAAAGCATCACGCTGAACGGCCCGGCCACGGGCAACTACTACGACACCGCCAACGGCGCTGCCCCGGGTCCAGGCAGCTACGAGGGCAACGCCGGCACGTGGGGCGTTGTCGCCGCGCTGTCCAGCGGCAACTACACGGCCAACGGCAGCACCTTGCTGTCGAACTACTCGTTGCCGACCCTGGCGTTGGGTTACGGCACCATCACGCCCGCAGGATTGACGGGCATACTCGTCACGGGAGCCAGCGGCAGCAAGGTCTACGACGGCACCAACACGATCGCCATCACCGGATCGAGCACCACCAACCCCGGTTCGGTTCCGCTGGGAAGTGCGGTTCTTGTACTCGGCGGCGCGCAGGCCGGCGACAGCGGCATCGCGCTGTCCGCGAGCGCGAATCTCACCGGCTTTTTCGCCAGCGCCAACGTCGGCTCGCAGCCGCTCAGCGTCAGCAATTTAACGTTGGCGGATTTCACCTGCACCGGTTGCTCCGCCAACTGGCAGACCAACTACACCTTCCCGGAGAGCGTCACCGGTACTGGCAGCATCGTTGCCAAGACTCTGTACATCACGCTCAACGGCGTCACCAAGCAGTACGACGGCAACACGACGGTGCTGCCGCTCTCCAACGGCAACTTCACCGTTTACGGCTACGTTGACAACAACACCAGCGGCACGAAGGATAGCGGTTGGGTCAGTGGCGAGGGCGCCACCATCACGCCCACGGCATCGTTCACCTATGCGTCGCCGAACGTGGTTCGCGACGTCAACGGCAACGTGCTCAGCAATCAGATCGGCGTTACCGGCACGCTCACGCAGAACAACTACGCTGCCAACGGCAGCACACTGCTGACCAACTACAACCTGGTCTACAACGTGAGCGGCATGGGCACCATTACGCCGGCGCCGCTGTACGTCACCGGCGTCTATGCGCAGAACAAGGTCTACGACACGACCAACAGCGCCACCGTCAACATCGTCAACGGCCAGTTGGCCGGCCTTGCCGACGTGGACAAGAACAACAGCGCCATCACGCTGACCATCGGCACCACCACCACTGGCAGCATCGCCGGCAATGGCACCGTCACCGGTTCGACCGTCGCCGGCACGTTCGCGTCGTCGGAGGCGGGCAACGGCCAGACGGTGTCTACGCTCTTCAGTCTTGGCGGCACCTCGGCCGGCAATTACAACCTGGTGCAGCCTGCTCTCGCCGCCAACATCACGCAGGCGCCGTTGATCATCAGTGGCATCGTCGCCAACGGCAAGGTATACGACGGCACCACCACTGCCACGTTCGGTGCCAACAACAGCTTCACGTTCGATACCCAGAACGCCACGCTCAGCGGCTTCGTGGGCGCGGACAACACGAACGACGTCACGTTGTCGGCCACGGGTACCACCGGCACGTTCAGCACGGCCAACGTCGGCAACAGCCTCAGCGTCACCGGCGTCAACGGCTTTTCGCTGAGTGCCGGCACGGCTGGCGACAAGTCCAATGACTACTATGTGGTGAATCCCACCGGACTGACCGCCAGCATCACGCCGCGGCCGCTCAGCGTCACCATCACCGGCAACCCCACCAAGGTTTACGACGGCAGTACTTCCGCGACGCTCACCGCAGGCGACTACACCATCGGCGCCGTCGCAGGGAATTCCAACAGCGGCTGGGTGAGCGGGCAGGGCGCCACGCTCCCGCAGTCGGCGACGGCGAGTTATGCGTCACCCAATGTCAATGGCGTCAATGGCAGCGTGGTCAATTCGACCCTGGTGTCGTCCGACTGGAAGGTCGACAACGCCAGCACCTTGCTGTCGAACTACATCCTGCCAACGACGGCGACGGGTACTGGCACCATCACGCCTTATGTGCTGAACCTCAGCGCCACGCGCGTGTACGACGCCACCACCAACATCTATTCCAGCCTTTCCGGCAACGTCACCAATGCCGACAACGCCAACACGTTCGGCACCTTGACCGGTCTCAACGGCGACCAGTTCACCGTGACTGGCACGGGCGCGACGACGAGCAAGAATGTCGGCACCTACACCTCCGGCGCCGGCTCGTTCACCCTTGGTTCGCTGGCGCTGGCCAACGCCGGCAGCAACGCCGCCACGGAGTTGGCCAGCAACTACACCCTGGTCGGCGGCACGGACAGCTACACCATCACCAAGGCCCCGTTGAACATCACCGGCGCATCGGTGACCGCGAAGGTTTACGACGGCAGCGCCAGCGCGACGGTGACCGGCGCGACGATCACATCAGGCAACGCGTCCGGCGACGTGCTGACTGGCGACAACGTCCAGGTGAGCAGCGGCAACATCGCCGGCACGTTCAACAACAAGAACGCCGGCACAGGCAAAGCAGTCACCATCAACAGTGGGGACATCACCGGCACCGATGCCGGCAACTACACCATCGTGCAGCCGTCGGGCCTGACCGGCACCATCAACCAGCGCCCGGTCACCTTGAGCGGCGTGCGCTCGTACGACGGCACGACCACGGTGACCGGCAACAGCGGCGCCATCACCTGGGCGGCGCCCGGTGCCGTGGCCGGCAATGCGAATTCCGGCGTGGTGTCCGGCGACTCGGTCACGGTGAACGGCGGCAGCGGCTCGGTGTCGCTCGCGAACGTGGGAACGTACAACTCCGACGGTTCGGGCAGCGGTACGTTCACCGCTACCGGCTTGACCTTGAGCAATTCCAACTACGCGATTGCATCGACGGGCAACCAGTTCCAGATCACGCCCTACGTGATCAACTTCACCGGTTCGAGCACCTACACCGGCAACACCACGGTCAGCATCAGCAACGGCAACTTCTCCAATGGCAGCAATACCGTTTCCGTCACCAATGGCAGCTTCGCCACGGGCGTCCTTGGCGAAACGCTGACCCTCGATGGCCCCTACACGCTGGCCAACAGCGGCAATGCCGGCACCCACACCATGACGGTGAATGCCGTCAGCGGCGCCGGCCTGACCCTTGCCAACGGCAGCGGCACCGCCAGCAACTATGAAATCGGTACCGTCACGTACACGGTCAACCCCTACGTGCTCAGCTTCAGCGGCTCGCGCGCATACGACGGCACCACGAACGTCAATGGCAGCGATCTCCTTGACGCGACGACTGGCAGCGCGACGCTGGGCACCGCCACTTTCACCGGCCTCAACGGCGACACGTTCACCGTAAGCGGCGCGGGATCGTTGAGCAACGCGAACAAGGGCAACTACGGTGGCAACGCCAGCGGCACCAGCGGCACGCCTAGCGGCACCACGCAGATCGGCGTCAGCGGACTGACGCTGACTGGCACCGGTGCCAACGCAGGCACCGAACTGGCCAGCAATTACACCTTCGTGGGCGGCAACGACACGTATGACGTCAACGCGAAGCTGGTCACCATCAGCGGCACGCGCGTGTACGACGGCCAAACCGATGCCAGCGGCCAAGCGGGCACCACCTGGCTGGTCAACGGCGTGACCAGCGGCGATGCGTCGAACGTGATCGTGAGCGGCACCGGCTCGGTGTCGAGCGCGAACATCGGTACCTACAACAACGCGGGAACCGGTGGCAAACAGTTCACTTCATCCGGCCTGAGCCTTTCCGGCAGCGCCTCCGGCAACTACACGCTGGAGACCACAGGCAACACGTTCACCATCAACCCGTTTGTGATCAACCTGACCGGTACGCGCACGTACGACGGCACGACCAACATCTATAGCGACGGCACTAGCGGCAGCAGCTTCGCCGCCATCACCGGTTTGAACGGCGACACATTCACGCTGAGCGGTGAAGGTTCGACGTCAGGCAAGGACGTGAACGGCGGGACGGCGTACACGGGCAGCGGCTTCAACTTGGGTACGCTGGCGCTGGTTGGCGCCAACGTCAGCAACTACACACTGGTGGGTGGCACGGACAAGTACACGCTGACCCCGCTGGCGATCACCGTGGGCGCGACGGCGGCGAACAAGGTGTACGACGGCGCGGGCACCGCAACGGTGACCTCGCTCACCAGTGGCGGCGTATTGGCTGGCGATACAGTGAACTTCACCGACACCGGTGCGAGTTTCGCCAGCCCGAACGTAGCCCACGATACCAACGGCAACGTGATTGCGCAGACGGTGACGGTGAGCGGCATCGCCGCGAGCGGCGCGAATGCGGGCGACTACACCGTCAACACCACGGCGACCACCACGGCTACAATCTCGCCGTACGTGTTGAGCTTGAGCGGTACGCGTCAATACGACGGCACGGCGAACGTCAATGGCGGCGATCTGGGTACGTTGAGTGGCGTCAATGGCGACCAGTTCACGGTGAGCGGGCAAGGCACGTCGTACAGCGCGAACGCAGGGACCTATAGCGCCACCACCTTGTCGGGCGCGCCCACCAGCACGCAGCAGATTGGCGTGAACGGGCTGACGCTGAACAGCGCGGGCGCCAACTCGGGCACGGAACTGGCCGGCAACTACACGCTGGCCGGCACGCCGACAAATGGCCGGACGGACACGTACACGATCAGTCCGAAGGTGTTGAACCTCACCGGCTCTCGCACTTACGACGGCACGACGAACATCTATAGCGATGGCACCAGCGGCAGCAGCTTCGACGCCATCACGGGTATCGGTACCGACACGTTTACGCTAAGCGGTGAAGGTTCGATATCGAGCAAGGACGTGAACGGTGGGGCAGCGTACACGGGCAGCGGCTTCAACTTGGGCACGCTGGCGCTGGTTGGCGCCAACGCCAGCAACTACACACTGGTAGGCGGCACGGACAAGTACACGCTCACGCCGCTGGCCATCACCGTGGGCGCGACGGCGGCGAACAAGGTGTACGACGGCACGGGCATCGCGACGGTGACCTCGCTCACCAGCGGCGGCGTATTGGCTGGCGATACAGTGAACTTCACCGACACCGGTGCGAGTTTCGCCAGCCCGAACGTGGCCCACGATACCAACGGCAACGTGATTGCGCAGACGGTGACGGTGAGCGGCGTCGCCGCGAGCGGTGCGAATGCGGGCGACTACACCGTCAACAACACCACGGCCACTACCACGGCCAGCATCACGCCGCTGGCATTGAACCTGACGGGTTCGCGCACCTACGACGGCACGACGAACATCTACAGCGACGGCACTAGCGGTAGCAGCTTCTCCGCCATCACCGGTTTGAACGGCGATACGTTCACGCTGAGCGGTGAAGGTTTGACGTCGGGCAAGGACGTGAACGGTGGCACGGCATACACGGGCACCGGTTCGACGACGAGCACGACGCAAGGCTTCAACCTGGGCACGCTGGGGTTGGTTGCCGTTGGCAGCGCCAACGTCGGCAACTACACACTGGTGGGCGGCACGGACTCGTACACGCTCACGCCGCTGGCTATCACCGTAGGCGCAACGGCGGCGAACAAGGTGTACGACGGTACGAGCACCGCAACGGTGACCTCGCTCACCAGCGGCGGCGTATTGGCTGGCGACACGGTGAACTTCACCGACACCGGTGCGAGCTTCGCCAGCCCGAACGTAGCCCACAATACCAATGGCAACGTGATTGCGCAGACGGTGACGGTGAGCGGCGTCGCCGCGAGCGGCGCGAATGCGGGCGACTACAAAGTCAATACCACAGCCACTACCGCGGCCAGCATCACGCCGCTGGCAGTGAACCTGACGGGTTCGCGCACTTACGACGGCACGACCCATATCTACAGCGACGGCACCAGCGGCAGCAGCTTCGCCGCCATCACCGGTTTGAACGGCGACACATTCACGTTGAGCGGTGAAGGTTCGACGTCAGGCAAGGACGTGAATGGCGGCACGGCGTACACGGGCACCGGTTCGACGACGAGCACG
Organism: Dyella humi; assembly: GCF_044904605.1. Classification (NCBI taxonomy): domain Bacteria; kingdom Pseudomonadati; phylum Pseudomonadota; class Gammaproteobacteria; order Lysobacterales; family Rhodanobacteraceae; genus Dyella; species Dyella humi. The sequence continues at coordinate 1,317,026 of NZ_JADIKI010000022.1, forward strand.
ACGCAGGGCTTCAACCTGGGCACGCTGGGGCTGGTTGGCGTCGGCAGCGCCATCGCCGGCAACTACACACTGGTGGGTGGCACGGACAAGTACACGCTGACCCCGCTGGCGATCACCGTGGCCGCGACGGCGGCGAACAAGGTGTACGACGGCACGGGCACCGCAACGGTGACCTCGCTCACCAGCGGCGGCGTATTGGCTGGCGATACAGTGAACTTCACCGACACCGGTGCGAGTTTCGCCAGCCCGAACGTGGCCCACGATACCAACGGCAACGTGATTGCGCAGACGGTGACGGTGAGCGGCGTCGCCGCGAGTGGCGCGAATGCGGGCGACTACACCATCAACACCACCGCAACCACCACGGCCACGATCTCGCCGTACGTGCTGGGCTTCAGCGGCACGCGTCAGTACGACGGCACGGCGAACGTCAATGGCGGCAATCTGGGTACGTTGAGTGGCGTCAATGGCGACCAGTTCACGGTGAGCGGGCAAGGCACGTCGTACAGCGCGAACGCAGGGACCTACAGCGCCACCACCTTGTCGGGCGCGCCCACCAGCACGCAGCAGATTGGCGTGAACGGGCTGACGCTGAACAGCGCGGGCGCCAACTCGGGCACGGAACTGGCCGGCAACTACACGCTGGCCGGCACGCCGACGAATGGCCAGAGGGACACGTACACGATCAGTCCGATGGTGTTGAACCTCACCGGTACGCGCACGTACGACGGCACGACGAAGATCTACAGCGGTGGCACCAGCGGCAGCAGCTTCGCTCCCATCACCGGTTTGAACGGCGACACGTTCACGCTGAGCGGTGAAGGTTCGACGTCAGGCAAGGACGTGAACGGCGGCACGGCGTACACGGGCACCGGCTTCAACCTGGGCACGCTGGGGCTGGTTGGCGTCGGCAGCGCCAACGCCAGCAACTACACACTGGTAGGCGGCACCGACTCGTACACGCTGACGCCGGCCATGTTGACGGTGGTCGGTACCACCGTCAGCACCAAGACCTACGACGGCACCACCGCGGCGACCCTGAGCAATGCGACATTGAGCGGCGTGCTGGGTAACGACCAGGTGACGCTGGGCAACGCCACCAGCGGCACGTTCGCCACGCCAAATGCGGGCACGAACATCGGCGTGACTGCGAGCACAATGACGATCGGTGGCAGCGACGCGGGCGACTACACATTGGTGCAGCCCACTGGTCTCACCGGCACGATCACACCGGTCGTGCTCAACTTGATCGGCACGCGCGTATACGACGGCATGACGGATGCCAACGCCAACTTGTTCGGCAGTACCGGCGTGCTCACCGGCGTGAATGGCGAAACCGTCGACGTCAGCGGTTCGGGTGTGCTTGCTAGCAAGCATGTCGGTACGCAGTCGTTCGCCAATCTCGGCACGCTGGTGTTGGGCAACGGCACGGGCCTGGCCAGCAACTACACCCTGGTGGGTGGTACTGACCAAGTGACTGTCATGCCGCTGGCTATCACGGTCAACGCTACTGGCCACAACAAGACCTACAACGGCAATGCCACGGCCGGCGTCACGCTCTCCAGCAACGGCGTGCTCGCTGGCGACACGGTGAACTTCAACGACGGCGCAGCCAACTTCAGTTCGCCCAACGCTGGCAGCAACGTCGCGATCACGGTCACTGGCATTGGCGCCACCGGTGCTGACGCCGGCGACTACAGCTTCAACACCACGGCCACTACCAGCGCGACCATCAACCCGTACGTGCTCAGCCTCACCAGCACGCGCGTGTACAACGGCACCATCGGCGCCAACGCCAACTTGTTCGGCAACAACGGCGTGCTCACCGGTGTGAATGGTGAAACGGTGAACCTCAGCGGTTCGGGCGTGCTCACCAGCAAGAATGTGGGCTCGCAGCGCGCGTTCGCCAACACCGGTTCGCTGGTGCTGGGCAATGGCACGGGCCTGGCCGGCAACTACACGCTGGCCGGCGGCACTGATTGGGTGAGCGTTACGCCGGCCACGCTGGCGGTGATCGACACGACGACCACCAATCGCGTCTATGACGGTACCAACGTCGATGCGCTGAGCGGTTCGACGCTGAGCGGCGTGTTCGGTAACGACAACGTTGTACTCGGCAATGACACCACTGGCCTGTTCGGCAACAAGAACGTCGGCAACGGCAAGGCGGTGAGCACGGCGATGACGATCAGTGGCGGCGATGCCAGCAATTACATCCTGGTGCAGCCCACGGGCCTCACCGCCGATGTCACGCCACTGCCGATCATGGTCACGGCCACCGGCACCAACCGCATGTACAACGGGCAGACGGGCGACGTGATCACGCTCAGCACCAACGGCGTGCTGTCGGGCGATCAACTGAGTCTCACGGACAGTTCGGCCAACTTTGCCGATCCGTACGTGGGCAACAACAAGACCGTCACCGTGAGCGGTATTGCGGCGCTGGGCGCGGATGCGGCGAACTACCTGATCGTGGATCCGGTGACCACCACCACCGCCAACATCACCAGTGCCGGCTTCGACGGCAGCGGCGTGCAGGGCAGCTGGATCGCGCAGTTGCAAGGTGGGCTGGAGCCAGCGGCGATCGCTACGCCGTATGGCTCGACCGATTCGGATACGGTCGGCGTCTACACCGGCAATCACCAGCTCAAGCATCGCCCGATCGAACGCAACCGTGCACGTTCGGACTTCCGTACCGGCCTGTCTCTGCAATTCCAAAACGGTGGCGTGCGTCTGCCCTCGGACGCCTCGCCATGACAAATCATTACAAGCTGACCTACCGCCCCGGTGAACCCATGAAGATTGCGCCGCATCCGGCGACACCACGCCTTACCTTGATCTGCCTTGCGCTGGCGGCAGCATTGTGTGCGCCGAACGTGCACGCACAAACGCACGTCACTACGCCGCAGACGAATAGCGGCCAGTTACTGCAGCAGTTGCAACAGCAACCGACGCAGCCGCCTTCGTCCAATCTCGACTTGAACGTGCAGAAGCGGCAGGCAGCGCGTTCGGAGGACAACACCAAGTTTCCCGTGCGCACGATCGAAATTACCGGTAACAGTTTGCTGAAGACCGATGTCTTGCATCAGTTGGTAGCCTCCAGCGAAGGGCACGAGTTGAGTCTCAACGATCTCGATGACCTGGCCGAGAAAATCACCGGCTATTACCACGATCACGGCTATCCGCTGGCGACCGCCTACGTGCCCGCGCAGACGTTGCACGATGGCGTGGTACGCATTGCCGTGGTGGAGGCGCGTTACGGCAAGGTGGTGTTGCAGAACCAGAGTTCAGTGGGCAGCTATCCGCTCGACGCCACCTTGTCGCCGCTGCAATCGGGGCAGCCTGTGCGTGAATACGGACTGGAACGCAGTCTGCTGCTGCTTTCGGATATTCCCGGCGCCAGTGTGAGTTCCGTGATGCGTCCGGGTGAGCAGGAAGGTACCTCCGACCTGCTCGTCGACGTGACGCCGGCACCGCGTTATACCGGCACGGTGGGCTTGGACAACTATGGCAATGCCTACACCGATCGCGTGCGCCTTTCCGGCACGTTTGACGTGAATGGCCTGTTCCATCAGGGCGACGTGCTGGATTTCAGCGGCGTGAGTTCGGGCTCGGGCATGAGCTACGGACACGTCGGCTATCGCTACCTGTTGACGGGGCAGGGCACTACCCTTGGTCTTGCTGCATCGGGACTCGAGTACAAGCTGGGCAACGGCCTTGCCGATCTGCATGCGCACGGTACGGCCACCACGCAGAGCGTGAACCTGTCGCAACCATTCATCCGCAACACTGCTGGCAACCTTTACGCGCAGATCGAGTTTGATCACAAGCGTCTGTACGACAACATCGATCTGGCCGCCCTGGAAACGCATCGCCATTCCAACAGCTGGGTGCTGACGGTGGCGGGCGACCAGCGTGACAGCACGGGCATCACCAACTTCAACATCAGCGGCACTTACGGTCATCTGTACCTGGACAACTTCCAGACGCTGTTCGCCGATTACTTCGGTGCACGCACCGCGGGCAGCTACGTGAAGATCGATTATTCCGTATCGCGCCTGCAGCAGTTGAATCCCACCAATGCCATCTATGTCGGTTTCTCGGGGCAGCACGCCAACAGGAACCTGGATACGTCCGAGCAGTTCTACCTCGGCGGCCCGAGCACCGTGCGTGGCTACGATGTGGGCCTGGTCTCCGGTGCGCAGGGCAATCTGGCGACGATCGAATATCGCCACGATTTCACCATCGCAGTCCTGCCGGGCCCGTGGCAGGCTTCCGCCTTCGTCGATAGCGGACGCGTGCTGGCGTACAAGGATCCGTTCCTGCTGGGCCCGAATAGCGCGCGCCTGAGCAGTGTGGGCGTGGGCCTGCATTGGACGGCACCGCACGACTGGGTAATCGGCACCACTGTGGCCTCGCCGATCGGCAACAAGCCGGCGCTGGCTGGGCCGCATGCCAGTACGGCGACGCGGTTCTGGTTCCAGGTGCAGAAGGGATTTTATTGAGGGCGGCCAATACCCCTCTATCTGCACATCACCTTGCTAGCCTGATATGGCTTCAGCGTCATTCCGGCCTTCGCCGGAATGACGCTAGGTGATTTTGACCTGAAATCGGCACGTTGGAGTTCGGCTGTATCTCACTCCAACCTACGTGGCTTGCGGGTGAAGATGTTGGCGAGCGTGGCGCGTCACGTATGACGAAACACGCATCATAAAGGTGGCGCAGGAGACGGATTCCCTGCGAGCATTCGCATCGCCACAATGCTCCCGCCGGGTTTTCCTTCCAACGCCGCCTTGGCAATCTCCACCTCACTCTGCGTCGCTGTTGCCAGCACGATCACGGTGCTCGACACGCCTTGGTCACGCACGACAAAACTCAACGTGCGCGCCGCGGCTTTCGGTTGTTTAACCAGCGCATTCACATAACGCGACAGGCAGCGCGACAGGCCGAGGTCTTCCACATCGCAGAACGCGACATGCGACGACTGCGCAAATACCGGTTCATACCTTCCGTGGCAGTACATGGAAGGCTCATTCATCGCTGACTGCCCAGCATCGTAAGCAGCGTTGTCGTTGCATCCGGCATGCTGCGAAAAGGCTGCATCCATGCTCGCTTGGCATTGAGCGGCGTTGTCCTGCGAAGTAAGACACACGGCGGTGATACCTTGTGCGCCCGGTGCGATAGCAAATGGATGCACAGCTGTCTGCGGCTTCGGCGTCATCAGCGGCGCGGGCCGGATCACAGTGGGATAGATGGAGCCGGAAACGCGCGAGACATCCTGTGCCGTCTGGGCGATTGCCCAGATGGGTAGGACGAGAAGAATCAAAGCGATTCCACGCACGAAGGTATTCATGGATTTCCTTTGATCGCCAGGATTGCGATCGAACCCACCTATCCCCGCGAGCGGAACCCTAATCCATGCTTTTCTGAGCTTACGTAGCGGCCATCACAAAATGGGATGCGCCGGCGGACGGACTCGACTGACCTGCGCGCAAACGTCAAAGAAGCGTGACGATCCGTATCTACGCTTCTCACCAAAGCACAACATGAACTGCCGCTTTCGAGGCATAGCGGCAGGGCCATGACTTGCGACGGTGTTGCGGCTATCGTCCGCTCACGCAATATCTTGCGCAGCCTGGAGACGGAGTACCAATGAGCGTGATCGGCAGGGTTTTACTGAGTGGGGCGGCCACGGTGGCCATCGGTTTCTCTTTATTGGCAGTCACCGCGCCATTGCGCGCGCAGCAATATGGGCCGGGGCCGGGTGGCGTGTATTGCGCAAGCAATGACAACCGCTTCGCTCGCTGCCAAGTGCCCTGGCGCGATGCGGAACTGGTGCAGCAGTCGTCCAAGACGCGCTGCATTCGCGACCAGACGTGGGGCTTCGATCGTCAAGGCATCTGGGTGGATCGCGGTTGCCGCGGACAGTTCGCGCCGGCGCGCGGCGGCTGGCCACCGTATGGCGGCCCAGGTCCGCAACGCCCGCCTCAACAGGTGCGAGTGCGCTGCGAAAGCCATGGCAGCAATTATCAGCGCTGCCCTGTGGAACTGCGTCGCGATGATTCGGTACGCCTCGTCAACCGGCTTTCCAGCGCGGACTGCCGCGAAGGGCGCAGCTGGGGCTGGACACGCGACGGCATCTGGGTAGATCGCGGCTGCCGTGCGGATTTCGTGGTGGAACGTCGTTACTGATCGCAATTGCAACGTCTACGATTGAAAGGAGTTCATCATGCGTCGTTATGTTTTTTTCGCTTTGTTGCTGGTGAGTGTTACTGCCCACGCCATGGCTTCGCTGCGCGTGGGCGACAAGGTGCTGTCGATCGGCGACAGCGCGGCACGGGTGCAGGAATTGCTAGGTCCGCCGGCAGTGCGCAACTATCTGCATAAGCAGGACGGCAGCCTGGCGAACGATCAGGTTTCGCGCGCGGAGCAGTGGCAGTACGTGCAGGACGGGAAAACCGTGATCATCACCATCGTCGATGGCAAGGCCACCGACTTCGAAACGCAGCCTAATTGATCGATCTATCCCGCTCCTCGGCGGCATAGGTATCTACACATTTCTTGTCAGGCTCAAACTGCCCCGTCGTCATTCCGGCGAAGGCCAGAATCCAGTTTCAACAAGCCGTGCGAAGCACTCAAAAGCAGCTTTTGTGTCCTTCGGACGCATATTTGAACTGGATTCCGGCCTTCGCCGGAATGACGACGGGGCAAGATGAGGTTTTACTCCAGGATGTGTACATACCCCAGCTAGAGAGGGTGTCCATCTTCAAGCCACGTTCTTTGCCTTCGCCAACTGCTGCCGAATCGGCAAGCTCCGAATGCGCTGTCCGGTTGCCGCGAAAATCGCATTGGTCAACGCCGGCGCAATCGGCGGCAGGCCCGGTTCGCCGACGCCGCCGAGCGGTAGCGAATGATCATCGGCTGCAACCATGTGCACGTGGATTTCGCGCGGCGCTTCATTCAAGCGCAGCACCAAAAAATCGTTGAAGTTGGATTGCTGCGCGCGGCCGTTCTTGAAGCTGATTTCGCCGTGCAGTGCCAAGCCGACGCCCATGATCACCGCACCTTCCAACTGCGAGCGCACGCGTTCCGGATTCACCTGCGGGCCGCAATCGATGGCGATGTCCACGCGTGGAATGCTCAGCTTGCCATCGGAGCCAACTTCTACCTGGCACACTGCGGCGGTGTAAGTGACGAAACTGCGATGCGCTGCCAGTCCCAGTCCGCTGCCCTTCGGCAGTTGACGGCCCCAGCCAGCGGCGGTGGTGACGGTTTCGATCACACGCTTGAGCCGCCGGGTATCGATCGGATAAAGCGCCGGGTCTTCCCCGTAGTTGGTGAAGCCCACCTTTGCCGTCGGCTGGAATTGGCGGTCCGGACCGATCAGTTCGAGCAGGTAATCGCGGTGATCGCGTCCGGACGCGTGCGCCAGTTCAGCGACAAAGCTTTGCACACCAAAGGTATGCGGGATGTTGTACACGGAGCGGAACCAGCCGATGCGTGTATGCGCTTCCACCGCCGGGTTTTCGATGCGCACGTTGGCGATGGCGAACGGCAGATCGATCACGCCCTGGTTCAATTCGCCGGGCTGCTCGTGCTCGATGCCGGGCTTGAAGGTCGATTGGATGGACGGCGCGGCGGTGCGATGCAGCCAGCCGGCAACCTTGCCGGAACCATCCAGCGCCGCTTCGAAATGTTCGGCCGACACGGCGTGGAAGTAGTCGTTGACGATGTCGTCCTCGCGCGTCCATAGCACCTTGACCGGCTTACCGACGGCTTTGGAAAGCAGTGCTGCTTCCACCACGTAATCCGGCTTGGATTTGCGCCCGAAACCGCCGCCGAGCAAAGTGACATTCACCGTGATGTTGGCATCCGGGATACCCAGCACCTTGACCAGTTCGTTGCGGATTTCCTGCGGCGCCTGCGTGCACGCCCACACTTCGCACTTGTTGTCCGCGAAGTTCGCGACCGCGCAAGGTGGCTCCATGGTGGCGTGGGCGAGGTGCGGAATGTAGTAATCCGCGGTGACGCGCCTGGCCGCACTGCTCAAGGCCTGATCGATATTGCCGTCGTTGCGGGCCACTTGGCCTGGCTTGCGATTGGCCGCTTCCAGTTGCGCGCGATAGGCGACCGAGTCGTAGTTTGCATTCGGTCCGCTGGCCCACTTGATGTTCAATTGCTCGCGCGCTTTCATCGCGATCCAGCTGTTTTCGGCGATCACCGCTACGCCTCCTAAAGGCTGGAAACCGGAAGGCGGTGGCGTAGAGTCGAGTGCAAGCACTTTCACTACGCCGGGCATTTTCTGCGCGGCGCTGCCGTCGAACGAAGCAACCTTGTCGCCATACACCGGCGGACGCGCGATCACCGCATAGAGCATGCCGTCCAGACGCGTGTCGATGCCGTAGTGCGCGCGGCCGGTGACGATATCGAGACCATCGATCAGCCCGGTCTTGCCTTTACCGATGTAGCGAAATTCTTCCGGCGATTTCAGCGCCAGCGTGTTCGGATCGGGTGCGGGCAGGGCGGCGGCTTTGGTGGCGAGTTCGCCGAAGCCGAGCTTGCGCCCGCTCTTGGTGTCGACCACTTCATGGATGCCCGCCTTGACCTGGCGCACGTCCACGCCCCAGTGCGCGGCGGCGGCTTGTTCCAGCATCACGCGCGCGGCCGCACCGGCACGGCGCAATGCGGCGAAACTCTGACGTAGGCTGCGCGAGCCGTCGGTGTCCTGGTTGCCGTAGCGCAGCTCATCGCCCGGCGCCTGTCGCACCTTTACGCGCGACCAGTCGGCGCCGAGTTCGTCCGCCACCACCAGGGCCACGCTAGTGCGCACGCCCTGGCCCATTTCCGAACGAATGCATACCACGGTCACGGTGCCGTCCGGCGCAATCTCCACGAACAAGTGCGGATCGTCGCGCAAGCCATGCTCCGTGCCTTCGCCGCCGTATTTCTTCTTCGGCGGTGCAACGGGCTTGTCCGCGGCAAGCGCCAGCGAGGGCAGGCCGAAAGCCAATAGCAGACTGCCGGCGCCGAAGCCGAGCACAAAGGCGCGGCGGCTTTCGTTGCAGATGTGCAGGCTGTCATTTTTCATGCCGCACCGCCTTCGCCCGCCGCGAGCTTGATCGCCGCGCGAATGCGCGTGTACGTGCCGCAACGGCAAAGATTGCCAGACATGGCCGCTTCAATGTCCGCATCGCTAGGCTGCGGCTTGCTCTTCAACAACGACGCAGCCTGCATGATCTGGCCCGCCTGGCAGTAGCCGCATTGCGCCACGTTCAGCTCCATCCACGCGCGCTGCACCGGATGGCTGCCATCCGGCGATAACCCTTCGATGGTAGTGACCTGCTTGCCTGCCGCCGCCATCACCGGCGTGACGCAAGAACGCACCGCCGTGCCATCCAGATGCACCGTGCACGCACCACACAACGCCATGCCGCAGCCGAACTTGGTGCCGGTGTAGCCGAGCGTGTCGCGCAGATACCAGAGCAGGGGCATGTCGGGCGGACCGTCGAAGGGGTGTTCGCGTCCGTTGATGGTCAACGTGAGCATGGCGAACCTCGTGAGGTTTTGGGGCGGGGAGGCGTTCAATGTACCGCGAAGCGTGAAGCTGAGGGCACGATACTGCGCGTGCATGCGGGTGCGGAATGCCGGGCTGCGGCAAATTTTTGCCTGATCCTGCGAGTATGGCGATGAAGCTTATTGAGGATTACGCAATCCAGGCATTCTATGACTTGCCGAAATCTTGCCCGCCGTCGCGGCTTTCGCTCATTAGCTGTCTGGGAGAAATGCGTGCAACCGAAATAATACGCGGCAGCTTGATCGCGAAGTTTAAATTTCCCTGGAAACCTAACATCACCGAATACGTCGTCCCGGCGAAAGTCGGGGCGACGAGCATTTGGGCATTTCGGCAAGTCGAGCAGAATTGTCCCGGACAGTCGGAGAACTTTCGCCGAGGCGCTCTACAAAAGCGAAGCTGGTCAATGAAGGTGAGGGAGATAGATGGATCAGCGAAAGCGTGAAGCGCCCTTGCTCGCGAACGCCACCGCATCATGCGGATGCAAGCTTTCCTGATGCTCAACCCGCACGTGAAAGTCTGCAATGCTGTCGTCAGCATCCAACGCGTGATAGATACGCCGCGCTGCATCCTCGCAAAACATTAGGTTCTCGCCGTTTGCCAGCGCGAACGCTTGTTCGTCTTCGCGTTTGACTGCTGTTTGCACCGGTGTGCCGAGCGCAGCTTCCGCGCGATCGAGCAAGTCGATGAGGTTCAGCGGAGCGCCTTCGATAAAACGAACGCACAGCTGTGCCACGCTGCGCTGCGCATGCGGCGTGGCGACGATGCCGGCTTCGCTGCCTAGCCACGCCAGAACGGAAGCGTGTTCCAGTGGCTTGTCGGTTGAGAAGTCCTTGGCGAACTGCTGCTGGATCAATTGACGCGACAGCGCGGCCGAAGCAGGGCAGGTGGAGGAGTAGACGACTTCCGTACCGAGCTCCAATTGGAAACCTGCGGAATCCAGGCTGGCTTCGATCGTCACCGGATAGCTGCGCCAGCCGCTGTTGCCGCTACGCAGGGCATTTCGACGCACGAGGTGGTCGAAGCGGATGCGGATGCGTGCGCGGTCGGCCAGGTCGTGGTGTGAATCGAGGAAGGCGCGTAGCAGCGATGCGAGCATGGGCGCATCGATCGCGCGGCTGCCGAGGTATTTGTCGACCAGCAGATACAGGCGCGACATATGGATGCCGCGCTGATCCTGTCGTGTGAGATTGACGAAGGCGCCGACCTTGGCGCTGGCACGCCGCAAGGTACCGTCGCCTGCGTCGAACAGGATCGGTATGTCGATGTGTTCCATGCCCACCCAGTCCAGCGTGGTGTCCAGGTGCGGCTGCGGATGTTTCGCGACGTCGGGCATCAGGCCCACGGCGGTGTTGATGTTTTTCACAAAGGCATCATCAAGGCGTGGTGTGGTTCGCGTTGCGCAAGGCGGATACAGCAGCTGCGGCATTCACTTGCAGCATGCCGTTGGACATCTTGCTGTTTTGTAGCAGCAGATCGTGCGCCGCATGCGCGTCTAACTTCGGTGTAACGGACAGCAATAAAGCGAGGATGCCGCTTACATGTGCGGCCGCCATGGACGATCCGGAGGTAAAGTCGTAGCCGCCGCCTGGCTGTGTAGTGAGGATGTCGGTGCCTGGTGCGCTCAATACACCGACTGGTGCGGGCGAACGGCCGCTCACGCGAACGACGATGACACCGGGCGCGTTGTCGGGAAAGCCATCGAGATTTCCGCTGGGCGGCAAGGCTGCCACCACGATGCGGCCCTGGCTGAGCAATTGCGCGAGCAGCTTATCGAGCAGGGGATCGGCTGGCCCGCCCAGGCTCAGGTTCACGATGCGCGCATCCGTGTCGATGATGGCAGCCAGCGCCTTGGCCAGCGTGAACGAATTGCAGTGCGCGCCGGCATTTTTCTCTGGCGTGTACCAGCAAGCTTTGTAGACGCTGAGTATGGACTTGGGTGCGATACCGACGATCCCTTGATGATTGTCGGCGTCCGCGGCAATCACGCCGGCCACTTCGGTGCCGTGGTGATCGTGATCGAAGGCCTTGGCATCGCCATCGACCATGTCGTGCGTGTCGTGGATGCGCCCTTGCAGATCGGGGTGTGTCAGGTCGGCGCCGGTATCGACCACCGCCACGTGCACGCCTTCGCCCTGGCTGAGCTTTTGCGCAAGCGCGGCATCGGTTTCCACGAAGCCACGTTGCAGGTCGACATAAGGGTCGTTGTAATGATGCGTATCCGCGGAAACGTTCGCGTACACCGCGTAATCCTGCAGCGGCTGCACAAGCTGCACGCGCTCGTCCTTGGCGAGCGTCTTGAGCAAGGCATCGCGATCCGCGCCCGGCGGCGCTTCCACCACCACGCAATACACGCCCAGCGCCTTGATCGGCCAGCCGGCGAGTTCGTGCAGGCCGTAATGCTGTTTGAGTTCGTTCAACGCGGAAGCGGCGCGCTGGCCGGCGCCGTAATAGCCCGACGGTGCGTAGCCCAGCAAACTGGAACCGGCGTGCATCGCAGGCGGTTCGATCGGATTGGTCACCGCCAGCACGATGTCACGCCGCGCGTCCATGGAGGAGGCGAGTGCATGGCTGGCATCGGCTTGAGCCTTCACGGAATCTGCAGTGGACGCATGCGCGGCTACGCACAAACATGCCAGGACGGCGGCGAGCATCCTGGCGCCATAGCCCATCGTGTATCTCATGGCGTGTCGGTCACCGGCTCCGCCAGGCGAACGCCTCGTGCGGCACGCAGTTGCTGCAAGGTGTTTGGCGCTTTCGATGCGGAAGCAGCAGGCGCGACGGTGTAGGCGCCGACGTCATTGGGGCCGCCCACTACTTGCAGTTGCAGCGAGTGCAGCAACGCGTTCCAGTCGGCCAGCGTCATGCTTGCATCGGGCACCACGCGGATGGCGCCTTGCGCCATGGGTGCAACCGTTTCCTGGCTCAGCGTGCGATAAGCGGGATGCTCGTTTGCAGACCATATTTTCAGCCCCAGCGAGCCGATGCCGATGGCCTGAATCAGCACCGCCGCGGCGAGGGCGCGCGTGAGCCAGACGCTCGAGCGCGCGCGCACGGTTTCTTCCTGCGGTACGGGTGCATCGAGACGACCGAGCAGGCGCTGCAAGCCGGCTTCGGCATCCAGCTTCACTTCCGTCGGCAGCGACATCGCCCGCTTCAGGCGGTTCTGCTGAGCGAATTCCGTGCGGCATGCCGCGCAATGCGCCAGGTGATGCGTCAGCCATTCGCTTTGCTCCGGCGTGGCGCTTTGTTGCAGTACCCACGGCATCATTTCCCACGCGCGCGGGCAATCCTGGCTGGAGTAGGTAGGTAGTGTTGTCATGGGGCTTGCTCTTTCGCAGTAGGCGAGCGTTCGGCCAAACCGGGCAGTACATTGCGCAGCTTCACGCGCGCATGGAACAACCGTGCTTTTACCGTACCCACCGGGCATTGCATGATGGTGGCGACATCGTCCAACGTGTGGCCCTCGCCGTAGACCAGTTCGATCACTACGCGCTGGTCCGCCGACAGCCGTTGCAGACCCTTGCCGAGCCAGTCGCGCAATTCGCGGTCTTCCTCCGGATCGGTGGCGGGTATACGGTCTTCCGGAATGTTGCTGTCTTCGACCGGTTCTTCGCCATGCTGGCGCAGCGCTTTGAGCCCGCAGCGGTAGGCGATGCCCATGATCCAGGTGGACACGCGCGAGTCGCCGCGGAAGTCGCCGGCTTTCTGCCAGGCGATCCAGAAGCAATCGTTGATCACTTCCTCGATGACGTCGGCGCGTCGGGTCAGTCGCGACAGGAAGCGACACAGGCGGCCATGGTAGCTGCGATACAGCGTAGCTAGCGCGGCGCGGTCGCCGGTCGCCATACGCTGCAGCAGCAGGCGGTCGGTAGCATCGGTTTGGGATTCGGCGTCGGTCATGGGTTTCGATGGCGTCAGTTGACGACATAAGTGCTGTTTCAGCGCCGAAAGGTTGTCCTGAGTCTCAGAAGGCCCAGGCGATGGTGGCCACCCAGGGTGCGGCAGCGCCGCCTAGCCGCCGGATGCCCGGGTCGGTGAAAACCCGGTCCAGTTCCACCCGCCACGAGCCATAGGCCCAGCTTACGCCCAAGTGGCCATAGCCGTAGTACGAGGGTGCGCGTAGGTGGACATAGCCATAGCCCTGGACATAGCTGCTGTAGCCGTACGTCCAGGCGCCGCCCTCCATCCGGGCGTTCAACGGCTGGGTCACGCCCAGGCCGGCGGAAAAAGCGAAGTTTTGCGGTAGCGGCCAGTGGAAATCCACGTCTGCTGCACCGCGTGGCTGATGGTCATTGCCGTGGGTGAGGGTGATGGCCGACAGCCCGAAGCTCAGCACGTCCCGGTACATCCAGTTCACGCCGGTCTCGACCCGGTCGAAGGCGCGCGCACCGCCATTGCCGGGGTAGGTGTAGTAGACGACGCCGGCCTGCATGCGCCAGTCATTGGAAAGCGACCAGTAGTGAGCGAGCTGGGCCATGGCTTCGGAGCCATGGCCCGGCGAGCGCGTTTGGGTCGCTGCGGACATGCCCAGCGACCAGCCGGAGGCGGTGGTCCAGGCGACATTGCCCTGCAGGATCGGCGTAACCGGAGAAAGTGCCAGACCACGGTCGACCAATTGCGAACTCAGTGCCACCGCACCGCTGAAGCTGTTCGATTGAGCATGCACAGGCACAACAAAGATCGCCGTCGACAAGACAGCGAGGGTGATGCGACGCAGTCTGGACGGGAAGGCGTGCTGCATCACCGGCTTATAGTCGATCCCTCTGGACAAGGGAATGTCTTCAGTGAAGAGTCCCTAGGTAAGTAAGGAGATCATCCAGTTGTTTTGCGTCGTCCAGGCCGTCGTATTTCATCTTGGTGCCGGGGTTCGCTTTCTTAGCCGGTTGGGACAAGTAGTCGTGCAGTTTGTCTGGGCTCCAGGTCCAATGCGCCTGCTTGAGCGCATCCGAATAGTTGTAGTCCGGCGCGGTGCCGGCCGGGCGCCCCACGATGCCGAACAAGCTGGGGCCTTTTTTGTTTTTTCCTTGCTTGGGGCTGTGGCACTCGGAGCATTCCGACTTGAACACATCCGCACCCGCCGAAGCATCGCCTGCCCGCGCGAACGGCGAGGCCAGCATCCAGCCGAAGAACAGTCCCGCAATCACCATGACGCGCAAGCAACGGCGCAAAGCTGAATCGATCACTCTTGACTCCTGTTCGGTTTTTTTGAAACGTCACGTCTACCCGTGGCCGTCATTACCGCTTTCGCGGGAATGACGGCGCGGTGAAAGAGAGTTCACGGGGACGCATCAGTATTTCTAGAACGCCACGCTCGCAAAAAGCAGGAACGCGTTGAGATCCTTTGCATTGGTTACCGGACCGCCCTCTGGCACGCCAAACACGTTGGTACTGCTGCCGTTGAACTTGTTGAAGCGGAACCATTCGGCAGCCAGGCGTAAGTTTGCGATGGACGTGAAGGAGTCGTCCTTGCCGAACGGCGTCCAGAACACGGTGAAGGAATTGCTGCTGGTATCGGGCTGGCCATACGGCACAAAGCGCACAATGTCATGCGTGCCGGTGCTGACCATGTGCGAGATGATCACGCCATAGCTCTGCTTGAACGTATAGGTAAGCGTCAGTGTCTGGTCGTGCACTACGCCGTTTGACAGGGCGAAAAGACCTGGCACGGAACCCGCCGGCGTGGTGGCATAGCGGCGGCGTTCCATGATGTTCACGTAAGCAAGCTGCACGATGTTTTCGCGATTGCCCAGGTACTGATACGTCACGTCGTAGCCGAGATCGGTGAGATGCTCGTTCGGACCACTACGCGGCAACTGGCGATTGGTGGTCAGCGCGACCACGCCCACAGAGAAAAACTGACGCTTCATATCCTTCATGTAAGCGAAGCGTGCATAGCCCGTATCGCTGAGCTTGCCCGGATCGCCGGAGATGGAATAACCCAGGTCGTACTGCATGGAGGTCGGCAGCGAGTTATAGGTGCCAAGCTCGCCATACCAATTGTTGTCGTACAGCGCATACACGCTGGCGCCGATCACGCGACGCGACAGCGTGTTAGAGCTGGAGGGATTGAGCAAGGTGCCGGAGACCGTCGGCGGGCCGTTGTCCATGGAAGCAGGCAGCGCGTTGACCGGATCGTCGAAACCCGGATCGTTGTTGACGCTGACGCCAACCAGCGCGTCCTTGCCGCCGAGCTTGAGATCCTTGGCAACATAGCGCAGATCTACATGGCTCAGCTGCGTATTGAACTTGTTCTGGCCGTTGTTGTTGACCTGCACCTTGACGAAGCCGCCCACGTTATCCGACACGCGTCCGGCCAAGTAGATATCGGCTTCACTTAGCAGGTTGCTGCTTTGGCCTTTCGCAGGCACGGTGCGCACGCCGTTGAGCTGTATGGCCGCCGGTATTTTGGTGCCCCGGCCATCGGTATCAGTGTAGCCATTCATCTTGAAGCGCATGCCGTAAGGCGTGAGTCCCGGTCCGTAGGCGCCGGCATGGCAGTCCGCACAGGCATTGCCGGTCTGTCGGGCATACGCCGGAACCGCCTGCGCCGTGGTGCTGGCAAGCAGTGGAAGCGCAGCCAGGCCGTACCACAAATGCAGCTTCCTGGGCCGGCACGGCGTGCGTCGGTGCAGAGAAGTTGACATGAAATCTCCTTGTTTCGATCGGATACGGTGGTGATTCATCGGCGTTTACGGCTTGGCCACATTGCGCGCATCACGTCGTCGCGTACGACGAAGTGGTGCCAGAGCGCCGCCCCGGTGTGCAGCAGAACCAGCGCAAGCAGCAACCACGCCGCATTCACGTGCCACGTCTGCAGCCTGTCGGCGAGATCTTCGTCAGCGTTCACCAGTGCGGGCAGCGTCAGGCCGAACAGATGCACCGGTCTGTCTTGCGCGTTGCTCAGCGCCCAACCGAGCAAGGGCAGGGCGAGCAGCAAGGCGTACAACGCGATATGTGTGAGTGTGGCGACGGCGCGTATGGCTTTTGACATGTTGCCGACGGCAGGAAGCTTGCCCGTACGGAAACGAACCACGACGCGGATGAAGAACAGCATCAGCACGAACAGGCCGAAGTGACGGTGTCCTTCCAGCAGCCATTGCTTCAAGGCGCGACCGCTCACCACCTCATCCCTGAGCAGGATGAGTCCCGCTGCGAAGCAAAGGCACAGCACGGTGAGCCAATGCAATACAACGATCTTTCGCGGGCGTGCTAGCACCGTCTCTTTGGCAGTCGTGCCCAAGTCAGTTGCGGTGCCTGGCGTGAATGCCACGTTATGTAACGTGGACACAGTCTTGCTCTTCGAGACACCTTTGCCAGTCACTGTCATCCTGTCCATCCCCGAAATTTGACCCCGGCCTGCCTCCTGCTGCGCCGTGAGCGAAGAAGACCTTTCGCGGGTGAGTGCGGGGGAATGGGGCAAAAGGTTGCGTGCGGTTTGCAACGGCCTCTCTATACATCTTGAAGCCAAGCCTGGTCTTGCCTCACACAAGAAGCACACACAACCTTTTCCCGACAACCCGGCACTCAATTTCCGTAAGTCATCCTCGGAACCCGGCGGTCGGCCAGAACATGCACATCCAACGAGTCCAGTTGCAGCAGCACGGCGACGATCGCGGCATGCTCATTGCCTTGGAGAAGGATCGCAACGTGTCCTTCGACATCCGGCGCGTGTATTACCTGTTCGCCACCAAGAACGAAGTGCATCGCGGCCAGCATGCGCATCGTCACTTGAACCAGTTGGCGGTGGCGGTGCGCGGTTCGGTCACGTTCTTGCTGGACGACGGCACCGGGCCGGTGGAGGTTGTGCTCGATGACCCATCGCAGGGTTTGCTGTTGGGGGAGATGGTGTGGCGCGAGATGTACGACTTCAGCGAGGACTGCGTGCTGATGGTGCTGGCCGACCAGTTATATGACCCCACTGACTACATCACCAGCTACGACGAATTCCTGCGTGAAGTGCAAAGCCCCCTGTACGGCAGAGAGCTGGCTGCATGCCAAAACGGCTAGTCGTTATCGGCGCGAGAACATTTGCGCAGTTTGTTTGCGACCATCTTCAGTGGCATAGCGATTGTAGCGCCTGATATGGACATCCCCTTTCTCAATCTGAAAGACATCAACGCCCGCCATGCCGACGAGCTGAAGGCTGCCGCTGCGCGCGTGATCGACTCTGGCTGGTACATCCTCGGCCGGGAAGTTGCGGCGTTCGAGCATGAGTTTGCCGACTACTGTGGCGTGCGTCATGCGATCGGCGTGGGCAATGGATTGGATGCGCTGTCGCTGATCCTGCGCGGCTACAAGGCATTGGGCGCGCTGCACGATGGCGATGAAGTGATCGTGCCTGCCAATACCTTCATCGCCAGCTTTCTCGCCATCACCGAAAGCGGGCTGGTGCCGGTACCCGTGGAGCCCGATCCGGCAAGTTTCAATATCGATCCGACGCGCGTGGCAGCGGCGATCGGTCCCCGCACACGCGCGATCATGGCTGTGCATCTGTACGGCCAACTTGCGGACATGGCCGCCTTGGCCGAGCTGGCCGAGCGTCATCAATTGCTGTTGATCGAGGATGCCGCGCAGGCGCATGGCGCGACCAGCGATGGACGCAAGGCTGGCGCATTCGGGCATGCCGCAGGCTTCAGTTTTTTCCCCGCAAAGAACCTGGGCGCGCTTGGCGACGGCGGCGCGGTCGTCACGAACGATACGTTGTTGGCTGCGCGCGTGACAGCACTGCGTAATTACGGCTCGGAAGTGAAGTACCAACATCTTTACCAGGGCATCAATTCACGTCTGGACGAACTGCAAGCTGCATTGTTGCGGGTGAAGCTGAAATACCTCGACGAGGACACCGCAAAGCGTCGCTACGTGGCGCGACGCTATCGCGATGGCATCAGTCATCCACTGATCCGCTTGCCTGCGGTGACAGACGAGGCGCGCCATGTTTGGCATCTGTTCGTCGTGCGTTGCGCGCAACGCGAAGCCTTGCAGCGACATCTGCAGACCCATGGTGTGCATAGTCAGGTGCATTACCCAAAGCCGCCGCATCGCCAGGGCGCATATCCCGCATTGCGTGGGCTGTCCTTGCCGTTGACCGAGCAATTGCATGGCGAAGTGCTGAGTTTGCCGATCGGGCCGACCTTGCGCGATGAAGACGTGCAGCGGGTGATTGCCGCCTGCCAGACGTTCGAGGGCACGGCATGAGCATTGTGCGCGCCGGCTTCTATTCGAGCATCGCCACCGCGGCGCGCCTGCTCGCGGGGCTGGTGATCGTGAAGCTGGTAGCGTGGCTGGCCGGGCCGGAAGGGGTGGGAAAGCTCGGCCAGTTCATGAGCCTGATGTCGTTGCTGGCTGTACTTGCCGGTGGCGGCATCAGCGCGGGCATCGTGAAATACGTGGCGGAATATCGCCACGATGCACAACGGCTTTCGCGCCTGCTGGCGGCGGCGCTGTGGTACGCATGCTGCGCTTCCGTATTGATGGGGTGCGCGGCATTGCTGATGAGCCACCAGCTCTCACTGTGGCTGTTGGGCGATACGCGTTACGAAAATTTGATCCGCATTCTCGCCGTCGCGCAGCTCGGTATTGCGTTGGCCAATTACATATTGGCAGTGATCAACGGCTTCATGGACGTGCGCCGGCTGGCCTTTATCCAGGTGCTTGGTTCGGTGCTGAGTGTGGTGCTAGCGCTGGGCTTGTCGCACTGGCTGCATCTGTATGGCGCACTGCTGGCGCTTGTAGCCGGGCAATTGTTGTTGCTGGTAGTAGGGCTGCCGGTCTGGCAGCGCAGTCCTTATTTCCAGCGTGGCATGTTGCGCATGCATTTCGACCGCGAGATGAGCCTGAAGCTGGCCGCTTTCTCGGTGATGACCCTTACCTCGGCGCTACTGCTGCCGCTGATCAACATTGCCGTGCGCAACCATTTGGCGTTGCAGTTCGGCTGGGAGCGAGTGGGTTACTGGCAGGCGGTGAGCAAGGTGTCGGATGCCTACCTGCTGTTCCTTACCACGGCGATCAACATTTATTACCTGCCCAAGCTCGCCGCCACGCACGATCGCCCATCCTTGGTGAGCGAGCTGCGAAACGCTTATCGGTACCTGCTGCCGGCCGTTGTCGTGCTGGCGTTGCTTGTCTACGCCATGCGCGGCTGGGTGACGAGTTTGCTGTTCAGTGCAGACTTTGCATCCGCCAATGCCTTGTACGCCCCACAGCTGCTGGGCGATGTGCTCAAGATCGCGTCCTTCATGCTCTCGTATCTGATGCTGGCCAAGGCGATGACGCGGCTATTCGTGATTTCCGAATGCGTGTTCGCGCTGAGCTACCTGGCTCTGGTCTACGTGTTTACCGCCTCGTTCGGCTTGATCGGCGCGATGTACGCCTTCGCCTTGAATTACTCGTTCTATCTCGCGTTCAACGTAGTCGTTGCGCGACGCTATTTGGGGGCGCTATGACGACAGCAGCCAAAGTGATGCCCACGCATGCGGCGGCCAGGCCGCTGGTTTCCGTGTTAATTCCGGCCTATAACCACGAGCGCTTCGTGCAGCACTGCCTGGACAGCGTGCTGGAAGATCCGTATCCGGCCAAAGAGATCGTGATCATCGACGACGGCTCCACCGATCGCACCGGGGAAAAGATCGCCGAATGGATCAAGGCGCAGGGTCACCTGCTGCGTGTGGAGTACGTGCAGCGCGAAAACCGAGGTATCAGCGCTGCCTGGAACGAATTGGCCGCACGTGCGCGGGGCGAGTTCCTGCGCCTGTGCGCCAGCGATGACTACCTTTTGCCAGGCGGTCTGGAGGCGCAGGTTCGCTACCTGCAAACGCATCCGACCAAGCGGGTAGTGGTCGGCGATTCCATCGTGGTGGACCAGTACGCCAACAAGTTGCATGACAGCGGCATGCGCGATTTGCATCATGCCGACAAGCGTTTGTACAGCAGCGACGAAGGGATTCGTCAAGCGGTGATCAGTCAGTGGGCGATCGGCGGTCCCGTCGCGTTGTTGCATAAGAGCGCGCTCGAGACTATCGGTCGCTGGACAGAAGGGTTGCGCATCGACGACTGGGATTTCTTCCTGCGCGTGGCCGCGCGCGACGCGCTTGGCTTTATTGACGTGCACGTGGGCGCGTATCGCTTGCACGGCAATAACGTGAGCAAGACGCGGCATACGGCCACGCGTATCGTCAATCTCACTGAAGCCTGCCAGGTGGCGCGGCGGCGGGCGGATCTGTTCGACGAGCCGCATCGGACTTTGCTCAAGGCGCAAGCGCATTACATTTGCGCGAAGATCGCGTTCTTGCAGAAGCGCCTGTTCGTGCTGACCTTCCACATGCTGGTGTATCTCGCGTTGCTGGCCGTGTCCAAGCTCAGAGCCTGTCCAATGTCTACGCATGGCCCGCGCCGGAATCTGTTTGCGCGCAAGACCAGGAGGAGCGAGGGCGCGTATGTCGATACGTAACCGAGCGAGGACACAGGATTGCGGGCAAACAGACCCGGCCCTCCGGGTTGCGTCTGAGCGGCCGCCATGCGGCAGCGCGCGGCTTGACCAGACGGCCAGTCTGGCGCTGTGCCACGCATTGCCACCTGACGACCGCTCAGACGCAACGCGGGCCATGCGTAGACATTGGACAGGCTCTTGGCTTCCGCCAGTCGGTACGCTGCTGGAGAAGACATGAGCCAGCTGCTGCGCCTGCCGTCCACCTATCTGGTGCTGCCGGTGCTGCTGGCGTGCGGGTTGACGCTGTTTAGTTTCGACATGCCTGAGGCTTATCTGCAAGGCGTGTTGTTGTTGGCGACTGCGTCGATGGGAGTGCTGCTGATCGACCTGCTGTTCGGTCCGCGGCTGCCGCCGATTGCATGGTTTCGTCATCGCCACTATGCCGGTACACGCGAAGCATTTGTCGCGCTGGCTTTCGCGGTGGCAGTCGGGCTTTTTTGTTTGCTCGATCTTGCGCTGTTTCCGATTCCGCTGATCACCAATCCGTCGTCTTACGCCACGATGGAGGGCGGCCACGAGCATATTCGGCACATTTCCGATATGTGCTGGACCTTGCCGCCGATCGGCTTGCTATGCGCGCGCAACCGCTGGTTGCGTTGGGTGCTGATCGTGGTGGGCGTGGCGTTTCCGGTGCTGGTGATCGATCGCAATCGTATCTTTGCGTCACTGTTTGCGCTCGCTATGGTGCTGTTGCTGCGCCGTGGCGAGCACAAGCGTGTGCCAGGGCTGCGTGTGATTTTTTTGGTGGTGCTGGGCGGCAGCGTGTTTTCCGTGCTGGGCATGTTGCGCTCAGGTTCGCTGGATACGGTCACCTTGCCTTTCAGCGACGCTTACCGTGACGCACCTCAGGGTGTGAAGTGGCTGCTGCTTTATATCAGCGCAGGCCCGTACAACTTCGGCGCGATTTTCGCCAAGCACTACGTGAACTCCGCATTCCTGATCAGTCAACTGGTGCCGATGGCCGGTTCCATCGCTACGGCCGACACGGATATCCCGCTGGACGCGCCGAATATCAACGTGGGTACGGAGTTCTTTCCGTTCCTGATGGCCTTCGGCCCCGCTGGGGCAGTGCTTTCGATCATTGGGCTGTATGCGCTGTTGGCGTGGAGTGTGCGGCGGCTGCTGGCGTCGGTCGCGTTGTTTCCCTTGCTGATTTTCCTTCGCGTTGCGTACGTGTGTGTGATGTCGCCGTTTGCTCCGCAAGCCTATACCTGGACCAACGCCGGCTTTATAGCCATTTGCCTGGTGCTGCAGATGCTGACCGTATGGCTGCCGAATCGTAACGCGCTACACAACCTTTCCGACGAGCATGCCAACTATGCAACGAGATGAAATTTACTTGATCGATATGTGGCGCATCCTGCTGCGCGAATGGCGCTGGTTCGTGGCGGTGCTGATCGTGGTGCTCGCTGCAACCTTCGTCTTCCTGCGCGTGACCAAGCCGCAGTGGCAAGCCGATGCCTGGATCCAGATCGGGCAGGTCGGCGCGGCGCCGGCAGGGCAAGATCCCAAGGCCGAACCGCTGCAACGCGTTCTGGAGCGCATGAAGCTGATCCCGTTCCAGAACGAAACGCTTGAAAGCATCGGCATTGGGCCGCGTACTCCCGAAGCCGGGCTCTATCGCCATAGTCTCAAGCTGGAGCCGTTGCCTTACGCGGGTCCGCTGATCAAGCTAAGTGTGCGTGCGCACTCACCGGAGATGGCCCGCAAGCTGGCCGAGACGACCGTCGAGCGGTTGAAGGCCATCCACCGCGGCGCCGAAGCCACGGAGCTGAATTTTGCCAAGGCGCGTCTTGCCGAAGTACAGGCGGACTTGCAGCAAGTCACCGCAGAAAGGGATCACTTGCAACAAGTCGCGACGCAGAACAAGGATGACTTCGCAGGCCTCTTGCTGACCAGCAAGAACGACGAGATGCGCTCCCTGCAACTGGCGCGCAGTGATCTGCAGGCGCGGTTAAGCAGCACCTACACGTACGACACTTCGCTGATGTGGCCGGTCTACGTACCGGAGAATCCGGTGTTTCCCAATCCCGCACTGACGTGGGGAATGGGGGGCGTATTGGGGTTGTTCCTGGGAACATTGACTGCGGTGCGCCGGAATGCGTTGAGGCGACGCGCTGCGGTTTCCGCCACGATGTCCCGGCTTGGGGCGACGGAGCTTTCGTAGGTTGGGATTGTCATCCGAGCTTACGCATGGTGATCGCGAAGCGCCTGAATCAACCGACAGAGCACGTTCAATGAGTGAGCAGGCCATGATCCACCCGTCCGCAGACGTGCAGAGCTCCCATATCGGTGCCCGCACACGGGTGTGGCAATACGTCGTTATCCTCGAAGGTGCCCGTATAGGCGAAGACGTGAACATTTGTTCCCACTGCTTCATTGAGAACGATGTGGAGATCGGCGACCGCTCGACCATCAAGTGCGGTGTGCAGTTGTGGGACGGCGTTCGTATCGAGGACGACGTCTTCATCGGACCAAACGCCACATTCACCAACGACCCGTTCCCACGCTCGCGAGTCCGGCCGGACGCCTTCCTCCAGACCCGTGTATGCAAGGGTGCCTCAATCGGAGCAAACGCCACGATCCTCCCAGGGATCACGATCGGGGAGGGCGCGATGGTAGGCGCTGGTGCGGTGGTGACCAAATCGGTGCCGCCGCTTGCGATCGTCGTTGGCTCGCCTGCGCGCATTGTCGGCTACGTCGATTCGTAGGTTGGGATACCCATTCAACCAAAACCGCCCACCCGAGCACTCACGAACGTGCCATACCCCGGCAGTACGGAGATCGAAGTGAGCGGGTCCTATCAGCTTGAAACAGGAAGCGACGCGATGACGATGGACGAGTCGCAACTGCTCGACACGCAACGCGCATTCGACAGCGTCGCGGCGGATTACGACGGCCCGCGCGGCAACAACGAACTGATCCAGCGCATGCGGCTCACTTTGTGGAGCACCGTGCGCAACGAATTGCCGGCTGGCTCGCGGCTGCTCGACCTGGGTTGCGGTACTGGCATCGACGCGGTGGAATTCGCACAGCGCGGTTACCAAGTGACGGCCAGCGACTGGTCGCCGCGCATGGTGGAACGCACGCACGCACGTGCTGCCGCGGCAGGCGTTGAGACGCAGGTCAAAGCCGTGCACGTAGGCGTGCATCAGCTCGACCAACTGGAAGGCGGGTTCGACGGGATCTATTCCAACTTCGGTCCTTTGAACTGTGCACCCGACATGGGTGCGGTCGCCACTCAATGCGCGCGCCTGCTGCGGCCCGGCGGCAAGCTGGTGTTTTCGGTGATCGGGCGTATCTGCCCGTGGGAATTTGGCTACTACTTGTTCAAAGGACGTATTAAGCGCGCATATGTGCGCGCCGCGCGTGGCGTCACGCCGGTGGGCATGAACCGCCACACCATCTGGACGCAGTACTACCTACCGCGTGAGTTCTATCGCACCTTCGCGCCGCACTTTGCGTTGGATAACTACCGTGCGCTGAGCCTGTTCATGCCGCCGCCGTACCTGGTGGATTTTTATCGCCGCCATCGCAATGGCTGCGAACGGCTCGGCCGGCTCGACGATCGCCTGGGCGCGCTGCCGCTGCTACGCGACATGGGCGATCACTTCCTGATCGTGATGCATCGGCGCTGATTACGTGGACGCGACGCACGCCAAAACCCACGCCAGCTTGTGCCACGCGGCGACGGTGTTGCCGGAAGGTGTTTCGCGTGGGCCGCTGTCGATCAGGGCAGGTCGCGTGGACGCCTCGACGGCGTCATGGGCGTATCGGGTCGATCTGCGTGATCACCTGATTTTTCCGGGCCTGATCAACGCGCACGATCACCTGCATGTCAACGCCATTCCGCCGTTACGTGCACACACGCCGTTCCCGAACAGCTATGTCTGGATCGCCGCATTCCAGCAACATTTTGAGCATCCCGACGTGGTCGCCGCACTGCAAGTGCCCAAGGCTTTGCGGCTGCGGCACGGCGCGTTGAAGAACCTGCTGGCCGGCACCACCTGCGTAGCGCATCACGATCCCTGGCATCCGGCACTGGATGCGCAGGATTTTCCTGTTGCGCTGCTGCGTGATTATGGCTGGAGCTACGCGCCCGGCTGGCCGGGTTACGGTCCGCCGATGCAAGAAAGCTTTGCCGCCACACCGTCCGATCGCCCTTGGCTGATCCATCTTGCCGAAGGCACGGATGCGGTGGCGCGCGCCGAACTTGCCCAGCTCGATCAATTCGGCTGTCTCGCGAGCAACAGCGTATTGATTCACGGCGTTGGCTTAAGCAGCGGCGACATCGAGCGGGTGATTGCCCAGGGCGCTGCGGTGGTGTGGTGTCCGAGCAGCAATCTTGCCTTGCTCGGGCACACGCTCGATCCACGGCGCTTGTGCGAAGCAGGTCGTCTGACGTTGGGCAGCGATTCGCGCCTCAGCGGTGCGCGCGACCTGCTCGATGAACTGGCTAATGTGGTGGACGGCTATGGGCTCAGCTCGAAGCAGTTGCTTGCGCTAGTGACTACGCAGGCTGCAGGCATCTTACGCATGCCTGCACGCGGTCATCTGTTGCCCGGGGCGTCCGCCGACATGGTGATCGTCGAAGATCGTGGCGGCGATGTCATGCGCAGCCTGGTCGGCATCGATCGCAGTCGTATTCGTGCGGTGGTGCGTGATGGCATGCCGTGCATCGCCGATCCTGATTTCGCCGAATGGTTTGCGGCGGCCGGCGTGGAAACGGTGCAGGTGATGCTGGACGGCAAAGCCAAGTTGCTGGCCAAGTCGCTGGCGGATGAGGCATTGATCGCGCTCGAACCAGGGCTTGAATGGACGGCTGGCGAAGGCCGGCAGGAACACAAGTTGGCTGTGGCCGGCGGGAGTTGCTGATGTCACGCCTGCCGGTTCTTTCACCTTCCGAAGCGTATGCATTGTGGGCGCCTACGTATCCGGCGCACGCACACAACCCAGTGATGCAGGCCGAAGAGCGCGCAATGCTCACCTTGATGCCCGCCGATCTGCACGGAAAGAACGTGCTCGACGCCGGTTGCGGCAGCGGTCGCTACATGCTGCGCGCGCTGCGACGTGGCGCGGCACGCGCGGTCGGTGTCGATCTCTCTTCGGACATGCTGCGGCACGCGTATGCTGAGCTGAAGGCAGGCCGATTCGATGCAGGCTTCGGGCTGGCACAGGGCAGCGTGTCGGCATTGCCGATGCCGGATATGTGGTCCGATCTCACGATCTGCGGCCTGGTGGTTGGTCACCTGGAACACCTGCATAGTGCTTTGCACGAACTGCATCGCGTGACCAAGCCGGGCGGCGTCGTGCTGTGCAGCGATGTGCATCCGATCGGCCCGGCGCTCGGCTGGCTGCGCGATTTCAAGGCCGGCGGCCAACGCTATGCCGTGCAGCATACGCAGCATCTCTACAGCCATTGGCACAAGGCCTGCGCCGCGCTCGGGCTGGTAATCGAGGATGTGTTGGAGCCGATGCTTGATATGCGTGACATTCCTTCGGGAGCGAATTTCGATCGCATCGCGTTGGAAGTGCCGGTGGCGTTGGTGTTTCGGTTGCGGCGTGCGCTTGCTGTTCCCTCTCCTTTCGGGGGAGAGGGTTAGGGTGAGGGGTCAAGGCTTGCCGGGAACGATGAAAGTGCGCTGGTTGATGTGCTTTTGGGTTGTCGCGCGCGGACAGGTCCCGGAGAGGTTGGCCCCTCACCCCAGCCCTCTCCCCGAAGGGGAGAGGGAGTCAACCCTTTTGATCGCATCGAGATCATGACCCATTCCCCACGCACCCTCCTGATCAACCCCACCATCACCTCGCGCTCCAGCGCGCGCTTTCCGCTATCCCTGCTGCACTTGTCCGCCGCATTGGATAAGCACGGCAGCAGCGAGATCATCGACGGCAACGTCGATCGCGACCTGATTGGCGAAACACTGCGCACGATGGAGCAGGGCGGTTTCGATGCAGTAGGCGTAAGCGTAATGGGCGGGCCGCAGATGGCTCCGGCTATCGACGTGTCGAAAGCGATCCGCGAACGTTTTCCATCCACGCCCATCATCTGGGGCGGTTATTTTCCCACGCTCTACACCGATACCGCATTGGCCGCGCCCTATGTGGATTACGCGATCCGCGGGCAGGGTGAGGAAAGCCTGCCGGAGCTGGTGGCTGCGTTGGGCAAGTCAGACCCGGCGCTGGCCAATATCGGCGGGTTGTCGTGGAAGGATGGTGATTCGGTCGTACACAACCCGAATCGCCGCTTTTCGCTTGGTGACAACGGCCTGGTGCTGCCGTACGACAAGCTGGGCGATCCGCGCCGTTATCTGGCACGCACGTTTCTAGGCCGACGCACGGCAGCGCACCAGGCGGCGATCGGTTGCCGCTTCCGTTGTACGTTCTGCGGTGTGGCGGCGATGTTCGGCGGCACCACTATGCTGCCGGCCGCCGCACGGCTCGAACGCGATCTGAGTTATCTCAAGTACGAGCTCGGCGCTGATTCGATCCAGTTCTTCGACCACAACTTCTTCGATCGCGAAGAAGACATGATTCCCCTGCTTGAAGTGATGGCGAAGCTGGAGCTGCCCTGGTGGTGCTATGCGCGTGCCGACGCGTTACTGAACCTGTCGGAGAGCACGTGGAAGCTGGTGCGCAAGAGTCGACTCAAGATGGCCTACATCGGTGCGGAATCTCCCAGTGGCCAAATGCTGAAAGAAATCCGCAAAGGCACGCGCCCAGACCAGACCCTGCAGGTGGCCGAACTATGCCGGCGCAACGGCGTGATTCCCGAGCTGTCCTTCATGGTCGCGCCGCCGGAGAACACCGAGGAAGAAACCGAACACACTTTCGAGTTCATCCGTGAACTGAAGCAGATCAATCCGGAAGCCGAGATCATCGTCTATATCTACACGCCGCTGCCCGAGAGCAGCCGGCATGAGAAGGACCGTGGCAAGCGTCCTGGCATGGCATTGCGCGATCTCAACGGCGAGCCGGTGATTTTCCCGAAAACGCCGGAAGAATGGACGCAGCCGCAATGGATCAACTACGCCTGCCATGCCGACGCGCCCTGGCTCACCGACAAACTGCGCCAGCGCATCCACGATTTCGTGACCGTTCTGCGCTGCCGTTTTCCGACGGTACAGGACATGCGCTCGCCGCCATGGGCCAAGCGCAGCCTGAGTGCGATGGCCACGTGGCGCTATCGCTATCGCCGATATGACCGGCCGTGGGAGTTGAATCTGGCCAACCGGCTGGTGCGCTTGCGCATGCCGCAGGTTTCGGGTCTTTGAAGGGCAGGCGCTTGCACGTCGCACAGATCAATTTTCTACCGGCGCCGAAAGGCGTTGCTGCCGCGGAAGTGTTCGAACAATGGCCTTCATTGCTGGATATACCGGAAGCGGCCGCGAGTGCAGGCGTCCGGGTTTCGGTGATCCAGGCCGCTATGCAGCGGGAGCAGGTGACGCGCAACGATGTCGACTATCACTTCGTCGATGTCAGCGAGACGAGCACGGTCATGCATCGCAGCCGCGATTTCGCGGCCTTGCTCGATGATTTCAAGGCAGACGTGCTGCACGTGCATGGTCTTGGCTTCGCCGAAGATGCCTTTGCCATCGCGCGTCATCTTCCGCGCTTGCCGATCCTGTTTCAGGATCACGCCGACCGGCCGCCGCGCTGGTGGCGACGTCCGCGCTGGCGATACTGGTATGCCTCCGCTGCGGGCGTTGCGTTCACCTCCACCGAACTGGCGCGGCCCTTCATCAAGGCCGGCCTGTTCGCACCGCGCATGCAGGTGTTTGCGATACCTGAATCCAGCTGCCGTTTCACGCTTAGCGATCGTGCAAAGGCGCGCGCTGAAACCGGATTGTATGGCGACCCTTGCGTGCTATGGGTGGGGCATTTGAACACAGGCAAGGATCCGCTGACCGTGCTCGATGGCATCGCGCAGGCTGCCGTAGAGCTTCCCGACCTGCAGCTGTGGTGCGCCTTCGGCAATGCACCGCTGCTTGCTGACGTCCAACAGCGTGTGGCGAACGATCCGCGGCTCGCCGGGCGCGTGCATCTGTTGGGCAAGGTTCCGCATGCGCGCATCGAGCGCTTGATGCAGTCTGCGGATCTGTTTGTTTCCGGCAGCCATGCCGAAAGCTGCGGCTATGCCTTGCTGGAAGCGATGGCGTGCGGTGCGGTGCCGATCGTTACGGATATTCCGTCGTTCCGGATGCTCACTGGTAACGGTCGCATCGGTGAACTGTGGCCATGCGGCGATGCTTCGCGACTTGCCGACGCTTTGCTGCGTACCGCATTCAACAGGTCATCGCAGGCAGAGGTGCGCGCGTACTTCGATGAAACACTTTCGTTCGCCGCAGTAGGTCGGCAATGGGCAAGCGCCTATGCGCAAGTGCACGAAAGCCGGCAAGGTGGCGCACGATGAAGCTTGCCTTGGTGCTGCCCGGCGGCGTGGATCGCAGCGGCGAATTTCGCGTGATTCCTGCCTTCTTAGCCTTGATCGAGCGATTGGCGCGCAAGCACGACGTGCATGTTTTCGTGCTGCACCAGGAGCCGGCACCGAACCGCTGGGAACTGGTCGGCGCGCAGATTCATAACATTGGCGACGGGTGGACGCGCTTGCGCGCCATTGCGGCGATCCGTGCCGAACATCGCCGTTCGCCGTTCGATCTCGTCCACGCCATCTTCTCCGGTTCCTGCAGCTTCATTGCGGTCACGGCCGCCAAGTTGCTCGGGCTACCAAGCGTGGTACACATCGCCGGCGGCGAACTGGTCGCACTGCATGAGATTGGCTACGGCGGTCGACGCAAGTGGAAGGGGCGATTGCGTGAAGCGCTGATATTGCGAGGCGCAGATGTGGTGACGGCGGCAAGCGCGCCGATTATCGATTCGCTGAACACACTTGGACTCGAGGCTACACGCGTGCCGTTGGGTGTCGACCTGCACACGTGGCCGCCACTGGCACCGCGCAGGCGATTGGCAAAACAGGCGCAACTGATCCACGTCGCGAGTATCAATCGCGTCAAGGACCAGCCGACCTTGTTGCGCGCGCTGGCGGTACTGGCGAGAGAGGGCTTGGAGTTTCAATTGGACATCGTTGGTGTCGACACTCTTCAAGGCGAGATGCAAGCCCTGGCCGATCAACTTGGCTTGCAGGAGCACATCCGCTTCCTCGGCTTCAAGACGCAACGCGAACTGCGCCCGCTCATGGAAGCGGCCGACCTGCTGGTGATGTCGTCGATGCATGAAGCTGGCCCGCTGGTGCTGCTTGAGGCGGCAGTGACGGGTGTGCCAGCCGTCGGTACTGCGGTGGGCCATCTGGCGGAATGGCAGCCATCCGCGGCGCTGGCCGTGCCAGCGGGAGATTCGGCTGCCATGGCCAAAGCGATTCGCTGCGTACTCGAAGATGAAGCACTGCGTCTTCGACTCGCTGGTGAAGCGCAGTGTCGTGCAGTGCAGGAAGATGCCGATTGCACGGCGCGGCTGTTCGAGGCGTTGTATCAGCAGCTGCGCAAGGCTTGAAGCCTGGTTATGCCTTCCGTGGCCGTGTCGTAAAGCCTCATGCATCAAGGCCCGGTCGTTTTGGTGTGCCGCTTCGCTTCCACTTCCCGCTGGATCGGGCCCATGCTCCGGATCGGCTGGCCCTTGATCACCATCGAGGCGTAGCGCCACGCGTGCCGGCAAGAGACGATCAAGCTGTACCAACCCAAGGGAGCGGGCTGGATCGCCGCATTCATGGCGCGCGCATAGTCGAGCACCAGACCTGGTGTCCACGCCATCGCTTCGGCGCGTTTGCGCAGCTGGGCGGCCACCCATAGTTCCGAATTCAGCATGGCGCGTAGGAAAACCATCAGCCCCACGCCATCGCGAGCCAGGCTGCCTTCCAGTGCGGCTTCCAGGCAATGCGCGACGGTGCTGGAGCAGTTGCGGCTGGTGAGGTTATAGGTGGTGTCCTGACGATAGCGTTGCCAGAACGCTAGCAGCCGACCGCGATCGTAATCAGTGAAACGCACTTGCGCGGTGGAATTGCACCAGCCGGCCGCTTCGATGGCATACGAAGGCAGGAACCTGCCATCCACATTGTTCTCGGCCGTTGCACGGAGCATCTGCGCGAAGTCGCCGCCGGTGCGGTCGATCTCCACGGCCGGGTAGTGGCTCACATAGATATCCGGCGTGCATTCCAGCGCCGCGTGACCGGTGGACACGACACCCTTGCCGTCGACGGCGGCGATGTAGCGATCTACCAGTGGATGCGGTACCACGTCTTCGGCGGAACCGGCCGGCGTCCACACATGCACCACTAGCTCGCCGGCATCGCCCGCCGCCGCTTCGGGCTTCAACTCGCGCTCCGTCGGTGGCAGGCCATGTGCCAGCAGCAGCGAAAGCGCGGCGTTATCCGGCAGGCGCTTCAGGCGCACGGCGTGACGCAGCAGTCCGATGCCGGAAAGGAACAGACCCATGCCGATGCAGTAAGGCACCGTGCCTGCATAGAAGGTGGGATACGGCTCGAACATAAAGGCCGCGAAAAGCACTTCCAGCACGCCAGTCACCAGCGACAAACGCCAGCCTCTGAAGCGCACCACGGCCGCCGCGGCGATGCGGAAGCCGCCGTCGATCAGAAAGCACAGCCCGAACAGCATCGCCAGAATCACGCTGGCCGTATGGTGCGCGTCGATGATCAATAGACCCAGCACCAGGAACGCCGTGCCGCGCGCCTTGCGCAGCACCGCCGTGGTGCCCGGTCGCGGTGACGACACCACCAAGGTCACGACGGCCTCGATCAGCATCAGATAACCGAACACATGGATGGGGAAGTACATCACGCCATCCAGCGCATCGACAAAGATCGCCGCGCCCAGCACCGCCCACAGTGCGCCTATCGCAGCCAGCAACGGCCAGCGCCGCTTAATGAAATCCGTGCCCAACAGAAGCAGACCGAGTCGAACCATGCATCGTTCTCCGTCGATAAGCGTCCTTGACAACCCGCTCAGGCTGCGCTGCGCGAGCGCGCCAGAAACACCGCGAACACCGCGCAACCCAGTGCGATCATCCCCGGTAAGCCGAACAGCGCATTCACGCCCATCGCCACACCTGCCAGTGTCGGGCCGGCCAGCGCGCCCAGACCCCAGGCCATGCCCATCACCGCGTACACACCTACCAGATCGCTACCCTCGAAGCGGCTACCCACCATCGCCAGCATCACCGTATAGATGCCCACGAACAGGCCGCCCCACACAAACACTACACTGAAAGCGAGCCATGCATGGCTCAGCGCGAACGGCCACACCAGCGCGCCGAACGCGGAGATCAGCGCCAGCACCATCACTAGTCGCCGCTTGTCCATGCGGTCCGCCAGCCAGCCTATCGGCAACTGCAACAGGATCGCGCCCAGCATCAGCGTGGAGATCAATTGCATCGCCTGGCTCTCGGTCCAGCCTTGCCCAGTCGCATACAACGCGATGAACGACAACCCCGCCGTTTCCACGCCGGCATTGAGTACGGTAGTAGCCATCGCCACCGGTGCCAGCCGCAGATACTTCATAGGCTGGGCGGACTCCGGTCGGCTGCGTAGGGGCGCGGTGACCCATGGCAGCGCGAGAAACACCGCTGCGCCCAGCGCGATGGCGGCGCCGACCAGATACGCCTGCGTGCGCACCCCCAGCACCGACAGCAGCGCCGGTCCCAGCACCATGCCCAGCGACAGCGACGCGGTATAGATCGCCATGGTGCGTCCGCGCGCCTGTTCCGTGCTGAGCACATTGGTCCAGGTCTCCGACATCACAAACAGGGCCTCGGCCGCCGCGCCGAGCACTATGCGCAGCGGAAACCACCACAGCACATTGCCAATGCTGGTGAACAGGGCGAGCGTGATGGCCGTGACCAATAACGCGAGCATCGCCAGGCTCCGCGCGCCCAGTCGCGCCGCCAGCATCGGCATCATCGGTGCGATCAGCAGCACGCCTAGCGCATGCATCGCCGCGTTGATGCCAATGAACGTGCTGGAGTGGCCACGCTGTTCGAGGCTCATCGCGATCAGTGGCGCGGAGAGGCTATAGCTCAGGCCGAAGATGGTGGCTGCGGCGATCACCGCTCCCGTGGAAAAGTGGCGCCGCCACAGCGCCGCGCTGCCGGCACTCGCTGCTGCTGCCGCAACGCGCCCGTCGGGCGGCGGCGCCAACTGCTGTCTTTCCTGATCGGCCCGATCGCGCATGCCATGCCCTCGCTGGCGTCGCTACGCAATGGCCCGAGCTTAGCCGATAACGGCCACTGACTTCGTGGCTAACACGATGGCGCGAGCAATCGGTCTAGCGTATCTGCGCGCGCACGCTCGATCTACCGGCCGCGTCAGGTGGAATAGAAGGTTTCGGCCGGCTTCAGTTCTTCCATTTTCTTCACGATCAATTCACCACTGCGCATCGCTGTGCGCGCATACGGCTCCAGCAGAAGTCATCATCATCACGAGTGGCAGGAAAACACTTCTGCTGACAAAGCGGAGTTGCATCTTAAATTTACGCATCTCCAAAAACATCGTGATTAGCTTCACACCCACACCATCTCATCCTCAACCTGAAACGCGCCATGTGGTACTTACATCGTATTGACGATGTTCGTTTGCGTTTTACAGGGGCACTCCAGAACACCAGTCATTAACGATCAGGCGCGTCCTGAAATGACATGTGCAAAGTGCTAGTGCCTTGCACATGATTCGTGCGCGCTCGTCGTTTTGTCGAATTGATTCAATGCGGCCTTTTCAGCCAGCAAAGGCTAAATGGTCGCGCTTTAACAGGGGAAGGGGTGGTGAACAAAAAAATCGACGCGTCGAGCATCGAGCTGTGGCGGTATTACCGAAGGCAGCCGTATCTGTTCGCGCAGCTTCCAGAAACCTGGCAGCTTTCCATCGAGCAGAATTACGCCGAGGCAATGAAGCGTTTGAGACAGCGGCAGCGTCGCAAGGCGATACCCATTTCGATCATGGCGACCTTGGCAGCGCTGAGCGTGTCGAAGGCGAAATCCGCGACGACCTACACTGCCACACTGACAGGAACTTCGTCTGACACGTCATACCACACGTCCACGGATGCTAGCGGCAACCTGGTCTACGGCTTCAACAGCGGTGACAGCATCAATACCACGGGCAGCGGCGCCAACGTTTACAGCGTTGATCTTGAGAACAGTAGTCCAAAAGTCATTCTGCAAGCAGGAGCGAATGGAACAGGTCAGCTGAGCTTTTCCACCACGCGGCCGGCGGTCGGATCCTGGGGCGTCGTGGATACGATCAACGTGCAGGGCGGGGCCAATCTCACCGTTAACGGCAACAGCACCATCTACGCCCAGGCTGACGATACGTTGAACAGCGCTGCGACCGGTGTGCGCGTTTATCAAGGCACAGCCACGTTCAACGGCACCACGTCTATCACTACGTATACGCCCGGTTATTCGCAGGGACTGTGGGTCTATCAGGGACATGTCACCTTCAATGGCGATGCTTCCTTCACCGCGCAGGCGCGCGGTTCGTCCACCAGCGCCATCTATAACTCAGGCGGTGGAATCGGC
Organism: Dyella humi; assembly: GCF_044904605.1. Classification (NCBI taxonomy): domain Bacteria; kingdom Pseudomonadati; phylum Pseudomonadota; class Gammaproteobacteria; order Lysobacterales; family Rhodanobacteraceae; genus Dyella; species Dyella humi. Next base: position 1,351,624 of record NZ_JADIKI010000022.1, read on the forward strand.
AATGTGGTCATCAACGGCAATGCCACGGTGGTGGGTTACGGCATCTGGCCCAGCGACAACGTGCATGGCATTTACAACGATGGACAGAACACCAAGCTAACCATCAACGGCAATCTAACTTTATCTGCCACATCGAACGGTTCCACCGTGATGGGCATACGTAATCAGGGCAATCTGCGTATTTCGGGCAATGCCACCATCACGGCCAATGGCCCGCGTTCGGCATACGGCATCGACAATACGCATCGCACGGCGCGCACCTATGTTGGCGGTGATCTCGACGTATCGGTGACCAATACCACCGGTTACGTACCCTTCGGCAACCCTACCGGATTGAGCAACCTGTACGGCATGGGCGGCTCCATGACCTTTGGCGGCGCGGCAAGCGTCAAGGTCACGGCAACCACTGAAACCTATGCGATCAATAACAATGGCGTGGTGTCGTTCACCAACACCGACAAGACGGCAGTACTACGTGCAAGCACCAGTTGTTCGACCTGCGATGTCTACGGAATTTTGAACAGCGGCGGAAGCGTTGCGTTGGCGGGTGGTCTCGATGTTTACGAGTCGACGTCCGGAACGGGGCATCGCTATGCCATCTGGAACGTTGCCACCAGCGGGAACAACGCCCAGGTCACCGTCAATCAGGCGGGCAATCAATCCATAAAAGTGGACGGCGACGTGCTGACCGGTAGCGTGACGGACACGTCGACCGGCACGGTCTACAGCGGCACGACGACACTGAACTTCGACGACAGCTCGTCGTATCTGAAGGGGCTTGTGCTTGGCTACACCGCCACTGGCATAGCGAAGTTGTCCTTTACCAACGGCGCAAGCTGGATACCCACCGGCACCGGCACGCTGTCCACGGACTTCGGATCCGGCAGCCTCACCATCGGCTCTGGAAGTGCGATTGACATGGCTGCCAGCTGGGGCACGTTTTCGCCCGGCAGCGTTCCATCACACAGCTTGCGCACCTTGCAGATCGGCAGTAGCGCCAGCAGCGGCGCTTCGGTGAATCTCGCTGACGGCGCCGTGTTCACGCTGCTGAGCGATGTTCGCAACGCGCAGGCGGACAAGGTGGTGTTCGGCAGTGGCATCACTGCGTTTACTGCACAGGGCACGCAGGCCGTGCGCATTGCTTACGATCCCGTGCTCGATGACACCTCATGGGTCAGCGCTTCGGCGATCCAAAGTGGTGTCTCTATCGCAGCTTCCAGTCCCATCGTGATTGTCGATGCCAGTTCTGCGGCGAGTGGCGCGGCGAGCTTCCAGGCTGTGCGCGGCCTGACCAGCCAATGGAGCACGACTTATGAGAACGCGCTGGTGCGCTTCTCTTACGTGCCCGAGGTCAGCCTCAGTTCCAACCGCAAGCAGATACTGCTGGCCGGCATCGATATTCTCGGCAACGGTACGAGCACGAGCGGTAGCACTGGGAACAGTTCGAGTTCCAGCGGCAGTTCCGGTACGACAACGGGTTCAAGTACCGGCACGACCAGCACTTCGAGTACCGGCACCTCCAGTACAGGAAGTGGCACGCCCACGGGTTCCGTAGTGGCTACGACGGGTAGCGGAACCACGACGCAGTCCGTCAATGCGGTCACCATTACACCTTCCACCGGCGTACTGGTGGCGGGCGATGCTGCGCTCGCGCTTTCCAACATCTGGCAGATCGAGGAGCAGGCGGTGTCCCGTCGCAGCGAATCGCTGCGTGCGGAAAAAGATTCCGCGGAGTCTGCGCTGTGGGTAGACACGGATGGAGGCGACTTCAACGGCAGCAGCAGTTATGGCCGCACATATCGGCAAACCGTGACGAACGCGTCGATCGGCGCGGAACGACAAGCGGATTTCGATGGCGGGCACAGCGCCACCGGCCTGGTCTATACGCATACGCAATCCCACGCCAGCTTGCAGGATGGTAGGGCCGATCTGCGTGGCGATTCGCTAGGCGCCTACGGCAGCTGGAATGCCAATCAAGGCTTGTTTGCCGACGTGGTGGCGCGCGTCGGACAGTTGCGCAACAGCTATACCTCGGCGGATTCGTTCGGCATCACCGCGGGCCACTACCGTTCGCGCGCAGCCAGCGTTTCCGTTCGCGCGGGCCGGCGCTTTCAAGGTGCGCGGGGTGGATACATCGAACCGCAGGTGCAAGCGGCCTATGGCTCGATTGGCTCCAGCAGCTACACCGCCAGCAACGGCGTGCGCTTCAATGTGAATTCGAATCACACATTCCAGTCACGCGCCGGCGTGCTGTTCGGCAAGGCGTTTTCTCTTTCGACATTGACTACCGGTGACGTGTATACGCGCGTGGCGGTGGTGCATACGATCGGCGATCGGCCGGACATCACCGCATCGCTCGATGGCGGTTCTTTGCCGGTGGTACTGCCGGCGCGGCACGCCACGACCGGTGAAGCTGCGGTGGGAGGACATGTTGCGTTGGCTGGGCGCTGGAGTGTTTTTGCCGAAGCGGGGCGTACATCCAGGAATGACGTGGTAGCCGGTGGATGGCGTGCAAGTGCGGGAGTGAGGTTGAACTTTTAAGATTCACTCTTTCATGAGGCAAGATCGGGCTTGGCTCCAGGGTGTGTAGATCACTATGCTTCCCGAGTCAGTTATCGAAAAAGGCTCGCATGAACAACCGCATTAACACCGTCATCTTCGATCTCGGCAACGTCCTGATCGGCTGGGACCCACGCCGTCTGTACCGGCAGCTGATCGAAGACGAAGAGCGCATGGAATGGTTCCTGCGCGAGGTGTGCAACAGCGAATGGAACGAGCAGCAGGATGCGGGGCGCTCCTGGGCGAAAGGTACCGCCTTGCTGCGCGCCCGTTTTCCCGAGCATGCCGAGCTGATCGATGCGTATCACCTGCGCTGGGAAGAAACGCTGGTCGGCCCCATCGAAGGCAGCGTTGCACTGCTGGCGGAGCTCAAGGCGAGCGGCGTGCGTGTGCTGGCACTCACCAACTGGTCGCAGGAAACCTTTCCGATTGCGCGGCAGCGCTATCCGTTCCTGCAGTGGTTCGAGGGTATCGTGGTATCCGGCGAGGAGCGATTGGTGAAGCCCGATCCGCGTATCTATCAGTGCTTGCTGGAGCGCTACTCGGTGGATCCGGCCAAGGCGCTTTATATCGACGACTCCGCGCGCAATGTTGCGGCAGCTGAAGCGTTAGGCATGCAGGGGTGGTGGTTTCGCGATCCTGCAGGATTGCGGCAACGGTTGGTAGATTTGAGGTTGATCGACGGTGCGAAGTCTCTCTCCGTCCCTTATGTGTAGCGGGGAGAGGGCAGTGTAGGGAACCCTAAAAATGCTCCAACGCTGCCCTAACCACATATAGCGTATCCATCCGCGGCACAGGACCGGTCAACCAGGTGAGGATGCGCCGCCCATGCCTCAGCGTCACCCAGCTTTGCCCCTGCAGCCAAACCTGCGTACGCACCATGTCGGCGCGTTCCTGCTTGGCCTCTTCGGTGGGCCGAATGCGATTCCGGACGCAACGTCCGGCCTCACTCACGGACCGCGACCATTCAATGCCAGGGAGCGCATTCAGCCATAACGCCGAACACGACACCTGCGTGAGCATTTGCCGGCGTGACAGCGCACGCAACAGAACGGGGCAGTTCGGTTCGATACGATCGAGCACCGCGCTCGGCACGGCGTTGTCGTAATAGCGCGCCACCATGCGCAGCGGCGGCAACGCCCACCACGGCGATTCGCCGCTGCGTTCGTTCCACAGTACCTCCCAATCGCTGGCGAGCATGCGCGTGGCGAGCAGGGAAATGTCGTTGAGATGCAGAAGGCGCAGGCTGCGTCCGCAGATATTGCCGGCGGCATGCAGCAGCAGGTGGCTCATCAAGGCGCCGTTCGACGGATAGGGATTCAAGCCGGGCACAGGTTGGCTCGGATAGATTCGTTCGGTGATGTCGACCGTGGAGATGGGCAGCCGCTCCTGGATGCGCGTATGCAGCTCAATATTGATCGGCGTGTCGCGATGCTCGCCCAGGCCCGTCACCGTCTCGCCGGCGGCAGGTTTGAAGGTTCGGTGCTTCCATTGCGTGAACGACTCCACGTAGCCAAGCGCCTGCAGCAGCTTGCCGGTTCGCTCCGCGTCGCTTTCGCGCACCAGCAGATCGATATCGGCCATCGGTCGCTCGCCGGGCGCATAGAGTCCGATCGCATGCAGCGCCGAACCCTTCAGTGCAACGATGGCGACGCCGGCCGATCGCGCTTCGGCATCGATGCGCCTGAGCAGTTCCGCAATCCGCTGGTGACGCTGTTCGACGTGCTCGCGCTGATTGGCCAGGAACCGCCGCCACGCCATGTTCTGCCAGGTCGAATAGCCACATAGCAGCGGCGCGACACCATGCGCGGCTGCCGCGGCCGAGGCGAGGCGCCATTCCAGTTCGTTCCAATCGGGCGCGGTGCTACCCGGACGCGCCAGTTCGCACGCCAGCGTTTCGGTGGTGCGGCGCAGGCCGGCTTTAACAAGTTTGAGCGGTGGCAGCATGGCGTATGGCTATCGTCGTGACCGGCGGTGCGTTGTGTTGATCGGTGCGGTGCGCGTATTCGTTGGCGATCAGCGCTTCCCATTGCGCATCCAGTACTGCGCGCGCTTCGTCGTGATTGGCGTGTTGCTGCAAGGTGACTTGCTCATGCAGTAGATCGCGTACGCGGCGATAGAACTCCGAGTCATACGCGCCGCGGAACATCATGGCGAGATCGTCGCTATCGTCCCAGTGCGTTTTCTTGCCGAGCTGCGCCTTGACCTGTTCGTAGAACTTGGTGCCGGGCAGGGGATAGGAAACGCTCACGCCGATATCGTCCGGCGCGGCCTGCGTAACCAGGTCGCGGGTGGCCAGCAGATCGTCCAATTGCTCACCCAGGTAACCAAGCTGGATGAAGAATCCAACGCGGATGCCGCGGATGCCGAGCCGTTCGCGTGCGGTAATCAGTTCCGGCACCTTGGTGCCCTTATTCATGGCATCGAGCACGCGTTGACTGCCGCTTTCCGCGCCGATCCATGCTTCTGCGCAGCCCGCCTGCTTGAGCGCGTCGGCCATGCGCTCGCTGATCAGGTCGGCGCGAGTCTGGATGATAAATGGTACCGAGCCGTCGGCGGCGCGCAGATGTTCGGCGAATTCGGTAACCCAATCGACGTGGAAACCGAAGATGTCGTCCGCCATCCAGATGTGATCGGGCTGGAAGGTGCGCTTCAGATACGTCATCTCCGCTGCCATGTCCTCGGCGCTGCGCTGCTTGTAGTGATTGCCCCAGATTGGCTTGGCGCACCAGGTGCAGCGGAACGGGCAGCCGCGTGACGCGGCCATGTTGAGGCTGAAATAGCCGTGCCGTTCGTGCCACAGGCGGCGGTAGCGATCGATGTCAACCAAGTCCCACGCCGGACGAAGCGTGAGCCGCGGATCCGGAGGCACCACGCCGATGCGTGTGATGTGCGTCTGTTCGCTGACGAGCGTCGCGACGCCGGTGATGCCGGCGGTCCAGCTCTCATCGTCGATGCTCGGATCACGTTCAAGCCGCTGTATCAGTTCAACCAACGCCGCAATGCCTTCGCCGATCAGTACGGCATGCGCGCCCGCGGAAAGAAAAGCCTCTGGCTGATCGGAAGCATCGGAGCCGGCCACGATTACCCGTGCACCGCGTGCACGCGCTTCGCCGATCATGTGACACGCCGCTTCGCGCATGCGGCTCAGGCACATCTTGGTGAGGTAGTTGAAGTTGTCTTCGTAGAGCACTACCACCTCGGGCGCAGCGGCATGCAGCGACGCCGCATAGTCCTCCACACCTTCGGCCAGCATAGCGTCGAACAGGCTGATCTCGTGCCCCATCTGCCGCAGCAGCGCAGCGATTTGAATCGTCGCGAGCGGGGGATAGGGTTTGCCGCGCTCCCACTGTTTCCGGTCATACCTCAGGAAATAGGAGTGGCCGACCTGAATCCTTAGCATCCGTAGCGCCTCAATCATAGCCGTGGGAAAGCTGCAGCCTGTAACGCTGCATGACCGTGAGTGCTGCACGCCCGGTTTTCGGTTGCGTGCCGTGGGGTAGCTGCTTGCTGACAACCTTTTGCGGGTTCAAACGCACTCACGGCCAACCCCACCGGCTGCATAAGGCCCATTCGAACGCATGGCCGCGACTGCCCATTACGTCACCCATGACGTCAGTGCCGATCCTTTCGGCGAGCGCTCGTCCAGGCACTTGTCCGTGCACAAGCAGCTACTGGGCGGGCGCTTTCGTTTTGAAAGCACCAGCGATGAGCTGCTGGATCTGGTCGAGGCCGCGTATGGCGGCTTGCCGCCGCAGCATCTGCCGATTGCGGCACCGGATTTTCGCATCGAGCTGCGGTTGGTTCCGGGGCGACTCCTGCCGAACGTCATCGAGCCGCCGCCGGTGCAAATGCAATCCGGCGCGGGTCTACTCTGCGGGGTGATGGATGCATCCAACTACGTGGTCGTGATGCCGGCGCAGCAGCGGGCGCTGGTGGTGGCGTCGGAAGACATGCTCGGTTTTCCCTATCACTTGCGCTACGAGCTGATCGAATTCGCCGTCTTCATCCTGGCTACGCGCGGCTTGGGGCTGGTGCCCCTGCATAGCGCCTGCGTGGGCAGGGAAGGGCGCGGCGTGTTGTTGCTAGGTGCCAGCGGTGCGGGCAAATCCACTCTGGGTTTGCATAGTCTTCTGCACGGGCTGGAGTTTCTTTCCGAAGATGCCGTGCTGGTGCATTCGGAAACCTTGCTGGCGACCGGCGTGGCTAACTACGTGCATGTGAAGGCGGATGCGCTGCGTCTTATCGATGACGAAGCGGCGCATAGCTGGATTTGCCAGGCACCGGTAATTTGTCGCCGCAGCGGTGTGCAGAAGTTCGAGGCGGATCTGCGCTTGGGTCATGGTCGGCTTGCTGCAGCGCCATTGAAGCTGGTTGGCGCGGTGTTCGTTTCTGCGGAATCGGCGGAACATTTCGAAGAATTATTGACGCCTGTTCCCAAGGATGAAATCGCCGCGCGCTTGCATGCTGACCAGCCATATGCGGCGGGGCAACCGGGATGGTTGTCGTTTCAGCAGAAGATGGTGCGGATGGGAGCATATGAGTTGCGTCGTGGTGCGCATCCGAAGGCGTCTGTCGATGCATTGCAGCGGCTGCTTGATCGACTGGATAGCCTCTGATGTACGTTCGGCTCGCGGTAATCCATGCCGTCATTCCCGCGAAAGCGGGAATCCATCTTCGCTTTAAGCCTCAGAGCAACATGGATTCCCGCTTTCGCGGGAATGACGGCACGGTAAGGACGGTAAACGGTGCGTGCACATGAGCAACACAGCACAGCAAAGCCGCACACCACTGGTCGCCTACCTGCGCACCCTCAAAGGCGTCAGCCTGACCGAAATGATCGCTTACATCGCTCTGTCGCTCGGCAGCGCATTTGCCGGCAGCGTAGCGGCGGTATGGTTGGTGCCGCTGGTTCAGCCCGGGCACGCGTTGACGCTCGGTGGCACGACATTCGATGTGCGCGGCAGCGTCGAAACCCATGTGGCCTTGTTCGCCGCCATCATGCTGGCGTTCGCTTTGTTGCGCTGGCAGGCGGCGCGACTGGCAGCACGGCTGGCCAGTCGCTACGGCATGGGTCTGCGACGCGCGGTGCATGCGCGCCTGATTGATGCATCACTGGCTTCGCTGTCTGATTCCAGTTCCGCTGAAATCGCCAACGTGCTCACCTACAACATCGAGATCATCACGCAGGGCTTCAATGCACTACTGCAATTGCTGGTCGCCGGCATCACCGCGGCCATCAGCCTGGGACTTGCGTTCTGGGTGTCGCCGCCGCTGGCGCTCGCGGCGCCGCTGCTTGCGATCTTCGCCCTGGTGGCTTCGCGCATCAGTAGCCGCGAGCAATCCAGGGTTAGTCGTCAGTACGTGGCGGACCTGACGCGGCTGTTCTGGCTTAGCGAAGATTTTCCCCGGCGCTTGCGTCACGTCCGCTCGTTTGAACGTGAGGATGCAGAGAAGGGAAGTTACGGCGAGATTTCCTCGCGCTTGGGCAAAGGTTATCGCCACCAACTCGAGCTGATTGCGTCGGGAAGATTGGCGCTGGAATTGCTCGCCACGATTGGTATTGCCGCGATTTTCGTGCTTGCCTATCGTCTGCATGGCATCGATCAGGCGTCGTTAGTTGCCGTGTGCCTGTTGTTGGGACGTTTGCTGCCTTATCTGGTCTCGACACGGCAAAGCCTGCAGCAGTTGCATTCGGCGGCGCCGGCCTTCGAACTCTGGCAGCGTTACATGACGCTGCACGTGGCACGTCCCGTTACCACATCATCGCCAGCAGCGCATGCTGCCGGCATGTTGCATATCGAGCGCGTGCAGCTTGCGCCGCCACTGGCTGCGCTCGATGTTCGCGATCTGTTTCTCACGCCCGGTACGTTGACCTTGATTTCCGGCGACTCCGGTATCGGCAAGAGCAGCCTGATCGATGTGCTGGCGGGCATGATGCAGCCGGGCGCGTTCACCGCGAAGCTGGGCAGGCGCATGCTCGATTTCGATGCTTACCGCGAACTGGTGCGCAACGGCGCGTACGTCAGCCAGAGCGTGCGTCCCTGGCAGCATACGGTGCGGGAATGCCTGCTATGGGCCGCACCGGACGCAACAGATGAAATGATGCGCAGTGCACTGGTCGACGTTGGCCTCGACAGGCGCCTCCACGGTACGCGCGATGGTCTGGATACTGCACTGAACAATTCATCCAGTCGGCTTTCAGGCGGTGAATTGCAGCGATTGCTGCTAGCCCAGGTCATGCTTCGGCAACCCTTTCTGGCCTTGCTGGACGAGGCTACCAGCGCGCTCGATGCAACCTCTGAGATGGCAGTGTTGTCGACGCTTAGACGTCGCCTGCCGCGCACGATCCTGATCGTGGTATCGCATCGCAGCAGCGTGGCAAGCATGGCGGACCAGTGTTTGACGATCGGCAATGATTTCGCTGCGACGGTGCGCTTGAATGCGTTGAGCCCGCTCCCCTCCGGGGAGAGGGTTGGGTGAGGGCCAGCCTTGCGGAAAATCATCTAGCCGGCGCAGGTTGGAGTGAGCACATGCGAACGCCAACATCGGGCGACATACTTATGGCGATGTTGGGGTTCACATGCGTTCACCCCCACCCACGCAGCCATCATCATTGCGCGAAATTGTTCCTGGCGTTCTCCCGCAATGGAGTAGCATTCCGTTCGACTTACCCACACTCCACACCCTGTACGTCAAAGAGGAACGCAGCATGAAAATGTATATCGCCGCATCGATGGCACTGCTTTTCGCGACACCGGTTTTCGCCGCGCTTCAGTCGGGCACCGCGGCACCTGACTTCACGGCGCAGGCCAGCCTGGCCGGTAAGTCCTTCACGTTCTCGCTCAAGGACGCACTGAAGAAAGGCCCGGTCGTAGTTTATTTCTACCCTTCCGCCTACACCGGTGGCTGCGATATCGAGGCGCACACGTTCGCTACTGAAAAAGCCAAGTTCGACGCAGCCGGCGCTACTATCATCGGGGTATCTGCCGATAGCCTTCAGCGCCTCAATACGTTTTCATCCGACCCGAAATATTGCGCAGGAAAGTTCCCGGTTGCTTCCGATGCCACCGGCAAGATCGCTGCGTCCTATGAACTGAAGACGGAAGCGGCGCAACCCGGTTTGACCGATGTGCGCGGTGCCACTATCGACCACGCCTTTATCGAACGCACCACCTTCGTCATCGGCAGCGACGGCAAGATTATCGCCACGCTTTCCTCGGAGGACGATCATCTTCATCCCGAAGATCACGTAAAGAAGTCGCTGGCTATCGTGCAGCAACTGCAGGCTGGCAAGGCGCCGTAATCCGGATTGCTTTCGGCTGTTGAAGCCCTTTTTTTGCCCCGGCGCAGGCCGGGGCAATTCAGTCGCATAAAATTTCATCTTGACGCGGCCTACACGTGATTTAGCCGCGAATTTCATTTTCTGCCAACAAAAGCGGCATTTCACATTTGCATTTTCACGTGTGAATGATCGATCTTAGCCTCGCCGTTGACAGAAAAGTGGGGCTATTTAAGGTGAAAATTATGCATGCGCTGAAAAGCGCACAGGGGGGCGTTGTCCCGAATTCGGGCAATACACGCGGTTTTAACATTTCATCTCGCCGCAAGATGTTGCTGGCCATTGCCAGTTCGCTGGCGCTATCGGCCGTGGCTTTGCCAGCATTCGCAACCAACTGGTGGAATCCGACGCCGACCGTGACGATCGGCTCCACCTCGCTCAACGTTAAAAACTTCGGCGCCATGGGCAATGGTGTGGCGGACGATACCGCCGCGTTCCAGGCGGCCATCACTGCTTTGCCGTCCACCGGCGGTACGATCGTAGTGCCGGCCGGCACGTACATGATTAACGCGCTCAAGGGCATCAACCTGCGTTCACACACACGCCTGTCGTTGGATGCTGCCGCGTACCTCGATGCCATTCCGAACAGCTCCGATCGCTACTGGGTGGTGAAGGCGTGGAACGTGAACAACGTCGAGATCGCCGGTGGCAACGTCGTCGGTGAGCGCACGCAGCATCAAGGTACCGTCGGTCAGTGGGGCTATGGCATCAATATCTCGGGGGCGACCACCGTCTACGTCCACGACATTTCGATCTCCAACTCCTGGGGCGACGGCATATTGGTCGGCGCGACGGGCTCCGGCGCTACCGCGGTGCTTTCCACTGGCGTGACGCTGAACAACGTCAAGTCCAGCAACAACCGCCGCCAGGGCCTGACGATTGCGCCAGTCACGCAGGTGTATGTGGTGAACAGCAGCTTCACCGGTTCCAAAGGTATCTCGCCGCAGGCCGGCATCGACATCGAACCGCAGACGCAGGGCACCGTGCAGCAGGTACGTTTGGAAGCGACCACGATATCGAACAACGTCGGCAATGGTCTGGAAGTTCACAACAATGTATCGGACCTGACGTTGAACAACGTCACTGCCGAAAACAATCAGGGCTATGGCGTATATACCGGTGGCCCGGTCAACGTAACGATCACCAATAGCAACCTGAGCCAGAACTATCTATTCGGCGTGGACATTGCAAGCACGACCAACACGGTGCAGCTCGTGGGCAACACCATCGAGTGGAATGGCGATGCCTGGTTTTACGCGCATAACGAGTCGATTTTCACGGAGGGCTGGGTGCCGCGCGATATCACGATCGCCAGCACGACGGCGAACGTGACGCAGTCCAACAACACGATCTCTCCGATGAAATAATAAACAGACTGGAATACCTCTCTCAGAGGAACCCTCGAGGACGCGGGTAGTCAAGGCTTCGGTGCTTGGCTGCCTGTGTCTTTTTTTTGCGCAGGACGCGGGCCGTTCAGCGTTGTAAGTTCCCGTTCGTGAGCTTCTGCACAACCTTTGCAATGGCTTGAAACTGCAGGTAGCTTCTTCACGTCCTCGCGCGATTGAGCCTAGGCTATGAGTAGCCTGTTCGAAATTGCTTTTGACCCTCCGCCTAGAGGAGACCGCCGATCTGCGGAATCTATCTACGCGCAGTTGCGCGCCGCAATCCTTGATGGTCGGTTGGTTCCCGGGGCCCAACTTCCGGTGGAACGTCAGTCGGCTGTTTTTTTTGGTGTCTCAAGAAACACGATTGCTCGGGCTTATGCGAGGCTGGCGCTCGAGGGGTTGGTACAGTCCCGACGAGGATCGGGAACGTACGTGTCGCCGAAGCAAAAACGTCCACCGCGCGAACGCTCTCCAACACTGCGAACATCCGATCCACGCCTGAATGCGCTGTGGTCGCAGCCGAAACTTGCCCAGGCACTTAACTTCTGGAACGACAGTCAGCGTACAACGGCGCCAAGGACGACCACGTTCCTAGATTTTCGGCCTGCGTTGGTCGATCCGCGTTTATTTCCGTTCGACATATTTCGTCGGGTCAGTGCCAAGCAGCTCCGGCGGATGGAATTAAAACCTCCCGCTTTCAAGAGCCCACAGGGCAATCAGGGGCATTTCCCTTTGAGGACGGCCATTGCGACGCACATCGGTGTCTCGCGCGCGGTCGTGTGCGAGCCCGACGATGTGTTGGTTACCGCCGGCGCACAGCAGGCTTTCGATATTCTCGCCCGTGTACTGGTAACCCCCGGGGTTACGACGGTCGCCATTGAAGATCCAGGCTACCCGCCGATGCGCGCTGCATTTCTCGCTGCCGGCGCGAAAGTTGTACCGGCACCAGTGGACGCGCAAGGGTTGGTGGTCGACGCGTTGCCGGACTCCGTGCGGATCGTATGCGTATGTCCTTCACACCAATTTCCGTTCGGCGTATCCATGTCAGCGCAGCGGCGAGCGGCACTGCTCAACTTTGCTCGTAAGCATGGGGCGGTCATCGTTGAAGACGATTACGACGGAGAGTTCCGATACGACGGTACTCCGCTGCAGGCGCTGCGTTCCACGGCGACTGCGGATGACGTGTTTTATGTGGGCACCTTCTCCAAGTGCATGTTCCCCGCACTGCGATTGGGATTCGTCGTGGCACCCCAGTGGGCCATGTCGGCGTTGACTACGGCCAAGAACTGTCTCGATTGGCATTGCCCGACGTTGACGCAAATGGCGGTTGCCCGTTACATCGCAGAGGGACATCTGGCGCAGCATGTGCGAAAGCTCCGTGATGTGTATCGGAAGCGGCGAGACCTACTACAGGAGATACTCCAGTCGGACTTCTCGAAGGAACTGTCGCCGATGCAGTCGCATTACGGGATGCATGTGGCGGCGTTCTCGACGTTACCCCAACGCCTGGAGCGCGTCACTGCACGATTGTTGGAGTTAAACGTGCATGTGCATTCGTTCGAGCGCTATTTTTTCGGTGCCCCAACGTCCGAGGGTCTGGTTTTCGGCTACGGGGCCGTTGACCTCAAGGATATCGAGCAGGGTCTAAAGGCGCTACGGCGCGTTCTCTAGTCGCGCCAACTCTAGGGATGCTCTGATTAATTCAGCGAAGTGGACCACCCTAAATTTCTCCAATTGGCCCCTCTAGGGCGACGGGTTTTCCCTAAAGTCTCGTCCAGGTTTGGTTATTCGGAGAGCGTGATGATGTGGCGATTACTGTTGCGTGGAGTCATGATTACCGGTGTTCTTGCATGTTTTTCCTTGAGTGCAATGGCCGCGCCACCTCGAGACGGCTCTCATGACTTCGACTTTGCTCGCGGTGTTTGGCATACGCATGCGACGCAAGTGCTCGACCCGTTCGATGGCGGAACCCACACGGTGACCATGGACGGAACGAAGACGGCGCGGCCGGTTTGGAATGGCCGCGCATGGCTTGAGGAAATCGAGGCCGACGGTCCAAATGGACATTGGGAAGGCGCGACGCTCTTCGTCTACAACGCCAAGGCCGAGCAATGGAGCCAAACCTACATCGACAGTGACTCGGGAGAGGCTGAGGCGCCGACCATTGGCAGCTTCAAGGACGGTCGCGGCGAATTGTTCGGCACGTCAGTTTATAAGGGGCGGTTGGTTCTGGTGCGCGGAGTTTGGTCTGACATCACGGCCAACTCTCATCGCTATGAGATTTCCTACTCTCAGGACGGCGGACGAACATGGGCAACCGCGTTCAAAGCTTACTTGACGCGGCTTAAGCAATAGCGCTCGGTCTCTCGCACGACCGCTTGAGAAAAGACCCTCTCCCGACGGGAGAGGGTTCGGTCGCTCACTATCAAGCTGTCGGGTCACTTCGTCCTGAGCGGCGAGACCACATTGTTGGACTGCGTCACGTTCACCGCCGTGCTGGCGATGGTGATGTCGCGGAGCGCCCAGCCCGGGGTAAAGATCGACTGGCTGTGTGCGTAGAACCAGGTATCGCCATTCCAGTTGATGGTGTTGCCCACGAGCTGCACCGTGTTGGTTGTGCCGGCAATATCCACGCCGAACAGGTAATTCTGGCTCAACGTGCTGTTCGTGATCGTCACGTTGGTCGGGCCGCTCGTGAACACGCCGTAGCCCTGGTTGTTTTCAGCCGTGACCTTGTTCAAGGTGAGGCCGGACACGTAGTCGTGCACCTCCAGGCCATTGCCGACGTTGTTCGACAGCGTAGTGTTCTCCAAGCGAACCTGCTGAGTCGTGCCCTGCGTCTGCGGCTCGATGTCGATGCCTGCCTGCGGCGCGGTACCGTTGGAACCGGTGAAGCTGCTGTTCACCACGTACACCTGCGTCGCCGGCGTGATCGACAAGCCCTGGCGGCGGTTGTTGTTGGAAGTCACGCGATTGAGCGTCACACCGTTCGACAGCACGGCGGTCTTGCCCCAGCCGGTCGCGCCGACCAGTAAGCCGTCGCCCCAGCTGTTGCCGACGACGATGTCGTGCACGTAGACGTTGCTGGATCCGGAGATATTGATGCAATAGCCCCATTCACCGACGGTGCCCTGGTGCTGGCTACGCTCGCCGTAGACGTGGCCACCGACGATCTCGACGTTGTTCACGTTCCAGGCCCTCACCACCCAGTAGCGATCGGCGCTGTTCGGAATAGCCTGAAGATTCGCCGAGCCCCACATCGACAAGCGCGTGTGTGAACGCAGATTGATGCTCTTGAGCGCGTTGATCATGTAGGTGCCATCCGGCACCACGATCGTGCCGCCGCTGGTGGGCAGCGCATTGATAGCAGCCTGGAAGGCGGCGGTGTCATCCGTCGTGCCGTTACCCATGGCGCCAAAGTTTTTAACGTTGAGTACGGTGGAACCGATCGAAACGGTCGGCGTGGTCGTCCACCAATTGGTTGCGTAGGCCGGCAATGCCATGGCAGAAAGCGTCAAAGAAGTGACGATGGCCGCCAAAATTTTGTTGCGCGATGTGAAACGATTGCCGGAATTTGGGACGAATCCCCCCTGTGCGCCTTTCGGCGCTGATGCGTTTTTCATCTGAATAACCCCTGTTTTGTTGATCTACAACGAGTTGTTGTTTACAGCGGGGCTAAGATTCGTCGCGCGCGCGTGAAACTGCAAATGTGAAATGATGTTTTTGTTCGCAATACGCGAATTAGACAGTAATGGCCTCATCAAAATTTGAGCTTGGTCGCTATCCATGGGTTGTACGCCGTCATGAACACGCCCTCGTGCTTGTCCCGCAGCAGGCAGCTTTCGGCTGGGGGATACTTGGCGTGGTCGATGAGGTGTCTATCGATGTTTTGGGTTGTTCGACCACGCCCGCCGCCAATGACAGGGCAAGCGCTTCGGCCGCGCCTTTGCGCTCGCTGTAGCGGCTGACGAGGTAATCGGAGCGATCGCGCACCATCAGGGTGAATTTGATCAGCTCTTCCATAACGTCCACGACACGGTCGTAATACGCCGAAGGTTTCATGCGCCCGCCCTCGTCAAATTCCTGCCATGCCTTGGGTACCGAGGACTGGTTCGGAATGGTCACCATGCGCATCCAGCGGCCCAATAGACGTAGCGTGTTGACCACGTTGAAGGATTGCGATCCGCCGCAGACCTGCATCACGGCCAGGGTCCGGCCCTGCGTCGGACGCACACTGCCGTCTTCCAATGGCAGCCAGTCGATCTGGTTCTTGAAAACGCCCGTCACCGCACCATGGCGTTCAGGACTCACCCATACCTGACCTTCAGACCACACCGAGAGGGCGCGCAATTCCTGCACCTTCGGATGCGTGGCCGGCACGCTGTCGAGCATCGGCAGCTCGTGCGGGTCGAACACACGGGTGTCGGCGCCGAACTGGCGCAGGATGCGTTCGGCCTCCAGCGCGAGCTTGCGGCTGAACGATTGAGGGCGCAGCGAGCCGTAAAGGATCAGTATCCGCGGTGGATGGGCGGACCCCGCTGGCAAGACCAATCTTTCGTGATCGGGAGCATCCAACACGTCGCTGACGATATTGGGGAGGTCTTCAATGGCCATGGTGGGGTCCTATTGCTTGTGTTCTATAATTCTATCAATATGGAAATATGGAAACCAAGGCCGCCGTTCGATCGCTTGCCGGCTTGGCCCAGGACAGTCGGCTCAGTATTTTTCGTTACCTCGTAACCCGTGGCCTGAGCGGTGTATGCCTCTAGCGTCTTGACCGATGAACCCCAACCGAGAGACCACCATGCATCCTTGCCGCGTTTTATTTATTTGCACCGGTAATTCCGCCCGCAGCATCCTGTCCGAAGCCACTCTCAACCGCCTTGGCAAAGGCCGCTTCGAGGCGTACAGCGCGGGCAGTCATCCCACCGGCAGGGTCAATCCTCATGCATTGAACCAGTTGGTCTCGACCGGCATTTCCACCGACAACCTGTCCAGCAAATCCTGGGATCGCTTCGTCGGTGACGATACCCCCCCACTCGATATCGTGATCACGGTGTGCGACAGCGCGGCGAGTGAACCGTGTCCGGTGCTTTTTGGCGACTTCGTGCGTTCGCATTGGGGTTTGCCTGATCCTGCCGGCGTCACGGGCGATTCGGCAGCGATCGCGGCTGCGTTCGAGCACGCCCATGCCTTGATTACCTATCGGATCCTGGCTCTGTTAAAGCTGCCTGTGGAGGCCATGAGCAAGGTCGAACTTCAGCAGGCGCTCGATCACATCGGCACCATCACGGACGATGATGCGGAGCACGTATGACGCATGCCGAAGCATTGACGGTGGCACCGCAGGCTCCCGCACGCATTGGTTTTTTCGAGCGCTACCTGACCGTATGGGTGCTTTTATGCATCGTGGCCGGCACGCTGCTAGGCCATTTGTTACCAACGACCTTTGAGACCATCGGCCACATGCAGGCAGCGGAAGTAAATTTGCCGGTGGCCATCCTGATCTGGCTCATGATCATCCCCATGTTGTTGAAGATCGACTTCGGCGCTTTGGCTGACGTTCGCCGGCAATGGAAGGGCATCGGCGTCACGCTTTTTATCAATTGGGTGGTGAAGCCGTTCTCGATGGCGCTACTCGGCTGGTTTTTCATCCGTCATGTGTTTGCAGCGTACCTGCCGGCCGATCAGTTGGATTCGTACGTGGCGGGATTGATTCTTCTTGCGGCGGCGCCGTGCACGGCGATGGTGTTCGTCTGGAGCAACCTCTGCCATGGCGAGCCGCATTTTACGCTGAGCCAGGTCGCTCTGAATGACGCGATCATGGTGGTGGCGTTCACTCCGATCGTTGCATTGCTGTTGGGCATATCCTCCATCACGGTGCCTTGGAGCACGCTGATCCTTTCGGTGGTGCTGTACATCGTCGTGCCGGTCATCATCAGCGTTGTTTGGCGTCATATGCTCCTGGCGCGAGGAGGGCAGGCCATGCTGCAGCGGCTGCTGCATCGCCTGGCACCAATTTCCTTGGTGGCTCTGCTTGCGACGCTCGTGGTGTTGTTTGGATTTCAGGGCCAGCAGATTCTTGAGCAGCCGATGGTAATCGCGATGTTGGCGGTGCCGATCCTGATCCAGGTGTATTTCAATTCCAGTCTGGCATATTTGCTCAATCGACAGTTTCGGGTACCGCATTGTGTGGCAGGCCCTTCGTCTCTGATTGGCGCGAGCAACTTCTTCGAACTCGCGGTGGCGACTGCCGTCGGTCTTTTCGGGGTGCATTCCGGTGCTGCATTGGCCACCGTGGTCGGTGTCCTGATCGAAGTGCCTGTCATGCTGTCCGTGGTGAGTGTCGTCAATCGCACGCGGCACTGGTACGAGGCGCGCATTTAATGCTTGACCGGCTCGCCACCTGCTGCCGGTCAGTTACACTAAAGCCTTGAGGCTTCGTCTCCATTTTCGTCATGCAGACCGCACAGACCGTCAAAATGCTTTCAGCACTCGCGCAGGAGTCGCGCCTGGCGATTTTTCGCCTGTTGGTCGAGCAAGGTCCCGAGGGACTGCCTGTGGGTGCGATCGCGGAAGAGCTCGGCATCCCGAACGCTACCTTGTCGTTTCATCTGAAAGAGCTGTTGTACGCCGGCCTGGTGACCAGCCGCCAAAGCGGGCGTTTCATCTATTACGCGCCCGTGATCGAGGCGATCAACGGCCTGGTCGGTTACCTGACCGAAAATTGCTGTCAGGGCAGGGGCTGCGGCCCGGCGACGCGTGCGTCCAAGCCGCGCGCTGCCGCGACGCCTCGTACTCGCCGTCGGGCGTCCTGATACCACCGAAAAAGTAATCACGCGGAAGCGGCGATCGCGACTCCGGGCGTTCGTGCTCCAACGATAAGGGATTCACTGATGTCCGAACTCATTTTGCAAAGCACCGTGACATGTCCACTATGTGGGCAACGTTCCACCGAAACGATGCCCACTGACGCATGCTGGTTTCTATACGAATGCCCAGGATGCAGCGAGTTGATACGGCCAAAACCTGGCGATTGCTGCGTGTTCTGCTCCTACGGCACGGTGCCGTGTCCACCGAAGCAGCAGGAGCGGTCGTGCTGTGGTTGAACGTGCGTCATCCGTTGTCTCTCTCGGGGTGTAGCAGGGCATCCGCACGTATTACCTTTCTCATCCGATGCTGAGCAAGCAAGCGAAACATTGCCGGTAACACCACCATGGAAAGAAGCGGCGCCGTTAGCATGCCGCCGATCATCGGTGCGGCAATGCGCTGCATCACTTCCGAGCCGGCGCCATGGCCAAGCAGAATCGGGAACAGACCGGCGAGGATCACGGCTACCGTCATCGCCTTCGGCCGCACACGCTGCGCGGCGCCTTCGCGGATTGCATCATCCAGTGCGGCGGAATCCGCCAGTGGGTCGCGTTGAAGTCGCCGATCCCAGGCTTGCCGCAGATACAACAGCATCACCACGCCGAACTCGGCGGCAACGCCACCCAATGCGATGAAGCCGATCATCGTCGCCACCGAAACGGCGTGACCAAGCAGCCAGATCAACCACAGGCCGCCCACTAGCGCCAGCGGCACGCTCGCCATAATCAGAGCCGCTTCGCTCGCACGGCGGAACACCATGTAGATCAGCGCGAAAATGATGATCAAGGCGGCAGGCACCACGAGCTTCAGGCGTTCCATCGCGCTGGCCAGATATTCGAATTGGCCTGACCAGGTTACGGTAACGCCGGGCGGCAACGATACTTGTTGCGCCACGGCCTGCTGCAGCCGTGTCACGATCGTGCCCAGATCGCTGCCGTGTGTATCGACGTAGACATAGGTCGCCAATTGGCTGTTTTCGCTCTTAAGCATGGATGGCCCCGCGATCACGTTGATATCGGCGATCTGGCTGAGCGTGAGTTGTGCGCCATTGGCGGCCACGATCGGCAATTGACGGATGGCCTCCACCGAATCGCGTTCAAGTCGTGGATAGCGCACCACGACCGGATAGCGTTCGCGTCCTTCCACGGTCTGATCGATCGGATCGCCACCCACCACCGCGGCAATCAGTTGTTGCACGCGCTCCTGGGTGAGCCCGTAGCGCGCCGCGGCATCGCGACGGATATGCACGTCGACGTAGCGGCCGCTCACCGGACGTTCCGCGATCGCCGAACTCACGCCAGGCACGGTTTTCGCCACACTTTCGATACGATCGGCAACGGTTTGCAGTGTGGCCAGATCAGTGCCAAGGACCTTGATGCCGATGGGACTCTTGATGCCGGTCGACAGCATGTCGATGCGATTGCGGATCGGCGGCACGAACAGATTGGTCAAGCCCGGCACGTGCACCGCCTTGTCCAGTTCCGCCTCGATCCTGGCCATGGTCATGCCGGGGCGCCATTGATCCTTGGGCTTGAAAGTGATCGTGGTTTCAAACATTTCCAGCGGCGCAGGATCGGTGGCCGTTTCGGCACGTCCCGCCTTGCCGAAGACATGATCGACCTCCGGCACCGTCTTGATCATGCGGTCGGTGAGCTGTAGCAACTGCGAGGCCTTGTCGGCCGATAGCCCCGGAAGCGCGGTGGGCATGTACAGCAACGTACCTTCGTCCATCGGCGGCATGAACTCGCTGCCCAATTGACGCAACGGAATGAGTGCGCTAAGCAACAACACGCCGGCCAGCACCAATGTCACCTTGGGGTAGCGCAACACGGCTTCGAGGATAGGCCGATACGCCATCATCAGCCCGCGATTGAGCGGATTGTCGTGCTCGGGCCGGATACGGCCACGCACGAGATAACCCATCAGGACCGGTACCAGCGTGACAGCCAGTGCGGCCGCTGCAGCCATTGCATACGTCTTGGTGAACGCGAGCGGTTTGAACAGCTTGCCTTCCTGTCCCTGCAAGGCAAACACGGGCACGAACGACAGCGCGATGATGAGCAGGCTGATGAAGAGTGCCGGCCCGACCTCGGCGGCCGACTCTGCTACCAAAGTCCAGCGTGTCGCGCCCTGCGGCTCCTGTCCTTGGTGTGCGTCGCGCCAATGTTCCAGATGCTTGTGGGTGTTCTCGATCATTACGATCGCGGCATCGACCATCGCACCAATGGCAATCGCAATGCCGCCAAGGGACATCAAGTTCGCCGAAACGCCTTGCACGTTCATCACGATGAAGGCGGCCAGCACGCCGAGTGGCAAGGTGATCACCGCGACCAGTGAGGAACGCAAATGGCCTAAGAACAGCACGCAAACCAACGCAACCACGAGGAACTCTTCAAGCAGTTTGCCCCACACGTTCTCGACGGCCGCGTCAATCAGCTGCGAGCGATCATAGGTCGGTACGATCTCGACGCCGGGCGGCAGGCTGCGCTTGAGTTCGGTCAGCTTGGCCTTCACCGCAGCAATGGCCGCCCTAGCGTTCTTGCCCGAGCGCAACACGATCACGCCGCCGGCGACTTCACCTTGGCCATCGAGTTCGGCGATGCCGCGTCGAAAGGTCGGACCGCGTCGCACGGTTGCGACGTCGCGCAGCAGCACCGGCACGCCGGAAGCATTCGCGGTAAGGGGTACGTTCTCGAAGTCCGCGCGGCTCTTCAGATAGCCTTCGCTGCGTACCATCACTTCAGCTTCGCCTTGTTCGATGACCGAACCGCCATTGGCGCCGTTCGCGGCACGTACCGCATCGATCAGTTGAGCGACGGTGATGCCGCGCGCAGCCAGCGCTTGGGGATCGGGCACGATCTGCCAGGCACGCTCCATCCCGCCCACGCTGGCGACTTCGGCCACGTCCGGCACGGTTTTGAGTTGATAGCGCAGAAACCAATCCTGGATCGCTCGCAATTGCCCAAGATCGTGCCGCCCGGTGCGGTCAACTAATGCGTACTCGTAGATCCAACCGAGTCCTGTTGCGTCAGGCCCCAGTGCTGGATTCACACCGGCAGGAAGGCTGTTACGCACCTGGCTGAGGTATTCCAGCACGCGTGAGCGCGCCCAGTACAAATCCGTGTTGTCATCGAATAGCACGTAGACGTAAGAATCGCCGAAGAACGAATAGCCGCGCACGACCTTGGCACCCGGTACCGAAAGCATGGTGGTCGCCAACGGATACGTGACTTGATCCTCCACGACCTGAGGCGACTGGCCAGGCCAGTTGCTGCGGATAATCACCTGGGTGTCGGAGAGATCGGGCAGGGCATCGATGGGCGTGTGCGTCGTGGCATACACACCGATCGCCGTCAGGATCATGGCGGCCAGCAAGACAAAGATACGATGCGCGATCGCGGCGCGGATCAGTGCAGCGATCATGGCTGGTCTCCCATGTGCATGTCGGACATGGATGCGCTGGCCGCAGGCGCCGGTTCGGTGGCCTTGCTGTTCAAGCGTTCCAGGGCACCGGAAAGGCTGGCTTCCGAATCGATCAGGAATTGACCCGAGGTCACTACTTTCTCGTTGCCTTCGAGGCCAGCGAGAATTTCCGTGTAGTCGCCGGAAGCCCGTCCGGTACGCACCGCCACGGCACGAAAATGGCCACTTCCTTCGGCAACGATGACCCGTGCTTGCGGCCCGGTCGTGATAAGGGCGTCATTCGGTATCACCGGCACCGCTTCACCACTTGTCGGGGCGAGTTGTACCGTCGCGAACATACCTGGGCTTAACGCTCTATCGGGATTGTTGAGCACGATGCGCGCATGTTGCGTGCGCGTCATCGCATCGATATCCGGTAGCAATGTTTCCACCGAGCCTCGAAATACGCGACCTGGCAACGCATCGACGCTCACGCTCACGGGTGTGCCACGTCGCACGGTGCCGGCTGCCGCCTGCGGAAGTGCTGCGTCGATCCACACCGTGGAGAGTCCGTTGATAGTCATCAGCGTCTGACCCGCGCTGACTCGCTGTCCTTCCCGTACCTCCAGCGACGTCACTACGCCTGCATTGGATGCATGCAACGTGATTGCACCGGCAGGGCTGCGATGTGCCGACCGGATGTCAGCATCGGTCATACCCAATACTTCCAGTCGTTGCTGCGCGGCGGAGCGAAGCGCTTGTGCATCGGGCGATTGCGCGTGTTGAAGGGCTTCGTACTCGGCCAGTGCGCTATTCCATTGCGGAGCCAGCAGCGTAGCCAAGGGTTCTCCGGCGCTGATCGTCGTATAGGGTGCGCGGACATACAGCGTGCTCACCACACCATCGACGCGTGCGCTGACGGTCGTTGCCTGGCGCAAATCCCACGTGATCGTGCCAGGTACCTGGATCGCCGATGCCAAGACACGCCGCTCGACGGTAGCGGTACGAATGCCAAGGTTCTGCATCGTTGCCGAATCGATGCGGACGATATTCGGGTCCGCACCCTCGTCGATGTATTTGGGCACCATCTGCATGCCCATGGGTGAAAGGCCGGGATGATCGAAGTGCTGCTGGGGCACCATCGTGTCGTACCAGTAAAGGATCTTTTTGCCACGCTGATCAGCAGCGGCGGTCACCGGCGAACTGAAAGATGACGATGCATGACGACCGCCGAAATAACCGATGGCCAGCAACAGCGCCGCAAACGCGATGGCTGCGGGAACGACTAGCAAACGCTTCATGGCATAGCCTCCGAAGTGGGCAGCAGATAAGCCAGCGAGGCCCATAGCCGCGCACGGGCAGCAAGTGCGTCGGCATAGTTCAGACGTTGTTGAATTTCGTCACGGCGCGCGTCCAGCCAAGGCTGCAACGCGCCACCGCCGCGGTAGGCGGCCAGTGCGGTTTTCGTGCGATCGCGATCCAACGGCAGCAGCGCGTCTTGATAGCGTTGGATCTGCCGTCCCCAGCCTTGCCAACCCGTCACCGCACGCGCGACCATTTCACGCTGTGCGCGACGTGCATCTTCATGCGCTTCCTGCGCGGCATCCCATTGCTCTTCTTTCGCGCTGATGCTCCGGTCCTGTCGGTTGCGCGTGAAGAGCGGCAAGGTCACGCCCACCTGGATCATCACCATGTCCGACAGGTACGGCGCGCGTTTGCCGTACTGAAAGCTCACGTTCCAGTCGGGATGTTTGCTGGCTAGAGCCTGATCCAATTCAGCCTGGGCGACCTGTTCGCGGGCTTGCCACATCTGCATGGGCGCCTGTTGGTCGATCGTCTGTGCAAGGCGCTCCGGAGCCACCGGCAATTGCCCGAAATCGGGGGCGTCGCCGAGATTGGCGACGGCTTGCCCAAGCCAACGCTGCAAAGCGGCTTGGGCCGCTGCGATATCGGCACTGACCGCGTCGAGTTGGTTATCCAGCGTTGCGGTCTCGGCACGCGCAGCCAATGCATCGGACGCGTTGCCATCGCCACCGCGTAGCTGTGCCTGAGCGATTTTGACGGCCAATTCGCTCTCGTTGCGCAGCTCGAGCAGCAACGCGCGCTTTTGTTGCGTCGCCCACAGCTCGATCCAGGCGTCGGCTACCTGTTCCTGGATCGACCGCGTTGTGTCGAGTCCTTCAGCATCGGCGGCCTGGATCTCAGCACCGGCCCGTTGACGATCGGCGTCGCGCGCCGCGCGCGAGGGAATGGTTTGCGTCACGCCGACAGTGCGCATGGTCATCGTGTCCGAACGAAGGCTGAAAGCCCCCGGCGCGGTGACTGGAAAATTGTTTACGCCAAAGTCCAGCGTGGGATCGGGCAGACGGCCGGCGCGTGCCGCCTCTTCGTGCATGGACGCGACGTGCGCATGATGAGCCATGAGCGCAGGTGCTTGTGCCACGCCTTGTTGAACGGCGGCTTGGAGCGTTAGCGGTAAATCAGCGGCGTAGGCCGCCGCGGTCGTTATCCCTGTCAGGACAACAGCTTGACCCAACGCGATCACGCGCCGGGTGACATGATGAAACCACATGGTAGAGCACTCCCATGATCGAACGGGATCGCACCCACGCAGGTGCGACGACGCTTGCGTGAAAAGCGTCTTGCGCTAAATCAGGAGAGAGCAGAACAGAAGGCTGGCCGGCGGCGGCTGGGCCCGGAGACGGTCACGTTGCCGTTGTCGAACCGTCGTCGGTGACGACAGCGCCACGGCAGTTGGCAACACGGGAGGTGGCGCGATCAACCCGCTAGGCGGCACGGACAGTGGATGGACTGCGGTTGGCGCAGGGTCGTCCGAAGCGCAATGCTTGTCACAAACCATCCGGCCGGCCGCCGTATGTTTCATTTGCGGA
Organism: Dyella humi; assembly: GCF_044904605.1. Taxonomy (NCBI): domain Bacteria; kingdom Pseudomonadati; phylum Pseudomonadota; class Gammaproteobacteria; order Lysobacterales; family Rhodanobacteraceae; genus Dyella; species Dyella humi. The sequence continues at coordinate 1,376,073 of NZ_JADIKI010000022.1, forward strand.
CAGGTGACGGCCATCGACGCATCGGCGGCCGATGTGCCCATAGTCGCCGTCAGCCCCATCGTTCCGGATGGCATCGTGCAGACATAAGCCGCCAGCGCCGACTGCATACCGAGCATGAACAACATTCCCGCGACCAATAGCCACCGCGTCAGGCGTGCACGACGGATATCGCGCAAGCGCCAATGGTAGGGGGTCAATCTGGGAAGCCGGAAACGTGTCATGGCGTCTCGCATGGTACTACGGCTTATTCGATGAATTCAGGCCCAGGGTTACAGCTGGATGAGATGGGGCGGGGTGAAGCTGCCACGTTGGGCGCATTAACAATTTCTTCGTCGCCGCTGCTACACACTCGAGACTTCACAGACTTTGGCCAGAGGACGTCATGAACCAGCGATTCGATGCGATCGTCGTTGGAGCAGGGCAGGCGGGGCCGCCTTTGGCAGAACGCCTGGGCAAATCTGGCCGCACGGTTGCGGTGATCGAACGCAAACTGGTGGGCGGTACGTGCGTCAACACGGGATGTATTCCCACCAAGGCGATGGTGGCAAGTGCCTATGTCGCGCAGACCGGGCGACGCGCGGCCAGCTATGGCGTGCTCACCGGCAGCGATGTGCGGGTCGACATGGAGCAGGTCTGGACGCGCACGCAAGGTATATCCGGGCGATCCCGCAGCGGCGTCGAGAAGTGGCTGGCCGGCATGCCGAACGTCACCTTGCTGCGCGGGCACGCCGTGTTCGAATCGCCCCATGCGCTGCGTGTCGACGACACGCTGATCGAAGCCGACGAGATATTTCTCAACGTCGGCGGCCGCGCCGTCATACCTGATTTTCCCGGCATCGACACGGTGCCTTATCTCACCAACACGGGCATCCTGGATTTGCGCGAGCTTCCAAAACATCTCGTGATCGTCGGTGGCAGCTATATCGGCCTTGAGTTCGGGCAGATGTTTCGGCGTTTCGGTTCGGAAGTGAGCATTGTCGAGCGCAGCACTCGCCTGTTGCCGCGTGAAGATCCCGAAGTGTCAGCTGCAGTAGTCGACATCCTGCAAGAGGAGGGCATCAAGCTGCATCTCGGTGCGGAATGCATCGAACTGCAAGGGCAGGCTGGCAATGTGAGCGTCGTAGCCAAATGCGCGGATCCGCGCATGGAGGTGCGCGGTACGCATCTCTTGCTGGCTGTCGGACGCCGAGCCAACACCGATTCGCTCGGCCTGGACAAGGCCGGCGTGGCCACGGACGAACGCGGTTATATCACCGTCGACGATCAATGCCGAACGAACGTCGAAGGCATTTGGGCACTCGGCGATTGCAACGGCAAGGGCGCCTTTACCCATACCTCATATAACGATTACGAAATCGTCGCCGCCAATCTTCTGGACAATGAGCCCAGACGCATCTCCGATCGCATTGCCGCCTACGCACTATTCATCGATCCGCCGCTGGCACGTATCGGTCTCACCGAGCAGGAAGCCTTGAAACAAGGTCATGAGATACGGATCGGTGTGCGCCCCATGACACGCGTGGGGCGCGCGGTGGAGCGCGGCGAAACCCTTGGCTTCATGAAGGTAATCGTGGACGAGAAGAGCGAGCAACTGCTCGGCGCCGCCATCCTTGGCGTCAACGGCGACGAGGCTATCCATAGCTTGCTCGATGTGATGTACGCCAAGGCGCCGTATCGCACCGTGACGCATGCCGTTCATATTCATCCCACCGTTTCCGAGTTGCTTCCGACGACGTTGCAGAGTCTTGGTGCTGTGAGCGGCGGTGGCTAGGACAGCCTAAGTGCAAAAAAATTAAGCAAGCTTCAGCCAATCCGCATAGATAGTTCTACGTCTTCGGCGAACGGCGTGGACAGATAACCATTAGCGGGGGAACGCACATATGCCAGATAGTCAGGGCTGTGATCGGCGTTGTCGGCGACGATGAGGGCGCCTGGCCTGAGGTGGCTTTCCACCAGGCTCAGTATCTCGGGATAAAGCGCCTTGGCGCCGTCGAGCAAAAGCAGGTCGATCGTGCTGGGAAGATCGACGCTGAGTGTTTGCAGCGCATCTCCTTCACGGATTTCGACCAGATCGACGAGACCTCCCGCCGTCAGATTGTTCCGCGCCCGCGCTATCTTGGATGGCTCGAACTCGCTGGTGATCAGTTGGCCGCCGCCGTTGTCGCGCAGCGCCGCGGCGAGGTGCAATGTCGAGATGCCAAACGAAGTGCCGAACTCCACGATGGTCCGCGCGCGGCAGCTTCGCGCCAGCACGTAGAGCAGAGTGCCCGTCTCTCGCGAAACGGGTAAAGAAAAGTCTTTCAGGCGACGGTAGTAATCCAGGTAATCGGTCTTGGTGTACATCAGGTTGTGCATCAAGCGCGTCCGTTCTTCGGTGGAAAGACCGGCAAAGTCAGGGCTCGTTGCGGGCGAGGTCGCATCGGCCTCTTCGAACAGGCGTTTCAACAAGGGGGCAAGCGGGGAAGTGGTGAGGGTGGTCATACGGGTCTCCGGCCCAAAAATACGTCTTTGGTTGCGTCGGATTAGAATGCGACGAATTCGTCAGGTTTCCTATTCGCATTGCCGTGCCGCTTATGACCGATCGCCAAAACCCCAAGATTTCCTCGCGAAAACAGCCCAAACAGGTTCGTTCGACCGAACTCGTTACCGCCATTCTGGAAGCCGCGGCTCAGGTTTTGGCGAAGGAAGGCGCGCAACGTTTCACCACAGCGCGTGTGGCCGAAAAGGCCGGCGTCAGCATCGGATCGCTGTATCAATATTTCCCGAACAAGGCAGCGATCCTCTTTCGGCTGCAAAGCGACGAATGGCGAACGACGACGAATTTGCTGCGCACCATCCTAGAAGACACGCGAAGGCCGCCGCTGGAACGGGTACGTACACTCGTGCATGCCTTCATCCGCTCCGAATGCGAGGAAGTCGAAATGCGCGTGGCGCTTGACGACGCAGCACCTCTCTATCGCGATGCACCCGAAGCGCAGGAGGCAAAGGCATCAGGGCAGCATGCGGTCCAGCTCTTCATGCAGGAGATACTGCCCGAGGCATCCGAAGCGACGCGTACACTGGCCGCCGATCTGATCAAGACGACGCTCAGCACAGTGGGCAAGCATTTTTCGGAAAGCGCTCGAACCTCAGCAGAGATCGAAGCGTATGCCGACACCATGGCGGATATGTTTTGCGCGTATCTTGAAGGTCTGAAGAGCGGCGGATCGCGTAGGCTGGGATGGCAATCGCGGCAATAAGCCGTCATCCCAGCCTACATGGCGCTTGGTACTGCTTTACCCATGCAGATGCCCATGCATAGGTCCATGGCAAAGGCATTCTCCATCCGCATCGATGGCACCGAACATGTTGTGCAGCAGTGCTTCACTGGGGCTCCATTCGCCAATGGCCGGATGGATCAGCAGGGCCTTGCGCGCGGTTAGCCTGACATTGGCCAAGGCTGCATCGATCGCTGCGCGTTCGTAGGCTTTGACCGCATGCACCAATCCGCGCACTTCGTCGGGCAGGGGTGCAATCGGTTCGGGCACGATCGAATTGAGGCTGATATGCGCTGCCGTCTCCACGATGTCGTCGTCCGGCAGATCGGGAATGGCGCCGCGATTGCGCGTATTGACCACGATGGTCGCCGGCTTGGCACCCGTCAAGGCACTCATCACGTCGATCGCGATCCGGTGATAGCCGGTCGCGGTACGGAACGGGTCGACCTGCAGACTTACGTCAGGATCGAAGGCCGAACCGCCTTCCGCTTCCAGCTTCATGTATGAGCCGGAGCGCTGGTTGAGGTAGGCCGCATAGGCTGCTACCGCGCCATCGCCATCGTCGGCCATGAGTCGGCTTTTTAGTGTGTCAATCAGCACTTGGTTGAGTTGCTGGATTTCGGCGCCGCGGCTGCCGCCTTGCTGCAGCTGATTGTGCAGGGCACGTCGGCGTTCGTAGTAAAAGAACAGGTATTCGGTAGGAATGAGCCGCAACGAGCGAATCATATTGAAATCGAACAACGGTGCGAGATAAAGCTGGCGTAGCAATTCATCACTGCCGAGCAATTTATCCATCACGTCTTGCCCGCGTACACGCACACCGCGGACCCAACCCAGGTGATTGAGGCCGACGTAGTCGCATTGCACGTCGCTCAACGGCTCTCCCAGTGCCTTGGCGATATTGTGGAAAAGCTCTGTAGGGGTATCGCAGATACCGACCATCTTGACGCGTGTATGACTGGTTACGGCTTGCGTGATCAGGCCAGCGGGATTGGTGAAATTCACCAGCCAGGCGTCCGGGCTCAAGCGCTCGACGAGGCGTGCCTGCTCGAGCGCAGCGGGTACGGTGCGCAGCGCCATGGCGACGCCGGCGGGGCCGGTGGTTTCTTGCCCAGGGTAGCCTTGTTCGATGGCTGCGCGCTCGTCCGCCGCCCGCCCGGCGATGCCGCCGACACGGATGCTGTTCAACACGAAGTGCGCGCCTTCGATCGCCTGCTCGGCCGAGGTGGCCGCATGCAGACGCAAGGAGCCGCCGGATTTGGCCACGATCGCTTTGCCCAACTCCACCATGACCGCCAGACGTTCCTGATCGGGGTCGTAAAGCACCATTTCCGCGGCGCCCAATGCTTGCGTTGCTTCGTCGACGCCGAAAATCACCAGCGGTGCGCGCACGCCGCCGCCACCGATCAGGGCAATCTTACGGTCCATAGGTATGCTCATACGTACTCCTTAACAAAGAGAAATCGGGAAGCCCTTCAAGCGCACCGATCCGGGTCGTGCACAGCGCGCCGCAAATACAAGCGCGCCGCAGGCAGTTCTCGGTCGATTCGCCGTTCAATACGCCATCGATGAAACCGGCATCGAATGCATCGCCGGCACCGGTCATGTCCACGGCATCGACATGTGGTGGCGCTACGCGCAGCAGCCCACCATTGACGATGGCTGCCGCGCCCGCTGCGCCGAGCTTGATGACGCCATGCCGGATATCCATGGATGAAGACCAATCACGGAACGCCTCGGCGCTCTCGTCGCCGGTCAGCACCTGGGCTTCGCTTTGATTCGGGAAAAAATAGTCGACGGCACGGCAGGTCCATCGGTTTGCTGGATCGCGCAGCCAGTCTGGACTGAAGCCGACATCCAGCGATGTCGTGCATCCAGCCTTGTGCAAGAGCGGGAACAAGCGCTTGGCCAGATCCGCCATGAGAGGCATGGCGAAATGCACGTGACGTGCGGTGATCAGTTCGGCGCGGATGGTTGCCTCGTCCAGTAGTTCGGTCAGACGACGATTTGCGCCAAGGTAAGTGTAGAAAGAGCGGTCTTCCGCAGTGGAGACGCTCACGGTTACGCCGGTATTCAAGGCGTCGGAGCGCAGGCCATCGGCGGATAGGCCAAAGCCCTTCAGGCGTGTTTCGAACCAGGTACGATCGGCTTCTCCAATCAGCCCGATCAGGCGTACGCGGCGTTGCAGGCGGGCCAAAGCGCATGCGGTGTTGACCGCGCCACCGCCGAGTTCGCGCACGTAGTGATCGGCGTGTACTTCTTCACCCGGAGCGGGCCAGCGCTGAAATCCACTGAAGACGTGGTCCGCGTAAATTTCGCCCACTACGGCCACGTCCCAGCGTTTCATGGGTTGTGGAAAGGCCATGCTTTTTGTCTCCATGCGCCGATCGCGTAAATGAGCGTGCCAACCACCATGGTTGCCACGCCTGCCAGGATGTGCCGCGAAGGGCTGGTGCATACGATGTAAAGCCAACCGATCACACTGATCAGGATCGGCAAGGGATATAGCGGCATGCGGAAGGTGTTCGAATCGCGCCGGCCGTGGCGACGCAACAGCGGGACGGCCAGGCACTGTGCCATGTACTGAAACATGATCTGGATCACCATCAACGCCGCGATCAGATCGTCCAGTGACAGCATGCAGGCCAGTGCCGACGCAGCACCGGTAAACAACAGCGACACGGTGGGAAAATGGCCGCGCGGATGCAAGCGCGCAAAGACACGGAAGAACTGCCCGGATGCTGCTGCGGCATAGGGCACGCGCGAGTAGCCCAGCAATACCACCAGGGCCGAACCCCAGCTCGCCAGCAGTATCAACAGCACGGCGACGATACCGCCGGTTCTGCCGTAGATCGACTGCATGAAATCCGCGACGACCGCCTTGGACTGCGCAGCCTGTTGCCAGGGCAGCACGCCGAGCACCGAGATGTTTAAACCCATGTAGAGCACGGCCACGATCGGAATCGAAACCAGCACGGCAAGCGGGATATTGCGCCGTGGCCGTTTGATCTCGCCACCCAGCATGCACACGTTGTTGTAGCCGCCGTAGTCGTACACGGCGATCAAGCTGACCGCACCCAGGCCCAACCAGAAGCCCTGCTTGGAATCGCCGCCGGCATGCATGAAACGTGTGGCCAGATGCATATCGAAATGCATCAAGCCGCTCAATACGATCCACAGGCAGGCACCAATCACCACCACGCTGACCATGAGCGAAAGCCGTTGCACCGAATCGACTTTGCGATACAGCAGTGCTGTATTGACCAGGCACAGCACGACGGCAGCGAGTATCTGGCCCGCATGGCCCAGGCTCGGGATCAAAAAAGCCAGATATTGCGCGAAGCCGACAGCAGCCGAACCAATCGACAACGGTGCGGTAAGTACGGTTTGCCAGAGATAAAGAAAACCGAACAAACGTCCAAGGCGCTCGCTGCCGTAGGCCGTGCGCAGGTAATGGTAAGGGCCGCCGGATTCGGGAATCGTCGAGCCGAGCTCGGCCCACACCATGCCGTCGCACAGGCACAGCAGCGCGCCGGCGAGCCAGCCGACCAGCACCATCGGGCCGGCCAAGGCCGAAAGCGCCAGCGGGATGGTGATGAACGGGCCCACGCCGATCATGTTCAGCACATTGGCTGAAAGACCGCCCCAGAACCCCATGACGCGCGGTGGTGCGGCATTCGGACCAGGCAGCGCTTCATGTCCGGACAGCGCTACCGACATCGACGCTGTTTCGCCATGGTCATCCGCATTCGCCATAGGGGCTCGGGTCTGTTGCCCAAATAAGTTCATCATGCCGTGCCCGCCAGATTGTCTGCGCAACGCACGGGAGCAGCATGTACCTGATGCAGATCCAGAATCAGGATGCGGTTATCGCCAGTGGTCAACCATTCGCTGGGACAGTACAGACATTGCTGCGGCCCGATGTGCCAATAGCGTCCTAAAAGATGACCGTTGACCCAGACGTAGCCCTTGGTCCATGCGCGCAGGTCCACGTAAACGTCGCCCTGTTTTTTCAGGTGAACGGTTGCCTGGAAGAACATGCCAGGACGATCGGGACGGGTGAGCGTCGGTTTCAGGTCCGCGATGAAGGCATCGTCCAAGGGCAGGCCATAGACGTGCCAGTCGTGCAGCGGTTTGCCGTCGAGACGTACGCTACCGACCAGACCCTTGCGATCGCCCAGTTGGGGGCCAAAATTGATGTGCCCGAAACTGTCGACAAGAATATCCAGTGTCATCTCGCCATCGCTGCCGGTATGCATCAGACGCAGCTCGGGCGATGAATGGAGTCGGTGATCACGCACGCGCGAAATAGAGCCGCGCTCGGTCTGGTCAATATGCACGACCGCGTAATCATGCACTCCGTCGATGTGCAGCAAGTGACCCGGCTTTACGGTCTTGCGATAAATCACCAGGCCCTGATTCTGTTGCAGTAGTTGCTCGTTGCTGGTGGGCGCGTGGGTTTGTATCGGCGTGGCGGGAAGGTTGTCCCACAGCGACGCAAACGGCGTAGGCAGGACATCCGCAAATGAGGCTTTGGGGCAGGGCCGCGGTATGGGAGGTAAAGGCCCCGCGGTGGCGCGGCCGATGATGTCGCGCAACACGTGGTACGCCGGTGTAGGATCGCCGCGTTCGTTGATCGGTGCACTGTAGTCGTAACTGGTGACCACCGGCTGGAAGTTGGAGCCGTCGTCATCGGCATTGGCACCGGCGGTGAAGCCGAAGTTGGTTCCGCCGTGCACGACGTAAAGGTTGAAGGAGTAACCGTCGGCGACGATCTTGCGCAGTGCTTCCGCACAATCTTTGTTCGCTAGCTCATGTTCGCCCCAATGCGTGAGCCAGCCTGGATAAGCTTCGCCGACCCAATCCGGCGCATGTGGCGCGAAGTGCAGGCCTTCGCGTAGCTGCGGCGGTTCTGCGCCATCCAGACCAAGCGCGGCATCGGGCAGATACGCGTGACGGCGCTTGAGGTCGGACAAGACGTCGCTAATCGAAAACGGCCCATCGATGCCGTGCGTTTTCCATAGATCGCGAATCGCTTCGAGATAGCCCACGTCGTCGGCGAACGACGAATACTCATTCTCCACTTGCAGCATCAGGATCGGCCCGCCGGCATCGACCATCAGTGGCGCGATTTTCGGCGCCACCGCCGCGATGTAGCGTTGGACCGCAGCCATGTAATCCGGATCATGGCGGTCGCGCAGCTTGATGGCCTTGTTGCGCAGCAGATACGGCGGCAAGCCGCCCATATCCCATTCGCCGCATATATACGGGCCGGGGCGTAAATACACCCACATCCCTTCTTCCTGGCAAAGTTTGATGAAAGCGACAAAGTCGCGGCGTTCCGAGGTGAAGTCGAAAACACCAGGCTCGCGCTCCAAATAATTCCACATCACATACAGTGCAATGGTGTTTAGCCCCATCGCTTTGGCCATGCGGATGCGATGTCGCCAATACGATGCGGGAATGCGTGCGGGATGCATTTCTCCGCTGCGGACTTGAAATCGCGTGCCATCCAGCACGAAATCGTGGCCTTGCAAGGCAAACCGGTGTGGCTTGCCATCGGGGATCGGCGGTACGGCACCGTGCGGCTCGCCTTGGCTGGTTGTGGCGAGGACGCGACGATCCAGTGCCAACGTGGACAGAAGGGCGAAACGGATGAATTGCCGGCGTTTCATGCGTGGAAGTCACTATCCGTGCATGCGCATCTCGGACATTTGCATAACTTCCGAAATGGCAGACGAAGCCGAAAACCAGCTCCTCCCCCTGCTTGCAGGGGGAGGTTGGGAGGGGGTGAGTACTTGCGGGGTAGCGTCAGGCAAGTATTCACCCCACCCCAGCCCTCCCCTGCAAGCAGGGGAGGGTGCTGCATCGCGTGGCTGATGAGAGATGGTGCCGATCGCATCAAAAGTTGTACTTCACAGTAAGCAGCGATGTCATACCGGTATCGACGATGTCGGAGATTGCCAGGCTGCGCCTGCCGATGTGTGCCCAGTAACTGTAGTTGTTGGCCAGGTTGGAGATGGAAAAGTCCACTTGCAGGCCATTGTTGAACACATAGCCCGCATGCAGGTCGAGTCGCTTGATCGGGCGGATCCACAAGTCATCCCATGGCGCGCCCTGATTCAGGTAGTCGTAGTTCGCCAACCATGCACTGGTGTAGTGATAGCTCAAGTTGATCGAGAAGCCGTTCTTCTCATAGAAGACTTCCGCGTTCGCCATGAACTTGGGCGCGCTCTGCATTTCTTCGTTCTGGAAACCGGTCACCCCCAAGTTAACCTTGGTGTTTTGGCGGGTGGCGTTGAAACCAACGCCGAACCCGTCGAACGGGGCGGGGAGATTCTTGAACTTCTGGTGGGTATCCAGTTCGATGCCGTAAACGCGGCCGTTGCCACCGTTTTCGGGCGTCTTATAGAAAACCGTGCCTTCGCCGTTGGTGTTGGAGTTGGCCTGCCCGCCGCCGGCATCGTAGATATAGTGGCTCAGGTGCTTGAAGAAGCCGGCCACCGAAGCGTAACCGCCGTTGTTGTTGGTCCACTGTCCGGAGATGTCGAGGTTGGTGGCCTCGATCGCCTTCAAGTTGGGGTTGCCGCGCGTAATGGTGGTTATGCCGTCGGATATGCTGACCTGCGAGCTGCTGCCCAATTGGTAAAGAGAAGGGCGCGTATAGCTTTGCCACAGTGCGGCGCGATAAATGGCACCGTCGCTTGGTCGGTAATTCAGGAACACGCTTGGCAGCGGTTCGTTATAGACCGTGTGATTGCTCTGGAAATACCCAAGTATTTCGTTGCCCGCACTGTTTTGCGGCACCACCCAGTAGGTGTTCTGGATACCGGTGTGCTCGAAACGCAAACCGGGAATGATTTCCAGATTGCCGACATTGAACGTGGCCTTGGCATAAACGGCGCTGACCTCTTCCCTGCCGCGCAGGGTGTCGCAGTTGTAGTTATTCGCGTAGATGCTGTCGCCGCAGGTATCCAGGTCGCTGGACACCAGGTATTGCTGGATCAGATTGCTGACCGCCGATTCGCTGACCTTAGGCGACTTCCAGTTGTATTGGCCGGGAAAGATTGCGTTGTAGGAACCGGTGAAGATCCCCAGATCGCCAAGCGTGGTCACGCCATCGCTGATGCCCGCGGTCGACCAGTCGCGGTCGCTGAAATTGCGCACGCTTTCAGAGAACTTGGCGCCGAACTGAATCGAGGACAGGCTGCCGTCGGTAAAGTCGTAACGGGCGTCGATCTTGGCGCCGCCTTTACGCTGACCTGAGTAGATTTCGGTGAGTTCACCGTGATCGTTGGCGTACAGCGAAGGGATGTCGTTGACCTGGGCCAGCAACGCCGGAGTCAGCTGCGGATAAGGGAAGCTACCGCCGCCATAGCTCATCAGCGTGCTGCCGCTGTAAGCAAAATTGGTCTGCGAGTACTTGTCTTCGCGCCCGTCGATTTCCACGTGGTCCGGGCGATCGTTGTCACCGAAGCTGTAGAAAACATTCGGCGAGATCGTCCAGCCGCCGATAGTCTTGTCGGCGCCAAGCTGGAAGGTTGCCAGGTCCGCTATTTCCGGGTTGGTCTCGTACCAATAACGAGCGGCAATACGGCCGATGTTCGGCGTGTAGACGCCGCTGGTGCCGACTTCCTGATACGTCACGTTTTGCGGAATCAGCTGGGTAAAGGAAGTGTCTTCCGTGGTTTGGGCGTAAGCATAGGTCATGCGCAAATAGGCGCTGAGCGTTTCGTCGACTTTCCAGTCGAACGAGAAATTGCCGCCGTAGCGGCGCTCATAGCCGGGCACCACGCCTACGTCCATGCCAGTGCTGCTCAGATTGCTGGCTGGGTCGTAGCCTGGCGCATTTTTGCCAGTAGCGGTGGTGTGCGCGAATTGCCAGGACCCGTCGTTATAGGCGCTGGTGGCAGCAGCCTCTTCGCTGTTTACGTAAGTGCGATAGTCGTAATACGCGCTGGCATAAACGCCAAACTGTTTTTCGCTGCCGAATTTGGTTTGGAAGTCGGCGGCTGCACCGCCGCCCAGGCCGCTGTTGCCATAATCTTGTGCGCGGCTTTCCGAGCGACCGCTGATCGATACGCTGCCGCTGGTGGTCTTGGCGAAATCGAACGCCGTGGGAGTGCGAAAATCGACCGTGCCGCCGATAGCATCGCCATCCATATCGGCCGTGGAGGTTTTATTCATCACGATAGTTTGCAGGCCGGAGGGCGGCAGCAAACTCAGCTGCACGCTGCGGCTGTAAGGCATGCCTTGTGCAACTTCGACACCGTTGATCAAGTTGACGTCGTAATCCGCCGGTAGGCCGCGCACGGTGGCGTAGACGCCTTCGCCGCGTGCTGCGCCGTCGATACCGGAGAAATATCCCGAACCGGTATTGGTGACGTTGACGCCAGGAATCAGGCCAAGTGCTTCGGCCACGTTATGCACGGCGGTGTACTGCAAATCCGCGGCAGACAGGACATTGACCGAGTTGGGCGCATCCATTTGCATGCTGGAGGCATCGTAGCGATTGGCCGCCACGATGAGGCCTTTGAGTTCGGCGACCTTTTTCAAGCTGATGGTCACCGTGGCCGGACCGCTGCTGCCTACCGTCAGCGGGGCATGAGTCATTGCAAAACCGGCTTGCGAGACGGAGACGGTATAGCTGCCCGCCGGTACGTTTGTAAAAACGAAATTGCCTTCCTTATCCGCCGTGGCCGTGTAGCTGGTACCGTCCAACGTCACTCGTGCATTGGTGACTGGCTGCCCTGAATTTTCTTGCTGCAGATGACCGCGTACTTCGGTCGCCAAGCTTGGCGTCGCTGCTAGCGCAGCAACAAAGCCGAGCGAGACGGCCATCGCCAAATTTTTACGCTTTAAACCAGCCGTTTTCATTCGGGTTCTCCGGTTACAGGATGCGACCGTCCGACGGGCTCTCCCCCCGCAGCGTTCGGTCTTTCTTTCATGAGTGCGACGCGACGACCATGGCCTGCTGCGCAAGCCATGCATACAAACCGGTTGCGATCGAGAACATGCAGAGCACGCTCAATCAACAAGCCGAAAGGCGAATCGTCAGGTCGAAATTAAGGAGTTTCAGGCGACAAATGGCGGCGGCGAATAACCAGCAATGCATTTGCCGCGAGCGCGCAGCGCGCTTTTCTTGGCTTGATCGCGTACGGACATCGATTTGCACTGTCCCTTTGCGGAACAGGCACGAGTCACCACCGCCCAAACGGAGCTCGATGAACTTTCAGTTAGGGAACAGCGGTTCATGTATTACCGTTCCAACCAAGCCATATGCGCGACGGTGGTCCATAACAACGGGAGGATTAGACCTCATGGTGACGTGTCCTCTCTCCCCATCTAGCTAGAAGAAGACGTCAATCCATTTACTGCACCAACCTATCATCCGCATAGGCACTATGCTTTTACCTTCTGAATGCGCTTCAAGTCAACTAGTAATTTTGTAGTACTGCTTGAACGACAGTTAGCGAGCTCAAGCGGCCGTCAAGCTCCGCCTGGCTCGCATCCTGTCCATCGGCCTACGTCGCCGGCACTACGGTAATGGTGATCTTGGATGGATACGCGCCGCTGTGGTGCACTGCATTATTGGCGGTTACGCCCTCAGCCTCGTCGTAGTTGTTTCCACCTGTATTTAGATTGCGGTCGAAGCGCGGGAAGTTGCTGCTGGAGACGGCTACGCGCAGCTTGTGGCCGGGCTTGAAGTAATAGCTGGTATCGATTGGCTGGAAGGTCACCGGATACACCTCACCTGGTTTCATCCATGCCAGCGGTTTGTCGTAACCGTTGCGATAGCGCATGCGCTGGATGTTCTCGGTGATGTTGAACGCACGGCCGTCGGGGTACACGTCGATCACCTTGAAGGTGAAGTCGGTGTCCTTCGCGCTGGAGGAAACGTGCAACGTGACGGTGATCGGGCCGCTGACCTCGGTGCCTTGCTTGAACGGCTCGGTGTCGTACACCAGCACATCGTTGCGGGCCTCTTGTTCGCGCTGGTCGTAAGAACCGAACTTCACTGCGGTGCCCTGGCAGCAGCCACCTCCGCCATAGGTAGGCACAGGGTTGGCCGGATCGTAGACGAATTGGTCGGCATGGTCGTCGGCGTCCGGTTGAGCGGCCAGCTTGCCATCGCCGTACAACGTGTTGGCCTTGCCGCCACTACTGAAATAGAACTCCTGCGTGGTCGCGCCAACCGGTGGCCAGGTTGCCGAATTTTTCCACTCGTTCTTGCCCATCAAGTAGTACATCACCTTGGGCTGCTTGTTCACTATCTCGCTGTCCTCGCCCTTGAGGAAGCGATCGAACCAGCCGAATACCAGCGCGTTGTAATCGAAGCGTGCATCGCCCATGTCCATATCACCGACCATGGTGTGCTCGGTGGCGCGCGTGTAGGCGCAGTGCAGCACCGGTGCGATCACCGCGTACTGCTGCTCGGCCACTTCCTTCGGCGCGGTGCGGCGCACCTCGTTATACGCAGCAAGGTTGGGCGACACCGACACGTCGAACCAGCTCATGAACCACAAGCCCGGCTTGGCGATCTTCATGCCGTCATTCCACAGGCCGCCCTTGTACCAAGCCGGATCGTTAGGCGCGCGCGCGATCATGTTGCCGCCGGTGGCCACCGGCATGTGTGTCTCGAAGATGCCGGGCGGGCCGCCGACCGCCTTGATCATGTCCTTCTCCGGCAGATGCCAGAACGCTTTGTTCCAATCCACGGGAGGCATCTGCGGTGCCAGATCAAAGAAGTGCGAGGCGTTCACCAACTCTGCTTGCGTCGTACCCGCTGGGAACATCGGCCGTACCTGGTTCTGGATGCCGTAGTCGTAGATCCAGGAAATGAAGAGCATTTGCACCGCGCCGCCGCGATACCAGTTGCCTTGTTCGTAGTACGGGCCCACGCGACCCACGCCCGCACCGAAGCCCTGCACGTTGAAGGCGGCGAGGGCGGGCTCATTCTGAGCAACCACGGCCATCTGCCATTCCGCTGTTGACGAGCAGCCTGTGGTGCCTACCTTGCCGCTGGACCAGGGTTGCGAGGCAATCCAGCGCACCGCATCGACGCCGTCGCTGAGTGGCATGCCTAGAATGTCGTAGTTACCCTCGGAAAAGAAATGGCCGCGCTCGTTCATCTCTACCAACGCGTATCCATGTTTCACCGCTTCCAACTCATGGGTCATGTCGCGCGGTGCACCGAGCTTGACGTCCCAGAAATTGAAGTTGTACGGCGTGCGCACGAAGATCGTCGGCACCTTGCCGCTGGCGCTCTTGGGCCGATAGATGTCGGCCGCCATGCGTTTGCCGTCGCGCATCTTCACCATCACCTTGCGGTCGATGACTGCGACATCTTCCAGCGCTTGCTCGGTGGCATTGCGCTTGGCGATCTGCTCTGCCTCCGGATCCTTGGATTGCGCCGAGACGGCGAACGGCAGAGACAGACAGATGGTGACGGCCATGCTGCCGACGACCGAACCCAGATGCTTGTGTCGCATGTGAACTCCCCTGGTGGCGATTCCGCGACTATACGGAGAGCTGCCGAGCGAATGCTATCCGCAGTGCCGCATGATCGGCCTTTATCGATCGTTGCTGGCGGAAACATTTCCGACTGACAGGCGTAGGCGGGCAGGGTAGCGGGGCCGGACCTATCCGTCGTATTGTTTGTTCCCTGCGCCGGAGTTTGTTTTTTGACCGCAAAGGTCGGCTGTCTTAACGCCTTTCTGTTGGCGTCTCAGTGCGCTGGTGCGGTCGATACCGTACGTTTTTGCAGTTGTTCCAAAGGGTGCGTGATTTATCTCGTTGCTGCTTCCAATCTCTTGCTGACTTGGAGTGACACCCATGCCTACTCACGCCGTTCTTATCACCTGGAGAAACATGGAGCCCAAGGTGTTGCCGGATTTCATCAGCCGGGCCCAAACCAAGTACGGTGGCAACTTTCATCGTATTTACTTCGATGGATCGGCCACCGATGATCTCCGAAATTGGGTCCGTGGCATTCCCGCCGGGGATCGAATAAAGATGTACATATCCGGACACGGCGACGTCGGCATCCACTACATCACGGACGACACCCAGACCGTAAAAAAGACGGTCGACGATCTGATCGACCTTGTCACCGATGGTCTGCATGGGCGCGAGACCAGCAAGGCAACCAGTGGTATGTGCCAGGTCAATATGCTGTCCTGCTTGTTCGGCCGCACGCCGGATGGTCGCGCCAACTCATCGCCGGCGGCCAAATTGCACGATGGCCTGGCGGACTGGGATGTTTTCGTCGATCTGGTGGCACGTACGGAATCGATTGTTTGCACCCGTAATGGCCGTACGACAATCTCCCAGCTCAATCATCGGGTGTATGAACCCGTTTATGGCAAATCATTGAACTTCCTTCTGCCCAAGGCGCCCTATACCAAGGTTCTTTTTACGTACGCGGGCGACGCAAGGGTTATGCGCATTGCCGCCTACGATAAAGACGATACCTATATCGAGGCCTCGACACTTGATGGACGGAGGATCATGTGGGCCGATTACACCGTTGATCAGCTCGTTCAGACGATTAAGGTCAAAGGCACCGGCTGGCTCGGGAAAGGTCCCAAAGATGTTACTGACGAGCGGGAAAAAGTGCTGCAGGACATCGTTACCTGGTTTGGTGTCGTGCATAGCCCGGCGGGGCTCAAGGGAAAATTGGAGGCACTTGTAGATGGTAGCGGTGACAGTGAAACCACTAATTTTCTCTTGCACCGCAATCCGATAACCGCCGCGACATCCAGTTCGGTACCCAAGAAGGCCGGGCTAATTCAGGATCTTCTTGCTGTGTATCCCGTGTGATAAGTGGGAATAAGTTGTGTGTTCGACTGGAAGGGGACGTTACGCGATATGCACGCAGGACCGTAGTCGTTCTCGCCCGTGTCCCGTCCCTGGTTGGCGTCAGCCGTGCCGAACTTGAATTGGCCGGTAACTGACGGCGTGCGACACAGCTTGTCACCTGGATTCGCGTCAAAAATGTCGCAGTGACGCTGTTGGATACCCGGTAGGCGGCGTGGAAAGCGGGTTCCAGCCGCCTCAGAACGGGCGGCTCCAGGCCCATTCCAAGAAAAGCGCCCATCGGGCCTGCACGGCACAGAGCTTGCTTCACATTACGTGATGCATGACTTCATGCAACTGAAGACGCATGAGTCGTGGACCAGACTCGCCCACCGCCCCGAGGGTTCCATAGGACAAAACTGTGCAAAACGACGCACCAAAGGTCGTATCGCAGCAAGCGATTCGCATCTTCGGCAGTCTGACTGCCGTTTTGCTCTTTGTCGTACTGGCGAGCGACCTACGCTCGAATCTCCGCGCTCAATGGAACGAAGGCAGTCGCCGCGCCAACGAAGCGGCACTCAATGCCGCGCAAATGACGCTGGGTCCGTTACGTTACAGCTCGAATGCGATCATGCTCATCGCAGAGGAGGCCCGCCGTCTCCATCAAGCGTTACCTCAGCAGGACGATACGCTTATGAAGGGCTTCGTCGCCGCGATACTGCGACGACAGCCGCAGATCTCAGGCGTCGCTTTCGTTGATCTGACGTCCGCTGGCGATACATCCATGTCATCGCAAGCGAAAAGCGGTGTTTGGGCCTCCTGCGATGCAGACTCGCTTTCTTCGGCAACGATGCCGTGTTTTGCGCCGATCGAGAAATCGCAAAACGGCTGGGTATTACCGTTCGCGACGCGCGTCGAGGGACAGCGGTGGGTTGTTGGAGAAATTCAGGTTGCCGCGTTGGAGCGTTCGCTCGCGCACGTACCGCATGCTGGCGACGTGTCTTATTCGATCGTCGATACCCATGGGCGAGTAGTTCTGCGTGGCGGCAATCTCGAAGCCATGTCCGCCGTCGCTCGCGAATCCGGGGCGCCTTGGTGGATTCAAAAGCTGGTCGGAAGTCAGATTACCGCTCCACTTCAAGCAACGGTGCCGGTGGGTGCCTATCCGTTTGCAGTGTCGGTGGAAGCAACCTACCAGGACGTACTTGCCACGTGGCGCCACCAGGTGGCGGTGGCCGTCGTTTTCTATCTTTTCTATCTATCGGCCTTTATATGCCTACTGAAGGTCGTGTCCCGGGCTAATGAAATCCAGCGTCACTACATTCGGAGCCTGCAGGCCAAGACGGAAGATTTGCGTCTGGCCCAACGCGTTGGGCGAACCGCCATGTGGTCGCTCAGCGATCATGCGCGACGCTTTGAATGCTCCGAAGATGCCGAGGAGCTCTTTGGACTGCCGCACGGCAAGACCAGCGCAAGCGCCAAGGATTTTCTTGCCATGGTGCATCCGTCGGACCGCCTGTCATTGGCGCATCGAGTAAAAACGGCGTGGAAGAGCAGGGCGCCGTTGCATATCGAATTTCGCATTCGTCTCCACAGCGGCACCGAACGTCTTTTATCGGCGGGTGGTCAGCTCGTCGTCGACGAGAACGGTGTGAGACGCATGACCGGTACGGTCGTGGACGTAACGGAGCAGTGGGAGGCTCGGCAACGGCAGGAGGAAAGCGAACATCGGTTCGATGCGCTGTTCGAGCAGAATCCGCTTCCGTTCTGGGTGTTCGATGTCGCTTCCTTGCGTTTTCTTGAGGTCAACGCCGCCGCCATACGGACATACGGCTATACCCGCGAAGAGTTCCTGGCGATGTCCATCCTGGATATCCGGGACCCAGACGATCGCCCTGCAGTCGTTACGCATGTAGCGTCGCCGTGGGAAGTAAGGCAAACCCCCAAGGTATGGGCGCATCGCACCAAGGACGGCGCGGTTATCAGCGTACGAATTCACAGCGGGGACATCACCTTTGCCGGCCGTCCGGCGCGTCTAGTACTGGCTGAAGACGTCACGGCACATTTGGCCGATGAGCGCGAATTAGCGTATCGCGCCTCACATGATCTCATTACGGGACTCCCCAATCAGCACGCGCTGATGGAATGGATGGATGTGCGCATCGCCGGTGGCTGGGCTTTTGAAGTGGCTTACATTCAGCTTCTCGGCATGGATGCGGTTGCGGATACCTTCGGGATCAACGTGGCTACAGGCATTTTGCAAGTGGTGGCTTCGCGTCTTGCCCAGCTCACCGATGGCAGAGGCTACCTAGCGGCGGTAACCCAGCAGTCATTCGTGTTGGCCGATGCAAATAAGCTGACCGATACGCTGCTGCAAGCGATCGCCAACTGCGTGACCGATCCCATCTATTACAAAGATACCCAGCACCAGTTAAACATTGTGATCGGGGTAGCCAGTCATCCGCATGACAGCATCCAGAGCGATGCGTTGCTGGCGCGTGCCGCGTTAGCTGCGCACGCACATATTCACAGCGATGAGCCCGTTCACCATTTCGAGCCAGCTATGGCGCAGCAATCGCGGGAGAAACTGCATTTTGCGGCTTCTCTGCGGCGAGCTGTAAAACACCATGAATTCGAGTTGCACTTCCAGCCGATCACCGACTTCCCCGATAAGCGTTTGATCGGCCTGGAGGCATTGATCCGCTGGCCGCAAGCCGATGGCAGTTTCATTTTTCCATCGACCTTCATCCCGTTATGCGAGGATTCCGGCCTGATTGTGCCGTTGGGTGAGTGGGTGCTGAGTCAGGCGGCCAAGGCAAGCCGCGAACTAAGGGACGCCGGTTTCGACAGCTTGCCGATTGCAATCAACGTTTCCCCTGCGGAATTGCGAAACAGTGATTTGATCGCCAACATCCGCGCGGTTCGCCAGGCGTATTCACTCGCCGATAACGCGCTCCGCATCGAATTGACCGAAAGCAGCCTGATCGAGCATCGGGATAAAGCCATAGCCGCGATGAAGCAGCTGCGGGGGGACGGTGTCGCCGTCTCGCTCGATGACTTTGGCACAGGTTTCTCCGGCCTCTCATACCTGCGCGACCTGCCCATCGATACATTGAAAATCGATCAGGCGTTCGTGCGCAATGTCGATCGCGACGCACGCTCGGCCACGATTTGCGATGCCATCATTGCGCTTGGCAAAAGCCTCAAAGTAAGCATTGTCGCGGAAGGCATCGAAAGACATTCGCAATATCGCTGGCTACACAATCATGGATGTGACGGCGCGCAGGGCTTTTATCTCGGCAGGCCCGAAAGGCTTTCGGATCTAATGACGCGATGGTCGCACGCGAAAGATAGAGTGTCATAATTCTTTTACTACGAAGAAAGATCAGCTCAGCCTGAGCGAGACATCGCTTTCTACGTTCACAACTATGCCAGAGGCATAGCCTGATTGCGCCCGAGATCAGACGACGCGTTCATGCCGCTGAATGAATGCAACGGGTGTGGCACTACTAACATCACCAGAGTGCTCATGCCGCCATCGATACGCAAATGGATGCCGCCTTGTTGACCGAAGCGTGATGCGCTTCGATCAACAAGATGGGATCGTGGTTTAAACGATGCTGGCACCAAGAGCAGGGAACACATCGCTAAACAACAATCCGATCAGTTGTTGTCCAGCGGGAGTTGACCAGTCCTGCGCGATTTCTGCGATGAGCGTATTGGTGGCGGTGAGCACTACGCCCGCGTCGTGCATCCGTTGACGGGAAAATTCTTCGGAAAGGTCGCTGGGCGAACCCGACGCATCCAGCACAGCCTGCACAGCAAAGCCTTCGAGTGCAGCGTCAATGGCCGGGAAGATAAGGCAAACATCGGTGGTGACACCCGCCATGATCAGATTCTTGCGGCCGGTGGCGAGCACCGCATCGCGGAACGGGGCGTAGGCCCATGCATTGACTACGCCAGGACGCTTGATCCGTGCCGCATACGCTTTGGGCTGGGTCTCGGCGATTTCCGGCAAAATCGGGCCTTGGGCATGATCCTCCTGGCTGGACGTAATCACGACCGGCATGTTTAGGATCTTCGCCATCTTGGCCAGCGCAATCGACTGCTTGGCAGCAAATGCACTGTCGATATTTTTGATCAGTTGCATCGTGCCGACCTGGTGGTCGATCAGTAGCAACGTAGTGTTATCAGCGGTGAATCGTTCTTGAGCCATGGGTAATGGTCCTTTTTGTCGGGTTTAGAGAAAGGGAAGCGGCGATCCACTAAAGAGCATGACTTTGGCGTCACCTTGGGGCGCTCCCAACGTGATGCGATGTGGAGTGTTTTGTGCGGTAAACACCGGGAGCTTGAGGTCCTCGCGATCGAAGCGTTGAGCCTCCACTTCCACAGTGCCGTAGATCGGCATTACAAAAATGCAGTGACCTTTGACAACGGGCACATTCAGTTCAGCACCGTCCTCCAGCGAGATGTCGAGCATCGTCACCTCAGTGGGTGGATTCAGTGGGGAGCGTATTTCGCCATAGTTGCCCACGGGCACGCGCACCTTGGCGCCGGGAAGTTGGATGGATGGAATGTTCTGAGGGTCCAGGCTCAGTGCAGCGGGTGGCATGTCCTGCCGATCGCGCGGCAGGTTGACGAAGATCTGCAGCGAATGGACTGTTTTGCCCGTCTCTGCCGGAACCTCTTCATGCACGATCCCGCGTCCGGCGGTTGTCCAATGCAAACCACCGGGCTGGATCAGATTGCGAGTGCCTATCGAGTCTCGATTGCTGATTCCTGTCTCCGAATCGAGAAAGACGTAGGAGACCGCCGAGAACCCGGCATGAGAATGCGGCGGAAATGTCGGCTCACTCATCCATGCGTGATCGACACCAAGAAAGGGATTGATCAGCGCGGCAGCAGCTCGCAACCCGTAGGCTCGAAATCCGCCGCCGTGGTTGGCACGCTGGAGTGTGGCAATCGTAGGCATGACAGTCTTCCTCAAGCAGTCACGGCTTCGCTCAACACGGGGTAGTCGATGTAGCCACGCGCATGGCCGCCGAAGAATGTGTTGCGATCTGCATCGTTCATCGGCGCGTTGGCCTTCAGCCTGACGATGAAATCCGGATTAGCCAGAATCATCTGACCGTAGGCTTCTAGATCAGCCAGCCCCGAGGTGAGGTCGGCCCCGATCTGCTCACGCGGGCGGCCCGGTCGATTGAGAATCAGCGTTTGCTTCCAGCGTTTGCGGATATCGGCAAGAAGCGACTCGTTGCCCTGATGCATGATGTGCAGATAAGCAAGACCCAGCTTGTCCAGTTCTTCGACCAGATAGCGATAGAGATCCGGTCCCTCAACACCTTCGTCGATGCCCCACATGGTTGTGCCTGGCGACAGACGAATAGCCGTCCTTTCCGCGCCGATTTCTTCGGCGATGGTGGTGGCCACTTCGATGGCGAAGCGCGCGCGGTTTTCGATCGACCCGCCGTATTCATCGGTACGCACGTTGGCGCTCGGCGCGAAGAACTGTTGGATCAGATAAGCGTTGGCACCGTGAATCTCGACGCCATCGGCGCCAGCCTCGATCGCTCTGCGCGCCGCGAAACGAAACTCCGCCACGGTCTTGCGTACTTCCTCGGTGGTCAAGGCGCGCGGCTCGGGAATGGGCTGCATGCCCTTGGCCGTGAACATGGGCGTTCCGGGCGCAATGGGGGAGGGCGCCACACTCTGACGATGATGCGGAGTGTTATCGGGATGCGACATGCGCCCGGCGTGCATGAGCTGGATAAAGATGCGACCGCCTTTGTCATGCACAGCCGACGTGACCTTCCGCCAACCGGCGACATGTGCGTCCGTATAGATGCCCGGCGTGGTGAGGTAGCCCTGACCATCGTCCGACGGCTGAGTGCCTTCGGTGACGATCAGGCCGAGATCAGCACGCTGCGCGTAGTACTCGACGGCCAACTCGCCCGGGGTACCATCGAACTCGGCACGGCTGCGAGTCATCGGCGCCATGACTACGCGGTTTTGCAGCGTGTAGCGACCGACGCGAACGGGGGTGAATAATTGATTCACGATGAAATCCTCGAGTGTGATGTGTTTGTGGGAGTCGGTTTCGTGATGAGGAAATCAGGCGTCAGGTGCTTGCCCGAGCCGCCAGCGCTTCGGAAGCGGCCAGGAATTGGCGGATGTGCGCGTCGGTAAACCCCGGTTCCGCCAAGAACGGCAATCCGCCATCCCTGAAAGTCGTAGCCCGCGTCATCGGTACGGTGCCACTCCGTACGCTTGTCTAACTTCACGGTGATTTCCTCGAAATCTGGACGAGGAAATCATGGATCACGCCATGCGTGGAATAAAGACGGTATAGTGGATAACATTGGTCCATATATGGAGCAATGTTATGGAACTCCTGAACGACATGGCCTTGTTCGTTGAAGTGGTCAAAGCCAAGGGTTTCCGAGGTGCGTCCGAGGCGACCGGCGTCCCGAACTCGACCCTCTCGCGACGCATCAGCGCGCTGGAAAAAGCGATTGGCCTGCGCCTGCTGCACCGTACGACGCGCAAGGTCGAACTCACTGAAGCAGGTCAGATCTATTTCGAGCGCTGCAAGCGCATCGTCGACGAGGCAAGGCTTGCGCACGAACAATTGGGCGAAATGCTTGCGCAACCCAGCGGCGTATTGCGCGCATCGCTACCTGTGGATTTCGCGGTGATCTACATGGCGCCGTTGATCGTCGAATTCGCGGAGCGTTATCCCGGTATCACTTTCGATTTTGACCTTACACCACGGCAGGTCGATCTTGTCAGCGAGCCCTTCGACGTGGCGATTCGCATGGGTGAGCCAGAGAGTTCACATCTCATCGCGCGTCCATTGGCGTCTCTCGTACCGCATCTTTACGCGTCGCCCCGCTACCTCCAGCGATCAGGTGAACCGGAGAAACCTGCCGACCTTGAGCGGCATGAATGCCTGAACATCATCAAGGCCAATGCATGGACGTTGCACCGAGGAACAGAATCGACCCAAGTCGCAACGAGCAGTCGATTTAAGCTCAATAGCGTTGGCTTGATACGTCGTTTGGCGACACTCAGCATGGGCATCATGCTAGTGCCGGAGGCCATCGTTGCTGATGATCTGGCCGCAGGGCGGCTAGTTCGCTTGCTCCCTGATTGGCACGGCAAACCTATGCCCGTTTATGCGCTTACTGAAACCCGGTTGCTTCCGGCGAAGACGCAGCGATTCATTGAATTCTTCAGGGAGCGGTTGGCGTAAGTTTGATTCCTTGCATCTTCAGCGCTATTGCGTCTGCTTGTGTGACGACAAACTGCGGTCAGCGTGAATGACGCAAATATCGATCACGCAGCCCAGTAAATTGCCGCTGTGTAATTGTGATCGATGTCACGTTCGAAACACTATCTCCCTTTTTTTGACGCCTCACTCACATATGCGGGCGTGCAATGGCGCGCATTTGCGTATTTCTGAAAGTCTCTTCGCATCAGACGCTAGCGCATGATTCATGCGCCCATGGAGGGTCATGTCATGATGTCTTCGGCACGTACCGTACTTGATCATTTTCAGCATCATGCCAGCGAGCATCCCCACGCGCTGGCCCTTATCGACCGACAGCGAACACTGACTTATGCGGAGCTCGACAGGCACAGCAATGCTGTCGCGGCTTTTCTGTTTGGCAGGGGAATACGTCCCGGCGATCTCGTGCCGCTGCTGGCAGACCGCTCACCGGAGTTCATCATCGGGCTGCTCGGTATCGTCAAGGCGGGGGGAGCCTATGTGCCGATCGATGAAACCTACCCGACACAGAGAAAGCACTACATCGTGGATCAGACAGGCGCTTCGCTGGCGCTGTCCACGACGAAATTGCCACAGATAGGGCAATGTGAATGCGCTGTTATTAGTGAATCCGATGTCATGTCCGACACCGCTGACGAGGTGGCTGGTCGCCTGCGAGTAGCGTCTTCGTCAAACCAGGCGGTCTACGTGATCTTTACGTCCGGCACCACCGGCGTACCAAAAGGCGTAGTGATCGAACACCATTCGCTGGAAAATATCGTCGCCTGGCATAACCGGGAGTTCTCCGTTACTTCGCAAAGCCGGCTCACCTTGATGGCAAAAATCGGCTTCGACGTATCGCAGTGGGAAATCTGGTCAGCCTTGTGTGCCGGGGCGCAACTTTATTTGCTGGACGATGCGACGCGCATCGATGCCGATGCGCTGACGGACTTTTATGCGAGGCATGCCATTACGCATGCCTTCGTGCCCACGGTGATGGTACGCGACGTCGTTGCCGCCACTTCGAAGGTGTCAACGGCCTTGCACTTTCTGTTCACTGCCGGCGAAAAGCTCAATCCGGTCGATACCGACCACATTCACTACGCGCTCGTCGACTACTACGGCCCCACCGAAGCGACGATCTTTGCCACCGCCAACCGCGTGGCCAGTGTCAGCCGTGGTCTGCCGTCCTCGATCGGCGTACCAGTTGCAGGTGCGGAAGTGCTGATCCTTGACGAGGTGCTATCGGAGGTTCCCGCTGGCGAAGTAGGGGAGCTATGCATCGCAGGACCAGGACTGGCCAGGGGTTACTTGAACAACGAACCGTTGACGCATGAGCGATTCATCGTGCGCGACGGAAAACGCCTTTACCGCAGCGGCGATCTCGCCCGTTTTCTGCCGGATGGCGGCATACAGTTCCTCGGTCGGCGCGACGAACAGATCAAGATCCGCGGCAACCGCGTCGAATTGGGTGAAATCGAAACTCAGCTTTCGCTATTGCCACAAATCAGAAAAGCTGCAGTTGTCGCAACATCGCCGCTTGATCTTTCCAGGAAAGAGATCGTTGCTTTTCTAATTGTCGATAGGGACAGCGTCGACAGGGACGATCACGCCCAAGACGATGCGCTGGTGGCTTCTATCAAGGAACAGCTGAAGACCATCCTTCCCGACTACATGCTTCCCGCCAGTTACGTGCTGGTAAACGATCTTCCCCTCACTCCGAACGGAAAGACCGACAAGCAGGTCTTGTTGCAAAGCTATACGAAACAACTCGTCGCCGCATCGGGAAGCAAGACGGTCTATGAAGGCAGCCAGGCTGTTATTGCAGACATTTTCAGCGAATTGCTTGGGCACAACGATTTTGACCTGGATGACAGTTTTTTCGAGATTGGCGGCCATTCGCTGCTCGCGGCCCACCTGATCAAGGACGTCTCCGACAAGCTGAGTATCAAGGCCTACATCCGTGACATTTACGAATATCCCAGCGTCGGGGCGCTGCATGCCGAACTGGAGCGCAGGGCAGGGGCCTCGGCGCCCGCCGTCGACGCGGAGCCGATACGCGCGCTAAAGGATGATGTCTATCTGCCTGAAGGTGTGGTTTTCAATCGCCCCTATTCGACAAGCCAGATCACAGCGCCCAAGCACATCCTCCTTACCGGTGTCACCGGGTTCGTCGGCATCCACCTCCTTCAGGAATTGCTCGATACCACCGATGCCACAGTTCACTGTCCCATTCGGGCGGAGAGCCAGGATCACGCGCAGACGCGGTTGGGAGAGGTGCTGGGCAAGAACGATATCCCGTTGCGGCCGGTGGACGTCGGCCGCATCCGGGTATATGCCGCCGATCTTGCCAAGCCTGCGTTCGGTCTTGCGCAGCAGGATTATCAATACCTGTGCGATACCGTCGACATCGTGTACCACTCGGCCAGCGCCGTGAATTTCATCCAGCCGTACTCTTACATGCGGCGGGACAACGTGCAGGGGTTGAGGGAAATCATCCGTTTTGCCGCGACCGGTAAGCTCAAGCCACTAGCGTTGCTGTCTACCATTTCCGTTTATAGCTGGGGTCACCTGCATACCGGCAAGCGTGTCATGCGGGAGGACGACGATATCGACCAGAACCTTCCGGCGGTCATTACCGATATCGGTTACGTGCGCAGCAAATGGGTGATGGAGAAGATCGCCGATCTGGCGGCAAGTCAGGGCCTGCCATTGATGACATTCCGACTTGGCTACGCCACCTTCCACAGCAAGACGGGGGTTTGCGCTAGCTATCAATGGTGGTCGCGGCTGGTCAGTACATGTATCGCGCACGGCACTGTGCCGGCGCTGCATGATTTGCGCGAGGGACTGACCACGGTCGATTACATGGTGCGCGCTATCGCGCATATTTCCCGCAAACCTTCCGCGCTTGGGAAGAAATTCAACCTGATTCACTCACGCGACAATAATCTCACACTGCAGGATTTCTTCGGAAAATTGGAGACGAATTTCGGCTTTTCTTTCAAACGAATTCCGTATACGGAATGGCGTGAGCAATGGGAGCACAAGTACGAGGCGCCGCTGTATCCCTTGCTGAGTCTATTTAAGGACGTCATGTGTGATGGAAAGTCGACGGTAGAGCTATATCAGAACACCTATCAGTGGGATTGCAGCAACGTGACCGAGTTTCTGCACGGCAGTGGCATCGTCGAGCCGGCATTCGAGAAGAGCGAACTGCGGCGATATTTGAAGCGATCGATAGGCGTGGTGCCGGCCTGATTTGCTGTGTGCGCGGCGAACGGTTTTTTTTAATGTGCTAGGTTCTCCTAATTTCAGTAACTTACTTTTTCCAAATAAGTCCCCGTATCGTTTAAGCGAGGCCGGGATTAGGATCCTCTTGAGCGAACGAAAAGCGGTTGACGCCGCTGCGGAGTAGACTGCATCCGTTACGTCGCTCGGGTGCCGTAAGGGAAGGGGTTACCGACGAGCGTTCGACAGCCACAGTCGTGGATGCGCATTCTTCGGGCGCGGAGAAGGTCGGGTATGGTGGATCGTACGAAGCATGGCCGCATACCTTGCCTGCTGTTAGCCGTGCGAGCTTTCGCATGCGTGGGATGGATGGTGTGGGCGGCGTGTTTGTCCGGTTGTGCATCAACGGGCGGGGGACGTTCTTCCCATCTTTCTGCCGAGGCGCTGCTCGAGAGAGCTCAGGCGTCGGAGGTGGAGGCCATCCGGGGAAAGTCAGCTCAGGCTGAGGCGTGGCTTCACTGCGCAACGCTGGCGCACGATGCCATGGCCGCCGGAGAAACGGCTACCGAAACGGCAGCCGGGCTGCTCGCGACACAATGCAGTCGCGCTTTCTTCGATCTAGTGGCGCAAGGTGGACCTATCGGCGTGACGATGGGACGGTCGTACCTCGGCGGTATCGCCATCCGCGTCGAATTCCGAGGCGTGCCCGATAGCCTGGCCAAAAGCGTCTACCTGGAACCTGCCGATCAGGTACCGATGGACCCCCTGGATGGCGTTCGCTACCACCATGCCGGCTTTGGCGTGCCGCTCGTGGCGTTTGCGTTGCCGTGCTCCGATCGCCCCATCTGTCGTCTTTATCCGCCGGAGGGTGTTTTCCGACCGGTAACCATGTGGCTGGAAACGCCATCCGACACCGGCTCTCATGACGACACGCCTGTTCTGGTCCTGCAGAACCCCGTACTCCGGCCCGAACATGTGGCGGGTACCAATCGCTATGAACTTGCCGAGGATGTATCGGCGCCCACCGCACAATTGCTGGAACGAACGCGCCTGAAGCGACTGGCATGGTGGGGCATGATCGGCGGCGCGGAAGTAGGGAAGCGGTCGGGACTGTTTCTTCTGGACGACTACGATCCGAACAAGACCCCCATCATCATGATTCATGGTGTTGCCGGGAGCCCCTTGATCTGGGCGCGATTAAGCAACGCGATCATGGGCGATCCCGAACTGCATCGGCGCTACCAGATCTGGCACATCGTGTATCAGAGCAACGCACCGCTTCTGGTGGAGCGCTATCGCGTGCAGCATTACATCGATAACGCCTGGAGCGTTCTCGATCCGGACGGTCACGCGCCGGCACGACAGGGTGTCGTATTAATCGGGCACAGCATGGGTGGCGTGATTGCGCGATTGCTGTGCGCGCAAAGTACGCCGGAGGTATGGAATGCGGCTTTTACCGAACCCATGGACAGTCTGCATGCCGATGCGACCGATCTGGTCACACTCAAGAACGTTTTCCAGTTCAAACCGTATCCAGGCGTCGACGAGATCATCTTCATGGCCGCGCCACAGCGCGGAAGTCCCTCGGCGGAAGGATTGCTGGGGCGCTTGGTGGGACTGTTGGCATGGCGGCACATCGAGGAGATGACCGGGCTCATGCGCATCGTCGCCGAGAATCCGAAAGCCATCCAACCGGCGCTCCAATCGATTTTTCAGACAGGCCACATCACCAGCATCACCAGCTTGCGGCCTGACGAACCCGTGACGCTCGCGGATGAGAAGCTGATGCCTGCAGCCGGCGTGCGCTATGACACGATCGCCGGTGTTCTCCCAGGCGTAAAGCCGCCTGGAGACGGCTATGTACCATTGAGCAGCGCACTGCTACCAGGCTCCACGACGACGTTGATCGTTCACTCCGATCACAAGGTGCCAAACAGGCCGGAGGCGATTGCTGCCGTACTGAAGATCCTGCGCGAGCACGACAGTTCGCACGATGTTGTGAGTAATGCAACGCCCTAGCAGTGCGCTTGGCTGAGAAGCGAGTGGCGGCGCAGAGCAGGGAATCCGTTGCACAGGCCCAGATGCGCCAGGATGACCGTCTCACCCAGTTGCACTTGCATAGGCATTTAGATCGTGACAAATTGACGTTGAGACTGGTATTCCCAGCCATCCTAGAGACGCTGCCGGGGAGGGCTGCCATGGATATTTTGGGTTGGATCCGCGATCAACTGACTGGCTTTTTTGGCCTAGGGCCCTTGCTGGAGATGCTCGCCTCCGGCAATTACCAGAAGCTGCTCACGGTAGACGGCTTCGGCAGCCTGATCGCACCCATCATCCCGCTGTTGTTGGTATTCGAACTCGTGCGCGGCCTCGTGCTGCGTCGCACCAAGCGCGAAGATTACCAAGTTCCACTTCTAGTGATGGTACTGAACCGTTTCATCGGCGCTTTTCTCACCATTGCCATGGTGGGCCTCTGTATCGGCCTGTTCAATCGCTTTGCTCCGTTT
The DNA here is from genome assembly GCF_044904605.1 of Dyella humi. Classification (NCBI taxonomy): domain Bacteria; kingdom Pseudomonadati; phylum Pseudomonadota; class Gammaproteobacteria; order Lysobacterales; family Rhodanobacteraceae; genus Dyella; species Dyella humi. The sequence goes on from NZ_JADIKI010000022.1 coordinate 1,405,133, forward strand.
CAGGCCGGGCTCACTTGGTACGGACTGCTTTACGGCTACGTGGTATGGGAGCTGGCGCATTTCGTGTATCACTTTCTCGCACACAAAGTGCGCCTGCTGTGGTGTTTGCATTCCACTCACCATGCGCCCGTTGCGATGAATCTGTCGGTGAACTTTGCGCACATCTTTCTCGAAGGCACCTATGCCGACTTTGTGCGCACGAGCATCTGCATACTGCTGGGAGTAAGTCCGCCACTCCTGGTCCTGATCATGATCATCGATAGCTTCTGGGGCAGTTTCATTCACCTTGGTGAGAATGTGCTACCAGAGGGGAAGCTTGGTGTGTTTTATCGTGTAGTGCTGACACCGTCGCACCATCGTGTTCATCATGCACGCAACGTGCTCTACATGGACACCAACTTCTGCAACTTGCTACCGATCTGGGATCGCATCTTCGGCACTTATATGGAAGTGCATAAGGACGTCCGGATTGAATACGGCATCACTCGACCAGTAAAACCTTACAGCGTGCTTGATGCCTATCTAGGTGAATTCTGGTTGCTAGGACGAGACGTATGGCGTGCGCCGGGTATACGCAACAAGCTGCTGTATCTGGTTATGCCGCCAGGCTGGAGCCACGACGGCGACCATCACACTGCCAAAGCGGCCAAGGAAGCGCTGCAGACGCAGCAGAGATCTGGAACGCATGCAGAGGCTGGCATTTAGCCGCAACACTGCTCCATAAAACCTACGCGTGTATCTCGTCTACGCAGATTTGATCTAGATCAAGTTCACGCTATGGCAACACATGACATTGCAAAGTCGAACTCGCTAAGGTTCACGCCACGGCGTTCGCTGGTGATGTGTTTGATTTCTATATCGTTCTGTTTCAATTCGCATCGATCGAACGAAAGCAATAGCTGATCTGTGCGAGGCCGGCTTTCCAGTGCCCGGCCGTAAAAGACGACAGATCCTGGAGAACGATCTGATGCTTTGCAGGCGGTAAAAAGAGAGAGTCGATTCGGTGACATGGATCAATACACGGCAAAAGGCCCTTTTACAGCGAAGCCGCCGTTTTCATCCGCTTCATCGAGGAGGATTCTTCAATGCGCGCCTATCAACGTTTTGCTTATGTGTCCCTGACTGCACTGGCCATCGGGTTGGGTGGATGTCAGGGCTACGTCAAGAAGGCCGATTTTGACTCAGCCATTGGCGACCTGCGTGCCAACCAACAGAAGCAGCAGCAGGAAATCGACGGTCTGACGCAGCAGATGCAGCAAAAATTTGCTCAATACGACGCGAAGATCGCGGAGATGAACGGTCGTATCCATGTCGATACGGCTTCCCACTTCGCTTTCAACGACGCCACGCTGCGCGATCAGGACAAGCCCTTGCTCGACGATTTCGCCAAGATCGTGTCGAAAAACTATCCGCAGGCCGTGGTCACGGTGGAAGGGTTTACCGATGCCGCGGGTGGTTCGGCTTACAACATGCGGCTAGGGCGCAAGCGTGCGGATGCCGTGCGCGATTACCTGGTGAACACGGGCGGCATGCCGGCCGATCAGGTGCGCACAGTCAGCTACGGCAAGGCGCTCAATCGCCAGGTGATCAAGGGCAAATCGGGTGATGATGGAGAACCCAATCGTCGCGTAAGCCTGGTGGTGGATTTTGCCGGCACTCAAGCCCAGGCGTCCCCGCAAACGACTCCACAAGCTCCGCAAGGATGAGGCCACATGCCGCTGATGCCTTGCCGTCGTTGCACGGCAGGCATCAGCCGCTGATCGTTCAGGCCAGGATCGGATACCTGTCTTGAAAGGCCAACGGGTTGGCCTTTACTTGAACTTCCCAAAACACAACCTTTCCGGTGTCTAGCCGCACATACTCGGTTTGATGCAACGGATAAAGGGGAAGTCTGTGTCAGGGGAAAGTCAGGGAGTGATGCGCGTGGCACGCATCAAAAGTGCTGCGGCCGAGGCTGAGAAGAAGATCGGTGAAAATGACCGTGGAAATTCCTACGACCTGATGCGGCACTTCGCTGCTGTGCTCGTGCTATATAGCCACCAATTTGCCCTGCATGGATCAGTGGAGCCGATCTATCCATTTTGGGATACCTATGGCTTCGTTGCAGTCGCCATCTTCTTTTCAATCTCCGGCTACTTTATGCCGGCTAGTTTTAAACGATCCGGCAATTTTATCGAATTTAGCAAGCGGCGGTTAAGACGCCTGTTACCTGCCATGGTGGTGTGCGCGTTTTTGATGACCTATGTTCTGGGCGCTATCTACACAAGCGAGACAAAGTGGGACTACTTCACATCTAACTTCGCACTGGTAACTTTCCTGAAGTATTCGATATTTTTGGGTCAGGCAATTCCGGGGGTTTTTGCGAACTATATTTATCCAAACGCGATTAATGGAAGTCTCTGGACGCTGCCCATTGAGTGCGTCTGTTACATCACAATCGGTGTCGCGCTGTCTTTTTCACAATCCTGGAAGGTCATTCTTGCTCTCTTTGCCGGATCGATCCTGGGAACAGCATCGCTTGTGCATACCGGTACCGGATTTGCGTTTTACGGTGTTCCACTGAATTACCTTTGCATGTTCGGGATATGCTTTAGTGGCGGAGCCCTGCTATCCGTAACAAAAGAGACTTGGTATCCAAACAAGTGGTTACTTTTGATGTTTGGGATTGCTGGCATGTTCCTCATGCCAGGCAAGCTCGAATATAGTGTTATCGGAACGCTTGGCATTACAATCGTCGTTGCGATTATCGGAGAGTCATTCAGCGAAAAGCTAATAAACGGAAAATTCGACATTTCGTACGGTGTGTATATTTACGGATTTCCGATCCAGCAAATCGTTATTAATGAAATTACACATCGGTTCTGGCTTGGAATGGCGATATCTCTCGTTCTTGCATTGGCTGCTGGGTATCTTTCTTACCGTTTCGTCGAAAAGCCTTTTCTTCGCAAAGGTCACAAGACTCAGTCATCATCCGACACTGCAATGGTTGGCTTACCTGAACCTGATTAGCAGGCTGATCAAATCGGTCTATTTCTTACCTTGCAGTCGCGCCACATGGCTGGCGAGGCTCGCCGCGACCAGGCGCATGACCGATGGTGCGTCCAGCGAAGGATCGTCGAACAGCATTTCCAGCGTAGCGTAGGCCATGCTGTCGGCCACGCGGCTGATGAGTTCCAGATCTTCTTTCGCGACTTTCGGAAACGCCTGGCTCAGCCGTGCGGTGGCCTGCGAGGCGACTTCCTTGGCTGATTCCAGTCGAACGTCTTGAAGCATGGGTATCGCACGCAGTGCGCGCATGATCCAGATGCCGCCGGTGGTTTCGCGCGTGACCTTGTAGGTTTCCAGCAAAAGTCCCGTGATCGCGTCTTCCAGCTTTTTCGCCGAGCCGAACGCGGCAGGCGTCAGCCACTGGGGAATCAGCGCATTCTGCTTCTGCATCAGACGCAGGCCGAGCTCATGCAGCATCGCGTACTTGTTGGGGAAGTAGCGATATAGCGCCGGCGGCGACAATTTCGCGCGCTCGCATATCAAGTTGGTGGTGAGCAGTTCGAAGCCGACATCGGCAAGCACCTGCGCGGTGACGGTGAGCAGGTGCTCGTAGGTTTCGGCGGCGCGTGACTGCGCCGGCATTACTTTGGGACTCAGGGCGAGCTTGGGGCGTTTGGCCGTGCGGCGGGGCTGGGAGGGCACGGGGTGCGGTCCGGCAGGGGAGGGCTTGCGCCGATTATAGCGATAACTATATTGTAGTTAAAACTATCTTTTTGGGGTAAGTCGACGATGGCGAGCGCCGGGCGGGCCGCAGTGTCTTCCAGTAACGAACGCCTGGTCTTGGCGGTCGATCTGGGCACGTCGGGCTGCAAATGTGCGTTGGTGGGGCTGGATGGCAGTGTGCAGGCATGGGCGTTCCGACCCGTCTCGCTGCATCTGGTTGGGGAACATGGCGTAGAGCAGGATCCCGAGGATTGGTGGCAGGCCTTTCTCGGTGCGGCGCAGGAATTGCTGGCAGGTCATGCGCAGCGCCGCAGGCAGATCATTGCCGTTTGCTGTTCCGCTTTCGGCGAATGCACGGTGCCGGTGGATAAGCAGGGGAATGCGCTTTCGCGCGCCATGCTATGGCTGGATATGCGAGGCGCTGACGCCATTCGTCGACGCGCCCGCAGCGGAAGGCTGAATATCCAGGGCTACGGGCCGTTGAAGCTCGCGCGCTGGTTGCGGCTTACGGGTGGTGCGCCGTCGTTGTCCGGCAAAGATCCGGCCGGCCATATCGCCTGGCTGCACGATCACGACAAGCCGTTGTTCGAACGCACCTACAAGTTTCTCGGTGCGCTCGACTTCATGAATCTGCGGCTCACAGGCCGTTTTTGTTCCACCTACGATTCGGCGCTCACTACCTGGGCAACCGACAACCGCGACCTTTCGCGAGTGCGTTACGACGACCGGCTGCTGCGCATGCTGAAGCTCGATAGCAAGCAGCTGCCGGAGCTGTTGCCGTCCACCGAGGTGATCGGCCACCTGACGCCGAAGGTGGCCGAGACGCTTGGACTTTCCCCTGCCACCCGTGTTGTTGCCGGTGCAGTCGACAACTCTGCGGCGGCAATCGGCGCCGGCACCGTGCGCGATCGCGAGCTGCATCTCTATCTCGGTACGTCGTCATGGATCGGCGCACACATACCGGAAAAACGTACGAATCTCAGCGCGTTTATCGCATCGTTGCCCTGCGCACAAAAAGATCGCTACCTGGCCATGGCCATGCAATCGGCCGCATGCAGCAATCTGACCATGCTGCGCGATCGCATCCTGTTCCATCCGGACGAGCTGATGCGTGATGACTCTCGGCCGGACGTCTATGCGCTGCTCGACAACATTGCCGACCGCGTGCCTGCCGGATCGCGTGGACTGATTTATCTCCCGTGGCTGCAAGGCGAGCGCACACCGGTGGACGATCGTCACCTACGTGCGGGTTTGTTCAACCTGTCGCTGGAACACACACGAGAAGACATGATCCGCGCGTTTCTCGAAGGCGTGGCGTTGAACACGCGCTGGATGCTGGAGCCCATGCTGACCTTCGTCGGTTGCAATAGGGGAGCGTCGATGACGGTGGTCGGTGGTGGTGGCCAGTCGCACGTGTGGTGTCAGATGATCGCAGACGTCACCGGTATGGTGATCGAGCAACCTGTCGCGCCGATTCAGGCCAATGCAGTGGGCGCTGCCTTCATCGCAGGCGTCGGTCTCGGCGAAATGTCGTTCAACGATGTCCCCGCCTTATGCCAGCGCGAGCGGCGATTCGAGCCGCGCGAAGCCTTGCGGCATCTCTACGACGATCGTTTCGGCACGTTCAAGGAACTGCATCGGCGCCTCGCGCCGCTTTACCGTCGCATCAATCAGCATCGGAGTGCGCCGCGATGAAATTTCAAAGCGTCCGCCAGCAAGTGGTCGACATGAGCGTGAAGCTGGCCGATCACGGTTACTTTGCCGCGACGGGCGGCAATCTTGCGCTGAAGGTTGATGATGAGCACATCGTCGTCACGCCATCGGCCACGGACTATTACCAGATGACGGCGGAAGATGTCTGCGTGCTGAGGCTACGCGACCTCGCCAAAGTCGATGGCGATCGCAAACCGTCGGTGGAAACAGGCATGCATGCCAAGGTGTTGCGCATCCGCGCCGATTGCCGCGCCAGCATTCATACGCATCAGCCGATTGCGAGTGCGTGCACTCTGCTCGGACAGCCGGTGCCGGTGAGTCGTGCCGAAGATCGTGCATTGCTTGGCGATGAAGTGCGGATCGTCGGTTATGCGCCGTCGGGTACGAGCTGGCTGTCGAGCAAACTTGCCAAGGCGCTGCGACCGGATGCCAACGCCTATCTGTTACGCACGCATGGTGCCATTTGCTGCGGCACCAGCGCAGAGCGTGCGCTGCGTGCCATCTCCGCACTCGAAGCGCTGACACGCGATTACCTGCGCGAGCGCATCGCCGCGCGTGCGGCGCAATCCTCACCTCAACAGGCCGCGTTGCAGCGTCTGCTGGCAACGCTTGATGCCCAACCCATTCAGGAACTGGTCGTATGAACTTCTACGATGCGTCCACCGTGACCGCCGACAGTGCGATCTCTCAATGGCCGGATACCGATTCGCTTTATCGCCGTTTCGATACGCTGGTGAAGCAGCCGATCCGGCCGATCCGTCGCGATGCGATGGCCAAGGTGCTCGATTACTTCGAAACACGCTGTCAGAGCTCCAAGCGCCTGTCGGAGCAGGCCAAGCAAGTGATTCCGGGCGGTGTGCAGCACAACCTAGCGTTCAACTATCCGTTCCCGCTTGCGATCCGGGAATCGCGCGACGCGCATATGACGGACGTGGACGGCAATCGCTACATCGATTTTCTGCAAGCCGGCGGGCCGACCTTGCTGGGCTCCAATTATCCGGCCGTGCTTGCGCAGGTGCAGACACTATTGAACGAATGCGGGCCGATCACCGGTTTGCTGCACGAATACGAGGTGAAACTGGCGGAACTGGTTTGCCAAGTTATGCCAGGCGTCGAGATGCTGCGCATGATGGGCTCCGGCACGGAAGCGGTGATGGGTGCGATCCGTCTAGCGCGCGCGTACACCGGCAAGAAGTGCGTGATCAAAATCGGTGGCGGTTACCACGGATGGAGTGACCAGATGGTGTACGGCATGCGCTTGCCGAACACCGGTCGCATGGAGGCGATCGGCATTCCGCGCGGCGCAACCGCTACCACGCAGGAAAGCCTGCCGAACGATCTCGATGCGATCCGCCGCAAGTTGATGTGGAATCGCCTGCGCGGTGGCACCGCTGCCGTTATCGTAGAGCCGTTCGGGCCAGAAAGCGGTACCAGGCCGGTGACGCGCAACTTCAACGCTGGGCTACGCAAGCTTTGCGATGAATTCAATGCCTTGTTGATCTTCGATGAAGTGGTGACCGGTTTTCGCGCAGGCATGGGCGGTGCGCAGGGCTACTTCGGCATCAAGCCCGACTTGACCATACTCGGCAAGTGCCTCACCGGCGGTTATCCGATGGCAGGCGGTATTGGTGGCCGGCGCGACATCATGATGATGCTGGTCGGTGGCATCGGCACCACTGCCAAGCGCGCCTTTGTCGGCGGCACGCTTACCGCGAATCCCTTGTCATGCGCGGCGGGCTACTACGCCTTGCTGGAAATGCAGCGCACGCAAGCCGCGGTGAAGGCAGGCCGCGCCGGCGACCGCTTGAGGCAAGGACTGGAACAGATCATCGAGCGCCTCGGCCTGCCTTACGTCGCCTACAACATGGGCTCGATCGTGCATCTGCAGACGTCCGGTGTGATGCTGCTGGATACCAGCAATCTGCTCAAGCTCATTCGCGTGAAGAATGAAGCCAAAGAGCGCAAACACATGATGGAGGAAATGGGTGCGGCGTACACCGCGCATGGGTTGATCACCTTGGCGGGGAGTCGCATCTACACCAGCCTCGCGGACACCGACGAGGTGATCGACGATGCGCTTAATCGTTTCGAAGACGTGCTGAAACTGGTGTGATGCCCATGGCGCTCGAAAACCTTCTCCTTGATGCGATGCATCGCTTGGACGACAAGCATCTGCTTGGTGCGGACGGCAGCGTTTCCGTAAGACTGCCTGGCACGCATGACCTGCTGATCGGTACGCTCGGTGCTGAGCCGGTGCGTGTGCCGCTGTCCGCCAAGCCGAAAAGCGAATCGGCGCAGCAGCATATCGCGGTTTATGCGGCGCGCCCCGATGTAGGAGCAATTGCGCTGGGCGGCGGTGCTTTCGGGCGCATGCTCGGAAGCTTCGGTGGCCATCTTCCGCAATTGTTTGACGAACAGGCCAGGCATCTGGGTGCTACCGCTGCACCGATGCTCCGTCACGCCGATGACTTGCAGGCGGACGCACGGCAATGCCTTGCAACCGGCGGCAACGTGTGGGCCAGTGAGCATGGCGTGTTGGTATTCGGCAGCACGGTGCACCGGCTCGTGCTCAATGCAGAACTTCTGGAGAAGTGCGCCAAGGCCTATGTGCTTGCTTTGGCCACGGGCGGGCGGTTGTACACGCTGCCATGGTGGGTTTGCCGCATTGCCAATGGACGATTGAAGAAGGATCAAAAGCGCGCCGCGCAATGTTTTGCGCAAGGACAGTTACCGGAAGAAGTGAGAGGTTACTGAGGGGGAACGTCATGTCGCCGTACCAAACACGCCTTTGCACAAGACATCCATGAATACATCGGTCTCGGTGCACTTCAAACCTTCCGAAACCGTCGCCGCGCTAACGGTCGGTTGCGTGGCGTTGCTGGTGCTCGGCCTGCAACCGGCGTTGCTGGGAAGCCTGTTGGACCAACAGCGCATTTCGATGGAAGGCGTCGGCCTCGTCGCCATGGGCGAAATCTTCGCGTTGGGCATCGGCACCATTCTCGCGGAAAAGTGGCTGCCGTTGAACCGCCTTCGCACGGTTGCCGTGGTGGCAAGCCTGGTGCTGGTGTCCATCAATCTGTTGACGCTGACGGCCCATGGCGACCTGATCTGCGTAGCTTGGCGTGTGGCGGCAGGGCTTGCCGAGGCCTGCCTGTTCTGGATTGCGACGATGGTCATTGTTCGCTCACCGCAACCGGATCGCCTGGCCGGTATTTTCCTCACGGTACAGACGTGCGTGCAGGCGCTCGCCGCTCTGGCGCTTGCCAAAATATCGATCGCTTCGCTCGGTTGGGGTGAGGCCTTCGTGCTGCTTGCCGTGCTTTGTGTGCTGCCGTTGCTGGTCGCACGGCGACTGCCTGCACGACTTGGCGCGCATACGGAAGAAATTCAACCTTCCGTCGTTTCATGGACAGGCTTCTTCGCGCTGCTGGTGCCTTTTCTGCACATGAGCGCGGTGGGAGCACTGTGGGCCTATTTCGAGCCTGTGGTGAATGCTGCCGGTATCGGTATTTCGATCGATGCGCTCGCCGCGCTCGTGCTGGCCATGCAGATTGTGGGCGGCGGCGCGGCGGCTGTCATCGTGCGCCGATGGAGAGTTTTACAGGCGCTGGTTGTCAGTGCGTTGGCGTTTGCAGCCATCGGCATCGCCATGCATCGGCTGGCGCCGCACAGTTCCTTGGTTTTTGTCGTGCTATGCGTGGTGTTCGGCTTCGTGTGGTTGTTTCAGATGCCGTTTCATATCCGGCTGGCGTTCGATATCGATCCGCGCGGGCGCATCGCCATGCTGGTGCCCCCCGCGCAGTTGGTTGGCACCGGTTTTGGGCCTTTGGTGACGTCATTGAGCGTACATGGCAACGACGTACATCACGTCCCGCTATTGGTCGCGGGATTTTCGGCATGCGTATTGGTGGCAGTGATGGGGGTGAAGCTCGGTGTTCTCTCCAGGCAGAGATCACGCGGAGCTTTATCGGGTGAGGGGGACGTCAAATAGACGATACGCATCGCGCCAACAGCGATGCCGTGACTTGAGGGGAGAATGGCATGAACATGCGTCAACATAAGTTGTCCACGTGCCTGCGTCAGGCGCTCTACGGTGGTGCAGCGTTGCTGTTGTTTGCAGCACTGCCGGCCGCGGCTGAGGGGGCAGGGCAGGACACCAACAACAACGCGGCGACGAAAAAGCCCGGAGCAGGCCAGCAGGCACCTGATGCCAGCCAAGCCAAGCAACTTGGCAATATCACGGTAACGGCACAAAGCCGCACGCAGCAAATGGAACAGGTACCGATTCCGCTGCAGATCCTTACCGCAAAGCAGATCGAAACGCAGGCTGCCACCGATCTCAGCAAGATCTCGCTGTTCGTGCCGGGCTTGGTGGTGGATGGCAGCCAGCCCACTCAGCCGAACTATTCGCTGCGCGGCATCAGCACCAGCGACTTCGGTATCGGCACCGAATCGGCGGTGGGTGTCTACATCGACGGTGTGTATGCGGCGCGCTCCGGTGGCGCCTTGCTGGCCTTCAACGACATCGACCGCATTGAGGTACTGAAAGGCCCACAAGGCACGTTGTTCGGCCGCAATGCGGCGGGTGGCGCGATCTCCATCGTCACCAACGAGCCCACCGACACATTCGAAGGCAAAGCCTTGATACGCGTAGGCAATGAAGGCGAGCGTTACGAGAGCGCGCTGGTCAACCTTCCGCTCAACAAAGACATGGCGCTGCGCGTCAGCGTGCTCGACAACCAGAGCAACGGCTGGATTCGTGACCAGGCCAACGGGCAGCGCTACGGCAAGAACGACGATTGGGGCAGCCGCATGGTCTACCGCTGGAACATCACGCCGAACACGCGCGTGCTGTGGTCGTGGGATCACGAGCGGCTGGATCAGCCGCCGCGTCCGGCGATCGGACTGGTACCGCTGTCCAATGATACGAACGAACGTCCACCTTATCCGCCGAATCCCGCTACCTATCTGAATCCGCTTACCGCGCCGCTGTACAACGATGCGATCCAGGCACGCGAATGGCGGCATTTCGACGGCTCCACGCTGACCATCGATCACTCCTTTTCGTGGGGCAGTTTCACCTCAACCACAGCGTGGCGCCACTTCAATACGTTCAACGATGAAGACAACGATGGCACCGATCACATCGTCAGCTATCTCGACACCGCCAACATCGAGCACAACAACAGCTACTACCAGGAGTTCAAGCTGTCGGGTTACAACGACCTGATGGATTGGGTGTCCGGCGTGAGCTTCTATTCCGAGCAAGCGCGCCAGACCAGCCAGGTGAATACCAACACCAGCAGCCTGGACACGCTGGCGCAGAACGTCGACGGGCTTGGCCTGCCGCTCACCGAAATCACCCAGGGCCTGCAGGCGCTCGGTCTGCCTTACAGTCTGCTCAACGATCCGTGGCGCGAACAGATCAACAACGTCGGCAAGTTCAAGGCGTATGCCGCCTTTGGCGACGTGATTTGGCATGTAAACGACAAGCTCGATCTCACCACCGGCCTGCGTTACACCCAGGACCAAAAGGACTTCACATGGTTCACTCCGCTGCGCCAAGCGGATGCGTTCGACCAAACCGTGGCCGCGCTCGCATCCAGCGGCATCGTCGGCCTGCTGCCGACGACGGCGCAAGAAGCGCTTGCAGCATTCAGCGGAAATGTCATCTTTCCCAATGCGGTGGGGCAATGGGTGTCGGTACATCACACCTGGCACGACTTCAGTCCGCGCGCGGTGGCGAGCTATAAGTTCACGCCGAACGTGATGGCTTACATGTCGGTCGCCAAGGGTTACAAAGCCGGTGGCTATAACAGCCTGCAGGTAGGCTCGTTGTATGCACCGGAAAAAGTGTGGAACTACGAAGGCGGCATCAAGGCGGTGGTGCCCGAATACAACCTGCTGTTCAACGCATCGGTGTACTACTACCGCTACTCGAATCTGCAGTCCTCCGTGCTCAACCCCAACTTCACTGGATCAGGGGTGCCGTTCTACACCGTGATGACCAGCGACCAGCACGCACATGGACTTGATTTCGAGGCGCAATGGCAACCTACGGATGCGCTCCGCTTGAACTTCACCAGCGCTTATATCGACAGCACTTATACCAAGGGCACCTCCACCTCGGGCGTCGACCTGTCCGGGCAGTCCACGGGCGAACCTTCCTTCTCTGCGACGGCTGGCTTCGACTACACCTGGCACGGCGTCTATCACGGCGATCTGGAGTTGAACATGCAATACGCGTATCGCGGCCATACGCGCTGCAATGCCGACTCCGGCTTTCAGGGCACCTGTCTGAGCACACCGCTATTTAGCGTGGGCACCTCCACGCAGCGCACCGATGCACGCCTGGACTGGCATACGCCGGATCAGCGCTGGGGCGTGGGTTTGTACGTCAACAACATGTTCAACAAGCGCTACGTGCTCGGCATCGGCAACGACAGCACCAATGATTTCGGTACGCCGTATGCCACCATTACACCGCCGCGCACGTATGGTGTGGAAATGCGAGCGAAGTTCTGAGTGGATTCGACCCGAGAAAGACACTTGCATTCTAAACGGCCATATCTTCGCGTCTAATTCTGAAAGTGGAACGTAACTAGAAAGCCGAGGCATTGCTGCCTCGGCTTTCTGCTTTTTGACAAATCTCGATCCACGCGGCATACAAATCCATGCAACTGTCCTTCTACGCAAGCGTTTATCAGTCGTCGTTTGGACGCATGGATACACGTAAAGCAATGTTGTCACATTAGTGCGAGTGATTGGCCTCATATGACATGGCCATCATCCGCGACATGTTCGACAAATCAGAAGCGAACATCTTCCGTTCCATGCAGCACTTCTAGTTGCCTGATGAGAAGGTCAGTCGGCCGTCACGCAGGCAACATTAATTTGTAACTGTTGGTGATAAAAATAGTGCGCGATGAGGCAAGTGCCACTCCATGGTGGCTGTTGCCTCATCGCGCTAAGTGTTCGCAAGCGAGGTTGGCGGTTGGGGACATGCGGCGTTGTCCATCACTCAGGAACAATGTCTGGAGGCTCTAACATGAAACTTCGTTCAAAGAAGTGGCCGTTGCATGCGCTCAAATGTGCGCTGTTGCTTTCCATCGCCGCTGTCGTATCGCCCAAGGCGTCGGCAGCGGCCGAACCGTGCGTTTATAACAATCAGAACATCATCTCCACCTGGCGAGGCCTCCATAACGATCGCAATATGGTGATCGTGATTGCCCATCGCGGCTGGTGGGGCGAACACAGAGGGCCGTCCAACTCGTGCGGCGCGGACATCAATTACTTTACGAACAATCCGGAAAATTCCTTCTGGTCGATCATGGATGCGCTGCACACCGGCTTCGAGGCCGTGGAGGTCGATATCAAGATGACGCGGGATGGCGTTCCGATCCTGATGCACGACTACACCCTGGGACGCACCACGAACATCTACCAGCTTGATCGCCAGAACAAGTACGATCCGTACAGCGGCAGGGGCTTCAATCCTTACGTCAACCAGGTCAATTGGTACGGGACACTCGAGCATGGCTTCCTGCTCTCGACCGATCGTGGCCATGTGACGTCTGCACCTATTCCGGCGTTTGCGCAGCTACTGGACAAATACAAGACCGACAACACCAACGGCCTCCTCGTTCTGGACGTGAAGGATCGCGCAGCGATGCAGGAAGTTTGGCGCCTGATGAACGACCACGCAGACAGTCGCGGGAGCCTGGCGCGCAATTGGGTGGCGGTCAAGTTCAATCTGACGACCTATCCCAATCCTGCCGACCTCGAGGCGGATCTGTATCGGCACGCCAACCCGCATGGCGGATCGATCAATAACAAGTGGAATGAACCGTTCCTCGGCATTCCGGTGATTACCAATAACATGCTGGACAAGTTGCCGAATCTGGTAAGCATCGAAGAAGAATACATGCAGAAGGACTACACACTGGGTGTGGAAGTCAACCTCAACATGAAGAATGGCCGCCTACAACAAGCGTACAACGCAGTAGGCAACGCGCTGCACCCCGTAGGTATCTTCAACCCCCTTGCGGACCCCTATGCGTGGACGGGTACGGGTGAAAACCAGGCATTTTTCCAGAACACTGGACGGTGCTGCTATCGCCTCTACACGGTGCGCTTCGACGATAACTACATCGAGCGCCAGAACTGGTCATTCCTTTACGGAGACAACTGGAAGGCCTTCGACTTCATCACGACGGATGAAGCCGGCGGGATGATCGACGACCTCACCGCGAAGCATCTGCGTCAGGGCAACAACCTGATGATGAACTAAGCGCAGTCCGTGTCGGCTGGCGTGCTGCCGCGAATCACGTGTAGTGCGCCAGCTTTTCATAGCAAAGCATCCCTGTTATTGAGAAAGGTTTCGTCATGTCATTTCGCCGTCTGAGCGCCCTTGCACTCTTTTCGCTGCCGTTCGTCACCTCGTTTGCCCTTGCTCAGTCCACGGGCGACGATCCGGTCGTTCTTTCCATGGGTCATGAGCAGTGGACCGCTTCCCAATTCAAGCGAGTGATGGTGGATACGCCACCACAGCTGAAGGCGACGGCCGCTGAAGATCCCGCCTTATTCGCCAAGCGCTATGCAGAAATGCACTTGCTCGCGCAGTTGGGGCAATCCCGTCAGCTCGACCAAGATCCCGATGTGCGACAGCAGATCGAGTGGCTGCGTGAGGGCATCATGGCCAACGCGGCCAGGGAAGATATGTACCGGCGCGCGCAGGTGAGCGATGAGGAGGTCAAGCGCTACTACGACGCACATAGCGGAGACTTTATCGATTACTCACTGCAGCATCTGGTGATTCGCTATCACGGTTCCTCCATTCCCTTGAAGGCAGGGCAGAAGGACATGACGGAGGACCAAGCACGTGCGGAAGCGGAAACGCTGCGCAAGCAGATACTGCAGGGCAAGGATTTCGCCGAGTTGGTTGGTCAGTACTCGGATGATGCCGATTCCAAGAGCGAAGGTGGCATGCTGCCGGAGACGTCTTCGCGCAATCTTTTGCCGGAAATCGCACAAGGCGTTGCGGGGGTGAAGGAAAACGAGATATCCCAACCCATCAAGACGCAGTACGGCTATCACTTGGTGCGCGTCATCAAGCGATCGGCAAACACGTTCGAGGATGCGCGTCCGCACATTGTGATTTTGCTGAAAGGTGTGGCTGTCGACAAGCAGATCGAGGCGATGAAGCAAGCGCAACCGGTCACGTTGAACCCAGCTTTCTTTGGCGAGCATTCGACTCGATAGAGCCGCTCGTGGGTTGGGGTTCGACTTCGTCTCCCCCCAACCTACACACGTCATTGGTCTGTCAGCGGAAAAAGCATTCCTTGAACGGAAGCGTGGCGGCACCGGTCGCCACTGCATCGAACGGTGTCTGCGCGGACAAAATACGAGGAACGGGACGCACGTGGCCACGACGCGATAGGTTGTCGATCTCGATATGTGGAATGAGCCGGTTCGCGAGATCTTTCGGAATTCTTCCGCCGAGCACGATAGCCTGCGGATCGAGAATGGCGACAACGGCCGAAGCAATCACTGACAAGCCGGGCGCTACACGCTTGATCCAATGTTCGATGGCCGGCCAGCTCGGGTCGTAGCTTTCTACCATCGACTGGATATCCGGCAGGTTTAAACCGTCCTCGTTCAACAACGCACGCAGCGTTTCCAGTGCGGCGCGTTCGAGCCCCAGCCGCGGCAGCATACCGGCGAACTCGCCTGCGTTGCCGTGTGCACCGCGAATGCAGCGGCCATCCATCACCAGACCGCCGCCGAACCCGTGGCCGAAGTAGAAATAAGCGAAATCGCGAAATTGACGCCCCAGACCGTGCAGGCTTTCGCCGATGGCAGCAACGCTACCATCGTTGTCCAGCCATACCGGATGGTCTAATGCATCGGCAAAAAGCGCATCAAGTTCCACCAGGGCGAGTTCGTCCAGGGGCGAAGGGGGATTGACCTTGGCGCCATCGCCAATGAAAAAGCCGGTGATGCCCATGCCAATGCCGAACAGGCGGCGTTCGTTGACATGCGCCTTGCGCAGCAGGCGTTCGACCAGTGTGCGCACGCGTCGCAACAACGCGGCACGGCTGAGCGTCGGCATGGGCTCGTTATGATGGGCGAGTACATTACCGGCAAAGTCCATCAGCGCCAGCGCAATGGAATCGGTGGTGATCGATACGCCCATGGCATAGGCATAGTTGGCCCGCAGGCTGACGGCCATAGCGGGCTTGCCGCGGCCTTCCTGCGGTACCGCTTCGCCGAATTGCAGCATGCCCCGTTCGACGAGTTCATCCACCAGGCGCATGACCGATTGTGCGGTAAGGCCGGTGGCGCGTCCCAGTTCTGCTCGGGTGGTGGTGCCGCTTTTGCGCACCAGATCCAGAAGGTCGCGCTCGTTGGCCGACACGATGACGTCGGCATCATCGCCGCGCAGAAAGCCCGAATGTAATTCGCCTGCAAACGGAATGAGGGCCGACATAGATTCTTGTGTGTTTTGGCGGGAGGACTGGATTATGTCACCGTGCGTTGCGAAATCGTCATCCCAAGTTGTCGATACAGCTGCCACGGCCGCCAGGCGATCAGCGCGATGAATACACCACAAGCTGCCATGCCAACCACCAGCGGTAGATCGGAATGCGCCATGCCGGGGGCCAGGGCAAGGCCAATCGCTGCGGCCGGCATGGCAACCAGCAGCCCCGAAAGCGCGGAAGCACTTGCCGCCTGATCGGGAAAACTTTCGTTGACCGCCGCCTGACCGCAGGACTGGTGTACGGCGTGGCCGTATACATAGAGACATTGCGGCAAAACGATGGCCCACACGGCGTGCAATCCGCATAGGTAAAACAGGGCTATGCCCACGCCGCCCGCCAGCGTCAGTGCTGCAGCGCGCGCAAGCGTGCCGCGCACATCGTGGCGGCGCAGCCAGTAGCGGCAGTGAAACGTGCCACCCATATGCACCATGGACCCCAAGGCAAGCACCAGTCCGTAGTCGAAGGGTGTCATGCCGAGCCTGGCGATCAGCGTATAAGAGGATCCGGCCAGAAAGAGGTAGTGGCCGATATAGCTGCCAGCAGTGAGTCCGGTGTAGCGTAAAAACAACGGATGTTTGAGCATGCCCGCATAAGCCGTACCGAAGAATGGGGGTATGAGTGCATCCGCGATTGGACGCGTTTCCTGCACATAAAGAAGAATCACCAGCCACGTCGCTGCGCCGTACGCAACCATCAGCGCCAGCGTCAAATAAAGCCCGGCATGTTCATAACTCAGCGCACCCAGCGGCGGCCCAATGAGGGAGATCACGCCGAGCCATGAAAAAGCGCGGGAGAGTTGCTGGGCCCGGTCATGCAGTGCGTAGATGTCTCTCAACATGGCGCGGCAGGCGACACCTGCGGCAGCTACGCCAAGGCCCTGTGCAATACGGCAACCCATGAAGATGGCCAGTGTATGAGTACCTGTCATGCAGAGGCCTGCCAGGGTGTACATCGACACGCCTGCCAGCATGATGGGACGTCGACCATAGCGATCCGCCAGCGGTCCCCAGAGTATCTGACCGACGCCAAAACTCACGATTGCGGCGGACAACGTGGCTTGCACTTGCGCTGCGTTTACATCCAGCATCGACTGCAGGGCAGGGAGCACCGGCAGATAGAGATACATGGCCGTGGGATGCAGGCCAAGCATGAGCACAACTGCCAACATCAGCAATCGGACGGATGAAGTTTGGGCTTTTGGCACGCGGTAGTGCTCGTTGTAGCAACGGAATGTCACATGCTGCCGTTCGGTAATGACGGAATCGTGGCGATGTGCGCTTTCTTCGCTCGCGGGAGGTCGCGTTTATGTTGACGGTTCGGAATGGCGATTGTTCCGGCAGGCTTCTGCCGGAACGTTAGTGACAAGTTTGCCGATGCGCATGTCACGGCGAAGCGTCGATGCGCAGCCCCAGATGATTGCCTACCGGTCGTTCCCGGCCTGGAATGCCGGTATGGATCGGGCTGTTGGCGATCTGCAATTTTCCATCCTGACGAAGCACCATCGTGGACGACCCGCCGCCATCCATATTGATGGCCGAATCGGCACCCAATTGCCGCAGCAGCGTGGTCAGTTCGGGTAGCGGCATGCCTTCGCTGTAATGCGGTTGGCGTCCATCCACCACGACCCACCACATCTTTCGTCGCGCCTTGTCCAACGCGATGGCGGTACGCGGTTCGGTGTTGTAGTAGTAATCGTGACGCTTGCTTTCCAGCGGAAGTGCCTTGCCATGGAGCATGAGCACCGGACCCCCACCAACGGCGTCGGTGGTTTGCCTGGGGCAGTGCGAGGCCGTGATCTGAACATCGCGGGTGTGAATGCACACGGCGCCGGTCGAGCGCGGATCGGGACTGGCGTAATCCGAATCCATGTGCCCATGCGCCATCGATACACCGTCCACCTCCACGCCCTGGCCGAGTGCGGGCACATAGGGCTTGTCCAGCAGATGTCCGCCGTCGAACGGACGGAAATACGTGGCGTTGATGGCGGCATCCAGATGTTCGCGCCCGGCGAATGCAGTGGTCTTTTCCGCAACGAATTCGTTGCCGTCCTTTGGCACGCCCGGCGTGACGACAAATGTGAGGCCCGGTGTATCCAGATCAATCTCCAGGATATGGATCATCATCGGCCGCGGTTGCGTCACTTGCTGATGCCAATAATGCAGACCTGGCCGGAACGTCACGGGTGAGCTGTTACCCTGAGGCCGCTGCAATACGGGTTGAACCAGCACGCGCGCCTCTGCCGAAGCGTTGTGGATCAGCGCTTGCACATCATCCAGTGCGGATGGTGCGACTTGAAGCAGCAGACGCGGAGCCGGCTGCAAACGCAGCACTTCGTCCAATGGCACGCAATCTGCACCAACTTGGCAGGGCGTATCGGCATAGTCCGTTGCGGCATAGAGATTGCCATCCGAACCTATGCGCACTGCCAGCATCATGAATGGCATGCCCTTATGTGCGCATTGCTTCAGTGCGCCCAGCACGTCGCCGGGCCGCATATCCCAGCACGTGGAACTCGCCACGACAGGAATGGCGTTTGCAGATGTGCCGGACGAAGCCGGTTGCGATTCACTTGCATGTGCCATGCCCATCGCAAGAGCGGTCACTACGCATGCGTGCAGCAGCGTGCGAACAGGGAGCTTAAAGGACATAAGTGACTCCCAAGTAATAGGCGCGGCCGTTGTCCAGTTGCTCCTTGATCAGGCTTTGATCTGGGCCGAGCACGCGGGTAGGGCGCGCATTGGTGAGGTTCTTGCCTTGCAGCAGGAAGCTGATATGAGAGCTGTACATGTAGCGTAACTGCGCGTCGTACGTTTGCGTCTGTGCGTAGTAGATGTCGTTCACGGGATTGTCCGTGGCGAAACTGATCGGCATCTTGCCGGTGTGGTTGGCGCTTACCTGGGCACTGAACGGGCCCTGGTTGTAGAGCAGCGATGCATTGAGGATGTGTTTGGCCGCGCCGACCAACATCGGCAACTGGCGCTGGCTGCCGTCGTTCATCGTGATCGTCGGGCCATCCATGTCCAGCAGGGTGGCGTTGAAGGTGGCACCAAAGTGGCTCAGTACACCCGGCAGAAAGTCGAAATGCAATTTGGCCGCGCCGAATTCCACTCCCTTCACTTTGGCAGTGGTGGCGTTCTGTGCCTGAGTGGTTGTCACCAAGTAAGTGCCGGCCAAGCCATCCGGGTTAATCTGGGAAGCGGTGGTCGTCAGATTGACGATTTCGTGCTGGATACGCTTCTGGAACGCCGCCAGGGAGAACATCGCGTCGTTGGCCGGATACCACTCCAGCGACAAGTCATAGTTGGTGGACTTGCGCGGCACCAGATTCGGATTGCCGATACTCTGAGAGATGGTATTCCCGGCCAGGCTCACAGTGGGTGCGCTGTTCTGCGCCAGCGCGGCATACGAAGCACGCGCCAAGGTTTGGCTGGCACCCGCACGCAGAATCAGATCCGGTTCCAGGTTGTAGGCAAGGATCGCCGAAGGCAGCAGCTTGCCGTAGTGATGAAGGTTGTCGAGCTTGCTGAAGTTGGTGAGGCTGCTGATGGGATTCGGCTGCGTGTTCTGCACATCCTGCGACGTGTCCTCGTAACGCAAGCCAACGATGCCCATGAAGTCGCCCTGGCGATAACCCGTCATGGCGTAGCCGCTGGTGGTGGCTTCCTTGATGTTGAAATCGCTGATGGCGCTGGTGCGTGCGTTGGTAGCTACCGGCGTGTAAAGATTGGGATGATCCAGGAAGTACTGCGTCACTTTGGCCGGATCGATGAGCAGCATGTTCTGGCCGTTGCCATCGTAGGGCTGGAAATAGACATCTTCCGTGCCAATGGCCGCGAGCGACACCGATGACGTAGGAGCGTAGCCGATCTGAGTGAGATCGTAGCGCTGCTGTAGATTGCGATACTGCACACCGGCTTTGTAACCCCAGCCTTCAGAATCTTCCTGCAGGTTGTGGTTGAAGTCGGCTTTCAGTGTGAGCAGTCCCGACTTACTGCGTTCCAGCGCATTCATATAACTGGTCTGCAGATAGTTCGCCGGGTTCATGTAGTAACCCGCGTTGCTCGGCGTAAACAGGGCGACGCTGCCGGGCGAGGCGTCGTAGTTGAATCCTAGATTGGGAGATGCCGCACTGGTAAAGACATCTTCCTGCGTGGATTGCTTGTAGTCACCGACCGCGTAATTGGCAGTCACGTCGAGCTGACTGCGCTCATCCGGTTCGAAGCTGCTACCAAGTTCCGCGTATTTGATCTGGCGAACCTGGTCGTAATGATCGAAATCGACTTGGGCAGCGCCCTTGGCGAAACTGCCCGTCGTGTCGGAGGTAAGCGTGGCAGGCCCCACCCGCGTCAGGAACTGCGAACGGCGAAATTCGTTGTTTTCGTGCTGAAAGAAACCGCCAGTGGCGTGCGCCTGCAGATTTTCGTGATTGTCGTATTCGAACTTGCCAAGCACGCCCTCGCGTTGCCGCACGTTGTCGTAAGTAAGCCAGCGGTGACGATCGGGAACGGCAACCAGGCCATCCACGTCGTTATTTGGCGTCAAGGTGGAGCCAGTCCCCGCTTTGTTCTGACCCAGCGAGGAAAGTTTCTGCGTGCCGCCTGTGTAGTGGTAATACCCATCGGTATCCATTGCCGTATCGAGCGAGGATGTGTCGCGACGGTAATAGCTGGTCGACAGAATAAAGCCGAACTGATGCTGGCTGCCGAAGGTATCACTGATCGTATTCTCGATCTGTCCCGACGGGCCGGAATGCGCAACCACGCGCGAGTTGTTCCAATCTGCATAGTCGGCACGGCCGGATATAAACAAACCCGGATGGTCGAATGCGCTGCGCGTGCGAAGGTTCACCACGCCACCGATGGCGTCGGCCGGCATGTCAGCCGTCACCGTCTTGTAGATGCTGACATGCTGCGCCAGGGAAGCCGGCAATACGTCCAGCGACACGTTACGCGTCGTGGTTTCCGTAGAGGGCAGGGCAATGCCATCCACCGTCACCGAATTGTAGTCGGGGTTGAGGCCGCGCAAATTGAGGAACTGTGCCTCGCCACGCCCGTTGTTGATGGTCATCGCTACACCGGGAATGCGCTGCACGGCTTCGCCAAGACCGAAATCCGGCACCGAGCCGATCTCATCAGCCGAAATGCCGTCGGAGATGACTGACAGCGAACGTTTCTCGGCGATCGCCTTTTCCACGGACAGTGTTTTGCCGCTGACTTGCACGGTGTCCAGCGTCTTGGGTGCTGCGTTCGAGGTGGGCTTGGTAGCTCCATCATCGGTGACAGGCGGCGGAGCGGATTGAGCGAAGGCCTGGCCGATCGCCAGGGTCAGACTGGTTAGCGCAATGAGCGGTACGCGGCGTGTGTTGCCGCCACGCATCTTCGGTCGATACATCATGAAAGCGGTTTCCTCTCCAGGCGTCGAGCGCACCTGAGTGTGCGTGCCGCACAAATTAATCACTATATGTGAATTAAATTTGACAGAAGACGTGCAGCGTTGCGCCACGCGTGATATGCCGAGAAAAACGCACGCCGAATCAACGATGTTCAATGCGTGTTGTTATTTGAGGACAGGGTTGGTCGAAAGTGACAGCGGCATGGCCGTCGGTAACCGGTGGTCAGTGGCAATCATTCCGGTCCGCGTTGAACACCTACGCTGGTTTGAACAGCGGAAACGGCACCGTGGGAGACGAAGCCACAACCGCCAACCCGGTCAAACCGGAATTCAAGGCATCGTTAACCGCAGATCTACACGCCGCCAGGCGCTGCTGTTCACAGTAACCAGAGCTTCACAGGTTACATGCGGTTGCGAGCCTAAATTGCCTTGTCCGACGCACGTTAGGGTGTCGATCAGCATGGTGCGCCGGTAGTCCGAGCCAGTGCCATGGCGGCCGCCATGGCCGAAGGAGGGTGTTATGCAAGTTATCTCGTGTCATCGCGCCTTGCTGGCGCTTGTCTGTTTGTCTACCGCCGCGTTCGCGGCCCAACCGTTGGCTGCTGCCGCGCAGACATCGCCCGGCACGGTGCTTTTCTCGCGCACCTTGGACGGCACGGTCGACGGATTCACTACGCCCGTCAGTTCGGCGATCTTCAGCATCGGCGACGATGGCCTCCATGAGCGACAGTTCACGCCATACGTCAACGGCGAATTCAACATGTCCAGCGTCGCCGGCTACGACGACCTCGCTCCGGGCAACGAAGGCATGTGGCTGACGAATGCATTCAATCCGCAAGGGACGTACAGCGTGTACGTTGAGGCGCACTCCACGCTCCCTCACTACAATGACACGCCTTACCACGGTAAGTACTACATCGTGAATGCGTACGGCGTGCGCACGCCGCCGATGTTTTTCGGCACCGATGACCTGCAAGATCCGCGCGATGGCCCGAGCTATGGCTCCGTCAGCTGGGGGCCGGCCGCTAACGACCAGATTGCCTACGCCAACGCCGCAGACGTGCTGCCGCACAAACATCCCCCATGCATACACCTTATGCAGTCGAACGGCAGCAACAACCACGTGCTGTGGTGCGCCGCCAAATGGTATTACCGGGGAATCGAGGCGATCCGTTGGTCAGGCGATGGCCGCAGCCTGTTAGTCTATGCGGTGCGCACAGATCCGACTCTCAATCCGGAAGCGGATCTCTACGTGATCAATACCACCACCGGTGCCGCGACCCTGGTGGAGGTGAACACCAGTGCGCCCTATATCGGATGGGGCTTCGGAGATATCTCGTACGACGGCCACGAGGTCGTCTATGGCGTGACCTACGACTCACATGACACAGGCGCCTGTCACGTGGCGAGCAACGCGACGTATATCGTGTGGTGCGCCAAGAACATGCTGACGGGCCAGACGGTCCTGCTTAGCGATCCTAGCAACGTGGTCACGTTCGAGTTTCAGAAGCAGATTCTAATCTCGCCGGATGGCAGCCAGGCTTTCTTGACCGCCAACGTCTCGCCTCCACCTCCAGCCGCGCAGCCGGAGGAGGAGATCTTTGCCGTGAAGACCGACGGATCGGGCCTGCGTAAGATAACCTCACCATGCGTCACCATGGATGCGAGCACGACGCTGTGGTGGCGTCCGGTGCGCTTGTCGCCGGATGGCACGCGGATGCTGGCCAACTGCCACGCTGAGAGCAACCCGCCCAACGCGCCCATCGTTTACACGAATAAGGTCATGGTCGTCACCCTGACCGATGGCAGCGCCCGCTTCGTGACCAACGGCACGGCATACGACTGGCACACGCAGTGATCGCAGGAATATTGCCTTGTCTTGAGTGATTGTCCGAGTGAAATCATCCCCAATAACTGGCAAATTTTTTGCGGTAGAGAGGTTCTTTTGATCCGGCCCGATGCCGATATGGACATCGTCCGACGACTTTCTGAAGACTTAAAGAAAGTCATTTCGGTTGAACATTTAACGTCAACGTAGTACTCGCACCGTACGATCGAGAAGATCTGTCACTTGATTTTAGGCGTGAGACTACGTTGGCGTCTTTTGTGCCTTCGATGTTCAATCAGACGCTCTGTAACTAAGCAGCGGCGTGATTGTTCAAGAAGAAATGGACCGACTGATCAACTGAACCGGAACCCGCAGGTAATCGATGATATGCATGCGCGGGATCATCCTAATTTGCATCCGCATTTCCGTATGCCGCCATAAAGACATCAACGGCTCTGTTGATAACTTTCGTGATGTTGCGAGATGACGTGTCCACGGGGACATCCAACAGGCAAGGCTCGGCCAATTCGGCTTCGTAGAGTGCACGGAGATGCGCGGTTGCGACCGGGGCGTTGCACTTGCGCAAGTGGCCCAACCGGATGGAATCCTGCAGGAACTCCGTGACCATCGTCCAGCCAACCTTGGGGCCGCGCTCATAGAACTGGGCACCGAGCGAGGAGCGCCCGCCTTCATAGGTGGCCAGGCGGCGCATCGCGAGCAACTTCGGCTTGAGCACGGCAATCAGGTAGTGCTTACCAAAGCTCGTCAAGGTATCGCGAATGGGTGTTGAGGTGTTGAGCAACGCAAAGGCCGCTTTGATCTCGTCTGCGGCGGATCCGACCATGACTTCGACGAACAAATCCTCTTTCGATTCAAAGTAGCCATAGAGCGTTTGTTTGTAGACGCCGGTGCGGGCTGCAATCTCGGCCATCGACGCTTGCTCGTAGCCGACCTCGCCGAATACCTCAACGGCGGCGTCAATGATCGCCTGCCGTCTTGCTTCTGTCTTTTTTCTCACCGGACTTTCTCCTGTGTGCTGTGGCGCGGGCGTATAGGGTGGGGCCTCCACGTGGGCTTATGGAGGGATCATATCAAAACTAGACCTATTGGTCTGATTATGTTGACACCGGATAATTTTTATAACTAGACTTATTGGTATGGTTATAGAGGAGGCGTCATGCCGATGAAAAGCTCAGTGTGGGGATGGGCGATACGGGCCCGGCTTACGGTCGCCCTGGCCACTACGCTCGTGAGCGCGTGTGCCCAGTTTCCCAACATGCCGCCCAAGCCGGTGGTGAAGGACGTAGGGAGCTATCAAACCGCGCAAAGTTTCGCTGCCGATGCAGGACAAACCCCGTCAGCGTGGCCCGACGATCAGTGGTGGCAGCGCTACAACGATCCGCAGTTGAATGCGCTGATCGCCGAAGCGCTGAAGGGTGAGCCCACGCTGGCGGCGGCTGAGGCTCGTCTGCACAACGCTGAGGCTTCCGTGCAAGAGGCCGGGGCAGCGCTGCTGCCGGACGTCAGTGCGCAAGGATCGGTGGAAAAGGAAAAGCAGAGCTACAACAACGGAGTCCCTGCAGCGTTCGTGCCCCAAGGGTGGCGCGAGTATGGGAGCGCCGAGCTCAATTTCAGCTACGAAATCGACTTCTGGGGCAAGAATCGTGCAGCACTGGCCGCCTCGACGTCCGAGCTGGATGCGGCACAGGCCGATGTTGCGCAGGCCAGGATGGTACTGGCCGCCTCGATCACGGACGCCTACGCGGATCTTGCACGTCTTTTCGCCGAGCGCGACAGCGCCGAAGCCGCCGTCAAGGTACGCACGCAATCCGCGCAGCTGTTCGCGGAGCGTTTTGCCAACGGCCTGGAAACGCAATCGGGTGTCCAGCAGGCGGAGTCGAAACGGCAGAGCGCGGAGGCGGACCTTCTTTCGCTGGACGAATCGATCGGCTTGACACGAAATCGCATTGCCGCGTTGATGGGGGAAGGGCCCGATCGTGGTTTGAGCATCGTGCGCTCGACCGTAAATTTAACGCAGTCTGCCGACATGCCCACGAATCTGGCCTTGGGTCTGCTGGGTCACCGTCCGGATGTTGTCATTGCACGGTTGCGTGCCGAAGCGGCCAGCAAACGCATCGACGTCGCACGCGCCGGGTTCTATCCGGACGTCAATCTCAGCGCCATGATTGGTGCGCAGTCCCTTGGCCTGAACATGTTGACGAAATCGGGATCGGTCGTCGGCAATGTGGGGCCGGCGATTACGTTGCCGATCTTCAATGGCGGTCGTTTGCGGGGCGAATTGCGCGGTGCGCGGGCAACCTATGACGAGGCGGTTGCCAACTACGACGAAACGTTGACGAAGGCGTTGCACGACGTCGCAGACGTTGCGGTGAGCCGGCGTGCCTTGGCAGATCGGTTGCGCGCGACTCAGGCGGCTTACGATGCCGCCGCGCAAGCACATCGTGTTGCCGTCGATCGCTACCGCGTCGGTCTTTCCGGTTACCTGGACGTGCTGAGTGCCGCTGACACGATGATCACGGCACAGCGTCAGCTGGCCGACATCCAATCCAGAACCTTCACGCTCGACGTCTCACTGGTGCGCGCCCTGGGCGGCGGTTACCAGTACTCGTCGACGTCAACGAAGTCGAACCAGCAAAGCTAATTTTGAGGATCTGAACATGTCTCAAAGCCATTCCATGGCCGTTGATGAGGCCCTGACCGCCGCTCATCCGGCTGATGCCACCGCGACGCCCAGTGTCCAGCGTAAGAAGCTATTCACCATGCTGGCTGGCGCCATAGCAGTCGTGGGTTTGGGGTATGCCGGCTACTGGCATTTCATCGGCTCGCGTTATGTATCGACGGACAATGCCTACACCGCCGCCGAGGTCGCCTCAATCACGCCGTCAGTAAGCGGCATCGTGAAAAGCGTCAACGCGGTAGACACCCAGTACGTGCACAAAGGCGATGTGTTGGTCGTTATCGATGACACCGATGCAAAGCTCGCGCTCGAACAGGCTGAAGCTGAAGTAAGTTCGGCTGAGCGTAAAGTCCGGGCGTATCTGGCGACCGATGCAGGTCTGACCGCGCAGATCGATGCGCGATCGGCGGATGAGGCGCGCATGGCCGCGCAAGTTGCCTCGGCGCAAGCCGACTATGATCGCGCAGCCCTTGATTTGAAGCGACGGGAGGTGCTGGCCCATTCCGGTTCCGTGTCCGGAGAGGAACTGAGCAACGCGCGAACGTCCTTTGCCAGTGCTCAGGCGGCGCTGGCCTCCGCGCGTGCATCCGCCTTGCAGGCGAAGGCCAATCGCGAAGCCGCGATTGGATCGCGTGACGCAAACAAGGTATTGATCCTGAACACAACGGTAGATACCAACCCAGAGGTGTTGCTGGCACGCGCAAAGTGTGATCAGGCACGCGTCGACCTTGAGCGAACCCAGTTGCGTGCGCCCGTCGATGGTGTCATTGCAAGCCGAGAAGTTCAGATCGGGCAGCGGGTTCAGCTGGGTGCATCGCTGTTGTCGGTGGTGCCCATCGATGCCGTGCACGTCGATGCCAATTTCAAGGAAGTGCAGTTGGACAAGGTGCGCGTCGGTCAACCCGTTGAACTGACCTCGGATCTCTACGGCAGCAAGGTCGTCTATCACGGCAAGGTAGAAGGTCTTGCTGGTGGCTCGGGCTCTGCGTTCGCGATGATTCCGGCACAGAACGCCACCGGCAACTGGATCAAGGTGGTGCAACGCTTGCCGGTTCGCGTGGCGATTGATTCGGCCGACCTGCGCGCACATCCGCTCGGTGTCGGACTCTCCATGGAAGCGACCGTGGATACCCGCGGCGGCAAAGACACACCGGCAAGCTGAGGCCTCCCCATGTCTTCCCCTCAAAGCCGGGATATCCCGTTGCCCCCGCTGTCGGGCGGCATGCTGATCGCTGCCGGTTTGATACTGGCTGCCGCTAATTTTGTGGCGGTGCTCGACACGACCATCGCCAATGTGTCTGTGCCGACCATCGCCGGTGCCTTGGGCGCATCCTCCAGCCAGGGCACTAATGTCATCACGTCCTACTCCGTGGCCGAGGCGATTACCGTCCCGTTGACAGGCTGGCTGGCCAACCGATTCGGCACGGTAAGGGTTTTCATCACGTCGCTGATCATGTTCGGTGTGTGTTCTGCGTTATGCGGCATGGCGACGTCACTCAGCATGCTGGTGGTGTTTCGCGTGTTTCAAGGGTTCGCCGGTGGTCCACTGATGCCGCTGTCGCAAACCTTGTTGCTACAGATTTTTCCCAAGGAAAAGGCCGCCATGGCGATCGGCATGTGGAGCATGACGACGCTGCTAGGTCCCGTCGTCGGCCCCGTTCTCGGCGGCCTGATCTGCGACTGGATGCACTGGGGTTACATCTTCTATATCAACGTGCCGGTTACGCTGTTTTGCGGCTATTTCGGTTGGCGTCTGCTTAAGCGCTACGACACGCCGCTCGTGCGGCTGCCCATCGACAGAGTTGGGATCGCGCTGCTGATCGTTTGGGTCGGATCGCTGCAGATCTTGCTTGACGAGGGTAAAGACGCGGATTGGTTTGCTTCTTCGGAAATCTGTGTGCTTGGCATCGTTGCGGCCATCGGCTTCGCGGCGTTCATGATCTGGGAGTTGACCGAGCGCCATCCAGCGGTGGACTTGCGGGTGTTTCGCCATCGTGGGTTCAGTGCGAGTGTCATCACCATCGTGTTGGCGTTCGGTGCGTTCTTCGGCACGGCGGTGCTTACGCCGTTGTGGCTGCAGAACAACATGGGCTACACCGCGACGTGGTCCGGCTGTGCTGTGGCGATGACCGGTATTCTCGCCGTGGCGTCGGCGCCCTTGGCGGCAGCGCTGTCTTCCAAGATAGATGGTCGCTGGCTCGTCTTTTTTGGGGTGATGTGGTTGGGCGTGGTTACCCTCGTGCGCACATACGCCAACACGGATATGCCTTTCTGGAGCATTGCTTTTCCGTTGCTGCTGCAAGGCGTCGGCTTGCCGTTCTTCTTCGTGCCATTGACGGGATTGGCGCTAAGCAGCGTCGACGAGGCCGAAACCGCCTCTGCGGCGGGCCTGATGAGTTTTTGTCGAACGTTCAGTGGAGCTATCGCCACGGCACTGGTCAACACGTCGTGGGAGGACAAGACCAAATACGCTCGCGCGGAACTGTCTGGATTGGTCGACAAGGCAGGGCACTATGCATCCAGGCTGACGAACGTCGGATGGAGCGTCGATCAGGCGAAAGGGCAGATCAGCAATCTTGCACAATCACAGGCGGTGATGCTCGCCACCAACCAGCTTTTTATGGTGGTCGGGTTCTGCTTCGTATTTGCGGCAGTAGCTGTGTGGTTTGCACCGAAACCGACGCGTATTGCCGATACGTCGCAAGCGCATTAGCTCTTATAGACAAGACGTAAAACCAGTTTATACGAATGGGGACGTCAGTCTCGCTCAGTTCGGCATCGGTCGATGCTTTAAGGGCGCATGTAGCCCGCGTAAAGGAAAAAGATAATGACACTCTCGAAAAATGCCACATCGCCGATGTCAAGCAAACTGTTGAATGCCAGTCTTTGGCTAGCTCAAGCCCTTGTCTTCACTGCCTTCGTGCTCATTGGCTGGATGAAGCTTTTCAAGCCTATCCCTGAACTTGCCGCCATGTGGCCATGGACAGGTCAACTGCCCGCGATGATCGTGCGAGGGCTTGCCGTGATCGATATTGCAGGCGGGATCGGTATCTTTATCCCTGCGCTCATGCGGGTTAAACCAGGTTTGACAGCGGCAGCAGCGACTGGCTGCGTGATTCTCCAGATTTGCGCGATGACTTTTCACATCTCGCGTGGCGAAATTGCAGTCGCACCGTTCAATGTGATCTTGCTGACGCTCTCCGCCTTCGTTCTCTGGGGGCGTCGTAAACGGCCTGTGCGGGCGCGCTGACTTATCAAGCTGTCTGGATGTAACCCTCTTTCTCTTTTTAGGCCGCCATCGCGATCGGCATGTGGAGCATGACGACACCGAGAGAGAAGTGTCGCTATAACCCAATTGGGGGATGGCGTTCCGTTGGACGAGAACAAAGGATGGGCCGGGGACCTGGCATGTCCGATGAGCGCGTTGTTGCGCTTTCCGGCGCTGCCTCGGATTTCGGTAGCCGCGAGCCACGATGGTGAGATATCGCGAAACTCAACGAGAACGCAATGCGCCGTAGAAGGCAAAAACGAGAATCTAGACTCGTGTCTGGGCGAAAGACGATGGGTCCACCGTGAATAGGGGCGTGCGCGCTTATCCCGATCTCATGCTCTGTGAGCATTGCGACGAGGTTTACGACCGAACCCTCATGGCGCCCGGTGCCAGTTATTACTGCAGTCGTTGCGGTTCGCGACTGGCAAAGGGTTCGATCCTGTCTACGAGCGCCTGGCTCGCGTGGACCCTCACCGCCGCTTGCTTATTCGTGTTTGCCAACACGTTTCCAGTGGCGCTCATAAGTTTCGATGGGTTGAACAGCGAAGCGACCGTGTGGCAATCCATTTCGGCACTGGCGCAAGGCCCTGGGACGCCCATGGCGATTGCGGCCGGCATCGTCATCATCGGCATCCCTGGATTTCAAATCGCGCTGTTGCTTTGGATGTTGTCATTCGCGGCGCTTGGTAAACCCTGTCCGTACTTTGTGGCCACCATGCGTTGCCTCCACTTCAGTCGGCCATGGGGCATGACCGAAGTCTTTTTGTTGGGGGTGTTGGTGGCAATCGTCAAATTGTCCAGCTACCTGCATATCGTCGTTGGGGCAGGGATCATTTCAATCGCGTTGCTCGCGCCGCTGATGGTAGTGATCACCAAGCACGACACCGAGGACCTGTGGCGTTTGTATGAGGGGCGGCAGTGACGTCGGGTGGCGTGCGGGCGCATGAGCTGGATTTGGTGGCATGCAGCTTGTGCGGCATGGTATGCGACGGTCGTTCGCGATGCGAAACGGAAACGCTCCATTGTGCGCGATGTGGAAGCGTCTTGTATGGACGCAAACGCAACTCGTACGCGCGATCAGCTGCATATCTGATCGCCGCATTGGTCCTGTACATCCCGGCTAATGTGTATCCGGTGATGTATACCAAGATGCTAGGAGATGAGGCCGACAGCACCATCATTGGCGGCATCATGGAATTTTGGGAATCGGGGTCGTGGGACATCGCGCTGCTGATTTTTCTGGCGAGCGTGGCGGTGCCTTGTACCAAGTTCATCACCATGGGCTATCTGTTGTGGAATCGCAACGTTTCCGAACACGTCATGGTCAGCAAGACTCGGCTGTTGAAGTTTGTTGAAGGGATTGGTTACTGGTCGATGCTCGATGTGCTCGTCGTGGCCATCGTGGCCGCACTCATTCAATTTCAAGCGCTGGGCGAAGCCGAGCCGCGCTTGGGCATCGTGTTCTTTGGATCGGTAGTGGTGCTGACCATGCTGTCAGCGCTCAGTTTTGATGGACGTCTAACCTGGGATCGGAAGGTAGATCATGGCTGAATCGACGAGTGCCACGTCGGGATCCTTTCGCGATCCACGTATGCAACCCAAGAAGCATCGCACACCGATCGTTTGGGTGGTGCCGCTCATTGCCATTGCCATCGGCCTGGGGCTGCTGATCCATGCTCGCCTTCAACAAGGGCCAACGATCGTCATCTCTTTCGATACCGCTTCCGGCTTGCAGTCCGGAAAAACGTTCGTCAAATACAAGGAGGTTGTGGTCGGCACCGTCACGGCGGTGGCGCTGAGCGATGACGATAATCGCGTCCTGGCAACAGTCCAATTTCAACGAAGTGCCCAGCGCTTGCTCCACGCGGATACACGCTTTTGGATCGTGCGCCCGCAAATTGGTCCGGGCGGCGTGTCGGGCATCGATACATTGCTCTCCGGCGCCTATATCGCGGTGGACCCGGGTACGTCCACGAAGCGGAAACAGTCCTACGTGGCGCTCGACAACCGTCCGATGGTGACGACCGGGGAGCAAGGGCGCAGCTTCGTGTTGAAGACGGACGATCTCAATTCGCTCAACATTGGCTCGCCTTTGTATTTCCGCCACATCGATGTTGGCCGAGTGTCCGATTATTCGATGGATGCGGCGACGAAGACAGTATCGATCCGGGTCTTTGTGCGCTCGCCTTACGACCAATTCGTCAGCGCCGCCACTCGATTCTGGAACGCGAGTGGCGTGGACGTTTCGCTGACTTCAGGCGGCTTGAAGATGCGAACACAATCGCTGGCGACGATCGTGTCAGGGGGCATCGCCTTCGACAATACGCCCGACATCACCAACTTGACTGAGGTTGCGCAAGATACCGAGTTTGCGCTGGCGCCCGATCAAGAATCCGCCATGTCCGATAGGCAAGGCACGCCGCTCTTCTTCCGACTTCGATTTCCAGAAGCCCTTCGTGGGTTAGAGAAAGGTGCGACAGTTGAGTTCTTTGGGGTGGACGTGGGCGATGTGCGCAACGTTGTCCTGGATTACGAGCCGTCGACACGAAAGTTCAGCGTGGTCGTGGACATTGCGGTCTACGAACATCGACTGGGGCCAGTGTTGGCCAAGTTTCCCTCCCGCCAGGGGAACGACGCGCAGGCGGCTGCCTTCGTGGCTTCGATGGTCAAGGATGGGTTGAGGGCCCAGGCGCGCACCGGCAATCTGCTCACCGGGCAGCTCTACATCTCGCTCGATTTCGTGCCCCATGCGCCGCCAGCTGTGTTTGACGAACAGCGCAGGCCGCTCATGATCCCTACCGTTCCGGGTAGCCTGAGCCAACTGCAAGAGCAGTTGGCCGATGTCGTCGCCAAGGTCCACAAAATTCCGTTCGACTCGATTGGACGCGGGGTCGATCACGATATCGCGGAGCTAGGCACCACACTCCATTTGCTCAACACGCAGACCCTGCCGTCGGCACACGCGACCTTGGGTCAGGCGAACTTGACCTTCCAGTCTGCGAACGGCGCATTGCAACCGAACTCCACGCTTCAAACGAACCTCAACCAAATGCTCATTGAGCTCACGCGGCTCAGTTACTCGTTGCGAAATCTGTCCGACCTTTTGAACGAACATCCCGAGTCCCTCATTCGAGGACGTTCGAACGCGTCACCATCCCAACCCTCCTCGGGGACCCAAGCGCCAGAAGGCAGTCATCCATGAAGCGTTATCCGCTGGTGATCGGGCTTGCGCTTCTGAGTGGATGCGCTTCACCCGGATTTCGCTACCATACCTTGCAACCTGCCAGTGACACTGCGCAGATGTCGTCGCCTCGATATCGAGTGCGCCTGACCGTGGTGCAAATCCCTGCTGAAGTGGATACGGAGCAATTGGTGGTTCGTGCGAGCAATAACACCTTGACTCGTGAGCCAGTGGATCGATGGGCTGCACCGCTGACTGATGAAATCCGGGGTGCTCTGGACGATGCATGGAGGCGCGACTACGGTGTGGAGGATGTTCAAAACGGGGCCGATGCGTCGTATTCGATTCCGCGGGTCGGGGTGCAGGTTCAAAAGCTCGATGCAACCTTAGCGTCTCATGTTGAGCTGGTGGCCAACTGGTGGGTGGCTTCAGGTGATGGGGCAGCCGCGAAGTCATGGTCTTGCCAGCGCGTAATCGTCGAACCCGCGCAGGGCGGAATCGATGGCGTGGTGAATGCCCAGCAACGAGTCTTTGCTGCTTTGGCGGGCGATATAGCTACGGGGGTGATTGCCATGGCCAGCCACCAAGTTCCTGTTTGTCCGATGCGCTGACGGCTTCAAGCTTCTTTCAAATATGGGAGCTTGCCGCTGAGGCGGAACGCCCTGGCCGATGTCAAGCAAGTGAGGGCAGGGATCCTAATGTGGAGGCCGTGTTACCGACTAGCCAGCGCGGCACTCGGCCTAAACGAGTGGGTGTGCTTTTCTTGGATTTTGTTTCGTTGAGTCACACCCAAAAAGAGAGTGCCGGGCAGGCTGGTTGGCATCACGACACAATCTCCTCACAGCAGGAGGCGTCGAAGCAAAACATCTGGCCCGGTTTGATCAGGTGCGGGGTGTGGCGTTCCCACCAGTCCGCAGCAGATGGAGATTGGGCGCGTAACGACTCGATAGCGGCGACGACACTGACGACATAGCTTGGAGTAGGTTGTTCGATCAGCTGAACCCGAAATAGACTTTTCAACTTCGCGAGCAAGCCGCGATTCTTGCTGAGAACACCGACAGTGCTCCACACGTTTGGTTGAGGATGGGGCATATCTGCAAGAGGGAGTGTGACCCCAATCCAGGCCGAGCGGATTCGCGCCGGAGCTTCCCCAGGGGGAACGGCAATGATTCGAATATGTTTCATGGCGTCTCAACGTCTGAGTTAGGTGACGCCTGCCTAACGCGGCCTGCCGACTTTTCCCATTCACTGAATGATGGAAGCCATTCCTCCACAGGCACCCGACGCTCGATGACATCGGCGCAATATGACACCACAGAATTGAGGGTCGCCTTCTTTAGCCGAAATAGAACGTAAGCGATCGCACCGAGCCGATCGCGTTCCAATAGCAGTCGTATATCTGAAATGTCCCGCTCAGAGAACTCAAGAAATCCCGCAACGCTTCCTTCTTCGCTCTGATCCAGATTGCGTGCAAGGGTGCGGCCGATGCGATCTCTCATTCCGATATCAAGGTCCATGCTCGGGCTCCAACAAATCAAACGCCTCAGGATGGGAATATATCAAAGAGATGAAGCCCTATCGCGCACCAGGGGCACTGAGAGCCAATGCTTATGAGCTTCGGTGTACAGTCGAAGGCTTCAGCGTCGAAGGTGCAGAGAAAGAGTTGCACACCAGTCAAAGTTGCATCCTTCCCTCCGGCTGACGGACGCCAAGTACCTTAGATCAGCACCGGGTCTGACGCGACCCGGTGGCCGATTTAAACGAAGAGCCTCAAGCCATGCGCATTCGCGACATCCCCATCATTGCTGCATGGAGCACGTCTTAACGACTCCCTCTAGCGGGTCGCTGAAAGTAGCGTTGGAGCAATCGATGGAGTGGCCGACACCGACTTCGCGGTATTGCCAGACGCCATGCGCACCATAAGCCACAAGACCCGTGCCCTGCGAAATTTTGCAGATTCCGCCTTCTTTGGCGCAAACAGCAAAACCAGTCGGCGCGCTACCCGTGCCTCGGGGCGTCAGGAGACGGATGGCATCCTGAGTAAACAGCAGCGTGCCGAAACCTGTGTTGTCGGCATAGGGTGTGCGCCCTTCTGGGCGCAGGTGATCCGCTACCTGTCGAGTGTAAGGTGCGGATAGATCTTTGCGGAGGACATAGTGGTTATAAACCATCTCATAAATGGGGCGGAATGCTCCTCGGTCCAGATTCGAGATGGTGTTGTGGCGATACTTGCCCGTCGTATCGA
This sequence comes from Dyella humi, assembly GCF_044904605.1. Lineage (NCBI taxonomy): Bacteria > Pseudomonadati > Pseudomonadota > Gammaproteobacteria > Lysobacterales > Rhodanobacteraceae > Dyella > Dyella humi. The sequence goes on from NZ_JADIKI010000022.1 coordinate 1,439,712, forward strand.
CGGTGGGTACGAACGGCACGTTATTGCCGAGATTGTAGGAGGCGACATACTCGAAACCGGCAAGCAGGCGATTGTTATGAGCGGCATAAAGATCGAACCCCTGCGCCCATGCCACTTCGGCCACCTCGGCAAGGTTGCCGATGCCGAGCTGCGTGTGGGCCTGGTCACGCCCACTTTCTTGGGTCTCCCCCAACGTATTGATCACATAATTCGTCAGGGCTCCGTCGGAGGGGCCGTTGTAGTAGTAGTCCAGTGAACGGTTGAACAGTCCCCAGTCATTGTTGAAAACGCCGATCGCCATCATGGCCTTCATGCAACCGGAATCCCAGTTGCCGTTCGCATAGGGAGCGAAGTCTTTGATCACCGGATAGAAGACATTGCGAAACATCGCTTCCGCGGCGGCGATGTCGTGCGCCGACCAGCCAGCGTTGGTATAGCGAATAAGTTCCGCTGCGGCCGCAAACTTGAATCCGTTCAGCCCGGCTGCCAGCGGTGCATCGTGCCCTTCAATGGACTTCAATGTGCCGGACCATGCATTGAGAATCCGAATGGCATTCGTGGCGTAGCGCGGATCGTCACTCAGAGCCCACATCAGCGCCTGCTGGTAGGCCGCATTGGCGTCGTCATTGAATTCGTTGATGCATTGGGAGGGGGTACCCCTCACCACCTTTGAGCAATGTCCACCTCGGGTTTGATAGGTGAGGGAAGAGTAATGATCGTTCTTCAGTGCGACATATCCGCTCGACCATGGCGCCTGCGCCAGATGTGCCTTGATTCGTGCGAGATCGTCGGCTGTATGCATCACGCCGGGATGAACGAACGTGGCTGCCACCGTTGTGCTGGGGGACGGCACTGTGGCCGCGGTCGCAGCCTCACTCGCCATGGTGCCCCCGCAGATGGCGAGTGCAACGATCAATGACGTAAGGATTCGCAGTGGCGGAAATGTTTTCAGGTGCATACGGACAGTTCGTGGAAGAAGTCCGAACGATTATGGTGCGCCACCCATGCGCGTCATGGTCATGGTGGGCCACCATGCATCCCCAATTGGGCCAAGCGTGTGGCCGCGAGACGTCCATCACGAACATCGCGCCTCAATGAATTTCGGTGCGGATATCCATGTCGTCGGACGAGCTGCCGATTTAGGGGGCCGCACGTCAGCGGTGCGGTCGGTGGAGAACGAAGGAACGGCCATCTAGTGGATGGCTTTCGTGTACCACGCCTTGATACGGCATCGCCACTACGATGAGCCGTTATGGGTTTGCGGGTCGGCTTCATCAAACGCCGCCGCCTCGTCCAAAGAGTCAGCGGCCCGGCGTGTGGCTGCGAAACTCCCCTGACCAGTCCATACGCGCCGATCGGAACTCTGCTATCACGTCATTCGGCGAATGTGGACGGATTACGATTTCTCCGCCTACCAGTTCATCGCAGAAGCGTCCGCCCTGAGGTGTCTCGATGGCGTAGCGGCTGGTGTGCGGATCTCCGTGCACGAGATGGGCATGTAAGACGCACATGTGGGGCTCATGTACCTGCGCGACCAAGCGATGGGGCTCGAACCGTATCTCCGCGTAGACCCCATGTGGGCCACGAGCATGGAGGACTCCTCCGAAGAGAGGGGGCGGAGTGTGCTGGGCGCACAGTGCAGCGGAGCTGATCCCCAGAAGCAGGACGGTAATCCACACCTTTCGAATCCACATGGCAGACGCATGGTTAGTGGGGCGGGTGGAGGTCAGGGTGACGTGGGTGAGGGTGGGATCAGGCAGGGCTTCCATCGGTGCATCTCAAAAATCGGCGGACGATTAAAGCATCTGCGGATCGCACGCGCTGAGATCTGTCCTGCATCGCCGGCCCCGGACTTGATGGGCGACGAAAAAGCCTGATTGGAACCCCCATCCTTCTATCGACGAATGATTGGCATTCGGCGCCGGCAGGAGGCGCCACGGAGATCCCAATGAGAGGGGCCATGTAGGACGGCGTTTAACTTACACGATGGGTACTTGGTTGACGTTGTTCTTAGGATCCATCCAGAACGCTTCGTTCGCGAAGCGTCCGAAGATGTCGCGCGGCAGGACGGGCTGGCGTTCGATCGACGCCACCTTCGGCCGAACGGAATGCAGGCCGGGCATGCCGACGCGGGCATCGAACTCGTTAGCGTTGTATTCGATGTGGTCGAAGTCGTGCTCGAACCACGGCTCGTCCAGGAATTGGTAGACCGCGCGTATGGCCACGGCGGGATCGCGCACCAGGCTTTCGTAGGTCAGCATGAGCAGGTGTTTTTGCGCGTACTGGCCGTAAAACGCTTCTTTGGTGGCCTGGTAGGCAAAGCCCACCATGCCGCGTGGATCGGTCAACGCCTCAACGCGTGAGTACACCGTGGTGTTGGTGTCGAAGCGGAACACCTTACTGACGCTGACCGGTTGCCTCTGCACCAATCGCTCCATGCTATCGAGCACCCATGCCAACTGGCGCACGCACGCAATGACCTTTACCCCAGGGAACAGCGTGTTGAGCAACTGCATCCGGCTGCACCACAGCCGGCTGGTGTCGAACACCACGCCGGCGTCAGCCTGTACCGAGTAGAAGTTCTCGACTAGCCCGCGCAACAGTGCGACACGCTGTTCGTCGGACACATCGAACGAAAAATCGTTCTTGCTGCTTGCTTCCGCCATCACCACGCCCATGATGTCTGCAAGCGGGCTGGTCATGCCCGCGCGGAAGCGCGGATTCTGATTGAGGATGGCGGCCAGCAGCGTGGTACCGGCGCGCGGTAGCCCGGAAATGAAGTGGAACTTCCGTGGCGAGTTGCTGACGTCTGGCGTGGCAGGCATGTGAGCTTTTCTCCTCTCGATCGGTGGCGTGGGCCGCAAGATGGCGACCGATTCAGGGCGCGGGTGCTGTCGATGCGCGCATGCGCATTTCGTAGCCGACTTCGACCATGCGGGCTTCTCCTTTGCCCAGCACGCGAAGCAGCAACTCCTCGGTAGCGCGCTTACCCATGTCGCGCACGGGTTGGTGGACGGTGGTCAGCGGTGGCCACACTTGCGTCGCGATCGTGGTGTCATCGAAGCCGCAAATGGAAATCTCGCGGGGAACCGATACCCCGGCCTCCGCGGCGGCCCAAATTGCACCGACGGCCATGTCGTCGTCGGCCGCGAAAATGGCGGTTGGCCGGTGCTTCAGCGCGAGCAGCCGGCGGGCCGCAGCCACGCCAGACTCGAAGGAAAACTGGCCCTGCACCATGTATGCAGGGTTTTCCTTCAACCCCGCGCGCTTCAAGCCATCGCGGTAACCAGCGAGGCGCCAGATGCCCGCGCCGTGCTTGGGGTCGCCAATGATGTGGGCGATCCGTCGGTGGCCCAGCGATACGAGGTGCTCCACCATCGCTGCGGCGGCTTCGCGCTCACGTAGCATCACGCCGATGCAGCCCTTGGGTTGGCGTGGGGCGATCGAAGCGAAGGGAAGGTCGGTCTTGTGCAGGTGATCGAGCAGTTTCTTGTGGTCGGTGATGGGGGGCGTAAGGATCAGTCCATCGGGCTGGTGCCGCGAGAGGATGCCCTCGACACGCTCGACGAAGTCCGGCGCCGTCGAGACCAGCGGCTGCACCATCATGCTGTATTGCCTTGCTTCGCACGCTTCCAGCACGCCTGCTTGAACTTCCATGATGTAGCTGGGCGACAAGTTGTCGTAGAGCAAGCCGATCATGAAGGAGCGGTTCGTCGCCAGGCTGCGCGCCGAGGTCAGCGGCCGGTAGTTGAGTTTCGCAACGGCTGCAAGCACGCGTTCCCGCACCGAGTCACGTACGTTCGGCTCGTTATTGAGCACGCGCGATACGGTCTTTTTCGAAGTGTCCGACGCACGGGCGACATCGTTGATGGTCACGCGTGACATGGAAGCCTTTGCGTCTTCAATGATCTGTTCCCTGCGTGGCGGTCGCCGTAACGCTTTGGGCCGGAACGTTCCACCCACTCATTTCGACGACAGGTACGGTCGTTCCCTGCGATTCGTATCGCGCGGTCAGGGTGATCGACTCGCCGGGCCAAAGCGTGACGTCATTGTCATTCCACCGTATCGGCAGCGCAAGGTCGCCGTGCGCACCTCGCCTGATCGACATGTGCTGGAACAGCGCCACGACCTTGGACGACGCGGGCACCGACAGCGTGATCGTGGTGACGTCATCCTTTCCCTCGCGCCGCGTCGTTGCGCGGACCTCACTCGTCGCGGCCGGCAAGGTCTGCAATGCGGTCAGGTCCGCGTACTGCGTAACCGGGGTGAGATACCAGTTCGAATGCGCCCAGTCGAGCGCGTCCGATCGCGTGGACAGCCAGTAGACGTTGCGGCTGACCGGCTTGCCGTCGGAAGAGGCGAGGTCGAGTTCGATGAAGTATGCGGATGACAGGCCGGCAATGGCCGGCAGTGTTGCCAACTGCCGCGTGTGGTTCCCGGCAAGGTCGATGTTCTGCAGGTGCTTTTCGTAACGCGCGCTACCGTCCAGATTGCGCACGCGGATGTTCGCTTGCAGGCCATGGACATCGTCAAGTGCGTGGTTCACCAGGACGATGCCGTTCGAGTCGTATGAATACTGGATGTGCACCAGCTCGTTGGCTTTCTTGGCACCGAAATAGGCGCCAGCGGGATTCATGAAGTAGTCGTACAGATGCCAATGCAACGAGGGCCATGCGTTGTTGAGCATCCAGTAGATGACGCCGGTCGCCGGCTTCGCTGCATCCATGTGCGCGTTGAACGCTTCGAATTGCGCGCGGACGTTGTCGTAGTTGTCGAGCTGGGCCTTGGCGACATAGTCGGCAAGACTCGTGAGTGCACCGTAGCGATGGGCGAGTGCCTTGTCGAATGGTGTAAGTACGGCGAATGTCGACCAGTCCGCGGAGGCGTGGTACTGCCTCGCCTCCGGGTATTTCCACAGTGCTTCCTGTTCCTGCGGCGAGAGCATGCGCTGCACATCTTCCATACGTGGAATATCCGCACCTGCGCTGACTTCCGAGTCGAAGCCAAACGCGCCGCCCAGCTTGTCGGCGTACCAATACGCTGGCGGTATCCAGTCGTAAGGGCCGGCCATCTTCATGCCGGAAGGTCCGGCTTCGGCAGTCCCCTGGTCGGCAGCCGCCGAGATGATGGGTAACGACCAATCCTCGGCGCGCAGCGTATCGACGTACATCTTTGCGATGGGCGGCGGAGGCGCGTTGTCGCTGCCGATGTAGAAGCCGATCACGGATGGATGGTTGCGAAGCAGGCGTGCCTCGCTGGCCATGGAGTCTTCAGCCACTTTCATGTCGGCAGCATTCCAGGGCGCGCCGCCGGTCTTGGCCGCCGACTCCCACTTGTCGCAGCATTCCCAGCCCGCCAATACCAGAATGCCGTTGCGGTCGGCGAGATCGTAGAAACGCTGATTCTCCAGCTTGCCTTCGCTGCGGATGGTGTTGAGGCCGAGATTGACGACGTAGCTGAACTCGGCCTCCATGCGCGCGGGGTCATCGCGCAAGAACATATCCGGCGCCCAGCCGCCACCGCGGATCAGCACGGGTTTCCCGTTGATGAAGAACTGGCGATAGCCCTGCTTCGTCAGGCTCGAACTGACGCTGCGTATGCCGAACGTCGCGTTGGCTCGGTCGGATGTTGCGCCATCGACTGCGGCGATCATCTCGAGTTGGTACAGCGGATGTTCTCCCATGCCGACTGGCCACCAGATCTTCGGGTGATCCAGTGCGAGGGCAGGGGTTGTCTTGGGTGAGAACGAAACGACTTGCGTTTGCCCAGGCGCGAGGTGAACGGTCTGTTGTATGGGAACGCCGGCCACGGTGCCGGTGATCGTTGCATCATGCGCCACCGTATCAAGGTTCTTCGCGCTCACCTTCACGTCCAGCGTGGCGCGCGCGAGATCGGGTAGCCGCAGCGTCGAAAGAACCTGTGGAAAGCTCAACTCGACAGGGCCGGTCTGCACGATGTCCACGCCGCGCCACGGACCCATGTTGTTGTCCGGGGGCGTAGGGTTCCAGTCCACCCAACCCATCGACAGGCTCATTCTTGGATCGGCCGGATGCACGCGCATGGCGAGGATGTTGGCGCCCGTGTGTACCCAGCGCGTCACGTCGAACTCGTGCACGGGATAGGCTCCGGCAACGTCGGCGTGGTCGGCGACCAGATGCCCGTTTATCCACACGTCGGCGCTCGCGATCATGCCGTTGGTGCGCAGCAACGTATGTCGCCCTGCCAGATTTTTCGGCAACGTGAATTCGGCGCGGTACCACCAAGGTGTCACGAAGAGGCTGCCGCTGGAGTCCGGCACCTGCACCGCACGCAGGTTGTCGCTGTAGAACACGTCGTTCTTGTACGTACCGTTTTCTAACAGTCCGGCCATGACGGTTGCTCGACCACTCACCGGGTACCAGCCCTCGGTGGAGAAGCCTGTCGAAGAGATGTCGGCACCACTTTGCTGCGCCTTCGCGCTGTCTTGAATTTGCCAACGATCGATGGCGGTGGTGGAGCCGATGTCGGCGATTACCTGAGTGGGGGCGTAGTTTGTTTGGGCGTGTGCGGCCGATACCACCATCGCGGCCATCATCCAAAGCACGTGCTTGGCTGGAGTTTGCATGGCGTCACTGTTTCTCAAGATAGGTTTCGCGTATTTCAACGGGCGCGAACGGCCACGACTGGTTGTGTCTGGCCCACATCGCAAACACCACGAGGCCAGCGACGATCCATATGCTGGACAGGATCAGCGACAAAGTCGACGCGGACACGTACACGTAGACCCACCCCAGCAGCGCGATCACGCATGGCACAGGGTAAAGCCATTGCTTATACGGGCGATCAAGATTGGGTTGGCGTTTGCGCAACACGACCAACGCGGCGACCTGCGCAATGGACTGCACGATGATGGTTGCGGCCAGCAGCATGTTGATGACTTCGGTCAGATCAAAGAATGTGCCGATGGCCGTCACCACGCCCATCGTAAGCAGTGCCACGTGCGGAAAGCCGTGCTTCGCGTGCAGGTGTCCAAACACGGATAGGAACACCTTGTCATGCGCTGCCTGGAAGGGCACGCGGGAGCCACCCAGCAGGCCGGTGTACACCGAGGCGAACGCTGTCACGATGATGAGGACGGTCATGATGGCGGCAGCCAGATGCCCCCAACTACGCTCCACCACTAACGAAGCCACCGATTTGGACTGAGCAATGTCCTGCCACGGCGCCACGCCAAGCACGCTGATGTTGAGGAGGAGATAGATAAACATCATCGCGATCACTGAGACGATGACGGAGCCGGGCATCGTCCGGCCCGGATTGCGCAGCTCGTCGCCGATGTAAGCGGTCGTGTTGTAGCCGAGATAGTCGTAAATGCCAATGATCAGTCCCGCGCCAAGCCCCATGAAAAAGTGGCTGCTAAATGCGCCGGCCGGGTATGCGAAGGCGAAGCTCGCATTGAAGTGTGAGAAGCCTGCCGCCGCCACGCCGACGACGGAGACCAGCATGATGACCCACAGCGCGATCGTGATCGCGCGAACCGATTCGATGCGGCGATACAGCAGCCAGGTAACGATGGTGGTCGCCACCAAGCTGATGAGATGCACCGGCCACCAGCCCAGGTTGGGGAAGAAGAACCCCAGATACTCCACCATGCCGATGATGCCCGTGGACATCAGCAAGGGAATCGCCAGCAGCATCGTCCATATGAACAGGAACGGCATCAGTTTGCCGGTGCGGTACTGGAACGCTTCGCGCAGGTAGACATACGTTCCACCGGACCCCGGCATGGCCGCGCCGAGTTCGGCCCAGACCAGGCCATCGGCCATGGCCAGGATGGCGCCGGCGATCCAACCAATCACCGCCTGCGGACCGCCCATCACCGCGACCATGATGGGAATGGTGATGAACGGCCCGATGCCGCACATCTGGGTCATGTTGATCGCAGTTCCCGAGAACAGGCCGATGGAGCGATGGAAGGCGTTGTCGCGAACGGGTTGGGGCGCGTTGGAGTCCTGCATGCTTGCCTTGTGTTGGTGGGGTGCGAATGGGGTTGCGTGGGGCTGCCAATCCTGCCTGGCCGTCATTCCCGCTTTCGCGGGAATGACGGCCAGGGGCGTATGCCGTTTTTTAAGTCACGGCACTCCGGTTACCACTGGCCGCGTACGCCCAACATGAACATGCGCTCGGAGAACGTCGAGTGCGCAGGCTGGTCGGGCCACACGAGGTAGTAATGCTGGTACTCGTTGGTGAGGTTGGTGCCGTCCAGGAACACTTCGACGTATTTGCTGAACTTGTAGGAAATCGACGCGTCGAGGTACTTCTGCGGCGCCTCGTACATCTCCATGCCCGTGATGCCGCCCACGCTGTCCATCACCGCGCGCCGCGAACGATAGTTGTACGCAAGGCGGGCCTGGAAGTGATCGTCCTGGTACCACAGGATGAAGTTGCCGGACTCGGTGGAGTTATCCTGGAACGGAATTTTGCTGCCAGACAGATCCCTTTCGCCCGAGTTGCTCGGTGCATACGTGGCGTTTACCTCCATGCCTGTCTTGGACAGAAAGCTCGGCAGGAAGGTGAAGCCCTGGCGATAATCGAACTCCGCGCCCTGGATGCGGTTGCCGGTGCCCTGCACGGGTTCGGTGATCACGATGCAATGATCGCGAACCACGCCATCTTCGTCGGGCAGGGTGCAGTTGGTCACGCTACCGTTTTTGATGAAGCTTTGCACGTTGATGCGGAACAGTGCGAGGCTGAGCATGCTGGTGGGGTTGATGTAGTACTCCAGCGATGCGCCATAGTTGGTGGAGCGCCACGGGTTGAGGCTCGGGTTGCCGGTCGAAGTGCCATTCGAAACGCGGAAGATCGGCCCCTGCGGCGTCTCCGCCAACGAGTAGTTCAACTGTAAACCACCGGCCCAGGTGCTGAGATCCAGCGGCATCATGTTCTTGGAAGCGGCCAATCGAAACTTCAGGCTGTCGGTCAGATCCAACGAGAAGTTGGCCGAAGGCAGCACGTCTTGATAACTGCGCTTGGTGAGGGAAGTACCTGCTTGCGCGGGTTCGTCGCCATACGCACCCGGGGCGCCGCTCAAATACTGGGTAACGTCCAGATTGGTGTGGATCATGCGCACGCCCACGTTGCCGCTGTATGGCATGTCGCCGATGGTGCCATCGAAATCGCCCTGCACATAGCCCGTCAACTCCTTCAGTCGCACGGCCCATGTCGTTCCCGGCTCAGCCACCTCGGTGGTGTTGGGGTAGAGCGATTTCCAGTACGAAATGGGATTGACCATGGCGTTAGGATCAATCGCCCAGAAGTTGATGCCCGAACCAAGCAGGTTGGTGTACTGCTTGAAGTTGCCCGACAGCGGTGCAGCAGTATTGGGCATCGATATCGCAGACAGCGGCCCGGCGCGGAAGTAGCCCAACGCGTTGCTCGCGGTGCAGGAACCGCTATTCAAGACCACGTCGGCACCGACATAGCGCACCAGACATCCATTCGGGTCACTGGCGCCCATGCCCGCATAAACCGGTGTTTCCAGCGTCCAGCCATTGTTGTCGGCGTTGCGGATGCTGTTGCGCAAGCCGAATTCGAGCTTGAAACCGTCCTGAAAATCGTATTTTCCGTCAAAGCGCAGCGCGTTCAGCGCCACCTTGCGGTCGTAGTCGCCGGAGGATTCCAACGTCTTCATGGTCCAGCCGTTGGGGTTGGCGAAATCGGCAGCCAGCGAGGCAGGCATGCTGACCTTGAGATAGCGGTTATCGAAGTTCGCGATGATCGGAATCGTGTTCTGGGGAACGCCGTTGGCATTGAACACGCGGTTGCCACCCAACTGCGCCGGGTAGACGAAGGTGCCGGGCGGCACGGTGGCGCCGGGCATCAGTACGTTGGGCCATAGTGCGCCGTCGGAATCGGAAATGTTGACGTCGGTTTCTTCGTTCGACTGGAACGCCGTGTCATGGATGCCACGCACGCTTGCTGTGAAAGGTCCGCCGTCGTCGTAATCCAACTGGAGGTTTAAGTTCTTCGCATTCGAGCTTTTCTGGATGATCTGCGAGTACGACTCCACGTCGCCTGGCCACTTTTCGTACACCTGCGTGGTGAATATCTGCGAGCCCTGCCAGCCTGGCTGCGGTGTGCCGTAGGCGCCGAGGGCGGGGCTTCCGGTATCGCGCGATTGCAGCGGCACGTAAGTCGCACCCTGCCAGTTGGTGGAGTTGAATTGGATGCCGACGTTACGGTCGTACTCGCGCTGCTGCGAGTAGAAGTAGTCGGTGGTCAGGCTCAAGCCATTGCCAAGATCCATCTGAAACGAGGCATTGCCAGACTTGCGTTTCCGCTGCGTGGTGATGTCATTGATGCCGATGTCCTGACTGCCCATGAAGACACCGTTGGACTTGCCGTCGCCATTGACATCCACGCTGCCGTCGGCGTTCTGAACGATCTTCGACGGGATGGGCGCGCCATTCCACGCGGAAAGAAAGCCGTTGTAGCTGCCCGCGCTGGCTGCGTTCTCGCCATTCAGCACCACACCGTACTGATCGAGACCTTCGGTTGCGTTCATGCGCGTGGTGTTGGAGAAATCAGCGGCGATCAGCAAGCCCCAACGGCCATGGTCGTTGAACGAAATGAGACCGTTAGCCTCGGGCCCCAAATGGCTGGTGGTACTGCCGCGCTCTCCATCGGCGGAATAGCTGTAGGTAAATCCGCTGGGAAGATCCCAGGGGCGATAGGTATGCAAGTCGATGGCGCCGCTGATGCCGCCATCGGTCTCGTTGGCCGTGGATGATTTAACCACGTCCACGCCATGAAACAGCGTGGAAGGCAACATGGTGAAGTCGGGCTGCTGCGAGTCGATCTGGTCCGCCGTGATGAACACTTCGCCGTTCAACATGGTGCCGACCTGGGGCAGGCCGCGCACGTCCACCGAGGTACCCACGCCGGCGTCGCGGTTGATCTGCACGCCAGTGACGCGCTGCAGGGAGTCGGTGATGGTGGTGTCGGGCAACGCGCCGATGTTTTCCGCGGTGATGCTGTCCTGGATGTTCGGAGCATCACGTTTCACATCGATGGCGCGCGCCTGCGATGCACGCACGCCGGTGACAGACACCGTCGACAGCGTGGTCGCGTTCTTCTGCGCGTCGTTGCTGCCAGCCTTGGCGTCAGCCTTCTTTGCGTCGGCTTTCTTGGCGTCAGGCGACTTCGGTGCCGGCGTGGTTTGCGCCGTGGTGGCTTGCGTTGCCTGGCCGCCTGCCTGGGTATCGGCGGATGTCGACGCTGCTGCCGACGTCGACACGACGGCGAACAGCGACATGGTGATGGCGAATGACAATGGACGCTTGCGAAGTGCGGTGGACATGGGCTTTAACCTCGTTGGTGTTGCCTATCGAACCTCAGGTGCTCTGTGGTATTCCAAAAACGCATGTAACCCGGCGGTGCCTGCCGGTTAGCACGCCGTCGTGATGCAATCTCTCGATGTCCCCAACTTTGGCCTCCCAAGCCAAAGCCATTTCCCTCGGTGCTACTGCACGGGACGTCTGCCCCGCGTACTGCTTATTTCGAAAACACCATTCGCGCCAACGCCCACTGGCCATCACGTGGATCGCCGGTAGCGAAGACGCACAGATTGCGAACGCCGGCCCCCGCCGGCATGGCAACCTTTGCATCAAGACGACTTTGCCCTTTTGCCTGCATCGCGCTTTCCAGCGGCAAGCGCGCAAGCAGTGGCCCTGTGCAAGAATCGGCATGGATCTCGAACTCGCCAGACGCGTTGGCTTTACGGCGCACCACGGCGTCCTTGGCTTCATCACCGAAACGCCAGGTGATGCGCTCGACAGTCATCACGACATGTTTGACGCCGTTCAGCGGCGCTTGTGGCCACAGCCAACAAGCGTTGCCGATATCTACCGAATAAATCGGCCTCGACCCTCGCGCCGATTTGCCGCCTTCCAGGTGCGAGGCGGGCTGCTTGGAGCACGTTGCAAGCGCGCTGCTATCGCGGCTCAGCAGGGTTGTTTCATCCAACACCTGCGTGCGTGGCGCGGTAAGTTCGAGGCCGTCCGGCGCAAACGTTGCGGCGCGCAAGGTCGCGTTGCCCGGTAGCGTGATTGGCTGCGCATACGGGGTGGACTGGTTGGTCGGGTCGGAGCCATCCGTCGTGTAACGAATCGTCCCGAATGCCACCTGATTGGATAGCTCGATCTGGAACGCGCCGTTGGCCGTTGCAGTCACATGGAAGGCGGGTGCGAACGCACTGTCGGCATAGTCGATGCCGAGTGCGCGGTAACGCGCCAGTTCGGCCGGCATGCGTTGCAGAAAGCCATTCCAGTCGTGTGCACTCGAGGGCGACCAGCCAAGTTCCGACAGCGCCGCGATGCGCGGGAAGACCGCATGCTGACCGTGCGCAAAGGTCGGCATCTGCTCTGTCCAGAGACCACCCTGCACGCCGATGATGCGCTGTGCTTCGGTCGCGCTCGCACCGTTCGGGATGACGACCGTGTCATAGGCTTGCCGCAACGTCGCTGCGGGGGGCGGCCCTTGCCATTCGTCGGGCAGGTCGGACTGATAGTGGTCGAAGTACAGCGATTCCTGCGGTGTCATGACCACGTCGTGGCCTTGCTTGATGGCAGCGAGCGCCACGCGCTCGTTATCGTTGCCGTGCCACGACATCACTACTTCCGATGCCGGAAGCGTCGCACCGGCGACGAGCTCGTCATCCCAGCCAACCGGCGTGCGCCCGTGCTTGATGAGATGCTCGGCGACCTGATTCGTGAACCAGCCTTGCAGCTGGTCCATGTTTGCCAGGCTCAGCTTGTGCATCTGCGCACGCACGTCTGGCGATGCGTTCCATTGCTGCTTGTCGGCCTCGTCACCGCCCATCGAGATGTATCGGGAAGGGAATAGCCGCATCACCTCATCGAGCACGTCATCGACAAACTGCAAGGTTTTTTCATCGGGCTTGAGCAGCCACGGGCTGACGCCCCAGTCGGTCCACACAGACGGGCGCTTGCCGGTGACGCCCAGCCACGGATAGGCGGCGACGGCTGCCTGCGAATGTCCGGGCAAATCGATTTCCGGTACCACGTCCACATATCGCTCGGCGGCATACCGCACGATGTCGCGCGCTTCTGCTTCCGTATAAAAGCCGCAATAGGGCAGGTCGGCGGAACCAGTCAGTTCGCTGTCGAGGCCCACCGCCTTGCGACATGCACCGATTTTCGTGAGTTCGGGATACTTGGGGATTTCGAGGCGCCAGCCTTGGTCTTCGGTCAAGTGCCAGAGCAACACGTTTAGCTTGTTGAGCGACATCCAGTCGATCAGCTTCTTGATGTCGGCCACGCTCTGGTAGTGCCGCCCGGAGTCGAGCAGCAGCGCGCGCCACGCGAAACGCGGGTGATCGTCGATGACACCATGAGCAACCTCGACGGGCGCGCCACGCGTCCATCCGGGTGGCGTCAGCAATTGCCATAAAGTGACGCTGCCATAAAACGCACCGCGTGGCGTGCGCGCCGTGACCAGGATGCCGCTGTCATCCACCGTGATGCGATAGCCGGCATCGTCCGTGATACCGGCATTCGGGTTCACATCGAACGTGATCACAGGATGCGCAGCATCCGTCGTCGCCACGCGCAAGTTCAAGCCGTTGGTGTCGGCCACGCGTTGCACGAACCGCTCTGCTATGGACTGCATTTGTTGGCGATCTGCGCCATGCACCGAAACCACGGCACCATTCGCGATTTCGGTCGCACCCGATCCGATGGGGCTAGCCTTTGCCGGCTGCGGCAGCAACGACCACTGGGGGACGGCAGGCACGGCAACAGCCACGCCCGTAGTCGCCAGCCACACGATGACCAGGCAACGGGAAAATTTTGATGTCACGATGCGGCTCATGCGCCCACGCCACCTGTTGCGGCATGCCGCAGCGACTCCGCCCTCGACATGCCACGCCTGAGGTACCACTGGGCCGCACCGTGCACGCCGTGATGGCCGTGTTCCGTTACCCACACCGGCACTTGCGACAGCAGCGCGCGTGCGCTGCGTCCGTGCAGGAATCGCTCCTCAAAGGCGCTGCGCTTGAGCAACTCGAAGATGGAAGACAGGAAGCCGCCGGCGAGATACACGCCGCCTGTGGCCATGAAGACCATCGCAAGATTGCCGGTAAAGCTCCCCAGCGAGGCACATAAAATTTCCACGGCTTCGACGGCTTGTGCGTCGCTGCAGGCAACGGCTGCCATCGTGACGGCTTCGGGTGTTGCCAGCTTCGGCGTTTCCCCGCGCAGCGTGCACAGGGTTGCGTAGACGGTCAGCAGACCGGGGCCCGACACGATGTGTTCAAACGCCACGTAGCCGCCATTCGGCGCCAGGTGCGCGAGAACCTCGCGCTCGCGCACCGAATTCGGTGCGAAATCCATCTGGCCAGCCTCGGTCGTCAACACGAAGCCGCCGGCAGGGCCGGGAACGTGCGCCGCCGCGCCAAGGCCAGTGCCCGGTCCGATCACTAAAGTAGGGCCACTGGAACGCGTGTCTGGCCCGCAAAGGTGGCGGCCGCCGTCGGCGAGAGGGCCATCGAGCGCGTATGCCAGCGCCTCGAAGTCGTTGAGTACGGCAACCTCGTCCAAGCCCAGCGCGTGACGCAGCTGCGTCAGGTGGATGGGCCACGCAAGATTGTCGTTCACGACCTCGTCGCCCATGATCTGGCCCGCGCAAGCGAGCACGCAATGCTTCACCGGGGCTTGCACGTCGGCGTTGACAAAGGCTTGCAACAGCTCCGACAGCATCGAGAACTCTGCGCACGCAAATACCCGGTAGGCAAGCGTTTCGACCCCGCGGACCCCGTCGTGCGAGGCGCGCATCAGCGCAACACGCGCGTGCGTGCCGCCAATATCGGCCGCCAGAAACGGCATTGCCGGTATCCCCGTCAATCGATCCGAATGGTCAACTGCCACGTCCAGCCCGCCCCCGGCATTGGAACTGTATATCAGCCTGTAACGTAATTGACACCGGTGTCAAGCGGTAGCGCACCATGCGCGTAAAAGGCCCCGGGCAGGGCGCAGCTGGTGCAGGTGGTGGCTCAGGTGTGGAAGACACCGAGGGTTTGCGTTGGCTACTGCTAGACGAGCCCAAGGTTGGACTGGACATCGCGCACGGGTACTTCGTGTTGCGTCACGGCTCAGCAGAAGATGTGCTGGATCCTTGGCGTAAAAGGGAGCAGGTGATATCGAGAAGCTCCGCTATCCCAGCTTAAGGTGCTACGGCAGGCGCATTGCGCGTTTACGCTTGGCTGGCGGCATACTTTCACGCAGAGTGATTAGGGAGCGTTATCAAGGATAGGGCAGGGCCGCTCCGATCCGAAGCGGACGTCGCCCGACTCAAATACCCGAATACTGTGCTGATGGTTCCTCCGCTCTGCCGGAGAGCCAGTAGCAGTTTGGCGGCCATCGGCTCACGCCAGTTGGCCCTTCAGTCGCAAGAATTTTGCCTATTGACGACCTGTGTGATTTTAGTTTCTGATTAAAAAAGTACCTGCGCGCAAGGCGCAGACCCAAGGGGACAATTCGATGCGTGCACGTTGGCAAGGGAGCTGCCTGTGGGTAGCGGTGTTGTTGGTGCTATCCGGTTGGTGCCATGCCCAGTCGGTGACCCCGGACCAGGAATACCAGAAGCTGATCCAGGTCGATCAAAATATCGAGCCCTTGGGCGAGCATCCGTTCGGAGAAAACATCAACACGTACGATGGTACGTTGTCGTTCAACGTCACCGACGTCAGCCTACGAGGCAATGGCCTAGCGATCACCGTGGGGCGAACACTGTCATTTTGGAACTACCTTCCGAACAGTACAAATGGGAGTGCGCAACGTCCCTTCGGCGACTGGGATCTGGATATCCCGCGCATCGAAACGATCGTAGCGGGACCAGGCCTCCCGTCGACGGCCACCTGGCAGACAGGTGGCTTTGTAGATGCGACGACGGGTACGACGCAGCGGTGCACCAACTTCAAACCGCCGCCGGGCGTTGCCCCCGTCGGAACAAGCGCCTCCGGATTTGCCGCAGACCAATATTGGGCTGGCTACAAACTGTTTGTGCCAGGCCAAGGTGGTCAGCTTCTGATGCCACGCGGGTCCGCGAATTCGCTTTCGCCGAACATAAGTGGGATGAGCTTTCCGATCGTCACCAAGAACAACTGGATGATCGCTTGCGGCGTCACCGCCAGTGACGGCGGTGACGGGTTCCTCGCTATCGCGCCCGACGGCACGCGCTACACCTTCGCCCAACTCGTCTATCGTCCGGCCAACGAACTCACCAATGGTGGCAGCAGCTTCCTGTTTCGTCGCGACGCTTTTATGTACGTCACGCAGATCCAGGATCGCTTCGGCAATACGCTGACCTACAACTACGATTCCAGCACGGGCTATCTAACCAGCATCACGGCCAATGACGGCCGCGAGGTGGATGTCGCTTACCAATCAGGCACGCCGTTGATCCAGACGGTTACCGCTAAAGCGGCCAATGTCGCGTCGCGCACCTGGACTTACAGCTACGACACGTCGACGGCTACCTTGCCTTACTTGACCGGCGTGCAGTTGCCCGATGGTAGCGCTTGGTCTTATCAGGGGGGCGGCTTCGATACGGCGCAAGTCACTATGTCGGTCGCCAACTGCGGGGCCAAAACGGTGCCAACGGTCTCTTCCGCCGTCAATCCTACCGCCAGGATGACGGCACCCTCGGGCCTGACTGCCACGTTCATACTGACGCCGAGACTGAGCGGCCGTTCGTACGTGCCCCACAACTGTTATGGTGGCTCAGAGAGCAGTGCTCCTTATGCCACGTTTCCGGAGTTCTCCGGCCAGTTCTCCATAACGAGTGAAGTGCTATCGGGCGCGGGCATGCCCACACAGACGTGGAGCTACAGTTATTCGTCGCCGAATTTGAGCTGGAACGACGACGCATGCGCAACCAGCGGCACATGCGCCACCACCGTCTATACCGATGTCACGGATCCGAACGGCAACGACACTCGCTATACCTTCAGCAATCGTTTCGATGCTACGGAAGGATTGCTACTGCGCACAGACTCTTACAGCGGCGCCGCCGGCGGCACCTTGATGCGTTCGGAGATCAACACGTATGCCAATCCCACCGGCGGCCCGTGGCCAACGGCCTACGGTACGGACCTGCTGGACCGAGATAATGCAGCGCAAGTCATGGAATCGTCGCCAGTAAGCCAGCGCACAATCACCCAGGACGGCCAGAACTACACCTGGCAAGCGATGCTGTTCAACGCGTATGCGCAGCCTACGGACGTGAAGCGCTACAACGACATCGCCGGGCAGTCCTCGATCGAAGAAACCACGGTCTACGTCAACGACGCGAAGCTATGGGTGCTGGGTTTGCCGCTGACCGTGACCAATGTCGGCACCGGCGAGACGGAACTGTCCAACACCTACGACCCCAGCACCGATCTACTGCAATCGCGCTCGCGTTTCGGCGAGTTCATGATGAGCTACACCTACAACAG